>JABLWW010000003.1 GCA_013178295.1 Anaerolineae bacterium | reverse complement strand
TATTTGTCTTGTTGTGCCAGAAATGGTCGCTGCCTCTCAAGGAGTGGCGCTTGATCATCACTGACGCTTTGTCTGCTTTCACTACCATTGTTCAGCCATCTGTCCCAACTCATGTCTGAATTTCAAAAACTTTGTTGGTACAAAATACACATCCCCCTTTGCAAAACTCTTTTGAATGGAATTTTTATCCCGGTTTCAGCCTGTGAGCCTCCATGACATTTTGCAAGTTTTCGATTCTTGTCAGGGCTGTACTTAACTGGTTAATATCGCAAACCTCAACGGTAAGTTTTATGGCAGCAAGGTTGTGCGAAACTTTAAGAGATACATCTATGAGATTCACGCCCACATCTTTGAGGATGGCGGATATATCCGCCATAAGCCCCTGACGATCATAGGCTTTGACTTCAATTAACACAGGGTATGTTTTTTGCGCCTCTCCCCACGAGACTTTGATGACCCGCTCGTTTTCGGTAACTCTTAGGATGTTTGGGCAATCCATGCGGTGAATACTTACCCCTTTGCCACGCGTGATATATCCAATGATCTCGTCACCTGGCGCCGGGTTGCAACAACGCGCAAATGAAGTAAGAATGCCTTTTAACCCCAATACCGTAACGGCGTTGGAGTCCCCCCGTTTTTCTGTTACCTGATGGAGGCTTAATAGAGGGTCCTCTTCTTTTTGCGCCTCAGGCAACTTGTTTATGATGCGATTAATTGAGATATCGCCGCAGCCAATGGCAGCATACAAGTCATCGCTGGAGCGTATCTCTAGAGAAGAGAGTATTGGATCAAGATTAATATCGCCAAGCCCAAGACGCCGCAGTTCCCTTTCAAGCATCGCTTTGCCCTGACTGACGTTTTGGTCGTAATCCTGACGCTTGAACCACTGCTTGATCTTTGAACGCGCCCTTTGGGTACGCACTAACCCGAGGTTTGGATTAAGCCAGTCACGGCTTGGTCCCCCTTGTTTTGCGGTGAGAATCTCTACCGAATCACCAGTCTTGAGGGTGTAATCTAGCGGAACAAGTTTGCCATTAATTTTTGCCCCGCGGCAACGGTTGCCGATTTCGGTATGCACATGATAGGCGAAGTCAATCGGTGTTGAACCTGCGGGTAGGTCAATAATATCGCCTTTTGGGGTGAATACATAGACACGATCCTGAAACGCATCCGTTTTGATGGTGTCAACAAATTCCTGCGCATCTTCCAGTTCCTGGCGCCATTCCATGGTCTTTCTGAGCCAATTAATACGCTGCTGATAGATTTCATCGTGCTTGCCTTTTTCTTTATAACGCCAATGGGCGGCAATACCATATTCGGAATTCTCGTGCATTGCCTGGGTGCGGATTTGCACCTCAAGCGGCTTGCCGTCGTCGTAGATGATTGCGGTGTGTAGAGATTGATAGAAATTATCTTTTGGGGCAGCGATGTAATCATCAAACTCGTGTGGTATTGGCCGCCAATGGGTGTGTATCACTCCCAAAGCGGCATAACAGGATGGAATATCTTTTACAATAAGCCGCACACCCCGCAAGTCCCACACCATATCAAAGGACTTGCCTTTCTCGACCATTTTTTTGTAAATCGAATAAATATGTTTGGGCCTTCCGCTAATCTCAGCTTCAATACCGGCTTGTTCCATGATTGATCTTAGTCGGTCAATGATTTTCTGTATTTGCTTTTCACGATCAGTGCGGTGCTCGGTGAGGTTCTCGGCAATTTCTTTGAATTTTTCTGGATTGATATACCGAAAGGATAGATCCTCTAACTCCCACTTAATTTGCCATATACCCAATCTATTGGCGAGCGGCGCAAAGATATCTAAAGTTTCCTGAGCGATTTTCTTGCGTTTATTTTCGGGTATATAGCCTAATGTGCGCATGTTGTGCAGACGGTCAGCCAGTTTGATAAGCACAATGCGGATATCTTCACCCATGGCAATAAAGGTCTTGCGCAGGGTTTCATTTCTAAGGTCATAGTAACTTTTGCGTCTGGTTTCTGCTTTTGTGCTTTGTGTTTCCTCAGAAATCTCCTCTAGAGCTTCTTCGAGGTGCTGGTCACCCCGATAGATGTTTGGGAGATTGGTCAGCTTGGTTACACCATCCACCATTCTGCTGACCTCTTCACCAAAGTTTGCTTTGATGTCGTCGAGCGTTACACTGGTATCTTCTACCGTATCGTGCAGCAGCGCAGCCACTATGACTGCTGGCGGCACCTTGAGATCAACAAGGATAGCAGCTACTTCCACGCAATGAGTAATATATGGCTCGCCAGAAACCCGCTTTTGACCAGAATGTGCGGCTTCTGCAAATTGGTATGCTTTAAGGATGAACTCTTTGTCCATAGCATTGTACGCTTCGGGTAACATTTCCATCAATCTTTCGATTTTCATCGTGTTCATCCGTTTGCAAATGTGTTTTTTGCAACGCCGATTCGTTGCAAAAGACCTTCCAGCGATATATTTTCAAGTGTATCCAGGATTAGATCAGCCTGTTTTAGATCCATTTTTCGGGTAACATGGTTAGGGATGGCAACGCAGTATAACGTGGCAGCCTTTGCAGCGCGAATACCGTTGGGGGAATCCTCAATAGCAATTGCTTCGTGTGGCAAGAGACACAAAGCACTAAGAGTCTTTATATACAACTCTGGAGCTGGCTTAGCTTGAGAAACGTCATCTGCAGTGAAAATCCGGTCAAAATACCCGGTGAGGTTATGTTTGGCAAGATTCCCATGGACCCACTTTTTGTCTGAACTGGATGCCACTGCCAGTTTGATCCCTTTGGAGCGGGCATCGCAGATAAAATCCAATATACCGGGTTGCAGGGGTTGTTTGTCTATCATTTGCGAAGCAATTTCATGATGCATCTTCATAACTTGTGTTCTATCAAGCGGTTTCTGTACCTTTGCCTCAAGCAGCGCAAGAATGTCAAAGTCCTCTAATTTTTTGCCTACCCCAACTGCCCACTCGTCAAATGCAAGATAAGCGCCGTAATGCCGGAATACTGTTTCCCATGCAATATAATCGGGCGTTTCTGTATCCAGTATCAGACCATCAAAATCAAAAATAATTCCTTTAAGTTGCACGTAACCTCATAAATAATTTGCTTAAAAGGGAAATACGTATTGTTTCAATCCCAACTCTTGCTGTAAATATTTGATCTCTTTTTGCAGGTTAGGAATAAGCGGAATACCTTTTTGGTAGGCAGCTTTTTCATATTCATATTCTTTTTCACCAGCAGTGTAGATGCGTTGTTGCCCAGGCGCTTTTTTGGAGTTGCGTAATTCTCTGAGGATATTACCGGTTGTTCTTTTGAAGTCCTCAAGAGAGGTAAAAGCTTCAACGTCAATTGCCATGAAAAAATGTCCGACGCGAAAAGGCTGCGGAGTTCCATCTTTACCCACTCCGGTTAAGCCATAGAGAAAGGCACCGCCCTGAAGTGCTGCAGATAATATCTCAACAATTGTTCCCAAACCATATCCTTTATGTCCGCCCATTAACTCTCCCTTTCCACCCAAAGGTAGAAAGGCACAAGTGCCCTGGGAGAGACCGGCTAGAATTTTATCCGGATCTATTGCGTACTCATTATATTGGTCAATCAGCCACCCTTCAGGGGCAGGTTTCTCGAGACGTGCTAGCACTTCGATTTTCCCGCGTTGTGTGATGGGCGTGGCAGCGTCGTAGATAAATGGAAATTCCTCGTCAGTTGGCGCACCAAATGCAATGGGATTTGTGCCTAGCATAGGCTGGACGCCAAATGTAGGCGCAACAGCCGGGCGGGCATTGGTAAAAGCCATGCCAATCATACCCTGTTTTACTGCCATCAGAGGATAATACCCGGCAATTCCAAAATGAGTCGAGTTTCTCACTGCTACCGACCCCATGCCATATTTTCTGGCTTTTTCAATAGCCATTTGCATGGACTGATACCCGACCACCATTCCCATCCCATGATGACCGTCAATCACCGCAGTTGTGGGGCTTTCTCGTATTACTTCAACGTGCGTGATCACTTGATGCTGACCACTTTTGATACGCTCATAATAATACTTTAGCCGCCCGATACCATGCGATTCTATTCCACGAAGATCGGAGGTGATGATAACATCGGTGCATATCTCGGCATCATCGTTTGGCACTCCTACAGCCAAAAGGACATCTTTGACAAAGTTTCTCAGTGTGTCTACGGGAATGTACCAAACCGCTGGGTTCATATTGTCTCCAAATGAGTTTTGATGTGGTTACGCTCAAGTATTTTACCACACGCTATTTAATAGCTTTCCAGGGGTAAATTTTAAATAGATATTAACTTCAATATATATTTCAATTACGTGTAAAAGCCTTTCCCGTGATAGAATCTTAAAGCATTTGATTTTTTGCTGGAGGAAACAATGAAAAAAGTTGCTGTTTTGACGAGTGGCGGAGATGCGCCTGGTATGAACGCAGCAATTCGTTCCGTTGTGCGCTGTGGTTTGGACAAGGGCTGGGAGATGTATGGTGTGCGCCAAGGATACCAGGGCTTAATTAATGGATTGTTTGTCCCAATGGGTGCTCGTGATGTGGGTGGCATTATTCAGAAGGGCGGTACAATATTGGGAAGCGCTCGATGTCTGGAGTTTAAGACCATAGAAGGGCAAAAGAAAGGCATCCGCCAGCTAAATCAGGCGGGTATTGACGGTTTGATTGTCATTGGCGGTAATGGATCGCAATCGGGCGCATGTGCGCTTGCAAATCTTGGCTATCCTGTGGTAGGGGTTTCTTCCACGATTGATAATGACCTTTACGGTTGCGATATTACCATTGGCGTTGATACTGCAATGAATATTGTTCTTGAGGCGATTGATCGCATCAAGATCACTGCATCTTCTCACCAACGTGCGTTTCTGATAGAGGTCATGGGACGTGATTGCGGCTATCTGGCATTGATGTGTGGAATTGCTGGCGGAGCAGAGATGGTTGTGATACCAGAGGTGGATATAGAGCCTGGTGATGTCGCTAAAGTGATTGATGAAGCCTATGAAAAGGGCAAATCCCACGCCATTATCCTGGTCGCAGAGGGTGCCAAATATAACGCTAGCATGTTGCAGACTTTCTTCCGCGATCACAAAGAAGAACTTGGCTTTTCCATTCGAGTTACCATTTTGGGACACGTACAACGGGGAGGCAATCCTACTGCCTTTGACCGTTTGCTTGCCAGCCGTCTGGGCGCTGCGGCGGTAGAGCGTCTGGCGGGGGGAGAAACGGGTGTGATGGTCGGTCTCAGCAAAGGGGAATACAAAAGCATCCCATTGACCGATGTGGTGGCGAATAAAAAGACACTTGACCTTAAAATGGTAGAACTGGCAAGAAAACTCGACTAAAACAATATTGGCGAGGTTTCCTCGCCAATATTGTTTAATTCTGCTTTAGATAGGCTTTGATAAACGCGTCCAGGTCGCCATCCAAAACAGCCTGGGTGTTTCCATCTTCATATCCTGTGCGATGATCCTTTACCATTTGGTAGGGATGCAGAACGTAGGAGCGTATCTGGCTACCCCATTCTGCTTTGATGTATTCACCGCGCAATTCAGAGATTTGCTTTTCCTGTTCCTGCCGCTTAATATCGAGCAGCTTCGCCTGTAGAACGCGCAGGGCATTTTCTCGGTTCTGCATCTGAGAGCGTTCGTTCTGACAGGTTACAACAATGCCAGTGGGTATATGTGTGATGCGCACGGCGGTCGCATTTTTCTGGACATTTTGTCCACCTGCCCCAGAGGAGCGAAACACATCAATTTTCAGGTCTTCAGCGGCCAATGGGACGGTTTCGTCTGTTGACACTTCGGGCAACACTTCTACAAGGGCAAATGAAGTGTGCCGCCGATGCGCAGCATCAAAGGGGGAGAGGCGCACCAGGCGGTGAACACCTTTTTCAGCACGCAAGTAACCATACGCATATTGCCCGTTGACAGCGATCGTGGTGCTTTTGATACCTGCCTCTTCTCCTTCTGTGGTATCTAGAATTTCAGTTTTGTATCCGTGCTGTTCTGCCCAGCGCAAATACATACGCATCAGCATAGCAGCCCAATCCTGCGAATCGGTACCGCCAGCCCCAGCATGAATGGCAAGCAAAGCATTGCGGCTGTCATAGATGCCCGAGAGATGAACCCTGAGATCGCGTTGTTCGATCTCCTTCTCTATTTCTAAAAGCTCTTTTTCCAGGTCAGGGCGAAGACTCTCGTCCTCAAATTGTGCCAGTTCCAGGGTTGCGCGGATACGCTTTTCGAGATTTTGCCAGTCTTCAATATCAGTGCGTAAGTCAGATAAGTTTTTTAGAATAGCCTGCGCCTTTTCGCGGTTTTCCCAAAGCGCTGGGTCTTGAGACTGTTTCTCAAGCGTTTCAAGTTCTTTTTGCTTGGAGGGTAAGTCAAAGACGCTCCAAGAGGATTAAAAGATTTTTGAGGGCATTTTCGAGACGGTCAACAATGTCTTGCATGAATTCTCCTGTAAAAAACAATTTGATGTGCTTACGAAGCAAGCAGCCCGTCCACAAAGGCTTGTCGGTCAAACGGCTGAAGATCATCAGGTTTTTCGCCTAACCCAACAAACAGAATGGGTAATCCCAGTTCAGCCTGAATGGCGAGAACCATACCGCCCTTTGCAGACGAGTCTAGTTTGGCTAAGATGATTCCGTTCACCTGCACGGCTTCTTTGAAAGCTTTTGCCTGCTGAAAAGCATTTTGTCCTGTGGTTGCATCCAGAACAAGCCAAACTGCATGGGGCGCGCCAGGCAGAGCTTTTGCAGTTACCTTATACACTTTTTTCAACTCTTCCATGAGATTGTAACGGGTATGCAGTCTCCCAGCAGTATCAATGAGAACGAGATCGTAGTTGCGGGCAATGGCAGATTGGACAGCGTCGTATGCTACCGCACCGGGGTCTGCACCGGGTTGACCTGTGATGATGGGCAATTTTAGTCGTTCTGCCCACACCTGAAGCTGGTCAACGGCAGCAGCGCGAAAAGTATCTGCGGCTGCCAAAAGCACTTTTTTACCCATATCGCTGTATTTTTTCCCTAGCTTGGCGATGGTGGTTGTTTTACCTGATCCGTTTACGCCTACCACCAAAACAACGGCAGGTTGATAAGAGCCTATTTCAATGGGTGGCGGCTCATCAAGAAGATTGACAAGTTCTGTCCGCAAAAGAGCCTGCATCTCGGCGGACTTTGTCAACCCGTTTTGTCTGACCTTCTCCTTAAGGCTTTGCAAAATGGAAAGGGTTGTGTGAACGCCCAAATCTGCCTGAATAAGAACTGCTTCCAAATCGTCCCACGTTTCGGATGAGATTTCGGTCGCACCAAAGATAGAAGCCACCCGCCCAAATGTAGCTTTGCGGGTACGGTCTAGACCATCTTTCCACTTCTTAAACAGGTCAACAGCCATAAGCGCAGATTATAACATGGGTTGATTTGGTTGGGCTTTTATAGATTGAGACGCCAGTTGTCCGCAACCTGCATTGATATCAATGCCCCTGCGCAATCGCACAGTGCAATGAATGTGATTTCTTCTAAGCTCCTGACAAAATGCCTCAGTACGCTCTCTGTCTGACCCCTTAAAAGGATACCCCTTGATTGGATTTAGTTGAATGATGTTAACATGACACAGCATGTTTTTCAGACGTCCTGCCAGCAGTTTTGCCTGTTGGGGAGTGTCGTTTAGATTTTGAATCAAAGCCCACTCGAAGGAAATTCTACGCCCGGTGATGCGGATGTAATCCTCGCAAACCTGCATCAAGTCTTGGATAGGATACTTTTTGTTCAAAGGGATTAGCGTTGACCTTAAGTCATCATCAGCAGCGTGAAGGCTGATGGCAAGGTTGACCTGCCGTTTTTGGCGCGCAAATTTTTCTACCATGGGAATGATTCCAACTGTAGATATCGTGAAACGACGCTCGCCAAAATTGAACCCCAGCGGATGGTTCAGGATGTCAATGGCTTCCATTGTGGCGTCATAGTTAAGAAAAGGCTCTCCCATTCCCATGATAACGATATTGGTGAGCTTTTCGTCTTTTGCTTTGAGATGTCTGGCAAAGTGAATGGCCTGCTCGATGATCTCGCCACAAGATAGATTGCGGATAAACCCCATTTGCCCAGTGGCACAAAAAGCGCAGCCAATCGGGCAGCCCACCTGTGTAGAAATACACAGTGTTCTGCGTGTCTGGTAGCTCATGAGAACGGTTTCGATGGTGTTATTGTCCGCCAGCTTGAAAAGCGTTTTGATAGTGTGTCCATCTTTCGATTGCAGGGTTTGCTTTGGTGACAACGTACCAAAATGAACGTATTTCGATAATGTCTGCCGCTGCGGTTTTGAAAAGGTGGTAAATTCTTCTGGGGTAGCCCATAGCTGCTGGTATAGCCCTTGCCATAGCTGGCTGGCGCGGTAAGCAGGTTGCCCCAAAGAGGCAAAAATGCTTTGAAGCTCGCTCAAATTGAGGTCATATATATTTGGGGCTTGCTTACACATTTTCGAACAAATGAATAATACTCTCACCAATAAAATCTGGTTTGTAGGGACAGCTTTCAATGTCCTGCAGGGTACTGATGCCGGTAAGCACAAGAGCGGTTTTGCATTTGGCGTTGATTCCGCCAAGGATATCGGTATCCAAGCGGTCTCCAACCACTAATGTTTTGTGAGGTTCAGTCCCCATACGTTCAATAGCCATTTTGAACATCGTGGGCTGTGGCTTGCCAATGATAATGGGAGACACATCACTGGCAGTTTCAAGCGCAGCAAGGATTGTTCCAGCGCCAGGAATAGGTCCTTCAGGAGAAGGGAAAGTTTTATCGGGGTTGGTGCCGATAAAGGGAACGCCGTTGCGAATCAAGATGGTGGCGTGGCGCAGCTTTTCATAGGTGAGGTGGGGGTCTAATCCAGCAATCACTGCCACGACGTGCCCGGTTTCAGCATGCTCAAACCCATTAACGGCGAGAGCTTCTTTTAACTCTTTTGTTCCAATGATATAGACCTTTGCGCCTGCGGGAAAGTGTTGAAGGACATAGTTAGCTGTGGCTTCAGCCGAAGTGATAAAACGCCAGGTGTCGATGTGGATACCAAACAGACGTAGCACTTTCTCCTGGTATTGCTGGGCTGTTTTTGTGGCATTGTTGGTGGCAAACGAGAAATTTATCCCTTTTCGGCTCAAAGTGTCTAGCAATTGAGAAAGGTTAATCAAGGGTCGTTCCTGTTTCCAGAGAACGCCATCCATATCAATGATACAGGCTTCGATTTTCGCTGAGGGGGTTGCGGACATTGTCTTTTATTTTAGCAACCAACCGGACAGGTAACATCCTGTCCGGTTGAGGCTGAATTGTACCTGGAAAAGTGAGGGGTTACTGTTTGGGGCGTTCAAGCACTTTGTCAACCAGACCATACTCAACTGCTTGCTGGGCATCCATATAGAAATCGCGCTCCGTATCACGCTCAATCACATCAATGCTTTGACCAGTATGGTCTGCCATAATCTGGTTGAGTCGGGCTTTGAGCCGCAGAATCTCTTTGGCTTGGATTTCAATGTCCGAAGCCTGTCCTTGAGCGCCGCCAAGCGGTTGATGCATGTGGATGGTGGCGTGAGGAAGCGCAAAGCGATGCCCTTTGGTACCAGCAGCCAGAAGAACGGTGCCAAAAGAAGCAGTTACCCCTACCGCGACGGTGCTGATCACATTAGGTATCATTTGCATGGTATCGTAGATAGCGAGACCGGCGTATATTCCCCCGCCAGGAGAATGAATGTAAAGCTGAATCTCCTTATCAGGGTCTTCACGGCTGAGATAAAGTAATTGCGCCACAATAAGATTGGATACCTGGTCGTCTATGGGCGTGCCCAAAAAGATAATTCTCTCTTTGAGTAATAATGAGTATATATCGTAAGCACGCTCACCTCTACCAGATGATTCGATTACCATAGGGATAAGGGAATTAAAATGTGACTTAGACATGTTTTTTTACTAGCCTCCAACAATTTGTTTGGCTTATATCTCTTTCTTCCTTGATGCCGAGCGCTTTTTCGCCGGGACGGGTTTTTCGTCCGCTGTCTGCGAAGGCTCCGCTACCGTCTGGTCAGCAGCAGGGTTTTCTTCGGGTGATGGCGCAGAGCTTTCAATTTCATCGGATTTGAATTGCCCCGTCGCAATAGCTTTTAGCCGGTCAAGAATCTGTTGATTCATCAGACGCTCAGCTGTATTGCGGAAAACAACCTCAACCATTCTTTGGCGTTCACTGCTGCTTTTGGGTGACTGAAAACCTGGCATATTGGTAAATCGTTGTAATGTTTGCGTCGTTTCTTTTACCAATGTTTCACGATCGATATCAATTTTTTCTTGTTCTCCGATTTTGTCCAGCACAAGAGAATGCTCAAGTTGCTTTTTAGCAATGGGGCGGATCTCTTTTTCGATGAATGTTTCACGATCGATTTTGTTCGCCTTCAAGTAAGTTTCTAGCTCGGTATGGCGTTCTTGGAGATCCTTGATAAATGACTCAAGTAATTCTTCTGTCTGTTGTTCGAGAAGCACAGGAGGATATTTGATAGTAGACTGGCTAACAATCTCGTCAACCAGTTCTGAAAAGTATTTAGTATCATACTCTCTCAGGCGATTTGCTTCCATGTTGGAGCGCAGAGAACTAAGCATCTCCTCCAGAGACTGATACTCGCCCGTGGATTTGGCAAATTCGTCATCCAGCGCTGGCTTCTTTATCTCCTTTACACTTTGCACAGTTACCAGAAATTCAACTTCTTTCCCGCGCAGTTTTTCGAAAGGCGAGTTATCTGGATATTGATAGATGACTGTTTTGCCTTCATCGGCAGATAGTCCTATTAACTCCTTGGAAAAGCCCTTAAATGGCCAGGCAGTTTCCTCGTCCTCTTCTTCGATGATTAGCTGATACGGGCGCTCTTTAATGACTTCTTTCTCATTGTCTTCTTGTGCCTCTTCCGTTAGCTGGCCGGAAAGCTTTATGTAAACAAGATCGCCGATTTGTGCGGGACGCGAAACAGGTTCGGCAGTGCCATAAGCCAGTTGAAGGTTGTCTAATGCTTTTTGAACTTCCTCTTCACTGACTGGTTCAGGCTGGTATGTTTTGCGTATCGCGTGGTAATCACAAAGTTCCACGGTGGGTTCAAGAGGGATAGTAAAAGCAAGTTTTGGCGGGTTGGTGCTGAGAATATCATCCAGGCTACCAGGCGCACCAGGCTTGATCCCCGATTCCTCAAGCATTTTGGGGTATGTATCATCAACCAGCATGCTGATGGCCTGTTTCTCGATACTCTCTTCGCCGTATAGACGGCGGATAACATCATAGGGCGCCTTGCCAGGGCGAAAGCCGGGTATTCTTGTTTCTTGCGAGATTTTGCGTGCCGCGCGACGCTTATAGCTTTCCATCAAGTCTTGGTCAAGCTCAGCAATGAGCTTAACCTGATGATTTTCCATAGGTTGAGTTTCGATCTTCAAAGCAAACATCCTTAAAAAGTTAATGTAGTATGGGGAAGGAGGGACTTGAACCCTCACGCCTTGCGGCACATGATCCTAAGTCATGCCTGTCTGCCAGTTCCAGCACTTCCCCGCAGGCGAGAATTATACCCCAAATTGTCGGTATGAGGTAATCAAAATCTACTCCGTCAACTTTTTGTTGGGTAAAACTGTATCATGTATATGGCAATACTGACTGCAACCGCTACATTAAGCGATTCTTTTATCCCCAGCATTGGAATGTGCACAACCTGATCGCACTGAGCGATCAAATCCGCATCCACGCCCCCAAGCTCGTTACCAGCAATTAGCAGCAAGGGAGTAGATGGTAGATAATTACGAAGGGCTTGAGGTAGGGCTGTAGATGTGGACGTGCACTCTAATCCCCATAGTGTGTAGCCTTTTTGTTTCAATTTTTGTGCCGCTTCCAGGCTATTCCAGTGTTGCGTCCAGGGAATGACCATTTCGGCGCCGAGTGCAGTTTTTACCACCCGCGGGTGGTCTGGGGTAGGGGTAATGCCGCAAATGTGGATATGCCGAACACCAGCGCCATCCGCCGAACGAAAAATAGAACCAACATTGAACGCGCTGCGTATGTTATCTAAAAGTAACTCCAACGTTATTGTTGGTACGACTCCCTGGGTTGATCGTTGCATCACTGGGGTGGGTGTCTGTTTGACTTTGAGGGCTGAGCCGCATTTTGGACAGTATGTAATGGGCTGGTCCAAAGTCTGCACGAATCGAAATCTACATGTGGGGCGCAGACATTCGTAAATCCACTGACTACGGTGGTCTGTCATGGGTGTATACTTTGCGCGTAGAAAAAGTGCTTTGTAAGGGGATTGGGCATTTTTGTGTAATTGCCGCAAAGACCATAAATACCTTTTCGCTCAGACAGCTTCAGGGTGTCAATAAAGAGTAGAATACGGCTGTCGTTTTTTAGGTTGATCCCCTCCATGATGGAAACGCCACTCGGCACATTGTCAAATTCGTCAAAGGTCTCAACGTGTGGCAAATTGTGAACGCGGTTAACGAAATAACGACGGCGGATATTGGGTAGCCAATCCCTTGAAGCGGCGTCGTCTGCCACAATATTGATGTAAATACCAGGATTGATGCGTAGATATGCCATTTCTTGCCCCGCCTCGCACGAAGTTGTAGGTAAGGCTGGTGGGGTGGCAGACACACGTATTAGCAGCGGCGCGATCAATAACATTGCAAGAAGAGGGATTGTGAAAATATACAGATCATTATTTGCTGAGAAGTCCTTGCGATGCAAAAGAAAGACTTCCTTATGGGATATTTTTCTAACGAGGCTATCAAATCCCAGCAACGGCAGAAGCGCAAAAAGGGGGATTGTGGCGGCATAGGCGCGCATACGATTGGCATCAATCGGCGGCGCAAAAGGCACAGAGAGGATTACCCCAATACTGGCTGCGATTGCCAATGATTTGTAAGAGTCTCGCTTGATTATCCAGAAAATCAGCGTGAGCAGACAAAACGCATAAAGGAGCAAACGCGAAAATTTCGCGACCTGCACGTTTTCGCCGCCTATAAAACAGAAACTGCTGTATTCATCAACACTGAAAAATGCCTTCCAGGCTTTGATTGCCCCTGTCAGCATCAGTGAAGGTTCGCTGCGCATTTTTTGCAGAGCCAGCTGATAAATTTTCTCATTTTGTTCAACGCCAGATGCATCTCGTATTTCGCTATCATGATCATAGTAAATCTGCGCCCAGCCCTTTCCACCTGAGGCAAATCCGTAGAGCGTGTGGGCAAAATTTCCAAAAGGTGCTCCCTCTCCAGCCAGAGCGCGCACTACCAAAAAATTGATGAAAAATGAGGCGATGACGGCAACTGAGGCAATGCCAAAGCTCACAGGAGATAAAGGCAGCCGAGAAGGGTTGCGGAAGTGCCCAGAAACCCAAAGAACCAGCATCGGCAATACAAAAAAAGCACCAGCGCGTGCGTTGAGCGCCAGACTAACAAGGAAAATGCCCAGAATCGCCTGCCAGCGCTTTTGCTGAGTAATACTGCGCCATAAAAGCGCACTGCCAATCGCACTAAGGGGTAATCCCAGATTTTCGGTTAACGTTTTACCGCTGATAGGACGATAAAAGAGAAACAGAAAGAGAAGCATCAGCACAGCCATCAGAACGCCGTGGGTTGACTGAATCTCTCTGGCAAAAAGGTAACATGCGAGTGCACAGATTGCCACCAGAATCGCCAGCGCAATCATCAGGTTGTAATCCGTAATGCCAAGCAAAACAGCCAAAAGACCCGCAAACAGAGGGCGGCGGGCGGTAAAAGTCGAAACCAGTTTGCCGTTGAGAAGTGCGGTAGCGTCAATGTAGTAATGATCGGCGTCGGAGTAGGGTATCAGCCCGCCCAATAGATACTGTTCGCTTTGCCCGCTTGCCCACAAACCAGACAACGGTAGGGCAAAGCAAAGCAAAGTTACCGTAAGCCCAAAAAGTCTGCCTATGTTACCGCGCGGCTGGAAAGCCAAAAGAAACACCAGGAATAAGGGTGGCAAAATACTTGCAAAATCATAGCGTAGTGAAAGCCCCAGCCCATGCGGCAAATAGACGGAAAGCAATGCAGCATAAAGACATATTGGGATAATCACCGAAATGCTATGTTTTAAGAGGGTCAGCAAATTTTGCCGGGAAGGTTTGTCCATGGGTTCTCTATTTTGTAACGAAGTTTTTGATGCTATCAAATATATTAAGTTGGGGGCGGTATGTATAGACAATCGTGTGTTCTCCTTTGGTAACGAAGACGGATTTGAATGTGCCAAAAAGGAGATGGATTTGGGCTGGTTCGTCATCAACTGAGGCAAACCAGTCGGAATCCCAATTGTCAATGAAGCTACAGTAGCCGTCGGCGGGTGTCATGATGTGCAGCACCAGCCGATCACCATTATACGCTTCAACAGTAATCGAACCAGAAAACTGATCGGCATCTTCGAGGAAATCTTTTATGTGTGGATAATCAATATGGGAAGTAAAGAATATTTTCTGTGGGTTGGTGACACCCAGCAAACGCCGCCGCGCTTCCAAATCATTTTTTGTTCTATCAATAAAATCGTTATAACGATTGTAGTACCAATATTTATCCTGGCTGACGTTGAACTGCTCGGTGTGTGAGATTCGACCGCCTGTATCTATACGGTTAGACTGGAAGGATAAAATGTTGAGTTGGGGCACATTGAGATTGCGGCGTGTTTCCCGCACTACCGGGTTGCCTGCCCAAAACCAGGGGCCAATGGTGACTGTGTCCATCAATGTGAGTATCAGGGCGAGAGTCAGGAGCATCCTGGGACGCGATGCTCGTGATGTTTTTAACAATAATATCGCAATAATACATGCAGATAAGACGGCAAAGATGACAGGCCATTTTTCGAGAACACGGATGACATTCTGTGAATCGGGAAGAGATAATGAATAGACACTTGAAATGTTCGCAATGAGAAAATCAGCCCTCTGGCGGAAGATTAGCCAATATTCGTCAAAACGGTTGTTTAATATCAGGTATATTTGCGCGCTCAAGATGACAAACAGACTGACAAGGAGAACAACCAGCGGATTTTTGCGTTCTTCCCGCTTGCCACCAAGCAAAGTTTCGAACTGGTCATACGCAAGAGCCAAAACCCAGGCGAAAACGGGCACAAGCACAATGTTGATTCTGGCAATGATGCGCATGTAGGAAAAAAGCGGCAAATGTTTCCACAGTAAAGTAAAAAGCAGGGAGCTACTACCGTAAGAGATATAACTGATTGTGGTAACCCATAGCAAGAAAAATATTTTTACAAGGGCGCGCGAAGGGCTTATTGAGGCAAAACGGTGTAATTTCTTTCCCCAGAGGTTATGAAGAGGGGCGGTATTGCTCTTCTGTCTTGTCGTAAAAAAAAGTATGATAAGCAGTATTCCGAAAATGCCAAAATAATACCATCCATCAGCCATGGATGCTGGGGGGTAAATCAATGATCCCAACGTGTCTGTAAAACTGAAAATGTAACCTGTAGCAAAGTCCAAATCACCGCCTGAGCGGCTTGTTGTCTGATTGAGGAGCGCAGCCACCTTCAGCAGATAAGGAGCACAAATTACCAAACAAGCTAGCAATGCTATCAAACAAAGCAACATTGCCCATCTTTGAACAGGGAGATCGCTGATAAGCTCTTTGCGCAGGGGAGAGATTATAAACACAAAGCCGTATGGAACAACCAGGAAAACCAGGTAGTACACGTTATAAGGGTACCCCGCTGTTAAAAGAAAGACCCCAGCGAGCAGAAGGGTTATCGCGTATTTCACAGATTCGCGGGGGCGTTGGCTCAACAAAATGCCTGTGATTGCATAAAGTATCCATGGATACCATGCTGCCGTGTGCAGGGCATTAACTGTGCGGATTAGATCCGCCATGCGGTAACAGCAGACACCAAGCACAATCGTAGCAAATGCCACTGCTCGCATGTTAACACCGATTTTGAGCAGTTTAAGCCACCGAAAAAGCCCCAGGGCAAATATTGAAATTGCCAGGATGGTAAAACGCTGGTATTCAAGAGATGTGTACCCACCAGTGAGCCGATAGATTAAAGCCAAAATCACATTGAAAGGGTAGAACGATTGCGTCAGAGGGTTGGCGTAGAAGGGGTATCCTGCTGCTTCTGACGGTGACCACAAAGGGAACGAGAAACGGCTGAGATGATCTAGCAGATATATCTTGTAATCGAAGTAAAAGGGGATAAAGTCGTTACCAATGCCAAGAAAGTGACCGCCTATAGGAATAATGTAAGGAAAGAAGACAAGGAATGGGAAAACAAAAACAGCAAGCGAAACCGTAAAATTTCGTATAGGAATTACATTAATGCCCCCAAGGAAAAACAACAGCACAGCCAGAAACTGCAAAGCCAACAAACTCAACCATACAATAATGGGGGTAATACGGACAGCCAGGCTTTTATAACCGCCAAAGACATTTTGGTCAGTCAGTAAAAAAATAAGACACAGCACACAGATAAAAAAGAGGACAGAGGACAACTTTATTTGGCGTGCAGGTTGCTGTAATTGTTCTTGAAAAGAGAAAAGGAAGGCTTTTTTCTTTTCCCAAAAATAAGCCAGGGCAAGGCAACCCACACATACCAAAAGAAAAGATAGAATGAGCGTCAGGCGCAAAAGCGAAAACCCTAGAAAAAAAGCATTTTTGGGGTCTGCAGGAAGGGTTAGCAAATAGCCTGCTGCACCTGCTGCTTCGATACCCGACAGCAAAAAGAGAAAAGCTAATGCTCTGCTTTTATTCAAAAGAACCTAAATGCTCTTAAGAATTTCTTGAGGGTTTCTTTTCAAGTGGATACGCATTACGCGTCGCCCGCGCGCTGCCAGCGATTCAAAATCACCTAAAGCCTGAGCGCGTTCCAGTATTCCAAAGGTGAGCCCTTTTCCAGGAATTTCTAAATCAATTGCAGGTTCAGACGTAATTTGTATAAACATACCATTATCTGCGCCTCCTTTGTGCAATTGACCAGTTGAATGAAGAAAACGAGGCCCGAAGCCCAGCGTTGTTGCCAAACCAGTGCGTTGCGAAATTTTGGAGCGCACAGATTGCAATAAAGCAATCATCTGATCAGAGCGCGGGAGATACGCGTTAATGGCGACATAATCGCCATGACGCGCTTGCTTCAAGAACTGTTCAACAGCATGCGATAAGCTATTCACCTGAGTATTTGTAAAGAGTTCGCCATACACCCGGCAATCGTCATCCTCCCAAGCGGGCTGTCCTTCATCCAGCCTTCCTGTGTTTTTGTAATCGGCGATCTTTTGCATGGTTCGAGTTTTGTTATCTTGCACCTGCGGCTGATCAAAAGCATTAACACCAATAATTGCACAAGCCACCGCAGTTGCCATCTCCCAGCGATAAAACTCTGCTCCAAGATCATACAAATCTCCAAGCTCAAAAACCAGCAGTGGGTGTCCCTGTCCCCGAATTTGTTCAACGACCTTTTGCGAGGCGCCACCTTTCTTGAGATAGACAAACATACGATCCTGTGCATAGTGACTATCTCCAGCCACAGGCTCCAGGTCAATCGGGATAATGCCCTTTCCATCTTTGCCGCTGCTTTCAGCAAGCAATTGCTCAAGCCATGACCCAAAAGATGCCAGTTCAGGATCAGCAAGAATGGTAAGTTTGTCTTTTCCGCAAAGAGCGGCCTCACCCAGAACAGCACCCAGCACCAAGCCAGGATTCCGAGCAGTGGGAACATCTGGCGCGCACTGTGCAGCCATCCATCTGGCGCGTTCAAGGAGACGATAAACATCAATACCCAAAAGCGCAGCTGGAACGAGTCCAAAATGAATTAAAGCCGAATATCTTCCTCCAACCGTGGCATCTGCTCTAAAGATATGTGCAAAGTTTCGCTCTAAAGCCAATTTTTCTAGAGGGGTATTTGCATCAGTGATGGCAACAAAATGTCGAGCGGCTTTTTCTCCCAACTTCTGATTTGCCAGATTCCAAAAATATGCCAACAGTGCATCCACTTCGCTGGTGGTGCCGGATTTGCTGGAAACAACAAAAAGTGTCTTTTGCAAATCAAGCTTTTGAGAGATCTCATGCACCTGACCCGGATCTGTTGAATCCAATATGCTGACTTCCAGCCCAGTCATTCCATTTGCGTGTTGGACACCAAAGGTTGAGGCAAACACTTCCGGCGCCAGTGAAGACCCGCCCATCCCCAGGACAACAGCTTTGCTAAAACCATTACGCTGGTATTGATTGACAAAAGCTTCAATATCAGGAAGGTCATTCAGACTCTTCTGAGGCGCCAGCAACCATCCTAACCGATTTCTGATTTCCTCATGGGCGCTTACATGCTCAGTCCACAAAGTGGGGTCTTTGTCAAATAAGCGCTTTGCCATTTGTGCTTTATCCAGCGCACTGATCCTTTCGGGTATTCTTGCTGCCAGCGGGCCCAACTCCGCCTTAGCCTCTGCACAGCGCTTCTCGATTGTGGATAACAGGGCAGAAAAAGCATCTGAGAAAGATTTGACCCCTTCGGCTTCCAACTCTTGCGTTACCTGATCAATGTGAATGCCAAGCGACTCGAGTGCTGCCAGTACTTCCCGTGATTCCTTTTCCTTACCCTGCAAAGTAAAAACAGCCTCTCCGTGATCTCGAAACGCATCCAGTGTCTGCGGAGGCATTGTGTTAACTGTATCTGGTGCAATCAGCTCTTCTACATAGATGACATCCCTGTAGGCAGGGTTCTTTGTGCTGGTAGAAGCCCAAAGAGGGCGCTGCACCCTTGCACCTTGTGATTTTAACTTCTGGAAACGTTCGGCAGCAAATTGTTCCTCAAAGAGCGCATACGCCAAGCGGGTGTTGGCAATCGCAGCTTTTCCCAACAAGTGTTCGGCTTTTGTTGCCAAAGCTCCACCGCCATCAACGATATTCTGCAATGCTTTGTCCACCTTTGTATCCAAACGGGAAACAAAAAAAGATGCGACAGAAGCAATCATATTGAGGGGCAAGCCTGCTGATAAACGATCCTCTAGCCCGCTAAAGTAAGCATCAATGACTTTGGCATAACGCTCCAATGAAAAAATGAGCGTCACGTTTACGTTAATCCCCATTGCGATTGCCTGACGGATTGCAGGAATCCCTTCCAGGGTTGCCGGTATTTTGATCATCAGGTTGGGACGGTTAACCCACTGCCAAAGCCTCTTCGCCTCCTCAACAGTGGCAGATGTGTCGTGTGCCATATATGGGTTGACTTCCAGGCTGACATAGCCATCTGCGGCGTTCGATTGTTGATAGAGTGGCAAAAATAAATCAGCGGCAGCGCGGATATCCTCGACGGCAAGCTGCCAGAAAATCTCTTCATTGCCCCAGCCAGACCATGCCATAGGTTTCAGGGCAGCATCATAATCGTTTGAACTGGCAATGGCATTGTTAAAAATTGTGGGGTTAGAGGTAACCCCCCGAATATCCCCATTTTGAACCATCCGCGCAAGTTCGCCATTTTCTAGGAGGCGGCGCTGAATGTTGTCATACCATACGGACTGTCCAAGTTTGTGTAATTTTTGGATTGCGTTTTTCATTTTCACACTTCCTATCCTACTCAGAGGTTCGCGTTTCCCGCTTCTCGATTGCAAGGATTTTATCTGTGCGCTGCTTGTAACGCCCTTCGTTGAAAAAGCCAGCTTTCAGGAAAGCAGTGACCAGCTCATATGCCAGTTGTGGGCCAATAATCTGACCGCCCAGGCATAGAGCATTCATGTTGTCGTGCTCCACGCCCTGATGTGCCGAGTAGGTATCGTGACAAATGGCGGCATATACACCTTTCATCTTGTTCAATGTAATACACACACCAACGCCTGAACTACAGATGGCAACCGCTCGATCAGCCTTTCCCTGCTGAAGGGCTAAACCAGCTTTCTCTGCAAAGTCGGGGTAATCCACCCGCTCGGTAGAGTGTGTGCCGAGATCTAAGACCTCATGTCCACATGCTTTAACCGCTTCCACCACAGCGGATTTTATAGTAAGCCCTCCGTGATCACATGCAACTGCTACAATCATCGTAAACTCACAATTCTAGCTACAACAGGGATTTTGCTTGTTGATACACATTTTCCACCGTGAAGCCGAACTTTTCAAAGAGCGTCTGGTAGGGTGCGGAGGCCCCATAAGATTGCATCGCAATGATTTTGCCGTGATCGCCAACCCATCGTTCCCACCCCTGTGCAACTCCAGTCTCAACGGCAAGACGGCGGCGAACTTCGGGTAACAGAACGCTCTCCTGATAAGATTTTTCCTGGGTCGCGAATAATTCCCAGCTTGGAAATGATACAACCCGAACCGAAACACCCTCTGATGACAGACGCTTGCCCGCTTCATAAATCAGAGCAACCTCAGACCCAGAAGCCATAAGGATGATTGAGGGCTTACCGCTCCCTAAGTCGGTCAGCGTATACGCTCCTTTTTGAAGCCCGGAGGCTGGCGCTGTGATAGAACGATCAAAAATCGGCAATGCCTGGCGCGTAAGCGCTATAAGGGTTGGGCCGTTGCGGCGTTGAACAGCCACGCGCCAGGATTCTACTACCTCGTTTGCATCCGCTGGGCGCAGCACAACCAAATTTGGTATTGCACGTAGAGATGCCAAGTGCTCCACTGGCTGATGGGTAGGCCCGTCCTCGCCCAGACCAATGCTGTCATGTGTCATAATCCAAATGGGAGCAAGATGCGACAAAGCCGAAAGGCGAATTGCTGGGCGCATATAATCTGTAAAAACAAGAAAGGTGGCAGCGTATGGAATAAAGCCTTTGTGATACGCTATTCCATTCGTAATTGCCCCCATGGCATGTTCGCGTACGCCAAAGTGAAAATAACGCCCTTGCGGATTGTTTGCCTGAAACGCCGTGCTGCTGGTAATAAACGTGTTGTTGGAGGGCGTCAGGTCTGCTGATCCTCCAACCAGCTCTGGCAGCAGGGGAGCGAGATGATTTAGAACCTTGCCAGATGCCACGCGAGTAGCCATGCCCTTTGGATCAGCTTCAAAGAAGGGCATATTTTTATCCCAGTCTTTGGGTAATGCGCCTTTCAGTCTGCGGTCAAGCTCTGCGGCTTCGGCAGGGTATTGCTGACCATAACGCTCAAATAACGCAGACCACTCTGCCGCTTTTTTCGTGCCCTGTTCCCCCACTTGCCGGAAAAATGCCAGCACATCCTCGGGGATATAAAAACGAGGCTCAACTGGCCAGCCCAGATTCTTTTTTGCACCATCAAGCTCTTCATCACCCGGCGGCTCACCGTGCGCCTTAGAAGTATCCTGTCTGGTGGGCAGCCCATAACCAATATGTGTGCGGCAAATAATCAGAGATGGTCTTGCATCTTTCTTCGCCTCGATAATTGCTCGATCAATTTCCTCAACATCGTTACCGTCTGCAACATGCAAAACTTGCCAACCGTATGCGGAAAAGCGAGCGGCGCGGTCTTCGGTGAAGGCTAAATCGGTAGAACCGTCAATTGAGATGCGGTTATCATCATAGAGGTAAATCAGCTTGCCTAAACGCAAATGTCCCGCCAAAGATGCTGCCTCAGATGCTACGCCTTCCATCAGGTCGCCATCTGTGACTAAGGCATAGGTGTAATGGTCAATAACCTTGTATTCAGGCTTGTTATAATGCGCGGCGAGACTGGCTTCGGCAATCGCCATACCAATACCGTTTGCAAACCCCTGTCCTAAAGGTCCTGTAGTGGTTTCCACGCCGGGCGTAAGCCCATATTCGGGATGTCCCGGTGTCAGACTGCCCCACTGGCGAAATTTTTTCAATTCATCTAAGGGGAGCGCGTACCCCGTAAGATGCAGTAGACTGTAGAGCAGCATCGAACCGTGCCCCCCTGATAGAATAAACCTATCGCGGTTAGGCCATTCGGGGTTTTGAGGGTCAAATGCCAAGTGGCGTGTCCAGACGGTATATGCAATGGCAGCCGTGCCCATCGGCAAACCAGGGTGCCCAGAGTTTGCTTGTTGAACGCCGTCGGCAGATAAAAAGCGAATGGTGTTAATACATTTTTGGAGAAAAGTTGGGGTTTCCATGATGATAGTCCTGTCCTCAAAAGAATGTCATGATAACAGGGCTATTTTACCATTCTGGAAGCCTTTTCCTCTAAAAATGATTACAAATCGGGCGGGTAATTTATTTCCTTGAGAATGTCAATTAGCAGCTCTGGAGTGGCGGGGGGATTGTAGGATATGACAACGCGCTTGCTATCCAAATCTCCTTCAACGGAGACCACACCTTCCTGCTCCTCTAGCTCGGTTTTTATGGTGTGGATACAATGATGGCAGGATATGCTGGGAATATGGTAGGTAACTTTCTCCATGATTAATCTCCTTATTCAGATAATATATATCTTAATTATAGCGTAAAAATAAAACCTAACCAGCTTCTGATCAAAACAGGGCATACGGTTAGGCAGTATGGTGAAACAAAAAGAAGTTACTCTTCTTCAGTCTGCAATTTATAACCCAAACGGTCAATATTCAAGATCAGGTTGCTCTTGTCGTTAATTTTATGGAATTTTCGTCTTAGCAGATAGATCAAATACTTGGTTCGCTTGCGCACATCTGCCGAATCTTCACCCCATACAGATAAAGAGATGGTTTCGTAACTGACGATTGCCGGAGCGTGTTTTGCTAGTACGGATAGAACGCTAAACTCTTTTTTAGACATTGGAACAACAACGTTTTGATATTTTGTCTGCTGGGTGAGCAAATCAATGCACAGACCAACCTTTGGGAAAACAAAGCGGCTGACTTCCTGCGGTTGGTGAGCACGCCGCAGGACAGCTTTTACCCTGGACACCACTTCGGGATTATGAAATGGTTTAGCAATATAATCATCAGCGCCAAAGTCCAGTCCATTAACAATATTCTCTTTGCTTGCCAAAGCAGAGATAAAAATAACCGGGACGCTTGTGCTTTGACGTATTTCCCTAAATGTTTCCCAACCATCCATATCTGGCATCATAATGTCCAGCAACACAACATCCGGTTTCGTCGTAGTCAGTTTGGCAAGAGCCTCTTTGCCACTTGAAGCGCCGAGCACATTGAAACCTGCAATGCGCAAAATTTGCTTCAGCAGAAAAACTGTGTCTACTTCATCATCAACCACCATAACACGTTGCCGTGTGGCAACGGTGGAATCATCCAAATCAACGCCTATTTCCGGGTAAGCGGCAAGCAGGTCTGCCATCTGAGTACTCCAATCTCTCTAAAACGTAAAGACTTCCCTTTTGCTAAGCCAAACAGCTTCGTTATGATTTTATAACTAGCTTTTATTATAGGCACTGTTATGGCTCTTGTCAACGTTACCACACTCAATTTTTGCCTTTGCATCTAAAGAGAAAAACTACTTCAGGTTTGAAGTAGTTTTTGGGGTTGCTCTGCGGGAGCGACGGGATTCGAACCCGCGATCTCGGCCTTGACAGGGCCGCATGTTAAACCACTACACCACGCCCCCGAGCGGACGTAATCATATCATGGGACAGTGTTGTCGTCAAGCAAAAACGGCTGGCTTTTGGAAATAATTCTCAAGCAATCTAAAAAGCTCTGATAAATTCTGTGTGGTGAGTATGTCCAGCATATATTCTCTTGGCAGCGAGCAGGGGGATAGATAACCTTTTAGATATTTGCGAAAGAGGACAACTCCCCGTTGTTCTCCATACAACTCGACCATCGCTTGAAGCTGCCATACAATCGCATGATAGAGCTCTTCGGGGGGCACCTCGCTTCGGTTGCGGAGCGAAAAAATCCAGGGATTTTTCAGGGCTGCCCGTCCAATCATCACTGCATCACAGCCTGTATATGACTTTAACGCCTCAATATCTTGAACAGTGCGTACATCTCCATTGCCAATCACTGGTATAGAAACGCTTTGCTTCACCTGTGCAATTGCATCCCAGCTGGCATTTCCGCTATACGATTGGGTTTTGCTGCGCGCATGCACTGCTAGCATGGCGCCTCCGCAATCCTCAATGATTTTAGCCACCTCCAGGTAGTTTAGGTTGTGTTCATCCCATCCTATTCGCATTTTAGCGCTTACAGGAATACTTAAAGCAGTTGTAAGCCTCTCAAATATTTGAGCGATTTTCGCAGGGCTTTGCAACAAAGCAGCACCTGCACCGCGATGAACCACACTTCGGGAGGGACATCCCAGGTTAACATCTATCCAGTCGGGGGCATACCCTTCAAGTATCTGTGCTGCTTTCAACAAACGTTCCGGGTTATCGTCATATATTTGAAAAACAACCGGGCGTTCCTCTTCACAGAACTTTATCCTGTCTGCCAGAGATGGGGCGCGTTGAACCACATCAATCGCATTGATAAACTCCGTGTAAACCAGAGCAGCCCCTAGCCGCCGCGCGATGAGGCGAAAAGGAGATATTGTGTATCCGTCCATGGGCGCCAGCGCAAGATCGCCCAACACCCTGATTCCCCCAACGCAAAAAGCGTAGCTCGCTTGTTGTTCTCTATTGATAATTTGTTTTGTCATACGGGTAATCGATTAGCTCAGAGAAAAAGTGCTTGGGAGCATGCAAATGTTGACAGCGAAAGATACAGGCGCTTTCAGGGGGCATAACGAGCTGGTTGGAAACAGTTAACGCTCTCCCCGTCAGCAAATCTGTATACTGTCCATCCTCAACCAGCACTTTGAGTAATTGGGTTGTAGCTGACACATTAAAGATGCCATATAAGGACTGATTAGATGTCTGCCAGATTGCCTGTACTGCTGGCTCGTATTGAAAAACATAATAATTCCCCTGTCTCTGGCACACATCCTTTTTAAGCTTGATAAGACTGGTTAAGTACGGCTGCAAGTCATATGTTCCCCAGTCAATCCTGTCTGTATCAAACAGAGAAGGGGTACGGATAGCGCCTGACTCCTGTCCGGCATATATCATAAAAGCGCCTTTGCTAAATGCAGCGAGAGCGGTCCATGCCAACGCCTGCTGACGGGTTGAAGCGAATTTCATAATGCGCGTTTGATCATGATTTTCTACACAACGCAGCTTAACAGAATGAGCAGGGTAGATACAATCCTGAAAGCGTTGCATTTCGAGATAACGGGAAACGGGCACTTTTCCACGCACTGCCGATTGCCATATTTGCCAAATGTCATAATCGTAGGCAATATCAAACGCCATAAATAATTCTGCATCGCAATGTGCCGTTAAACCACGGGCACGGCATTCTTCAACAAACACAGTGTGTACGGATTCGGCTAGCCAGATCGTGTCGGCTTTAACAGCTTTTATGGCTTGACGCGCTTCCAACCAAAAGTCAAGCGGAATAAGGGATGCCACATCGCAGCGGAAGCCGTCTACTCCAACTTCTACCCAGTATCTTAAGACTTCGATTAGATATTGCCGCAATTCCCTGTTGGCGAAGTTTAGATCAACCACGTCACTCCAATCCGAAATACTGGAAACAGGGCAGCCGTGATCATCACGATAAAACCATTCAGGATTGGACTTAACCAAGGGCGAATCATGGGATGTATGATGGAAAACGATATCCATCATTACCTTCATACCCAGCGAATGGGCTGTTTCGATAAGGTCTTTAAATTCCTGCAATGTCCCATACTCCGGATTGACTGCCTTGTAATCATAAATGGAGTAAGGGCAACCTAACCGCCCCTTTTTGTTCCGCTTTCCAATGGGGTGAATTGGCATCAGATAGATGATATCCACACCCATACTGTGAATGCGGGGAAGGTCTCTGGTTACATCAGCGAATTTTCCGTTGTGCCCATGATTGCGCACATATATCTGATAGATGACCTGATTGCGCAGATAAATTGGGGTATCGTAAGCCACTGCTGTTGCCTTACAGTTGTTGGTTTATCGTTTATAATCCGACAGCGATAAACATAACACAAAATAAGCGGAGATGCAATTGAGCAGAATCATTAAAACCGAAAATGGAACGGCAGAAAGAAACCGTTTGTCGCGAGGTATCGTTCTGGCGATACGTGAGCTGATGCAGCAAAGCCAGCCAGATGAGAAAAGTCTGGATTTGGCATCTTTTATAGCCCTTTCTTTATTGGAGATATATAACACGATCGACAAATCAGCTGCTGCCTGGGAAAAACGCGATTACTGGATCAAAGCCGACCGCTTTCGGCGTGAGTGGGAATGGACAAAAGTGTTAGGAGATTCGATGCATGACGCTGTTCTTAACCAAGACTGGGGCACGATTGCAATGAATTCAGTATCTATTGGACAACGCTTGAACCGCGTCAAGGTTGGGCAGCGCCACCGTCTTGGCACACCCTGGGTGGGCGCGTGGAAGAAACTCATCAAATGAGAGATGGTATTGAAACCAAAGGAGAAAAAATGCAAAAAACATATTCTGTCCCTCCGGACATGACGATTGATCCAAAGAAAAAGTACACCGCGGTGTTTAACACCGAAATAGGCAATTTCACCGTTTTGTTGTTCGCAGATAAGGCACCCAGAACAGTCAACAATTTTGTCTTTTTGGCACGCGAAAAATATTATGACGGGGTAACATTCCACAGAGTGATCCATGGTTTTATGGCACAGGGCGGCGATCCAAGTGGGACCGGCCGCGGAGGACCGGGATATCAATTTGATGACGAATTTCACCCCAGCCTCAAACATGACGCTGAAGGGATTCTCTCAATGGCAAATGCGGGACCGAACACAAATGGAAGCCAATTTTTTATCACTTATGCCCCACAGCCACACCTGAACAATCGCCATACGGTGTTTGGAAAAGTGATAGAGGGAATGGATGTTGTCAGAGCCATCCCTGAGCGAGACCCATCTAGTGCCAAACAACCTGGTCTGCTGATACACACCATTAAGATTATCGAAGGATGACGTATAGAGATGGCTTGTGTAAAAACCTGGAAATTGGATAAGGCGGGCAATCTTGCACTACTGCCCCAGCCTTCGACAAGAACAATCAGGAACCTTGACGAGGCTTCAAAAATATTGCCTGATGGTGCATATACCTCTTTCAGAACCTTTTATGGAAACAGGGTGCTTCATCTAGAAGACCACATCAAAAGGCTGGAAGAATCCTCCAGGCTGGCAAACAAGCCTGTCGAATTGAATGACGCTGTCATCCGAAAAGCACTAAAGCAGGTGATTGATCATCAGCCTGGCGAAAAGCGCATTCGTCTGACAGTTGATCTGGAAGAGCAGCCAGGCCAGCTATACATCACATCAGAAATATGGTCGCCTTTGCCGCCTGAGAGCTATCAGCATGGGGTGAAAACAATCACAAAACGGCTGCATCGGACAAATCCCAAAGCCAAATTAACCCATTTTATCAACAATGGCAAAGTTTTATCTTTGCCCACTGATGTCAACGAAATCTTGATGGTGGACGAAGATGATGTCATTCTGGAAGGAATGAGCAGCAACTTTTTTGCAGTATGTGAAGGCAAAATATGGACAGAAGAACAGCGGGTTCTTTCTGGCATCACCCGTCTGCTTGTATTGGAAATCATCAAATCCAGAAAAGTGCCTGTTGTTTTAGAAGGAATCAAACTGCAAAACATCCCGTGTGCTCAAGAAGCATTTATCACCAGTTCCAGCCGCGGGGTTTTGCCGGTGCGGCAGATTGATGATGTTATCGTTGGCAATGGAAAGCCTGGCGATGTGACAAGAGCCATCATCCAGGATTATGACGAGCAAATCAGGCGACTTGCCGAGCCACTTTAACTTTAAAGGGCGTCTGTCCCATCCTGCTCTTCTGTTTCATCCAGATGCTGCTCGATGGCATCATCAACATAAGTGCCATTTTCAAGATGTTTCAACGCTTCTTCAGCGCGTTCGGCGTCCTCGCTTCGCACATATATTTGCGCCTGTCCCAAAGGCCCAACCGTGAACCCAAATGTAACGCCGGCGCTTTCTTGTGAGATAACAGAAGGTATCTGGAACGATTGCAAAAAAAGCCGAATCGTTTCAGCCTCAAGCTGCCCATTGGCTGTATACACTTTTTTCCAGCTAACATTCATTGACAGATTTGTCCTCATCGAGCAGTTTGATTGATTTGCTCGCCAAAACAAATTATACTGAGTGTATTCTACCCAATAAATGGTTTTTCTTCATAATGCACTTCACTATTTTTTTGATCCTTATCCTTGGAATCAGCATTGGCGTACTTATAGACTATCTTGCGGATGTCTTACCATATAAAAGAAAGCTGGTAGCGCCATTTTGCACAATATGTCAGTCGTCAGTTCGCTGGCAGGATTTCTTTGCGCAAAGAAGGTGTTCGCAATGTGCAGCCAAAAGAACACTTCGCTCATGGCTGATACGCTTGTTCTTGCCGCTTATTTTTGTGGTGCTATGGCTATTCCCAACCACCAGAATTGATTTCTGGTTGGGGGCAATTTTTATAACCGTTTTCTCACTGATTATGATTATTGATATTGAGCACCGTGCCATCATTTACCCGGTACTTCTGCCGGCAGCGATTGCTTCTTTTGCAATTGGCTGGGTGTTGCATGGGATAGTTCCAACCCTCATAGGCGGGATATGTGGGTATCTTATCATGCTGGTTCTCTATTATCTGGGATCTCTTTTTGAAAGATTTATCGCACGATTGCGAAAGAGGCCCCTTGACGAAGTCGCTCTAGGGTTCGGCGATGTTAACTTGAGCGCCACGTTGGGGTTTGTGCTGGGTTTTCCAGGTATTATTGCAGGTCTGACCCTGGCAATCCTTCTTGGTGGAATTGTCAGTCTGTTTACGGTTGTCTATATGCTTGCAATACGGCGTTATCGTCCCTTTACTGCATTACCTTATGCGCCTTTTTTAATTCTGGGAACTGCAATTTTGCTTTTCCGTCCCTGATCGTCTATTTTTCGGCTACCATACGCGGATACCAGTACCACAGAGTGGCAGAAACAAGTTTTCCGTGAATTGAAGTCCCAGGATCGGCTAACGCCGCTGGTGGATAATACCCTTGGGATACAAATCCCTTGACCCAATCGCGCTGGTTGATTGCGTATAGGTAAGCAGCATATATCTGATCCTGCAACTTCTCGTCAATGACGTAATCTTCGGGCGCAAGACTGGCTAAATTGCTCTCTTCTGTCCGCCAGCAATCACCAAAACGAGAGGTGCAGCCATTCCGTGCGCCTGCCTCGGATGGGTAACGTATCCCGATAACCAGCGGCTTGTTTGTTTCAACATAAGCTGGGTATATGATGTTATCCAACTGTTTGCTGACTTCGGCGTTGATGTCTGGCTGATCGGATATAGAGTTCAGGGGAGGGGAGAAGTTCAGGTAAATCCAATCCGCTTCCCCAGCAAGATCGTCAAACACTTTCAGGTCAGACGGATTGCTCAACGCCCAAAACAAAGTCCCATGATAACGCGAACGGATTTCTTGTATCAGCGACAGCATCTGCCCTTCGGCATCCTCGGGGGGATTTGAGTAACTGCCATCACTAAACTGAACATCAAGCACGAAGGGCAGGATATACCCTCCATCTAAAACCAAGCCAGCCGCACCTTTGCTCTCTGCGAGATCAGCATGATGCAGCATAAACACCCGATAGCGGTCAAACCAGTTTTGCCACCAGATGGCGTCGCGCTTTGTGTTTTGCCACCACGCTTCTATTGGCTCATCAAAATGTATCATTGGGTAAATAACCACCCTCAAGCCCTGGCGGTTTGCCATTTCCAACATTTGTGTCATTTCAGCCCAAAGAGGGGTTTGCCCTGGTAGTACGTCCAGTACGGGCTTTGAGTCATCAATCAAGCCCCAGGCAGATGGCAGAAAAACCCTGTTTGCCCCCAATGCATGAATATTCTGAAAAGCGCTCTCCATATAAGGCAACCAGGTAGGCGAATAGGGTGAAATGAGTTCCACTCCCGTTATGAAGCCGGAACTACGAGGCCGCACCGGATGCCCAACAACAGTTGCCTGTTCAAGCGCCCGGCTTGAATATGCCCACTCTGCCACTGTATCCCACGTGTTGGGGGCAAGAAGCCGTTGAGCGACCGGCAAGCCAGGCGAATCCTTTCCCATTGTTGCAATGTCATCGGCAAAACCACATTGTTCGTTTCTGCAATACCGGTAGGAAGCGTCATGGATGTTTTGCAACGGGTTGTATAAGGTGAACAACCATTGATTATCCCCTAAGGAACACATCGGTATAGGGTCTCGCCAGCCGTTGAGATTGAACTGGATAGAGATGATATCGGATGGGGGAGTGCTGTTGGGCACTCTGACCATAAACGGCAGCGGCGCAATATTCGCCATAGAAAAAGCCGCTATGCCGTCCTCAATCGTATCATTTGCTTCTGGTACAAGCAATTGCCTGGTTAAAGCCTTACCCGTTTTGTCTAATTCGCCATTGATAAAGCCATTGCCAAGCGTGTATTTATACCGAAAGTCATACCCAGAGGGAAGAGATAGGGTTATTGAGTATTGATTGGCAGAGATATCCTTTACAAGCAAAGGAGCACGTAAGGACGGCAAGTTGCTCCCTCCTGGCGGCCAGGAGAAGGTATAGCCAAACTGGTATAAGTTACCTGCCATGCGTATTGGCAAGTTTTCAGATTGAGCTTCTTCCACTTGAACATTGAATTTAATCTCTACGATTTTTGCTGGCTTCATGTGGATTAATGCCAGCGTGGTGGAATTGGCAGCCACCTCAGCGCCTTGTTGAAAAGGCTCATGCTCACCTGTGACGCTCATTGCAAACAAATTATGCGTCCCTGTGGGCAAATGATCAATCAGAAATGAGCCGTCTGAGGCAGTAAATGTGTACTGTCCGCCGGATGAGACCAGAATATCTACCAGGGGGGCGCCATCTTTTTGACTGAAAATTTGGCCACTGATTCTCCCAGTCTCACCATTATAAGGAGCAGGCTCGAAAGCGCAAATAATATCTTGCACCTTCCCATTACCTGCAAAACGATAAAAGCGCTGTTCAACCGGTTTTCCCAGACAATCTAGTTCGGGGTTGGCAGGATCGCTATAAAAATAACGGTACCTGACAATGCTGCCAAATGGTTGGGTGAGCTTCAAGCCATAAACATTTTGCCCGCGTGGCTGGAGCTGGTACAGATCAACCTGTGTGTCTATCTCTGGCGCAAACGCATCCATAATCTGTAAATAGACAGGGATATCCATTTGCGGCTGAAAGAGGAGGCGTGCTTCAAACTCAACTTCAGAATCAGGAAATACTACTTGTCCACCAGAATCATCCATTTGAAATGGCGGGACAGTGGGAAGGTTATAGGCACAGGCGTCAACCAAACCAGAAAACAAAATAACCACAAAAGCGAAACGGCGAATGAGTTTCAATGGTTTCTCGCTTGGGTATTAAACTGATATCATTGCATCATCAACGATTGCACTTCTTTTTGATGCGCTGCCAGGCTGCCCAAAACCCCATTGACAAATCTTGGCGTACTATCCGAACCAAAAAACTTTGCCAGCTCTATTGCCTCGTTGATGGCTACTTTGACAGGGGTTATCTCTGCCACAGCAAATTCCCATAACGCAATACGAATAATGTTACGATCAATTGTAGCGACTTGATCCAAAGGCCACTCGGGAGCGTGCTGGGCAATGACAGCATCCAGTTTGGCGCTCATCTTCCAGACTTCAAATACAATCTGGCGACAAAAATCGGCGAATTTATCTTCAAGGGGCTCTTCCTGCAGACGCTGCTGCAGAGCCTCTGCAGGTGCATGCCCGGTCAAATCAACTTCATACAAGACCTGTAAGGCAACACAACGAGCCTTGGTACGAGATTTCATACACGCTCACACGTTGGATTCTACGTTTATATCTTCAACATGTATATTTACTCGCCCTACTTCCATTCCCACCATTTCGGAAATTGCCCTGGCAATATGCGCTTGAATATTGCGGCAAACCTCACGCACATTGACATCTCTCTGAAGTATCACATAAATATCCACATTGACAATGCCATGATCAACTGCAATACGAACCCCTTCATACACTCCGCCCTTAAAAATTGAATTAACACCGCCTGAGACATTTGCCAGCCGTGCCACCCCCGGCACACTCAAGGCGGTTAATCGCGCAATGGTCAGCAAGACATCGGGTGCTATTGTGGTTTTGCCAGGCATCGTTACGGTTTCACTCATAAGAATACTTCCTTTCCTGAGAGATACTATAGATTATAACCCCAAACAAAACTTTTAGCTCTTCCTGAGCCGCGGAATTGTGTTTGTAGCCCTGGGCATAATTGCAATTTTTGCAATGTTGGGCAGGAGTTGCATGGCACTTTGTATTGCGCTGTGGCTATCTGCCTGTGGTATCATCAACCAGCCGCGTACCATTGCAGGGGGCAACTGCGAGATAAGAAGAATGTGTTTCTTGGAAGCAATACGGGCTATCTGGAAAGCTTTATGCGGCCCGATTTTAAAGCCTTCCCGTTCAAATTTGGCAAAAACCTCTTCGCAAGATGAAATGCCCTGCATGAACTGTTCAAAGGACTGACTTCCGCTGCCCTCAGGACATGCAGCAGCCAGAATAATTACCCCGCCGTCTCTGACAATAGCAGACGAATGAGAGATACCTTTTTGCGCCTGATATAAATTGATGTCTTTTGGGAACCCTCCTGGCGAAGCAATCACGAGATCATAGGGGGTATCCACAGTGACCTGGCATTTATCACGTACGATTTCGATACCCTTTTCCATCACTTGGCGGGGATTTCCAGCCAGAGCAAAGGCTATCTTCTTCTTAGAATTCAATACTGCATTGAGCGCAAATTGTACCCCCACCATATCGCCGATTTCTTCCACATCCTGTCGCATGGGGTTTTCTTCGTAAACACCAATGTCGGCGCGAGGATCAGTTAGAAAAGAGTGATTTGCGGTTATTGTTTTACGACCAGTTAGACCGATGGAAACGCTTTTCGCACCGCCCGAAAACCCCATAAAATGATGTGGTTCGATGTTGCCAACAGCGATCTTGAGATCAGCCTCGTAATAACGACGATTGATATAAACAGGGGTGTTTCTGCTGGTGTTACCAATATAAACCAGCATCTTGTCATCCTCGCAATTGTGCGAAATTACAGGGTATTTTTCAATAATTTCTGGAGGTAAAATATCCGAATATTCGCTGGGCGGCATAGGAGAGTGCGTGCCAGATGCAACCACAAGGAAAGTACTCTGTCGAGGAACGCCTATTTGTTGTAGCATCTCCAGTAGGGGAGGGAGGAGGTGTTGATGCGGCACAGGTCGAGTTTTGTCATTAATTGCGATGGCGGCTGAAGCTGCGCCGGAGAAATCTTTGATTGTCTTGCCAAACGGAGCGAGCAAAGAACGTCGCACTTCGTCAAGCGGGTTGGGGGCTGGCGGTAAATCCACCGGGCTGATCACATCAACCATGGACTCATCTGGCAAATCAAAGATCAGCTCGGTATTCCCATAGGGCAAAGAGTAGCTTTTCATTGTTGTTTTATTTTATGCTTTTGATAACAATCATTAACAAAAACAATATGATTCCCTGAAAAACTGACTATTTTGCAAACAGAGTAAGGAAAAACACCGCTTTCTGATTATACCCCTTTCCACACGATAACATTACAATTTTTTTTGCCAGGTCTCTCCAAGCCGTTGTGTTTGCCTTTTTTTTTACCACCTTTCCGAAATTTTCGTACAAACTTTTGACTGACACACGACTTGATAATTATTATAATACGGGTATAATATGTCGTATAATAATTACAGATGACAAGGAGAATATTACATGAAGCTGAAAGTTGGAGACTTAGCCCCCGATTTCACCCTTCCCTCTACCCTAGGAAAAGATGTTCGTCTATCAGAGTTTCGAGGAAGAACGGTTGTTCTAGCTTTTTTCCCATTAGCATGGACACCAATATGAACAAATCAGATCCCATCATACCAGGCAAATCTTGCCCGGTTTGAGGGATTAGGCGTCCAGGTTCTGGGCATTAGCGTTGATCATATTCCATGTTTGAAGGCATGGGCAGATAGTCTTGGCGGAATCAGTTACCCTTTGCTCAGCGATTTTTGGCCACATGGCAGCGTGGCGGAACGATACGGGGTGTTGAGAGCCGAGGGACATAGCGAGCGCGCTATATTTATCATCGATAAGGAAGGATATATCCAGTATATAGACATTCATGCGCTGGACGACCAGCCCAGTAACGATGTTTTGTTTTCGGAACTAGAAAAGATTACCTCAACAAACAAAAAACAAGAACCATTACCTGAAACGGCTAGCAACAACGCGCTGCCGCAAGGCGGCGTGGTGATGTATTGTACGAGCTGGTGTCCTGACTGTCGTCGGGCACGGGCATGGCTGCAGGAACACAATATCAGCTATCAGGAAGTGGATATTGATAAAGTGCCAGCCGGTGCTGCACAGGTACGCAAATGGGCAAACGGGAAGCAGATTACCCCCACATTTGACATTAATGGGACAATCGTCATAGATTTCAACATCGAAAAGCTATCCGAGGCGTTGAACATCAGTAGTTGAAAAAAACGCTCATTGCCCGATCTTGGTGAAATCATAACGTTGCTAGAAACTCCACCGGCTGCATGACCGGCAAGAGAGAAGGCTGGTAATGTGTATCAATATACGGCAGTCAAGAGGCGTTCTGTTCGTCTTTTTTGGCATTCGCCAGCGCTAAAAGTTGCTGATAGTCCTCGGGAGTGTCTATATCCAAAAGAATGCTTTCGTCGTCCCAATCAAGCCAGGCGACCGGATAACGCTCCATGATTGCTCTGCCGCCGGTGTCTCCCTTGATATTGAGCAAATCGTCAAATGCTACCCGGTCAAACAGAACTGGGTTAGCTCTTCTTCCCTTTACCCGAGGCATCACCACTGCCGCTAACGTGTTATGGTGCAGTGCAAGCAAACCCTCAATTAACCTCGCAGATATCTGAGGTTGATCTGCCAGCAAGAAAAGCGCTGCGCCTACCTGGTTGGGCAAACTGCGCAGACCAGCGCTGAGCGATGTGCTTTGTCCGTTTGCCCACTCTGGGTTTACCACAATCTGCACTGGCAAATCACTAAGCGCGGCGATAGCCGCGTCAACAACCGCGCCAAGAACAACAACAACCGGAGAAAGCCCTGCTTTTAGCGCTGTCTGGGCGACATGCCGCACAAGCGGCTCCCCGTGCCAGTTTTCCAATATCTTATCTTTGCCAAATCGTGTTGCCCCACCGGCGGCAAGCACGATGCCTGCAACAGGTTCAAAACTTGCCACCACATGTTCCTCCAAGTTATGCGGTCTGTTGCTCTTCTAATCCAAATAGTACGGTCTCCGGAGTCAAAGGGAAACGGTTAAACCACACACCTGTTGCCTCGTGCACCGCAGCAATTACAGCGGGCGCCAGCGGCATAAATGGCATTTCAGCCATGCCGCGTGCCCCCCATGGCCCAATTGGATCAGGGTACTCTAGAATCCGCGTTTCAACCTCTCGCGGAATATCCAGCACGGTGGGGATCAAGTAGGTAGAAAGCGAGGGCGTCAAAACCTGACCATTTTTCTGAATAAAATTCTCCAGCACGGTATAACCAGCAGCCTGGATCACCGCCCCTTCAATCTGCCCCTCTACCTCAATTGGGTTGATAGCCTTACCGACGTCGTTGGAACACCATACTTTATCTATGCGCACAACACCGGTTTCAATATCAACCTCAACTTCGGTCGCTTCAGCCACGTACCCATACGCGAAGTTGGGAGTTGATTCGCCCGTCTCTGCGTTATATGGTGTTGTCGCGGGCGGACGATACTGAAAAGTGGCTATGGCTGGTCTTTCCTCATTGTGCCATTTTTTGAGCGCTTCTTCAGCTGCACCTTTGATAGAATTACCTGCCATAAAAGTTAACCGCGAGGCAGAAGCGCTGCCAGAGTTCTGTGAAGTGGCCGTATCAGACATCCTCAGCTCAATCTTTTCAACAGGGAGACCCAAAGCGTGTGCCGCCATTTGTCGAAATGCGGTATGTGCCCCCTGCCCCACATCCGCTCCGGCATGGTAAAGGATCGCCTTCTCAATGGTAGCGTCGCCGTGTAGCTCGATCGTGGCAGTGCATTGTTCCGGCGCCCCAAACGAAAACCCCACATTCTTGAAAGCACAGGCAAAGCCGACCCCGCGCTTCAAGTACTTCGCACGCGTAGCGGCATTCTGTGCATTCTCACGTCGCCAGCCATTTGCTGTTTTCTTCCAGCCTGCCGCCAGTGCACAATCTTCTACAACCTGGCGAATGCTAACGCCTTTGGGTAGTGGGGATTGTACAGAGAGCAAATCACCCTCGTCCAGCAAGTTGCGCCAGCGGATTTCAACAGGGTCTAACCCCAAAGCATCTGCCAGTTTATTCATTTGCGTTTCAGCAGCAAAGGCTGCTTGCGGACCGCCAAACCCTCGAAAGGCGCCATTGGGCAGATTATTTGTGTACACTGTACAGGCATCTACTTTAACATTCTCGATGACATAAGGCCCAGTACACATCAGTGTTGCGTTTCCTAAAACCTTGGGCGAGGTGTATGCATACGCGCCCCCATCAGCGATGATTTCAACCTCCGCCGCAATCACTTTACCCTGCTGGGTCGCTCCCCACCGTGTGCGAATTATGTAGGGATGGCGTTTGTGATGCCCAATGATAGACTCCTCACGACTCCAAATGATCTTGACTGGGCGGTTAATGCCCCTTTGGCTAAGGCGCCAGGCTGCCAAAGCCAAAACGATTTGCACAGACATGTCCTCGCGTCCGCCAAACGCTCCCCCAATCGCAGGATAAATGACCCTGATTTGCTCATTGGGCAAATTGAGGGCGTGAGCAATTTGCTCCTGGTCTTTGTGTGCCCATTGCCCCGCAACCACAACAGTTACCCGCCCTTCTTCATCGATATAAGATAACCCAGCTTCAGGTTGAAGATAAGCGTGTTCCTGTGCTGGTGTCGTATACGTACCTTCGACAATCACATCACACTTAGCAAAGGCTTTCTCAACATCCCCTTTTCGGATGCGATAGCTGCCAAAAACATTGCTGCCCCTATCTGGGTGTAGCAAAAAAGCATCACCCTTTTTTGCCTCCAGGACATCCGTGATAATAGGCAAGTCCTCATAGACAACATTCACCAATTTACACGCCTTATGGGCTATTTCCTCTGTTTCAGCAATGATCAAAGCGACCTGATCACCTATAAAACGCACACGGTCGGCATAGAGCTTATTTGAACCAGGCCCACATAATACGGGCTGATCGGGTATTCCCAAACCGTACTCGTTATTGGGCACATCTCTAGCAGTGAACACTGCCAGAACACCAGGGAGCTTCTCAGCCTGGGTGGTGTCAATTTCGCGAATAATTGCATGCGGGCGGTCCGAAAAAAGAATTTTCATATACGCCTGGTTCGGCAAATTGATGTCCCCTGGATATAACGCTCTGCCGGTAACCTTGTCTGAAGCATCTACTCTCACTGTGGAATGTCCTATTGCTGACATCAAAACCTCCCGAGTTTCGGATGATTATTTTTTGGGACAATATAAACCTCTAACGGCGATAACGAGGTCCACGATATGATGTCGGTTCAACATCCAGTGGACCATACCGAGAAGGACCAAACAGGCTATATAGCACGAACGTGATGAACATAAATATTGCTGAGAACACAATGATAAAAAACACAGTCAGGATAATTTTGACATAGAGATAAGGGTCTGCGCCTGGCGCAATCATGTCTGGGGGAATAGCAAACCATCTCCGCCTGGCATTTTCCATCAGCACGACCAACGTACTCGCATACGCAAGGATAGGCGTCAAGATGATTAGAATAATACCAATACCTGCCCAAATGGGATGAACTTGATGTTTTGGGGGTCTGGGTTTACGCTCCTGCCAATACTGTTGATATTTGGTCATCTTGCTTTCTCCACTGCACACTCTATGGCCCGCACAATTTTATAGTATCCAGTACAACGGCACAGATTTCCCGTGATAGACTGCCTGATTTGTTCCTGCGTTGGGTGAGGTTTCTCTTCCATCAGCTTTGCCGCTGACATAATAAAACCAGGTGTGCAATACCCGCACTGTACCGCTGCGTTTTCAATAAACGCCTCTTGTAATGGGTGAAGTTGCCCTTCCTGAGATAGCCCCTCGATTGTGATGATCTCTGCACCGTGTGCCCGAGGCGCTGGCACAAGACAGCTCATCACCGCCATTCCGTCCATAAACACTGTACATGCGCCACATTCGCCTTCAGCACATCCTTCCTTGGTGCCCGTTAATCCTGCATCTTCTCTGAGAAGCCGCAGTAATGTCTTGTTGGATTCAGGTTTCAGATAATACAACCTGCCATTTATTGTGGCGGTAATGGTGCCTCCACGTGTATGACAGATGACCTCCGGCAATCCTACGTCCCCTCCCGCCGTTTTTAAGAGGACGGCATCTTCAGGAAAATCTTTTCTTTCCTGCGATTGTGCAATGGCGCGCAGAAGCCTTTGGGTAATTACTTTAACAATCTTCTTACGATACACCAGTGAGCTGCGAATATCGTTGATGGGATTTGCAGCGCTAGAAGCCAGCTCCGCCGCTGCTTCAATCACCTGCTCATCCAGATTCTTGCCTTGAAGATATTTTTCAGCTTCCAGCGCATGGATAATCGTCGGCGATACCGCCCCTAGTGTAATTCTTGCGGAACGAATGGTGTTACCATCCAAATCTAATATCGCAGCGACGTTGACAACCGAGATCGCTTGCGCCTGCCGCAAAGCGAATTTGGCAAAAGAGCCGCGTTGATTCTGCAGCATCGCGGGAAAGTTGATTTCGATCAGCATCTCATCAGGTTGCATGACAGTCTTCCGCACCCCCTCATAAAAATCTTTCAGCGCGACCGTTCTTTTGTGCTGGGACGATTGCAAAACCACATTCGCCCCCAGCGCCATGAGCGGCGGAATGGTGTCATTGGCAGGAGATGCCGTAATTAAATTCCCCGCGATTGTCCCGCGATTGCGAATTTGAGGAGAGCCTACTTCCCAAGCCGCTTTTGCAAGCGGAAAGGCATATTTGCGGATGACTTCAGATGCAACACATTGATTATGCGTCACCATGGGCCCTATGTGGACAATGCCCTTCTCGTCCAGAGCGATTGTATCCAATTCAGGTATGCGAGTAACATCAATTAGGGTCTCTATTCCCTTGCGCACTCCTCTTTCTAATTCCAATATCAAATCGGTGGCGCCAGCAACAACACGTGCCTTTTCCCGCCTTTGAGATAAAATTTCTAATACGTCTTTGACACTTTGCGCACAATAGTATTCTTGCCACATAGAGAGCCTCCTCAAGCTATTTCAATCCGGTTTTGTCCTTTTTAGCCTTAATGATTTCAGCCATAATGCTGATAGCAATCTCTTCGGGTGTTTCGGCGCCAACATCCAAACCTATCGGGGCATGAATTTCTGTGAGCCTTTGTGGGGCAATTCCCATATTGGTCAGTGCCTGACAGGTCATTGCCCATCTTTTCTTTGATCCTAGAACGCCAATGTATGAAGGTGTTTGTTCCAAGAGGTGCGGTATTGCAATCACGTCAAGGTCTAGGCTGCGTGTTGCCAAAACTACGGAGGTGAAAGGTGTAAGGTGCAACATTTTGACGGCTTCCTCCATAGGCGCAGCAATAAACGCATCACCATAGGGGTTGGCCTCTCGATTGCACAACTCGGGACGGTCATCCACAAGGGTGACATGAAAGCCAAGCCATTTGGCAAGCCAAGCAACTGCCTTGCCAATATGCCCGGCACCAATGACGACAATATGATTTCGGGGCAACATTGGCTCAACAAAGACTTTGATGCTGCCTCCTTCCAGGTTGTCCTTATCAGAGGAAGGCATGACATCATAGCTGAACAATTTTGCCTCGCCCGTTGCCAGAGATTCAACGGCTATTTGTCTTGCAAGTTCTTCAACTTCTCCTCCGCCAATGCTTCCGTATGAGATGCCTTCAGCAAAGACCACCATCTTACTGCCCACATGTCTTGGCGTGGAGCCACAGCTTTCGACAATGGTACACAATGCAAAGGGCTTTGCCTGTTTCTCGTACTCTGAAAGTTGTTCAAAAGAGATCGTCATTAGAGTTCCAATAAACCAAGAATAACCGGCAGCAACTGTTTCTTCCTGGATACAACACCCTTGGCGGAGCGGGTTCCGTCAGCCAAAGGTGGATAGGGCAAATCGTCCAGCAAAGGCGGCGGATTGCTGAGAAGCAGAGTACTCGACCCTTCAACAACATCGGTTACCATTAAAACGGAGAAATCCAAACCTTTGCTGACACGCAAATCATCCAGAGCCTTACCAACTGCTGCCAAATGCTCCACAAGCTCATAATGATCGCTCACCTCGACTTGGGAAATTGAAAATGTGTAATCGCCCCCGGTGTATACTTTCATATCCAGGCTTACAATCTCCTCCGGCGGTCGGGAACCTAGCCCAGCGCTTGCGGAAAGGAGCTGTCTCCCAAACGAATCGAGCGTTTCGCCCGCCAAAACTCCCGGGGCTTTGAATGCCCAACGTGACAAACGATCGGCAGCTTTTTGATCCCGAGCTGTTGTTGTTGGTGCTGTGAGCAATAGTGTATCCGAAATCAGCCCGGCTAACAGCATGCCTGCCAAATCGGGCGGCGGGCTCAACCCTGCATCCTCTATTCTCTCGGATACAAGCGTGCTTGTGCTTCCTACAATATCCACTGTGAAGCGGATCGGTAGATGTGTGGACATATTCCCCAGCCGATGATGATCTAGAACCTCGAGCAAATCTGCCTCCTCGAGGGAAGGGATAGCCTGCTGACGCTCATTGTGATCCACCAGAACCAACTTCATACGAGGAGGATTGAGCAAATCACGCTGGCGACAAACGCCCACATAGTGTTTGTGTTCATTGACCACCAGAAACTCGTCTCCCTCTTCTCTGAGTATACGATTGATGACATCTCTGATACGCACGGAGGCTTGAAAAACCGGCACCTTTGTGTCGGCAGCTTCATGGCAGGGCACATCCAATATCTCACTGATACGCATTTCCTGTTGTCGAGGATGCGTACCAACCAGATTGACAAGAAATGTAAATAGGCTGCGTCCTGTAACAAGACCAAAAGGCGTGCTATCCTGGTTCAACACCGGGGCTATTCCCCCCGTTCGATTGGCAATCATCCAGGCATCTCGCAAAGGTTGATCGGGCATGGTGGTATCCAGCCTGCGGGTTACCGAATCAAACTTTGGAGAGGCGTCTGTCAACAGTAACGGGGCTTCCAGGTTTAGCCGCCGCAGCGCCCACATTGTTTGCGGGTTTATTGATCCGGCTCTGGCAGCAAGCACATCCAGCCCATCGCGTTCTTTGAGCAACCAGGCATATCCCATTGCCGAAGCAATCGAATCGGTATCCGGGTTGACATGCCCTATCACATAGATCATATAAACTTAATTCACTTTCACTTTTTCTGTTGTATTGCTTCCCAAACCCGCTGGGGAGTCGCAGGTATCAGGTTAAGGTCAGCGCCACAGGCATCATAGATGGCATTGGCAACCGCCGGTGCCACGCCATCCAATGGGATCTCCGCAACTGCTTTCACTCCAAAAGGATGGGTCGGCTCAAAGGTTTCGACAAAAATCGTTTCTAAATCGGGCATCTCGTGTGAGCGAAATATATGATAATCAACCAAATCCCGTTCCTGCGCTACGCCTTTCTCGTCATAGGTCATCTCTTCGCATACAGCATAGCCAAGCGCCTGTACCATCCCCCCTTCGATCTGGCCAGATGCAGTAAGAGGATTTACCACGACACCTGCATCAACCGCCATAATCAGCCGGTCCACAACCACCTGACCGGTCTCTATATCCACGGTAACTTCAGCGAACTGTGCAGCAAACGGCGGCGGGGAAGTCTTTGAGTAATAGGATGCCACAGCCATAATTTGTTCCTGGTCAGAATGATGCAGGGCATGATGCGCAATTTCAGCAAGGAGAATACACTTGCCATCTGGGGATATGGCTTTTCCTTGCTTCAGCTCGATCACTTCGGGCGGAATGTCGCTCTGATATTTTTCTCTGAAAATTGTCGCGGCGCGGTGACGTATTCGCTCGGCAACTCGCTCCGCCGCCTTAACCACTGCGGTTCCGGAGACATACGTTGTGCTCGAGGCATACGCGCCTTTGTCAAAAGGCGTAAAGTCTGTATCGGAGGAATATACAATGACGTCATCCAGTGTTACACCGAGTATCTCGGCTGCCATCTGGGCGAGCACCGTATCCGAACCGGTGCCCAGGTCTGTCGCACCAACCAGCAGGTTAAAAGAGCCATCATCATTCATTTTGATGCTCGCTCCCCCCATATCCAGATACGGAATGGCTGTCCCCTGCATGACCAGTGCTGCCCCAATGCCCCTGAATAAATATGGTTTCTGAGTGCGATGCCAAGCTGCATTTCCATACTTGTCGTCCCATCCAATTGCCGCTTTTCCATGTTGCACGCAGGATTCCAAGCCAACCGTATGGATAATCTCAGGCCTGGGCTCCCTGCCCTCACTCCATGATGTGCTAAATGGGTGCAATTCGCCAGGACGCAAAGCATTTTTGAGGCGAAATTCGATGGGGTCTAACCCTAAAGCATGGGCTATTTTCTCCATGTGTCTTTCAACTGCCCAAAAACCTTGCGGAACACCGTAGCCGCGATACGCCCCTGCCGGAGGGTGATTGGTGTAAACAATGTCTGCATAGAAACGGATGTTTGGCGATTTTCGGTATTCGCCATCGCCCACATATAGTGCCATTGATTTATGCCCTGTATTCCCGGTAACGGTAAGCGCATGGCAACCGTAAGCCCCTGTATCGGTTAGACAATACATTTCATTTGCTGTAATAGTGCCATCCTTCTTTACCCCCGTCTTCATAGTGATCCGCATGGGATGGCGAGAGCGCGCAGCAATAAATTCCTCTTCGCGTGTATATTCGTAGTATACAGGGCGGTTGGTGGCAATGGTCAAATGCGCTGCTACGTCTTCAATCAGAACCTCCTGTTTTCCGCCAAACCCCCCGCCAATGCGCGGTTTGATCACGCGAATGCGCTTAATCGGAAGATTCAAGACTGGTGCTAAAATCCGCCGTGCATGGAAAGGTACCTGCGTGCTGGTTCGAATAACCAGGCGGTCATCCTCGTCCCAATAGGTTAACACCGCATGTGGTTCAATGTGCGCCTGCTGAACTTTGGGAACCTCATAAGTGCATTCAAAGATATGATCCGCTTCTGCAAACCCTTTGTTGACATCCCCAATATCAATCCGAATCTCGGCTGCTAAATTTCGCGATGGATCCGACCTATCAAAGTTAACATATTCCTGTTCGTCATGGATAATTGGGCTATCCTTTTTCATCGCATCAGCGGGGTCCAATAAAGCGGGCAGCACTTCATACTCCACATCAATGAGTCCCAATGCCTGATTAGCGATCTCCTCGCTTTCAGCAGCCACAAAGGCAACCCGATCGCCCACATGACGCACTTTATTATCTAGTGAAAAAGTGTCAAGAGGCCCAGGGATTGGGTCGGACTGCCCGGCTGTTGAGTATGCTACACGAGGAATATCTTGCCAGGTAAGCACTGCGGCAACGCCCGGCAACGCCTTTGCTTTCCGCACGTCAATTGACTTGATCCTCGCGTGCGCGTGTGGGCTGCGCAATACCTTAGCGATAAGCACCCCCCTCATATCAACATCCCCAGTAAAAGCTGGTTTTCCCTGCACCAGTTTGGCCCCGTCCACCTTGGGCTCAGGTTTTCCTATGGTAGCCCACGTTTCAGTTTCGGGCGTGGTCAAAATCTTGGGGGCAACCTGGACAACATCTGGGGCATATCCTTCACTCCCCAAGCCGTTCTCTGGGAGACCTTCGGCGCGTGGGGATATATCCAGTGGGATGGAAAGCCCTTTGTCCTTAATTGGCGCAACGTTCTCACCGCGCAGAATGGCGGCAGCCCGTAAAACAGCTTGAACGGGTTTCAAATAACCTGTACAACGGCAAAGGATGCTTGAAAAGGCTTCTCGCACCTGAGCTTCAGTCGGTGTCAAAGTTTTCTCCAAAAGATTCTTTGCTGCCAGAACCATAGCTGGCGTGCAATAACCACACTGAATAGCGCCACATTCGATAAATGCTCGCTGGATAACATGCAGTCCGCGGCTTTTTTGCCATCCTTTCTCAGGATGCTCACCCAGGGCTTCTATAGTTTCTATCCTGTGACCATCAGCTTGAGGAGCGAGCAACATACACGCATTAACAAGCTTACCGTCAAACAAAATAGCACAGGCGCCGCATTCGCCGCGCTGGCAACCGCCCGACTTGATACTAAAGTAACCATACCGTCGCAGCACAGAGAGTAAAGTGTCCGATGGGGAGACATCCCAAGAACAGTTCTCACCGTTGATACAAACAGAAATTTTCATCTTTTCAATCTCCCGCTTGATTCAACAGCCTTTGCAGCAGCACCTTCACCACAGCCGGATAATATTCCTGTCCGTTCCACGCATCATACTGTTTACCAGCAAGCTCTGATAAAGCATCAACATTCACAGATCCTTTTCCATCTTGCAGTAGCAACGGCTGGCTTGCACTCCCTCCAACAGTAATTCGCATGCGACCGGAAGGCCATTTGGTCAGCGCTACACCTACAATGGGCAAGTCTTGTGGTGTCTTGCTGATCCATTCCGCATAACACAAAGCGTCTAATGGAATGGTCAAAGAGGTGATTAACTGTTTTGAAGTTTTTCTCAGAGGCAGCCAATCTCCAATGAAAATTTTCAGCCCGTCGGCAAATTGTAGGGCTGTGTCCATGGCAAACAACACAAGCGCTGTTGGCGAACGCCCGTTGGCAGCACATATTGTGCCGGCTATGGTAGCCACATTACGGATGTTCAATGTGGTCTCTCTGAACAGGGCACAACGCAACGTCTCAGAAATGTCAGAATGTTCGCATAACTTTTGCAAGGTTACACAGGCGCCAATTCTGAGATAAGTATCCCCTTCCCTATCAATGGTATTTAATCCAACAGATTGCAAATCTACAACAGCGATGGGGCGGTCAGTAAAATGACTCAGGTATGTCCCGCCTCCGAGAGGAATGGTCTCCGGCTGCGACCTTGCCAGTAAGGTTAAAACTTCTTCTATGTTTCTTGGGCGATGATACTCAATGATCATCACTCGCCTCCTGTTGCAAATGTGTCAATCAACAGATCTACATCTCCACCGACTGAGTAGAGGATTGGACATGTACACCCATTCTTGATATATTCACCTACTTTTTCCCGTGCTTCTTGTGGCGTTCCCGAAGCCGTGATCCGTAGAACCAGTTCTTCGGGCACCAAATGCTTTGCCTTCAGAATTTGTTCATGTGTGGCAGGCCAACCCAGAATTGACTGAATTTGAGCTACAATCTCCGTAGAAACCCCTGAAGCCCTAGCAATATGTGGTTGCTGCGCTAAATACTGGGTAAGCAATTCACGAGATAAATCTATCGCCCGGTCATGATCATGATCCACAGAACAGACGATCAACTGGGGACGGTCAAGGTCATCAACTCTACGCCCTGCCTTTTTTGCTCCCTTGTCCAGTAACTCCATTGCCTTAAGATTATACTCTGGTGGAACACAGTAGTTTAACACCACCCCATCCGCTATTTCACCGGTCATTTCCATCATCTGATCACCGGTTGCCCCAATCATGATGGGAACGTGGCGCGGTTCACGTCTGCCGTGAACAATGTCCAATTCTATCCCTGATACATGAACGTACTCGCCATCAAAAGTAACTCTTTCCATGTTCAGCAGTCTACGCATCACGGTAACAACCTCGCGCATTGCAACCAAAGGCTTATCGCGCTTGATACCGACGTTCCTGGCGAGCGGATCCCACCAAGCGCCAATTCCACAAATGATGCGATTGGGTGCTAAATCATCCAAAGTGAGAAACGTCGCTGCAAGAAGCCCAATGTTTCTCGTCCAATTATTGATGACACCCGATGCAACCTTAAGACGTTCTGTAACAGCAGCATAAGCTGCCATGGGGACAATGGCATCCCGCACCAGGCGGCTTTCTGCCTGCCACACGGCTTCAAAACCACGCTTTTCAGCATATTGAACGTAGCGCAGTCCGTCGCGCAGATCATGTGCATCCTGCAAATATAAAGCAACTCTTTGGATCATTTTTCACCTCACAAAATAACCGGCGAGAACCTCTCTAGAACCTTTGCTACCATCATGCTCTACATGTTTCTCAATTCAAATTTATACACGATTCCAGTCTGATCTTCAATGTCATACAATAATGCAATTTCACTTGCTCGAATCTGAAAATCCAAATCTCTAAAAGCCAGCTGCCTGACCGCACATTCCAATTTGGAGTCAGAGAGATCCAGATTTGCCAGGGTAATATGGGGAATCCAATATGAAGGAGAATAATATACAGAAATTCTATTGGAAAGCTCACTGACATTTTCCCATATTTTCTGGTGTCTCTCCATGAGGGTAGTATCTTTCACCAGATTCAGGTAAAGCACAGGTTCCAAGCCTGTAAAAATGCCCAAGCCTGCCGTCCTTACCCAAAAGCTCGTTTGTGTTTTTGCAAAAGTTGCGAGATACCCCTCAAGCGCTTTAACATCATATTGCTCGGCGATGTGCCAGGAAAAGTGTGGAAGTGGTCTGAGCTTTATCCCCGAAAGACCACACTCTTTTTCCAGCATATCCCAAAGGGCGCGAATCTGCTGGTCAGAGTCAGGGTCAAGCAATGAAGCTATTGCAAACACACCATGCCCTTTTAGCGAAACATGTCCTGGTCTCTTGGCCGGAGCAGCTCTTGGGCACTGGACTCGCGCAATTGGTATGGAAAGTCGCGCACAAGCACCACAGGGATACGCTCAGCAGCTTGTCCCATTACCAACGAGGCAGCAGCGGCAAGCTCATCAGCAATCCCAACCTCTGTGATTCTGAGATGATATCCGCTGATATCCTTCATGCCTCGCATATCTACCAGGCCGGGTACACCGCTGATGCCAATTGCCGTGCCCACTGTTCCCATCCGCCAGGCTCTGCCGTGCGAATCAATAATTGCCACACCAATTTCCACACCATAATGCCGTTCAAGCCTTGTACGTATCTCACGTGCCGACTGATCGGGGTTGGCGGGAAGAAGAAGAACCCAGTCTTCTGGGTTGCCATCTTGAACGTTGACGTTAGAATGGTCAATTCCTGCATTGGCGCATACAAAACCGCAACGGTGTTCAACAACCAGAGCGCCTGGCTTATAACGCAGCACAGAACGGCTCTCCCTGAGAACCAGCTCAACAAAACGGGGGTCTTTAGCTGTTTTTTCCGCCAGGTCCACCGCTTCTGAGGAAGGTTCAATTTGCGATAAATTGACCATACGCCCGTCAGCTTTTGAGACAATCTTTGAAGTGATAGCCACAATGTCGTTCTTTCTAAGGCTCACCCCATTGTCTTGAAAAGCGCGGATGATAATCGCTGCCAAGTCATCACCCGGATTGATAAGCGGGATGTTTTTGATCGGAATGATGTGCATAGTTAGTCTTGTTTGGGGACACCTGTAATGCGAATCCCCGATGATTTTACGCCGTGTTTTTTGTTGATCCCAATCAAAATGGAGGTCAAGCCTTCCACAACTGCTGAGTTTTCAATCGGACCTGCATCCCATCCAATAAGCCCCGTATCCCTGACAAGCTGCAGAACAACCTCTCGCGCCTCTTTTGTCTCGCCGCATACCAAAACATCGCAATCAACCTCCTTTTGTTCCAAGAGGTTTTCATACGAAATGTTCTGAAAAGCAGAGACCACCTGTACGTTTTCTCCAACAATGGTCTTTGCTTCCATTGCAGCACTGCCCGCTGGTGGCATCTGAACCTTTGTGACTTGAGGCGGAACCAGTGGAACTGTTACATCAATCAATATCTTGCCCTTAAGGGCGTCTTTCAGTGCTTCCAGCGTTTCGCGGTGGGCAGCAAACGGCACTGTCAACACCGCGATTGTACAATCAGCAACCGCTTCAGCGTTTAATTTGGCGGTAATGTCACAGGGAACAGAAAGCATCCCTTTCACCTCTGCTGCGGCCGCCTGGGCTTTCTCAATACTTCTTGAGCCAATGATCACATGGTGACCGGCTTTCGCCCAGCGTAAAGCCAATCCTTTGCCTTCCTTCCCCGTTCCACCTACGATAGCAATTTTGTGTCGTAACCAATTTTTTTCCATTAACTACTCTTCCTTCTCTTAGAAATTTTTTCGGAAGCGTCCCCACGTCTCTTGGGAGAGCTTACGGGCTTCAAATGCGATTTTCTCCTCATCCAGAGTAAGAAGCTGCCGATCGCGCATCAATATATTGCCAGCCACGATTGTGGTTGTGACCATGCTTTCATGAAAGCCAAACAGGATGTGCCATGGCAGATTATCCGGTGTCAATGTTGTAAACGGGTGATAGTCCACGAAAATTAAGTCGGCTTGGGAGCCCACCGTGATTTTTCCAATCTGCTTACCCGCAAAGAGAACCTGCATGAGTTCGCTGTTGTTATAAATCGCCATTTGAACGATATCAATACCTGACATTCGCCGCGGGTCCAAGTTCTTTAGCTTGTGGGCAAGATACGCTGCTTTCCACTCCTCCCACATAGCATTTGAAAACCCATCATTACCCAGACAAACCTTGACGCCATAGCGCAACATCGCTTCGACCTCTGGCAGCCCAACCGCATTGTTCATATTTGAGCGGGGTTGATGGGTTACCCACGTGTTTGTCTCTGCAAGCAACGCAATTTCTTTAGCATCCACATGAACACAGTGAACCGCTATTGAGCGTGGGCCAAGGATACCATGCCGGTATAACCTGTCCACTACTCTCATGCCACTTTTTTCGATACTATCATATTCATCAGCATGGTGCTCAGCAACATGAATATGAAAACCCACATTGTCAGGGACACTCTTCCGGCATTCTTCGAGCGTTTTCTCGGATAACGTCAGGCTGGCATGCAGACCAAACATGGCGGATAATCTACCTTCTAGAGGCTTTTCTCGTTGCACCCACTCAATAAAACGGGTGTTCTCCCGTATCCCTGCCATAGCCTTTTCTTCACCATCCCGATCAGTCACTTCATAGCACAGCGATGCACGGATGCCAGACTGTTCAACAACTTGGGCAATGGTGTCCAAAGAACCGGCAATCGCGTTTGGCGACGCATGATGATCAACCAGTGTTGTTGTCCCATGCTTGATAGCATCCAAAATGCATACCAGGGCAGAGTACTTGACATCTTCTAGCGCCAATGACTTATCCAAAGCCCACCAAAGTTTTTTTAAGATTTCTGGGAAATCCTTAGCGGGTGAACCGGGGATACCTAAGCCCCGAGCAAAAGCGCCATAGAAATGGGTATGCGCACAAATATTGCCTGGCATCACATACTGATGTCGGGCATCTATCTGTGTTTCTTGTGCATACTTTTCCATCATCGTTGGTTGAGACCCAATTTCCTTGATGACCCCTTTTTCGACGTATAATGCATGATCTTCCAGTATGCGATTGGGACTTTCCCAAGTGACCAGTTTGCAATTTTTGATTAACACAACAACCTCCCGTTCTCCAGTTTTATCTCTGTGCCTGCTTGAACTTGAGACGACAAAAGTTCGCTAAGGCATCCGAATCAAAAAAAGAAACCTCCCTGAATAACCCATATCAAATTATAATCCATTCGTGAATGGCACTACAAATAGTTCAATATCTTTGGCGATCAACTTGTGTATTGGAATTTAGTGGTGAAACATGAACTCTGAAAGATTACCTTCTTACGGTGGTCAGGCTCTTATTGAAGGAATCATGATGCGCGGCTCCTTCTCGGTTGCCGCCGCAATGCGCAATCCGGAAGGTGAGATTGTCATCCACACCGAAAAACTCGGAAAGCTGTATCAGAGTCGGATAAAGAAGATCCCTTTTTTGCGGGGATTAATCATTCTATGGGATTCTCTAGGGCTGGGGGTGCGGTTTCTTACTCTGTCTGCAAACACGCAAACAAGCAAAGACGAAAAGATTGACGGGCCATTGCTTTACCTCACCGTAGCGGTATCTCTGGCAATCGCTATTCTGCTGTTCTTTGTTGCCCCTGCTGCCGCAGTTCACCTGCTGGATACGATCATTCCCTGGAACCCATGGGTTAGCAATTTGCTTGAGGGAATTGTGCGGCTGATGATTATCATTGGGTATATTTGGGCAATTGGGAAAGTGCCTGATATCAGCCGCGTGTTTGCATATCATGGCGCCGAGCATAAGACGATCAATGCGTTTGAGGCTGGTGTGGAACTTACCCCCGAAAATGTTGCCAGATATCCCCTCGAGCACCCCCGCTGCGGCACATCTTTTCTGCTTACTTTGATTGCACTGTCCATTATCCTCTTTTCACTCTTGGGTCCCCTTCCCATAGCGGGAAGGCTCATCAGCCGCGTTTTGTTGTTGCCTGTGCTGGCAAGTTTGGCTTATGAATACATTCGTTGGTCAGCAAATCACATGCAGAATAGACTTGTCAGGCTTCTTATCCGCCCAAATCTGGCTTTGCAACGCCTCACCACCAGAGAGCCAGACGAAAAAATGATTGAGATAGGCATCGCTTCACTCAAAGCGGTTCTTGAACATGAAACGCTGGGGAAGCAATCTTCCTCGCTAGTGATTTGAATGCAAGCTTGACAGCCCGTAATAGCAAGTTATACTGTATTCTATGAAACTCTGGCAGCATATTGCGTTGGGTTATATGCTAGGCTTCCTGTCGGCTGGTGTTGTCTACCTGATTTCGAACACTCCAAAAGCTTCACCCCTGGTGCTGTTGCCACCTCCGACACCAAAACCCGTCCTTGTTCATGTTGCCGGTGAGGTCAATCAACCTGGGGTATACTCTTTACCGCCTGAAAGTCGCGTCCTGTCTGCGGTTGAAGCAGCTGGCGGGTTCACCAGCGATGCGGACAGGAATAGTGTCAATCTGGCTGCAAGACTTTCTGACGGTAGCATGATCTTCATACAGAATACCAATCAGCCAGCAACCAGACAACCCCAGCAAGCGAAAACATCTGCACAAGCCCTGCAAAACAGCCAAATCAATATCAATACTGCCAGCCAGTACGAACTGGAAAGCCTGCCCGGCATTGGCGCTAGCAAAGCGCTTGCCATTATCCGCTATCGACAGGATCACGGAGGCTTCAAAAGCATTGAAGAAATAAAAAATGTCCCTGGTATTGGTCAAAGTATGTTTGATCTTATCAAAGACAGAATCACGGTTAATCCTATCCCCTAAACACGAAATCAGGACAACTAATTATGGACATCAAACAAAAACTAGAAACTTCCCTACATGAAGCAATGCGCTCGTCCAACGAAGCGGCAAAACGTTCAATCCGTATGATATTGTCTGCCATCAAACTGGCAGAAACCGAAAAGGGCAAACCACTGGATGAGGCTGCCATCCTCTCCATTATCCAAAAAGAAATAAAAAACTGTCAGGAAGTCATAGGCGAAGCACAAAAAACAGGCCGGGACGACATCATTCAAGAAAACCGTGCCGATATCGCCGTGCTGGAGTCTTTCTTGCCCAAACAGTTGAGCGACAGCGAGATAGAGGAACTCGCCAAAGGCGTCATCCTGGAAGTGGGCGCCAAAGGCAAAGAAGACATGGGAAAAGTCATGAAGGTTTTGATACCCAAACTTCAAGGCAGGGCACCGGGTGACAAAGTGAGCCAAATTGTGAAGAGGTATTTGGAAGGCTCAGTGCAAGATTAATAACAGAACTTTGAACACTGTCAAAAACCTTGAATAAATTTGTTAGCTTTTTTATCTTGATTCTCACAGGCGTCATTATTGTGGCGGTTGAGATTCTTCCGCTGGCTGCACGACCAACAACCTTTGCATTGGAAAAAGGGCAAGTAGCTCCCCAAGACATCCAGGCGCCCTATTCAATGAGCTATACAAGTGTGGTGTTGACAAACAAAAAGAAAACGGAAGCTGAAACCGCTGTGTCGCCGGTGTATTTGCCAGCCGATCCAGCAATATCACGACAACAAATTGAAAAGCTGCGTCTTAATCTGAACTACATTAACACAGTCCGCGCAGACGCCTATGCGACGCCAGAGCAAAAACTATCAGACCTGGCAGCGCTTCAAGATATTCTCATTGGCAGTTCAACCGCGCAATTGATCCTCAGCCTGGATGATACCCGCTGGCAAATGCTGCAACAAGAATCCTTGCGCGTTCTGGAACAAGCCATGCGTAGCACAATTCGTTCAGACCGAATCAGAGAAACACAAAGAAACATCCCAACGCTGGTAAGTTTTGCCCTTCCGGTGGATTTAGCGTCTGTCGTGGTCGAATTTGTAACGCCCTTCATTGTGCCCAACAGCCTGTACAGCGAAGAGTTGACCCAAAAAGCCCGCGAAGAAGCACGCAACAATGTTAAGCCTGTTACAAAATCCTATTTGATTGGCGAAACAATCATCGAGAAAGGGCGTGTTGTTAATGATGAAACATTTGAAGCCTTACAGGCATATCAATTAAATCGCCCCCAAGATAGTTTTCTCAGGGTGCTATCCACCCTGATCCTGGTTTCTTTGCTGTGCGTGTTCACCACGCTGTACCTAAAGCGAAGGGAAAATACACTTTACAGAGACGTTCGCAGTCAATTAATGATTTCTGTGCTTTTTGTTGTCTTTCTCGCCGGGGCACGTTACTTGATACCCAACACTACCATCATCCCCTATCTGTACCCACTCCCGGCTTTTAGTTTGACAATAGCCTGTCTGTTAAACGCAGAAACGGCTGCTGTTTTTTCAATAATCCTGAGCATATTATCCGCGTTTGGGATAGATGGAAAACCCGATTTCATTCTATTTTTTATCTTCACAAACCTGGCTGGGATTATTGCCCTCGGAAAAGGACAGCGGATAGCCAACTTCTTCTGGGCGGGCATTGCCACAGGCACAGTGGGATGTGCCGTTGTTCTGATTTCCAGATTAGGCGATCCCAGTACAGATGTGCAAGGTATGGCAACGTTGTGTGGCGCCGCTATGATTAACGGCCTTGCTGCAGCAAGTCTTGCGCTCCTCTTTCAGTTTTTGCTCGCCAATTTGCTTGGCTTGACAACAGCTCTGCGGCTTTTGGATATTTCCCGACCAAACCATCCGCTCTTACTGTTTATCCTTACCAATGCCCCGGGAACATACCAGCACAGTCTGCAAGTGGCAAATCTTGCCGAGCAAGCCGCCGACGCTATTGGCGCTGATGCTTTGTTAGTCCGCGTCGGAGCGTTGTACCATGACGCTGGCAAAGCTGCCAACCCGCAATACTTTATTGAAAACCAGATGCCAGGCGCAACAAACCCGCATGATATGATGGATCCAGTGGTCAGTTCTGCCACAATCATCCAGCACGTCTATGATGGTGTTGCGCTCGCAAAAAAACATAGATTACCAAAAAGAATCCAGGATTTTGTTCTTGAACATCATGGGACACTTCTGACACGTTATCAATATGCCAAAGCATTGGAAGCGCAAGGTAATAACCCCGATTTGGTTGACAAAGAGATTTTTCGTTACCCAGGACCTGCCCCACAATCTAAGGAAACCGCTCTTTTGATGCTGGCAGATGGCTGTGAGGCAAAAGCGCGGGCAGAGCACCCGGCAAATGCATCAGATCTCCGTATGCTGGTAAAAGGAATCTTCGAGTACTTGTTAAGAGAGGGGCAGCTTGACAACACCTCTCTCACCTTCAAAGAACTTCACCTGATCACAGAGTCCTTTGTGACCACGCTGCAAAATGCACATCATCCCCGCCTGAAATACCCGGACCTTGCAGCAACCGAGCAAAAGACCGAAGCCGTCAAGCAGTCTATGCCAACAGAGACAACATCTCTCACCAAGTAAATCATGATCAACATTGTTATCCCCTCCAAGTTTAAAAAGCTTGTTGCTAAAGATAGGTTGGCACAGGCTTTAAAAATGACTTTGCTGGAAACCTCCATTGCGCCTGAATCGGTTGGCTTAACCCTAGCCATCGAAGATAACCTGACAATCCAATCGTTGAACCGACAGTTCAGAGACATTGACTCCGTCACTGATGTGCTCAGTTTTCCGGCAAATGAAGTTGACCCAGACACAAATATTTGCTATCTGGGTGACATTATTATTTCATACGAACAGGCAAAGCTTCAGGCAGAGACGGGAAATCACCCGCTCCAGGAAGAGCTGATGCTCTTAGCAATTCATGGGGCACTACATCTGTTGGGATATGACCACATTCAGGACGATGAAAAGGTCAAGATGTGGAGTATCCAAGATAAACTATTGAAAAAACTGGAATGTGCAATAAGAAGCCCCTAGTAGATGAATAGCATAAAAGCCTTCTTCCGCTCCCGAGCGGTTTCTTTCAGGAATGCCTTTTCAGGGTGCGCTTACGTTCTAAAAACGCAAAAAAATGCCTGGATACACTCCTGCGCCACAATTACAGTCATTGTTGTCGGCTTGTGGCTAAAAATCACCCCCATAGAATGGGGGTTGATTGCTCTTGCGGTCGGGTTCGTATGGACGGCTGAGTTTTTCAATACTGCCATGGAAGTGCTGGTCAATCTAGCAAGTCCACAATATCACCCTTTGGCGAAATTGAGCAAGGACATTAGCGCAGCTGCCGTGCTTGTTGCGGCTGCCACGTCAGTGATCATTGGTTTTTTTGTGCTCGGATTTCCCCTATGGGCAAAAGTTCAGGCGATTTATGAGCAGGCTATAAATATTCCTTGAGATTATGCTCAACCGCATAGGCAGCAGCCTCCGCACGGTTGCTTACTCCCAATTTGGACAAAATGCTGCTGACGTAGTTTCGCACAGTCCCTTCACCCAAGAACAAAGTCTTGGCGATCTCCCGATTTGTCTTTCCTTCAGAAACGAGCATCAACACATGCTTTTCCTGTTGGCTAAGATTGATAAAAGCGGATGCTTCCTCTTCCTTCACTGCTCTGCGAACTTCCTGAATAACACGCTGGGTAACAGCCGGATCCAGCAGCGCTTCTCCCCGCCCAACCGACTCGAGCGCGCGAATTAGATCGTCGCCGCCGATTTGCTTGAGGACATAACCAGATGCACCCGCCCGAATAGCAGAAAACAACATTTCATCCTCAGCATACGATGTCAGCATGACAACACGCGTCTCCGGAAAGCTGCGTGTTATCTCTTCGCAAGCCTCTATTCCAGATGCTCCGGGCAAGCGGATATCCATTAAAACAATATCCGGCCGCATTTTTGTCGTTTGCTCAATCGCTTCCCGTGCCGTGCCGACTTCACCCACCACCTCAAACTGAGGATGATGCTCTAATAACGATCGCAGCCCTATTCTTACAACTTCATGATCGTCAACCAGAAGGATTCTCTTTTTTGACATCACACGCCTCATTAGGTAATATTGTTTTCAGTATATCGAAATCTTGCAATAATATCAAGTTTCACGCGTTGAGGGTGTGTTGCAGGACAAGTGAGGAATTGACATTTTGCTGAGAGTTTAATACAATGCTTCCAACTGGTTGAGTTCTCATTTGCACTAACAACGAACGCGGGAATGTTTACATATTCCGCTGATTGGGGTAAAATCGCAGCCGATTAACGGTCTAAATATGCGGAGAGGAAAAATCTGCTTGATGGGTTTTCATAAAAATAATCTTTTAGGAGGATTCTAATGCCCCGAATACGATGCTACTACCTGGATTGTGCCTTCCTGGATGACAACTTTTGCAGTGCTGCCGCTGTAGAGATTGACCCTGATGCAGGTTGTAGAACATATTCGCCCTCTGCGGAGGTTTTGCCAGATGAAGATTGGGAAGATGAAGAGGAATTGGAAGAGTGGGAAGAGCTTGAAGAGGAAGATGATGAAGATGAAGATATCTGGCTGGATGATGCCGAGGATGAATACTAAAAAATTCATGGTGTATCTCTGAAAAACCACCTGATCGTCAACAAAAACAAACGCATTCGTCTGCGCATGTGGGTGGCAAAAAGCCATCCACATGCAGCTTAAAGATAAAGACTCGTTTGTGTCTCTGTATGAAACAAAACTTGTATCACAACATTGCTGTTAACCTTCTGGATGCCAGCTTTTTCGGTTTTGCCTTGGGCTTTGCTTCTTTTTCCACTATCATCCCGCTCTTTTTTGCAACCATGACTGATTCAGCTCTCATCATTGGCTTAATACCTGCTATCCATAACATGGGATGGCAGTTTCCTCAGCTGTTCACAGCCAGAAAAATTGGACAATTGGCTTATCTCAAGCCGTATGTACTGCAAAACACCATTCATGAACGTTTGCCCTTTTTGGGCTTTGCATTGATTGCATTCGCATTGCCCGCCTTGGGTATCAAAGCTGGCATTACATTGGCGCTCATTCTGTTGATCTGGCAGGGTATTGGCAGTGGCTTCGCTGCCAATGGCTGGCAAATACTGATCAGTAAAGTAATACCATCTAGCCGGCTTACAACCTTTTTTGGATTTCAGTCGGCTCTATTTAATCTCTGTGCGAGCGTTGCAGCCATTGCCTCCGGGATATTGCTGGAGCGGCTTGGACAGCACTTTGGTTTCACCGCGTGCTTTTTGATTGCATGTGTAATGTTCACTATATCGTGGTTTGGCTTGTATTCTACTCGCGAACCCGAGCGCAAACTTGGGGATGTTGCCACCAATGAAGCCCCGATTGTAACTCGTACTGTTCAAATCATTCGCTCGAACCGGTCTTTTTTATGGTATATCATTGCTCGCAACCTGTCGCACTTTGGCTTAATGGCATCGGCTTTTTATATTGTCTATGCCGTCAAGTATTATGGTGTAAGCAAATCAACAGCAGGTTTATTAACCAGTGTGCTGATGGCTTCACAGACCCTTGCGACACTTTTCCTGGGCTGGCTCTCTGACCATTGGAGCAAGAAATGGGTTCTAATCATTGGCATGATATTTACTGCTCTGGCGCCATTGCTCGCTGCATTTGTCCATACAGATCAGGGTTTCTATCCAATTTTTGTTCTAACAGGCATCTCCAATACTGTCTTGTTTCTCAGTATGGCGTATGCTCTGAACTTTGGCAATACAGAAGAGAAACCCCTTTATGTTGGCATTGCGAACACCTTGATTGCCCCCAGCACAATTCTGGCGCCTGTTTTAGGAGGATGGCTGGCAGATGTTTATGGTTACCCGGTCACTTTTCTATTTGCAGCTGCTGCTGCATTTTTGACCACATTATTGCTAATTGCTTTTGTCTCTGAACCATCAAAAAATGGGACGTGAACTGCCATAAAAATCTGTTGACAGAATTTCATACCTGTGATAAAAAACATACTATCATGAACAGAAATCAACTGCGACGAGGCCGACGAAATTCTTTCCCCGTTTCCCTGTGGGTAGCGGCTTCTGATATGCATTGATGTAACATTATCTCTTTCAACAATGTCATCCCAAGCCTTCCCCTACAGGAAGGCTTTTTATTTTATCCCTATCAAGGAGGTTTAAAACATGTCCAAACACAAAAAAATAGCTGTAAAAAAGGTGGTTCTTGCTTATTCTGGCGGACTGGATACATCTGTAATCGTTCCGTGGCTTAAGGAGAACTATCAATGTGAAGTCGTCTGTTTTTGCGCAAACATAGGTCAGGAAGAAGAGTTGAGCGGGCTGGAAGCCAAAGCCTTATCCAGCGGCGCAAGCAAGCTCATCATCCATGATATGCGCGAGGAGTTTGCAGGGGAATATCTATTTCGTCTCCTGCGTTCGGGAGCTATCTATGAGCGCAAGTATCTGCTAGGCACTTCAATTGCGCGCCCATTAATTGCCAAACATCTGGTTGAAGTTGCTCATGCTGAAAGTGCCGATGCGGTTGCCCATGGTTGTACAGGTAAAGGCAATGACCAGGTGCGTTTTGAACTTACATTCATGGCACTGGACCCGCGCCTCACTGTGATCGCCCCATGGCGCGAGTGGGATATACGCTCTCGCGAGGATGCCATTGCCTACGCCGAAGCACATCATATCCCTATTACAGCAACGCGAAAATCTATTTATAGCCGTGACCGCAACCTATGGCATCTCTCGCACGAAGGTGGCCTATTAGAAAACCCATGGCTTGAACCAGAAGAGAGTATGTTTATTCTTTCTGTATCTCCAGAAAAAGCACCAGATGCTCCTGAATATATCGAAATTGATTTCGAGTCAGGCACCCCTGTTGCGATTGATGGTAAGAAATATTCTCCCGCTGCCCTGGTAGAAAAATTAAATGCCTTGGGTGGAAAGCACGGTATTGGGCGTGTTGACCTAGTAGAAAACCGTCTGGTTGGGATGAAATCGCACGGTGTATATGAAACCCCTGGTGGCACAATCCTTCTTGAGGCGCATCGCGAACTCGAATCCATTTGCCTTGACAAATACACCCTGCATTACAAGGACCTGATTGCCCAGCGCTATGCTGAGCTTGTCTATGATGGTCTTTGGTTTACTCCGCTGCGTGAAGCTCTGGATGCTTTCATTGACTCGACACAGGGACCAGTAACTGGTACAGTGAGATTGAAATTATACAAAGGCAATGTTATCCCTGTAGGGCGTAAGTCACCGTTCTCGCTTTATCGCGAAGACTTTGCATCCTTTGGGCAAGAGGACGTATATGATCAATCGGAAGCCGAAGGGTTTATTCATCTCTTTGGTCTACCGCTGAAGGTTCGCTCTCTGATGGGATTGCCCGTTTCCGGGTTGGATATCCCGCGCCCAGACTATTCACGCTTCAAACGTGATTGATGGTTTGGCATTACAATTGTGTTCAAAGGCTGCCTAAGATTTTTCGTGGCAGCCTTTGAAATGCTAAATTTTTTTTGAGGAGGCTGATATATGACGCTTTGGGGAGGAAATTTTCAGCAAGAACTGGACGCACAAGCCTGGAAACTTAACAGTTCATTGTCTTTTGATCAACGGCTGGCATATCAGGATATTCGCGGCAGTATTGCTTGGGCAAAGGCATTGGCGGCTGCTGGCGTGATTAGTTCACACGAAAGTGATTTGATTGTGCAGGGGTTAGAGAAAATCCGGGTCGAGTTTAACAATCAGGCATTTGTTTTTTTCCCAACTGATGAAGACATCCACACAGCAATTGAACGTCGTCTTGGCGAATTAATCGGCTCTGTTGCAGGTAAACTGCACACTGGGCGTAGCCGTAATGATCAGGTTGCTACAGATTTTCGGCTTTGGCTGATGGAGCATGTTCCTTTGCTGGTGGAAGTGTTGGAGAAATTGCAGTTTGCTTTTTTGTGTCAGGCTGAGAGAGGGTTGCAGATATTATTACCTGGCTACACGCATTTACGCCGCGCCCAGCCAATCTTGCTAGCTCATTGGTGGCTGTCTTTTTTCTGGCAGCTTGAGCGCGACCGACAACGCCTGCTAGATATTTTTAAACACGCTGCTATTCTTCCTCTTGGATGCGGTGCTTTGGCAGGATGCCCCTTCCCGATTGACCGCAACGCTCTCGCTAAAGACCTGGACTTCGAACAACCTGCCCCAAACAGCATTGACGCCGTTTCTGACCGCGATTTTGCCGCAGAGTTTCTCTTCGCCTCGGCTTTGCTGGGGATTCACCTCAGCAAGCTGGCAGAAATACTGATCATGTTTTCCAGTGCAGAATTCGGTTTTTTTGTCCTATCAGACGCCTACGCAACCGGGTCGAGCCTGATGCCACAGAAAAAGAATCCGGATATGTTTGAAATTGCGCGCGGCAAATCAGGCATCCTCACTGGAAATCTAGTAAGTCTGCTAACGATACTCAAAAGCTTACCCTCTACGTATGACAAAGACTTACAAGACGATAAACCTCTTGTGTTCTCGTCATTCGACACACTCCTTCTCCTGCTCCCTGTTCTGGCAGGCGCAGTCGAAACAATCACGCCGTGCCCTGAAAAAATGCTTTCTGCCATTGACGACAGCATGATGGCTACCGATTTGGCAGACTATCTGGTGAGCAAAGGGGTCCCTTTTCGAGAAGCGCACAAGCTCTCCGCCCAGGCCGTTTCGCTTGCCGCAACAAAGGGGCTGGCATTGTCCGCCTTGTCAATAGACGATTTCAAATCACTTTACCCCGCGATTGAAAATGACGTTCTCGAAGTCTTTGACCCATGGAAAAGTATCGAACGGAGAAACGCCATCGGGGGCACTTCACCGCTCATGGTTAAGATGCAACTCGAGCAGGCACGCAATACGCTGTTAAAACCCAAACCTCATGAAATGTTTGGCGGCGGCACGCCCCGATCATCCCATCCCATCAACTCAAAATAACGTTGCACACCCTGCTTTAGCTCTTGTATCGTTAAACCTCTACCTGCAATTGGACCATCTTTTAGGCGATAAAAAGCTCTTGCGGAGAGGGTATCGTCCTGGACGGTGAAGCCTTCTCGCAATAGGTATTGTCGAGCCATAATGGCTATACGCCGCCCAATCTGGTGCACCTCTTGTATGCTCACTTCCCATCCGCCAGCTGCGCTCAACGCTGCGCAAAGATGCCGATACTCATAGGGATAAAACTGGCAAATGACCGCACTATCAAACACATGTTTGACAGCAACCTCATACATATACGCCTTAATCTTTTCGTCTGACAAACCGAACAAAGGCAACGGCGCATCAATACCCATCTCTTTCAGTCGGTTTGTAACATCTGAATCAGGGAAATTGGCAAAATTATCCAGCAGATTATGCATGTGATCTGCGCCTGTAGGCGATAGAGCATACCCCAGTGCAGTCGCATTCTTCATACGCGGATCATGCAAAGGAAGCTCCTGCCCTTTTGCCACCGCCAGCATTTCAATAGCGTTTTTGCCAATTTTTTGCGCCATACGGGCACTGCCTTCAGCCATCCAGTCACCAATTCCTTCGCGCCTGGCAATACGTGTAATACTTTCGATCAACGAAGCACCATTACCAAATTCGGGGACAAAATCAAAACCATGTAAAAGTCCTTTTTCTGCACACTCCATTGTAAAGGCAACTGTTCCGCCAGAAGAGATAGTGTCCAATCCATACGCAGCGCAAAGCTCATTCGCTTTGGCAACTGCCACAGGATCATTTATCCGACATAGTGGGCCCAGCGCGCCAAAAGTTTCATATTCTGGCCCGCCATACTTCCCTTCGATATTAGCTCCCTCTCCCCGATAGTTAACCACTGTCTTGCAACGCACCGGACAACGGTAACACGTATCCCGTGCCGTTACAAATTTTGGAAAATAGCTTTTGGCTTCTAGCTGCTCAATACCCTCGAGAGCAGAGTCACGGTAATTGTTGATAGCCGTCCCCCCGCTATCATGGTTATAGCGAACCGATCCAGGCGTGCCATATTTTATTGCCCACCCCATCATCGTTTTATAACCGCTCAAAATCCACTTGAGCGTCTCATCCAAAACCTCCTTATTTGCCAACCCAACATTCATGCTACCCCGTACTGCAACAGCCTTAAGGTTTTTGCTCCCCATCACAGCGCCCAAACCAGAACGCCCTGCCGCACGATTGACATCGTGCATTACGCTGGCAAAACGCACCAGATTTTCACCAGCAGGGCCAATCAAGGCCGTGCGAATATTCTTGTCCCCAAGTTCAGCACGAATAATATCCTGCGCATCAGCGGTCAGCTTACCCCAGAGATGTGAAGCATCGCGAATTTCGACTTTCCCATCACGTATCCACAAATACACAGGGGTCTGCGCTTTACCTGAAATCACAATGGCGTCATAACCAGCGCGCTTTAGTTCAGCCCCCCAAAAACCGCCCGCCTCTCCGCTCGCCAGCGCTCCTGTCAAAGGCGACTTGCCTCCCACCGCATGCCTTCCAGATCCAGGTAAAACCGTCCCAGTTAATAACCCAGGCGCAAAAATCAACAGGTTCTCAGCAGCAAGAGCATCAACGCCTGGTGGAGTTTCGTTGAGCAGATAATACAAAATTACCCCTCTCCCCCCTAAATATCTACGGTAAAAATCTTCTCCCTGCCGGTCTACACGCATCTCTCCCGAAGACAAATCCACTTTCAAAACCTGCCCTGTCCAGGCGCTTTTTCCATCCAAAAACTTCTGAACGGGGAACGATTCAAATGTCTGCAAAACTTTTTCCATCATTTACCCTCCAGCAATTTGAGGCAGCAAAACAACATAATCTCCTGGTCGCACGACATAGTTCATATCAGATGTTTTTCCATTAACCAAAGCAACCACCGGCTGTTGCAACGATACACCTACAGATGCCAAAGCCTCCAGGATGGTTACACCAGCCACTACCTCAATAGATTGACGCGGCTCTCCTGGCAATCTTTCCACCTGGATAATCGCTTTAATTTGCTTTTCTTTCATTCGTAAACACGAATGGGCAAAAAAGTGCGGAGATTATGGAGCAGACAAGCTATTAATAACATCCATAATCTCCGCCAAGTTACAAAGACGTATTATCTATATCCTGCCGCCCATTGTCAAAGCCATCAAGGCCTTCTGTACGTGCAAACGATTCTCAGCCTCATCATAGATCACCGAATGTGGACCGTCAACAACAGCATCTGTAGCCTCATAGCCCCGATCAATTGGCATACAGTGCATATAAATCGAGCTGGGTTTTGCTAATGACATACGGCGTTCATCACATATCCATTGCTTGTGTTGGTCACACATCGCCTGTACCTCTTTGGGTTCCTCGGTAACCATAATTGGCCCCCAGCTTTTGGCATAAACAATATCCGCATCCTTGATGGCAGCATCCATGTCGTCAACAATTTCGAACTTCGTGCCATTCTCTTGAGCATGTTTCCTGGCGGCTTCCAAACATTTGGGCATCATTTCAAAGCCCTTAGGATGCGCCAGAGTAACGTCCATACCAAAGCGCGTCATCAACATAATGAGCGCCTGAGGTACCGAAAGCGGGCGAACATACTTGGGAGCATACGTCCAGGAAATGACAAACTTGCGTCCGCGCAAATCATTGCCAAATCTTTCCTTGATAGTCATCAAATCCGCCATTGCCTGGCAGGGATGATCCACATCATCCTGCATAGAAATCACGGGGATATCAATAAATTTAGCAAGTTCATATTGATACGCTTGTCCAATATTTGTGCGACAATCGCGTACAGCAATCCCATGCCCATAACGCTCCAACACCATTCCAGTATCTTTTGCATTCTCGCCATGCCCTACCTGTGTGGCGCTGGGGGTCAAATAGATAGCATGACCGCCAAGTTGCGTGATACCCGATTCAAACGAGTTGCGCGTGCGTGTCGACTCCTCGAAAAACAACATAAAAAGAGTCTTGCTGCGCAAAATATGATCATGAGCTTCGCCAAACGCAAAACGGCGCTTCAATTCGCCAGCCGCCTCCAGCATTGCCTCCAGCTCGTCCACACTCCAGTCTTCGGTTGTAATAAAGTCTTTGTGGAATAAAGTCGTTTTCATCTTTCTATACACTCCTGATATTTGTTTTAGTGATTTTTATTCATGGCAACATAAACCAAAGGAAACAGCGCATAAAACATCGCGGCTTTGCGCATTTTCTCTAAATTTATCTGGTCTTCGGGTGTATGCACATATTGCGCTTCTTGCGGACCAAAGCCAAGTGTTGGAATATTGGCAACCCCAGCTGAATAGGTTCCATCCGTGCTAAATCGCCAGACGCCAACTTCGGGTTGGCTTGACCACAACGACCGATAGGTCTCTTTGCCGATTTCCAACAAAGGGGAATCTTCTGATAGCAACCAGCCAGGATAAAACGAAGGGCCATCGAGCCGCTGACCAGTATGTGTCAAAACTGGTTGATCGGGGATGTAAGCTTCACCCCCTAGAGGGCCCACGACACTTCGGATTTCGGCAAGAATCGTCTCCATCGTTTCACCGGGCCCGATACGCCGGTCTATGGCGATCTCACACCAACTAGGCACCGAATTTGGCGTGTGGGGGCCATTGATCAGCGAAACCACTTGATTATCCTGCCCAAATACAGGATGCTGGGGTAAATTTTTACACATGCCATCCAGCGCCATCAGAATGGGCGCCATCTTGATAATAGCGTTTTCCCCAAGTTCCGGCTGGCTGGCATGTGCTGCCTTGCCCAATGTGCGCACACGAACCTCACAGCGTCCGCGTTGTCCAATCCGCAAGGTTAAGTCCGAAGCTTCAGCGATCAAAACCACATGTGGACGCAAGCCATCTCGTTCTACCAGCGAACGCAACGCAAAACCCTCGGCATCTTCCTCTAGTGTGGCACCCATGATAATCAAAGTAAAATCATCCACCAAGCCAAGCTCTTTGAGTATCGCAGCACTATAAACGATCGGAGCTACACCGCCCTTACAGTCAGACGCGCCAAGACCATATAGCACCCCACTTTCAATCACCGGCTCCAGCGGCGGATGACGCCATTCGCGCTCATCTGTCACCTCGTTGGTATCCAGATGAGCATCATACAGGATAAGATGTCGCCCATTACCAATGCGCCCTAGGGCATTACCGGCTGTATCCATCCAGACTTCATCACAGCCTACGGTTTTTAATTCTTGCAATGTGCGCTCAACCGCCAATTTCTCCTGGCCGGTATAGCTGCGAATTCTGATCAAATCCGCTAAGAACTGAACCATACGCTCATTGAGCGCAAGCGACTTCTCCTCAATCTGTCGAGCCGCGCTTGCTATTTCTTGGTTGACTTTCATCAAATAGCGTCCTATATCACTATAAAACTTATAATTCTGGCTTTGCTTTGTGAAGTCACACTACACAACGCCAATATAACATGAACAAATTCCTACGTCAACGATAATCCAACTAACTTCCAGACCATGGACGAAAATGCGGATGCTTCAGCCCAAATTGCATCAGTATCTTTGCAACAATTGCGTCCATCAACTCTTGTAAAGTTTCAGGGCGCTGGTAAAGCGTAAAAACAGGAGGGATAACAATACAACCCTCCCGTGAAACCGTAAGCAAATTGCGCAAATGAATACTACTCAATGGCGTTTCGCGCGGCACCAAAATAACTTTGCGTTTTTCCTTAAGACAAACATCTGCCGCGCGCAGAAGCAAGTTGTCGCTGTATCCTGAAGCGATGCCCGCGACCGTTTTCATGCTGCACGGACAAATAATCATTCCGTCGGTGATAAAAGTGCCGCTTGCAATTACCGCGGATATACGGTCAATCGGGTGATAATATGCCGCCATGCGAATGACATCCTCAAGGCTTTTTCCCGTTTCGACAGAAAGCGTTACTTCTGCGCTCTTTGTAACAATCAAATGTACTTCACAGTCATCAAAAAGTCGCAACGTTTTAAGAAGTTCAACACCCAACAACGCTCCGCTTGCGCCAGAAATACCAACAATCAACCGCATAGATGCCACATTTTATGTTACAAAAACAAGACCGAAACGGTTTATACAAGTCCATCCGACAAATAAATTGTCGGATGGACTTGACAACTTGAGCCTATACGCCATCAGCAAAAGCATCCACGACGGCCTTAATGTCATCCATCATCGGGAAAAGGATTGGGCAGGTTACGCCCGCATCAATATATTCGCGCACCTTTGCGCGGCACTCCTCCGATGTTCCCACCGCCATTAAATTGCGTACAACATCATCTGGTATCAGCTTGCTCGCCTTAATATAATCCTCCTCCGTTGCTGGCCACCCCATGACGGATTGCACTTTCTCTAGCAATTCTTCACTGACACCGCTGGCCTTCATAATGTGCGGTTCGGTAGCAAGATAATACGCTACCAACTTCTTACCTTCTGCCATAGCAGCTTTCGGGTCTTTATCTGAGAGACTGCAAACCAACAACTCCGGCAGATCCACATCTTTGATGGTTTTGCCTGCCTTTTTGGCGCCAGCCTCCACAATAGAAATAGCATGCTTAATATAATCAACCGACACAACATAATTCAAGACGACACCGTCACATATCTCGCCAGCCATTTCAAGCATCTTCTCGCCAGTAGCGCCAATATAAATGGGGATATCGCGCGGGGACTTATCTCCAAAAGCCACATCCAGGCGAATGCGATCTAGCTTAACAAACTCGCCTTGATATGTAACTTCTTCCATCGTGAATAGCTGCCGTATCGCCTCAACATGCTCACGCATAGCCTGCAACGGCCGCTCGCGTTTAACGCCAACACGTCCTGCAATCGGCTCCCACCAGGCACCCAAGCCAAGCATCACACGGCCGCGCCCATCAACCTTGCCACCCAATTCCCACATGGTGCTCCAGGTTGCAGCAATCACAGCCGGGTTGCGCGTCCATATTGGCAGAATGCCAGAACCATATCTAAGGCGCTTGGTATGCGTCAAAAAAGCACTCATCATGACAATACAATCCCGCGCCAGACGCGTATCTGCCTGCCATATTTCACTAAAGCCGCGCTCTTCGGCATAGCGCGCCATCTCGAGCTCATAGGGGATAGGATGCTTATCCTGCAAATATAATGCGAATCGAGTATGTTTTTCTGCCATTTTTTTACTCCATTTTTTTAAATATATTGGGTTAAATCAACATCCGGATAACGAATTCTCTCACCATACGCTCGCCGTTCCGGTTTGTATGTTGCATCAATTCCTATTTTTGTGTGAATACCATGCACATCTGCAGTGGGGTCCATCTCGTGCCCAAGCGCTCCAGGGACAAGGAACGTATCCCTGCCCCAGTCCACCCGGTTGGTCAGCGCCCAAAGAATATCCGCTGGATCATAAATGTTAATATCCTCATCCACAACGATTACTTTCTTGATATTGACATGTGCAGTAAAAGCAGCCAGAGCAACGTTCTTGGGTTCCCCGGCGTTGCCTTTTTGCATCTGAACAATTGCCAGAAAGCCATTTCCATAAGGCGGAATATGCAGGCCGGTCACATTATTGCTAACATGCCGAACAAACCGCATCAACAACGGTTCGCGGGGCAATACATTACCGATGTAGATATGTTCACTGGCTCCAGGAACAATGGTCTGAAATATCGGTGCGTCACGATAACATATTGCAGTAACATGAAAAACGGGGCTTTCCCACAATTCGCCATAGTAACCATGAAATTCGGCCAAAGGGCCTTCATTTCGGCGCTCATGCGGGGGTAAATACCCTTCAATAACGATTTCGGCTTCCGCTGGGATATCCACATCTACCGTAACCCCCTTGCTAACAGGAACGCCCCGCCCACGAATAGCGCCTGCAATGTACAGCTCATCGCCATCATATCGCGCCCCTGCCGCAATCATAATTGCCGGATCCAAACCAATGGCAATTGCCAAAGGCAAAGGCTCATTTCTGGACTCCATCACTTTATAAAACTGCATCACATGCCGCCAGATGTTGACATTAAAGCCCAGAAGCCTTTTCTCCAGCACCTGCATACGATTGTATGACAAGTTACCCCGCCCGCTGACGGGGTCTTTAGAAACCGTTACGCCACCAGTAATAAACGGACCGCCATCGTTGGCGCCATGTACCGGGATAGGCAACTGGTTGAGATCAATCGCATCACCTGTGATCACATTGGCTTTCCAGGCTGCATCGTCTCCGCGAACAGGCGGTATCCCTTGTTCCACTTCTAAAACGCGTCCCATCACCTCAGAGACTCGATTAAGATCACAGCCCAGTGATAACGCCGCCAGAGCAGGCGTGGCAACCGCGCCAGCAAATACTGGCCAGCTTGCCCCTATGGGGTGATTGAACAATACTGCTCCTCGTCCCTGACGGGCAACTGCCGCAGCTACATTTGCCAGTTCGTGTTGCAAAGAAACCGGGCGATCAATACACACAAGCTGCCCGCTTTCTTTAAGCCTGTCAATGTAACTGCGCAAATCATGTGTTTCGGTCATTTTTCTTCAGTCCCATATTCTCCAAAACTCATTGCCACAAAAACTCGCTAATTACTTGCCCCATTACTATATTATGAGAAACAGAGACAAATGTCAAGTTATTATACTCAATGTTAATTATAACTTGACACAACGACTTATACACACTAATTTTAATATGATTTTCATCACTATTTGTCTATATAGTTAAATTCTGTTTGACAAGCATACCCCTATATGCTAAACTTGAATTGTAAAATCTCAAAACAGGTTTATTCCTTACAACACTTTCCCGCTATTGGCAAAACAGCGTGAAGGTGCAAGCATAATAGGTCCTATTTTTTGATTGAGGGCGAAATGAGCTATAGCTTTTACTTCCCTACCCGTTTCTTTGTATCCAATAATATCTCTACGGATTTACCCTCGCTAATAGAAAGCAAACCAGGACAAGATGCCGTGCTAGTACTCGCAGACCAAGGTGTTGTTCGAGCAGGCATCACCCAGCCCATTATTGAAGCTCTCGCCAATGACAACAAACGTGTCTCAATCTTTAACGATATTCCTGGCAACCCCGACATCAATGACGTTGAGAAAGCAATGCGAGTAGCTCAAGACTGCCAACCGCATCTGATTATTGCCATAGGCGGCGGTTCGGTTATCGATACCGCAAAAGCAATAGCCATTCTATCTACACACAATGGGGTAACATGGGAAGACTTGCAGTGGGGGCGTGCAAAAATAGTCAATAGCGCTTTGCCGCTGATTGCCATCCCTACCACGGCAGGAACAGGTAGCGAGGTTACGCACGTTGCTGTTATAGGGGACTCAAAGGGTTTCAAGAAAGGTGTTGTACACCCCAGCCTTTTCCCGTCTGTCGCTCTGCTCGATGCCAGCCTAACGAAAACGCTTCCATCCAATTTGACAGCCGCGACCGGTATGGATGCGTTGGTACATGGCATCGAAGCCTATCTCGGCAAGCGAGCTAACCCCATGACCAACCTGTATGCACTGAGGGCTATTAAGGATATTGTGCACTGGTTGCCAGAAGCCGTACATCACGGGGAAAACCTTGAAGCCCGCAAAGCCATGCTTCAGGCGTCGTCATGGGCAGGAATCGCTTTTGATCAGGCAGGGCTGGGTCTGTGCCATGCATTGTGCGGCCCGCTGGCAAATCACTACCACGTGCATCATGGTTTAGGAAATACTGTATTACTGCCCGCCACACTGGCTTTCAACGCTTTGGCGATCAATGCCGAAAAATGGGCACCTCTACGTGACGCACTTGGTTTGCCTACAGATGCACAGCCTGCAATCTTGGAAGAATGGGCAACAAAATTTATTCGCGGGCTGGGTTTGCCGACAAAACTGAGAGAATTGGGTGTGCAGCCTTCCTCAATAGAAAAAATGGCACAAGAGACTTTGCAAATGGCAATGATTGGAAACAACATCCGTGGCGCCAGTTTTGAAGATTGCAAATACATTTTGGAGAAATCTTTATGAAGTTACTTGTCGTTGACCTGGCCACACATCAGCTTAATGAACAGGCAATACCGGAGGCGCTTGCTGGTGGACGATACCTGAACGCTCTTGTAATCAACGAGCTTGTTCCCCCTGGTTGTGATCCGCTTGGGCCGGAAAATGTCCTCACATTTCTCTGCGGGCCACTGGCGGGTTTTCGTATATCTACTGGAAGCCGTTTATCTGTGGGTGGAAAAAGTCCTTTGACACAGGGAATCAAAGAATCCAATTCCGGCGGTCCAGCAGGCGATTGTATTGCCGCTTTAGGCTATCGGGGAATTGTTTTCAAAAACGCTCTCCCCAAAAATCAGCCCGCCGTGTGCATCATTGACGAGCAAGGCTGCCGCTTTATTGATGCTACACCATATTGGGGAAAAGGCATCGGAGACTCTACAACTGCCCTACAACAGGCTTTTGGTAAAGAATATGTCATCATCAGTGTTGGGATAAGCGGAGAGCAAAAAATGACGGCCGCTGGCATAGCGGTTACCGATGCCCACGATAAGCCTTATCGTTTTGCTGCACGAGGCGGAATGGGAGCTGTGATGGGAAGTAAGGGCATCAAAGCGATCCTGATACGAAAAAATGGCAAAGCGCTCGAAAAAATCAATCAACAACCGGAAATTCGCTCAGCAGTTGCCGCTTTTAACAAACATGTTGCCACCAGCCCGCGCACACAGGTATTGCGAGAGTTTGGCACTACTTCTGTGCTGATGCCAACCCAAAAAATGCAGGGGTTGGTTGTCAGAAACTTTCGCGAGGGCACCTATGAAGAAGCCGAATCCATCAGCGCAGAAGTGCTACGAGAAACAATACTGACGCGTGGCGGACAGGGCGCTGTTGGCAAAAATTGTATGCCGGTGTGTGTCATACGTTGCAGTAACGCTTTTCCAGATGAGCAGGGGGAGATCATTGCAGCGCCTGTGGAATATGAGACGGTAGGGTTATGCGGCTCCAATCTTGCCATCTCCTCTTTTGACGATATTGCCCACATTAACCGCCTGTGCAATGACTTGGGATTAGACACAATTGAAATAGGCGCAGCGCTGGGTGTTCTAATGGAAATGGCAGAAAGCCCAGACTACAAAGGAGATATCCCCAAAGATATGTTACCCCGTTTTGGGGATGCGCGGCGAGCCCTTGAACTGATAAAAGAAATTGAACAAGGAACAGAATTGGGTAGACTAATTGGTAATGGCGTTGCTGCAGTTGGCAAAGCTATAGGCGCCCAACGTATCCCCGCGGTCAAAGGACAGGCGATCAGCGCCTATGATCCTAGAGCCATCAAAAGTATGGGGGTCACGTATGCCACCACACCAATGGGCGCAGATCACACCGCAGGGCTGACCATTTTTGCCCCCATCGATCACAAAGACCCATCACAAGCAGTAACTGTGTCGCGCAACACACAAATCTTGCGTGCCGCCTATGACGCGTTGGGGATTTGTGTCTTCAATCTGAGCGCCACTGGGCAAAGACCTGATCTTATCCTCAATATGCTGCAAGCCATTTATCAAACCCAATTGCCTGAAGATTGGTTAACCGAGCTGGGCACCAACACCATCCAAGCAGAGTTGAAATTCAACCGCGCGGCCGGTTTCACCCCCCAAGATGATCGTTTGCCAGATTTCTTTATCCAGGAGCCGTTACCGCCTTCAAGCTGCACTTTTGACGTCCCTGATGAGGCAATCGACTCAATCTGGCAGGTTTAAACAATTGCAAATGTGTTAGCAGGAGGAAAGATGAATTTTGATTCGATGGTGGGACACAGACTCAACAAACGCCGCCAGGAGCTAAACATCAGCCTGCGCAAACTTGCCCAGATGACTGACTTAACAGCTTCTTTTCTCAGTCAGGTAGAACGAGGCAAAGCCAACCTGTCGCTGAACTCGCTGCATCGTATTGCACAGGCTTTAAACGTGCCTTTGCTCTATTTCCTGGAAGAGACAGCTCACAAAGCCTCTGAGCCTCACATTCCCCAGACCAATGGTAAGCCCGCTGATGAAACCTTATCCTATTCACCCGTCATCACACGCTCAGAGCGCCCCAAGCTGATTTTGCCCCTCTCGGGTGTGCAATATGAGTTACTCACCCCAAGTGTAGGCAGAAAAATGGTAGCCCTTAGCGGCAGGCTTTCGCCAGGCAGCGATAACATTGCCAGACGGCTTCACGAACCCACAGAAGAGATTATCTACGTCTTACAGGGCAGTCTGCTGATTGGTCTGGACAGCGGTGAATATATTCTCAATGCCCACGACACTATCTATTTTGAAGGTCGCTCGCTACAAAAAATTATTTGTGCTTCAACTGACGAAGATGCCGTCTGGGTTTCTGTGATTACACCAGCAGTTTTCTAATCCCCATGAAAGCCATAGACCTGGTCATAAAAGGTGGAACGCTGATCAATGCCAGCGAGGTCATTGAGGCGGATATCGGTATTTCCGATGAGAAAATAGCTCTGATTGGCAAAAATCTGGAAGGGAAAGAAATAATTGACGCAGGGGGATTGTATGTACTACCAGGCGCTGTTGATCCTCACGTCCACCTGGAAATGCCAGCCGGCATCACCACCTCTAGCGATGATTGGCAAAGCGGCAGCATTGCCGCTGCATGTGGCGGAACAACCACGCTCATTGACTTTGTCGAGCCAGAAAATAATCAATCTCTTCGCGAAGCCTACATGTTGCGGCGGCAGCAGGCAGAAAATAAGTCTGTACTTGATTTTGGGCTGCACATGACAATCACTAACAGCGAGCAGAACACGCTTAGCCAGTTGCCCGATCTTATTGAACAAGGAATTACATCTTTCAAACTTTATACCACTTACACGGGATTCAAGCTCGATGATACGCAGCTTCTCAAAGTCCTAAATGCTATTCACAAGCTGGAGGCTTTAGCCATTGTCCACTCGGAAAACGACGCCATCATTCAATGGCGCACACAAGATCTGTTAAAAACAGACCTGAACAATCCCGCCTCACATCCTTTGAGCAGACCGGAAACTGCCGAAAGAGAAGCTATCCATCGCATATTATCTCTGGCAGAAATCACCCGCGCATTTGTGTATATTGTTCATATATCCACCCGGCAGGGCGCAGAAATGGTGTGTCACGCACGTTTGAGAGGTCAAAAAGCTTTTGGTGAAACATGTCCTCAATATCTGTTGCTGGATCACAGTTTATATCAACAGCCCGATTTTGAAGGCGCAAAATTTGTCTGCTCGCCTCCCCTGCGCAAAAAGTCAGACACCCGTGCGCTGTGGCAGGCGCTGTCAAATGGAACAATCCAGGTAGCAGCGACCGATCACTGCCCTTTTTTCTTCAAAGGGCAGAAAGACCTGGGGAAGGATAACTTTAGCAAGATACCCGGCGGGCTGCCCGGCGTGGGACTGCGCCTCTCGCTAATGTACTCTTATGGTGTTTGCGGCGGGCACTTGAGCCTCAACCGCTGGGTCGAAACCTGCTCAACAGCAGCAGCTAGACTGTTCGGGTTATATCCCCGCAAAGGCTGCCTTCTCCCCGGAGCAGATGCCGATATCGTTCTCTTTGACCCGCACAAAATCCTGACGGTCCGTAAAGACATCTTGCATGAGAATGTGGACTACACACCTTATGAAGGTATGCAACTTAAAGGCTACCCGGTCATGACGATAAAAGGTGGCAAGCCCATTGCAAAAGACGGAACATTTCTAGATACCAAAATAACAGGGAAGTACCTTGCCCGCAAATTGCCAGACTGTTAAAGATAAATAACCGGATTTTTACGAATTTCTTCAGCTTAAGGAGAGTCTCATGAACGGAACAATTATATTACCCGAATGGTTAATCACCAGTGCCCTCGAAAAACCTCTGCATCAGCATGGTGTTCGTATTGTGGGAGATACAATCACCGACGTTGCCCCCAACCAAGAACTGGAAAAACGCTACCCAGACGATAAAATTTGGAACGCTCCTGATGATGTTCTTTCTCCTGGATTTGTTAATGCGCACACCCATCTGTATGGTATCCTCGCGCACGGCATCCCACTTGCCAAAGCGCCCTCCGGTTTCTGGCCCTTTCTGGAAGATTTTTGGTGGCCGTTAATTGAAGATCGCCTGGATCACGAAATGATCTGCGCCGCAACAGACTTGCGTTGCTGTCACATGTTAAAAAGTGGGGTTACCAGCTTTTATGATTGCACCGAAGCGCCTTTTGCTCTGCCCGGGTGTTTGTTTGCTCAGGCAGAAGTTGTCCGACGTCGCGGTTTGAGAGGATTTCTCTCTTTCGAAGCCACAGAAAGGGTCAGCAAGGAAAACGGTCAGCTTGGTCTGCGCGAGAATGCTGAGTTTATCGACTCATGTCAACGTCAGGGCGGTTTAGTGCAGGGCGTTATGTGCCACCATACAACCTTCACCTGTTCCAAGGAATTTATATTACAGGCAAATGAGATGGCAAAACAGCGCGGCGTTTTGCATCATGCACATGTATCCGAAGGAACCTACGAGCCAGAATTTGCTCTCAAAGAATTTGGGATGCGAACGTTGCATTACTATAAAAAGCTAGGCATAGCCAACTCCGGATTTTTAGCATCGCAATGTGTACAAATAGATGCCTCCGAAATTGCCTTAATCGCCGAACAGGGCATACGCGTCAGTCACATGCCCCTTTCCAACTGTGAAGTGGGCGGCGGAATTGCCCCTATACCACAGCTTGTTGAAGCTAACGCCACTGTAGGGCTGGGCAGCGATGGCTATATTGACGATTTCTTTGAGGTCATGCGCGGCGCGTTCCTGATTCACAAAGCCAATCAGCTAGACCCGCGTTTGATGCCCGCCAATATCGTCTGGTATATTGCCACAGAAGGAGGCGCACGCGCCCTCAATCTGGAAAAGGTTGGAAGAATTGCCCCCGGCTGGCAGGCAGACCTTCAACTCATCAATGGAGAACTCCCCACTCCCCTTGAAGAACACAATCTGTACGAGCAACTGGTACTCTACCGTAATGCCCAGCATGTCACGTCGGTATGGGTAGCAGGCACCGTGAGAGTGGCATGTGGAGACGTATTAGACGCAGACTGGGAAACTCTGGAAGAGCGAACTCGTTCGGCGGCTCTCAAACTGTGGTCAAAAGCCCGTTGACAAAATTTCACATAATCTTAAGTTAAGAAAACCCGGCGGAGCAAGGTGCAAATTCTAACACTCCGCCGGGTTAAGATTTTCCCTACTCCGAATCACTTAACTTTTAAGCCCACCTTACAACTAACCGGTGAACCGCGTTTATGCAAGGACTTACCTAACGCCACGCGCTCCAAATCAGCGGGTAAAACACGAATGCGCTTACCTGTGGCATGATAAATGGCATTGACAATTGCTGGGGCTGTGGGTACCATCGCCGGTTCAGCAATGTTCTTGGCGCCATACGGTCCAGGCGAAAAATTGGTTTCAACAAAGCGGGCCGTCATGTCAGGCACATCCATAGATGTTGGTATCAGGTATGTGTCAAAGTTGACGCTCTGCAAATACCCATCCGCATAAATGGCTTCCTCCATCAGCGCATATCCAAGCCCTTGTGTAATCCCACCGTATACTTGCCCTAAAGCTCCTTGAGGGAAAATCACCTTGCCTGTGTCATGCGCCGCCCAAATATTCAAGACCTGCGTCTTACCTATACGCAAGTCCACCTGCACTTCTGCCACCTGAGCCGCAAAGTGATAACCAAAATAGGGCGTTCCGGTGCCTTTATGGTGATCCCAGTGAATCTCAGGGGCAGACCATTTGCCGTGCGCTGACAACACCAGCCCCATGCTACGGGCATGATCAACCACCTTCTCCCAGCTCACTGGCTCTTCATTGGGTCCCACGTAAGCTTCCCCAATGCGCATCACTCTTTGAGGCTCACATTTCAACATGTCCGCCGCAGCAAAATTGAGCGTTCTAGCAAGTGTTTGTGCGGCTACGCGCATCGCATTACCTGCCAGAATGGTTGAACGGCTTGCCACCGTGGGACCTGAGTCAATTGCGGTATCGGTGTCTGCCAGCAGAATGCGGACGCGTTCCGGAGATATTCCCAATTCTTCCGCCGTGATGAGCGTATACACTGTGCGCGGTCCCTGCCCATAATCCGTCAAGCCAGAAGCGCAAGCCACTGAATAATCTGGCAGAATTTCTATGGTGTTTGTCGCGCAATCCACCCCCTCAGCTCCCAGTGAAGTACCATGAAAAAGCACTGCTACACCAATTCCACAGCGTGTATCCTGTGAGGTCTGCCTGGCGTACTCTGCCCGTTTGCGATCCCAATCGCTCAATTTGCGCACCGTCTCCAGACATTCTACCAACCCAACCGACTCCGTAAGCTTTTGCCCATGAGGAGTAACATCACCCACACGCAGACAATTCTTAAGACGAAAATCAATTGGGTCCATGCCCAATTTCTCTGCCAGCTCATCAATCGCCGACTCAATCCCAAAACAAGCCTCCGTATTGCCAAAACCGCGAAACGCCCCCGAAAAACCATTGTTTGTATAAACGCTGGTCACTTCAACTTTGACCGCATCATAGCGATATGCCCCCATCGCATGAATGCTTGCACGCCAGGCAGTGAATGGACTTTGCGAAGAATATGCTCCCGAGTCCAATGTGTGGATAGCCTTACAAGCACGCAAAGTTCCATCTTTATCAGCCCCCAAAGTGATCCGCATGTGCATCGCATCCCGCTTATAGCTCGCGATCATGCTCTCCTCACGCGAGAAAGTCATCCGCACGGGGCGTTTAGCTTTCAGCGCAAGAGCAGCCACCTGACATGCCGTCAGGTAATTGAGATCATCCTTCCCGCCAAACGACCCCCCAACATGCGGTTGTATCACACGCACTTTGATCGGATCAAGGCCCAAAACAGCAACCAGATTTCCTTTAGTGATAAACGGGCTCTGATTATTGCAGTAAACTGTCACCCCGCCATCTGATGTCGGGATTGCCAATGCACCTTCCGTCTCCAGATAACTGTGTTCCTGATGCACTGTGCGATACTCCTCATGCAACACCACTGGGCAATCCTTCAGCACCTCGTCTGGATCGCCCTTATACACCGGGCTCATATCCAAAAAGTTGGGATGTTTATGGTCTTCGCGCTCAAAACCAACCTGTGGAGCATCAGGGTCAAGGGCATGATCCATATCAAACACACCTGGCAGCGGTTCCAGTTCACAGATGATCGCTTTTACGCCATTTAGAGCAGCTTCTGGCGTTTCGGCAGCCACCGCTGCGATCGCCTGCCCTACATACCGCACCTTCTCAAACGCTAATGCAAAATGATCCTTGACCGGGAAACCAAAGCGTCCATGATCAATAAAATCCTCACTGGTAATCACCGCAATTACACCGGGAACATTCAGCGCCGGGCGGGTATCAAGATGTTTAATGCGGGCATGGGGCAATTCGCTGCGCAATGCGCGAGCATACAGCATATCTGGTAAGTAATAATCACCCACATACTTAGCGGCGCCCGTTACCTTTTCCAAGGCATCCACCCGATCAGCAGGTTTACCTATATACTTATACTGTAAATCAGACATTTTTATCCCTCCCGGACTGTGTTTGAGAGCGTTGCTTGGCTGTCATCTCAATGGCATCCACAATTTGCTGGTACCCCGTACAACGACATAGATTTCCCGTCAGCGCCTCTCGTATCTCACTCCGCGTCGGCTTTAACGTTTTTCGCAGCAATGCCTCGCCAGCCATCACCATCCCGGGGATACAATATCCGCACTGCACAGCGCCCGCAGAAATAAAGTTCTTTTGCAAATCACTCGGAGAGCCATCTTCCGCACATACACCTTCAATCGTAATCACCTCTCTGCCTTCCACCTGCGGAGCCAATACCAGACAACTGTCAACCAGCTTGCCATCCAAAAGAACCGAACACGCTCCACACTCGCCAACCTCGCAACCCACTTTTGTACCAGTCATGTGTAAATAATCCCGCAACAAAGATAAAAGCGTGATATCCGCGGGTACATCCACGCGCACCTTTTGACGGTTTAAAATAAACGTTATCTCCATAACCAAACATCCTTCTTATAAAAATCTCGCGTCTATTGACAATCCTTACCCAAGAACCTCTCGCAGAACACGTTCGGTGATCGCTTTCAAAGCCACCTCTTTGTATTCCGTTGACCAGCGCACCCCAGTAATTTCCACCATCCTGGCAGCCATGCGCTGCCCAGCGTCAACGTAGAGTTCTTCGCAAGCCTGTTTGCCCATCAGATACGTTTCAACCTCTGTAAAGCGCATCGTTCGCGGCGTCGCAGCACCAGGACAAATTCGGATAAAATCCACATTGCCATTTTTATCTTTTCTCCCCATGGCAGCAATGCTCAAGCGAGAAATTGACTGAGCATTACGTCTCCCAATCTTGATAAAATGTGTTTTCACACCTGGCGGTGGCTGGAGAAACGTAAAATGGGTGATCAGCTCGTCCGTTTCTAATGCTGTCTCATGTGGGCCTTTGACTAACTCTGTAACAAGCATTTGTCGCTCACCGCGTTTTGAACGCAAATGCGCTACCGCGTCCAGGCAAACCAAAGCCGGAAGTGAATCGGCACAAGCGGCTGCGTTGGCTACATTCCCGCCAAGCGTGCCAGTATTGCGTATCTGCGGGCTTCCCACGCTCAAACATGCCTGCGCCAGAAAGGACACATATTTGAGAATAAGCGGGTCTTGGGCAATTACGGCATGCGTTACGCCAGCGCCAAGATAAAACACTCCATCGGATACCCTGATTTGCTGTATTTCGCTCAGGCGACTGATATCTACAAAGCAATCGTAATCAGGAGGGTCAACTCGTTTCTGCACCAAAAGGTCAGTACCACCTGCCAAAAGCTTACCCCTCCTGCCAGGATCAGAGAGAATTTGCACCGCCTCCTCAATACTGTTTGGTCGAATATAATCCATTTCTTTCATCATCCCTTTCCCATTCCAAATAGTATTTAACAAACAACACAACGATCTGGCGAAAAAGCCCGAATGTTCACTTCGGTCTCCTCGCCAAACACAAGCTGTTTGATCAAATTACCCACCAGCGGTGTGGTAATTACCGTAGAGTGAAAAGCCACAGCCATGAACAACCCCGGCACACCAGAAACAGCACCCAAAAAGGGCAATTGGTCAGCAGTATGTGCTACAGGGACAGCCCAGCTCCGAATAATGTTGAGACGCTCCAATATAGGAAAATAACGGGTGGACTGCTCAACAATAGCCGATATGCCTTGATATGATACTCGGCGGCGAAACTCTGCCTGCACTGAGCTGGATTCTCCCAGGAGAAAATTGCCATGCGGCGACTGCGCAATTGCAAGCGCGCATTTTACCGACGAAAGATCAGAGTCGCTCTGCACATCCTCAAAAAACGCCGCAGAAGATACATACCCCTGCATCTCTTCTCCGGTTACTTCTGTCGCACACGCCTGCCCCGTAATATAAGAAATCTCCCAATCATACCCTAGCGTCTTTCCCAATTGGGACGTCCACGCACCAGTTGTGAGCACCACCAACCCGGTTGACATCACCCTATCCTGTATTCTGACCCCAGCAATGCGCCCACCTTGTAGTTCAAATCCTGTAACCTGTGTATTGGTTAGAAACTCCAATCCCATTTGCTGAGCACGATTAACATACGCCCAGGCAAAATCAAATGGATAAACCTGCGCTTCATAAGGATGATACAATGCTCCCAACACTGTATGATGGTTAAACAACGGTTCAATCTCTGGTATTCGCTCCGCAGGAATCAATTCAGATTGAATGCCCGCCTGGCGAATAACCTCATGACGCAATTTCATCTTATCCCACTGGTTTTCATTCTCTATCACCAGCAAAGAATAACGCGGGCGCAAGCGAAACGACATACCCAGTTCATCTTCGAGACAGTCGAAATAACGAAAACCGGCTTTTACAAATGGCACACTATGTTTTAACTCGGCGTCCTGCACCTGAACGCAACCGTAATTTCCTCCCGAAGCGCCGCTGCAAATTCCATTTCCCTGTTCAACGAGCACTGTGCGCAAGCCGCTTTTTGTCAAATGATACGCAACAGAGCAGCCCACGTAACCGGCACCCACCACCACAGCGTCATAAACCCGTTCCACCGTTCACTCCTGTTTACGATTATAACATACGAAGCCTTTTTATCAGGAACGTGTCAAGTGTCAATTAACTATGCTGATTAAATTCATAAAATATTGACATTAATTATACAGACAATGGCTTGTTTTTATGTATAATATTAAATACAAATACACACTTCCCCCCTGAAAGGAGTTCACAATGGGAGAAATTGAAACGGGAAAAATTCTCGCAATGTACCGAGATATGTGCATTATCCGTTCGTTTGAGTTCGCCCTTGAACGCGAATTCAAAAAAGGTAATGTTCCAGGAATGTTACACACTGGCGTTGGGCAGGAAGCTCTGCTAACCGCCATAGCTCACTCCATCAGAAAATCAGACGGTTTCTTCCCCGATCACCGTTGTCACGGGTTGCTGGTTTTGGCAGGGACACCCGGAGAAAAAATCATGGCAGAACTCTTTGGCAAAGCCACAGGCGTTTGCAGCGGTAAAGGTGGCTCTCTTCACTCAGCTGACCCCAGCGTGGGCAACTTTGGGGATAACGCTGTAGAGGGGTCTTTCATGGTAACTGCGCTTGGGGTGGGCTTGGGGTGGAAAATGCAAGGGAAAGATAGCGTGGTCGCCGTCATGGTAGGTGATGGCACTTCCGGTCGTGGTGAATGGCATGAAAGCCTGAACCTGGCTGCCACCTGGAAGCTGCCTATCCTGTACTGCTGTGTGAACAACGGGTATGCCATTTCAACCCCTGTGGGTGAAAGTCATGCCACGGCAGACCTGTACGAGTTTGCAAAAGCATACAAAATTCCCTCGGTCCAGGTAGATGGGAATGACCTGTTAGCCGCATACGAGGCAACACAAAAAGCCGTTGCGCACATACGTGCTGGAAACGGGCCATATTTTGTTGAGTATAAAACCTGGCGCTGGCAAGGTCTCTTCAGTGGCGAATTCCGCCCCCCTGAAGAAGTACGCTACTACAAGGAAGAACATGATCCCATCCAGATGACACGCAAGTTGATTTTGGACAAAAACATCGCCGACGAAGCTCATCTGACAAAAATAGAGCAAGAAGTCAACGCTCGTATTGAAGATTGGGTCAATTTTGCCATGCAAAGCCCTTTGCCCAATCCTGAAAAAGCAACTGCCAACGTATACGTAGGTTGGGAGGTAGAAAAAGCATGAAAAAGATGACAATGGTACAGGCCTTAAATGACGCTCTCCACATCGCCATGGAGGAAAACGAAAGGGTTTTTGTTCTGGGCGAAGATGTTGGCAAAATGGGCGGCGATTTTGGCGTGACGCGCGGGCTGTACGAAAAATTCGGTGCAGAACGCGTGCGCGACACGCCTCTGTCTGAAGCAGCTATTATCGGCACCGCAGTAGGCGCTGCCATGGTTGGTATGCGACCAGTCGCCGAAATCATGTTCGCTGACTTCCTGACCACCTGCTATGACCAGATTGTCAATAATGCAGCAAAGGTGCATTACATGTTCGATGGACAATTCAAAAGCTCTATTGTCATCCGCACTGCCTGTGGTGCCGGTTTTGGCGGCGGACCACACCATTCACAAAGCGTGGAAGGCTGGTTCATGAATGTGCCAGGGCTGGTGATTGTGGCGCCTTCTACACCGTATGATGCCAAAGGGCTGTTAATCGCATCTATAGAAAACGACAACCCCATTTTGTTCCTGGAACACAAAGCGCTTTACCGGATAAAAGAAGACGTGCCCGAGGAAAAATACACTGTACCCATCAGAAAGGCAAAAATTGGAAGGGAAGGAAAAGATGTAACCATTGTGGCGTCCATGTGGATGTACCACCTTGCGTTGAACGCAGCAGAAGACCTGGCATCCGAAGGGATTTCTGCAGAAGTAATTGATCTGCGCACTTTGCGCCCCTGGGATCATGAAACTGTGCTTGAGTCCGTCGCCCGAACCGGAAGAGCAGTTGTTGTCAACGAAGCGCCTAAAATTGGAGGGTTATCAGCAGATATCAGCGCAGTGATCTCTGAGGAGGCATTTTCTTTCCTAAAGTCCCCCGTTCAAAGAGTGGCTGCTTTGGATACTCCCATTCCGTTTTCATTAATATTAGAAAAACTGATACTTCCCGACAAAGAAAAAATTATATCTGCCGTTCACAAAACCCTTAAGAAAGCATAGGAGATTTTACCCATGTCAACTGAAGTGATTCTGCCCAAACTGGGCTTAACGATGGAAAACGCCACGATCACCAACTGGCTGGTCAAAGAAGGAGATACCGTGCAACAGGGCAGCCCCCTGGTCGAAATTGAGACAGACAAAATTGTCCAGCAGATAGAAGCGCCTGTAAGCGGAAAAGTTGCCAAAATACTTGTCCCGGATGGCAGCGAGAACATTGATGTTGGAACCGTGATTTGCGTTATTGAATAGAGGTAAAAGTGCCCGCAAGCTTTTCTAACGAAGTGGTCTTGGTCACTGGCGCCTCCGGCGGAATTGGCAAGGCAACAGCCATTGCCTTTGCCCGCCAGGGTGCCCAAGTTATCCTCAATTACCGCTCCAACGAGAATGGCGCTAACGAGGCGCTGAGAACCATTGAACAGCATGGAGGAGCCGCCCGTCTTTTCAAGGCAGATATTAGCAAACCGGATGAATGCCAGCAGATGATTGAAGAGATTGAACGCGAATTAGGGCATCTAAGTGTACTGGTCAACAACGCTGCCGCGTTCAACCGTGATCCATTTCTGGAAGTTGATTTGGAAGAATTGCATCGCGTTTTTGACACCAATGTTTTCGGCGTTTTTAAGCTTAGTCAGCTGGCAGCCCGGAGCATGGTTAAAAAAGGCAAGGGAGCGATTATACATATCAGCTCGATTCTGGCACAGATGACCGTAAGAAACCGTAGTATTTACAGTGCCAGCAAAGGCGCCATCGAAAGTCTTGCTCGCGCCATGGCGCTCGATCTTGCCCCGTATAACATCCGTGTCAATGTCGTGGCACCCGGTATGATTCGCACTGAAGCCCTCCTGGCAGCGTTCTCTGATCCCGAAAAACAGACTATGGTTCAGCGCTACATTCCCAGCGGACATTTTGGTGACCCCGAAGACATTGCAGAAGCTGTTCTATTTTTGGCTTCAGATAAGGCAAAATACATCAACGGGATCGTGTTGCCGGTAGATGGCGCACTCGGCATCCAGGAAGCAGGACCACGTTAACACATCCCAATCCTTCAAAGAGGAGTTAACAATGTTGAGCATCAACCGCTCTGCAATGACCTATGTGCATCAGTTGCTGGAAGACCCGCAAAAGTTTGGCGTGTCCATCTCAAAACTAGACAACGGTTGTACCGTCATCGATATGGGACAACAGGCAAAAGGGGGATGGTTAGCTGGTAAGTATTATGCGTTGATCACGCTTGGCGGAATTGCGGAAGTATCGTTTGAGCCTTTTCCTCTTGATCAATTCCAATTAACGGCTGTGCGGGTAGTGGTTGATCATCCTATGGAAGCCTGTATTGCCTCCCAAATTGCAGGCTGGCGGCTTGAAGCGCGGGCTGATGCGCCGATGACTTCTGGCCCGGCCCGAGCACTAAACCGTAAGAACCCTGATCACTATTTTGACCTAATCACTTATCGCGATCACCACCACGAAGGTGTCATTGCCATACAAACAGAAGACCCCATCAGCCCAAAAATCGCCCAAATGATTGCCGAATCCTGTCAGCTCTCTCCGCAAAATCTCTACATCCTGGTAGCCAACAATGCCAGCCTTACAACAGCGGTGCAGGTATCTGCCAGAATTATCGAGCAAACTTTACACAGGCTAGACGAGGAAGGTTTTGATATCAATCAAGTAAGATTTGCGCAGGGTTACTGTGTCGTGCCACCCCTTGCCAATGACAAATTGGTCTCTATGGGGAGAATCAACGATGCTCTGTTATACGGCGGGCTTGCCAGTTTAATTGTGGACAGCGAGGATAAAAAAGTTGAAGATGTCATTTCACACATCACATCAGATGCTTCCAACACTTACGGGCAATTGTTCATAGAAATCTATGAGCGGTATAACCGTGATTTTTACCAGATACCTCTCGATGTGCACTCACCAGCAGCTGTGCAGATAAACAACATGCGCAGCGGCAAGAGTTTCCTTTCGGGTAAAATCAATACAGATATTTTGCGGCGTTCTTTTTTCTAACAGACCACCGCAACTTCAAAAACCGGCTAGCTTCCTCAAGTGCTGCGCTGCCTGACGGCATTCCTGTAATAACGCGGGTTCATCCAAAAACAGCACCTGTCCATCTCGGATTAGAAACTTTCCATTTACCATAACCGAGCGGACATCGCAACCATGGGTGCAAAGCGCCAACGCAGAACCCACATCATACACAGGCATTGCGCGGCAATGGTTAAGATCCACCACCGTTAACGTAGCAACATCTCCCACTTGCAAACCAGTCGTAGAAAGCCCCAAATCCAGTGCCTCGCCCGGCGCAATCGCCATTGCATCCAGCATGGAAGCCCGAGAAAACAGAAGCGCAGATTTAATGACTTCCCAAAGATCTTGCATGTCGCCGCTTGCGGGACCATCTGTGCCTAACCGCACAGGGATGTGTCTGCTCCTCAGCGATGATAGAGGTGCGATTCCTGAAGCCAACACTGCATTACTAACTGGGCAATGTACCACTGTTGCCCCAGCAGAAGCAAGCATTTCTATTTCCATATCACCCACCCACACTGCATGAACAATCTGGGTGCTTGCATCTAGAACGCCAATCTGCTTGAGCCATGCGATTGGATGACACCCGCAATCCCGAAGGCTCATGTGCACCTCTTCCTGCGTCTCTGCTACATGGATATGGGTAAAAGAACCGCAATCTAGACTCAGCGCGTGCATCTTTCTCAATGACTCCATTGAACAACGCCAAGGGGTCAAAGGGCCATCAGCAATGCGAATATTGCCTTTCCCATGCCACTCCGTGTACAGTCTTTTCATATCCTCCCAAATAGCGTCGGGGGACTCTGCATTGCTACCTATATCCGCCCAGGAGCGCGCCAGAGTAAAATTCAACCCTGTCTCCTGCGCTGCTTTCATCACCATATCTGTGTGTTGAGGCGTTGCGGTAATCTTATGATGATTCACCACATGGGTTACGCCACAACGCAAATTCTCCAGTAGCCCCAGCGTAGCTGCCAGATACAAAATTTCCGGCGTCATGGCATTCTGTATCGGCCAAATCCGCTCTTTTAGCCATGCAAGCAACGTTCTTCCCCCTGCTAAACCGCGCATGAAGGTCTGTGAAAGGTGTGTGTGTCCATTCAGCAAACCGGGGATAACAGCACAATGCTTTGCAGAAACAACTTCATCGGGCAGCAAGTCGCCAGGAAGTTCAGAGCCAATTGCAACAATAGAATCCCCACGAACAGCTACATACCCGCCTTCAACCCAGCCAGTTGGTGTCAGCAGCGTACCATCCTGGATGACAACCGTCTTCATAGTGAGCCTCTTTCCAAATCGTGAAATCGCCAGAAAGCTTTAAAAACTAACGTATAATTACTCTGTAAGCCGTAGCGATTATACCAGTTTGTATGAACAGAACCTTTGGCAAGAAGATAAGGGAATAATTGACATGCATACAACGCTTATTCAAAATGGCACAATATTGCCCTGTGTAACGGATATGCGGGAGGTCATCTCCCCAGGATACATCGTCATCGAAGGCGAACGTATTGTACAAGTTGAGCCAGGGCAACCGTCGTCAGATTTAGTTGGTAAATGTGACGAAGTCATCTCAGCTTCAGGATGCGCCGTCATTCCCGGCCTCGTCAACGCTCACACTCACCTCTTTCAAACTTTTCTGCGGGGGCTTGCGGATGACAAACCCCTGCTAGAATGGCTCGCTGCTGCTACATGGCCCGGGGCACTGGCAATGACAGAGGAGGATTTTTATCTCTCTGCAAAACTTGGTTTTATGGAAAATTTAAAGTGCGGAGCAACTTCGGTTTTATCGCAAGACTACGTGCAAACCTCTACCAGAAACATGGATGTTGTGGCACAGGCAGCCGAAGAAATTGGTATACGTGCGCTTCTGGCGCGCGGATACGCCGACCGAGAGCCATATCGTGAAGAATTCCGCGAAACCCCTGAACAGGTGATTAAAGAAACACAGCGCCTTGTGAAGTATTGGAATCACCGCAACGGCGGGAGAATCCGTGTAGAGTTTGCACCCTTGATCCCGTGGGGGTGCCGTGGAGACACCCTGCAAACAATCAGTCAGCTTGCCAAAGAGTGGGACGTTGGTGTTCACATTCACGTCAACGAAACACTCCCTGAAGTACAAATGAGTCTGGATGAATTCGGGGTACGCCCCATCCGCTGGCTGGCAGACCTCGGCGTGCTGGATGAGCATTGGCAACTGGTGCACTGTGTGTGGTTGGATGAGGAAGAAATGGATTTGATCGCCAAGCACGGCAGTCTCATTATACACAATCCTGTCAGCAACATGTATTTGGCATCCGGCATACCAAAAGTAGTGGAATGGCGCAAACGTGGTATTCCTACTGCGCTTGCAACCGATGGACCAGGCTCCAACAACTCACAGGATATGATGGAAGTCCTGAAATTCACTGCCTGTCTGCAAAAGGTTGGCACACTAAATGCCACAGCCCTATTGCCTGAGGACGTTTTAGAGATGGCACTTTGGGGCGGTGCAAAAGCCATGCGCCTCGAGAACCAAATTGGCAAGCTGAAGCCAGGCGCCCTCGCAGACATTGTCTTGGTCAACCTGCGCAAAGCCCATATTATGCCTGTCCACTCTGCGCAATCCGCTCTGGTATACAACGCCAACGGCAACGATATAGATACCGTTATTGTCGCAGGAAAAGTGCTGGTACAGAACGGCAAAATGAAACACGTTGACGAAGAGAAACTGCTTTCAGACTGTCAGCAAGCGGTTGAGAGAATCTGTAAGCGAGGAAATATCGCCTCAAAAGCCCACCTTTTTGTATGACATTCTCCTCCGAGTACAGACTACTGCCACCCCCTCCAGCCCCGCGCCAGCTTGCTCGAGGATATATCTGGAAAAGCATGTGCAGCGAGGCACTAGCGGTCATAGCGATCATTTTTAGTGTTCTAGGATGTCTGCTCATTCTTGTCGGATACCTGCTTTCTTCCAACCAGAATGCAGCAAACCTCAAAGACTTATGCCTGCTGTTCGGTCTGATATTTCTCATTGCCGGCATCCCCGACTTGCTCTGGCGTTTTCAGCAAACCAGAAAAAATGCCAGCATTTACATCAACGGCGACTTCACCATCGGGCAAATCATTGAAGTCCAAGAGAATCTATCTGTCCGCATTCTGCGCCAACCGCAGTGGTTGATACATTATCGTTTCGCTATCATGGGCACGGAATACCGCGGCACGTGTGCCATGTCAAACCCGCCTTCGCCGCAATACTGCAAGAACGCTAAAGTGTATGTTATCTACAAAACGGATAATCCACGTCAAAACTTGCTATACCACAAAAAACAGTCGTTAGATGGTCGTATGATTTAGCAAAGCCAAATTGGAGAAGGGCTTAACAAGCGCCTCGTCAAAGTCAGCATATACAGGATAAACCTGCCGATATACTTCTGCCCACTCTGAAACAGGTGCTGTTGTTTTCGGGAAACGTAACCAGCGGGTATTAATTTCATCAAAGCTTTGCACCAATCCTAAGGCATAAGCCGCTATGTAAGCAATTCCCAAGGGACCACTCCCATTCGCATGATACACCAAGGGCATTTCTAAAACGCTGGCTACAATCTGTCGCCAGAGAGTGCTGCGAGCGCCGCCTGCAGTTGCTATCAAGCGCCGCACATTTGGACGTACCACATCAAAACCTTGGCGAACATTGAAGGCAAATGCCTCCAACATAGCGCGATAAATGTGCACGGTGGTATGCGACGGGGTCAACCCCAAAATTGCCCCGCGCAGCACCGGGTTTGCAGTCGGTGTGCGGCGGCCAAGCAGATGCGGCAGGACAATGAGACCTTCTGCCCCTGGAGCAACCCGCTCAGCTTCCTTTTCTAGCAAATCATACTCGCTGATGCCCATCCGTTCTGCCACCACAAGCTCTTGTCCGGCAAATTGATCGCGGAACCATTTAAGAAGCCGTCCAGCTGAAAGCACATTAGCGCCCCATGTTACCGCCCCCTCGCCTAAAACGCTGCTAAAGTGAGGTCCCTCAACGGCTTCAACCAGCGGTCTATTCGCCAGAGTAAGCAATCCCGTGGTGCCAAAAGACACCATTGCATCACCACTACCCACTGCGCCACAACCCACAATTGTTGGAAACGTGTCGCCCGTTCCAGCAATAACCGGCGTACCAGATACCAACCCTGTAACCTGCGCAGCCTCATCCGAAACTCTACCAGCAATTCCTGTAGCTGGCAAAAGTTCGGGCCAAATGGAAGCCGACAATTCCAACAACCGCAGCCGCTCGGTATTCCATGTCTTGGTTTTGACTTCAAAAATCCCCCCCATAATGCTGGCGTTATCATAGTCCATGGTTTGTCTGCCAGTTAACCGATAGACAACATAGTTATTGGCAGAAAGAATGGTTTTTATTTTCGAGAACACCTCTGGTTCATGCTGTCTGATCCAAATCAATTTTGGCACCACGGCCTCGGCGCTCAAAGACAATCCGCTCACATGGTTAACCCATTCCAACTCGGCAATAGCGCGATTGTCAGAATATATAATAGCAGGGCGCAGCGGAACACCCCAAGCATCCAAGGGGCACAAACAACAGGCTAATGCCGTAACACCAACAGCGGAGATGGTTCTGGGGTCAATTCCCGAAGTCGCCAACAACTTACGAACAACCGTAACACCCGCCTGCCACCAGTCTTTTTCGGCATCCATCTCTGCCCATCCCTGATGGGGATGTTGAGGGCCCCTCTCCAGGCTTGCGCTGGACAACACATCCCCATCAGAAGTAACGAGCACTCCCTTAACCGCCTGAGTGCCTATATCTAACCCCAATAGAACATTTTGTGCCATCAATAAACAACCCACCCGCGCGTCATCAAGATAACTCTCTCCATTCCATTTGTACTGGTCACCTCTTACTCAAACATCATCACAACGCGATACGTATCCGGCTGTATCGCCAATTCAAACCCCTGCTGCACATCTGGAAAAGCAACCTTCTTGCTGATAAAGTGGCTGACATCCACCAAGCCATAGGAAAGCATCTCAACTGCCTGGCGGAAGCTGCGCCGGGTGTGCGAAAAAGTACCCGTCAACACATATTCGTTGTAATGGATACAATTCGGATCAAGCTGCATCATTCCCTTTGGATGGATTGATCCATAGAGGCACAACCAGCCTCCCTTAGACAGCAACGAGACAGCTTGCTCCACGGCAGGCACGCCACCAGCAGTAAAAAAGATGGCTTTAAAACCCCGCCCGCGCGTAAACTCTTGTACAGCATCTTCGAAGACTGCATCAAAGGGCGACATGGCAACCGTCGCCCCCAAGGCAGATGCCTGCTCTCGACGTGCAGCATCAGGTTCGCTCACCATCACCCGCACGCCCTGCTGTTTCAAGAGCAGAATGTGCAGCAACCCCATAATTCCAGCCCCCTGCACCAATACAGTGTCACCAAATTCTATCTCTGGGCGAGACACACTACGCGCCACGCAGGCAACTGGTTCTGCCAAAGCCAAACTGGCAAAATCTCGAGAAGAACCAGCACTATACACCTGGTAATCTTCCAGAATAACATAGTCACTCAAACCACCCGGTCCCCACGGTTGTCCCGGCACCCTCCCGCCATTGTCGCAGTCGCAAAAATTGTCCATCCCACGGCGGCAAAAGTCGCACGTCCCGCAGCGCGTCATAATTGCCAAACACACCGGGTCCCCAACGCCCGCAACACAATTGGCTTCTTTGCCCAACTCAACCACTTCGCCTGCCACTTCGTGTCCGCCACGAAACGGGTAATCTTCACTTGCAGAGCCTTTATAGAAACGCTGCTCCCAAGTGCAAAGCGCGCAGCTTTTCACCTTGACCAGTATCTGATGCGCCCCAAGAGAAGGTAACTCAAACTCGCGTATTTCTATACTCTTAGGAGCAGTAAAAACCGCTGTTCTTGTCTTCATAACCAGCTCTCTCAGCTCATCACCATGCCACCATCAACTTCGATCGCCTGCCCCGTCAGATAACGCGAATCCTGCGATGCCAAAAACGCAATGACCCCTGCAATTTCCCAAGGTTCTGCGATACGCTTCATTGGACAATCATTCGCCCGCATCGCCAACCACTCCTGTGCTGACATGCCATCCCGCGCGCCTACCTGTTCTGCCACACCCTTGACCATCTCCGTGAGGGTATTGCCCGGACAAACCGCATTCGCCGTGACGCCATAAGGCGCCAATTCCATTGCTACAGAGCGCGTTAAACCAATCACACCAGATTTTGACGCTGAATATTCCATTGTTCCAGGCCAGCTTGTTTTTCCAGCCATAGATGAAATATTAATAATGCTACCCGACTTTTGCTTCATCATCACTGGCGCTACAGCTTGGTTGCAAAGGAAAACACCTGTCAGGTTAACGTCAATCGTACGCTGCCATTGTTGAAGGGAGACGTCCGCTAAAGGCGAGCCAGTATAAATCCCCGCAGAAGTTACCAGCACATCGATTCTGCCCCATCGCTGCAGAACCTGATCAAAAGCCTGTTTAACACTCTCGGGATCAGCCACATTGCAATAGATTGCCAGGGTATCCACACCACAATCCTGCTTGATACGGGCAGCTGTCGCTTCATTTGTCTCACGATCAACATCCATGCAAGCCACATTTGCCCCTTCCTGTGCAAAACGCAGTGCGGCGGCAGCGCCAATACCTTTTGCCGCTCCAGTAACAACTGCTACCTGACCTACAAATCTCTTCATGTCCATTTTTTGCTCCTTGTTCCTTTTTTTATTTTTTGCCATAAGCCAATTTAATTATTGGCAATATCTTATCCTCTTTTAACACGATCATTATGTTAATTGATTTTCTTCAGTTTCAATCATCTGACTTGCGCGCGCAAGCATATCCAGCGTCATCGGTTCAAGCGGCGGTCGCACTGTAGAGGCGCCTATCCGTTGCATATCAACATTCTCAACAGAAAGTGCATTCAACAAGATTTGGGCTATCAAGCCTTCACACATCCTGCCCTGACAGTTGCCCATACCTGCACGCGTGATCATCTTTACTTCGTTCACCGAACGCGCACCCAATTGAATGGCATCCAGAATATCCCGATAGCTAACTTCTTCACAGCGGCACACAGTCATGTTCTCCCTGAAAAGGGACAAGGCACCTGGCTGGGGCGTAAACAATTCTCCGAGCGCTTTTGCATAACGCCTCTGACGAAGCAGTTCCGGGCGTAATTTGGCGTAACGCCACTGAAAATCACTCTGTTTGCCGCGACCGCAACGCGAAGCAACTGCCAATCCTGCAATTTTGCCCTCCACATGCGCCAGTTCAGCACCTCCTACACCTGCTGCGTCCCCAACTACATATACATTGGGGCAGGTCGTTTGCAGCGTCTCATCTCTTATAGGTACCCAGCCGCCCTTGACCGCCACATACTCATGTTCACACTCAACCATGCGGCTCAGACGGTTGTTTGGAACCAACCCATAGCCCAATATGACCGTATCCACTTGTACCTTTTCTTCGCTTCCCGCGATTACTTTCCAGTCAGGTCCCAGACGGGCAATAACAGCTTCCTCGACGCTCCCATCCCCGCGCGCTTCCACAACAGCCCAGCCCATACGCACCTGCATTCCAGAGCGCAAAATATCAAATCCATAGCCCAATCCCTCGACCATGCGATTAAATTGCCCTAGAAACACAGGGACATGGCGCAACAAATCCCACAGCGAGATAGTAGATGCTTCCAGCATTGCCACAGGCGTTACCCCTGCATGTATCAGCTGGTCAGCCAGCGCAATCTGAAGCGGGCCCGTTCCTGTAAGCAGAACCTTGCTGCCAGGAACAACCCCCTGAGTCTTGACCAGAATTTGCCCGGCGCCAGCCGTCATCACTCCCGGCAGTGTCCACCCCGGAAATGCAAACGGGCGGTCATAAGCCCCCGTCGCGATAATTACAGCATCTGCCTTTACCTGCATAGGTCTATCCGGTAAAGCCAATTGCACCACCCAGCTGCCTTTGTCATGATCTTCGAACAAGCCCCATACCAAACAGCCTGTCAGAAGTTGTACATTGGACGAATCCAACATCTGCAACAGCAATTTGCCTTCCTTCTGACTGGCATTCTTCTTGCGATGGTCCTCAAACGCCTGTGGCGGCTGTTTATAATATTGCCCTCCAGCAGTGGGAAAACTATCCACCAGCAGCACCTCAACCCCAAGCTCCGAGGCAGTCAAAGCTGCTTCAATCCCTGCTGGTCCAGCGCCAATCACAACCAGTTCTTTACGATTCATGCGCTAACCATCCTGATTTTGTGTCAATCTTCATGCCATCTACAACAGGGGTAAGACAGGCACGCACATTGCTCTCGCCGTTTACCGTTACGAGACATTCAAAACACACTCCCATACCACAAAATATCCCCCTAGGATCACCTTTTTTTCTGGTATATCTGAAACGCTTTATCCCAGATGCTAAAAGCGCAGCAGCAATCGTTTCACCTGCAAATGCCTCAACCGTTTCTCCATCTACAAATATCTGTACTTTCTTCCCCCTTTTAAGATCACTCGACAAATGAACCCTCATACGATAACCTCTCAGACAAAAAATCTATTGGGCGAAAAAGGCAAAAGCGCTTCGGTTTTTATCTCTGCTGTCAAATCGTTGGCAATCCAGTCAGCCAGCACAGGAATGGTTGGAATGGCAAGGTGAAAACCAATAGCCACATACACATTCACAGCACCCGGTAGAAAACCAATGGCTGGTAAATAATCCGGCATAAATGGACTCGGCGCCGCCCACGTACGCACCATGCGAATATCAGTAAAAGAGGGCAAAATCTCGGCAAGCGAATGTGAAATAGCTGGCATCCCCCAGTGAGTACTTTTCATATCTATGTCATCAGCTGGCTGGATCGCATTAGAAATCAACAACGTCCCGCTGCGATGCTGGCCAAAGCCAAGCGTCACCGTTCGGCTTGCGCCATGCACGGCTTCGTAAAAGCCTGGCATCCCAACGTGATGATATACCAAAGGTGGAAGGGGTTCACTGACCATTGCCTCTGCATGGGTATATCGCACCGGCAGTTCCAGCCCCGCCATTTTCACCAGCTTACCAGACCATGCTCCAGCGGCAATCAGTAAAACGCCTGCCGAAAATTTACCACAGGGTGTATTGACGGTGACAAATCTCTCCCCTCGCATTTCAACTTCCTGCACTGGCACATGAGGTAAAATCTGCGCCCCATATCGCCTCGCTGCGCGGGCAAAGCCCATACAATACTTGAAGGGGTTTAAGTGCCCTTCCTGTGAATATGCTGCACCGATGACGTTTTCCAGACGCAGGTTCGGCTCCACACGCTGTAACGCATTCGCTTCCAGCATCTGAGCTTCAACGCCACGCTTGACCAGACGATCCACATAACCACAATAGTTTTGCCACTGCTCCGCATTGCGTATCAGGCTCAAATGTCCTGGGGTATCCCATTCCAGATCAACTCCAAGTTCTTCGCTCAGCCCCTCCAACCGCCGAAACCCCTGAAGAACCAAGTCCAAATAATCCTCCGTTTCGCTTTCGATAATCTGAGCACGCCCAGCGCAGGCACCCGAAGTGCCACCGCACAGATGCCCGGCTTCCAAAAGCAGGGATTTCACACCAGAGCGGGCTAAAGAATAAGCGATAGCTGTGCCAGCAAAACCACCGCCCACAACAATGACATCATAGGCTTTCTCAGTCCCTACAACAGACAAACAATCACCTCCATAAACCAGCACCACGCTCCCGCACAAAAAATGTTGAAGATAGCAGGCTTATTTTCCTTCACGCTGAAACGGCATACCATACGAAGCAGGCCAGACCGCCTTTCCCACAAAAACGACCAGTGTGATAAATGTCACCAGATATGGGAAAGCCACCATGAACTGATATGGAATAGCCAGATTCATCGCCTGCAGACGCAACTGCAAAGCATCCGCCGCGCCAAACAAAACCGTTCCTAACGCCACCCCGAGAGGCTCCCACTTTCCAAAGACAATCGCCGTATAGGCAATAAATCCGCGCCCGGCAGACATACCTTCCTGAAAGGTATTCAACATGCCAATAGACAGAAAAGCGCCCGCCAAGCCAGACATGATGCCGGAAATAACCACAGATATATAGCGGACGCCTGCCACACTGATCCCAACAGTATCTGCAGCGTGGGGATGCTCACCAACGGCACGCACCTTTAACCCCCAGGTCGTCTTGTATAGTATGAACCATATAATGGGTATCAGCAAATAACCAAAATAAACAATGGGTATCTGATTAAAAAACACTGTGCCAATGACAGGGATATCACCCAACAATGGAATTTTCCATGCAGGCAAACTGGGTACCTGAATGACTTGCTCAATCACTTCACCCTTAGCTGGAGCAAATGTCATCACATACAAAATGCTGGACAAACCAAGAGCGCCAAGGTTGAGCGCAACACTGGTGACGATTTGGTTGGCGCCAATCGAAACCGCCCAAACCGCATAAATCAACCCTACCAGAGCGCCAAAAAGCATGGCAACACATAGCCCCAGCCATGCGCTTCCAGTCAGACCACTGCCAATAATCGCACCAACTGCCCCAAGAAGCATCATAGCCTCCATAGAAAAGGTAACCACCCCCGAACGTTCAGCAAGGATGCTACCAAGCGCAGCAAGCAGCAACGGCGTTGTCATCCGCACAACAGCTGTGTATAGTTCTACCGACAAAATAACGGCTACAATCTGCTCAAGCACCGGACACCTCCTTCTCGGCTACAGGCTGTTCGCCTGCCGCTTCAGTCTGTTTTGCAAGCCGGGCGATCTTTATTTTAGACTGCAAATCCAGTAGAGCGCCTGCAATTGCAAACAAAATCGCCAGAGCCTGAATCACATACACCACTGATATAGGAACTTGCGTTAAAATCTGCATCTTATTCGCCCCTGCGCGCAACGCGCCAAAGAATAGAGCACTCAAGAAAACTCCAGCAGGATGCAACTGCCCAATTAGAGCAACCGGGATACCATCAAAACCCGCATTGACCAAAAAGTTTGGTATGACTCGATGTTGCGCTCCTAAAACTTCAATGCTCCCACCTAAACCCGCTAACGCCCCACTGATCAGCGAAGTAATAATAATGGTACGAGGCACGTTAATGCCCATAAACCTGGCAGCATCTGGGTTTACCCCAACTGCCCGCGCCTGAAAACCCACCGTCATGCGAAAAAGTACAAAATACATAATCACCACAAAAACCAATGCAATAATCGGCGCAAGTGTCATACGATTGACGGCTGGGTTAGCTACAAATTCCTCATACCAGTGTGCCTGCCCAAACAGCTGATTAAGCAGTCCAGTTTTTAGCAAAGTTCCCAACTTGGGCAGTTCTGCAGCTTCCACAATGCCAGGGGACTGTGGAAACGGCTGCGTAACATCCTTTACACCAATCCAATTTAAAAATGTCCATTTGATGGGCTTATCATCCCAGGTGACGTTAATATCAGGGCGGTAATGCTCAATGCGCAGCGCCCATTCAAAATACTGAATCGCCACATAGTTAAGCAGCAGTGTCGTCAAGACCTCATTGAATCCCCGTAACGCCTTGAGCAAGCCAGGAATAACAGCCAGGAAAGCACCAGCCAGCGCAGCAGCTAACGCACAAAGGGGTATCAGCACCCAGCCTGGCAGATTAGTGAACGTTATTCCTACCCACGTTGCAGCAAGCGCCCCCAGAAAAAACTGCCCTTCTGCACCAATGTTAAAAAATCCGCTGCGATAGCCATACGAAACTGCCAAACCAGTAAAAACCAACGGAGACAACCTGGTCATTGTGGTCGCAATCGCATTTGGCGTCCCAAAAGCGCCAGCCAGCAAAGCCTTATAAGCTTCTAAGGGGTTAGCACCCCAGGCGATAATCAAGATACCACTGATCAAAAACGCTGCCAGTATCGCAAAAACAGGTATCAGGATATTAAAAGACTTTTCCAGAAGCGCCTGCCAAATGTAAGTTTTTGGTTTGTCTGTCATTTCTAATGCTTCCTTTTCAACCCATCTTCTCCCCTGAACCTACTGCCTCGCCCAAACGACGAACCCCTGCCATCATTTCGCCAATCTCATGGATATCGGCGTCCTGGGCAGGCACAATGCCCATAATTTGACCCTCGTACATCACAGCAATTCTGTCTGAAAGAGATAAGATTTCTTCAAGCTCTGTGGAAACAAATAATATGGCAGCGCCTCTTGCGCGTGCTTCCAGCATCTGTTTGTGTACATATTCAGTAGCACCAATATCCAGACCACGCGTAGGCTGTGAAGCAATGACCAAATCCGGGTTGCCGCTCAACTCTCTAGCCAAAACAACTTTTTGCTGATTTCCCCCCGATAAAAGTTTGGCTTTGAGCCCTGCGCCTGGTGTACGCACATCAAATTCGCGAATTGCCCTATCAGCAAATAAGTCCAATTTTTTCTTCGATAAAAAGCCAGATCGGGAAAAATCCGGCTTCCAAAAGGCTTTTCCAACCAAGTTTTCCGTAATCGAAAAGTCCAAAAGCAAACCTGTATGTTGACGGTCTGGCGGGATATATGCAACATTCATCGCAATAATCTCTCGAGGCGTCTTTTTGGTGGTATCCTTCCCTAAGATAGAAACTGTTCCACCCGTAGCTTCACGCAAACCGGCAATTACCTCGGCTAGCTCCGTTTGGCCGTTACCATCCACACCGGCAATCCCTAAGATTTCATGTCGTCTTACCTCAAACGAGACACCGCGCACCGCTGGCAAATCACGATTGTCCCTTGCTGAGAGGTTCTTCACCGACAATACGACTTCCCCAGGTTCAATTTTCGGTTTATCGAACTTTAGAAACACCTCACGCCCAACCATCATCTTTGCCAATTCCCGCGCCGATGTATCACAGGCATTGACCGTGTCCACAACCCGCCCCCCACGAAGCACAGTAACCTTCTCACAAATTGCACGCACCTCTTCCAGTTTATGAGAAATAAAAATGATCGCAAGTCCATCCTCTGCCAGCTTACGTAAAATCACAAATAATTCTTCCACTTCGCCTGGCGTCAACACTGCGGTAGGCTCATCCAGAATAAGCAATTCGGCTTTACGGTAAAGCGCTTTGAGAATCTCCACCCGCTGCTGAATACCCACCGGCAGTTGCCATATACGCGCCTTGGGGTCAACCAGTAAACGATATTTTTCCCCACTTTCACGAATCTGCGCTTCCACTTTGGAAAGCTCAAGGAGCGGCTCCCTGGGAGAAGGCAATCCTAGGATCACATTTTCGGCTACCGTCAAAGGTGGTACCAGCATGAAATGCTGATGCACCATACCAATCCCCAACGCGATCGCATCCCTTGCCCGATGGATATGTACCTCTTTCCCCTTCCAAAAAATTTTCCCACTGTTTGGGCGATACACCCCATACACGCAGTTCATCAAGGTCGTTTTGCCAGCGCCGTTTTCGCCCAGCAAGGCTCGAATTTCCCCGCGCTCAATGCTTAAATCCACGTTGTCATTCGCAATCACACCAGGGAAAGTTTTACAGATTTTTTCCAGGCGAAGAAGTTCTGTCATAGTCAAGCCCTCATCACACCTTAATCGGGGTGTTATCCGGGGATGAGCCGGATAACACCTCTTTATCTCTCCACAAACAAAGCTTTTTGCCAAGCCATGCCGAGAGAGACCGTTAAACATTACAGGTCATAACGTACTTTGATGTCCACGCTCTTGGGGTCCGCCAAGTATTTGTTGATCAAATCAACAACTTTTTGTTCGTTCTCTACCGGGATAAGGCCATAGAACGGGTTCATGTAGTGTGAACCAGTGGTCATATCCAGCGAGAAGTGTCCGCCCGGCTTGCCCTCAGCGATCATTCTGACAATATTTTCGATCTCAACCGGCACGTCTTGCTGCCACCCACCAAGCACCAGGTCTGGAGCCATGTAGTTGCGGTCCGCCACCCAAGAAATAAAGCGCACATACTTCTCGCCCTGGGCAAACTCTTTGACAGCCTCAACAGAACCAACATCGCCAGCATCTGCACAGCCAATAATTACATCATTGCCATTGTCCAGCGCCGCTTTTGCCAGTTCCTTGGCTTTGGCAGGATCATTCCAAGAACCAACAAATGACCAGGTTACCTCACAGCTAGGATTGGATGCCTTGCAGCCTCTGGCAGATTCCTCTAGTTCATAGGTCATCAGTGGGAACTCGGTACCAACAACCCAGTGCACTTTATTTGCCTTTGTGGTCAGCCCGGCAGTGTAACCAATGATATACCCACCCTCACCAGCAGCAAAGGTAACTGTGTAAAGATTGGGAATATTTGCCTCGCTGCCATTTGTCTGAATGAACTTGAGATCGGGGTACTCCTGCGCTACCTGCTTGACCTGATCAGCATACTCATAGCCATGCGCAAAAATGATCTGGTATCCCGAATCAGCATAATCGCGCATCACCTGAGCAGCATCTTCAACTTTGGTGTGTTCTGTGTATGCAATCTCTAATCCATATTTATCCCGCAGATTCACTAGCGCCTTGTACGCGTTGGTATTCCAGCCGCCATCATTGACAGGTCCAGAAAGAACACCAGCCATCTTCATGCCATTCAAAGCAGCCATGGGGTCTTCTTTTTCTTTTTCGACAACAACCGTTTTCTCAACAACTTTCTCAACTTCGACCTGTTTTTCGACAACGACTGTCTCAACGACCTTTTCTGGTTGCGGCGCCGGGGCAGGCTGACAGGCAGCCATCACCAGCGTAAGGACAATCACCAGCGTAGCAAGCATAAACATAGCATGCTTTTTCATTTTCTTATTCTCCTTCAAATAGTTTGATTAGCAATTTGGACTTGTGCCACGATGACGCTTCAACGACACCTGTACACCTCGCGCGCTCTGCTTCTCCGATACAACCACCTCCTTTCAAATTTTTCCCAATATCTTCACAAATCTACGGTTTTAAGCTGCCTCCAAGAATCTTCAAAGCGTCTTCTACCGTAGCATCATCATGCAGAATGGCAGCGACAGCTGCTGTCATCAAACGTGGGTCTTCCGCCTGGAAAATATTTCTGCCAATTGCGACCCCCGCCGCACCGCTTTGCACTGCTTGCTTGATCTCCGCCAGCATATCAGCCTCCTTACCGCGCTTTGCGCCGCCCAATATAACCACCGGGGCAAAACACCTCTGAGTAACAGATTCAAAACCTGCTACATACGGGGTTTTGATAAAGTCTGCTCCCAGCTCTGCGCCCAGCCGCGCCGATAGTGCAATATTCTCTACAGTGCGATATTCAGGGGCGCTGTCAAACCCGCCCGGCACCATCTCGGCCAGCATTGCCAGCCCCCAGGCATGCGCCTCTCCCGCCACCAACGCCAAATTTGATAAAGACTCTACTTCTTTGGAAGAACCAGGGTAAGCCGAAACAACCAGCGCATCCGCGCCCAAGCGCAGAGCCTCTTCTACACCAAAGAAAACAGGCGTGGGCGCATCCTTATTCCCTATTTTGGTATTTGATCCATCTGACCTCAAAATCAGACCAATAGGGGCTAATTCTCTGGCAAAACGCCGCGCCAAACCATAAGAGGTCAGCACTGCATCTGCCCCGCCAGAAACAATCTTATTAATTGTGTCAGCCGGGTTCTCCAATCCTGCACATGGACCATCAATCAAGCCATGATCCATGGCCACAATCAAAGCACGACCATCCGGTCTAAAGATACGATTTAATCTACGTGTGTTCATGTTAGTAAAAAACCATTCCTCCATCAATATTAATAGCTTGCCCGTTGATAAAACCGGCTTCATCCGAAGCCAGAAAAGCTGCCAGCGCTGCTACCTCATCAGGCTTTCCAAAACGCCCAACCGGTATTGTCCGCCGTACATTTTCCCGCCACTCCTCCAGCGAAACGCGATTTTGATCGGCAAGTGTTTGATACGTATGTCTCAACATATCTGTCTCTATTGGCCCGGGGCAAATCGCATTCGCGGTAATCCCCTTCGCTCCCAACTCCACAGCCAGCGCCCTGGTCAACCCCAACACAGCGGTCTTAGTCGTGCAATAAGCAATTTCGTCGGCAAAAGCAATCTTTCCTGCCATGGAAGAGATATTGATAATCCGCCCCCAGCCCTGTTTTTCCATCTGGGGAACAACAGCTCGTGCGCACCAGAACATTGAGCGCACATTGACATGAACCATCTTTTCCCAACGCTCATCCGAGAGAGCCGCCACTGGCGTCAAATCAAAAATGCCAGCGTTATTCACCCAGATATCCAACCGTCCCCATCTACCCACAACTGTTTGAACAGCAAACTCAATGCTATCCCGCGAAGCCACATCCACTTCAAGGTCAACACATTCAACCCCAAACTTACAGCACGCACTCACTGTATCAGAGCGATCCACAATATCAAGAACTGCCACGCGGGCTTTCTCCTCGGCAAACCTTAAAGCTATCGCCTGCCCGATTCCTCGCGCTGCACCCGTAACCACCGCAACCTTACCGGAAAACCGAGACATCATTCCCAAGATGTTACCCACTTTCGCTTTAATCTCAAGCTCGAGCCGCACCTTTCCGCCAAGCCGCTGGCAGCCACCTGGCACTTTCTCAATATATCCTGTTCATCCAAATGTTGAATACGGCGGTCTTTCATCAAGATTTTGCCATTTGCCACTGTCATCACAACGTTTTCCTCTCCAGCAGAATACACCAGCGTAGCCACAGGGTCATGGATAGGCACAACCTTGGCTGAATTTGCCGAAAGGACAAAAAAATCCGCCCGCTTGCCAACCTCAAGCGAACCAATCTCGTTCTCAAGTCCAAGCGCTTTTGCGCCGCCAAGCGTAGCCCAGTCCAACACCTGCTGAGCATCAACCACAGAAGCATCCTTGGCGCTGACCTTCTGCAAAAGCGCAGCCACTTTCAGTGTTTCAATCATGTCCTGCGAATTATTGCTACCCGCTCCATCAACACCCAGCCCAATGGTCAACCCAGACTGCGCCATGCGGATGATTGGGGCAATACCAGAACCCAAGTACATATTGCTGACTGGATTATATGAAATCTTGACATCATTCTTCTGATACAGACGAATATCCTCATCATCCGTAACGACACAGTGAATTGCTAACAAATCCGGTCTTAGAAAACCAACCTCGTCAAGATAAGGAACGATGTTCTTGCGATACCGTTTTTGGCTGAGGATATTATCTAACTCATTTTCGTTGATATGCATAAAAAGACGCGCCCTGCTTTTATCCGCCAGTTTAATAACCCGGTGAATGCCCTCATCCGTAACTGTCCACGGTGCACCAATTGCAATTCCTATGGACAGGCGCTCACACACCTTGTACTGTTGCATCAGCCTTTCATACACATCAATAAACCATTCAATCGGCTTGATCAACCCCGGCAGAACACCATATTCTTCGCCAAAATCCGAAATGATCGTGGTATATATCCCCCGCAAACCACTATCCATGATCGCCTGGATATTCTGCTCATGCAGTTCATACGAATGTGCCATGTAGCTCATATCCGCCAGAGTTGTTACCCCGCTATGAATCAGTTCAAGACAGCCTGTAAGACAGAAAATATACATCTCATCAGGGGTTACATGAGTGGCAGTTGGTGCGGTAACTGCTTCTACCCAGCCCTGCACTGGCATATCCTCCCCTAAACCTTTTGTTGCCACCTGAAACAAATGCGTATGCGTGTTTACAAGCCCCGGGAAAACAATCTGATTTTCAACAGAAATGGTTTGCCGGGCAGAATAGTGTGACGCTACTTCATCTGTTTTCCCCAAAGCGACAATACGCCCGCCCTGTATCGCCATAGCGCCATCCGTGATAACATCTCTCCCCTCATTTTGTGTTACGACCGTCGCATGTGTTATCAGAAGATCCACGGATGGCATATATTTCTCATCCTTCTTCTGTTCTGCGGTGAGCAAAACGTTCGCCGCCATCCACAATAATCGTGTCACCGGTAATATAGTTTGATTCTACCAGAAACAGAACCGCATGAGAAATATCTTCCGGGCTGCCCCAGCGCTGCAATAAGGTCTTCTTTGCTGTACGGGCGATTTTGGCGTCGTCATAGTCCGGTGGCGGAAGCACAGGTCCAGGAGCAATTGCATTGACACGCACTGCGGGCGCCAGTTCTAACGCCAGTTGCCTCGTCAGTGCAAGCAATGCCGCCTTGCCAACACTGTGCGCGGCAAAATTGGGCCACGGCTCCCATGCTGATAAATCCACAATGTTAATGATGACGCCTTCTCCTCTTTTGAGCATATCAGGGGCAAAAACATTTGCGCAGTAAAAGGGGCCATCGATTTGTATTGCTGTTACCTGATGCCAAAGTTCCACATCTTCCAATGGGAAAGGTGTCTTTTGAAATATAGAAGCGCTGTTGATCAGAATATCCACCCCTCCAAATTTCTGCCGCACCTCCTCAGCCATGCGTTTGACTTGATCGTAATGTGCAACATCCGCCTGCACCGTCATGGCTTCAACACCATACGCCCGCGCTTCCTCAGCCGTGCGCTCAGCCTCCTCGCGGCTGGAACGATAATTAATCACAACATTTGCGCCAGCTTTTGCCAAAGCCAGCATCATTACCCGCCCCACCCGATGCGCGCCACCAGTAACCAGCGCCACCTTATCTTTTATTTCCATTACACAAGCGCCCTCCCTCCGTCCACAAAATACACCGCGCCAGTGGCAAAATCACATTCGATAATAAACTCTACCAGACGGGCTACATCTTCAGGTGTCCCAACACGCTTAAGAACTGATTTCTCTTCCGCCCATTGCTTCTTCTCAGGAGGAGCATTCTCAGGCAGCAAAACAGTGCCAGGAGCAATTGCGTTGACGCGTATATGCGGCGACAATTCCAATGCCATGCTCTTGGTCAAAGCAACCAGACCCGCTTTGCTGGCGGCATGATGCGCATACCCTGCCCACACCTGAAAAGCTGACAAATCCGTGATGTTAATAATCACACCCCCTCGCCGCTTGAGCATATACGGCGCAGTGATCTGCGATGCCAAAAAAGGCCCTTTAAGGTTAACGTCCAGCGCTGTATCCCAATCTTCCTCTTTGATCTCCAAAAACGGCGCTCTGAGCCATACAGAAGCATTGTTAATCAGCACGTCAATACGTCCAAATTTCTCGACAGTAGCGTTAACTAGCTCTCTAACAGACGCTGCAGAACGAATCTCCGTTTGATGTGCCATAGCAGCCACATTGCACTGTTCAATATCCCGCAGAGTTTGTTGCCAAGGCTCACTATCCAGATAATAACTAAAGCAAATATTCGCGCCCTTTTTTGCTAAAAAAAGTGCTACATGCCGCCCCACGCGGGTCGCAGCCCCTGTAATCAGAATCACAGAATCTTTGATATCCATAATCACACACCAAACTTATGAGAATACAGCAGAACAGGGCGTTCAAGCAACTGCGATACACGCTGCAAAAAACGCGCCGCCGGAGCGCCATCCAACAAACGATGATCAAAGGACAAACTCAATGTTACCGTCTCGCGAACAGCCAACTGCCCATTGAACACGAAAGGACGTGGCGAAATTCGCCCAACACCCAAAATAGCGGCTTCGGGCGGATTGATGATCGGCGTAAAGGCATCAATACCAAACTGTCCCAGATTGGTGATGGTAAACGTTCCACCGCTCAACTCATCCGGCGTGCTTCGTCCTTCGAGGGCATTTGCCGCCAAACGCTTAAGCTCATCGTCAATTTCCAGCAAACCTTTGTGATCAACATCACGTACCACCGGAACCATTAGCCCTCTTGGCGTATCCACAGCGATGCCGATGTGAATTGCTTCCATTCGGCAAAGCCCATCTTTTTCCAAATGAGCATTGACATAAGGATGTTCATAGAGCGCACGCGCAACGGCAGCCATAAAAAACGCATTATAAGACAGCTTCTTCCCAGTCTCCAACTGTATCTGGCTGCGTGCGCTAACCAAATCGGTGGCATCAATTTCTGTAACCAGTGTTACCTGCGGTCTTTCGCGCCAGCTGGCAGACAAACGCTCTGCAATCACCGCGCGCAAACCGCTCAACGGCAACGTTTCGGAAGGCGCGTCCTTTTGCTTACTAGCATTCGCCACATCATTACTGACAATCATCCCCTTTGGACCGCTGGCAGATATTTTTGTCAGGTCCAGATTCAACCTGCGTGCAAGCGTACGGGCTTTGGGTGACGCGGCAACCCTTGGCACAATATCAGAAACAGAAATCGTATCTGGCTGCTTAAGCATCTTAACATCGCTGTGAACTTCCTGCACTCTGGGAAGCTGCTCAACCACAGGCTTAGGCGATTGCAATTGATCAGAGATTAAACAAATAGGGGTCTGCACAGGGACAACTTCGCCCGCAGCTACCAGAATATGTACATACCCGCTGGCAGGGGCTTCAATCTCGAGTGTGGACTTATCACTCTCCATTGCGAAAAGAACTTCCCCTTTATCAACCCATTCGCCTTCCTTTTTCCGCCATTCAACCAGTAAAGCTTCGGTCATGATGAGCCCCAGCTTGGGCATCACCACCGTATAGACATTATCGGCTTTTTGCGCTTCGGGTACCATGCATCAACCTATCGAAAAGATCTCTTTAACCCGCTTCAAAGCCAGTTCTTCCGTCTGCGAAGGTCTGAACTCCATACCAATCAAGCCATCAAAGCCCAATTCCCGCAATTTCTTTGCAACGCCAGGAAAGTTAATCTCCCCTGTCCCTGGTTCCTGTCTCGTCGGCACATCACCAACATGCACTGTGGGATACAGATCGCGATAAGCCTCCAAACCATAAAACAAATTGCCTGCCGTCCGCTGTTGATGATAACAATCAAACGCCAGCCTGAACTGAGGGTGGTTGAAACGCCGCACCCAGTCCGCAGCCAGATCATGGTCATGCACCAGAACGCCCCCCTGGATGTGAAATTCATTGAGCGCTTCTACCCAAACTTGGACATGAGTCTGTTCAACCAGTTTCAATATCTTTTCCGTTTGTTCAAGTAAGTTCGCGTATTGCTCAGCCTCTGTAACATTGCGCGACAGACGGCGCGTCCATTCCTTGCCATTAATAATGTCAATCTGGTTTGAAAAGATGAACAGATGCTTCACATCGTACTGCACCGCCATCTCCAAACTTTCCTGCCAGGTACGCAGCGTCAACTGGTTATCATTTGGATCAACAAGTGAACCCATCTCTTCATCAAATGTCGAATTGATGATACAGTCATGACGTTTGCATTCCGCTGCCAAATCAGCCATTGGGACACTCCGCCAACACCAAACATCAAAGCGTTTAATCCCCAAACGAGCAAAAGGCTCTACCCTTTCAATAAGAGGGCGATCAGTAAACCAAAAGTCCAAATATCCTGTGAGTTCCATCTTGCATTCCTTTCAGTTTTCAAGTGTTATGTGTGCGCAGGCCAAAACGATCTGGCAGCACGGACGATATCTGCAACCCCAGGCAGAACAAATTGTTCCAATACCGGGCTATATGGAAGCGGCACATTTTTCGCGCCCACTCGCACAATTGGGCCATCCAAGTATTCGATTGCCTCTTCCGCCAGCATAGCAGCAATCTCCGCACCTGGACCAGAGCGCACATGGGCTTCGTGAGCAACAATAACCCGGCCAGTGCGCGCCACCGAGGCGATTAACGTTGGCTTATCCAGCGGCACCAGTGTACGCACATCAACCACTTCAGCATCAATTGACTCTTTTTCCAACTGTGCGGCAGCCTCAAGCGCCTTTTTGACCATGATACCGACTGCAATGATTGTTAAATCTTTGCCGGAGCGCAAAATATTGGCTTCTCCGAAGGGAACCATAAAGTCAGGGTCTTCGGGGACAGGACCCACCTCACCATAAAGCATTTTATGCTCAAGAAAAATTACTGGGTCCTCGCCGCGCAATGCCGTTTTCAACAAACCTTTAGCATCAGCAGGCGTTGCTGGGACCACAATCTTCAGTCCGGGTATATTCATAAACCATGACTCGGGACTTTGAGAATGTTGTGCGGCTGCTGAACCAGGAGCGCCGCTGGTAACGCGAATCGTCAAGGGCACGCTGGCTTTGCCCCCACTCATAAAGCGCGCCTTTGCAACCTGATTGACAATTTGATCCCCCGCACACATCAAAAAGTCGCCAAACATAATCTCCACAATCGGGCGCATTCCCACCAGAGCAGCCCCCAGCCCAGCCCCGACAATGGCAATCTCGCTAATGGGTGTATCCAGCACTCGCTCCTCGCCAAACTCCTGCAACATATCATGCGACACACCCCAAACACCGCCAAACACGCCCACATCCTCACCCATCAAAAACACGGATGCGTCCCTGCGCATCTCCTCGCACATAGCTTCGCGTATGGCTTCTGAGTAACTGATCTCACGCATATTAGAATACCTTTCCTCCATGGATATCCGCATAGACGCCTTCCAAAGCTTCTTCCTCCTGCGGAATAGGCGCTGAAGATGCATACGCAACTGCCTCGTTGAGTTGCTGCTGAACAGAATCTTCCACTTGCTTAATCTCGTCTTCTGCAATAGACCACTGCTCTATCAAACGTTGGCGGAAAGTCGGGATGGGATCGCGCGCTTGCCATTCTTCCAACTCGCCCGGGATGCGATACACCTGCGGATCTCCTTCGTAATGTCCACGAAAACGATAGGTTTTTCCTTCGATAAAGGTCGGACCTTCACCTGCACGTGCCCGTTCAACTGCCTCACGGGTTGCTTCATAGACCGCCAACGGGTCATTGCCATCCACAATGACACCCGGAAAGCAAAAACTCTCCGCCCGCTTTGCCAGATCACACAAAGGCGCCTGTTTGCTCTGCGGCGTTCCCTCGCCATACAAATTGTTCTCGCAGAAAAAGATAACGGGCAGCTTCCACAAACCCGCCATGTTGGCAGCTTCATGAAACGAGCCTTGATTGGTCGCACCATCTCCAAAAAACGAAAGCGCAACACGTTTTTCCTTGCGCAGCGAAAACGCCAATGCCGCCCCAACAGCCGCTGGTATCCCACCACCCACAATACCGTTCGCTCCCAAAATTCCCAAATCAAAATCGGCAATATGCAGCGACCCGCCGCGCCCCTTGCAATATCCAGATGAGCGCGCCGCTAGTTCAGCCATCATATATTTCGGGTCACCGCCCTTTGCCAGCAAATGTCCATGCCCGCGATGCGTACTGGTAATCACATCATCTTGATGAAGCGCAAGACACGCGCCAACGGCGGTCGCCTCTTCGCCAACACACGAATGAATAAAGCCAGGAATCAACCCTCGTCTGCGCTCTTCGATTGCACGAAGCTCAAACTCCCTGACCAGGTAAATCCTACGATACACATCCAGAACAAAAAATTTTTTATAATTTGCCACTTGTACTCCTTGTCAGAATAGAAATTTATCCACTCCCTGATATATCAAACGTTTTGGGTATACCATACAAGCCAGCGAGCATTTTGTCAAGTGAAATTTGACACAAACATAAGTGTTACTTGACATTATAAAGTCTTATATCATGGATTCAGAAGCTTTTCGAAACACGCATAACCTCTGCCAGGCATCCTCCAATCCGAGCTTTAGCAAAATTTCCTTGCCTGGATAACCAGTAACACGTTCCCAGCCGCGCAAATCATAGTACTCATCCAACATCGGTTCAAGATCAATGGTTGAGCCGCGCGCATTGCCCGAAGGGTTTGCCTCCAGCAAAAAGCGGCGCGGCAGCCGGTCATCTGTGCGGGTAATGCCATGCAGCACATTGTAGCAACGTTGAAGGTTGCAAATTCGCTCGCCAATTTCCTTGAGACGCTCCACGGGCATCTCCATACCTGTCGCAAACTCTACCGCTTCCGCAATATCCTCCCAATAGAATTCGGTAAACACATTTGTGCCTCCCGACTTACACACACCAACAGCATCAACCACAGCACAAAAATCTTCACCATCTTTGATTAAAAAGGGCTTATACCTGGTTTCCAAAGGGTTTGCCATTTCCGGTAAATACGCCTCACCATACCTACGCAGGGCATCATCTGGTTGATTAGTTTCATCAATTGTGGGAAACGCCTTCAAATGATCTGCCCCGCGGCTAGAGGTCGCATGTGCCAGTCCCATTGACTTTTGCGCTCTACCATCTTGTCCAGGAATTTCCACGCCCTTAACATGCATGGCAAATTCTTCCGCGCCGCGCCCGATTTTTTCTGCCGCCCGCTTAACGCCCTCGCCCAAAAGCGCACCAAATCCTTCACGTTTCGCAATCATCACCAACAACCTGGCTGTTATCGCTACATCTCCCCAACGTATGGGGATTCCCCCCGTATCATCCAGATTTAGAATCTCATTTTCCCACAGTTCCATTGCAAAACTAATCGCTCTGCCAGCAGAGATGACATCCATCCCCATTTCATCACATATGCGATTGAGATACAAAAGCTGGTCCAAATCCCCATTCCAGATACCCCCGCCAAGCGCATTGACATTCTCATACTCGACACTGCGCAAAGCCAGCCCTGCCATATCTCCATCAGGCACACGAAAAAGTTTATCACAACCCACCGGACAATTAAAACAAGCCAGATGACGTACAAACGCTCGTCTTTCCAAGGCTTCAGCATCAATACGCTCAGACTCCGGAAAAGAACCCAGCTGAAAATTACGCGTAGGGAACCTGCCCAAAGCATTCATAATGGACGTGATCCCCGGAGTGCCGTAACGAGTTACTGCCTCATAAATCGGGTTCTGGTGCAGGCGCTGATGAAAAGACACCGATAACTGATGAAATCTTTTAGCATCAGCGACCCGCACTGGGCCATGGCCGCGCACCGCCACCGCTTTCAGACGCTTGCTGCCCATCACCGCGCCCATACCTACCCGCGCGGCAGAACGCTGCGGGGTAAACTGAATCCCAGCAAAACGCACCAGATTTTCCCCTGCAGGGCCAATCGCCGCCACTTTGATTTTTGCATCCTTTTGTTCGGAGCGAATCGCTCTTTCGGTCTCGCTTGTCGTTAATCCCCACAGCCCGCTGGCATCACATAAAACAGCATGATCGTCTTGAATTGATAAATAAACGGGTTTTGGGGACTTACCAACAACAACAACCGCGTCCCAGCCAGCCAATTTGAGTTCGGGACCCCAAAAGCCACCGCTGTTTGAATCGCCATAAACACCAGACAACGGTGACTTAGCGATCACCGCTATCCGCGAGGAATTGGGCAAAAGCGTCCCACACAATGGTCCAGCCGAGAAAATCAAAAAATTCTCGGGCGATAAAGCGTCAGTTTGAGGGGACACTTTCTCCCATAACAAGCGCGTCCCAAAACCGCTCCCGCCAAGATACGCTTCAGCGATATGAGGTTCAGATGAACAGACTTCGATCTTAGAGGTCGTCAAATCTACATATAACCACTTGCCAGCAAAACCTTTATACGCAAACATCTCGCCATACCTCTAGATAACGCGCTCAAGCGAAATAGCTTTCGTTGGGCACAACAAAGCACACTCCGGAGCGCCCTGGCACAAATCGCACTTTATCGAAACGCCACGCGTCTCATCTAAATACATAGCCCCATAAGGGCAAGCTGTTACACACTCGCCGCAACCCACACAAATATCCTCTTGCACCACCCAGGCACCTGTTTGTTGATCGAGAATAATCGCCTCAACCGGGCATGCCGCCGCGCAGGCCGCATCCTCACATTGCCAGCAAATCAGCACTTGAAAAGGACCATCATCGCTTTCGGAATCAATACGCAGGCGCGCTTTTTGCTGCCACACCATACTCTCATGATGAAACGAGCAAAAGTTCATGCAAATCAAGCAGCCTGTGCATCTTTCTGCATTTACAACAAGTTTAACTTTATGTCTCATCTGTTCTACCATTAATCAATTCAAGAAATCTAATCGGCTGTTGCAATAATGTGATCATCCTATCCAAAAAACGGGCTGCACCCGCCCCATCCATCGCCCGATGATCAAACGTCAGACACAAAGGTAATATCTCTGCCACACAAATTTGTCCATCTCTGACTACCGGCAAAAGCTGCATCTTTCCAATACATAAAACCGCCACTTGTGGAGGATACAGCGCGATGGTGGCATGACGCACAACTGTATCGCCATAATCAACCACTGTGAACGTGCTCTTTTCAGACACTAATCCAGTACTGCTAAAAGCACCAGCGCCAGAAAACCAAACCCCAAGCTCAGAAAGCATATCTGAAAGTGTATATCTTTGTGCATCTTCAAAAACAATCTCATTCGTCTGCTGCGCACTGCCAACAATAACAAAACGCAAGTGCACTTTCTTAAAAAAGCGCAGAGCACCACCAATCAGATGGCAATTCACTGATGAGAACTCAGATAGCGCTTGAACACAAGCCGCAAGCAGAAAAGCAGAATAGAATACACGATCAGGAACCCCTGTGCTGCTATTGATCAGGCTATCTTTTATCGGCACCAGCGCCGTCAAATCACATTGTGTCATTAACGTTACAGGCACCGGTTGATTAAGAAGTCTTTCCTGCCGCCTTTCGCCGCCATAGCTAGCAAAAGACCGCGTTTGGCAAATTGTACGCTCAATATCCTCGCGCGTAATCCGCCCAAGAAGGCCTGTTCCGCATACACCTTCAACGCTAACGCCTGCCTGACGCGCCAGCCGCCGCGCTATAGGAGTTGCTCTTGGTGGCGCGTTGAAAGACGGAGACCAGATTTTTTCCTCGTCCCATAAAATATGCCCCGAATCTCGATCTACAATTGCCCGTTCGACATCCGCTCGGGTAATCAAACCATTACGCCCGCTCCCTTTGATTTGGCGTACATCGACACCAGCAACCTGGGCAACTCTGCGAGCCAGCGGCGTCAATCGGCACGGCACGTCAGCCTGAACATTTTCATCGGATGCGATACTGCCGCCCGATACTGCAGGGAATATCTGGATTTCATCCCCATTCACCAGGGGAGTCTCAGTGAGATTAGAAACGATTTTTCCATTGCGAAAAACGCGCACTCTCCCACCGACGACTCCTTCTCTATTGAGTGCCAGCTTGGAGAATCGCTCGTTTTCTCGCGCTAGCACGATCAATAAATCATGACAGGTGCTGCCGTCTGCTATGTGGCGTTTTTCAGCCTTTTTCGCCATATAATCGGCTGCCAGATTGTAGTACTTAACCGAAACTTCAATCATTTTTCAAAATAGCTTCCTGACTGCCGCAATAATATCTTCTTTACCCGGTAACACTTCCTGCTCTAAAACAGGGCTGTACGGAATAGGTACATTACGCGCGCCCACGCGCAGAATGGGGGCATTCATCCAATCCATCGCATGTTCAGCAATCAGAGCAGCGATCTCTGCCGCCGCACCGCCGCGGCTATGCGCCTCCTGAACAACAACCACCCGCCCAGTCTTGACCGCTGATTCAAGGATTAAATCACGGTCAAGTGGTACGAGCGTACGTGGGTCAATGACTTCAGCATCAACTCCTTCCCTCTGCAGCTCCTCCGCCGCCTCCAAACAGGTCGGCACCATCCCTGATATCCCTATCAGGGTAACATCTTTCCCGCGTCTAACCAGCCTGGCTTTGCCAAAAGGAATGGTGAAATCTCCCTCAGGCACAGCACCGCGCATCCCATATAAACGTTTATGTTCAAAGAATATCACCGGGTCTTCCCCCCGAATGGCTGTCTTTAACAACCCTTTCGCATCTTCGGGAGATGCAGGAACCGCTATTTTCAAACCAGGTATTCCAATCAACCAGCCCTCAAAACTCTGGGAGTGATGCCCTGCCGCAGCACCTGTCGCGCCCGTCGTAACTCGAATAGTCAACGGAACAGACACCTTCCCCCCCGACATATACCGCGCCTTGGCTGCCTGATTGACGATCTGATCCATCCCGACCGGCAAAAAATCGCCAAACATAATTTCAACCACCGGTCGTTTGCCCATGATCGCAGCGCCTACGCCTGCACCCACAATGGCAGCTTCAGAGATGGGCGTATCGCGAACCCGTTCCAACCCAAACTCTTTCCACAAGTTACCAGTAACGCCAAAAGCGCCTTCAAAAATTGCTATATCTTCCCCCATCAGAAAGACATTCTTATCTCTGCGCATCTCCTCTGCCAGAGCCTCGCGTATCGCCTGGGCATAAGTCATTTCACGCATGGTGTATCCCTCTCCTAAAACACTTTGCCCTGATGACTATCCACATACACCCAGCGATTCACTTGTTTGGGATCAGGTAGCGGGCTTTTGCCAGCAAAGTCAACGGCCTCATCTATCTTTGTTTTTGCATCAAGATGATATACGGTAATTTCATCTTCTGTCGAGATATGGCTTTCCAAAAGCGCATGGCGCAAACGCGCAATGGGACATTTCTGACGCAATATCTCCACGCTCTCTTTAGAACGATAATACTGAGGGTCACCTTCATAAGCGCCACAAAGACGATCCGTCTCTGCTTCAATCAAAGTCGGACCCAAGCCGCTACGCGCTCTTTCAACCGCCACTTTTGACGCCTCAAACACTGCTAAAACATCATTGCCATCCACGTGTACGCCCGGCATACCATACGCCTGCGCCCGATTGGCAATTCGTTCGATAGCCATGTGTCGAGCCTGTGCAGTGCCCTCACCATAATGATTGTTTTCACAGACAAAAACCACTGGCAATTTCCACAACGAAGCTAGATTACATGCCTCATGAAATGTGCCTTGATTTGACGCCCCATCACCGAAGAAAGCAACCGCCACACGCGCTTCGCCCCCATATTGAAATGCCAACGCAGCCCCCACAGCGATGGGGATGCCTCCCCCCACAATACCGTTGGCACCAATATTGCCTATACGAAAGTTCGCTACATGCAAACTCCCCCCTCTGCCATGGCAATCACCTGTTTCGCGCCCCGCCAGCTCTGCCATCGCCGTTCTAACATCGCCGCCTTTGGCAATATGGTGCGCATGCCCACGATGGTTGCTGACAATCACATCATCGCTGTTCAACGCCGCGCAAACACCAACAGCAACCGCCTCCTGCCCCTCGCTGGGATGAATAAAACCAGGTATCAAACCCTGCTGTCTAGCTGTGACCGCGCGTAAATCAAATTCACGGATCAGCACCATCCGCCGATACAAATCGATCAAGAAGTCTTTTGGGTATCCTTCGAGTTTCAAAAAATGCCTCTCTGCGCCAGAATCACTTCGTTCTACAGCAACTTAAGCCGCCTCAAAGTCTCATCAGCAGGAATACCATCTTGACTCCAGCCGCGCAGACTGTAATAGCGATCCAACATGGCATCCAGGTCGCGGATCACCACATTCTCTCGAATGGGTTTTTCAGAGGGCGTGCCCCACCCCGTCTCAGGATTAGGGGTGTACTCCCACACATTCACCGGTTCTTTCATAAACCGCTCGGGGAGATAGTCATCTTTGCGGCTGTATCCATGACGGACGTTATACATCCGCTCTAAATTTACAACCCGTTCTCCGATCAGCAACAATTCTTCGGCAGTTACTTTCTTGCCCAGCAGTTCGCTCAAACCATCTGCCAGATCCTCCGGCGTAATAGCAAAATTCTCCACCGAAGCCAGTTTGCAGATACCCAGCGAATCCACCAGCGCGCAAAAATGCTCCCCCAAAATCACAATATCCGGCTTATACTTCTCATTGACAGTGTCCATTAATTCATCCAGCATCTCTTCAGGGAAATAATGCCTTGCCGTTTCCCAAAGTCCAGCTGCATCAATTGTTGGCAACGCATACAAATGATCTGCCCCGCGATTGCCCACCGCATGTGCCATCCCAAAACCTTTCGCCACACGCGGATCCTGACGCGGCAGTTCTAATCCTTTGACCTGCATCGCAAAACGTTCGGCACCGCCACCAATTGCCTTTGCTGCCAAGCGGGTGCCATCCGCCAGGAGATTGCCAATCCCTTCCCGCCGGGCAATCTTTTCAATCAATGTTAGCTCCGTCTTAACATCCCCCCACTCCAAAGATAACTCATCGTCCTTCAACAAACCATTCTCGGCGCATTCCATTGCAAATGCAATGGTTACACCCGTTGAGATGGTATCCAACCCCAACTCATTACAACGCAAATTGGCATAAACCACCGATTCAATATTGGAGTTCCACGTCATCGGACCCAAAGCAGACATCGACTCGTATTCTGGACCTCCAGTATCACAAGCATACTCTCCCTGCGGTATCTTAGTAACCCGCCCACAATGCACCGGGCAGGAGAAACACCCCTTGCCACGTAGCACATACTTATCCAGTGCAAAAGCACCCACCTTCTCCACAAAAGGCACCTGTACACGCTGATGGTTACGCGAAGGCAAAGCGCCCGACATATTCTGGATTTCCACCAGAATGGATGTGCCATAACGCTTCAACTCTTCGATGTTGCGGTCATCCCGCATACGTTGAGAAAGTTCTTTGATCTTCTTTAGATAAGCTTCAGGCACATTTTTCTTTCCGGCAGCCTTCACCACCACTGCCTTAAGTAATTTACTACCCATCACTGCGCCGCTTCCGCTGCGCGCCGCCGCCCGGCTGTAATCATTCATAATCGCAGCAAAATTGACCAGATTTTCTCCGGCTGGGCCAATACATGCCACCTTACCAAGAGATTCCAGCCGCTGTGTAACAGGTGTAATTTCCAGTCCCCACAAATCACCCGCTTGGCGAATTTCCACCCCATCATCCGTAACATAGAGATACACAGGTTGCGAGGCCTTCCCCTTAATCACCAGCGCATCATAACCAGCTCTGGCAAGCTCTGCCCCCCAATAACCTCCCGAATTGGCGTGCCCGTATGCCCCAGTAACAGGGGACTTAAACGTCACATGCCCACGCGAGGCAGTCGGCCATGGCGTTCCCCCCATCATGCCCATTGAAAAAATTAGCAAATTTTCAGGCGAAAGCGGCTGCACATCCGGCGGAACCCGATCATATAGCAACTTGCTGGCATAACCACGCCCGCCAAGAAACATTTCCAGTAGAGCAGGGTCACTCTGTTCAAGACGAACAACACCGCTCGAAAGATCGACAAAAGCTGTTTTTGCCATAGCGCACTATTCCTCTGTGTACATAAATAGGGTGGAACAAACAAAAGCGTCTCTATCAAATTATCATAAATCCAAATCTTTGTCAACTGATGCTTTGCAAAATGTAAAGTGTAAATTGACACTTGCGTTGCCACATGCTAGAATAACAAAAGACTGCAAGATCACCTTTGCACAAAAAGAGGAGACAGGAGATGATCAGCGTAAATCGGGAAGCCAAAAAGATTGTTGACAAGATAATAGAGCAGGCAGAGCAATTAAACGTCATTGTTAGCACCCTCAAAAACGGTACAACAGTGATTGATATGGGGCAAAAAGCAAAAGGCAGCTGGCTTGCCGGAAAATACTATGCCGAAATCACGATGGGGGGCATGGGGGAAGTAACATTTGATAGTTTTCAGTTGGATGAATACACGCTGCCATCCGTGAAAGTCACCAGCGCCAATCCCTTTCTGGCTGGCTGGGTATCGCAAAAACATGCCGACCCGCTTCCAGGTGCCGAGCACCAGCCCATCTTAGCCGGTCCCGCCAAGGCACTTCTCAAACCTCCGGATGCCAGCATTGTGTATGCAAACTACCACGATGATAGTGATGTGGCAGTGGCGCCTTTCCAAACCAGCGCACCGATCACCGAAGACTTTGCTAATTGGGTCGCAGATGCCTGCCAGCTAAACCCCAAAAACCTGTACATCCTTGTCGCCCCTTCCAACAGTCTGGTATGTGCCATCCAGGTTGCCGCCCGCCCAATTGACAACCTGATGCACCGTTTGCACGAAGAAGGAATTGACATTCACAAGGTCCGCTATGCTTTCTCTTCCTCCCCCGTTCCACCGCTGGCAGAAGACGCATTGGAAGCGATGGGAAGAATCAACGATAGTATGCTCTACGGCGGGCAAGTCCTCATCTACCTTGAGGGGCATGACGCCGACATCCAGCGCATTTTGCCTAACCTGCCCACCCGTTCTTCCAATCAATATGGTAAAACATTTCGCCAGATCTTTGTGGAACATGATATGGATTTTCACAAGATTGACCTGCGTATTCACTCCGTTGCACTGGTACAGATTAACAACATCTCTAGTGGAAACTGTTTTTCGGCAGGTGCAATCGATCGCGATATGCTACGTAAATCCTTCTTGGGAAGGGACTAACTTTACGCCTTGTTAGGCATCGGCGTCAGCGCGTGCGCGTTGCCAGACCATATTCTCTGATAATTCTAAAAATAGCACCCTCAACCGGGTCAAGAGGTATTTCCTTTGCCCCCATCGAGCGCGCCATAATGACAATACGCGCCGTCATCTCCGCTGCCAGGGTAGTCTCATAGGCATGCTCCAGATTATCCCCCACGGTGAGCAAACCATGATGTGCCATAACAGCCGCTGATCCGCATTCCCCCATCGCCGCATAAGTAACCTCTGCCACCTCATCGGAACCCGGACATGCATAAGGCGCTACCGGCACAGAACCTGTCAGGTAAAACGCTGCCTCGGTCAATACAGCGGGTATCTGCTCGCCAATTACCCCAAAAACCGTGCTGTTTGGCGCATGGCTGTGTACCACCGCACGCACATCTTTTCTTTTTTGATAGAAAATCGTATGCAGCGCGATCTCACTGGTCGGTTTCCACTTCCCTTCAATCAGGTTGCGCTGCAAATCTATGACACAGATATCTTCTGCCTTGCGCAAATAATAGGGGTACGCGCTCGGCGTAATCGCAATCAGCCCTGTTTCCACATCCAGAGCGCTGATGTTACCCTGTGCACCATGCGCCAGACCATCCTCCACCATTCGCAAACCAATCTGGACAATTTGTTCTCGTAAGGTTTGTAGCAACATGTGTTTTTTTGACCTTCAGCACAGGCTCAATAACACCGTCATTATACCAATTTTTCCGCATCATTCGGGAACGTATTATCCACTTGCATCGTCTCTCATTTAGCATACAATATCTTTATAGAGCGAGGTCGGCAGCCATGAAAAAATCTTCTCACTTTTGGCACTGTGTCACACTATCCAAAGCTTTTCCGATAACTCTGTTAGCACTTAGCGTTTTCATTCTCACAACATGCAACTGGCTACAACCCAACCCTACCCCTACTGCCACCGTTGAGGTTGGGACAACAGCCACAGTACAAGATGGAGAAATAAGCACCATGGAAATACAGGAAACCCCGCAACCCGTTCAGTTGAGCGAAGGAAAGCCACAGCCCCAAGAGATAACTTCGTTGCCCGCCGCTAGCGGGATCCCGCTATCAGAAGATGAAATCCAAGCACTACTATCCCGGCTGCCGGAGATCGAAGTAGAGGCCGAGGATCGCGTTGAATTCAGGCTTCCCACCGAGCCAATTCCCCCACCACGCACAGGCGACACAATCAACGAGCCTTTCCCCCCGCCAGCTCCATCTGCCACCCCTTCGCAAACTGTTGCCGAGCCCTTGCAGGTTGTACGCTATGCGCCCGAAGGTGAAATCAGCATTGCGCCATTCATTAGCGTTACTTTCAATCAGCCGATGATATCCATCGCAACGCTTGCCAACCTGGCAGAAAAAGATGTGCCTGTACAAATCAGCCCTTCCTTGCCCGGAACCTGGCGCTGGCTGGGCACAAAAACCCTTACCTTTGAATACGATTCGGAGTCAATTGACCGTTTGCCAAAAGCGACAAAGTTTCTGGTCAGTGTACCGGCAGGCACAAAATCTGTCATAGGCGGCACATTGCAAAAAACAGTCTCTTGGGAATTTACAACACCGCCGCCTAAAATTGCCGTCTCACACCCAAACAACCAGTCCCAGCCACGCGATCCCGTGTTCTTCATTGAATTTGACCAAAGAATCAACCCAGAAAGCATCTTGCAGCGGCTTAGTGTAACGGCTTCAGGACAGCCGGTGGGCATCCGTCCGGCTAGCGAGACTGAAATACAGGCAGATAAGCAGGTTTCTGCTCTGGTAAAGCGGGCCCTAGAGGGGCGCTGGTTGGCTTTCAAAGCCAAAGAGCTTTTGCCCGCCAACAGCCAGATTGATGTTGTCATCCCTGCTGGAACTCCCTCAGCCGAGGGGCCATTAACAACACAGGAAGAACAAACCTTCTCCTTTCAGACTTATGCACCCCTGAGTGTGGTTCAACACGGCTGCTCGTGGTATGGGGATAACTGCCCCCCGCTCACCCCATTTTACATTGAGTTTAATAACCCCATTGATGCCAATGTGTTCAAAGACAGCCTGCTAAGCATCAAACCGGAGATCTCTGATGCGACCTTCACCGTTTACGGTAACACTATCAACATTCAGGGGTCAACACGTGGTAAGACAACCTACACAGTGATCGTCAACAAAAACATACGTGATGTTTTTGGGCAGACAATGGCGGAAGATAAGCGTCTGAGTTTTCGTGTCGGGTCAGCTGAACCAGCCCTGGTTGGACCTGAGCAAAGCTTTGTCACCCTTGACCCGGCCTCTAGCAAACCGGTATTTTCTGTCTATACGATCAACTATAACAGGCTCAAACTAAAGATTTACTCTGTTCAGCCAGAGAACTGGTCTGATTTCAAAAACTATCTGCAAAATTACCGCCGCACAGAAGAAAAGCTCACACTGCCCGGCAAATTGATATTAGAGAAAACCCTCCGCCTCGACGCCCCTGACGACACGCTCTATCAGGTGGATATTGACCTCAGCGAGGTGGTGAACGATGGTTATGGGCAATTCATTGTCGTCGTTGAGCCACCCGAATCCTTCCTGTTTCAACAATATCCTTCGTGGCAGACAGTTTACACCTGGGTGCAGGTAACACAGATTGCCCTGGACGCATTCAATGACCACAGCCAGATGGTTGTCTGGACAACCGCTCTCAAAGACGGCTCCCCGCTTTCCGATGTAATCGTTCAGGCTGGAAAAGCCGACAAAGCTTATATGACCAACAAAGACGGAATCGCCCGTTTTGCCATCCCGGATAACACTGAGTATTTGATTGCTAGAAAAGGGAAAGATGTTGCCCTACTGCCGCGTTCCACATATCTTTGGGGAAATGATAACTGGTCTTCCAGACCTGTGATAGACGAGCTGCGCTGGTATGTGTTTGATGACCGTCAGATGTATAAACCCGGTGAGGAAATTCACGTCAAGGGATGGCTGCGGCGCATTGGCGGCAAACAGGATGGAGATGTAAGCTGGAAGGGCAATGAGGCAACAACGATTTACTACAAAATCATCGAATCACAGGGCAACGAACTGGGCAGCGGGGAAACCCAGATCAACGCCTTTGGCGGGTTTGATTTCGCTTTCACCATCCCTGAGCAGGTCAATCTAGGTAACAGCCAGATATACATGCAAGCAATGGGCGGCAGTGAAATGCTGAATGGATTGGAATATATCCACACCTTCCAAATACAGGAATTCCGCCGTCCGGAGTTCGAAGTCACTGCCCGCAACGAGACCAATCCACCATATTTTGCCGGGGATTATGCTATTACTGTTGTAGAAGCCAAATACTATGCTGGGGGACCACTACCGGATGCTGAAGTCACCTGGGAGGTAACCAGCTCCCCAGGAAATTATCAACCCCCTGGATGGCCCGATTTTACATTTGGGTACTGGTCTCCCTGGTGGGTGAGCGAAATTGATTCTTCCGAAACCACAACAGAAACTTTCACCGGGCGCACAGATGCTAGCGGTGCACATTATCTGCGTCTTGATTTCAACAAAATCATACAACCCAGACCTTTGAGCATTTCCGCTGAAGCCACCGTTATGGACGTCAACCGTCAGGCATGGACAGCAACCACCTCTCTTTTGGTGCACCCTGCAGACCTTTATATTGGGCTGCGTAGTGAACGGTATTTTGTCAGTCGCGGTGATCCACTGGAAGTTGATTTCATCGTAACCGACATAGATGGCAAACCAGTATCAGACCGCCCGGTGGAAATCCGTTCCGCCCTTTTACAGTGGAAATATCAAGATGGAAGTTGGAAAGAAATCGAAACGGACATTCAGACTTGCAAGAAAGGGTCGGATCAAGAACCCGTCTCCTGCATCTTTGAGACCCTCAAAGGCGGCAGATACCGCATCAGCGCGGTTGTAACCGATCTGCAAGGGCGCAAAAATCAGAGCCAGATTACCCGCTGGGTGAGCGGAGGAGAACAGCCCCCAAGCCGCAAGGTGGAAATGGAGTCTGTTACTCTAATACCTGATCAAGAAAATTACAAACCCGGAGATGTGGCGCATATTCTTGTTCAGTCGCCTTTCACTCCTGCTGAAGGTCTGCTCACCGTCAGCCGCAGCGGAATTGTGTATACCAAACACTTCCGCATTGACCAGGAATCCACCACGCTGGATATCCCAATCGAAGACAAACACATCCCCAACCTGAATATTCAGGTGGATTTGACTGGCGCTGCCCCGCGAACTGATGACAAGGGCGAAGTGATCAAGGATGCACCCCTGCGCCCCGCCTACGCCTCAGGGTCTTTGACGCTCAACATCCCGCCCCGCCAGCGCACTCTCAGTCTGGAAATTACACCAGCGCAGTCTGAACTGGAACCTGGCGGAGAAACCAGCGTGCGCGCCCTGCTGAAAGATGCCTCCGGAAAACCCGTTGCAAACGCCGAAATTGCCGTGGTGGTCGTTGATGAAGCCATCCTTGCGCTCAGCAATTATGCACTATCAGACCCTATCAGCATCTTTTACGCCCCCCGCCCAGCAGACGTTACCAGCCTATATGGCCGTTCCAGCATCCTTCTGATAGACCCTCAGGCGCTTATTGAGGCAGTCAGAGCAAAGCAGGAAGTAGAAGCGCAGGAAAGATACGCAATGGGTACTGCAATGCCCATGATGATGCCCGCCGCTCCAATGGATATGGCTGGCATGGCAGAAAGCACTCCCCCTTCACCAACTACGCCCATCCGTGTACGTTTTGACTTCAATCCCCTGGCAGCATTTGCGCCGGTCATCCACACCGATGCCAGCGGTCTGGCAAATGTGCCGATCAAATTACCAGACAATCTCACCCGTTACCGCATCATGGCGGTGGCAGTGGATGATGCCCGTCAGTTTGGCATCGGCGAATCAACCATCACCGCCCGTTTGCCGTTGATGGTGCGCCCATCCGCCCCGCGCTTCCTCAACTTTGGCGACCAGTTTGAACTGCCAGTTGTGTTGCAAAACCAAACCGATGCCCCACTTAATGTAGATGTTGCCCTGCGCGCCAGCAACCTTGATCTAACCGGCAGCCGCGGTCTGCGAGTTACCGTCCCAGCCCGCGACCGTGTTGAAGTCCGCTTCCCCGCCGCCGCCCAGATGGCGGGTACGGCACGTTTTCAGGTAGCTGCCGCCTCGGGCAGTTATGCCGATGCTGCCATGATCGAACTGCCCGTTTACACCCCCGCCACCACAGAAGCCTTTGCCACTTACGGCACGGTGGATCAAGGCGCCATCTCCCAGCCTATCGCCGCCATGAATGATATCTTTCCCCAATACGGAGGGTTGGAAATCACCACCTCGTCCACCGCTCTCCAGGCGCTCACCGATGCCGTCCTCTACCTGGTAGCTTACCCCTACGAGTGTTCTGAGCAGCTTGCTTCGCGCATCCTGGCAATTGCCGCGTTGCGCGACGTGCTCACCGCCTTCAAAGCCGAAGGGCTACCCTCCCCCCAAGAAATGGAAGACGCCGTCCAGCGTGACGTGAACCGCTTACAGAGTATGCAGAACCAGGATGGCGGAATCCCCTACTGGCGGCGTGGTCAGGAATCGATACCCTTCCATACCATTCACGTCGCGCATGCCCTCCAGCGCGCTGAGCAAAAAGGCTTTCAGGTTCCACAGGAAATGAAAACGTCTCTGCTCAACTACCTGCGCCATATTGAAGATTACTATCCATACTGGTACAGCAAGCAAACCCGCTGGACGCTTTCCGCCTATACGCTGTATGTACGCCAGTTGATGAACGACTCTGACCCGCAAAAAGCGCAACTGCTGCTAAACGAAGCCGGGCTGGAAAACCTGCGGCTCGATGCAGTCGGCTGGCTCTGGGTTGTGCTAGAAAACTACCCAGAAGCCAGTTCAGACCTGAATGCGATCCGTCGTCATGTGGCAAACCGCGTCGTGGAAACCGCTGCCTCAGCCAACTTTGTTACTGAATATGATGAGCAAAATTACCTGCTCCTCAGTTCAGACCGCCGCACAGACGCCATCCTGCTCAACGCTCTAATGAGCGATAACCCTAACAGCGATTTGATACCCAAACTGGTTAACGGCTTGCTGGCACACCGCACCCGCGGACGCTGGGGGAACACACAGGAAAATGTCTTCGTCCTTCTGGCGCTGGATAAGTATTTCAACACCTACGAAGCGCAAACGCCCGACTTTGTTGCCCGTATCTGGCTGGGCGATTCATACGCTGGCGACCACGCCTACCGCGGCAGAACAACCGAAAGGCACCAAACAGATATTCCAATGTCTTATCTGCTTGAAAATATGCCTGCCGATGGTGTCACCCACCTCATTCTTAGTAAGGAGGGCGCTGGCAGGCTGTATTATCGTTTGGGATTACGTTATGCGCCCACCTCACTCAAAATGGATGCTCTCGACATGGGTTTTGTCGTCCAGCGCACCTATGAAGCCGTGGATGCCCCCCAAGATGTGCAGCTGGATGAAAACGGTATTTGGCATATCCGCGCTGGTGCCCGTGTGCGCGTCCGCATACAGATGGTAGCAGACAACCGTCGTTATCATGTGGCACTTGCCGACCCCATCCCCGCCGGGCTGGAAATTGTCAACCCGCTTCTGGCTGTCTCTGGCAGCATCCCGCAAGACCCTAACAGCTCCGATTATCAATCGGGCTGGTGGTGGTGGAGGCCGTGGTTTGATCACCAGAACCTGCGTGACGAGCGCGCCGAGGCTTTCACCCCGCTATTGTGGGATGGCGTTTACCAATACACCTATCTTGCCCGCGCCACAACCCCCGGCAGGTTTATCGTCCCGCCTGCCAAAGCCGAAGAAATGTACACCCCGGAGGTCTTTGGGCGCAGCAGCAGCGATGTGGTCATTGTGGAGTAAAAAGTCGGGGCGGGCGGATTTGAACCGCCGACCTCACGGACCCGAACCGTGCACTCTATCCGGACTGAGCCACGCCCCGAACAGCGCTCATTATACCCCACCCCTGTCAATTCTGGCAAGCAAAACCCAAAACCCGCAGTGGTATAATCTCCTCCTGCCACGGCGGTCATGCGCCCAGGCAACAACACATGACCAGAAAAGCCTTGTTTCTATGTATTTTGATCGCCCTCCCGGTATTGCTGGTTGTGATGTTGCCGCGCATGGCGACATCGCTCCCCTGGCGTTTGGAAGCCGCTTCCACATTTGTACGTCTTCTGCTACACCCGGCTGGCAGCGTGCCCACACCGTCCGCACCAGACGTCATAACAGCAACTGATTTCGCCGTCCCTCTCCCAACAACAACCGCCACCGCATACGTCCTGCACCCTACCACTACGCCGGGCACAGCACCCCCCGCCTTCACCCCGTCTCCATCCCCCACGGCGCTGCCCGCTGTCGTGAATCTGCCATCCCCTCAGTACGAAGCCCAAGACTGGAACAACTGTGGTCCTGCCACGCTTGCCATGTATCTACACTTCTATGGGTGGCAGGGAAACCAATTTGATATCGCTGACAAGGTAAAACCAACCCGCGCTGACCGCAATGTCAACATAGACGAACTTGCCGCGTATGTAGCGCAAAACGTACCTGGCTATCATATCCGCTATCGTGTCGCCGGGGACATCAACCTTTTGCGCAGCCTCATCGCTAACCAGATACCTGTTATTGTAGAGGAAGGGTACCACCTCGAGGAACCTTTTTGGTTTGGAGATGATCTCTGGGCAGGGCATTACCTTCTTCTTACAGCCTATAATGACTACACGCAAACTTTTACCGCTCAGGATTCCTTTACCACCGCAGATAAGACCATCCGCTATGACCAGCTGCGACAAAACTGGCAATCCTTCAACTACTTGTATATGCTCATCTACCCCCCGCAAAAAGCTGACATCGTACGCACATTGCTGGTTGCCGACTGGGATGAGGAAGACAACTATATCAACGCCATGCAGCGCGCTCGCCGTGAGATAAACATCAATCCGAATGACGCCATCGCCTGGTTCAATCTTGGCAGTGCGTTGACATATTTTCAGCGCTACGGCGAAGCCGCAAGCGCATTTGACCAGGCACGTCAAAACGGATTGCCACAGCGGATACTGCGTTACCGCTTTGCCCCATTCATGGCATATTTTCACAGCGGGCGCAACGAAGACCTGCTCAGCTTGACCGAATACGCGCTCAAAATCACCCCCAACTCCGAAGAAGCGTTGCTCTGGCGCGCCTGGGCGCTTTACCGTGCTGGCAAAAAGGACGAGGCACTGGCAAATTTGCAAAAAGCCCTTGAGGTATCTCCAGATTACATTGACGCCCTGAACGCGGTACAATTCATCCAGGCAAACTGAAATGACAAAAAGGGTTCTGCTGACACTTCTTACTCTGGCGGTTGTCGCATGCCTGGTGCTGATTTGTATCACCAGTCTGGGCAGTCTGCTCTTGGCGGCCAACCGCTTGCATGCCTCGCCGCCAGAACCGACTTCAACCATTATCCCCCCTTCGCAACTTCCCACACCTGCCGAACCCGAGAATCTCCCCGCCCACATTGCCGCACAAATGGACACAATCCAAACGCAGGTGATTCAAATTCGCGGCTTGACGCCACTAACCCACGTTCCGCGCAACGTCCTGACATCCACAGAGCTTAGAAAAAAAGTTGAGGAAGATTTTTTCGCCGATTACCCACATGAGAAAGCCCGCGACGACGCCATCCTGCTCAGCACGCTCGGGCTTTTGCCTCTGGATTATGACCTGTACAATCTGCTACTTGAGCTATACAGTGAGCAGGTAGCCGGTTATTACGATACGCAAACTAAGAAAATGTATGTGGTACAGGGCGAATCTTTTGGCGGCATGGAACGCATGACCTATGCCCACGAATTCACCCATGCCCTGCAGGACCAGTATTACGACCTGGAAAAAGGTCTCAAGCTCAACGCCAATGACTGCGAAAAAGCCGGCGAATACTGTGCCGCAGTAACTGCCCTGATTGAGGGAGACGCCGTTCTAACCGCCCAATCCTGGTTCTCACGTTATGGCAGTAGAACCGACAGGCAAGAGGTACAGGACTTTATGAGCGAATTTAACAGTCCAGTTTTCGATTCTGCGCCCCTGTTCTTGCAAAAAGATTTGTTGTTTCCCTACCGCGAGGGAATGGAGTTCGCCGCGACCCTGTTTGACCAACAAGGACAAGCCGCCATTGACCAGGCATTTTCTCGCCCGCCTGTATCTACAGAGCAAATACTCCACCCATACCAGTACCCTGACGACACTCCAGATGACATTGCTTCCCCGCGACTGGACACAGTTCTTGGCAAAAAATGGCGCGTCGTCGAACAAAACGCACTCGGTGAGTGGTACACTTACTTAGTGCTGGCTTATGGATGGCGCGAGCAAGCCCGTATGCCATTAGGTGCGGCCCGCAAAGCCGCTGCAGGCTGGGAGGGGGATACGTACACCCTCTTACACAACAGCGAGACTGGCAAGGTCATTTTCGTGCTGCGCTCTATCTGGCAGACTCCTAATGATGCCCACGAATTTTGGGAAGCCCTTGTAAAATACGGTTCCGACCGCTGGGAAACGGCGCCTATTGTTAAGAACGATCAGCTGGCAGCATGGCAAGACACATCACAAGGGTATGTTTCCATTTCGATCAACACTATGGAAACCCGATGGATCATAGCGCCCGATCAGACAACCGCTGACCTCGTCCTAGCAGCAATGGAATAACGGAGACAATGCTCAGATGGCACTTGACACAACCCGCATCCGTGCCCTGTGTTTTGATGTGGATGGCACCCTCAGCGACACCGATGACCGCTGGGTACATCATCTCAGCCAGGCGCTGGCGCCATTCAAGCGAGTGTTCCCCCGCTGCAACCCGCAAGCTCTGGCGCGCTGGCTGGTGATGGCATCAGAAACACCTGCCAATATGCTATATACCTTCTTTGACCGCCTCAATATTGACGACGAACTGGCGCACCTGTTTAATTTTCTCGCCCAACACAAAAAGAATCACAAGCCTGCACACTTCTGGGTCATTCCGGGTGTCGAAACCATGCTGGCAAAGTTGCGTACCCAATATCCCATGGCAGTGGTCAGCGCCCGCGATCAAACCAGCACTTATGCCTTTCTTGAACAGTATAATTTAATCTCTCACTTTGACGCCATCGCTACTTCGCAGACCTGCCGTTACACTAAGCCCTTCCCTGATCCCGTCATCTGGGCTGCCCAACAGCTGGGTGTGCACCCTTCGCAATGTCTGATGATTGGGGATACAACTGTGGACATCCTGGCAGGCAAGGCTGCTGGAGCGCAGACTGTCGGCGTCCTGTGCGGCTTTGGGCAGGAAGACGAACTGCTCCGAAGCGGTGCAGATACCATTCTCGCCAGCACCGCGCAGGTATTGGATATATTGCTCCCCCACTCATAGAGAAAAGGAGTCATAATGCCCTCAAGCAAAGAAGCGGCACAGAAAACTCTCCTGGGCTTCGCTCTGGTTATGACCGTCATCGCTTGCGCCCTGCCGCTCACCCCCACACCACCCACAGTAGAAGAAGACACAGAAATTCTGCCCCCCACCGCCACCGAAACACTCACCCTCCCGCCCTTCAACTACGATTACGCGCGCCAGCCCACCGAAGCCAGAGGTACCCCTCCTCCTTCATCCCCCTCATGCGAAGTTCGGCTTCCGTCCATCACAGACCTTGATCCATACCCGGCACCTCCCCTACAAGAGCCTGCCCGAGGTGTCCCTTTCTACGATCCAGTTTTCGGCACCTGTATTGTGCGCGTTACCGACCGCAGCAAAGATATCGCTGCCGACGATACGTCCAGAGGCTTAAAGAACGAATATTCGCGTGTGCAATCCTTCAACGCCGACGGCAGCCTGCTGGTCATCCGCGGCATTGATGCAACCTGGTATCTGTACGACCCAACCACGCTGCGCCCTCTATACAAACTGCCAATTGACATAGAGCCGCGCTGGGATGCAAAAGACCCCAATACGCTGTATTACATCAGCGAGACACGTTTAATGTCCTTCAATATCCTCACCGGGCAACAAACCCTGCTGCATGAGTTTGCCAGCGATTTTCCCGGGAGCAACCTTGCCGCTGTATGGACACGTTACGAGGGCAGCCCATCAATTGACAGCCGCTATTGGGGATTAATGGCACAAAACCCGCAGTGGGAAACGATTGCACTGCTGGTTTTTGATCTTCAAGAGAATCGCGTAATCTCCCGCCTCAATCTGCCTCAGAAACCCTCGATCGATTCCGTTACCATCAGCCCGCTGGGCAACTACCTGCTGGCATACTATGAAAACTATTGCGAATATGGGCAGCTTGGAACGCTGGACAAGCCCTGTGGATTGATGGTATATAACCAGGCGCTAACGGAAGCTCGCGGTATGTTGCGCATCATTGGTCATTCCGACACCGCACTAAACCGCTCCGGCAAAGAGGTGCTGGTATTCCAAAACATTGACACAGATCATATCGCAGTGCTCGACCTGCAAAGCGGCAGGGTTGATGATCTGCTTCCCATTGATTTCAGTCATACCGCACTGGGCTTTCATTTCTCCGGGCGCGGTTTTCAGAGCCCGGGCTGGGCAATCGTCTCAACATATAACGGCGGACACCCCGAACCATTTACCTGGATGGACAATTCGGTCTTTGCGCTTGAGCTTGAAACTGCTGGGCGCATTGTGCGTCTGGCACACACCCGATCCATCTACAGCGAGAATATCGAAAAAGACTACTGGGCAGAGCCACAGGCTTCAGCCAGTCAGGATATGTCTCGCATCCTCTTCACCAGCAACTGGGGCAGGTCTGGCAGCGAGGAAGTAGAGACCTATATGATTCAGATGCCTCCTCTTTGGACAAGCCTGATGCCTTAAACCACAAAACGCCCTAAAAAGAGCGCTCAACGGACAACACAAATAAGCCCTCAGTTCAAAAAGTTTACCAGGCAACAACCAAAGATAGCACCCACGATAAGATAATCAACACAGCTAGAATCGCAAAGATGATCCGCTGGGTGCGCAGACGCCGCTGTTCTGGTGACAGACGCCGCATAGATTATCCCTTACTGCTGGCGCTTTCCGTTTTGACCTCGGGTTTGCTGTCCGATTTAGTGTCTGGCTTACTTACAGCAGGCGCTTCGCCCTTGCTTTCGGAAGCCTTTTCCTCGGTATGCCCGCTGGAAGTATAAGACATCCCGGACGGGGAGCGATGATCAGTGGCATAAAAACCCGAACCCTTGAACACAATCCCAACCGGGGTATACACCTTATGAAGCGATTTTTTGCCACACTCCGGGCATCGCACCAGCGGCTGTTCTGTAAATTTTTGGACTTTGTCAAACTGCAAACCGCAATTCTCACAGCGATAGGTATAAGTTGGCATAAATCACCTCAACTTCCTTGCAAATCCACATCTGACTATTATACTCTTATTATGGAAAATGCAAAGGGGGAATTTTTCTCGACAATTTTATAAAAAATTCATAACAAAACCAATCAATTCAAATGCTCATTCACCATTGACAGAAGCCTTCACAATAAGATAACATACCTGACAAAATACAGGAGGTAACAATCATGGAATACGACGTTATTGTCATAGGCGCTGGCCCAGGCGGATATGTATGCGCCATTCGGGCTGCTCAGTTAGGTCTCAAAACCGCCATCGTCGAAAAACAATGGCTCGGTGGCGTATGTCTAAACGTGGGCTGCATACCTTCCAAAGCGCTCCTGAAGAACGCAGAACTGGCACATACGCTGCGCGAACGCGCGACAGAATTCGGCATCTCGTTTGAAAATCTGCAACTCGATTATGCAAAAGCCGTAGAGCGCAGCCGACAGGTTGCCAAACGCTTAACGATGGGGGTCAATTCGTTGATGAAGAAAAACAAAATTGATGTCCACCTTGGTGCTGCCAGACTGATCAGCAACAATAAAATCGTTGTGACAGACGATCAAGGAAAGAACCAAGAACTTGCCAGCAAACATATTGTGCTTGCCACCGGCGCCCACTCCATGCCAATCCCCGGTGTCCAGGCAGATGGCAAACGTATTTTGACCTATGTCGAAGCCATTCTACAGCCCCACCGTCCTGAATCGGTAGTGATTATCGGTGGAGGCGCGATTGGCGTCGAGTTTGCCACCATCTGGAATGGGTACGGGACAAAGGTGACCCTGGTCGAGATGCTGTCTCATATCCTCCCAGCTGAGGATGAAGAAGCCGCAGGCGAACTGACAAAAATCTATGCCAAACGCGGCGTGGAAATTCTCACCAGCACAAAAGTAGAAACTGTCGAATCCACCGAGAAAGGTGTTAAAGTTAAGGTCTCCACCAGCGAAGGAACAAAAACTCTGGAGGCAGAACAGGCATTGATAGCTATTGGCTTCCGTCCCAATTCGTCTGGGCTGGGGCTTGAAGAGCTGGGCGTAAAACGAGACCAGCGTGGTTTTGTTGAAATTGATGCGCGTATGGCGACCAGCGTCAATGGTATTTGGGCAATTGGCGACGTGACCGGCAAACTGCTTCTGGCGCATGTTGCATCTGCAATGGGCATTATCTGCGCCGAACAAATTGCAGGGGTTGAAACAACCACTCTCGACTATCGCATGATGCCGCGCGCCGTATACTCTCAGCCGCAGGTTGCCTCATTTGGATTGACAGAAGCACAGGCAAAGGAACAAGGATATGAGGTCAAAGTGAGCAAGTTCCCCTTCCTGGCAAACGGAAAAGCGCTTGGTTTGGGCGATTATGCCGGTTTTGCAAAAATTATCAGCGACGCAAAATATGGAGAGATTCTGGGAGCAGTTCTGGTAGGGCCGGATGCCTCTGAGCTTCTGCCTGAGCTGACCATTGCCCAGCGTATGGAGTTGACTGCAGCAGAAATCAGCCGCAATGTGCATGCACATCCAACTCTCAGCGAAGTAGTCATGGAAGCTGCTCACGGTATTGAAGGTCATCCAATTCATATCTAACTGAGATCGCCCCTCTGATGGTTTCAATAAGCTTGTCCACGCCTGGTGCGCGTCACTTCGCCAGGCGTGTTTTCGTCTTGTGTCACAAACCAACCCGCAACACACAAGATATCAAATGCACCTTATGCTATAATCTCCCGACAGGCTACACATCATAAAAACTCTCCGTCAGATGAAGACGACGAAAAAACAGAAGGTGTCAATATGTTTCAAAAAATCATACGGGTACTGGGGGGCGATCCTCAAAAGCGTGAAATCGAACGACTATCCGAGAAAGTTGAGCAAATCAACGCATTAGAAAAAAGCTTTGAAGCGTTAAGTGATGATGCTCTATACGCCAAAACCGAAGAGTTGCGCACACGCTACCGCGAAATGCTCGAATCTGGAATCAAAAAACAGGAGGCACTGGATGAACTGCTGCCCGATGCGTTTGCCGCAGTACGCGAAGCCAGCAAACGCACTATCGGTCTGCGTCACTACGACGTCCAGCTCATCGGCGGTGCTGTGCTGCATGAAGGCAAAATTGCGGAAATGCGCACCGGCGAAGGTAAAACGCTCGTTGCAACCCTGCCGCTTTATCTGAATGCGATCTCCGGAGATGGCGTCCACCTGGTAACCGTTAACGATTACCTGGCAAGACGCGATGCGCGCTGGATGGCACCCATTTACATGGCGTTGGGAATGAGTGTAGGCGTTCTTCAAATGGCAGCCCGAACAGACAACGGCAAAATGGCGTTTCTTGTTGATCCAACACGTACCTCGCCCCATGAAGACCAGCACCAGCTTCGCCTGGTCCCGCGTAAAGAAGCTTACGCCGCCGACATCACCTACGGCACCAACAGCGAATTCGGGTTCGATTATCTGCGCGACAACCTCACCATGTCTCTCGAGGAACGCGTACAGCGCGGACATTACTACGCCATCGTGGACGAAGTTGACAATATTCTTATTGACGAAGCGCGTACACCTCTAATCATTTCAGGCCCTGCGGCAGACGAATCCGAATGGTATATCCGCATGGCGCAGATCATCCGTCAGTTAAAGCCAGAGGACTACGAAATCATGGAAAAAGAGCGCAGCGTAGCCCTGACTGAACTTGGCGAAGCGCATGTTGAAGAATTGCTGGGGATGCAGCTGCGCGACCCTGAACGCCCAGAAGATATTACTCCCGAACAAGCTCGCATTTTAGGCTACCTCGAACAAGCATTGCGCGCCCAATTTCTCTACAAACGCAACAAAGACTATCTGGTTCAGGCAGGCAAAGTGGTTATCGTTGACGAATTTACTGGCAGGCTGATGCCCGGAAGACGCTGGTCTGAAGGTCTGCATCAAGCAATTGAAGCTAAAGAGAACGTTAAAGTCGAACCAGAGAATGTCACTTACGCCACCATTACCCTGCAAAACTATTATCGCATGTACCAAAAGCTGGCTGGTATGACCGGCACAGCAGCCACAGAAGCAGAAGAATTTCACAAAATCTATAAACTGGACGTGGTTACTATCCCCACCAATCTAGAGTTCATTGCTTCCAAACCCAATGCCGAACTGGTTGCCATTGACGACAAAGATGAACAAGGTTATCGCTACACCTACTACGCCCGCCGCGACGATCCTGAGCAAAAGCCAGTCTTCTGGAAACGCAAAGATTACACCGACGTTGTCTATCGTGGCGAGGAAGCCAAGCTGCGTGCCATCACCCAGGAGATATTGCGTTACCATGTGATGGGACGCCCGCAGTTAGTCGGCACAACATCCGTAGAACATTCTGAACGTCTCTCACAACGTCTGAGCGCAGAGCCTATACGGCGGCTGGCACAGGTATTGCTGATACGGCAAGCCTGGTTGGAAAAAAGCGGGCAGGAATTGCTTGAACGTCCCGTTCCCGAACTACAGCCACTCAACGCTCCCCTGCCAGAACTGGACACCGGCACGCTACGCCCGGTGGCGCGCAGCTTGGGGATAAGCCTCAACCCGGAAGACGAGGAAAATCTGGAACGATTGCTGCGCATTCTCAATCTGAGCCGCGGCGATAAGCCTCGTCTGCTCAAAGCCCTCCAGGGTGGTATACCGCATCAGGTATTAAACGCTAAAAAGCACGACGAAGAATCAATGATCATCGCCAAAGCTGGCGCATTTGGAGCAGTGACCATTGCCACCAACATGGCTGGGCGCGGTGTGGATATTAAGCTGGGTGGCGAATTGCCTGAAGAGTTACTGAATGACATTAACCGCGTCATTGCACGCGCCGGTTATGACCCCTACGACATGCGCAACGAAGAGCGTTTGCAAATTTTGCAAGGGATACCCAAGGAAGAATATGGCATTTACGAGGAATCAGTCAACAGATTTTTGCAATACGTGGATGAAATGAAACGCGTTCGCGAGTTGGGTGGGTTGCATGTCATCGGCTCTGAACGTCACGAAGCGCGCCGTATTGATAATCAGCTGCGTGGCCGTGCCGCACGTCAGGGAGACCCCGGCTCGTCACGTTTTTATCTATCGCTCGAAGATGACCTGATGCGTCTCTTTGGTGGTCCGCAGGTAGAAGCTTTGTGGAAACGCGTCTTCTTTGACGATAGCCTGCCTCTGGAAATGAATCTGCTTGGGAGACTGGTGGAGCAATCGCAGGAACGGGTTGAAGGCTATAACTTTGACGTGCGTAAACATTTGCTGGAATATGATGATGTGTTGAACGCACAGCGCAAACGCATCTACGAACAGAGAGACCGCGCATTCACAAAGGAAGACCTTACCGAAGACATCCTGGACATGCTGCGCACAGACCTTCAACGCCGCATCCCCGAGGCATTGAAAGATAAAGAGGGCCCCTGGAAGCTGCTGGCATATCTCAACGAAATTCAACCCCCCATTCTATATGAAGCCTTTGATCACCCCTCATTTCCTCTTGCGATGATGCAGGAAGAAGTATTGCAAATATTAAACCGCGAGGGGAAATCCCCCAAAAATCTCAGCCAGGCTCTGCTTGATCTGGCGCAGCAGGCTCTGCTTTCCGAAAAGGAGCACCTCCTTCAAAGCATAGAGAACCTGCTCGAAAAGACTGTGGACGCGCTTGAGATGCAAATACGCGAAAGAGCGGAAACTCTGGACACTTTTGTCGAAAGCGTAGGCGAGCAAGACGAAAACATCCCCTCACTGCGCCCACAGGACATGCTCATGCAGCTTTCTGAAGAGCTACGCATCCCCCTGCGGCTGAACATGGAGCAGATGAGACTGCTTATGCAAGGCGATCAATCAACGCGCGATGCGCTAAATAGTCAAATTGAAACCCATCTCAAAGCAATCCACTTTCGCAGGTTAATCGCAGCCATAGAACGCCGTCTGGAAGAAAGCCTCGACATCAAACCCGCCCAGCTGGCAACGCTTGACATAGACGAGCTTTCAAAACATATCCTTACAATAGTGGACACAGTCTTTGAGCGGCGAATGGAACGGCTGCTTGGCGAGCAGGGGCAGATAACCAGCGAACTCAACAGCGCAATCGCCCGCACAAGCGGGGATATGTACACCCCATCGCAAATCAACCAGTGGCTGATCCTAATGACCTACGGGACACGCATGGCATTTGACCAGCGCACCCATCGCAAGGTGATGCAGCGCGTGATGCGTCTTAACTACATTTACCTGGCTGCAAAATGGTTAAGCCAGTGCTCTGCCGAAGAGGTAACCGAGCGCGTTCTTCAGCATCTCGAAACAGGTCTCAAAGTCCTACAGCAAGCACGCGGGGCATTCGAATGGAATCGTCTGGCGCAGACCGAAACCACCTTGAGCCAGCTTGACCAGCATCTGCAAGCACATATCAAAGTCGAAATTGGCGAAGACACATACGGTCACATCGCCACGCTGCCGCTGACTGACATTACCAACCAAGAAATCCGCGCACAAATACAAAAAACGCTGGGATGGTGGCAGCAGAACCAGGTGCATCGCGAACTGTTTTTGAGGATTATCTCTGACCAATGGGTAGATTACCTGACACGCGTTGAGGCGTTGCGTGTATCTATCGGCATGGAAGCCTATGCCCAGCGCGACCCGCTGGTGCAATACAAAAGCCAGGCAACAGATATGTTTAAAAACCTGCTCAACGATATTCGCACGGGGATTGTATCGCGCCTATTCACATATCAGACCATGCGAGCAAGCAGTATTCTGCGTGAAAGTGGCGAAGGGCAAACTGCAGTCCCGTCGCCTGCCGCAGATGCTGTCGCAGCATCGTCACCCTCCAGCCAAACACAAAGCGCCTCTGCGCCCAAGAAGAAGCGCAAACGACACTAAAACAGCGCTGACAGCAAGCATCCTCCTATGTAGTGTGGCGACAGCTGCTTGGCATCAGCCCGTTCTTCCAGCGCACCTCACCATAGGCTGTGAATGTGCTCTCTGCGTTCCACGCGCTATCCTCATTGGCTGTGACGCTGGTCGAATCCAGATGGTCGTCCAGCGCTTGACAACAAGGCCGTAATTATGTAATATAGATAATGAACGAACGTTCGTTTTTATTTTCGACGACTTTGCCACTAAGAGAACATGAGCCCAAATCCTGTAACCAAAACAGAAAAGACCCGCCAACAAATCATAACAACAGCGTATGCCCTGTTCATTCGACAGGGTTATCACGGCACCTCCATGCGGCAAATTGCCAGAGAAGCCAAAATTGCCCTGGGAAGCATTTACAACCACTTTGATACCAAAGAAAACCTTTTTGAAGCCATTTTCTACACATATCACCCTTACCAACAACTTATCCCTGCCATTCAGCAAACAAGCGGCGATACCGTTGAAGTATTTGTGCGCAACCTTGCCAGCCGTATGGTCGAAATCCTCAACAACTCTCCAGAGTTCTTGAATCTCGTGTTCATTGACTTCGTAGAATTTCAAAATAAATATACCCGCTCCATTTTGGAGAAGAACCTTCACCAGTTCATTGATGTCTACCAGCGGATAAGCCAAGTGGATAATTCCAGGCTCCGTCCCATCCCCCCTTTTATTCTCATCCGATCTTTCTTTAGTTTGTTTTTTTCCTATTTCGTTACTGGAGTGGTGATCCGTTCCGCCCCAGAAACTCTGGCAGCGCTAGAGCGCAATGCCTTTGATTACTTTGTGGATATCTACCTTCATGGCATCCTTGTAACAGAATAAAGCCATGTACAACCGACTAATCAGCCTCATACGTAAAGAATTCATCCAGATCATACGCGATCCACGCACACTGGCACTGACCTTTATCATGCCCGTCATGATGCTCTTTCTGTTGGGATACGCAGCAACCAACGACGTGCGTAACATCGGTCTGGTCGTCATGGATCAGGATCAATCCCCCTCTTCCCGCAGGTTGATCCAGGCATACCTCAATGCCGACTACTTCAAACTCTCCGGTGTTGTGTTTTCCGAAAAAGAACTGCGCGCAAGGATTGATAATAATACTGCGCGCGCCGGTATCATCATTCCCCCCGGGTATGGAAAAACCATTGCAGCAGGAAAAACGGCGCAGGTGGCTTTTATCCTGGATGGGTCAGACCCCACTGTTGCCAGCACCGCCCTGGCAGCTGCCGTCCTCATCGGGCAAGCACACGCTACCCAAATAACCAGCGAACGAGTGAAAAAGCAAGGTTTGAGCAACATGATGCTCTTGCCAATTGATGTGAGGACACAAGTGCTCTACAACCCTGGCTTGGTGAGCGCCTATTATATGATCCCGGCATTGATTGGGCAGATATTGCAATTTTTAGCCACTATGTTGACCGCCACCTCAATCGTGCGTGAACGCGAGCGAGGCACCATCGAACAGCTTATTGTTACACCCCTAAAGCCCTGGGAACTGGTGGTAGGAAAACTAACGCCATACGTCCTGATTTCTTTCCTGGATACCCTGGAAGTGCTCGCCGCCGGAGTGCTATTGTTTAGAGTGCCTATCAACGGCAACCTGATCTTGCTTCTCGTTCTGTCTGGGCTTTTCTTGATCACTACACTTGGAATTGGGTTGCTGATATCCACCATTGCCAATACCCAGCAAGAAGCTATGCTGACCACCATGTTCACCATCCTGCCAACTATATTCCTCTCCGGTTTCTTCTTTCCACTGGCAGCAATGCCGACCTGGCTGCGTCTGATCAGTTACGCCATCCCACTGCGTTACTTTCTCATTATCTCGCGCGGCATTATCCTAAAAGGGGTAGGTCTCAGTTCACTATGGGGTGAGGTGATAGCCCTTCTCATCTTTGCCATTGCGGTTATGAGTGCCGCCTCACTCCGTTTCCGCAAAAGTCTTGATTAATCTTGTGAACAACAAGGAGGTTCACAGCAGTGAGTCCTAAACCACACCTTCCCGCTTTTATAATAAATTCTAGGATTGGTAACAAACTGGGGCTGTCCGACGTGAGACAGTCAAAGGTCTTTGTCCCACTCATTCTTCTCGCCTTGATAGCACTCATCATAGCAGGCACTTTTGCACTGCGCTCTCTGCTGCAGGGTAATGCCGCTTTCACCTATTCCGGCACGATCGAAGCCACAGAGTACCACCTGGGAAGCGAAAAGGGAGGCCGTATAGACATTATTGAGGTACAGGAAGGAGACAGCGTTTCAAGTGGTCAAATCGTGGCTGTTGTGCGCGGGGAACGAGTGCGTTCACCAATTGACGGCGTGGTACTTGAACGTATTGCAGAACCAGGCGAAATTGTTATGCCAGGCGGCACACTGCTCACCGTTGCTAATCTGGATCAATTGACCCTGACCGTCTATGTTCCTGAAGACCGTTACGGAAAGATCATGTTGGGACAAATCTGCAACGTGCGGGTCGATTCATTCCCCGGAGAAACTTTCCTGGGCAAAGTCAGCTACATTGCCAATCGTGCAGAATTTACCCCGCGCAACGTGCAAACAGTGGATAGCAGAAAGTCAACAGTGTTTGCGATCCGTCTTGATCTAGATCCATCAAATAGAAAACTCAAGCCAGGAATGCCAGCAGACGTTACGTTTCAACCCAACCACTAAAAAACTGTCTATGCTCGAATTAGTCATCCAAACCGAGAACTTATCCAAATCCTTTGGGAAAACCCGCGCGGTTGACAATGTCAATCTCTCCATCCATAGCGGGGAGATCTACGGGCTCGTAGGGCCCGATGGGGCTGGCAAAACCACATTAATGCGCCTGCTTTGCGGAGCGCTCCACATGGATAACGGGAAAGCTACTATTGCGGGCTACGATATCACGAATCAGGCTGAGCACGCTCGTCAGCAAATTGGTTACCTTGCCCAGCGCTTTGCTATGTATGAAGAACTGACCGTATGGGAAAATCTGCAATTTTTTGCCGAGGTGCGCGGTCTGCCATCAAAGGAGTGGGTGCAGCGGGGCAAAGAAATCCTGGAATTTGTCGGTCTGGAAGAGTTCGCCGGGCGTCGGGCAGGACAACTTTCGGGGGGCATGAAACAGAAACTTGGTCTGGCATCCGCCCTGGTACATCGCCCGCGTATCCTCCTGCTGGACGAACCAACCACTGGGGTAGATCCTGTAACGCGTCAGGGTTTCTGGCAACTGATCATTCGGGTTGTGGCACAGGAAAATGTCACTGTTCTTATCAGCACTCCTTATATGGACGAGGCTTCACGTTGTATGCGTCTTGGTTTTATGCGGCAGGGCAAAATTTTTCTCGAAGGCAAACCCAGAGACCTGTGCGCAAAATTGACACAACAAATCTACGAACTGCAAGGACGCCCGCTCCAGCTATTGCGCCAAATTGCCGCAAAACACGCTGCCGTCGAAAATGTGCAAATGTTTGGCGGACGGTTGCACCTGCGCATCAAAAGAGGACAGGCAAAAACGCTTGGCAGATTAAAGAGTGAAATTCGCAGCGCGGGTGCAATCGTTGATCATCTGAAGCCAATAGACCCTCAACTCGAAGATGTTTTCATCGCACTGGTTGAGAAATAGCATGTCATTCGAAACCGCCATGGAAATTGTTATCAAAGCCGAAAACCTGACCAAACGTTTTGGCGATTTCACTGCTGTCAATTCGGTGTCATTCTCTGTACAAAAGGGAGAAATATTGGGCTATCTTGGACCAAATGGCTCTGGAAAAACCACCACCATTCGCATGTTGTTGGGACTTTTGACACCCAGCGCAGGCAGCATAGAGGTCTTAGGGATAAATGTTCAGCAAAACCCCGAACCCGTCCGCCAGCAAGTGGGATATATGTCACAGAAATTCTCCCTGTATCACGACATGACGGTGGAGGAAAACCTTGCTTTTTACGCGGGCGTATATGGTATTGTCAATCGTCAGAGAATCAACGCCGTTTTAGAAGAAATCGGGCTGACAGAGGTAAAAAGGTCACTGGTGCAAAATCTTTCCACAGGCTGGCGGCAAAGGTTGGCGCTGGCAACATCAATTATCCATCAACCACCCCTATTGTTCCTGGATGAACCAACTGGGGGTGTTGACCCTGCCGCCAGGCGCGCTTTCTGGGATCTCATCTACCAACAGGTAGAACAAGGCGTTACTGCACTGGTAACCACACATTATATGGACGAAGCGGAATATTGCACCCGCGTTGGCATTATGCAGAGCGGTAGGCTGCTGGCGTTGGACACCCCTCAAGGATTGAAAAAGAGCATGGCGTCCACAACAATATGGGACATCCATGCAACCCCTCTGCTCCCAACCCTCACCCGATTAGAAAAACACCCAAATATCTTACTGGTCAGACTGGCAAGCGATCACCTCAGCGTTATCACCGCCAAAGATATGGACAAAAAGTCCTTAGAGCACATCATCGAACAGGGCAACAGCAAATGTGTGCAAATAGAAGAGGCTGAGCCAAGCCTGGAAGATGTTTTTCTGACTCTGGCAGGCAATAACTGACATTTCCACAAACCATTCTCCTCACTCTGCGCCCTTTTTGCAGAATATGATTGCATTTAATATCTTTTTTATATATACTGAATATATTCCACGCATACACATCATGGGAAGGAGATCAAGCAAAGCATGAAACGCAAATTTTTGTTTACCGTTGTTGCTCTGTCTATTCTGCTGTGTTTCACCGCGGGCAGCGTATTAGCCGATGGAACAGGCACCTATATCGTTCAGCCCGGTGACTCACTCGACACCATCGCACAGAAATTTGGTATGCGCTGGCAAGACTTGGCTGCCATCAACAATATTCAAGCACCTTATAATATTTATATAGGGCAGGTGCTTTATCTCTCTTCTTCCCCGCCTGCACGGGTTGCCTATTATGTGGTCGCGCCAGGCGACGCTTTGGATACCATTGCACAAAGGTTTGGCATCCGCTGGGAAGACCTGGCGGCAGCCAATGGAATCACCAGCCCGTATAACATCTTCATTGGGCAGGTGCTTACCATCCCCAACTATACCCCGCCATCACCACCTCCGCTACCACAGTGTAGCTGGTACACTGTGCTACCTGGAGATACACTATCTTCGATTGGGGCGCGCTTTGGAGTACCATGGACGTACCTTGCCATCATCAACAACCTTGTCAATCCCCATTGGATTTATCCCGGTCAGGTGCTCTGTATCAGCGCCGTCAGTAACGTCAGCCAGTCGTCCACGCCACCCAGCAGTTATCATATTGTTCAAGCAGGGGAAACCCTAAGTTCGATTGCTCAAAAGTACGGGTTGAACTGGCTCGACTTGGCTGCCATCAACAAAATACCTCCTCCCTACATCATCTACGTTGGGCAGCCTATATTGTTATATGGCGGGTCAACCGCCCCAGTATCCAGCGGCGGCCGCACGCATGTCGTTCAACCAGGCGAATACCTTTATATCATTGGGCTGCGTTATGGTGTCAACTGGGTGGACATCGCTTGGTTAAACCAGATTGCCCCGCCATACATTATCTACCCCGGACAGATTCTAATACTCCCCGCCTACGCGCTCGGCGGATAAAAAAGTATCTGGTAGTAGACCAATCAATTATCCCAAAGGCAAAAAAGCGCCTTTGGGGTAATTTTATCAGTTAAGCACATGCGATAAAGTCGTCAATTTCCCTGCGGTCGGTCATCAGGCGTTCGATTTTACCATCCATCATCTGGATGACCTTATCCACATAAATGCACAGGCGTAAATCATGCGTTACCATGATACCCGCTTTGTTTTGTTCATGGATCAAATCTGAAAAAATCTTCACCACCTGATAAGCCCGTTCCGAGTCAAGATTCGCCGTTGGCTCATCTGCAAGGACTACACTGGGATTATGTATCAGCGAACGTGCTATGGCTACACGCTGCCTTTGCCCTCCCGAAAGCTGATTCGGGAGGTTGCGCAGACGCTCCCCCAAACCCAGTCGAGTCAAAAGCTCCTTTGTCCATTCCCGTCCGGCTTTGTCCAGACGTCCATTCATCCGCAGCATCAGCTCCACATTTTCCTGCACCGTCAAATATGGCACCAAATTATTTGATTGAAACGTGAAACCAATCCGCTCACGCCGAAAACGCACCCGTTCATTTTCTTTCATTGTGCCAAGGTCATTGCCATCAATCAATACACGCCCTTCAGTTGGCCTCAGTAGCGCCGCCAGCATCGCCAGCATGGTTGTCTTTCCGGATCCGCTCGGACCAACCAAGGCTACAAACTCCCCCGCCTTGACATCAAAAGAAAACTGATCAACTGCCTTAACAACCATACTCCCAGTGCGATACACCTTGCTAACCGCTTCTGCCACAATGATGTTTTCCATATTCCCTCCTACGATGACAACCCCAGAGCAATCAGCGGTTCCACACGCACAGCCAGGCGCACTGTTACCAACCCGCCCGCTGGGCCAATTAATAACAACGAGATAATAGCGTACAAAACAGATGTGCCGTTGAACACAATTGGCACAGTTGCTGGCAATACAAGCGCCGCCAGCAAAGTGACCACACTGCCCAGAACAACCCCAAAAGTCGTCACCAGGACAATTTGCATCACCACTGCGCCCGCCACAGTAGCATTTGATACACCAATAGCTTTCAGCACACCAATTTGCGGTATCTTCTGTAACATTTGAATCTGGAAAAACCCGCCAATGACAAGGATGCCTATCAAGAGCGTAAACCCTCGCTGGGTATTCAAAGTGTTTTGCTGCGCCGAGTAACCCGGCGAAGCCTCATACGCGGCTTTGATAGTTGTTACCTCTACGTTTTTTACGTCCTTAAGGATACGCTGCGCTACAAACGCCGCCTGTGTCGGGTCAGTCAGACGCACCGCAATCACATTGGTAATAAATGTCATCATTGAACGCTCACCCATATCTGCTTGCGCTCGAATAATGTCCCAGGTAACAAACGGCAAAAACACCGTGGGCTGATACAGATACTCACGGCTGTCAGTAAGCCCAATCACCCGCAAAGTAAAGATTTTCTCCTCTGTTCCCTTAATTGTCCTGAGCATTAATTCATCTCCCGGCTTCAGCCCGGTTTCTTGGGCAACTTTTGCATCAATAACCGCCTCACGGGTACTATTGGACAACAGAGGACTGCCCTGCAAAATAGGCGGGGAACCCGGTCGTCCAGGTTCAATCCCGACGACCGCAACATCTAGGGTTTTGTTGCTGTTGCCTATTAAAACTTTTGCAGAGCTAAAGCCCAGTGTACCAACATCTTCCACTCCTTCAATACGACGGATATTATTCAGCAGTGAACGGTCAAGTCTGCTTGCTGAAGTTGAAAGATCGACATTTTTTTGTAAAACCAGCAATTGCGCGTCCAGCTTAACCAGAAATTCTTTATTTGCATTCGCCAGCCCCTCAGCAAGCGCGGCAATAAAAAGCACCAGCAAAGTAATCAACGCGATCACCAGGCTAAAGAGGAAAAATCGTCCGCGGTTACGCCACACCTCTTTAAACGCCAAAAACACTGCCATAAGAACCTCGCAAATTCTCTTAAAATTTCATAAGAATTATAACACTCTCACACTTACCCCCCTGTTTCTTCTCTTCAAAAAAGTTTAGTCTGCAAACACAACCGTAGCGGTCATATTCCAGCGCACCCCCTCCACTTTTTGGTCAAGCGACACAATCACCTTGTAAGTAATATCACCCTGTACATTCTTGCCCAATGGTTGCACACGCTTGACTTTGCCTTTGACTTCTACAGAAGGCAAGGCATCAAAGTTGACAGTAACCACATCCCCCTCTTTGACATTGACAACATTCAACTCCGTCAAATCTGTTGTTTCTATTTCCCATTCCGAAAAATCTGCCAGAATGACCTGCGAAACTCCAGCAACAGCCTGCTGTCCGACTTTCAAATCACAGCTTACCACTTCAGCTGCAAAGGGGGCGATCAATTCCAAATCAGCCAGACCTGCTTTTGCCGCTTCTAACTGCGCCTCTGCATTTGCAATCTGCGCTTTAGCAAGCCGAACGGACTCCGCATCCGGGCCATCTTTCACCTTGTCCAGGTCACGTTGCGCCGCTTCAAGCTCCTGCTTCGCCATATCGTACTGTGCTTGAGCAACACCAAGCTCATAAGCAGAAGGTTTCTCCTGCAAGTTATTCAGCTTTGCCTCTGCATAATCCAGCACTTTTTGCGCATCAGAAAGAACAGTCAACGCAAAAGCCCGATCGAGATCATTTTCGGCTCGATTTCCTAATCCGGCGTAGGTTTCTTCTGCCCGCTCCACCCTGTCCTTGGCTAAAATATACTCCGCCTGCGCCATGCGTATCTGTTCGCGCGTCCCGCGCCGCAATTTTTTGTTTTCCAGGTTCTTAAAAGCATCGTCCAGGCTTTTTTGGGCAGTTGCCAAACGCAATTCCGCCTCCGCTTTGACTTTGGGGTGATTTTCATAAAGATCATCTAATGCCTGCTGGGCAGAAATTAATTGCGCTTCCGCAGCAGCAATAGCTGCCTGTTGACGCTCACGACCGCGTAAACGTGCAATCACCTCCCCTTCCGCCACGCGATCTCCTTCTGCCACCAAAAGTTCCTCAACCACCCCGCTAGTAACAAAACTCAAAGCCACATGCCGCAACGGCACAACAGCAGCCTCTGCCACCGCGCCACCCAGGGCTCTAACTGGCGGCATTGACGTTGGTTGTTGTGTGGCAACCAAACTCACCGCATCCGGTCCCTGACAGCCCGCCACACCAATCACCAGAAAGCTGATAACACACCATAAGATGACCTTGAGGGAAAATGATTTCATTTGTACAATCCTCAACCCGAGAATCCAAAAGCTCTTGCTGATTGTATCACTATCTATTCATACGCCAAAGCTTCGCGCACGGTTACCCGGCTCGCATTTCGCGCAGGGATAATACACGCCAACACGGCAATGATAGACATACCAATCAGCCAGGCGATAAAACCGCCAAATGAGAACTTGAACCCCATTGGCGAATTCATGATAGACACGCCAACAGCATAGTTCAACACTAACGAAATTGGAATAGACAACAGCGCACCAATGATCCAGCTGACCACACCAACCATTATCCCTTCAACCAGCACAAGCTGCAGAATGGTGCGATCGCGCGCTCCAATCGCCCGCATGACCCCAATTTCCCGTGTCCGTTCCATCACGTTCATTCCCATTGTCTGCGTCATTCCTAATCCGCCGACAATAGCGATCAACATGGCCATAAACAACAAAAAATATACCAGAACGCTAGTTGTGGCAATGTTTTGCTGACGAATTTCCGCCCCAGTCTGAATGGCTCCAACATCCAGACCCTCTGTTTTAAACAAAGCTTCCAGTTCCTTGCGCACCTGATTCTGCGTGGCAGCATCATGCGGCTCGGTAACTATCCGTATCTGCATCGTCTGATCATACGTATTGGTCAGTTTCGCCAAATAATCGTTGTTCACATAAACAATAGGCGTATCTATATTCCCTGCCATCTGGTAAATCCCTACAATCTTCCAGGTTGTCTTCTTATTGTTGATGGTAACCTTGACCTCATCTCCCACCTGTAAATCGGGGCGTTTCTTGATCAAATGATTTCCAATCACCATAGCATTTTGATCTTCTGGCAAAAGCCAGCGTCCTGCTTTGAGTAAAGGCTGGATCAACTTAGACCCCGGGGCAGGGGCAAAAATGTTAATACCCGAAGCCGTAACTTCATCACGCGACAGCAGCTGCCCAGCACTAAAACCCCACCCCTCCACAGCAACCACATTCGGAACACGCTTGACAACAGGCTCTATCTTTTGAAAACGATACGGGCGATTGAAAGCCACATTCACATCACTCAAAAAATATCCCAGTGTAGCATCAATCTCACTCGCAAAAGCGGCATTGAGATTGAAAACCGCGATAAATATACTGCCGCCCAGCGTCAACGTTGAAAGAGTCAAAAATAATCGGGTTTTGCGCCGAAACATGTTGCGCAAAGAAAGTAGCAGCGGGCGGGACAGAAAGCGAATACGCTCAATCATGCGGTCAATGGCGCTCTTCCCAAACACCGCCCCGCCAAGCCCATAATCCGAAATCGCCTCTCGAATGGTAACACGTGTACCATTCAGAACGGGCACCAGCGTAGCCGCCAGTGGAATAAGCAGTGCCACAGCGCCCTCCAGCACCAAAACCACAGCCGGAATTCGAAAACCCTTGAGATGAAAATTTAGGAAGTTGCTGACAAAAACAGAAACGCCATATCCCACAATACCTGCCAGGGGAGCAGCAAGCAAAAACGCCAAAATACCAAAACACAGCACAAGCGCAAGATACATCACTACCAGTTGCCGCCTTCTGGCACCAACTGCTTTCATCATACCAATCTGGCGAATTTGCTGACTAACCAAAGCATTAATGGTGTTAACAACCAAAAAAACGCTCAACAGAACCGAAAGTATCCCCATAAACCCCATCAGATAACCCAGCGCCTTAGTAATATCACTCCCCCAATGCTTGCCCGGAGACATCACAAGAGTGTAATAGACCCGCTTCCCGCTTTTTTCCACCCTATCCCCAACGAGCTTTGCCACATTGCGGACATGTTCCTCGTTGGTAAAATCGCTTTTGACCATGAAATATAACGAGTTATACAGTTTTGTTCCACCAAGCCATTCAAGCGTTTTGGGTGTAACATAGCCGCTGAACTGATTGGTGAAAACATACGGCGGTCCATTGACATCATGCACCAACCCCGCCAGTCTGATTTCTCTGACACGGCCGTCCCCCAATTCTAGTTTGATTGTTTCGCCCGCTTTCAGCGGCATTCCACTTAAAGCTGATTCGTCAATAAGAATTTCATGATCACCCAGGGAAAGCGTAGAGCTACCCTTTGGAGGACGGATCAAATCCACCTTGATGTTTTCAAAATCCGGTATCGCCGTAATACCAATTGGGATATACTTGTTAGGGCCCGCAATCACGCGGGCATTAATTGCACTCCTCCCCTCAGCAGCGCCCACCTCTGGTAACTTCTCAATAGTAGAGACCAGATCATCATCAAACAAATCACAAAAGATAATTCCGCTGTGCGGTTTGGAAGTCTGATAGTCTGCATCCATATCCCCCAACAAAATAATAAACGTCCCGGTTACCGAACCAACCGCAAAAACTCCCACCGCAATCGAAAGAATTACCAGCAGGGTACGTACTTTGTTTCCCAAAAGGTCAGATAAAACCTTACGCCACCGTGGAGCAGCAATCATTCCTTCTCCTTACGATGATCAATATTTTCCTGCTCTCTTTGTTCAACAATGTCTTGCATAACTTCGCGGGTTGTCTGAGATTCGGTAATCAACTGTTGAAACTCTTCGGGCTCTAAAGCAATGGCTTCTACCGGAGCATGCCCAGCGCGCACCGAAGCGATTGCCTTGATACTGCGAAACGTTTCGACTTCACCTACATACTGCCCAGGCCCCATCTGCGCCACAACTACATCATTACCACCCGGACGCTTGAGCACCACTTCTACCACACCCTTAGTGATGATATAAAACTGCGTCCCAGCTTCACCCTCCTGGATAATGGTTTGCCCGGGGTCAAAACTCAACGGTTCTATTTGGTGTGTTACTTTGAGCATCTGCTGGTGGGTAAGTGTCGGAAGCGCCTTCGCCACCCATTCATTAACAATCTCACCATCTGCAATGAGCACCGTGCGCGTGACGCGCTTTGCTAAAGCGCTATCGTGGGTTACCATAACAATCGTTTTCCCCTGCCGCGCCAGGTTCTCAAACATCACAAAAACAGCATCTGCCGTCTTGGAATCCAGATTGCCGGTCGGCTCGTCCGCAATCAGGATTGGCGGGTCATTTGCCAGCGCGCGCGCAATTGCCACCCTCTGTTGCTGCCCTCCCGAAATAGCGGTTGGCAGTTTGTTGGCATGATCCTGCATCTCGACCATTTCTAACAGCATCATTGCCCGTTCTTTACGCTCAGATGGGGTGTACATATTGCAAAAGTCCATCGGCAGCATGACATTTTCTAATAGGGACAAAGTTGGCAAGAGCTGAAAAAACTGAAACACAATACCCAAATTGCGCCCCCGCCAGATTGCCATCTGATTCTCGGTCAGCTTATGCACAGCAACACCGCCCACAAAAACTTCCCCCGAGGTTGGACGGTCAATGCCGGTAATCATATTAATCAGCGTTGACTTTCCACTACCCGATTTCCCAATGACGCCTACAAATTCGCCACGATAAAAATCCAGATCAATTCCCTTAAGCACCGTAAATTCCCCCGCGGCATTCTTAAAGGTTTTGACAACTTGATTAAGCTGAATGAATGGACCATTGCCATTGACGTGAAATCCGTTTCCATTACCGGATTCTTCTTCTCTAACTTGTGATTTAAATAGTTTTGACAGCATCATATCTGACACGCTCATACTTTTTTCTCGATTTTATCATACACAGTCATCCAATGACGTTAATAACCGGTTAAGCCAACCACCAGTCCCATTTCAATATACGTACTAATCTGGATTTTATCCGCGCAAAATTGGCAAAAAAGTTTATCCCCCCTACTGTGTTATCTCTATCTCACATCTTGCGGCAAACCAGCCCCTTAAGATACGCCCCCTCAGGGAAATTGAGCAATACAGGATGGTCCGAAGCCTGCGAGAGATACGCCACCACTTGCACTTCAACCTTAGCGTCCTGCGCCGCACCTGCCACAACCCTCTGAAAAAGTTCAGCGCTTACGCCACCTGAACATGAAAAGGTAAATAGCAAACCGCCAGTAGAGAGCATCTTAAGTGCCAGCAAATTGACATCTTTGTACGCGCGCGTTGCTTTGTGTGCCTGAGCAGCTGTAGGAGCAAACTTTGGTGGGTCAAGGATAACAACATCAAAACGCTGTCCGCGATCGCGCATCTCCCGCAACACCGAAAATACATTTCCCTCCCGCCACTGCACCCTGTCTGGCGAAAAATGATTGCGCTGCACATTTTCTGCCGCCAGGCGCAACGCCTGTTGGGAGCTATCTACCGAAACCACCTCCGCCGCGCCGCCCGCCAAAGCATATACGGTAAATCCACCGGTATAAGCAAAGCAATCCAACACCCGCCGGGAATTAACCATTGTTCGCACCCACTGCCGATTGCGGCGTTGATCCATGTAGAAACCCGTCTTCTGTCCAATACACACATCAACGCGAAATGCCAGGTCCCCCTCATGAATAACAATCTCCGGAGGCAATTTTCCCCTGATCAACCCGCAACGCTTGGGCAAGCCTTCCAAATGGCGCACATCAACATCGGAGCGTTCATACACATTTTCTATCCCGGTGATCTCTATCAAAGCAGATACTATCTCGTCGCGCCAGCGTTCTGCACCCGCCGTCAAACATTGTAGCACCAGAACATCCGCGTAGCGATCCACAATCACACCAGGGAGTCCATCCGACTCGCCATACACCAGACGCATAGCATTTGTCTCTGCCTCCAATCCAAGAGCGCGGCGCATATCAACAGCCCCCGCGATCCGCCGGGCAAAGAACGTAGCATCCACTACTTCGTCAGGGTTCCACGTCCACACACGCGCGCGGATTTGTGACAATGGGCTATACGACGCTCTGCCCAGCCAATCCCCAGAAGCCGAAAGCACATCCACTGTCTCCCCAGCAGAGGGCATGCCCGATACACTTTCCACCGCGCCAGCAAACACCCATGGGTGCTTGTGTTGCAGGGATTTTTCTCTGCCCGGCTTCAAACGGATTGTTTTCACATGAAAAGCCCAAAGATCAAGCCAGACCACTGCGTTCGTGGATAAGCCGCATCAAACCGTCTTCATCCAGTGTTGCCACCCCCAACTCGCGCGCCTTATCCAATTTTGACCCGGCATCCTCGCCCACAACCAGATAACTGGTTTTTTTGCTTACCGAGTCGGTTACTTTGCCACCTTTACTGCGAATCAATTCCTTGACCTCCTCACGGGAGTAATTCGACAGCGTACCGGTAACCACAAAAGTTAACCCTTCCAAAGGTTTCCCGCCCTCTTCCAGGTATTTTTCAGCGCCGCTAACCGGCCATAAGCCACAGCGTTTCAGCTTTTCCAGCAATGCCCGGTTAGCAGGACGCGCAAACCAGTCCACAATTGCTTGGGCAATGTTTGGACCTATCCCCTCAATCTGCTGCAACTCTTCAAAAGTGGCACTGCCAAGCGCATCCAAATCACGATACCGCCGCGCCAGGTCAGCCGCCATGACTTCGCCTACACCACGTATCCCCAACGCAATGATCAATCTTTCCAAAGGCTGAGATTTAGAAGCCTCAATCGCATTAAGCAGATTATCTGCCTTTTTTTCTGCAAAACCCTCCAGCTCAAGCAAATCCGAGCGCTGCAAGGTATATAGATCGGCAACATCTTTGACCAGGCCAGCCTCTATCAACTGTTCCACAATCCGCAGACCAAGACCAACGATATCCATCGCCGTGCGCGATACAAAATGTTCCACATTGCGCACTAGCTGCGCCGGGCAGGCAGCGTTGACGCAGTACCATGCCACTTCGCCCTCAAAATGCTCCACTGGCTGCTGACAAGCTGGGCAAACCGAAGGGGGAACGTAGCTTTTCTCATCCCCCCGGCGAGCATCAACCACTGGACCAATCACATAAGGGATTACATCCCCAGCACGTTTGACAAGCACCCGATCACCAATGCGAATATCCTTTTCAGCAATAAAATCAAAATTATGTAGAGTTGCCTGTTTGACAACCACACCGCCTATCTCCACCGGCTCCAGAATCGCGTATGGCGTCAGAACTCCTGTCCGCCCTACGTTGACGCCAATGTCACGCAGTATTGTCGTTACCTCCAGCGCCGGAAACTTGAGCGCCACAGCCCCGCGCGGGTCTTTGCCCACCACGCCCAGATCAGCCGCCAGCCGCAAGTCATTAATCTTGATAACCACCCCATCTGCCTCAAAATCGAACTTCCCACGCCGCTGCTGCCACTTTTCACAGGCAAATAGCACCGACTGAATATCTGCCCAGCGCTCCGCCAAACTGGTTACCGGAAAACCTAACGCTTTCAGATACTGTAAAGTCTCCCACTGCGTCTGCGGTATGTCACCATCTGCCGCAACGATGGAATACGCCAACAGCATCAGCGGTCTTGTGGCTGTAATTGCCGGGTCAAGTTGTCGCAACGAACCCGCTGCCGTATTGCGCGGGTTAAGATACGTTTTCTCGCCAGCTTCCAGCAGTCGCTTATTAAGTGCCTCAAAATCTTCAATGGTGATAAACACTTCACCGCGCACAACCAGATAAGACGGGGGTGGCGGGGAAGAAGCATCCACAGGGATTCTCAACGGCAGCGAACGCACTGTACGCAAATTTGCCGTGATATCCTCCCCCTCTTCACCATCCCCACGCGTCGCGCCCTGAACGAACAAGCCGTTACGATAATGCAGAACGACCGTTAAGCCATCAATTTTAGGTTCAATGACAAAATCTGTTGCCGCAACGCGCTCATCCAGGCGCAACAGCCGTTCATACCACGCCTGCACATCTTGCAAGTCAAACGCATTCGCCAGACTGAGAATAGACACGGGGTGAGACACTTTAAGAAATTTTTCGGCAGGCGACCCGCCTACCCGCTGCGTAGGCGAATCCGGCACAACCCACTCGGGGTGCTGTGTTTCTATTTCTCGCAGCCTTGCCAACATCCGGTCGTATTCACCATCGCTGATCAACGGCGCATCGAGCACATAATAGCGGTAATTGTGAAAATGGAGCTCTTGCCGCAGCCGCTGCATTTCTTGATACAACTGTTCTTCGCTCATGGTGTTGATTATAGCCAAATTTAAGACATCACGCCACATCCTTTTGCGGATGTGGCGCAGCATGTAGGCTGGGGGCAAAGGATTCGAACCTCTACATACAGATCCAGAGTCTGCTGTCCTACCGTTAGACGAGCCCCCAATCTGCGAAACATTTTACTATATTTCTTCTTGGACGTCCAGAATTGTTACATTTTCGATTATACTACAAAAAATCCTTTTGCACGTATATAACAACAAAGGAGATATCTTGTCCCTTCCTGGTTTTACTCCTCCGCCCAATTTCGAAAACGTGGCATCTCAAATTGAGGGGATCACCGTCTTTGCACCGCGCCCCGAAACACCCCCACAACCCGAGCGAGTCGAATTTAAGTGCCCCAATTGCGGTGCTGCTACAAGGTTTGACGTGAGCGCCGGCGGCGTGGCTTGTGAGCACTGCAGTTATCAGGCTCAGACCGCTTCGCAGGTTATCGGTTTGCAAGCAAAGACATCCGAATTTACTCTTGAGGCGCTATCGCGTTTCGCACAAGGATGGGGAACACAACGGCGTGTAATGCACTGCAACAGCTGCGGGGGGGATATTTCTATGCCAGAGGGAGCCCTTTCAATAACTTGCCCCTTTTGTGCTTCTAACGAAGTTAACCTGCGTAGCGACACCACTTCCAGCACGCGCCCTGGCTTTCTAATACCCTTCAAAATTCAGCCACAAGAAAATGCGAGCCGTCTGCGCGCCTGGTTGAGCAAGGGCTGGTTTCACCCCGAAAACCTGACCAGCCTGGCTTCAACAGACCAGTTTGTTGGCATCTACCTGCCCTTCTGGACATTTGATGCCCAAATCCAGGCGAACTGGAAAGCAGAGGTAGGTTACGAGCGTCAGGTAAGATATTACGACCATGGCAGCAAAGGGTGGAGAACACGCACTGAAATTGATTGGGTATGGAAAACTGGACAGGTTCATTTAGATATCAACAGCCTGTTGATAACAGGCACCTCTCACATCAGCCACCGAATCGCTGAAAAAATTTTGCCCTTTGATCTCGATCAACTGGTTGCCTATGCTCCCGACTACCTTGCTGGATGGCAAGCGCTTGCCTACGACATTGACCTGCCAACCGCATGGGAACGCGGAAAAGCCATGATGCGCGAAAAGGCAAAAACTTCTTGTTACCACAGCATCGATTCTCCTCATGTACGCAACTTTAGCATGAACGCCGACTTTTCCAATGAATCCTGGAGGTATATCCTGCTGCCCATATATCTATCTACCTACCGCTACGAAGGAAAAACCTTCCAGGTAATGGTCAATGGGCAAAATGGGGTCATCGCCGGTCAAAAACCGGTCGCCTGGTGGAAAATCTGGACCGCTATTGCCGCCATGTTCGCCCCAGGTATCCTTCTTGGGTTGATAGGCTTACTGCTCCTGATATTCGGCGGAATTGGTATCATCCCCCTGGGAATTGCCCTGGTGCTCGTATTTGCTGCTCTCTTCTTTTCTATTTGGCTATACCAAAAAGCACTAGACTCGGAGGCTGCATGACACAGGACGCCGCCTTCCCAAGCGAAAAACCCATCGAAACCGAGGACAACTTTTGGGGCACATTAGGCTTTCGAGCCGCCGGGTGCGCCAATTGTCAGAAAGCCTATCTGGTAAAAGCCTCACCCGATACAGCTGTCCTGTGTCCAAATTGCTGTGTTGCCAACCTGGTTGCTCAACCTGCATATTTGCGCCGCGAACCCCCAGAATTGATCATCCCCTTTAACTTAAAAGCAGAAAACATCAGAATAACTCTGGAAAAATTTGTCAATGAAGTCTGGTTGCGCCCAGACGATTGCAACACAGATATACTCGTTCAGCGAATCCAACCCGTTTTCTTTCCTATGTGGCTGATAGACTGCAATATTTATGGCATCTGGGAAGCTGAAGCCGGTTTCACATATCACGTCAAAAGCTCACAAGAGTTCTTCAGTCATGGGCAATGGCAAACCCGCGAAGAAATCGAAGAACGCGTTCGTTGGGAAAAGCGAACTGGTCAAATCTCACGCTGTTATGAAAATGTTCCGGTTCCCGCAACCCAAGATTATCCCGAATTAATCCGCCAGATTGGAGCCTACGCGCTAGATACCGCACAACCATTTGAACCAAAGTGGCTCAATGCCGCCATTATTCGTATCCCTGACGAATCAGATCAAAATTCCTGGTACGCCGCCCAGTCAACTCTGGATAAGAAAGCGGCTCAGGAATGTCAGCAAGCAGCTGGCGCCCAATACCAGCGCAGTTTCAGCCTTACTGCCGAGTATCGCTCTCCAAACTGGACACAACTTCTTCTGCCAGTGTACATCACCTACTACACAGCTGACAACGGACAACGCCAGCAAATTTTTATCAACGGGCAGAACGGAAAAGTGGGCGGGGTACGCCTGGCTTCTCAGCGAAAAGGTTGGCAGCTGGCAGGAATAGCGTTTGGCACTGCTCTACTGCTTGCAATTCTCGGCGCTCTTACCATGCTGATCACCCCGCTGGTTCCGCCTATCGGGATTATTGGCATCATTTTGCTCTTCCTGGCATTATGCGCTGGCGTCGCTGCCATTATTCCTGTCGTTTACCCCTGGCAATGGAACCGCCGACAGCTTCCCCTAAAAATATCCAGGTCAGAGTAGTGCAACATGCTAAAAAAGCGCTTTAGCCCGCCCTGTTCCTCACTCTTACCCCATCGCTTCCAGCAGGTTAATCGCCCGTTGTATCCTTGCCAGGACACGTTCCCTTCCCACAATTTCCATTGATTCAAACAACGGAGGGCTTACCTTTTGCCCGGTTACCGCAACGCGCAGAATTCCAAAAACCTGCCCGGCAGTCAAACCAAGCTCCTCAACCAGCTTGCGCATTGGCGGCTCGATAACGTCAGCTTTCATCTCTGAAAATTGCGACAACAAGTGATATGCTTTTCGGGCAATCTCTGCCGACTGCCGTGCAGTCAATCCTTTGGCAACCAAATCTTCGGCGACTGGCACAACAGAATCCTTAAAAAAGAAACCCGCTTTCTCGACGACCTCATCAAGCGTTACAATATGCTCCTGCACAATGGGGGCTATTTTCAACAATGTGTCGTCGTCTGTAACATATCCCTCTCTCTGGTAATAGGGTTTGATGCGGCGGGCAAGGTCTCCTGGTTGAAGAGCACGAATATGAAGCCCATTAAAGTGATCCAGCTTGGTGAAATTGATCGCGGCTGGTGAGGGTGTCAATTTTTCCAGGTTAAACTTTTCGATAAGGTCATACATGGAGAAAAACTCTGTACGGTCATCATAGCTCCAGCCCATCAGCGCAATCCAGTTGTTCACCGCTTCGGGTAGATATCCCAGGGCTTCAAAATCCTTGATGAAAATTGAATACCCATCCTTAGCCAGGTCTGCCGCCTCACGCTTGCTCATTTTTCCCTTCCCGCTTGGCTTGAGAAAAACGGAAAGATGCACCCAGACAGGCTCATCCCAACCAAATGCCCGATGGATCAAGGCATGCACAGGCAACGTGGATAACCACTCCGACCCGCGAATGACGTGCGTTATCTGCATCAAATGATCATCTACAGTAGCTGCCAGATGATATACTGCATAACCATCTGACTTAACCAAAATAATATCGTCCAGCGAAGAATTATCAACAGCAATTTCCCCGCGTAGTAGATCAGTGGTACGGGTAACCCCATCTTTGGGTGTTCTAAAGCGAACTGTATACGGTTCTCCCTCGTTAACACGCCGAAGCGCTTCAGAGGGCGCAAGGTTGCGGCAAGTACCATCATATCGTGGGTTGAGTTTTTGCCGTTGTTGCTCTTCGCGCACTTTGCTTAACCGTTCTGGCGAGCAAAAGCAATAATATGCATGTCCCTCTTTCACCAAACGCTGTGCATACTCTTGGTGTATCTCTTTGCGTTCAGATTGGCGGTAAGGACCACATGGACCTCCCACATCTGGTCCTTCATCGTACTCCAGCCCCAGCCACCTCAAACCAGCACAAATTTCCTCCTCCGCCCCAGCAACGTACCGTTTGCGATCGGTATCTTCTATTCGCAAGATAAACTGTCCACCTGTTTGGCGCGCCAAAAGAAAATCATATAAAGCCGTACGGGCGCCTCCCAAATGCAAATGCCCGGTCGGGGAAGGCGCGAAGCGCACACGTACAGGTTTTTGCTCAGACATCATTTTGTCTCCTTGAAAATTCAGGTTTTTCGGTGAATTGCCACACTCTCTACCAGTCCAATCCCCAGCGCCAAAGAAAGCAACGAACTCCCTCCGTAGCTAATAAAAGGCAAGGTAAGCCCCGTCACCGGAATGATATTTAGATTGACACCAATGTTTACCGCTGTCTGAAAAAAAATCAGCGTTGCAAACCCATAAGCGATCAGCGCCCCAAATGCGTCTGAGGATGCTCTGGCTATACGCAAACAACGCACAATAACAAATACGATTAAACCCGTTACCAAACTGGTCCCCACAAAACCAAATTCTTCTGCCATCGCCGAAAAAATAAAATCTGTATGACGTACTTTCAAAAAGCGCAGTTGCACCTGCGTGCCATGCCCATACCCCTGCCCAAATAATCCCCCTGACCCAATCGTAATCAAAGCTTGATCCACATTATAAGTATCCCCATGCCGTGCATTGGGGTCAGGAAAAAGAAAGTTGACAATCCTGATCCGCTGATAGTCCTCCATAAAAAACAGAAAAAAAATCACCCCAGCGATAACACCCACAATAGCAAAAATCCACAAATATTTCAAAGGCAAGCCGCTAACCCACAACAGCGCAAACCAGATAACAAACATCACAATCGAAGTGCTGAGATTGGGTTGCAAAAGTATCCATATGACAATACCAAAGGTCAACAGAAAACTTTGAACCACCCAGCGTAAATCGTGCGGCTGCCCAACGCGGCGCGCAAAGAAATCCGCCAGCACAATAATAAGAACAATTTTCGCAATCTCAGAAGGTTGTATCAAAATGACCCCCGTATCCAGCCAGCGCGCAGAACCAAACCTGGCTTCCCCAACAATGAAAATCACAACCAGAAACCCCACTGCGCTAATATACATCAAGCGCGCAAGAGATGACCAATACTGATAATTGATCAACGCGGTAATAATAATGACAAATGGCGAGACAGCCACAAAGATTATCTGGCGCGGGATCAATTCTGCCAACACCACGTTCCCAGCAATGGCAGATTGGATCATCAATATTCCAAATATCGATAAGAAAATAACCGCCCCAAATAATAAATAATCAAACCTTCGCCACACACTCCTTTGCATCAAGCAATCACCAGAACCTAACCGCCCAGACTCATGCTAACGCACCCGTCTCCTGGCGCTGCTTTTCAATGGAATGTCCGCCACCAAGCGTTGTTCTCTGCCTTCCTGATTCATGCGGATTTTAATCTCTCCGGCGTCAATCTCAACGTAGCGCGAGATAACTTCCAGCAAATCGTTTTTGATCGATTCAATGGTTTCCGGCGAAAGGTCTGTGCGGTCATGTATCAATACCAGCTTGAGCCGCTCCTTCGCCCTGACTGCACTTGCTTCTTTGCCCACGGTCAGCCGTTCTATCCAGGACATGTTAACCTCCCGAGCGGAACACGCGGCTTAAGCGATGGAGCAGGTCAGGCTTTTCTTCCAGTTCATCCATTGCCACTTCCTCCCCCTTCAAACGGCGTGCAATGTTTTGAAAAGCCTTTCCCGCTCTGGATTTGCCATCCAACGCTACAGGCTGCCCGCGATTGGTCGCCACCATAACTGCCTCATCCTCTGGTATGATGCCAATCAGGTTAATTGCCAGAAGCTCCAAAACGTCCTCGGGCGCAAGCATATCTCCACGCCGCACCATTTCTGGGTTCACCCGATTAAGGATGAGTTGCGCGGGTCCCTTTTCCTCCGCCTCAATCAAACCAATAATTCGGTCTGCATCGCGAACAGCCGAAACTTCCGGGTTTGTAACCACCAGCACGATATCTGCAGGAGCAATTGCATTACGAAACCCTCTCTCAATCCCTGCCGGAGAATCAATCATGATCCAATCAAATTCCTCGCGCAGATCATCACAAACCCGCACCATGTCGCTGGGTGATACAGAAGACTTGTCCCTTGTCTGCGCCGCCGGTATCAAATACAGCTCCGCCAGACGCTTATCGCGTATCATCGCCTGACGCAGGCGACAGCGCCCCTCAACAATATCCACGATATCATACACAATGCGGTTTTCGAGCCCCAGAACTACATCAAGGTTACGCAAGCCAATATCAGCATCAATGCACACCACCTTTTGCCCGCCAGCAGCCAGGGCAACCGCCAGGTTTGCTGTCGTGGTTGTCTTCCCAACCCCGCCTTTTCCCGATGTAATGGTAATAACTGTCGCTGCCATCCACGCTCCTCTCAATAATTCCACTGCTCCGCCACAACCCGACCATTTTTAATCAAAGCGATTTCAGGGTGATGCTTCCCCTTTTGCTTCGTATCCACCGCAATCAACGTAGCAATGCGCAATTGTGTAGGTTCCAGGCTCAAAGCGCAAACCACTGCACTCTCATCCCCTTCGGCTCCGGCATGCACCACACCCCTCAACCGTCCCCACACCATCACACTTCCCCCTGCAACAATCTCCGCACCTGGGTTAACGTCGCCAATCACAACCACGTGCCCGGCATACTCAATGCGAAAGCCCGAACGCAATGTGCGATTGACAAAAATGGCTTCTTCTCCACCTAACGCAGTATCCATGGACTTGACGATCCGGTCAGGCTTGGGTACAGACAATCTCGTAGCAAGCCCCAATAACCGGGCTGTCTCTTCAGTGGTCGGCGAATTACTGATAATAGCCCATAGGGAAACCCCGCGCTCCGAAAGTTCATCTCTCAATAAGCCTAGTTCCGCGGCATGGAATACCCGATTGCTCACATCAAGCGCAATCCTGGCGCCCTGAAAAAACGACGTATTGGACTCGATATGCGCCAACAGCGCACCTTGCACCATCGGCCAATCCCCTTCTCCTAAAGAGATCAAAAGACCTTCTTTTACACCCTTGATCTGAAACAGCGGAGAGTTATTATCCATTATCCCATTTCCCAGTTGATCAGTCATGATGTACTATTATATCAAAGGAAGCAAAAACCCATTACTCTGTAAAGCCGCCCGAGGAGTCAATCGCCTTTAATTCAAAATACGAATCCAAGATCTTACGAACAATCGGAGCAGCCACGCTGGCGCCTTCGCCGCCATTATACACAAAAGCCACCACGGCGATTTCCGGATCATCAAAAGGGGCGTACCCCACATACCAGGAGTGCGTCGGCCAGCTGCCGGGAATACAAAGGTTCTTTGACTGCGCCACGTTATCACAATACTCGGCTGTGCCTGTCTTCCCTGCCGAGGGAATTTTCATGTCAACAAACTGTCGGGCAGCTGTCCCCCCCGGTTGCGTCACCAAACGCATTCCCTCCTTTGCTTTGGCAATTACCCATGGTTCTACAACCTTCTTTTTCCCTGTATCAAACAATTTCTCGTCATAGATGGTGATGCGTGGATCCTTTGTGATGTCCCATTTTAACACAGGACCGTATCCAGCAAGCACCTCGCCATTAACATCCAGCAATTCCACCCGCCGATTGCCCAATGGGTCAATAATTTCCCGAACCGGCGCGCCATTTTTGTCTTTCCCCTCTCTGACCAAATTTCCTCTTTCATCCTGATATTCGCGGATTTCCACACTGTTTTCGTCAATCTGGACAAGATTCCCCTCGGCATCAGTGATTTCCTTGATCACTGTCGGTTTCATATACTTCCCATCATTTGCCAAAACTGCAAACGAAACCAACACCTGCAAAGGCGTCGAAAGCACAAACCCTTGCCCCATTGCAGCAATATATGTATCCCCGGTCGCCCAATTCTCTCCTACGTTGAGACGCTTCCAGGTTGGGTCAGGCACCAAGCCCTTTGCCTCGCCCGGTAATTCTATTCCCGTAAGCTCACCATAGCCAAGCGCCCGCGCATATTCTTTCATCAGCCATACACCCAGCCCTTTTGGAACCTCGTTCTGATAGCCGCCGCTGACTTTATAAAAATATACATCACACGACCAGGCAATCGCATGAATAAAATCAACGATTCCATGCCCTGTTTCTGTCCAACAAACATAATCGCGTGGCGTGCCAGGATCATTTGGGGAGAACTTTTGGGTAATCGTAATCTTTCCAGGATCTTCAATGGTGTCTTCTGGTCTCATGATACCTTCGTTAATGACGCCAATCGCAGTCGCCATCTTATATACTGAACCCGGTGGATGTTCCGCAGAGATTGCATGATTAAACAAAGGGCGGTTTGGGTCTCTGCGCAATTGCTCATAATAATAAGCAGGGATAAAGCGCGCCATGCGATTGTTTTCAAACGTGGGATATGAAACCATAGCAAGGATTTCACCTGTTTTGGGGTTGATTGCAATTGCCACACCGTTTGCAGAACGTATATAGTTGAAATACCGATTCCAGCCTGTAATCTCTCCAATCAGCGCCTCTTTTGCTGCCATCTGGAGGCGAGTATCAATGGTCAATTTGACATTGTATCCTGGCTGTGGCTCTAACGGCGGTTTCAAATCCCGTATTTCTTTACCAGCAACGTCAACCTCAACTGTCCGCAGCCCATTCCTCCCTCCCAATATTTCTTGCATCGTTGCTTCAACGCCCGCATATCCCACTTTATCGCGCCCGGGAACAAAACCCTTATCACGATACTCCTTTTCCAATGCAGCTGGTATAGGTCCCAAAAAACCCACAATCTCGGAGGTCAGCCAGCCAGTAGGATAGTCTCGAACAGGCAGCACCTCAATACCAACTCCTGGCCAGTCGCTCCTTTTTTCCATGACAATCATGGCCGTTTTTTGATCAATATCACATTTAACAGGCACCGGATCGTACGGCGCATTGGTATCTCCTATATACACAATCTGCGCAATCCCCAAATCAGATTCACAAGGCTTGAACAAACGCACCGTTTCATCATCCGTTTTCCCTTTGTTCACCGGAACATCAATGAGCGCAGAAAGCTGACGATATACTTCCTGAACAGCACCCTCGTCTGCCGGTAAATAGGCTGGTGTAATGACAACATTGAAAGAAGAAATATTTCTTGCCAGAACATAACCATTTCGGTCCATAATAATTCCACGCTGCGTTTGCACACTGATATTTGTGGTCCGATTTTCCTCCGCCTGAGACAAATATTCTTTCCCCTCAACGACCTGCAGCACAAACAACCGCACAGCATAAAACCCAAAAACCACTATGATAAGAAAGTAAAACACACCAATACGCCAAAACTTAATCATATTGGCAGTGGGCGAAACGTCTTCCATCTAATCTGCCTCCACAGGAAATACCCAATTTGCAAAGTCAAAAACCAGGGCATAAACAGGTAAAGACAAGAGCAGGTTGAGTAATGCGGCAGGCAAAATAACTTGCGCTAATCCCTCATCCCATCCCAACCACGTCCCCGAAAGCTGAAGAGCAATTAAAGACAAAGCATTATAACCAAACGAACCCACCACAGTGATAAAAAACATTGCCAAAACAGGCGTTTGCCAGATATGCGCCTGTAGCCTCCTGGCAGCCACAACAATTAACAAATAGGCAACCATTGGAATATAAAAGGGTAATGCCGAGACAAGCCCAACCATAAAACCGGCAATCAGAGCAACCTGCCAGACTCCCCTTGTCCGCTCATGCAGCGCCCATGCAACCAACACCAACAACACAATATCCGCCGTTCCGCTGAGCAGTAAAACGTTACGGAAAACTACTGTTTGTAACATCAACAAACCAAGCAAAACAGGGACAGACAAAAGCACAACCATTGTTTATCTGGAAGGTTGCAACGGAGCAACATCCACTGGACGAAAGTTGACAATTACCAAAACTGCTCTCAGGCTAGTAAAGTCAACAGCAGGCTGAACTGAGGCGGTCTGAAATAGATCGGTTTCAAACTTGCGCACACTTGTAACCCGCCCCACAACAATATCTAGAGGGTAGCTTCCCCCCAAACCAGAAGTCAACACCAAGTCACCCGGCTGTATCACAACTTCTTGAGGTATCATTTCAATCGTCAGGTCGCCGGTCACAGAACCTGATAGAACTGCATCAACCTGCGCCGATTGCAAGCGCACATTGACAACGGAAGCCGCATCACTAATCAGTTGCACCCGCGCCGCGCCAGCAATCACGGCATCGACCCTTCCAACCAGACCCTGCTCAGTAACAACCGGCATACCCCGTCTCAAACCATCATCCGAGCCATGATCAATAATCACATACTGCAAAAACGGGCTGGGGTCTCTGCCAATAACAGAGGCAGCAATATATGTACTTTCAGGTCTTGTACGCGCAAAATTCAGAAGCGCATATAAAACCTGCGCCTCGCGTAGCTGCTGCTCCAGCTCAATCACTCTGGTTTGCAGTCGGGAAATCTCTCCCTCCAATTCCTGATTCCGCTGTCGCAGGGTAGCCACATCCCTGGGAACAGTCAGGAATTCATAAAATGACATATAACGGCTGGAAAACCATCGCTGCGCGCCAACCAGAGGGTCAAGCGCCACCTTGATCACTGTATTCAAGTAACCACTTAAAGCCAGCGCCAGTACACCGACCAAGACAAGCAGTACAACCGCAGCCTGCAAATATCTTGAAAAAGCTGAAGACATCCTACAACAAATATACCAGAAAATGCCTATCCTGGTTATCTTGGTACACCACTGCGCTCCAGTGGGGTGAGAAACTGGCTGAACTGTTCCAACGACTCAAGCACAAGCCCAGCTCCACGTGCAACGCAAGTCATTGGGTCTTCGGCAACCCAAACCCGTATCCTGAGTTCATCCGAGAGACGCTCTGCAAGACCCTGTAATAACGCGCCCCCTCCTGAAAGACAAACCCCCATGTCAATCAAGTCCGATAGAATTTCAGGCGGCGACTCATCAATTGCATCTTTAATAGTATCAATAATCACCCGCACAGAACCACTAATTGCCTCTCGAATTTCTACCGATGATACATCAATAGCTTCTGGCAAACCAGTAACAAGATTGCGCCCTCTGACCAACATTGTTTTCTCCGTAGGTAATGGGTACGCAGAACCGATGGTTATCTTCACTGCCTCTGCCATTCGCTCACCAATAAACAAATTGTATTTATTACGGATAAATTGCGCCACATCCTGATCTAACTCATCCCCTGCCACACGCAATGAACGCGAGACAACAATTCCCCCCATAGACATAACTGCCACCTCTGTTGTGCCGCCGCCAATATCTACAATCATGTTCCCGCGCACCTCGGCAATTGGAAGCCCTGCCCCCAGCGCAGCCGCCCTTGGTTCTTCAATCAAGAATGTTTCTCGCGCTCCCGCCGCCATAGAGGCATCATAGACCGCCCGCTTTTCCACCTCCGTCGCACCAGAGGGTATGCCAATCACCACGCGTGGGCGCGGCATAGGCACAATTGACTGCTGATGCGCCTTACCGATAAAATAGCCCAGCATCGCCTGGGTAATCTCGAATTCGGAAATGACCCCATCGCGTAAAGGACGCACCGCAATGACATTATTAGGCGTTCTGCCTACCATTTCCTTCGCCTGCGCCCCAATCGCCAGCGGCTTTCGCGTGCGTTTATCAATGGCTACCCATGAGGGTTCATTGATAACTATTCCCTTCCCCCTCACATTAACAAGCGTATTGGCCGTTCCTAGATCAATCCCAATATCCAGGGAAAACAACCCCATCAGCCAGTTGAATGGATTAAGTGCCAATACGCTCTCCTATGAATCTGACAAATTGTGTAATGTCCATTCTATAAGAACAAACCAAAATAAAATTATACTATACCAGCTTTTGCTGTGCGAAATGTTTTGCCCTTCGTTACACACAAAATCAATACCACATGATAACATATACTTGAAGCTTTGATTCTGTTTGTCGTTGCATAGCCCTCCATTAGACAGCGCAGAACCCGCCCCTCTTACCAGATAATCATAAAAAAGTGAGGAAAAATACTTCAATGTCCGTAGCAAAGTTTGACAAAACACTCTCGGAAGACGCAATGTCAAAGAACGCTGCCAGTCTGATGGGAAAGACCAATCGCTATTTCCGTTGGAATTTAGAGCTGTTCTCTATTGAAAGAGGTAAGTGCATTCTCGATCTGGGTTGTGGTCCCGGTCTCTACCTGCAAGCTCTCACAGCTTACCGCCCTGCCAGATATGTTGCCACTGATTATAGCCCACAATATGTTGAAACGATCAAATCGCTCATTACTGACCTGCCTGACAGCGTTGCCCTCCAGATAGACCTCTTAAATCAGCAGCAACTGGAAGCCTTGTACGCCTTTGCATTTGATTTCATCCTGTGTCTCGATGTTCTTGAACACATCGAGCAGGACGAGCAAGTGCTCAAGAACATCAAAACGTTACTTCAGAACACCGGAGAGGGTTGTCTGTGCATCAAGGTTCCCGCCTTACCATTTCTTTATGGAGAAAACGACCGGGCAATTGGGCATTACCGCAGATATTCCATGCAATCCCTAAAAACAAAGCTGTTGCAAACCGGTTACCAAATTGAAAAAATAGGATATCAAAATTTTGTCGGTATACTTCCCTGGTTCGTAGTTGGAAAAATACTAAAGAGATCGCAATCTGTGTCTGGAAATGAGGGAAGGGCTTTTGATATACTTGTTCCAGTGATCAAGTCAATAGAGAAGGTCTTCCCTCCACCAATCGGACTTTCGCTGTATTGCAAATGCAGATAATTCTTCACTTGCCATAACTTTCATCGCCTTCTATAATCTGGACATGAACCTTGTCTTTAATCTCCACCGACTGCAAAAAATTGACCTGCAAATTGATGCCATTATCGCACGCAGCAAGCAAATAACCCAAATTCTGGAAAGCGATCAGAGCGTCCAGGACGCAAAGAATGCCCAACACACTGCCCGAATGCTTGTTGAACAATCACACCGCACACTGCGCTCGCTTGAAGAGGAATTAAAATCATTACAGGTCAAAAAAGAGACAGATGAATCTTCCCTGTATGGCGGAAAAATACAAAACCCCAAAGAGTTAAAAAGCCTGCAAGATGAAATCGAATCCCTGAAAAAACGAATCAGTCTCCTCGAAGACCAGATCTTGGATGCAATGGAAAAATCGGAGCAGGCAGAACACACTTATCAAACGGCAGAAAAACTTGTGCTTCAGGCTGAAGCAGCTTTTGCGGAAAGCATGGCATCTTTGCTGGGGGAACAAAAACAACTACAAAAGCAAAAAGAGAATCTGGAAGCTGAAAGAGCTACCCTTGTCTCCGCCATTCCCAATGACATGATGGAAAACTATACCATGCTCAGAAAACAAAAACGGGGAATAGCGATTGCCTCCAACGAAGATGGGGCTTGCAGTGTTTGTGGTGCTGAGCTCAGACCCGAAGAGATTCAGGCATCTCGTTCTCCTAACCAAATCGTCTGTTGCTCATCATGTGGGAGAATACTGTACTCCGGGTAATCATTTATGTTCAGACAATTCCCAAAAATTGACTTGTTCTCGTTTGGGGCAGGGTTTCTTGCCGCAACACTATTCTGGTGGCTCATCAGCAAAGCAAAAGGGCTTCCCTCCCGCGTCAAAAGTAATATCCAGACACAATTCAAAAAGCTTCAAGAAAAACGCCAGAGCGGGCTTGAGAGTCATTACCGGATCGAAACATTAAAAACAGCGCAGCATCTTCATCTGGCAAAAGCGCTTTTTTCACTTGACGAAATTCTCGTCCCGCCCCAATTGATCGCACCGCCCCCACCCATCAACCCACTGGCTGCGCCGCCGCCAATGCCAAATGCCAATCATGTTATCCCCTATCTGCTGGACTTCCCTGAACTCTCTGCCCGTTATCCGGTTCAGAAAATCACTCTTGTTGAGGCAATGCAAAACAAAGCCAATATTGTTATTATCGGGCAGCCAGGCAGCGGAAAAACCGTGTGCATTGCAGATGCAGTGTCTCAGCTTGCCCGCTGCGAGCCATCGGCCAAAAATCTACTCAACCACCTGCCCATATACCTTCATATTCTCGATCTTGAACTCGATACAATTGACCCTGCCAATCCATTTAACAACGTCATCAACGCCATCCTCAAGCAGTTCTCACCATTGCTGGAAGAAAAACTGGCAAAATTTATTGCCAATTTCGCCGAACAGCAAAAAATTATTTTGTTTCTTGACGGGATAGATGAGTTGCCACGCCAGCAATTTGATCGGGCGGTTAAGTTCATCTCCATGCTGACAGAGCAGCACAAGGGGATGCAATTGATCACTACCGCCACGCCCTATTACCTGGACGGGCTCACCTTTCTTGGGTTTATCCCTCTTAGCATGTCATTATGGGATACTCACAACCAATTAGCATTGATTGAAAAGTGGGGCAGATTATGGAACGAACAAATACTTGAAAACCTCCCCAAGCAATACGAACAAAATGCCCTTGATCAACGCTTGTTGAACAGCTGGCTGTTACACCATAAAGCACCACTGCTACCCATAGAATGCACCCTTCTTGTGTGGGCTGCGCTTGCTGGCGATGCCAGCGGGTTTTCCATCCACCACTCACTCGAGGCATTCATCTCTCGCTCATCAAAGGGTATTGCTCTACGAGGCGCGCTAGGAAAGCTTGCTTTCCAAATGGTTAATCAAAATAGCGCGGGGCTGAGCTTCAAGGAAACTGAAAAGATCATTGCAACCGTCAAACCTGGACAGCAAAAGACAACCCCTCAGTCAGAAGAGGTCTTGCAACAAGTCGCTGAACTCCCTACACCTACAGCAAAAAGCAAAGAAAAAAGGATTTCAGACCGCGAACAGGCTATTATCAACTTAACCGAAACTGGTTTGTTGGTTGAGCACACCAGCTCAATAATACGTTTTTGCAACCCTCTTATCGCTGGATATCTCGCCAGCTCAGTCCCTACATCAGATGATCTCATGACAGATATAGAGTGGTGCTTAAAAGACACTACCTGCCGCTTTTTGGCGTGCCAGGGAAAAATGACTTCTTGGATACAACAACAGATACCCAATCTGGATGATCCACCGCTTTATAACCAGCTGTTTTTAATCAGCAGATGGCTGCGGGAATCCCCATCAAAACTGGATTGGCGTTCTCAGGTCTTCCGTCAGTTATTCCTTCTTGTTACCAACGAAAAATTACCATTCTCAACGCGAGCCCGCGCTACCTCTGCTTTCATTGCCTCCAGCGATGAATCGACCTCTGCGCTGTTCAGACAGCTCATCAATCACGCAAGCCCGGAAATACGTCTGCTCGCCGCTCTGGCATGTGGCGCAATTCAAGAAACCAAAGCAGTAAATGAGCTTGTGAACTTGGTAGCCGACCCCGACCCCGATGTGCAAAGCGCTGCCTGTTACGCCCTGGGTGCCATTCAAACCAGCCAGACCTGGCAAACCCTGGTGGAAATTCTAATGCACGCTGACGAAAACGCACGTTTGGCTGCTGCAGAGACTTTTGCTTCAGTTCGCCCAGACGGGCATGAGATTCTGAAATCATCAGCAGAAGTCGAGGACCTGCTCACCCGCAGAGCGGTAGTCATCGCGCTGGGAAACATCAAGGAGGAGTGGGCAAAAGACCTCTTGCAAAAAATATCCATTCAGGACGGTCAGTGGGTTGTCCGAAACGCTGCTTCGCAGATTCTTGAGCATGCCAGCCAGCCCAACCCTTTCGTTCCACGACACTACCCCACCCCATCCGAAACACCCTGGCTAGTCACATTTGCCAGCAAGCGCGGCATTGGCATATCCCCTGCAGACCCCGCAAGCGCAATTCTGCTAAGCGTGTTACAGGAGGGCACATTGGAAGAAAGACTTGCCGTCATGGAGTTCCTCCCCCTGCTATACCAGCAACAGCATCTTGTGGAACTGACCCAACTCGCATACCACCAGGATAGACAGCTTTCCAACGCCGCTTATATCACCTTGTGGCTGCTAAGCATCAGTTCTGAGCCGTCCGAGACTTAAACTATCCTTGTGCAATATGCTCCAGTATCCGCTGCTCAGCCACACCAGGCTCAAGCGAAAGAATGCTGATTAACTTATTGCGCCCGGTATGTCCCGCCACAATCTCTAATTGTGAAGGCGCCACATCTAGCACCTTTGCCAAAAACTTGATCAACTCCTGGTTTGCCTGATCCTCAATCGGGGGTTTGGTCAAACGCACTTTAAGCGTGCCATCGCTCATCACATCCACAATTTGATTCCGATGCGATCTGGGAACGACCCGCACTGTAACCGTAACCGCCGCGCCTTGCTGCCCATCATGAAAACGGATCATCGCCTTAGGTTTCATGATATATCGCCCCATGTCTCATAAAATGATATTAACAAGTACGGTCGCTATAATTTGTATCAATAAAAGCACTACCAGAGGGGAAAAGTCAATGGTCTTGATGGGCGGCAAAAAACGCCGAAACACATCAAAAACAGGTTCAAAGACCACTCCCAGCATCCTGCGGATTTTATTATCCGGCGGACTGACATACAGCATAACCACATAAATAATCAGCATAATAGACAAAAAGCGCTCAATAAGGCGTATCAATACGACGCTCACGGGAACCATAAATAATCTCTCCTCTGCCTTTATTATAATTTATGAACGGGACGGGGTCCTAAAATCGCCTGACCAACCCGCACCAACGTTGCCCCTTCAGCGATGGCAATCTCAAAATCAATGCTTGTGCCCATTGACAACTCATCCCAGCAAATTTCCGCGAATTTCTTTGCCAAAAACTCCTGCAACCGCCGCAGCTTGATGAAATATGGTCTTGCCTTCTCGGGATCTTCAAAAAGTGGAGGCATCGTCATCAGACCTCGTATTTCAAGATGTTGATGAGACAATATCCCAGAAACAATCTCTGTTAATTCTTCCCATTTTGTTTCATCCCAGGCAGCAAAACCGAATTTGCTTTCCTCACCGCTGACATTACATTCCAACAAAACCGGCAAGCTTTTATCCGTTTCTGCCAAACACCTCTCCAGCTTTTCAGCAAGATGAAGACTGTCTAGTGAATGTAAAACGCTAAAATTTTCTGCAACAATGCGCGCTTTACGGCTTTGAACATGTCCTATCATGTGCCAGGAAACCTCAGCATACTGCTCCAAAGCACGTATTTTTCCCAAAGCCTCTTCCGGATAGTTCTCTCCCAAATGCCTAGCCCCTGCCAGTATCGCTGCTTCCACCACATCAAGCGGCTGCGATTTAGTAACCACAACCAGGCGCGCTGCATCCGGCGGCCTCCCAGAGGCTTGCAACGACCGTTCCATCCGTCCATAAATATATTGCAGGTTTTCTTTGATCCGTTGCACCAGTTCGTCCATAAATCTTCACCCATCTATTGCCAAAAGCGCCCCAAACCGCCCTGTTTTGCCTCCATCTCCCCGATGTGAGAACCAGTCTTCGGTATGACAAGCAGTACAGATGTCAGAAATTTCTATCTGATGCACACCACTTTCCTCTAGAATAAGCCTGTTGGCATGTTTAAGATCAAAAGCTGTTTTCCCATTATAACTGACCAGCACGCGCGGCGCATCTGCTTCAAATACAGCCTTGACCTGCCCTATGACATCTTCCTTCACCTCATAATGATCAGAAGATATAGAGGGCCCTATGCCCGCCAGAATGTCTTGAGGGGATGATCCATACACCTCCTGCATCTTCCGAACAGCTGCCCCAGCCACTTTCTTCACCGTGCCCTGCCAGCCCGCATGCACCATGCCAACAACTTTCCGCGCTGGATCATACAAAAAAATAGGGACACAATCAGCAAACCGCATAAATAGAGTGATTGACACCCGATCAGTAAGTATCGCGTCCGCCTTAATGTGCGGCTGATCCAATCCTCTTGGGGCATTGGTGCAGATAACATCTGCGCTGTGCACTTGCCAGACATCAAACAGTGTTTCAACTTGCCTGCCAAGCGCTGCAAACATCCGACGACGGTTTTCAACCACATTGGAACGCGCATCACCAATTAACCCACCCACATTAAGCGAATCCCAAGGGGCTGGGCTGACACCCCCATGCCGGGTGAAAATTCCATGAACAACACCTGGTAGCTTAAACGAGTCGAATTGATAATACTTAATCTCTGACTGATATGCAAAAGGCATTATTGCACTTCTCTATCTAACGCAATTTTCGACTTTTCCTCAAGGCTTGCCACAACTGCCAACTTTCTCGTCAAGAGCATACGTGTATCCGCCAATGATTCCTCAATCATGGGATACAAATACCAGGCAGTCGTCAACCCAAACAAAGCGCCCGTTATTGTCCTCAATAAAGGAGTGCTTTCGCGCAAAGGAAACCATGCGGGCAGCAACCCACCGACAAGACCCGGCAATTGCGAACCGCCATCTAACCCTATTGGCAAGATGCCAAACACCACCCACAGGTACCATGGCAAAGACTTGAGGCGTCTGCCGGTAAGCGAGAAAACCACCCCAAAAACCAATATTGCCCCATAAATCGCTACATCTCGCTGGCACAACGCCACCTTATAGCCCACCGTCTCATTTCCGATGAACCTTCTGGCACGGGTTAAATCAGTCAGTGCATCATCTCCAGCAATCTGCTCGTATGTAATCACATTTGGTATTTCCGCCAAAGCACGCGGGTAATAGGGTTGCTCTCCAAATATAAACCACGAGCGAAAAGCCAATTGGTGGCACAGAGGGCTATACATTGCATATATTGCCCTTGCGGGCAGGACAAAATCCGTTTTCATCAGAACAGCAGCTAAAAATGGAAGCCCAACATAAATCAGCACAGCCAGATTGAAAATGTGCATATAAGAATTGCTGAACCAATAAGAAAACCGATCTGTGCCCGTAAACCTCTGCCCCTTACTCACCCTATCCAAATATCCTTTATCTCCAACCCGCTCCAACTGGCGTTTGCGATCGCGCGCCGCCGATAAAGAAACCTGCAAATCCTGTTTGTTTATCTCGCCCCGTAGTTGATAGGGACCGACTTCCACCACCGGCACTAAATTGCCATACACTGTTTTTAGGTCACTAGAAGTATCAATATTTATCAAAACCAAGCGGTGAGGAATAGCCTCCTGCAACGCAGCCAAATCCGTTTCGACCTGTTCGCAAGCCGGGCAATCTGCACTCGTATACATCGTAACAATAATTTCTTCCATTTACCTCACCAGATTATAAAGTCAAATCCATCAAAGCGCCCATCGCAAAAAATCGCTCAAATACCCCCGTAAATAAAAGAATACCCACCACGATTAAGACACCCCCCATGACCACCTCAACAAAACGGGCAATTTTGCGATAACGTTTCAGCACATCCACCAGCCAGCCAACCCCCAGCGCAGCAAGCAAAAACGGCACTGCCAGTCCCACGGAATAGACAAATAACAACAAAGCTCCCCGTACCACCGAACCGCCGTTCAAAGCTAAGGTTAGAATAGCCCCCAGCACTGGCCCAATACACGGCGACCAGCCAGCAGAAAAAAACACCCCCAACAAGAAAGACGAGAAAATTCCCTCCCGGCGGTCATAGCTCCCCCGCAAGCGGAAATCATAGTAGAGAAAAGGAATACGAATTATGCCTGTCATGTGCAAACCAAAGATAACAACAATCACACCGCCCAGCTTAACCAGCACAAAACGCAGATCATCCAATATTGCCCCAACTGCCGAAACCCCAACCCCCATCAGAATAAATATCAGACTAAAGCCTGCGACAAATCCCACCCCATGCACAAAGGTTTGCCACCTGCTTTCTTTGGGAGCTTGCGGCGTTGCAATTGACTGCCCACCCAGATAGCCCACATAAACTGGAAGTAGAGAGAGCACGCAAGGTGATAAAAACGACGCCAACCCCGAAAGAAACGCCAAACCAATCGAAACTTCCATCCGTTTTATCAACCCTCAACAACTTCAACCATTGTCCCACCCGGCATTTCCACCATAACATCCCCAGGCTCATAAGGCACGTAAGGGAGCGTCCATCGGAAAATCCACTTCGCATCTTCGGGGGTGACATTCACACATCCATGGGATCGGGGAGTACCAAAGTCATTGTGCCAGAACGTTGAATGTATCGCCACACCAGTGCCGACAAAAAGTGATGTCCATGCCACACCAGGCGTGTCCCATCCAGCGCCCGTACCCCCTCCACTCATGTGAATGCTAACCAGTTTTCGCCATATCGGATGCGGCCCAAGCGGCGTTGCCCACTCTTCAACCGGGTTGCCCTGATAATCATATTTTGCCCCAGAAGATACACGACAGAAATACACCTCATTGTTCCCCTCATAACAGGAAAGCGTCTGATGATTCAAATCCACCACAATCTTCTTCTCTGTCACTTCCGGATGAATAGGCTCCAGGTCTTCTTCTGTCAGGGGGCGGAAAGCTTCCGCTGCTGCCCAGAACACATCCCCGTAGGTACCAGCGCGCTCGTTGACCCGATAAAATATCTGACCCTGTTCATTTGTGCGGATATCATCTACCCATATCACCTGGCTATAATACAATCGTGGTTTGAGCACTTCTTTAAACCATGGGGATTGCGGCGCCTCGTTAATCAGACGCAGATCAACATACGGTATCGTAACCTCCGCCCACATCCCCCGAACGCCAGCACGCTCTGGCAAAACAGACAACGGCTGGTTAGGAAGGTTACGCACCGGCTGAACAACTGGAGCATATAAATACCCTTCAGGCGTTTCAACCCATCTGCGGCTATATAAGCCAGCTGGAGCCTCACCCACCACCTCGCGCAGCCAGACAAATACCGTATCCTCATAGACATTCCCCAATGACTGACTATTCACTGAAGGACGGGCACGCAGATTGATCATGCCGCCAACACAATTGCGTCCGAGAAGCTCTGCCTGTGGCCATTGGCTTTGCATCTCAGCCCAAGCAAGCCACGGACGCATCAGCAATGCACTTGCCCCAAGAAACCCCGTTTTTAAGAAATCACGCCGAGAAATTGGTTTCGATAACATATCTGATAAGCTTAGTCTAATTTTGGTGTTCAGTCAATATCGTCTCAAAATAACAGATGTCCTAGCAGCACTGCCACCAATGGTACAGTGATGTTATCAATATCGCGAAACGGTAGCGACTCAACAATTGACGCGCCCAGTGAAATGATGGTTATCCGCAATAGATAATCCGCAAAACCACCGCCAAAAACCCCTACCTTCCAGTAAACCGCGAGCACAAACAGCGCCAACAGCCACCCGCCAAAAAACATTGCCAGCGATCCGTACCATGTTTTCTTGCGCGACCAGGGGAGTGAAGCTCCCGACATTCGAGTGCCAACAATATCTGCCAGTCCATCTCCTCCGCACAACAGCATCAACGCAATGATCCCAATCGGCGTTTCCAACCAATACACCAATGTTAAAACAACAAACACAATTCCATAAAAGAGCGGTCCTCGAAGAATTTCGCGCCTGTCTCCGCTTCTCGACATAGCGTCAACCGCAGCCTGATCCTTAATAACTCCAATTCCGACCAGCAAAAACTGTAGGGTAATGCCAAAAGGTATCAAGGCGGCAATGTAGCGTGACCAAGGGGATTGATTAAACAACAACCAGCACAGCACATAAATTGGCCCAGTCCCGATATGGATAATCTTTCGACTCAGCGCAGCACTGATAAGCCCCCGATGTGCCAAAAAGTCATTCAATCTCAGCCACAACAATGCAAGCGCCAAAGTTACGACAAAAGCGACCCAGTTATTATTCAGCATCTCAAGACCTCCTTACCGCACCCTTCCATGACGTTCTGCTTCCCTCTCCATATCACGCTTGGCAATCACTGCACGCTTGTCATATAGCTTTTTCCCTTTCGCGACAGCGATTTCCACCTTTGCTTTGCCGTTGCGCAAATATACCTGCACAGGCACAACCGTAACCCCCTTTTGCCGGACGGCATCCCACAGCTCACGGATCTCACGCCGGTGCAAAAGCAAACGGCGGTTACGCTTAGGATCATGGTTAAAACGATTGGCTGATTCGTATGGCGCGATATGCGCGTTGACAAGCCAGGCCTCATTGCCGGTGATGTCCACATAAGACTCTGCCAGGCTGATCTGGCCATTGCGCAACGATTTAATTTCGCTCCCTTTCAGTGCAATCCCGGCTTCATACTTTTCAAGCAAAAAATATTCAAAGTGCGCCTTTCGATTGGTGGCGATAACCTTTACTTTTGCATCCATGACCCCATTTTAACCGATAACCAAGCCGCCATGTAAAACATCAACATCTTCTCGCCCCAAAAACATGATAAACTCTTCCAAAAGGTTACAACCACAATGCCCCGCGACCTTCGTGAATATATGCGTCAAACTAATATCCGCCTCATCGTAGGGGCAATATTACTCCTATTTACTGTAGGTATCGGACTAATCTATTGGTTCTACGGTCAGGGAGCAGCCGGTTTGGGCATCATTTGTCTGCTGGCGGGTCTGGCGCCTATCGCCCTGATCTATATCCTTTTCTGGATCATAGACTGGATCATCAAAACTTCACATAAAACGTAACTAGCGCCCCTGAGTAAAAGAAAACAAACCTAAAAATATGCCCGAAGCCAGCAGTCCAAGAATAACAAAACCCATCGGAACACCCGCCAGCCGCCCCTGATTAGTATCGGCAGGAAATGTGGGAATCGCCAGCGGCGGTGGTGGCGTGAACGTCGGCAGCCGTGTCGGCTCAATTGTGATAATAAACTGAGCAGCAAATGTAGCATCAATTGTGGGTGTAAACAAAGGTGTTGGTGTGGGCGGAGGTTCTACAATGGGCAGGGCACCAGGAGATACATTGACAAACGGAGCATAAACCCAGGCTACTCCCCCCGGCACACCCGGATAAGAAATCAGAATCCAATCACCACCTGCCGAACGTCCCTTTGCCGGAGCTTGTTGTCCAAGCAACAATACTCCAACCTTTGGAAAAAACACCCCCGGACCTGAACGTACGTTGATGTATTCTTCCTGATCGCGTCGAACAGTAACCACAGGACCAGATGGAGTGCTGGTCACAGTAGGCAGTTCTACGGTTGGCTGTTGCGCCATACCAGAAGCATCCACAGGCAGACTTCGCAGTGCCAGCAATATACCTATCAAACTAACAACGACAAAAAATATCAACAACCAGCGACAACGCATCAAGACTCCAGACTGCTATCATAAAGCAAAAACAATGCTCGTCATTATACCCTACTCCAAGAGCAACGACGATTCCTTCTAGCTGCAGCCAGTAGCAACTTCAATGGTATGCCACGTCCTTCCATCTCGCTGGATAAACTCGTCTGCCCCAGGTGGACCCCACGTCCCAGCTTCATACACAGGCAAATACTGCACAGGGTTTGTCTGCCATGCGTCCAATATGCCGCACGTAAAAGCCCATTGCGCATATACCTCATCTGACCTGGTAAATAATGTAGCATCCCCCAGAATACTATCTAGAATCAAACGCTCGTATGCATCCTGTGTTTGTTGGCAAAAATGGTCTTGATAGCTAAAGACCATCGCCACCGGGGCAATCCGGTTTGCCGGTCCGGGTACCTTTGCCCCAAACCTCAAGATGATTTGCTCTTTGGGTTGAAGGTTGAGAATCAGCATATTTGGGGCATCCCCGGCAAAATCCTGAAGGTTAAACAAGGATAAAGGCGCTTGTTTAAACTGAATGACTACCTCGGTAACACGACTGGGAAGGCACTTCCCCGACCGCAAGTAGAACGGCACACCAGCCCATCTCCAATTATCCACATATACCCTGGCTGCCAGATATGTTTCAGTGACAGACTTTGGCGAGACACCTTTCTCGTCCTTATAACCTGGAACTCTCTTTTCGTTAATCATGCCTGAAACATACTGAGCGCGAAATGTGTTTTCGAGAGCATCTCTGCCCTTTAGTGGACGCAACGATTTCAACACTTTCACTTTCTCATCACGCACCGCGTCAGCATTAAACGTAACCGGCACCTCCATTGCAGTCAAAGACAGTAACTGCAACATGTGATTCTGAAAAACATCCCGTATAACACCAGCTGTTTCATAATACCCAGATCGCGTCCCTACCCCCTCTGTCTCCGCAACGGTAATCTGTACATGATCTACGTAACGGTAGTTCCACAAAGGTTCAAATAAGCCATTGGCAAAACGGAAAATCAATATATTCTGCACCGTCTCTTTGCCAAGATAATGATCAATCCGATAAACCTGTTTTTCGTCAAAGGCATCATGCACCGCATCTTCCAACACCTGAGCGGTAGCCATATCCCTGCCATACGGTTTCTCAATGACAATACGCACCCAGCCTCTTTCAGAAAGATTCAGTTGACTCGCTTTGAGGTTATAAATAATGTCAATGTAATTCTCCGGTGGCGTGGCAAGATACAACAAAACATTCACTGCGCCAATCTCTTGCAGCAACTGTTTCAGGTTCTGGTAGCCCTGCAAGTCATCAAACGTCGAACGTACAAAGCGCGCATCTTTGAGAAGTTTTTCCACCAATTCTGCTTCCGGGTTGTGTGAACGCAAAGCCTCTCTCATATTACTCTTTAAGTCCTCGTCGCTCCACTCGCGCCGGGCAAACCCGATAATCGAGAAAGAATCAGGCAGCTGCCCCGCCTTACAAAGCTCATACAAAGCTGGCATTAATTTGCGTCTGGTCAGATCACCCGTGACGCCGAAAATAACCATTGCGACATTTGTCACGCGTTCGCCCGCACCCGTAAACGTATTCATTTCACACCGCCAAAAAGCGTATAATTACTTTAGCAATATTGTATCATACTGAAACTTGGAAAACATGAACAACACAATAACAGACGTCTCCGGTATACTTGTAGGTCATGCGCAGGATATGGAAGCGCTTACCGGTTGCACAGTTGTGATCTGTGAAAAAGGGGCAACCGCTGGAATAGATCAGCGCGGGGGTGCGCCAGGGACGCGCGAGACCGATGCCCTCCGCCCAATGCACCTGGTAGATAGCGCACACGCCATTCTGCTTACTGGTGGATCAGCCTATGGTCTTGATGCCGCTGCTGGCGTTATGCGCTATTTAGAGCAAAAAAATATCGGTTTTAACACAGGTGTTGCCCGTGTGCCGATTGTTGCTTCGGCGGTGATTTTCGATCTCGCTCTTGGCAAACCGCAAGTTCGCCCAGACGCATCAATGGGGTACAATGCCTGCATGAACGCCACCAATTCCCCTGTTGTTCAGGGAAATGTTGGCGTCGGTACAGGAGCCAGTATAGGAAAGATACTGGGCATGCGCGGGGCAATGAAAGCCGGTATCGGTTCGGCAAGTATATATATTGGCAAAGGCATTTACGTAGGGGCACTAATGGCAGTAAACGCCTTTGGCGATGTCATCAACCCACAAAACGGTCAGATTATTGCTGGTGCGCGTTCTGTCCAGTTTGGCAAAATTCGTATTGGGAAAGCAGGGCATTTCATTGACACGTTACAGACAATGAAATCATTCATAGGCCGCAATATCATGGCTTTTTCAAGCAAGCACAACACAGTCATAGGCGTTGTGGCGACTAATGCTCGTTTAACGAAGGAAGAAGTTAACAAAGTCGCTCAGATGGCACATAACGGCATTGCCCGCACCATTCGTCCCGCGCACACCATGCTGGACGGGGATACCGTTTTTGCCCTCGCCACCAATCAACGCAAAGCAGATGTAAGCACCATTGGTGCATTTGCCGCCGAGGCTGTTTCACAAGCAATCCTCAATGCCATCTTCAATGCCAGTGCAGCAGGAGGTATTCCTTCTATAAACGATCTCTAACTGAGCATTTTTTAGTGATTTCGCTGATATAATTAATTTGATGCCTGCACTGCGTTGCAAAAATAAACAATTGCCCCAACTAAAATCAAAGTACACAAATCACAAAGGATGACTGCCATGATCAAAATAGTAGCAGATACCCTATCGTGTCTTTCTGTTGAAACAGCCAGAGACCTCGATATCTCCTACTTGCCTCAAATTATCATCTTTGGTTCGGAAGAATATCGGGATGACTCTGAAATCGACAGCGAAACATTTCTTAGCAAATTAAAATCATCACCCACCCTGCCCAAAACAGCTGCCCCAGCACCAGCATTGTACACACCAATCTTCAAGCAATTATCCGATCAGGGGCACACGATCCTTGTGATATGTCCTTCAGCTTCGTTGAGCGGAACATTACGCAGCGCCGAAGTCGCCGCGCAGGACTTCCCCAATGCGGATATTCATATCATTGACACCCGCACCATCGGCGCCAATCTCGGCTCAATTGTTCTTGAAGCGCACCGATGGGCAAAAGAGGGAAAAACCATTGAAGAAATCCTGACAGGCATTCGGGATATGATGGCACGGGCACGAGTATACTTCCTGGTGGATACACTGGAGTATCTTCACAAAGGCGGCAGAATCGGCGGCGCAAAAGCATTGCTTGGCACGATCTTGCAGGTAAAACCCATCCTCACGCTGAACAATGGTGTGGTGGAGCCTTTCGACAGCCAGCGCACCAAACTAAAAGCGGTCAACCGCCTTAAAGAGCTGGTACACAATGAATGTGCTTCAAGAGACTGCCATCTCAGCATCATGCACGGCGGCAATCTGGAAGAAGCGCAATCTCTGGCAAGCGAATTCTCTCAGAGCTTGAACATTGGCGAAATCCCCATCTACTTCGTCCCCCCCGCTATCCTGGTGCATGGAGGACCTGGGGTATTAGCAGCAGCTTTCTTTGCAAAGAGCCAATAACATTATAGCGCTTCAAACAATATCTCGCTGAGTTCCTCCGCTGTCAGTTGAATGGGGTTAGCTTTCATGCTGCTTGCTATAGCGGCTTTCTCTACAATTTGGGGAACATCAGCTGGCGTAATTCCAAAGTCAGATAGACGCGGGATATGTAACGCAGCATTCAATTCCTGAAGAAACTTTACAGCGTCATCTCCCTTTGCTTTCTCTGTCTGGCTCATGATTTGTGCGATCTCATCATAACGTATGAGCGCCTTACTGTCTGGAAACCTCTGCCGCAAAGCTCGAATATTCATCCTGACTACACCTGGCAGCAGACTGGCACATACTGCCCCATGCGGTGCGGTAAACATCCCTCCAATTGGAGCCGCAAAACCATGCACCGCGCCTAATCCTGCATTTGCCAGCGACAATCCTCCCAACAGGCTTCCCCATGCCATATCTTCACGCGCCAGCACATCGCTTCCATTCTGGTAAGCTCTCACCACAGAACGAGAAATCCGTTGTATCCCCTCGCGACAAAACATATCTGTCATTGGAGAAGCTTTCAATGAAACATACGGTTCAATAACCTGGGTTAATGCATCCAAACCTGTGCTGGCAGTAACATTGGGGGGCATGGAATACGTCAGTTCAGGATCAACAATCGCAACGCTGGCAAGTATCAGCGGGCTTCTGAGACTCACTTTAAACCGTTTTTCCGGCACCGATAATACTGCATTGCGCGTTACCTCTGACCCAGTCCCAGCTGTTGTGGGCACTGCAATGAAAGGAGCAGCCTGAAAAACCAGCGGTTGATTTTTACCAACCACTTCCAGATAATCAAGTAGCGTGCCGGGGTTCGTCATCATCGCCGAAACAGCCTTGCCTGTATCAATAGCACTCCCCCCTCCATAACCAATCACAAAATCACAGCCATTGCGTTTTGCCTGCGCAACACCCTCCTGCACCAGATCAATCGTTGGCTCCCCATCTACAACAAAAACGTGCCATGCAACCCCCTCCCTCTCCAAAAGCGGTTCAATAACTTTCTGGTTTATCCTCCCCGCGCTGGTAGCCAGAAACGCTTTGCTTCCCAGTTGAGATGCTATTGGGCCAATTTCGGCTACGGTACCATTCCCAAATATGATGCGCTTCGGCGCAGCAAAATCAAAGCCCATATCCGCTCCTATTCCATGTTTTCAGGAAAAAGGTTCTTGTATTTGACACCCAGGCGCGGTTCTGCCATCATCTCTTCCACTGCCGCTTTCCATTTCTGATAGTGATTCGTTTCCCGGTGCTTAAGCTGATCGTCAGGGGTACGGTACACCTCATACAGCACAAACTTAGCCGGATCATCCGCCATCTGCAAAAAATCAAAACGCACGATGCCTGCTTCTCGAATGCTGTTTCTGGCATTTTCCAGCGTCAAAGCGATAAAGTCAGATATACTCTCCTCTTTCACATGAACATGAACAATAACGATGTGCATCTCAGCCTCCTTTTATCATCATATACCGCAATTTTACACCAGGAAATAAAAAAGCCCCTCTCACAACAGCGAGAGGGGCTTTGCAATACTTATTTATTGCAGTTCCGGCACCGTGCGGTTGCTCTGGCGAATTGCCCAGACAACACCAGCCAACAAAATGACGATAACAATCCAGCCAACAACCCCTAAATTGCCTTCATATTTGACAATCACTGGAGCAGCGATCAGGCTGACCAGGTTAACCACCTTGATCATGGGGTTAAGCGCAGGCCCAGCCGTATCTTTGAGCGGATCACCTACCGTGTCACCTACTACACCAGCTTTGTGCCGTTCAGAGCCTTTGCCCGTATTGGCGGCAAGATCGCGCGGTTCGTCTTCGATCGCTTTCTTGGCATTATCCCAGGCGCCGCCAGCATTTGCCATAAATACCGCCAACAGCTGCCCGCTCACAATAACACCCGCCAAAAAGCCTCCCAGGGCTTCCACACGTAAGACGAGTCCAACGATCAACGGTAGCAAAACCGCAATGGTTGCCAGAGGGATCAGTTCTTTCTGTGCTGAACGTGTGGAAATTGCCACCACACGAGCGTAATCTGGTTTCTTTGTCCCTTCCATAATGCCCGGAATACGGAACTGATTACGGACTTCTTCCACGATCTGCCCGGCTGCACGCGATACAGCGCGAATAGACAACGAGCTAAACAACCAAGGCAATGCGCCTCCCAGTAATAAGCCGATAAACACTTTGGTATCCGAAACACGAATCGAATCGATAACCGGGAGACCCAGCTGAATTTCAACCCGCGCAACATCCGTGATGAAGGAGGCAAATAAGCTGACAGCAGCAATCACCGCTGATGCAATTGCCACACCCTTTGTAATCGCTTTGGTTGTGTTTCCAACTGCATCAAGGTCTGCCATAATTTGGCGCGCTTTTTTGGTTTCATCATCTTCCATATCATGCCAGCTCATCTCCGCGATACCATTGGCATTATCCGAAATGGGACCATACGAATCCATTGCCACATTGTTTCCTGTGTGGCTGAGCATACCAATACCGATCATCGCCACAGCGTACAGGACATAAACGGGGGGAGAGTTGTAGTACAGAAGGACTGCAAAAACAAACGTAATTGCAATCACCAGCAAAGCATACACGCTGGACTCCATACCTACCGACAAACCGGTCAAAATGGTTGTCGCTGGTCCCGTTTTGGTTGACTTAACAATATCCTGAACCGGTGGGCGTTTTGTAGCCGTAAAGTACGATGTCAATGGATTAAAAGCCACTGCCAAACCAACGCCAATGGTTGTCAGCATCGCCAGTTTCCACTCATGCGCATAAAGAATGGCAAGAACAAAAGCCCACAAAATCGTGTTAAAGCTGGAAACCTCATACGAACGGAACATGGCTTCCTCAGCATCGTGCGCCCGTAAGAACTTGATTGGAAACCTGACCCAAATTGGAACTGTGAAAGTTCCCAGGATAGAACTGATCACACCAATTGCACGAATCACCAAGGGGTATACAATCCACTTCAATTCACCGGTAATGCTCACCAATGCCAGCCCCAGGATCAAACCGGAGACAATGGTAACCTCATAGCTTTCAAAAATATCGGCAGCCATACCAGCACAATCGCCTACGTTGTCGCCTACTAGATCAGCCACCACGGCTGCATTGCGCGGGTCGTCCTCAGGGATATCCTTCTCAACCTTACCCACAAGGTCAGCGCCTACGTCTGCCGCTTTGGTGTAAATACCACCGCCTACACGCATGAAAAGCGCCAGCAGGGTGCCGCCAAAGCCAAATCCTAGCAGGGCATCCGGCGCCGCCGTTCCAAACACAACAAAAATCACCGTGCCGCCAAACAGCCCCAACCCATCCGTTAACATGCCCGTAATCGTGCCAGCATAGTATGCAATGGACAATGATTCGTTCAAGCTGCGCTTCGCTGCTGATGCCGCACGCACATTCGCCTGGATTGCCATCCGCATCCCCAGCTGACCAACCAACAGCGAAAAACTGGCACCCATGATAAAGGCTATTGTGCGCCCAACAGCAATGATCAGAGAAGTGTTGTTAGGAAACTCATGCAGCGCCTCTTTGCTCGGCGGCACAATATAAACACTTAAAAACATAGCTATTGTAAGCAAAGCAATTCCCGGCAGGATCGTCTTCAACTGGCTCTTCAGATAACTATCTGCACCCTCCCGAATGGCATTCCAGACTTCCTGCATTTTTGCTGTGCCCTTATCCTTGTTGAGAACATTGCCTCTCAACAGCCAGGCATACAAAAGACTGATAAATGCAGTGATCAAGACGCCTATTACAAATATTTGCTCGACATCATTCAACCCATGCCGAGCAAGTCCAAGGATGTTCATCGATTCCTCCTCGAAAATAAAATTTTTAGCATTGCAAAATCCGCACTATTTTACTCTAACACCTGAAAAACTGATAGGGTTCGCTAAAGATTAGTGTTTCATTAGAAGTTCTCAAACCTATTGACTTGCGCCAATCAATTGCTGTATAGTATTTTGCGGTGTGTATTTGAACCGTTTGTCCCTCACCCCCGGCGAGAATTGGCTGGTCTCGCTGGTTTTCCGTTAAAACCATTTGTGATGGAGCACGCTTCATGATCCATGTATCTAACCTGACCAAAGAGTATGGCAATCGGCGCGCCGTGAATGAGATATCGTTCAAAGTCGAAAAGGGCGAGATTGTCGGTTTTCTTGGTCCTAACGGCGCTGGTAAAACGACTACCATGCGCATTCTTACAGGCTACCTTCCTCCTTCAAGTGGCAAAGTGGAAATAGGGGGATACGATATCATGGAACACTCCATTCAAGCACGCAGGTTGATTGGCTATATGCCCGAAACAGTGCCTCTACACCAGGACATGACCGTGTATGAGTATCTGAAATTTATGGCCGACCTGCGCAAGATAAAAAACGCAAAACAAAGGGTCAATGAGGTGCTCGCGCAATTACATCTCGAAGAACGTGCCAGCGGGTACATATCAAAGTTATCAAAAGGTTTAAAACAGCGCGTTGGCTTGGCACAAGCCATCCTCCACCAGCCAGAAGTGCTCATCCTGGATGAGCCGACCATTGGCTTAGACCCAGCACAAATCATCGAAGTGCGTAACCTCATCCGCCAAATTGGAAAGCAGCACACTGTTCTGCTTTCCACACATATCCTGCCAGAAGCGCAACAAGTTTGCAACCGTGTTTTGATTATTAACAAGGGCAACATTATCGCTGAGGACACCACCGAGCATCTCCAAGCGCGCCTGGCGGGTTCGCAGCGGGTTATCCTGCGCGTACGCGGCGAAATTTCTCCGCTGCTCCCCCTTATTGAACACACACCTGGTGTCCTAAGAATTTCCAGACAAAATGATGATACGCTGGAATTTGAAACCCCACATGCCGAAGACGCCCGCCCTCAGGTGGCACGCGCAGCCATCGAGGCAGGTTTCGAGCTACTTGAGCTGCACGCAGTTAGTTTAAGCTTGGAAGAAATCTTCCTTCAGCTTACCCATGAAGACGCTCCCGTTCCTATGACAACATCCGAACCGGCAGAACAATAGAGGTGTACTGATGAGCAATATATGGACAATTGCCCGGCGGGAATATAAACTCTTTTTCTTCAGCCCGATCGCCTACGTATTTTTGTTTGTAACCCTTCTCCTGTTAGGGTTATTCTTTTATCTCGACCTCTTTTTTGCCGTAACCACCCAGCAGTTTGTCCCTGGCGCCCAGCGCACCATCCAGCTATACATCTTTCCTATGCTTTTTCTGGGCATACCAGTCCTGACCATGCGCACAATCGCCGATGAAAACCGCTCCGGAACATTGGAGCTTCTGCTCACAGCACCCATCCACGACTGGGAATTGGTCATCGGCAAATGGCTGGGAAGTTTATTATTCTTTCTCACATCCACACTGGTTACATTGGTGTATCCGCTCATACTAAACTTCCAGCTTGACCCCGGGATCGACTGGGGGGTTGTTATATCGGCCTATACAGGCCTGATCCTTCTGATTTCAACCATGTGTGCTGTAGGCGTGAGCGTCTCTTCTTTCTTTAGCAATCCGGTTGCCGCCATGTTTGCTTCACTGGGCATGATGATTATCTTCTGGATCATTGGGTCACCTGCTCAGGTTACAGGCGGCACTTTCACCCAAGTGCTAGGATATTTGGGCTTTCCAGATCACTTTTACGACAGCTTCATGCGAGGTATTATCAGAGCCCAGGATGTCATTTTCTATGTAAGCATGACAATATTCGCTCTGGCGCTTGGCTCGACGTCAGTCGAAACCAGGAGGTGGCGGTAATGAAGCCATCTTTGCGCAAGTACGCCCCCTACGGTTTATACTTTGCCTTGCTCGCCACCCTTGTTTCTGCCGGGTTGTATATTGTCCAGCGCAAACTTGATTTAAGCCTGCAAATCAGTCTCAGCTGCATTGCACTGGGCATTGCCGTGTATATCGCCCTTGACCCCCAACGCGTTCGGGAAATCTTCACTGGCAGACAGGCACGTTATGCCAACAATGCTATCATTATGCTGCTTGCCGTTTTGGGCATTCTGGCAGTCATCAACTATATGGTCTATAAATATGACCAGCGATGGGACTTAACGGAAGACAGACTCAACTCTCTCACCAGAGAAACCATTCAGACTTTGCAAAGCCTTCCCGAGCCCGTCCTCGCACAGGCATTCTTCACAAAGAGAATACCCTCTGAAACTGCCCGCTCTCTGCTGGAGAGCTACAAGTTCAACAGTAAAGGCAACTTTGATTACACCTTCATTGACCCTGAAGCTGACATTGTCGCCGCCCAAAATGCAAACGTTACCCGCGATGGCGTCATTGTGCTCAAACTGGGCAGCCAGATGGAACAAGTTACTTATGCCGACGAATCACAAATCACTGCTGCGCTTATCAGGCTTGCAAACCCTGGTGAAAGGGTCATCTATTTCCTGACCGGTCACGGTGAGTTTGATATTGTGGCTGGTGGTGAAAATTCCTACTTTACGGTAAAGCAAACCCTGCAAACAAAGAACTACACCGTCAACAAGTTAAATCTGCTCACCTCTCCCACAATTCCGGAAGACGCTCTGGCGATTGTCATCGCAGGTCCCCAAATTGCCTTGCAAGAACAAGAAGTCCTTTTGCTAAAAGAATTCCTGGACAAAGGAAAATCTCTAGTATTGCTGGCTGAACCCAACCGTCTTACAAAGATAGACGCCAAAACAGACCCTCTGGCAAAATATTTGGCACAAGAGTGGGGTGTGCAATATGGAAATAATCTGATTATTGACCCAACCAGCATCAACCCTCTGGTTGCGATGGCAGATACGTATGGAAGCCACCCCATCACCGAGAAACTACAGCGCTATGCATCGGCTTTTCCCAGCGCATGCGGCATAAGCCTGACACAGCCTTCGGATAAAATACAAACGACAAATTTAGCAGCGACTTCGCCAAATGCTTGGGGAGAGAGCGATTTTGACAGTATTCAAAACAATAGGGTCACTTTTGATCAGAACCAAGATGTTCCTGGCCCGGTAACATTTGCACAAGCTTTGGAAAATACGCAAACCAATGCGCGCCTCGCCGTATTTTGTGATTCGGATTTTGCCAGCGACCAGAACTTTTACTCTCTGGCAAATGGCGATATGATTATCAACACCATTGATTGGGCAGCCGAACAGGACACCATCATCAACCTCACCCCCAAAAAACCTGTAACGCGCACTGTGATCCCCCCAAAGCAACTGACAATGGGGATTTTGCTCCTTGTGGTTGTATTCATCCTGCCTGGCATGGCTGTTCTGTTTGGGGTTTTGACCTGGGTACAACGCAAAAGCAAAGGATAAAAGCCAAAAAATGTTCAAACGCTCCACCTTGATTCTAATATTGGCTTTCGTTATTGTCTTTGCACTGGCGGTGTTAATGGACAAATCACCGCAATTAACCGCTCACCTCAGGACGCCCACCCCCACAGCGTATCAGAAATTAATCCCAGATTGGTCATCGGGGGAGATCGCACAACTTGAAATCATTTCGAGCGGTCAAACGACCACCCTTTTACGCCAACCTGGTCAAGGCTGGGTTCTTGCCTCCAGTCAGAAAAACGACATAGATCAATCGGCTGTTGAAACACTGATTTCAAAAATGATTAGTTTGGATATCTTATCCTTTGTCCCAGATACCTCGCAGGAAGCGCTCGGTTTACAGTCAGCTGCTTTTCAGATAACCTTGCGCAATCTTTCAGGTCAACAGAGAACGATTCGAGTCGGAAAAACCACGCCTATTGGCAGTGGTTACTATGTTGCACTTGATACCCTGCAAACACCAGTGGTAATTAACAAATACGATATAGATCAAATTATCACCATCCTAACACAAGAGCTTATCACTTCAAAAACATTAACGCCCTAAACACTGCTTTTTTACTTCGAGGGTATTGCTTTTATACATAAAAAAGTGTATTCTGAGTAAGCAAAATGTTTAGAGAGCGATTTAGCACTGACAAAAAACTATTGATCGCTTGAAGAGGTTAGTTAGTTTCATGGACAATGCACTGTTGAATGTAGTAGATGAAGACGAAGAATATCCAGCTATTGCCAGATTGCTGGAGCTTGGACGTCAGAAATCTTATGTAACAATTGATGACATCCTGCACTTCTTCCCTGAAGCTGAGCAAGACGTCGAACAACTTGAGGAAGCTTTTTCTGCTTTAATGAGCGCTGGCATCCCCTATCTGGAGGACGTACCCGAAGAGGAGCCCAGCGAAGACGAACTGGAGCCAGACATCAAAACTCGCCCAGAAGCCGAAGAACCTCTTGTCGAATTTGTACTGGACGATCTGGCAAACATTGATACGGACGACACCATTGGGCTTTACCTCAAAGAGGTGTCGCGTGTTCCATTGCTTACCGCAGAAGAAGAAGTAGAACTGGCACAGCGAATCGAGCGCGGGCGCATGGCGCGCGAAGAGTTAGCAAGAGGGAACGTCAGCAATCGCCGCCGCGCTGACTTGCGTCATCTGATAGAAGATGGTTGGGCCGCTCGCGAACACTTGATCACTGCCAACTCGCGGCTGGTTATCAGCGTTGCAAAAAAATATATGGGAAGAGGCGTTCCTTTCCTTGACCTCATCCAGGAAGGAAACATCGGGCTGATCCGCGCTACAAAGAAATTTGACTATCGCCGAGGTCATAAGTTTAGCACATACGCCACATGGTGGATACGCCAGGCAGTAACCCGCGCCATTGCCGATCAAGGTAGAACGATACGTGTGCCTGTTCACATGGGCGATCAGATTAATAAGCTTCTTCGCATTCAGCACCAGCTCACCCAACGCTTGGGGCGTGAACCGACCGTCGAAGAACTTGCAGAGACCTTAGACGTCCTCCCCAAAAAGGTCGAAAATATGATACAGGTCGCCCGCAGACCATTATCTCTGGAAACACCCACCGATGACGAAGAAGACTCTGTGCTCGGTGACTTCATTGAGGACGATGAAGCTCCACCGCCAGATGATACCGCCACCTACAATCTTCTCAAAGAGCATCTCGAGGATGTCCTTAATAACCTTCCTCCCCGCGAAGTCCGCATCCTCCAACTGCGCTATGGGCTACTAGACGGTCAGGCATACACACTGGAGGAGGTTGGACGCAAAATGGGCGTTACGCGCGAGCGCGTCCGCCAAATCGAGGCTCAGGCACTCAGCCGATTGCGCCACCCCTCCATCCGGCGCAAACTTCGCGATTATCTCGGCGAGTGAGTGTGCCTGCAATCCAGACTTCTTAACCGCGCCGTGCCCTGCCCAAACAGCAAGCGTGGTCAACACGTTATGCAATAACGCGCGGAAGACTACTGAGGAAAAGTACTTGCAATATCTATCAAGATATTGCATACTTGGTAAGAAGAGGATAAATGATATGGCAAAAATTTCATTACGCGCTTACATACATGAAATTGATGCCCTTATTGACCGCGGTCAAATCGATGCGGCTATCGACCATTGCAAATATATTCTAAAAAGATACCCTAAGCACATCGAAACATACCGCTCACTGGGCAAAGCGTATTTGGAAAACCGCAGATATACCGAGGCAACAGATATTCTTACCCGCCTCCTCGCTGTTGTTCCAGATGATTACATCGCACATATTGGGATGAGCATTATCCGCGAGGATGAAGGTAACCTGGACGCCGCTATCTTCCACATGGAACGCGCTTTCGAGATACAACCCTCTAACCAGGCTATCCAGGAAGAGTTAAAGCGTCTTTATGGCAGACGGGATGGCGTAGAACCATCCAAAATCCGCCTCACTCGCTCCGCCCTTGTGCGCATGTATGCCCGCGGGGAACTCTACACACAGGCAGTTGCCGAAGCAAAAGTCGCCCTGGCAGAAGACCCCCAGCGCATTGATATTGAACTTCTTCTGGCGCGCATGCTTTTTCTTGCCGGGCAAAAAACATCTGCCGAACAGGTTTGCCAAAGAATTCTTGAAAAACTGCCATATTGTTTTGAAGCAAACGAAATCCTCGCCAAAATTTATTCCCAAGCAAAACAGTCTGAAAACGCGAAAAGACACCAGGACATTGTCAACGCGCTGGAACCGTATTACGCTTTTATATCTGAAAAAGCTCCCAGCCCGGCTCAAGTGCCCGAAAACGCGGTTACTCTGGAACATCTTGATTGGAAGCCCTCCCAAGAAACCGGGCAGCAACCAGAGTGGGCAAAAACCATTGGGGTTAACGTGCAGGGTGGACAGGACAACATACCAGACTGGATGATCGCCAAACCAGATACAGATACAAGCTCTCCTGAAACAGCATCTCCTTTCTACGAGGAATCGCTCGGAGAAACACCTGGTTTTGAAGAGCAAATAACCCCTTTCACAGAAGAGACAAATCTGCCAGAATGGATCTCTTCGCTCCAACCCGAAGAAGCCACCCTGCCCGCCGCCGAACCCGCCGAGACGGGCGAAACGCCCGAATGGCTGGCTTCCCTTCAGACAGAAGAACCCGCTCTGCCCGCCGCCGAACCCGCCGAGACGGGCGAAACGCCCGAATGGCTGGCTTCCCTTCAGACAGAAGAACCCGCTCTGCCCGCCTCAGAACCCGCCGAGACGGGCGAGACACCCGATTGGCTGGCTTCCCTTCAGACAGAAGAACCCGCTCTGCCCGCCGCCGAACCCGCCGAGACAGGCGAAACGCCCGATTGGCTGGCTTCCCTTCAGACAGAAGAACCCGCCCTGCCCGCCTCAGAACCCGCCGAGACAGGCGAAACGCCCGATTGGCTAGCTGCGCTCCAACCTGAGGAAGCTGCTCAACCCATAGAAGAACCAGCCGAGGCAGACTTGCAGGAGATGCCAGTACCACTTCAAACAGAGCTACCTGACTGGA
>JABLWW010000021.1 GCA_013178295.1 Anaerolineae bacterium | reverse complement strand
TTATTTGTCTTGTTGTGCCAGAAATGGTCGCTGCCTCTCAAGGAGTGGCGCTTGATCATCACTGACGCTTTGTCTGCTTTCACTACCATTGTTCAGCCATCTGTCCCAACTCATGTCTGAATTTCAAATGGAGATGTTGCAATTTTTCCTCTTTAAGAACCAAAAAAATTTAAGAAGTAAAGGTAAGTTTAGCAGAGTGAATATCTTCACCCTGCTTGTAACGCTTCTTCTCGCACAAATCTCTGCGCCATCAGCGGCATACGCGCACGCACCCGCACAAATACAACCCTTGCCTCTGATGCAAACTTTTCAGGTAGGTCTAAACAAAGAATTCTCACCCATCTCTATCCCTGCAGGCGGCATCGCCACACTAAGCGTCAGTCTGTTCAACCCAAATCCATTTGAATTAGCCCTCTCCTCCGACCCTCCCGCATGGACGGATACCCTGCCAGCGGGCGTGTATTTTGCCAGCCCGCCGAATGCCACCACCACCTGTGGTGGGACGGTAACCACAATCGGCAGCACTCTGGCGCTGATTGGCGGGACGGTTCCAGCACAGGTTGGCGTTACACCAGGCTCCTGCACAGTAACTGTCAACGTCTCTTCCATCACCGCAGGCAATCATATCAATTCCATCCCTGCCAACACAGTGCGCGCCACAAACCCCGACGGCTCAATTCAGTTGACTAACCCAACCCCTGCTGACGCGACATTGCGGGTAAATACTGTGCAGCCGCCTTCATTGAGCAAGACCTTTGCCCCCAACACCATTTGGGTAGGGCAAACCAGCACATTGACCATTACCTTGCGCAACACCGATACGGGAACAGACCTCACCAATGTTTCGCTCACCGACAACCTGCCAGCCAATGTTACCGTAGCGGTCCCGCCAGCTTCGCCGCAATGCGGCGGCAGCATCACCAGCACTGCTACATCGGTTACGCTGACAGGTGGAACAATACCCAAACAGGTTGGCAGCACACCGGGCAGTTGCACCATCGTGGTAACAGTTACTTCTACGGTGGCAGGCTCTTATACGAATGTTATCCCCGCCAACGCCATTCAGTGCACTCAAGGGGTAACCAATACTTCCGCAGCTTCGGCGCCACTGAATGTACAATCCTTAGGGGTTTCAAAATCGTTCTCGCCACAAAATTTCCAGGCAGGCGGCTCCTCAACCCTCACCATCACCCTGCGAAATCCAACGCCCTCGCCATACACCGGCGTCAGCTTTACAGATAATCTCCCCGCCGGGCTACTGGTGGCTGTTCCCCCAGCCACACCGCAATGCGGAGGAACTGTTTCAAGCACCGCTTCGTCCGTTACCCTGAATGGGGGAACTGTCCCAGGTGGTACATACGCCAGCCCAGGCACTTGCACGGTTACACTTACAGTAACCTCCAGCATTCCCGCTAACTACACCAACACCCTGCCCGCAGGCAGCGTAAATACCAATGAAGGCGCCACCAACACACTCTCAGCCTCCGCCAACGTCAGAGTGTATGGCGAGCAAGCCGGCATCACCGGCAGCAAAAGCTTCAGCCCGAGCAGCATCGCTGTAGGCGGCATCTCAACGCTTACCATCAATATTCAAGCCCCTGCCGATACCCAACTGACAAACTTTTCCCTAACCGACGCGCTGCCCAGCGGCGTTCGGGTTGCAAACCCGCCCAACGCCACCAAAAATGCCAACTGTGTCGGAGGAACATTTGCCCCATCCGCAGGAGACACAACCCTCACCTATACGGGCGGCACAATTCCTATCAACGCAAACTGCCGCCTCACCGTCAGCGTTACAGGCGAACAGCCCGGCAGTTTTACAAACACCATCTCCCCAGCCAACATTTCCAACAACGAAAACCGCAATATCACCAGTAACATCACCGCAAACCTGACCGTTAGCGGGTTATCCGTCAGCAAGGTCTTTCAGCCAGATACAGTTAACCCCAACGGCGTCTCAACGCTGACCATCACCCTGACCAACAACAACACTGAACAAATTGATAACGTTTCCCTCACAGATACACTACCGGGAACGCTGACACAAGGGGTTGTCATTGCCAACCCGCCTAGAGCCAGCACCACCTGCGGCGGGGGGAGCGTTACCGCAACGGCAGGAACACAGACCATCACGTTAAACAACGGTATCATCCCTGCCAAAGTTGGAAGTGTTGCCGGGATATGCACGATTGTTGTTGATGTCATTGGCAAAGGCACCTCAGCAACGCACACCAATACCATCCCTGCTGGCGGCGTGACGGGGGTCATTCATGGCACTTCCACCAGCGTCTCCAATCCAACCGCTGCCACCGCTACCCTGCGCGTTTTAGCGATTACTATCGGGGTTGTCAAAGGGTTCAATCCCCTCACCGTGTTCGGGAATTCTGCATCAACGCTCAGCATCGAGCTTTCCAACCCCAATAACGTACCGCTGGTAGGAATCGCTTTCAGTGACAATCTGCCTCAGCGCCCTCCGGATGGCGGCATGTATATTGCCAACCCGCCAAATTTCTCCGTCGGCACCTGCGGCGGAACAATCAGCGGGAGTCCAGGAGATACTTCATTCTCCTATAGCGGAGGAAGCCTGCCTGCCAATAGCAGTTGTACGCTCTCCCTCAGCGTAGGCATGAATGTGGAAAACAACCTCACCAACACCATTCCGGCTGGGGGAGTCACCTCCACCAACGGCGCCAGCAACCCGCAAGCTGCCAACGCCACCCTGACCAACCTGCCCGGCGCCAGTGTGAGCAAATATTTCATCACGAACCCCATCTTGCCCGGTGGGACATCCACACTGCGCATCACCATCCAGAACACTTCTAACTTTCCCCTGACCGGCATGGGGCTGGTAGATACCCTTCCCAGCGGGTTGACCATTGCCGCCCCTCCTGCCACTCCTCAATGCGGTGGAACAGTAAGCGGCACACCGGGTACGGATGTTATTGAACTAAGCAATGGCAGCCTGGCAGCATCTTCAAGCTGCACCATTGATGTTGACGTTACTACACTATCCACCGGAAATTATCAAAACTGCATCCCTGTCAGCACACTTTTTACCGATCAAGGCGCAACAAACCAAACGGAAGCGTGTGATACGCTGGTTGTTAATACGCCGCCAAGCCCGCCTTTTATTTCTAAGTCCTTCTCTCCCAACCCAATCGCTGCGGGGGGGAACTCCATCTTGACCTTCACGATTACAAACCCCAATCCCAGTACCACCCTAACCGGGGTGGGGTTCAGCGACACATTCCCCAGCGGCATGACCCTCTCCAGCATACCAAACGCCTCACAGTGCAATGGCACTGTATCCAGCACAGCAGATTCTATCACCCTGAGCGGGGGAAGCATTGCGGCAAATGGCAGTTGTACGGTCATTGCACGCGTGACCGCAGCATCCGGCGGGAGCTACTTTAACACCTCCGGAACGGTTACTTCCACCAACGGTGGCGATGGGAACACCGCTTCGGACAGCCTCACCGTCATTGATCCACCCTCCATGAGCAAAGCTTTCTCACCCGCCTCCATCCCTGCTGGTGGCACTTCTACGCTAACCTTCACTATTAACAACCCCAATGTCAGTTCAGGGATCACGCTGACGGGCGTCAGTTTTACCGATACGCTGCCAACCGGAATACGCGTCGCTGATCCCCCGAGTGCGTCCCATTCTGGCTGTGGAACGCCCGTTTTTACGCCTGTGGCGGGCGCAACCAGTCTTTCATTCTCCTCCGCCAGCGTTGCTGCAGGCGTCCCGTGCACAGTCAGCGTCAATGTGAGCGCAGAGAATGGGGGAAGTTATGTGAACACCAGCGGCGCTGTTACCTCCACAAACGGAGGAACTGGTAACACTGCCACCGATACGTTGACCGTGACCGGATCAGGGCTGTCTCTGGATAAATCAACCACAGCCATCAGTTACCGTCAGGCAGGCGATACCATCACCTACAGCTATTTGCTGACCAACACTGGCGATTCCACCCTATACGGCACCGGTAGCAGCGGTGAGTTTGTGGTCAACGATAATAGAGCCACCGTTACCTGCCCGCTGGCAACAACCAGCCTTGCCCCCAGTGAGACTGTAACCTGTACAGCAACGTATGTGGTTCAGGCAGCCGATATCACTGCCAGAAGCATTACCAACACCGCCTCAGCGCAGGCTTCCGACGGGGCAAAAACGATTACTTCGAATACGGACAGCACAACCGTGCGGCTTGCAGCTTTAACGTTGACCAAGAGCACGCCTACACAGGGCTACCGCCAGGCAGGTAATACGATTACTTACAACTACATCCTGACCAATACCGGGGAAGTAACCCTGTACGCCCCCTTTGAAATCTCCGATGATCATATTGGCACGCCGCCCGGTACTCCCTTCTCTTGCGGGTCAGCGAGCACGTTAGCACCCGGTGCAAATATCACCTGCACACGCAACTACACCGTCACCGCAGGGGATGTTACCGCTCGATCGGTAACCAACACCGCCACCGCCACTGCCAAAGACGCCGCTTCTGGCGGGAATACGGTTACCTCTAACCAGCGCAGTGTAACTGTTTATCTGGTTTTGCCACCGCTAATCACCAAAGCCTTTGCACCCAACCCCATCCCAGTCGGAAGCACGTCAGTGATCACGTTCACCATCACGAACCCGCCTTCCAACGTGGTTCCACTGACAGGGGTCGGTTTTTCGGATAACCTCCCCAGCGGCTTAACTGTGGCAACCCCTCCTGACGCAAACCAATGTGGGGGCACCGTAAGCAGCACTACGACATCCATCACCTTCAGCGGGGGCACAGTGCTTGCCAACAGCTCCTGTACCATCAACGTTACCGTAACCTCTGTAAACGCTGGCAGTTATCCAAACACCACCAGCGCCATCACCTCAAGCAATGGCGGGACAGGGACTACCTCCAATACGGCTGTTCTCGACGTGGTTTCGCCGCCCAGCATTGCCAAATCCTTCTCGCCAACCGCCATTACCGTGGGCGGGGTCAGTCGAATGACCTTCACCATCACCAACCCCAATGCCAGTAATGCGCTGACAGGGGTTGGCTTCACAGATACTTTTCCGTCAGGTTTAGAGGTGGCAAACCCACCCAATATCAGCCTTTCAGGATGTGGAACGCCCCTCTTTGCCCCTGCAAGCGGTGATACCAGCTTGACATTCAGCGCCGCCTCTATTGCCGCAGGCGGCACATGCACTGTTGCCCTAGATGTTACCGGGGTGAATCGCGGCAGCAAAAATAACACCACCTCCACCATCACCTCCACCGAGGGCGGCACAGGCGCAACCTCCAATACAGCCACCCTTTTGGTGGATGAATATTCCCTTGCATTGAGTAAGAGCATTGCCTCAGGCAACCCATATAGTACGCTGGGAGGTTCGATCCAATACCAGTATCTGCTGACCAACACCGGCACCGTAACGCTGATTGGCAACGGAACAGGAGGACTGTTCACTGTCAGCGATGACAGAGCAACGGTAACCTGCCCGCCAACGCCCACCGGTCTGGCGCCAGGCGCAAGCATTACCTGTACCGCCACACACACAGTTACCCAAGCCGATCTCGATAGTGGCTTCATCACCAACACAGCCACCGCACACGGGCTATACGGTTCCACACCTGTAACATCCAATCAGGACACGCAAACTGCCACTGCCACCCAATCCCCCAGCCTGACTTTGGCAAAGAGCATTATCATTGGCAATCCATACACTGCAGCTGGGGAAACAATCACATACCGCTACCAGCTCACGAACAGCGGAAACGTTACCCTGAGTGGGAACGGTACTGGCGGAAGATTTACCGTCTCTGACGATCACATTGGTACCCCTCCCGGAACAGCTTTTGACTGCGGGACAGCAACCACGCTGGCACCGGGCGCAAGCATCACCTGCACCGCCAACTACACGGTTCGGCAAACAGACGTGGACAATGGCAGCGTAACCAATGTTGCGACTGCTTATGGGCTATTCAACGGGAATTTAATTACCTCCAATCAAGACACAAAGACTGCCTCCGCAGGGCAGTCATCAGATTTAACCTTGAGCAAAACTATTAATTCGGGTAACCCATTCCGCGCCCCAGGCGATGCGGTGGAATACAGTTATCTACTGACCAACAATGGCAACGTGACCCTCACCGGCAACGGCACGGGAGGGGTATTTACCATCACGGATGACCACATCGGCACCCCACCGGGTACACCTTTTGATTGCGGGACGGTTACCAGCCTCGCACCAGGTGAAAGCGTCTCTTGTGTTGCATCTTATACCATTACCCAATCCGACCGCGATAATGAGAGTGTTACTAACCGCGCCACAGGACACGGGTTATTTGGGGCAACCCCTGTCACCTCCAACCAATCCACTGCAACAGCCAACGTGATGCGTGGCAGTATTGAGGGCATCAAGTTTTTTGATATCAACGGCAATCAAACGCAGGACAGTAACGAACCCGGCGTCAATAACGTAACCATCCAGCTATATGACAGCACGGGTGTCAACCTTTTGGACACCACAACAACCACACCTGATGGGCGATTCTCTTTTACAAACCTGCTGCCGCGAACATACATTGTTGCTGAAATTGTCCCTTCAGGTAGTGTCAGCACCACTCCCACTAGAGTTTCCACAACCGTGCCGCCAGGAGAGATATCCCGCATCAGCTTTGGCAATTACCAAATTAATTCCGGGGGCACCAACCGCATCACGGGCACGGTGTATGATGACGCCAACACCAGCAGCAGCCTAAACCCGGGCGAACTGCCCCTTACCAACGTTACTGTAACCCTTTACGACCAGAATGGAAATGTTGTCGCGACGACAACAACAGCGGCAGATGGCACCTACAGCTTTGAAAACCTGCCAGCTGGCATATACACCGTTGTCCAGACGAACCTGGGCGGTTATGTCAGCACAACACTTGATCATGTCAGCGTCGTGCTCAGCTCCGGCACCCGCGCGGTGGTCAACTTTGGCGATCAGCAGAACCCGTCGCCCACGATTGTTGACCCCGCTGTGACCAAACACGGCGACCCAGCCAACGCCAGAATAGGCGATATCGTCATTTTCACCATTACTGTTGGCAATAATGGCAATACGGATGCACAAAATGTGGTGCTTACAGATACAACGCCTGCATTCCTGAATATCCTTACAATTGAGATTGCCCCCGACCGGGGTTTTCCTATCAACATCACAGGCAACACATTCACAATTAATTTTGGCACCGTACGACCCGTTGATTTTTACACAGTGACTGTAACCACCGTTGTTAATGCGCAAGGAAGAGCGCCTGGAGGGAGCAATCAGGTTTCCATTCTTTCCAGTTCCGCTCCCGACCCAATCCTCAACAACAGCGCTTCTCTTCTTATTACCATCCCCGCAGCCCCGCAAGGGGTGAAGAAAGAGGAAGAGGAGGAGGAAGGAGACCCTCTTGCCCTGCCACGCACCGGTTTTGCGCCAGGAAGAATAACCCCGCTTGCCGTTGCTCCCGAGAGCATTCAACCCTTACCTGGCGAAATGACAATAGAGATTCCCGCCCTGGGTATCAAAGAGGAGTTGGTTGGTATCCCAAGAAGCGGCAGTTCGTGGAATGTCGACTGGCTGGGAAAACGGCTAGGGTATCTATACGGTACCGCCTTCCCCACCTGGGCGGGTAACAGCGTCATTACCGGGCACGTGTACGGAGCGGATGGGCTGCCAGGACCTTTGTTTGAACTGGAAAAGCTGCAATGGGGTGACTCAATTATCATTCATGCCTTCGGGCAAAAATACTTCTACGAAGTTCGCTCTGTCTTGGTCACCGGACCTTCAGATAAGAGCGCCCTCAAGCACGAAACACTGCCATGGGTAACGCTGATCACCTGCAAAGATTACGACGAGAAAACCGATACGTATCAGAAGCGGGTGGTCGTGCGCGCCGTACAAGTCAGAATCGAAACAAAGTAGCCCAAACGCGCTAAGGCATTTGGGCAGATCTTCAGATACATTTCTTGCACGCTTTTACCGTCCTGACACAGTAACATGCTGTGGCTCAATGCGGTATATCACGCGCACTTCGCCAGGTTTGCGCCACTGATAAGGTTTGCCTGTATACTTCATGGAAAGACGATCAATATGCGCATCTGCGCCCTCTTCGCTAATATTCACCACCCGCCCGCGCACCAGCAAAAAGCGGTAGGGGTTGTCCGGATCTTGCAGCGAAAGCGCCACACGTCCATCGCGGCGCATATTCTTATCCTTCTGTCTTCCCAGCGAGCTGTTCACCAGCAAATATTTTCCATCATACTCCACCCACAATGGGGAGACCTGAGGACTGCCATCCGGCATCAGGGTTGCCAAATGTCCAAAAGCGCGCTTTTCAAATAAGTCAAGAGCCTCTGCAGGAATTGTTGCGGTCATTTTTCCTCCAAGTCTTTAATTTTTTGATATAATGATATATATCTATTATATCAATAATATTAACATTTCAAATTGTCTTTATAAAAGGTTTATACTACAAAAAGAGAAATGAACTCTCAACGCGTCAAAAACAAACTACGCCCGTTTGCGTTTTTACCCTTTTTGGTGTTCTGGCTCTTTGCGTGTCAGTTCACAGCCCCGCGTCCTCCTGCAGACACAATCTCTCCGCCAATACTGACTACACTCACTGTAGCATCCATCACCCCAAGCATAACGCTTAGCCCCCTACTGCCCACAGAAACCCCTTTGCCGACAAACACCGCAACCCCCACTGAAACCATTACGGAAACCGCAACTGCAACGCGCATCCCCACCTACACCAAGCTGCGCGGAAAAGTGATCATTGAGCAGGCGGTCTGCCATTATGGACCTGGTAAACCCTATCTGTATAAATACGGGGTATATCAAGGCTATACAATGGAAATCATCGGGCGCGACCCAACAGGCACGTACATCGAGGTACAGGCTATCGGCGGGAACAACCCATGCTGGGTCAAGGCAGAATACATGCAAATTCAGGGCGATCTGTCACAGGTCAAACCCATCCAACCAGAGGAGGTACAGTTGCCGCGTTCGCCCTATTACACCCCGCCAACAGGCATCTCTGCCCGGAGAAAAGGCAATGAGGTGATTGTTTCGTGGAATGCGGTCGAACTGAAAGCCGGAGACGACTCGCAACAGGTGCCCTACGTGATTGAAGCCTGGGTATGTCATCAGGGGGAGCTTGTCTTCACACCGCTGGGATCATACACCACCACGATCGAAATCACCGATGAACCTGGTTGTCCACTGCCCTCACGCGCACGTCTGGCAGCCGCCGAAAAACATGGCTACACCCGCTGGGTGGACATCCCTTGGCCCACGGCGACCAACGCTCCCTGAATGTTTTCCAACAAATGAAATTATATTGCCAGAATCATGGGGTTGATTTCAATCCCATTCTCTTCGGCAAATTCAAGCAGCTTCTCGATAATTTCCTCATCATCCGGTGAGTTCTCATTGTAATTATCGGGATTGATACCCTTAACGATCAACTTGGCTTTGGTAGTTGCCGCCAGGGTCGCATTGCCTTTTGAGCGCTGTGCAATAATATATGTGGTTAACTGGTGAATTTTGCCTATCATAATAACGATTCCAACAAAATTTATGGTATATACTGCTGTACACATTATACAGAGAGATACTCTCCCTTAAACTTGCAGTTTTGCAAACTCAGCCCATTGAAAGGCAAACCATGAAACGCTTTCTATCTACCGTTGCCCTCATTTTAGGTAGTACCTTATTGCTGCTTACAGCGCTTCTTGTATATTGGTATCTGAGACCCAACCGCGCCGAGATTGACCCTGTCATCATCCAAGAGAGCTGGGATGTGGTCAATGATCATCTGCACAACTCCAACACGGATATGATTTCCTGGCAGGGATACTTTTACCTGGCGTATGTATCTTCGCCTTTCCACTTTGCCAGCGATGCATCCGTCCTGCACGTCGTCCGCTCAACTGATGCAAAAAACTGGGAATCGCTGGCAGAGTTCAACCCGCCCGGCGAGGATATCCGCGACCCAAAGTTTGCCATTGTCGGCGAAAAGCTGTTTCTCTATGCCCTTAAGAACACCAATTTTATAGCAGAACCTTATATCACGGTGTTTTCTTTCAGTACAGACGGAAGAAACTGGACGGCTTTCGAGACCATACCCAACATGGATGGATGGCTGTTTTGGCGTCCAAGAACACAGGATGGTGTTGTCCACTATAACGCCGCTTACTGGTACGAGCACGGCAAATCTATCTTGATCAAATCTACAGACGGCATCCACTGGGACATCGTCTCCACCATTTACGAGGGTGACCGCAACGATGAGACTGAGGTTATCTTTTTGCCAGATGGCAGACTACTGGCAACAGCCCGGTTGGAAAAAGGCAGTGGCGAAGGTGTTTTTGGGCATCCAGAGGGCTCAACGCTCATTGCCGTCGCACAACCGCCCTATACCCAATGGAAAGGCATCGAGAGCAAAATTGCCCGGCTGGATGGACCATATCTTTTTATCCACAACAACCAGGTATATGCCCTCGGGCGTTTTCAACCCAATCTGGGCAGGTCGGGGCCTCTGACCGACCAGGGCAGCATCCTGGCGCGCAAACGCACCTCTCTGTATCAGGTACGCGAGGATGGATTGATATACCTCAGCGACCTGCCCAGCGCTGGAGATACCTCCTATGTTGGACTGGTAGTGCAGGGAAATACTGCCTACGCTTCCTATTACACCAGCCGCATTGATAGAGATTATCCGTGGATACTGGGGATGCTTTCGCCCTCTGCTATCCGCATGGCAAAAATTGATCTGATCGCCATGGAGAAGAAGGCAAAAGCGTCCACCCCCTGAACAATAGAGCTACTTATCCTGCCGTTTCAAGGTGATGAGATTAACTTCCGGCGAATTAAAAAGCCGGAAAGTGAGCCAGGGCAGCCGTGAACTTGCACCCAGCCCACGGCTGATGTATTGCTGGGTGTTTTTCCCTTTCACCAGCCCGCTGACAACGTCCTGTGGCGGAAAAAGCCCGCCGCGCGGCAAATATGGTGCAGGTATCCACAACGCCCCAATCAGCGGCAGACGCAGTTGCCCGCCATGATAATGCCCGGCGATCACCAGATCATAGTGAGGGAAATCACCCTGTCGGAGGTCATTGAGCGTCGCTTCAGATAAGGGGAAGTGGGTTACCGCAATCAGTACATCCTCATTAGGGATATTGTGATACTGTTCTTTCACCTCATCTACCCTGTTAAGCCACAGCTGCAAAGCAGACTTTTCATCAGAGTCTTCTTCCTCCAGCAACATGCTGAGCAACCTGTCAGCCTCATAAGCCGAAAAATACTCTGCTATCCAAAGGGTGTTTCCCTCCCTGATAATTGGGTAGGGCTTGTCTAAAAGAATACAACCCTCATCCCTCAGACGAACACCATCCGCCGTAATCTTCCCCGTCAACACTTCCATATCAAACGGACCGGTGTTACCCGCCGTATAAAAGACATATTCCTTGTGTTCAATCCCACGCAGAAGCTCCACAAGCGGGGTGCTATCCCGACGCCAGTAGTGATTCATATCACCAGTGATGGCAATCATGTCAAAATCCAGGCCGTTTATCAGGTTGACGAGTTTCTCCTGCCTCTCGCCAAAGCGTTTGCCATGCAAATCGCTGATCTGGAGCACGGTAAAGCCCTCAAAAGCCTCTGGCAAACCCTCAATCTGGACTTCCTGTCTGATCACAACAATGCGGTTATTATCATAGATGGTGTAAGCAATCACAGATAGGGCAAGCCCAACCCCTATCAGGAAAAGTAGCCATAAGGTTTTAATTAAATCTGCGCTGACAATCTTCGCCACCAACGGGCCAGCTTTATCTTTTAACCACCCCCCACCTGGTATCTTCTTATCCGTTAACACAACCGCTATTATACCGAGAAAAAGGTCTCTAAAACTGAACTTCGGACATGAGATCGGACAAGAGATATTGAAAGGAGCCTCAAAACCGATAAACTTCGTTTTGTGAATAACAAATCGGCAAGGAGGCTCCCATGTACAAGTATATTCCTCTTCTTGGCTTT
>JABLWW010000020.1 GCA_013178295.1 Anaerolineae bacterium | reverse complement strand
ATTTGTCTTGTTGTGCCAGAAATGGTCGCTGCCTCTCAAGGAGTGGCGCTTGATCATCACTGACGCTTTGTCTGCTTTCACTACCATTGTTCAGCCATCTGTCCCAACTCATGTCTGAATTTCAAACAATATGTATTGTAGGACACAAAACACCCAAAAACGCCCTCAAAATGCCCGTTTTTGGGGACAAAAAGGGGCGCAAACCACGTCGCACAATGTTTTTGGACAAAGAAATACACGCTTTTGTCACGGCATGGAGATTGCTTTGAGGTTAGGAGTAAGGTATAATATGACTGGTCAGACTAGTCTATTAGGAGGTGTGTTGTGAACATCTGGCAGCTTCAAGAAGCAAAGGCTCGCTTTAGCGAACTGGTCGAGCGCAGTTTGCACAACGGCGTGCAGATCGTCACCCGCCGCGGCAAAAAGGTGGCCGTGATCTTGCCCTACGAGGAATACCGCCGCCTGACTGCTCCCCACAGCAACCTGGCGCAGTTCCTGTTGAATTCACCTCTGGCTGGCTCTGAGTTATCTGTTGAACGCGATAAGAGCCTTCCTCGTGAGGTGGATTTACAGCCATGACGTACCTGCTGGATACCTGTGTCCTCTCCGAATTTGCCCGCCGTCAGCCCGATGAGCGGGTGGTGCGCTGGCTCTCTCAAGCTGATGAGGAAAGCCTTTATCTCTGCGTCCTTACCATTGGCGAAATCCAGCATGGCATCGAACGTCTGGAAGATTCGCCTCGCAAAGATGAACTGCGCCGCTGGCTCGAAAACGACCTGCTCTTGCGTTTCGAGGGACGTATTTTGTCGCTGGATGTCCGTACACTGCTGGTCTGGGGAGAACTGACTGGAAGGCTGGAACGGCAAGGGTGGAAATTGCCCGCTTTCGATGGCTTGCTTGCAGCAACTGCGCTGGCGCATGACCTGATCCTGGTTACCCGCAACACTGCTGGTTTCTTGCATACCGGTGTTTCTCTTTTTGAACCGTGGAAGGAAGCGTGAATCCTGCTGTGGAAGATTTTCTCTCTGGCCTCTCCAGCCAGCGCACAATTGACCGCTACCGCGCTGCGCTGGAGGAATTTGCTGCCTGGTACAGGCAGACCAACGGCACAGAACCCGACTGGCAGCTTCTCACCGCCGTTGAGGTCAGAGATTATATTGCCCACCTGCAAGCGGTCAGGCGGTTATCGCCCGCCAGTGTCAACCTGCGCCTGGCGGCGATCCGCTCGCTGCTGCGCCATCTGGGACGCAGCTTGCGGGTGCGGGGTCCAAAACAGGAACTGCCGCCCATCAAGGCTCTGACACCGCGTGAATTGGGCAGACTGCTGGCTGCCGCAGAAAGCAACCCACGAGACTATGCCATCCTCAACCTGCTGGCAAGGGCAGGTTTACGGGTGAGCGAGGTAACCGCCCTGCGGCTCGAAGATGTTGAACTCAACGGACGCAGCGGATGGCTGACCATCAAGAGCGGCAAAGGCAACAAGACCCGCCGTGTGCCGCTGGGCAGTGAAGCCAGGCAAATCCTCAAAGCCTGGCTGGATGTGCGCCCAAAGGCGCAAGCGCAGACCGTGTTTGTCTCCCGCAGCGGTCTGCCGCTCAACACCCGTGATGTCCAGCGCATAGTGGCGGAGTATGCCCGCACGGCAAAGGTGGAATGCACACCGCACACTCTGCGACACACCTTTGCGACACGGGCTGTCGAGAAAGGCGTTGACCTGGCAACCCTGCAAGCCCTGCTGGGACACACACGCCTGGAAACCGCCGGACGCTATCTGCACCCGACCGCAGAGCGGATGCAGGAAGCGGTGGAAGGACTATGACCGCCTATCTCAAAGGGCGGCTGCATGATGTGGCAACCGACATCCTCAACCTTGCCCAAAACCCTGACGGTAAGCTGTGGGTGGAACGGTGGTGATACTTGTGGGGGCTTGACAAGCTCAATGATGCACACTAAACTATAATTACATAATTACAAAAGAAAGGTGTAATATGTTTATACGTACACAAGTTTTGTTTGACGAAGAAACGCTGCACAAGCTGAAAGCCGCTGCCAAAGAGCAGAAACGGAGCGTCTCTGATTTGGTAAGGCAACTGGTTGAAAGCGGGTTGGAACGCCAGCGTCAGGAGGAACTGCGGCGGTTTGAAGAGTTGCTGGCTGAACTGCGCCAGATTCGAGAAAGCAACGCTGCGACATACGGTGCGCCTCCCCCCGACCTGTTACAGAAGGTGCGAGAGGAGCGCGCTCGAGAATTGGAGGAGTTGTGGAAATTATCGTCCTAGACGCCAGCGTGGTAGTGCCGCTGATGATACAACATCCTCTTGCCCCAAAGGCAGAGGCATTGATTCGTCACTGGAAGCGGGAATATTACCGCCTGGTCTCGCCCTGTTTCATGCCAGTGGAAGTGGTCTCTGCGTTGCGCCAGGTGGTGTACAACGGTAAATTTGACCCACAGCAAGCTCTGGAGGCAGTAGAGATTATGATGGGTTTAGAGATTGAGCTAGTCGCCCCCAGCGCAGAACTGTTACAGTCTTCCCTGTGCTGGGCAGAGCGGTTAGGGCAGAGCAAAGCTTACGACGCGCAGTATGTTGCGCTTGCAGAGCAGCTACACGCTGAATTTTGGAGCGCAGACGAAAAGCTGGTCAATGCGCTTAAAGCGCTGGGTGTGGACTGGGCACATGGGATTGGCGGTTAGCAAAGTGTCCTGCGAGTGGCTGCTTACCCCGGTTGATCCTGCTAAACACTGCTACCGCTGGTATCGGGTACATATCCAGGCAACACTTTTGGATCCCTTTGCGGTGGTGTGTGCATGGGGCAGTTTGCGGACAAAATATCGCCGCCAGCGGTCAGGACACCAACATAATGGGTCATTTTTGCCCCCTCGCGCCGAATTTTTAATTTACTATATCACATTTGCGGGCATGACATGCGCCCGTGGTGCACAATTTGCGTGCGGAGGGTGATGACCTGACAAAAACCCTCAGGCAAGCAACAGGTTTGGGGATTTGTGTGCAGCGTAACGAACAGCGATTACCCGCGCTGGAGTTCCACCCGCAAAGGCATCAGCCTGGCGCTGCGCAGCTGGGGCATACCGCCGCAGCTGCCGTTCACGGCGCGGCGTGAGAATCGCCTGGGTACTGGCAGCGAACACCAGCGCCCGGCGCGCTTGTGGCTGGTATGGCTGCGCCAGGCGTGGTGATCGGCGACTGGAAATCTTTCGGCGATCTGCCGTTGACGGGTTTCGGCGAGATGAGACTGGCCGGACAGCTCACCGCTCCGCGCTATACGCGGGGGAGAACGGAAGAGGGCATCGAGCGGAAACAGGCAAAGCGGACAGTTTATCCTTGAAAATGCACCATCTTTTGAAGGATTTTCAAGGTATAATAGGCTTGTGATTTACCCTCGTCCTCATCTTCGGCAAGCCGTCGAACGTGCCCTGGCGCGCAGTCGAGCAGTTGTGCTCATTGGTCCGCGTCAGTGCGGCAAAACTACCCTAGCGCGTCAGTTTGTCCCCAGCGATTCGCTTAACTACTTTGACCTGGAAGATCCGGTCAATCTGGCGCGGCTGGAGCAGCCTATGACCGCTTTGCAGGGGCTAACCGGGCTGGTGGTGATTGACGAAATTCAGCGCCGTCCTGACTTATTCCCTGTTCTGCGTGTGCTCTGCGACCGCATTCCCCTGCCGGCGCGCTTTCTCATACTGGGCAGCGCTTCGCCGGATTTGCTGCGTCAGTCTTCGGAAACTTTAGCCGGGCGTTTGGAAATTGTCCGTATGGCTGGCTTCAGCCTGGCTGAAGTGGGCGCGGCGAATCAGATGCAGCACTGGCTGCGCGGTGGGTTTCCCCTCTCCTTCCTGGCCGCTTCCGAAGCGGATAGCCTTGCCTGGCGGCGTAACTTCATTCAGACCTTTGTGGAACGTGACCTGCCGCAGCTTGGCGTGAACATTCCCTCTGCGGCGCTCTTCCGCTTCTGGAACATGCTTGCCCACTATCACGGGCAAATCTGGAATGCTGCCGAGACTGCCCGCGCACTGGGAGTTGGCGAATCCACCGCACGGCGTTACCTCGATGTGCTAGAGGGCGCTTTCATGGTGCGTGTGCTGCGACCCTGGTATGCGAACGTTGGCAAACGGCAGGTGAAAGCGCCCAAAGTGTACTTTCGAGATAGCGGCATCCTGCATCAGATGCTCGGAATCCGCGATCCACGTGATCTGTGGGTGCATCCGAAAAGCGGCGCCTCATGGGAGGGCTATGTTATCGAAGAGGTCATCAAAACCACCGACCCTGAAGAAGTCTATTTCTGGGCAACGCACGCTGGAGCAGAACTGGACCTGCTTCTATTCCTGAGCGGACGCCGCGTGGGGGTCGAATGCAAGCGGGTAGATGCGCCGCGTTTCACCCCTTCCATGCGCGCCGCGCTGGAAGACCTGGGGCTCGATCATTTGATCGTCTTCTATCCGGGCGACCGACCTTACTCTCTTGAAAAGCGGGTACTTGTGCTGCCCCTGAGAACTCTGGCGAGCGGACCGCAGGCTTTAGAGGCCGTGTTAGGTAATTAGGTTATCCACGGTTTGGGTTGGTGCATGGTGACTGTCTTGACCAGGTCAAACTCTTCCATACACGGGATCGAAATTAAGTGTACACAAAAATTTATCACTTTTTCTGGGAAGATTGGAAGGGTAATTGTTTAAAAATAGGTACTCATGCCCGCCCTGCGTTGTGAGGTAAGGGTATAAAACGCGCGCGGAGGGCAACAATCCGACAAGTTGGGGGCGTGGAACGCTTATTCGTTTAGCAATTGGGTTGCAATGTTTTCGATGGCGATAATGATTTCGCTGCGAAACTCTTTGATGCGTTGTTCAATGCGTTCTAGATAATCCTCACCCAAGGCTTGTCGCAGGGCTTCTAGCTCAGAGCGAAAACGCGCCAGCTGTGTTTGCGAAACTTCTCCGTTCATCTCCACGATTGTCAATCGGCGCAGTGTATATTTGGGCAGGATTTGAAATTCCTTGAGATCACGCAGCAAGGTCTGGATGAAGGGCAGATGATCCTGCAGGTCGGCGGCATGCTTCTCAAGAGCACTGCGCAGGTTGTTCTCGGCTTTGACGAGCAACGATTGCTCACTGTGAGGCATGGGCGTATGCTCACGGTAGGTTTTGATAGTTTCATAGATAGGCCAAAAGCGCCCACTGAGCGGTTGGCATGGTGTCTCTGGGAGGCAGCGGATGCACTGTAGAGCTTCCTCTAAAGTCAGAGGATGCACTTCGGGGTTTTCTGAGAGGGTATCTGAAACCCCATGGATAAAGAGCTGTAGCCCTTTACGACGCAAGACCAGCAGTTCGTTTTGTGTGGCTGCTTTTGCCGTTTTCACGCGGGCGGGGAAATCTGATAAGCCCTTCACGAGAGATGGGTGCTGCTCTTGGATGGCAAAGAACTCCCGACGGATTGTGGTCAGCAGGCTTTCTTCCTCTTCTTCCTCGGGATTGCGGTTGATCCGTTTGAAAAGTTCGGCAGGAGAAGGGGTTTCATCAGGCGCAAAGATTTTTGCGTCTTCTCCCAGGGTGTTATGGATCAAGAACATCTTTTGCGCGGCGATTTCACGGCTTTTGACCACTTCGGCGCCCTGCTCGGTGGGGAAAAAGTTGTAGATATACAGCTCTTCAAAGACTTTGCGTCCGATACGGTTGATGCGCCCCAGCCGTTGAATCACTCGCGTGGGGTTCCAGGGAATATCATAATTGATCACTGCGCCGGCGCGGTTGAGGTTCACGCCTTCGGAGAGTTTGTCGGTTGCCAGCAGAATGTCATAGTCATCGTGCTGTTTGTCTTTCGGGCAGCTGGCATCGAAATTGGCAATCAGGTCATCATAGAAGCCTTTACCAAACGAACCGCTCGCTACCAGCACACGTTGCGCAAAGGCACCCTCTAAGACCGGGCTGATGTGCTTGACGGTATCCAGATACTCGCTGAAGATGACCAGCTTACGCCGCGGTTCGCCGGTTTTGGTTGGGGTTTCCAGAATTTTCCTCACAGCCTGCACCAAACGTCTGCTTTTAGGGTCTTTTGCTACCAAGCCAAGGGTCTCTACCCGGGCGGCAATGTTTTTGAGCAGGTCCAGATCGGAGCGAATATCTTCCATAAACTGCTTTGCTTCGTCGAACTGCGTGATGATATAGATATGATCGTGGCGGGGGTCCAGGTTTTCTCTGGCAGCCAAACGCTCGGCAAATTGTTGGAGCTGCTCCTCAATGGTTTCTTCATCCTCTTGCCAGATTTTCTCGATCAGTTCTCGGTCAAGGATGTATTTGCCTGTTTTCTCAATAAATGCCAGGACGATTTGGTGGATATGGATAAAATTGTGCACGCTTTGAGCAAATGCGCCAAATGAGCTTTCAAAGCGTTTGACCAGCAAGCGGCGCATGAATTCATACAGGTTGCGCTGCTGTTGATAAATGAAATTGCCCTCCTCATCCAGCTGTGCCAATTGACGCCGCTGTTCGTAGGCGTAAGGCTGATAGATCGCGCCGCGAAACCGTCCATTCTCGCCAAAATTATCATGGATGACCTGATCATAGAAAGCCGATTGTTCGGGGGTCAACTCGTAGAAAAGTTCAATGGGGTTGGCGACTTCGGAGAGCTGGGTGACTTCATGGGCATATAGGGGGTCGCACTTGAGATCGAGACGGTTGCGGCGGATGACAACAGGTTCGATGACGGCGCGGATTTCATCGGCAAGCTGGCGCACGCGGCGCTGTGTTTGCACCACACCCACAGGCGGCGAAAGTTCAAAGATATCGCTGTAATATTTTTCAGCCCGCTCCTGGCTTTCTCCACCACTGTTGTGGTAGCGCAGGATGTACGAAAGCCGGCGGAATTCGCTGTTGTAGCGGGCAAAGCGTGCGGCAAGTTTTTCATCCAGCGTCAGTGTGGATTTGGCAGGCGGGATGAAGAGTTTGAGCAGGGCAAAGATATCCGCCGGGGTATTGTTGAATGGGGTGGCGGTGAGCAGGATAACGCCGCGGTTGGTGCATATCTGGCTGAGACGCTCATAGGCTTCGGTGTCTTCGTTGCGAAAACGGTGTACCTCGTCAACAATAATTGTGGTGATATCAGCGCCATATTGGGCGAGATATTCCTGTACTTTATCCAGCGCGCCTAAGGAATAGACATCCCAATCATATAACCCGAAGTCGCTCAAGTATTTGTACCAGCCGGTGGATTTGGTTTGCGGGTCGCCCACCAGCGCCGGGGGACAGATCACCAGACCGCGCCCGTTGCGCTCGCGCGCCAGCCAGCTGGCGATGACCGACTTGCCCAATCCAACCACATCGGCCAGGATGACGCCGCCGTACTCTTCCAGCACCGTGAGCGCCTGCTGCACGGCTTCTTCCTGATAACGATAGACTTGATAGCCGCGCGCTTGCATCAGACGCTTGACCTGCGGGCGCAGTGATTTTTGCTCCATCAAATCCAGATAGGTTTTGAGCACCAGGGCGTAGGCTTCAAACGGGGTAACCTCGGCTGCCTGTGTCTGGCGGCGGATGATGCGGGTGATGTGTTGTTTGCGATCGTCCACTTCGCTGAGCGGCAGAGAGGCTTCCCACAGATCGTCAAAGTAGGCTTCGGCATCCTCCCAACCATAGTCGCCGATTTCGACGTTGAACTCGTGCTGACCCACCAGACCGGCGCGGGTCAGGTTGCTGGAACCGGTAATAAAACGTCCGCCGGCGTTGGTGAGCGACCGCCCGGCTTCATCCAGACAGAAAAGATACAGCTTGGCGTGATTGGGATCGAAGGTTTTGCGGATTTGCAGCCGCCCCTGTTCCAGCAGGTGCAGGAAGAAAACGACCTGCTCGTAGAATTCCTGTGTATCCAGGGCTTCGTCCCGCAGTGCGGTGCGCAAAGAGGCAAAGAAGCGCCCCACCAGTTCCTGCTGGGTGCTGATGGCGGCATTGGGGTCGGCGGTTTCGAGCACCTGGCCGCGATGCAGATCGGCATCCAGCCCGACGAGAATCTTAATCGTCAGGTTGTCTTTTGCTTTCAGCGCCTGGTAGAGTTCCTGCCAGCCGGAAAAGTAAAAGAAGCCCACCAAAAACTTGATCTCACAGCTGTGGCGGATGAGGCTCTGGATGCGCTCTTTCAGGTTTTTCTGTTGGGCGTTGGTGATGAAGTTGTGAGCCATTATGCTTTTTCGGCGTTAGTGAAGCCGGGTAAGGTGAGGTTGGAGGGTGTCATTGGCAGGCTTCTCCTGATGGGCGGTTACATGCTTCGGGCTTTGCTGGTGCGCTCCCAAACCAGCTGGCAGACGGCGCGATAGACCTCTTTGCGCTCGTCCTCGCTGAGCCCCAAAGCGTCGAAGACGATGTCATCCAGCGCCTTGCGGTCGGGGAGCGGGCGGGGCTCCTGCTTGGCAATGGGCACATCGGATTTGGGGTCAATCCCGCATTCGGTGAAGATAGTTTGAATAGGCAAGTCTGTTTTTACAAGTAAATCTGGAAGTAAAGAAGGTTTCACTATTAGATTTCTTGCAGCTTCGTATGTCATATTATCAAGCGCTCCCTGCCCCAGGTTTACTCGACCATTTAGTTCGATCATCAAGAAGATAAGAACATTATTCAATGATGCAACCCAGTTACCCTCTATACGATTGTAAATAGTGTAAAACCGATCACTGCTATATATATCTATTGGTGTCAATGGAACTAAAAAGGTCTCGTTAAATGCCTTAAACCATAGGGCTGTTGAATGTGATTGTTGCCCTAAATTCCACCATGGATTTCGTGTTTCGCAAGTGGGTCTTTTATGGTATTTTTGTACCTCTCCCCACTTGATATACTCCAAAGCTTTCGTCTTTTGTAACTCCGCTTTGCTTTTTGAGCACATGAAAATCCGGTATCGCAGATCTTGCGGATTAATAAAAATGCTTCTACACTCGCGCGGGCTTTTGATGACCGGCTTGAGGAACTCCTCTTCGATCTCGCCTTCCCAACCGGCGCCGTTGCGCACACGCAGCAGCCCCGGGCGCGACCCCGCCCCCAGGGGTTCGAGATAGAAAAAGTCATTGGCGCCGGTAGTGATACCGCGCCATACTTTGGCAATCTCTCCCAGGCGCGCCAGCTTGCCCCTGCCCTTTTCCAGGATGGTGAAGAAGATATCCGGGGCGCGCAGATATTTGCCGCCCCACTTGTCGCCGCTGTATGTCTGCAGATGGATATGGACTTCGTCTGTGTTTCTGCGGGCTGTGCTCTCACCGATTTCCGCGCCCTCTTGCAATAGTTCGCCGGCGGTGATGGGGAAAACGCGAAAGCGCCCATCCTGCCGAATGACTGTGGCTTGCGCAATCTCCAGCAGATTATCGGAGAGCACCACCTCTTCAAAGGGCTGTTTGAATGCCACAAAGCGCACGGTGTGATGCTGGTCAATGCCGCCGGGGGCGCCAGCCACAGTGATGATGGTGTTGACATCGGCGCGGGCAAAGGAGCGCCGGGCGTGGTTGTCAATCACCCAATAGAGCGGCGCTTGTCTTAGAAAGAACTCCTGCAGCCAGGCGCCGTAGCCCACGTCCAGCCAGGAATTGGAGCAGATGAAGACGTGCACACCCTGCGGGTTGACCAGGCGCAGTGAGCGGATGTAAAAGTAGGTATATAGGTCAGAACGGCCGTCCGGTTTGCGTCCCTGCTTGAAGCGGTCGGTGTATGCCGGCGCATGGGCGAAATAGTCGGGAAAATCGAGCCGCACCATTTCCAGCAGGGCGTCTTTATAGTCCTTTGGCGGCAGCACACCGCAGGGGTCGGTGATGGCTTCCTGGCGCACATAGGGCGGGTTGCCGATGACGATATCAAAACCGCCGCGCTCGCCAAAAATCTCGGCAAATTCAATGCTCCAAACGAAGGGGCGCTGGTCTTTCAGCGTGCGCTTTTGGGCTTCCAGGTCGGCAATCTGGCGCTCAAGCGCCTCTCGCTGTGTTTTGGTTGTTTGTGCCAGGTCTAATTCCGGCTGGGTTGGACCCATGTCGAGCAAGGCGGTCTGTGTGGGTTTGGGGGCGATCAGTTTGCGGATTTCTGCCCGGCGCGCTTCGATTTCCGCATCCAAGATGGCGCGAAAGACTGCCAGTTCTTCTTGCTCGATGGCAAGACCGTCGCTGCTCTTGTTGTAGAAAAAGTCGCGCTTCTTTTGTTTGAGCTGGGTGATCTTGCGTTTGATCTCCGGCGGCAGGTTGGCGTGGCCATACACCGGAAAGGTCTTGCCGCCAATGCGCTGCACCAGCGAGTCGCCGACGCGCACTTTGAACGTGAGGTTGGGCAGCAGCGGGTCGAGGGAGTTCTGGAATGAATCGGGCATATCCACGAAGAGAGTCAGCCACAGACGCAGGTGGTTGATCCACACCGCCCAGCGTTTGACATCCGCGCCGTAAAGCGAATTGGCGATGATTGCCTTCTTGCGTTCAAAGGGAGTGGGAGCTTTGGCTTTGAGGTCTTGGGGGGTGTTGTTGCGGCTGTAGAGGTTGTCGAGCACCTGATCGAGCACCTGCAGCATGCCCACTTCAAAGGCGCCGGAACCAGCCGCCGGGTCGCACACGGTAACGCTTTCCAGCTTTTCAATCAGGGAGCGGATCTCAGCAGGGGAGAAATCTCCCTGTCTTTGATATTCATCATAGGCTTCGCCGGTGCCGGCTTCGCGAAAGAAAAGGTGATAGAGGTCCTCACTTTTGAGGTTTAACGTTTGTTCCAGCCACTTGACCAAAGCGAGGCGGCACATCAGATCCACCTCGACCCGCGGGGTATAGACTGCCCCCTGGTCCATGTTGGTAATGCGCTCAAAGATGATGCCCAGAAATTCGGGGTTGAGCTCCAGTTCCTCGTCGAAGAGTTCGTTCTCTTCCACAGTGAAGTTGTATTGGAAGAGAAAGCTGAAGAAATCGCCGATAAGTTTATCGGGAATCCAGAGCTCCAGATCATCCACGCCCTGCTTGCGTTTGAATAACTCGCCGTTCAGGTAGGGGGCCATCTGGAGTGCTTCTTGGGTCTGTTTGGAAAATGGGGCGATGCCATACGCCACCTGGCGCCCCGGCGGAGAACAAAGCGCTTCGAAGAACAAGGGTTGCAGCCAATCCTTATAGAAGGTATCGGTGGTTTTTGTTTTGCGGTATTCGTCCCAAAAGTCTTGCAGGAATTTGGGGTTATTCCCTAACCAGCCCTTCTTTTGCAAAAAACCCAGAAAGATGATGCGGATGGCAAAGAGCAGGGCGAAATCTTGCTGCAGGTTTGCATCGTGTGTTCCCTTGACAGCATGGGCAATGGCATCGAAGGCTGGTTTGAATTCCTTGTAGAATGCGTCGGAGATCGCCTCGATGGAAAAAGTCTCTAAGATTCCAGTCAGTGTGTCAAAATTGGCGCGCCCCATTTGCTGTACAAAGGTCTTGTTGGGAAGCGCCGGGTCAACAAAGAACGTGTAACGCCGGAAGGCACTGAACTGCCGCCGTGTGCCGTGGTAGGTAGCGGTTACCAACGAGAGGCGAAAGCGCCTGTCATCATCGTAGAAGGCGAAGATGCCGGCGTTGTGGTTGCCGGCTTTGAGCAGGCGTTTTGCCAATTCGTATTGGGCATACTTGCTTGAGCGGGCAGAGAGTTTTTCTTTGACATGTATTGTCCCTACGAGGACGGTTTGAGTTTCCGGAAGTTCAAGCACGCCAATTTGATAAGCGTTGTCAAAGGGCGTGCCGACTTGGAGATATCCGTCAAGGGAATCACGCTGGGGTCTGAAATTGCGGGCTGTCCGGCGAAAATGATCTACTAATTTATCGGGGGAGAAGTTGCTAATGATGTGATGAACGTTACTGTTCACGGTGTGGGTCTCGGTTTGATTGATATTTAATAACCGCCTAAAGACATCAAACTCGGGTACGCTGGGAGTGGGCCCGGCAGGATTCGAACCTGCGACCAAGCGGTTTATGAGTCAGGGAAAAGAGGCTGTGAATTTCCCCCTTTTTAGCCAAATAGCCTTACTTTGCAAATATATTAATAACAGGCGAAGCTTCTGCGTGCGCCTCAAATATGTCGGCATCTACCAGCGCAAGATAGCGCTTGACGATTTCGAGACTTTGGTGCCCCAAGATGCGCTGCAGCGCGTAAGGATTGTGTGTTCGCTTCAAGAAGTTTACAGCAAATGTGTGCCGAAAACGGTGAACAAGGTATGAGCGTCTGATGCCAGCTTGCAGACATATTCGCTTGATGACGCGGTGAAGCGTGTCCGGATGGAAGGGTTCACTTCCATTTGCAGCGAACAGATAATCTTCAGTAGTAAATTCCCCGCGTTCTCTTTCCAAATAACCTTTGATTGCATGAAATGTTGGTGTTGATATTGGAACAATACGCTCCTTGGCTCCCTTTCCAAACACTTTCAAACTATAAGGCTCGGTGGAGTTCAAATCGCAAACCTTAAGACTGCATAATTCGGAGTTTCTTATACCTGTGTCCAAAAGCACCAGCAGGATGGCGTAATTGCGTTTTGGATGTGGTTTAGCAATGGTAAAAGGGCGTTTGCCGCTTACATGGAATTCACGCGATCTTTCAAGCACCGCAAACATTTTGCGGATTTCATCAGGGGTGTATGGTTCAATGGCTCTGATTTCGGGTTTGGGTGGCTTTATTTTTCGGATGAGATGTCTCTCGGTGTATTCTTCCTCAATCATCCATGTCCAAAGCGCGGAAAGTGCAATATATACATTTCTCAAGGATTTCTTGGAAAGACTATCAAGGCTATTGAGAAAACGCCTGATATCCGATGTGGTGATCGTATTGACTGGAGGGTTGCCGTTCAAAAATTGTTTGAAACGTTGGAGGGTTCTTTGATATTCGTTCAAAGTGTTCTGGCTGAGACGTTGGGCTTGTTTTGCTTCCATAAATTCTGAAATTGCCTGGTTCAAAGTTATTGTTGTGTTCTTCATGATAGACCTCTGGTTGTTTGGGATATTTGGAATGAACCACGCACTTAATAGCGCAATTTTTGGGCACAGTTGATAAAAAATTTGTTATACTTTTACTTAATCTAAAGACAAATCAGCCCCGCCGCGAGGGCTGCGGCGAGGCTGCAAAGAGCTACGCGGGCGAGCGCGTAGCGGCAAAACCTAGCATAGCAAACTTTTGCCGCCCGCGCAAGTTGATCATTGCGCGGGCGGATTGGCATGTATGAGAAGAAAGAACGGATTGCTTACCAAAAGAAAACACCGGGTAAACCAATGAGCGAACCACTGCAAAAATTTCAAAACCTGCTCCGCGAGTTATTTGAATTCGACAGCGCAGACCTGGATTTCGGCATCTACCGCATCATGAACCGCAAGCGGCAGGTCATTGAGGGCTTCATCACCGAAGACCTGCCAAAAGCCATCGCCGAAGAACTACGCAGCGGCGCGCTGGCCGAACAAGAGCAGGCGCGCAAGGCTCTGGAGGAGTCCCGTCGGAAAGTGCTGGACGCCTTGGGTGAAAATGCGCTGGACGCAAACGGCAACCTGTCCGAGACCTACCGCAATACCCCGGCTGGCAAAGCCTATCTGGAAGCGCAAGCGAAAGCCGCCAGTACCCGTCCCGCTGAAGCGCTGGAAGCCGCCATTTACAATCACCTCTACACCCTCTTTAGTCGCTACTGGCAGGACGGCGACTTTATTTCCAAACGCCGTTACTCCAAGAAAGAGCGCTACGCCATCCCCTACAACGGCGAGGAGGTGTATCTCTACTGGGCCAATCACGACCAGTACTACGTCAAAACCGGCGAGTACTTCACCGATTACGCCTACCAAGCCCCCAACGGCGTGAGCGTGCATTTCAAACTCCGGCAGGCCGATGTGGAGCAGAACAACGTCAAGGGCGATAAACGCTTCTTCCTGCCCGCGCTTTCGGACATTACCTGGAAAGAACCAACCCGAACGTTGATCATTCCTTTCGAGTTCCGCCCGCTCACCGAACAGGAGAACATTGCCTACGGGCAAAAGAACCAGCAGGGGACCATCATTGCCAAAGCCGTTGCTGAAATTCCCAAGCGCGTCAAAACCACCGAAGCCCTGGCGGCGCTCAGCGCGGAATGGCGAAAGAACGAAGACGACACCCCCGTGTCTCTTTTGGAGCGCCACCTGCGTCGGTATACCCGGCGCAACAGCGGCGACTTTTTCATCCACAAAGACCTCAGGGGGTTTCTCTACCGCGAATTGGACTTCTACCTGAAAAACGAAGTGCTCAACCTGGAGGAGATGGAAGCCGCCGGCGAGGGGTTGAGCGCGGGCTGGTTCCAACTGATGCGTCTCATCAAGCGCATTGGCAACCAGATCATTGACTTTCTGGCGCAGATCGAGGACTTCCAGAAGATGCTCTGGGAGAAGAAGAAGTTCGTCACCGAGACCTTCTACGTCATCACCGTCGGCAACATCCCGCAAGCCTTTTACCGGGAAATTGCCGCCAATGACGCGCAGTGGGAGGAGTGGCGGGCATTGGGATTTGTAGAAAAGAAACCGGACGATCCAATTGCCTTTCTGCAAGCCCACCCCACCCTGCCGCTGGACACGCGCCATTTTTCGCCTGATTTCACCGACCGCCTGCTGGCTGGTTACGACAATCTGGACGAACTGACCGACGGCTTGCTGGTACACTCCGAAAACTGGCAGGCGCTCAATCTGCTCCAGGAAAAGTACCGCGAGCGGGTGAAGTGCATTTACATTGACCCGCCGTACAACACGGGGAGCGATGAGTTTCTCTACCGCGATGCCTACCAGCATTCCAGTTGGCTGGCGATGATGGAGAATTGCCTTGAGACATCTAAACGCTTATTTGTAAGAGATGGTACTCTCTTCATGAGCATTGATGATAACGAGCAAAGACGTTTAGGAATGTTGTTGGAACATGTTTTGGGAGAACAGAATCTTGTTGCGACAGTTCCTGTAGTGATGAACTTAAAGGGAAATCAAGATGAGTTTGGCTTTGCAGGAACTCATGAATATGTAGAGGTTGCTGTTTGTAGCAGAGTAGACTCAAGCTTTGGAAGCTTCCCAATTCAAGACGAAGAAGAACTCGAAGATTGGCAAGAAGATAAATATGGTTACTTTAAGAGAGGGGCAAACTTGAAAGCTACGGGTGTCAATGCCCCACGCTCAAAACGCCCCAACTTGTTCTACTCGATTTTCATCACTCAGAATGGTGAGATTTCGATATCGAGGACTTCGCCCACTGACATAGAAGTCCTTCCAATTACTGATGGCGAAGAGATGAGCTGGCGATGGAGCAAGGAAAAACTCGAAAAGGAAAAACATAACGTTATAGTTATTAGAGAAGGCGATGCAATCTCACTATACAAAAAGCAACGCCCGTCACTTGGGGACATGCCCAGCAGTAAGCCAAAATCTGTATTCTACAAGCCGGAATATAGCAGTGGCAATGGAACTGCTCAGATGCAAGCCCTTTTTAAGAACAAAGTTTATTCTTATCCAAAGCCTGTAGCCCTTATAGAAGATTATCTTTTGACAGGAAATGCCAGGAGCTGGACACTCGACTACTTCGCCGGTTCCGGTACGACTGGCCACGCCGTGATCAACCTCAACCGCGAGGACGGCGGGCAGCGCAAGTTCATCCTGGTGGAGATGGCGCACTACTTCGATACCGTCCTCCTGCCGCGCGTCAAGAAGGTCACCTTCACGCCGGAGTGGAGAGACGGCAAGCCCAGGCGCATGGCCACCGCTGAAGAAGCCGAACGCAGCCCGCACATCGTCAAGGTCATCCGCCTGGAATCCTACGAGGACGCGCTCAACAACCTGACCTTTGACGAGGAAGGCGGCCAAAAGGCGCTGGAACTTTTCAAAGACGAGTACCTGCTCCGCTACATGCTCCGTTGGGAAACTCGCAAGAGCGAAACCCTGCTGGACGTGGAGAAACTGCAAACGCCCTTCTCCTACAAACTCCACCTGTACCGCGACGGCGAAACCCGCGAGCGTCCGGTGGACCTGCCCGAAACCTTCAATTACCTGCTGGGCTTGAACGTAGAAACGCGCCGGGTTTATGATGACGACGGGCGGCGGTATCTGGTCTATCGTGGTCGTCTGCGCAGCGGCCGTACGGCCGCCGTCATCTGGCGGGAGACCCAAGGGTGGGGAGAAGAGGACTATAAACGGGACAAAAATTTCATCCTTCAGCAAAAGCGAAACGCAGACGCGGATGATGTTTTTGTCAACGGGGATTCCTTCGTTCCTGGCGCGCAGTCTTTAGACCCGGTGTTCAAAGAACGCATGTTTCTTAAGGGGTGATTACGATGCGGTTACGATCTTTGAGAATACACGACTTTCGCAGCATAAAAGACATTGAACTCATTTGTACACCGCTGACAACACTAATCGGACCCAACAATCATGGCAAATCCAACATACTCAAGGCTCTTGAGTTTGGCCTTTCCCCCTCCCTTAAGCCATCCGAGCAGGATTTTTTTGCGCTTCGAGAAAGCGGAGATGATACTCTTTGGGTCGAATTGACATTCCAGGAATTAACCGAGCAAGAAAAAAGGGTTTTTGAAAAATACCTACTTTCGGATGATACTGTCTGTATTCGAAAAACGGCTCAATTGAGGGAGGGAAAAATTGAGATCGCCTATAACGGATATTTTGAAATCCCCGAAGCGGATTGGTTAAACCCCGATAGAGCCAGAGAGTACACTTCAAGAGAGAATATAAATAACACACTCCTCAAAAGTTATGTGCCGGAAAGCGGGCGTCTAACAACTGAGATAATTCAAGAAGCTCAGAAAAAATTTATCGCTGAGCACAAACATGAGCTCAAAATTATAAAACAACTCGAATCGGCCGCATTGTTGGGTCAGAAGAATGTGGCAGGGGGAATACTGCCCGACTTTTTTCTCATTCCTGCCGTTAGTGAATTATCGGATGAAACTCAGGTTAAGAACACGACCGCATTTGGCCGTTTGCTGATGCGCACCGTTCGAGAAATGGCAGAACATGATACTAACCTAACTCAAGCCTATGCAAATATTAGGCAAGCAATTCAATCACTAAATGAACGGGAAAAAAGGAGTGAATCCAAAAGCGCTCTTGCCCAATTGGAAGAATTAATCATGGAGGGGATGGGATTATGGGATACTAAAGTAACTATTGAGTTAGAGCCCCCGGAAATCGGGAAATTGTTTGAATTAGGGACAAAGATTTATTTGGACGACGGTGTGAAAACCGATCCTGTCAGAAAAGGACACGGAATACAACGTACAATGATCTTCTCTCTTTTTCAAGTTTGGGCAAATCTGCTCATGCAGGATAAGATAGCCAAAAGCGAAGACATTCCAAACTCACGTTCCCAATCCGGGTCGATTATTTTTGCGGTTGAAGAGCCGGAATTGTTTTTACATCCTCATGCGCAACGGAAGTTATATAAATCACTCCGCGAGATTACCAACTACCCGGATCACCAAATATTTTTATGTACACACTCCCCACATTTCATAAGCCTTGATCACCCTGAAGAAATAGCTATCGTTGCAAAACAATCAGTTGAGAAAGGGAGCTATGTTCGTCAATGCACAAAGGAACTTTTTAAGGGAGAAGACTTTAGGGAAAGAAAAAATAGATTTAATATGGTTCACTGGATCACCCCCGAGAGAGCCGAAATGTTTTTTGCCAAAAAAGTCGTGTTTGTGGAAGGAGAGACCGAAAAAGTGGTGTTTCCGTTTCTTGCGCAAAAAATAGGAGTTTACGATCCGGAGATTTCGTTCGTTAATTGTGGGTCGAAATTCAATCTCCCGTTGTATATTGAGATTGCAAACGCATTTGATATTCCCTACGTGGTTATCCATGATGAAGATCCGTTGCCGGATTCCTTAGAGGGATTGGATTCAAACGAGAGAGAGCAAAAACAAAAAACATATGATCTTAACAATCAAATTTCTAATTTGGTGAAATCCTCTTTAGGGAGAATCGAAATGTGTTGCCCCGATTTTGAAGGGGTTGCCGCCGTGCCGAATTCTCAAGTCAAAAAGAAAGGGAAACCATTGGCTGCTCTTGAGCATTTCGAATCAACGGATGAAAATAACACACCAATCCGTTTCAAGGAAATTATCACAACCATATTTCAGTCTTAGGTAAACCATATGCCAAATGGAACAGAGCGATACCTCAAGCTGGAAAACCGGTTGATTCTTCTTGCCTATCTCAACCGTCTATTCGGTTACGAGAGCAACAAAGAACTGCTGTCCGACACACGCGATGTTGCGGAGGGTTTTGATGCTGAGGGGCGGAGTTATCTTTATTACCACCTCATCGCTCGCGGAAGCAAAGTCAAAATATCTGAGGATGACCTAAAACGTTATGACGACAACATTCGCAATCACCTTGCAGCGATCAATCGCGGTCGAGCCGAGCGGATCACCCTGCGGTACTTCCAATATCTGGCCGCGCTCTACACCGAAATCGTCCTGGACAATTTGTTCAATTACCGCAACGAATTTCTAAAACGACTCAATACTTTCGTCCGCGAGCAAAACTCCAAGAAAATTCCCGAAGAACAACCCTTTGAAGAATTTTCCGAAGACAACCTGACCAAGCTGGCTTTTTGGATGGCTACCGGCAGTGGAAAAACCCTGCTTTTGCACCTGAACTACTACCAGTTCTTGCAGTACAACAAGCAAAATCCGGACAACATTCTACTCATCACACCCAATGAAGGGTTGAGTGAACAGCATTTAGCCGAACTGGCGGCTTCCGGCATCCCGGCCCGGCGCTTCGACCTGAACACGAGTGGACTGTGGAGCGGCGGCCGGGACGTGGTGCAGGTCATCGAGATCACCAAACTGGTGGAGGAAAAGCGCGGCGGCGGCGTGAGTGTCCCGGTGGAGGCTTTTGAGGGGCGCAATCTCATTTTTGTGGATGAGGGACACAAGGGCTCGGGCGGCGAGGCCTGGCGCAAGTACCGCGACGCGCTGAGCAAGACCGGCTTCACCTTCGAGTACAGCGCCACCTTTGGGCAGGCGCTTTCGGCGGCGCGCAACGACCCACTCACCGCCGAATACGGTAAGGCCATCGTCTTCGACTACTCCTACCGCTATTTTTACGGTGACGGCTACGGCAAGGACTTCCGCATTCTCAACCTGCGGGATGAAACCGACGCTGAAAAAACCGATTTGCTTCTTCTGGGAAATTTGCTTTCTTTTTACGAACAAAATTGCCTATACCGAGAACAACGCGAAGCATTGCGTTCCTACAATCTGGAAAACCCTCTTTGGGTGTTTGTGGGCAGCACCGTCAACGCGGTGTACAGCCAAAACAATCAAAAGCGCAGCGATGTGCTGACGGTGGCGCGTTTTCTTCACCGTGTTTTGGAAAACAAGCAGAATTGGGCGGTTGGAGCAGTCAAAAAATTGCTGGACGGTAAAAGCGGATTGGCCACAACGGATGGTAGTGATCTCTTTGCAGGTCGATTTCCGTATCTACATGAAAAAGGCGTCAAGCCCCAAGCATTGTACCAAGACATCCTCAACAGCGTGTTTCATGCGCCCGCAGGCGGCGGCCTTCATGTTTTCGGCATCAAGAACAATGCCGGGGAGTTGGGACTCAAAGCGGCCGGTGCGGATAAGTATTTCGGTTTGATTTACATTGGAGACGCAGCGGAGTTCAAGAAGCTTCTTGAAGAGGACTCATCGGGAATTACGTTGGGAGAAGATGCCATCTCCGATTCGCTGTTTGAGAAAATCAACCGTCTCGACTCCGAAATCAATATCCTCATTGGCGCAAAAAAATTCATGGAGGGTTGGAATTCCTGGCGGGTTTCCAACATGGGACTGCTTAATATTGGCCGGAAGGAAGGCTCGCAAATTATCCAGCTATTTGGCCGCGGTGTGCGTTTGCGCGGAAAGGATTTTCTGCTCAAGCGAAGCTCAGCGCTTGGTGGCGATCACCCAAAACACATCAAATTACTGGAAACTTTGAACATCTTTGCCGTGCGTGCCAACTACATGGCGCAATTTCGTGATTATTTGGAACGAGAAGGCGTTGAAACGGATGAAGTCATTGACCTTCCGCTTTTTGTGTGGGCAAACCAACAATTTCTCGAACGGGGATTGGTTGTGCCGCGCCCGGCCGAAGGGCAGGAATTTATCAACGAAGCACAATTTCTGCTCGATTTTGACTCCGACGTGAAAGTTCACGTTGATTTATCTACAAAGGTTCAGTCCTTGGAAAGCAGCGCGCCGGGACTTTGGGAATCTCAACTTCATTCGGGAATTGAAGGTAAGATACCCGCCGATAACTTAGCCCTGGTGGATTGGGAAAAAATCTATCTTGATGTGCTTGCCTACAAGGAAAATAGGGGGCTTACCAATCTAGTGATTCCCAGAGCGAATCTACGCCGAATTATTGAAAACCCGGACTTTAATTACGCCCTCGTAGCCGATGAATCGGTATTCAACCCTCGTACTTTCACCGATCGTAATGCGCTTCAACAAGCAGTTGCCGATATTTTGCGGAAATATGTTGACCGTTTCTACCGCCATAAACGGGAAAAGTGGGAAAGAGAGCACTTGGTTTACAAAGCCCTTGATGAAAACGATCCGAACTTGGCTTTTAACCGCCATGTCAACGAAAATGGCAAACCGGCTTATATTGTCAAAGTTTCAAGATCAAAGCAAGAGATCATTGAAGCCATCCGAAAACTTAGCGATGATCTGCAAAATCTGATGAAGGGGGAAAACGGAAACCTGCCGCGGCTGAACTTTGACCGTCACATCTACTTACCGCTCCTCGTGAAAAAGAATGATCTTGTGATCACTCAACCGCCTGCGCTGGAAGAGAGTGAAAGCCGCTTTGTCAAGGATTTGAGGGATTATTGGCAATCCGAGAACAAAAATTCACCACTAGAGAAAGAAGTGTTCCTTTTACGCAATCTAAGCCGCGGAAAAGGCATCGGATTTTTTGGGGAAAACAATTTTTACCCCGATTTTATCCTATGGGCGCTGGAAAACAAAGAACAACGGATCATTTTTGTTGATCCCCATGGCATGATACATGCCAAGCCGTATGCACTCGATGATAAAGCGCGTCTGCATGAGCGTTTACCGGAATTGGCTGAACACATCGCAAAACGAACCGGACGGACGGATATTCGTCTCGATTCTTTTATCATATCGGCCACTCCATATCCAGAACTAAGAACTAAATACGATGACGGTAGTTGGGATTTGGAGCGTTTTACGGAAAAGCACATTCTCTTTCCGAATCGCCCCTTTTTAGATGGAAAACCTTATGACTATATAAGAATCATCCTGGAAAGATGAATTCTGTTTGCAAAAAGAATTCTTATGGCACCTCCACAAACCAAGTGATGGAAAAATCGATCCGCATACCAAAGCCAAACATGAAATTTTGCGGCGTTACTTGGGTGCATGGTTTGGTATTCTTGGACAAAAGACTCCCAGGATAGTCTATATTGATGGCTTCTGCGGGGCTGGCGAGTACGAGGGCGGAGAACCTGGTTCGCCCCTCATTGCATTACAGCAAGCTAAGCCGCTTGCCACGAAACATCAAAACACTGAATTCGTATTTATATAGGACTTACGCAAAATCAGTCTAATTGAACTTCGGACATGAGATCGGACAAGAGATATTGAAAGGAGCCTCAAAACCAATAAACTTAATTTTCTGAACAATAGATTGGCAAGGAGGCTCCCATGTGCAAGTATATTCCTCTTTTTGGCTTTATGCAGCAAGTATTTGATGATCATCGAACCGCCCGACAAGCGGCTGAAATTGGAGAAGCGATTCTGGCAGCCCGCTCACTGCGTTTGACAGAGATTGCGGCGAAGATGCGTGGCAGCATGACAGCCAACTACAAACGCATCCAACGCTTTTTGCACCAGGTTGACCCGCGGGCAGAACTGTGGCGTCTGTTCTCAGAACAGGCTGAATTTGTGATCGGCGACCCGACAGAGATCGAGCGTCCGCAAGCGTGGAAGACAGAATATGTCGGAACGTTGAAAGACGGCAAGACCAAGGGGTTCTGGGCGATGTTGTTGGCAACACCCTATCGCGGACGGGCGATCCCCTGCGGTTTGATCACCTACTCTTCAAAGACCATCGCTGCTGGGGAGGGTTCGCGTAATCTCAACCATTTGCGCGCCTTTGCTGGGCTGAAAGACCTGCTTGGCGGGCGGGCTTTGGTACTAGACCGCGAGTTTAGTTATTTGGAATTGCTGCTCGATCTCATCGCAGAAGGGGTCAACTTTGTCATCCGTCTCAATCTCGGCGCTCATCCGCCCAAATTCTGGGATGCAGACGGGAAGGAAGTCCTTCTGAGCGTGGCGCATGGAGAAAGCGTTATCCATCGTCAGGTGTGGTACAAGGGCAAAGTCTGTGTCAACCTGATTGGCGTCTGGGAGAGAGGATTGGCTGAACCCCTGTGGGTGATGACCGATTTGGACGCACATACCGCTTTGCGCCTCTACCGTTGCCGCATGAAAATTGAACAGGCTTTCCGCGATCTAAAGTCTCGCTTAGGGATGAAGCGGCTGATGAACAAACGCCAAACGCACATGCAGAAGATGCTCGCCTTGCTGCTGCTCGTTTATGCGGCAGCGCTCTTGGTTGGCGAAAGATTACGCGACCGTCTATATGGACAGCCGCCTCAAGCGCAAATCCCTCGCCCCAATAACGGCGGCTGCTCCCAGTCTCTCCCCTCCAAAAAGGGCGGCAAGCAGAGATGTTATTCGGGGTTATTTGTCTTGTTGTGCCAAAAATGGTCGCTGCCACTCAAGGAGTGGCGCATGATCGACGCTGACGCTTTGATTGCTTTCACCACCATTGTTCAGCCATCTGTCCCAACTCATGTCTGAATTTCAAAAATCAGTTTACAAATTATAAAAATTGTGCTATTATGTAAACTGAAGGAGAAAAGGAGGAAGCCATGACCATCGGAGGGCGTATTAAACAGGCTCGGAAAGCGAGTAATTTTTCTTTGCGAAAATTGGCGGATGAAATCGGAGTCAGCGCCATGGCAATCTCGAAATATGAGCGGGATCAGGATGTGCCCAGCTCAGGCGTTCTGCTACGGCTGTCTCAAGCGTTGCAGGTTAAGGTGGATTTCTTCTTTCGCCCGAGCACGGTCTCCGTTCAACTTCAAGCATATCGAAAACACGCTGTACTGGGCGTCAAAGAGCAGGAAGCCATCCAGATGCGAATCCAGGATTGGGTGGAGCGTTATCTCGAGGTTGAAAGTCTTTTCCCGGAAGAACAACATGCAGCAAACCTCCCACTGCGCAAAGTGACCTCACTGGATGAGATTGAAACCGCAGCTCTAGAATTACGTGACCACTGGAGCCTGGGCTATGATGCAATTGAAAATCTGGTCCAGTTGCTGGAGGATCGGGGAATCAAGGTGGGGATCATCTCCGGTTTCGAGCATTTTGACGCCTGCACTTTCAAGGCCGATGGCGATCCGGTCATTGTAACCAAAGGCGAATTATCAGGCGACCGGCAGCGATTCAATTTAGGGCATGAACTGGGGCACCTGATCCTGGATGTTCAGGGCGACCTTAAACCAGAACAGGCGGCTAATCGGTTTGTCGGGGCTTTCCTCGTCCCGGCTGCAACGGCTCGCTTTGAACTAGGCACCAACCGGACGGATCTCAACATCAACGAGTTGCACATGCTTAAGCACAAATATGGTTTGAGTATACAAGCCTGGATTTACCGTGCCAAGGATCTTTCCATTGTTTCTGAAAACACCGCAGCGCGTTTATTCCAGCAATTCCGCGTCAATGATTGGCATCGCCAGGAACCAGGAAAACCTTATCCACCCGAAACGCCTATGCGGATGGAACGGTTAATTTATCGCGCTTTGGCTGAGGATTTAATCTCACGGTCCAGGGCACAGGAGTTGTTAGGCAAGCCATTACAACTCGGTTGGGAGATGGAGGCACTGCAGCAAAATGACCTTGCCATCCGTTCTGGTAACTGATACGAATATTTGGATCGACCTCGAGAACGGCAAGATATTAGCCTATGTTTTCCGTCTTCCATACCAATCCTTCACCACTGATTTTGCGGTTGAAGAATTTATTCATCCCAAGTGGGAAACGCTACAAGATCTGGGATTGCATACACATGGTCTTGAACCTGAACAGGGCATTGGATGCAAGTTTGGTGACCGGCGACCGAAGACTCAATGAACTTGCCAAAGCGCAGGGGGTTCCGGTTCACGGGGTGCTATGGATATTGGATGAAATGGTGATCCACCATGTTCTTACAGAAAACCAGGCAGCTATTGCCCTCCGGGAAATGCTCGATCAAGGGGCAAGGCTGCCAGATGGTGAATGTCAAAAACGTTTTGATCGTTGGTCATCATAACCAGAAAGGATCGTGTCAAGTCAAAAGATAATGTCGCTTGCGCGACTAAATATTTTGTGCTAAATTAATTTGCGGAAGCAGGCAAACGGCCTCGAAGAAACCGTGATATGCGGTTCCTCTTTGTGAGGTCGTTTTGTTTTAATCCTCTGCTCGCAGGAGATAGAAACATGTCAAAAAAACGGGATATACCGGTTCAGACGGTCAGCGAACTGCTCAAGGAGCTTGCGCAAGTGCAGCATGTTATGGTGGTGATCATCGAACGCGAGGGCGGCTGTGAGCGTGTTGTCCACTGCGACCTGCGCGAGCTGGACGAAGCGCAAAGCCTGTACACGGCAATGTCCACTGTGGAGAGTTGACATGCTCGCCCTGGATGTTTACCAGCGGATAGACGCTGCTGCTCGAAAATGTGCCAGCGAGCGCCTCGAACGACAGGGCGATCTGGCAGGATTGTGGCGGCGTTTAGGCGCCGTGGGCAGCCAGTCGGACATGCAGAAACGGCTGGAACAAGCCGAACACTATCTCGGCGCCGTCCCTACAGCAGAGCAGACGGATAGCAGTTTCCCCGCAATCGAGCAATCCCTGCCTTGCATTGGCATAGACGGCTCACAGGTTTATCCAGACGAGAAAAGCCCCGTCCTGTGGGCTTATGCACAGGCTATCGCCTTTCGACAAGGGCACATGGATCACCTGCTGCTGCCCCGCTTCTGGGGCGATGTGGAAGCGCCGCTGCCTGAAAGCGCCCCTTCCTGGCTGGACGCCGAGCGCACCTTGCTGGAGATGGAAGCGGCATACCAGGCGGCGCAGAGGTGGCCGGATCACCTGATCCTGCTGGATAATCCGCTTATAGCCTGGTTCGACTACTACCAAAATGCAGAGTATCTCAAGCGGTATCTTTCACTGCTCAAAAACTGCTTCCCGCGTTGGCTGGCTGGCGTGGTCAGTTCGCCGCGCTCGACATTGCTGGTTGATTTGATCCGTGCGGCAGACTGCTCAAACCCGCAGGCATGGAAACGGCAGCCGAACGATGTCAGCGACACAGCCCTGATACGGCACGGCATCCCTGTTGGCCGCCGCTCCGCATTGTTCAAACATGCCCCAGCCCGCAACCGACCCTACCAGGCTGCGGAAACCGCCGTGTATTTCTTCTTCATCCGCCTGACCGAGAAAGAGGTGGTGCGGGTGGAAATCCCGCAGTGGCTGGCACAGCCAGAGACGGTCGAACAGGTTCATGCTTCAGCGCTGGCGGACAGCTTTTCGCTCGGATACAGCTACGCGCTGACCCAGGCGCACCGCATGGTTGTCATTTCGCAGGATGTCGCCGACGCTCTGCGCCAGCGCGCAGAGCGGGTGTACTTTGAAGAAACGCAAAAAACATTCTGGCAATCGCGTAAGCAAGCCGTCAAAGCGGCAATTGCCAACAGGTGAGAGAGGACTTATGAAACGATTGCGATTACTGATCATGATAACGCTTTTTGGCGCGCTATTTGCCACAGTCTGGGACGCTGCGGCAATGCCGCTGGCTGTTCCACCGCCGCCGCCCTGCTGTGGAGCGGAGACGTTCAACCGGGCACAGAGCGATGTTTGGGTAACGTCCGCTAACCCGTATGTCAACCTGCCGTCGGCGCAGTTTCCGATGTTCCGCTGGACGGTAACCCGTCCGCAGACCGTTGCGCAAGACATCTACTTTGGTACGGACGGCACATACAACGGCGCGGGGTATTACATGACAGACGTCCAGCCGGGCGGGTGGAGTTTTTGCGCGTGGACGACAAACCCCGCGATACTACAGACGCCGTGCGACCAGCCGCATCCTGACGGGATTTACTACCTGCGGGCAAGGGCGATAAACGCGGCGAACGAAAAATCGGCGTGGGTAACACTGTTTATCTTCAAGAAGGACGCCACCGCACCTAGTCTGACGTTGTCTGCCACACCTGACGGTAACAATGGTTGGTACAAGTCTGCGCTGACGCAGACGCAGATTAACATCGCAGAGGCGATGAACACCATCGGGTCTGCGGCGTACAGCCTGGACGGCGGCGCATATCAGCCGCTCTATCCAAGCGGGCAGACCCACACCGAGACGCTGCCGCTCACCCTGACGGACGGAGCGCACGAACTGCGGGTCACGGCGCAGGATAACGTAGGCAACGCCCGCGAGGAGACAATCTCGCTCAACGTGGACACTACCGCACCAGGTGTCTCCGTCTCCGCTGGCGGGCAGGACTGGCAAGGGACAAGCAGCGTGCCGATTACTGTTGAGGCAACAGACGGCGTCTCTGGTCTAGCTGCGGTAACGTACAGCCTGGACGGCGGGACGCCTGTACCGTTGCCGGCGTCTGGTACGTCATACAACGACACGGTCAATGTGGACATGACGGATGGGGCACACACTCTGCGGGTGTATGCGGAGGATATGGCGGGCTGGTGGACGGAGCAGACGATCACGGTCAACGTGGATACGCAGCCGCCTGCGGTTGCTCTCTCGGCGCAGCCAAACGGCGAAAATGGCTGGTATAAGTCCGTCCCTGCGTCCGTTGAATTGGCGATCGAAGACATGGGTATCGGTTTGCAATCCGCCAGCTACGCTGTGGACGGCGGCAGTGCGCAGCCGCTTGCGGTGAGCGGCAACACCTACAACACACCGTTGTCGCTGACGCTGACGGACGGGACGCACACCATCACGGCGGAGGCAAGCGATCTGTTCGGCAAAACGGCATCTGCCAGCGAGACGATCCAGGTGGACACCACGCCGCCCGACATCACGTTTACAGACATCGCATGGGACGAGACGGGTATTCACATGTCAGGGACGGTTACGGATGCGCTGTCCGGCGTGCAGCGGCTCGAGGCGCAGACAGAGGACGGCGGCGCGTGGGATACTGTGTCGCTGGACGCGGCGGGCAATTTCCAATTTGACCTGGCGCTAAATGACGAGTATGGCAATCGTGTCATCCGCCTGCGGGCGGCGGACAACGCCGGCGGGCTGACGGTGCGGACGGAGCAGATGGAGCGGCAGCGTCCTCTTATACCGCTGGCGCCAGTCGAGGAAGCGATCGAGCAGCTTCTGCCTGTCTTTCGCCCCGCGCCAACGCCAACGCCCCTGCCAACGCCTCTGCCAACGCCTCTGCCAACGCCTCTGCCGCCCGAACCCGAACCTGTGGCGCAGGTATACGCGGTCGAAGCGCCTGACAAAAACGCCTTGATCGCCACCATTTTGCCAACGGTGATAGCAATGCATATACCAGCAGAACCGCCTCCGCAGAAGCAGCCCTCCGTTCTGCCATTTGCCCTGCTCGTCACTGGCGGTTTGTTTTACGTCTTCGCTGCCAACGCACTGATAGACCGCAGACCACAAGAGCTAAACAAGCTCGCTCAGCTTATCTCTAAACACAGAAAGGAACAATAAAAATGGATTACGTATTGGGAATTGTTATTGTCATCTGCATCCTGGCGCTTGGCGCGATCGTCTCCACCGGCAACGAACGCCAGCGTAAGGCGCTGGAGAATATCCGCAAGCAGATCGAAGCCTGGACAATGGAAGACTTGCGGATGAGACGGGCAGCAGCCGCGCGGGAAATCCAAATCCTCGACCCGCGCGCCTGGCTGGAAGAAACCGCGCAACGGGTATTTGGAAGTCCGCAGGGTATCCAGGAACCCGAAGTGTGGCGGGAAAATGGAACGGCAGCCATTGTTGCCCGCGCCGAAGAGGGGCGTTCGCTGGTTTTTACGCCCATCCCGCCGCAGCGGTTCATCAAGGCGTTGAATCAACGCAAACGGCTCGGCTCGGCGCAAGTCGCCATATTGGGCAAGAAACCCCGCCGCGCTGCGTGCACAGAGTTATCTGTGCTCAACAGCGGTCCGTTCTTCGACCTGGAAGCCCAGCAGGTATGGCAGAAGCTCGCCGGTGAAAAGCTGCCGATAGACCGCCTGTGGATGTTCGAGGTGCACAATTGATTCGCTTGCAGTACAGCGTGTTTCAGCGTTCTATTGGCGCCATGTTCCGCCACAGTCTCGGCGATGACGTGCTGGTGTTCGCTTATCCGTTCGACGCCAAACGGTTGTTCCACACTTTCTTCTGCCCGCCGCTGCGGATGATAGCGCTGGACGGGCAAAAACGGGTTGTTTTTGATCAGGTGGTTTTGCCGCATCGCTTCGTCCTCCTGCCATCTTGCCGCTACATCATCGAGTGCGATCCGCAGGCAAACACAGCGGCTGTGCTGGGCGAAGCCCTGCCAGCTATCCGTCAATATGCCCCAAGCCGGGGGACGTGGGACGCTGTCTATCCTGTTGACCGCCTGCTGTTTGCGATGACCGTGCAGGCGGTGGCGGATTTGCGGCGGGTGTACGACCGGCTGAAAACGCCGCAAGACCCCGTGGATGAGCGCGTCCTCAGGCGGCTGCCGCCGTACCAGCGCGGGGAGATCGTTCAGTCCGCAGGTTTCCTGCTGGATGCGGCGGGGATTTACGCGCTGCCGCATAGCGCGGTGCGCGTCGCGCACGGCGTCCTGAAAGCGGAGCAAAACTACCTGGACGAGCTGGTAGCCGCGTCTGCCGCCGGTGTGCCGTGGCAAAAGTCCTTCCCCGCTCACTGCCTGCGCTGCGGCGGAAAAGCATCGTGGCGCCCGGTACTCTCCGCTCCCGATACGCTCATCCCCGAAGCCGCCTGGCGTTACCTGCGTCCCGAAAACGCCGTACCGTTGTGCCACGCGTGCGCGCGCACTCTGAAGTGGCATGACCAGGAAGACATGCGTATCGATCTGGTTTGGGGGTTGTGGGGTCCGCGCTTCGAGGCGCTGCTGCGCTGGCATAATGCTGCTCGCAGCGGTACGCTGCCCAGCGATTGGCCGCGGGTGGAATATCCGCTCTGGCCTGCCGAGTATGGCGGGAAGACCTGGCAGAGCGGCAGCGGCGCGTACATCCACGCCGAGCCGCGTCCGCCGCACGGCGTCCGCCGCACCAACGCCCAGCGCAGGGCGCTGGCGCGCATTCTCGGCGTCGCCGCACGCGGGAAGGATACCCCGGCGCATTTTGTGCTATCGTATGCAGCAGAAGGAGAAAAATCGTCATGACGTTCTTTGCACTACTGGGAGCTATCGCCCTGGCTGTTTTCGTCTTCGAGTTGACGAGCGGGCTTCAGGCGGTCTTCAGCCCGTTCGGACGCACGCACCGGCTGATGGGAGCGCGCAGCAGCGAAGGGGACAGCTTCGCCCCCAAGCGGCGTTCCACATGGGAGGCGATCCTCGTAGGAATCTTCCCGAATCGCTTTGACCCTGAATATGCCAGGAGTTACGCCGATGTCGTGGGTTTGCTGCGCCGCGCCGGCTACCCCTACGATACGCCGGGGGATTTCTACGCCGCTGCGGTGCGCACGTTCGGTATCTATCTGGCGCTCGGCGCAGTCTGGGCAGGGATCATGTACGCGTATGGCTACATTTTTGCCGTTCCCATTGTGGCGGCGCTGATGATCTTTCAGGGTCTGCGGAAGCCATACACAAAGCTCAAGCAGTTAGCCAAAAAGCGCGCCGAACTCATGCGTAACAACATGCTGGTCGGGCTGGCTACGCTCGGCTCGCTGCTGGCATCCGGTATGGGCGTGCAGGAAGCCATGCGCCGCACGGCATCCGTAGGCGGTCCTTTCTGCAACCTGCTCGGCTTGCTCGTCGCCCGCATGGAGATCGAAGATCTGGAAAAAGCGTTCGAGGTTACCCGCGCTCACATCCCTGACCCGCGCGATGTCGAGGTCAATTTGTTCCTGCGGGACGTTCACGACTTTTTTGTGTACAACCGCCCGCTGCTGACCAGCGTACAGGCGCTTACCGATGCCGTGCACCGCAACATGATTGACGCCACCGAAGCTAGAGCCGCGCTGGTGCGTCAGCGCAGCGGTCTGTTCGGCGTACTGGCGGTATTGGGACTTCTGTTCTCGGTCGTAGCGCCGTTTTTGTTTGCATAAATTTTTTTACGGAGGTGAACCATGTATCAACAGATCAAACGCTTCTTGAAAGACCAGAAAGGGCAGGATTTTGCCGAATATGCTATCCTGCTCGGCGCGCTTGCAGCGGCTGCGGGGATCATCATCAGCCAGTTTGGCCCGCAGCTCGAATCCCTGTGGAACCGCGCAGTAGCCGTACTCGGCGGAGGGTAAATGTACACGCCGAAAAAGCGCAAACTGGAAAGCGGGCAGGCGATGACCGAAATGGCGCTGATCCTGCCCCCAATGGCGGTTTTGCTCATTGGGCTGTTTCTGGCAGGCGTGTATGTGTTTCGGGCGGCTGTGTCGGACTATGGCGTTTTCATCAGCAGCGCGGCGGCAGGCGCATACAAACAACCTGCTGTGGATAGTGCGCTGCGGCAGGTTGTGTGGAGCGACCTGCGCGGCAGTATCCAGGCGGGGGACGCTGGAAATCGGCAGGTGCGCTCGCGGATTTCCGTCAAAGAAACCCGCATGAGTGTGCTCAGTGTGGACTTCATCGAACATCAGCGCGCCACCGCCTATTCCCGCCTTTGGCGTTTCTACCCAGGACCGCCCCCGCCAGGAGGATGGGAATGAGATTCAAACGCAGTGAACGCGGTCAGGCGATGACCGAATTCGCTATCTACGCGCCGTTTGCCGTCATCATGACCTTTATGCTGATTTCGTGGATTCCCATCCACCGCGCCCGCTCAATGGCGGTTTCGGCATCTTACGCCTGCGCCCAGTTTCTTTCGCAAGCCCGTGACCCGTCAACCGCCGCCCGCAACGCCCATACGATCGCCATGCAAACGCTGGAGGGCGACTGGAGCGCAACGATCGGGGTAAGCTATGCCGTTTCTGTCCAGCCGCCATCTGGACGTGGTGCGCCAGGACTTTGCCGCGTGACCTACCAAGCGCCAATTCTGTTCAATTTCTTCGGTTTGAGTTCGCCGCAGTCTGCGCAAACATACGTGTCCAGGAACGAGCGATGGAAAACAAAGTGGTAAAGATACATCCCCGCGAACGCGGGCAGGCAATCGCCTTATTTGCGTTGTTCACGATGGCGATGGCGCTGCTCGCCCTCGCCGCACTGGATTATGCGGTTTCCAGCGCCCGAACAATGGAGACGGTTGCGGCAGCGGATTTGGCGGCGCATGCCGGTGCGATGGAGGTCAAGCTGCTGCCAAACGGGAAAATCGAAAACCGGCAGGACAGAGCAGAGGAAATCGCCGCCCGCTATTTCAATGCCCAGCGTCCCAGACATGCCAGCCTGTCCAACGTCCGCTGCGGTGCATTCGATGGCAGACCAGGCTGTATGGTCGAGGCGGTTACCCGCTCGCCCGGAATGTTTCTGTTTCAACGGGAAATCCAGGTGCAGGCAATTGGATATTTGGCTTATGGGGTCTTGCGCGATGACCAGTAGTGTCGTATAATACGCATTATAGGACGCATGTTCTAGTTACCACACACTGCTGGCAAAGAAAGGAGGACTGCTCGAAATCATGAACTGGAAAGACAATTACACCTATACCGATGTCTCTGGACGCCGCCATCTGCGGCAGTATGTCAAAGTTGCGATTCTTATCCTGGTTTTGCTGATTGGCTTGTTTGTGTATGCAGGTTTCAAGCGGCGGGCGTATCAGGCGGAGATCAACCCGACGCCCGTGATCGTGGCGACCAAGCTCGCCTTGACCGCTACTGCAACCAACACTGTGGAACCCAGCCCGACCCCTATCCCTCCAACACCGACCATAACCCCTGACCCGTGTCCAACCGACCCGCAGACGCAGTGGAAATTTGTCCAGGCGGTTGCCAGGCTAAAACTCAACTACTGGCGCGTCGAGCCGCAATGCGTTATCGAGCGGTCGCTGGCGCGCACGATCGCCTGGTTCAATCTGTGGCGGTATATGGGATGGACAAAACAGGAAGCGGCTGACGCACTCGGCTTTACCGAGATCCCTGAACACCGCGGCTGGGATTACATGACCATCCCGATGGGTTCCGGCGAGAGAACGAAAAAGGTTGATTTGCTTCGTCCCAATAATTACCCTGATATGCGCGCCTGGTTTGTCGTGCAGGATGAGACGTATATGCCAGGACTTTATTTGAACGGCTGCTGGCCCACCGGGAACGAGACGTTCATCGTCATCTGCATCCTCAGGGAAGATGTACTGGAAACCAAAACGCCAATGGTGTTTCAGGTTGAGGGAAAGCTCAGTACATTGAACAGCGACGAGATAATTTATCAAAATACTTACTATTTTGGCTATCTCAGACAGGAACACTACTGGATGATCATTGGACGGGACTCTGAACGACCACAACCCCCCGCGTCTTGGGAACAGGCTCTGAAAAATCGTGAAGGCACGCTGTTTATTTTTGGCGGACGTTTCTGGAGCCCAAAGTGGGTCGAGGAAGCCTACGGGCTGCGCCCAAAGGATCTGCCGGATGACTGGCAGCAATACACCGATCCGAAGTACAAGGATGAGCTCGTAGGTATTATCAAGGCTTACTGGGAAGAACACAAACAAAAGTAATTAGCGCAGGAGAACGTTATGACGAGACGAAAAACTTTGATTGCCCTGTGGCTCGCGCTGCTGCTGGCGCTGTTTTCGGCGGTTGCAGTTTTGGCGGATGATAACGGCGGTTTTTCGGACGATTTTGACGACAGTGGTTCGGGCGGCGGGTGCAATAACCAATTTGACAGTTTCGATTATGTCGAAATCGGCGGGGAGGAAGCTGGCTCTTCCGGCTCCTCCTCCGATTCCTTTTACTGCCCGCCGGGCACCAGCCAGAGCGTGCAAGCTTACCGGCGCGTGCCCGGAACGAACAATAAATGTCTCGGTTTTGGCGGGACGATAAACTGCGACACAAACGCAGTAACATGGGAGGGACTTACCGGGGGGCAAGATTTGGGGGGCGGCGTCACAGAGTATCTGGTGGATTGCATCCAGGGTAACATCGGCGGCATTCCTGGACATCCCTGCAAAAAATTCAGCGGCTCCAGTTCCGGCTTTGCCTGCGAAACGTGGAACTGGGGCTTCAGGCTGAGCGCCAGCGTGAATTTCCCCGGCTGGTGTCTTGACCTGCGCCCGTTCCCCGCAACGCTGGTGAGCTGGCCTACCGCCGCACGCTTTTCCTGCGCTGGCAGCGCCAGCGGATCGGACAGCGTGGCTTACGTGCCCAAAGGCGGCGGGTCGCCCGCAGACCCCAGTCCCGGCGATTGGTCGAACGTCGTTTTCAGTTTGATCCTGCGCCCGTTTACACCCACGTATGCTTTTGTCTCCCTGCCGAACGTCCTCCTCCCGCCGCTGCCGCTGGTAAGCGATACCTCTCCGCCGTATTTCTTCACATGGGAGAAAAGCTCGCATCCTGCCGCAGGCGGAGGCCCCACCGCCGGGACGATCAGCGGACTGGAAGAACTGCCGGCGGATATTCCGGTTTATGTCGGCAATGCCCGCGCACCCTATGTCCTGTTCTGGGAACTGCAATACGACGAGTGGGTGGAGGTTTGGGAGGAGGTTTGCACTCGCCCGGACGAGTCCGGGCATTCCGATTGCCATGAAGAACTGGTGGACGAATACTGGGAACATCACGTTACCGGCGGGCCAATCCACCCGCTAGCCGTCCAGGTTGCTTCCAGTCTGAGGGCAGATTTGAACGGCGACGGCAGCCCTGAAGGTTACTGGAATTACTCCGGGTTGAACATCCGCCGTATGAACGACGCAAACCGCGTCACTGACCCGGTGTGGCGGCGAACGTGGAATTGGGGCGGCAAAATCTATTGGGCTGTACGCGAAGGACAGGGACAGATCGGGTGGGTAGATTGATAACTTTCCATGTGGACTGCTGCCCTTGTTCTTCTGGTTGTTTTTCTGTCGCTGTACGACCTGCGCACACGGCGAGTGCCCAACTGGATCACTTTGCCGCTGCTGGCAGCCGCAGTTTTAGCTAACTTCCCCAGCCAGATCGAGGTCTGGCTGGTGTCAATCCTCCTTTCTTTTGCATGGCGTCTCCGCTGGATCGGCGGCGGGGACGCCAAACTCTGGATGGCGCTGGTTTGGATGACGCCCCCAGAACTGTCTGACCGTTTGCCGCTGGCGTTTTCGTTCAGCCTGCTCGCCACCGGCGCCCTGCAAATCCTCTGGCGCAAAGCAAGAAGACTGCCCGCAGCGGGAACGACTTCACCCGCCGCATGGCGCGCTTTGCCGTTTACGCTCTGGCTGTATGTACACTGATCTGTTTCTCGCGCTTGCAGACCCCCGCAACCAGCCGCCGCACGCCATCACGGCGGCGCTGGCTTATGTGTTCTGCCCGACCGCCGCCCGCTGGTGGCTGAACGGCGCCAGACCAACCCCCGCATACGACCCGGTTTGGCACGCACTCACACGCCGCAGCGAGGGGAAGACGCTCAAGGAGACCCTCATAGAGTACGGGATGGAAACGCTTGTCGATGAGATGCGCTCGTATGTTACCAGTGTGGAACAGTACCGCGCCAGACTGCCGTATCTGCACGCGCCTGAAACCCTGCCTACGTTCCCCGGCGTTACCCTTGACCCGGTCAAACGCAGCTTGTGCAGCCGCGCACTTCAGGAACACTTTGGCGGCGAGTGGCGCAACCTGACTGAGTACGTCCGTGCATGGGCGTTTCTGATCCAGGATTGGGAACGGGGTGCAAAATTGGAAGCAGAGGGTGAGAACACCTCTCTGCATTTCTCCTTGATGACGCTCGCCTTTACGCTGCCGGGTTCCAAAAAGCCCGTGTATTTTCCCGCCTGGATGTGGACGCGTAAGCAGAATTATTCCATCCGTCTGGTCATTGGGCTGTTCGTCTTGAACCTGTACGAGCAGGACGAACTGCGCTTTGGGCTGACGCTGCTTGCTGGACCGGACGGCGACCAGCCATTCCCCCGCCAGCCCGATATTTTCGCATGCGAGTACGCCAGCGGGAGAACCAGTCCACCAGATACCCGTCTCACAGTCGAGCAGCTTACCGAGACGGTCAAGAACCTTTACATGATGGCAAGGGACGGACATGCCCCGCCGCTCGGCGTCCTGCAAGGCGGCGAAAAATGCCGGTTGTGCGGCTACCGCTCGCTGTGCTGGACTGGGATGAGCCTTAACCAGCTTTCACCTTTAGTTTTTGGGAGGTAGGTAGAATGCCAAAGAAGAAGTTTTACGTATTAGTATTGTCAGTCCTTGCTTTGCTTGCGTTGTTTGTCATCCCGGCTCGTGCGCAAACGCAGATACCTCCTGAACCCATCACTACCCCCGCACCCGAAAGCGGCGGCGACTTGGAGCGCCCAGACGATCCCCCTCCTGGAAATCCCCCCGGAAACAACGACAGCGGCAGCGGAAGAAGCGGCGGCGGAACGATCACCCAAATCATTATCCACAAGTTGTTGTTTCCCGTTTCTACGATCTCCGAGGCGTTGAGCAACGTCTTCTACAAAGCTGCCGAACGCGAAAGCCGCGTGCTGACATCGGAGATCAACCGCTGGGCAAGCTTGTTCGCCAATGTGATCAGCCCGCCTTCACAAGGACAGTATGCGCAGATTGCCCGTTCTGCTCTTCCGGTTGCGGCGGCGTTAGCCCCTGCGCTGTTCTTGCTGCGCCTGGCGCTGCACCACTGGCAGAATCTGACGGGAAAACAGGAGGGCGTTCTGGAGGTCGCTGGAGACTGGCTGACCGCCGGGGCGCTGGCGCTCGCCAGCGGTCCGCTGCTGGATTTGTTCGTCCGCATCGGATTTTGGGCGGCAGGGATGGTGGTCGGCGAAACGACCAGCCTGGCGCGGCAGTTCGTCAGCACGCTTTCGCCAACCGAGATACTTGCCTCTGTCGGCAAGGCAACACTGCTGGGTCCGCTGATTGCTATCGGGCTTGGGCTTGGCGCAGTGCTGGCGGTAGCAGGGATGGTGATGGCATTTGCCGCATCCAGCGCCGCGCTGTATATCCTTGCTGCACTTGCCGCACCAATGGCGGTGGTCGGCGTGCTGCCGCAGATGCGCTGGACGCGTTCGCTATGGCTCAAAGCCGTATTGCTCGTCTCGCTCGTCCCACTGATTGCTGGGGGGATTTTCAAAGCAGGGCTGATGGCATCGCTGTTCTTTCAGGGCGGACTGCTTGCCCCGGTGGTACGGATCATCTGGCTGTGGGGGGCGGTCGGCGCTTTGCTCTCGCTGGCAGGCGCGCTGGGTAAGGTGACGCTGGGAACGGTGACCGATACCGTAGGAAAAACGGTCGGGGCGGTCAAAAGCATTGCTGGCATTGTAGCACTGGGCGCCGCAACCGGCGGTGCGGGTGCGGCAGCAGGCGCAGCCGTGAGCGGGACAAGCACGGCAGCAGGCAGCGCTTCTGCCGTAACAAGCGGGACGTCTGTTTCTACAGCCAGCAGCGGACTATCTGCTGCGCCGTTGCCTGGCAGCGGAGAGGCTGCGGCGATCGGGCATTTGACGACAGCCCAGAGCCTTGTGCAAAAGTCCGGCACAGCAGGTGTATTCGGGTTCAATTCTGCGGCGCAGTTGTTCCGCTCGCAGGCGCAGACCCATCAAATAGCTGCGCAGCGGGCGCTGCTCGAAGACCGCTTGTCTCGAATGGCAGACTACGGCGTTGGACAGTCTCTTTCAGGAGATTTTGCAGCCAATGCATCCTCGCAAACGCGCGTTGCTAACGGCTTTGGCGGTAACCCGGATACGCCGCAGTTTCGCGAGGCATACGGCTTTTTGAGCAATCAGTTGCAGCAGCGCCACCCGGGCTTGAGCTTGGAGATCGTCTCCAGTTATCACCCGGAAGAAATCGGCTGGATGATGCGGGCGTATGTGGACAACCGGGATACTATCGAGCAGGCGGAAGACCCCATCCGTCAAGCGGCGCTGTTGGCAAAGCCGCAGGCAACCAGTATCTTGCACGATTTATACGGGGAACAGAAATGAGCGTTGAAATACCGCTCTTTACCTCGCTGTTCTTTTTCAGTTTGCATGATATTCGCAAGGGAACCGCACCTGGAATTTTCTTTTTCTTTGTAAGCTGTTTTCTGGTTGGGCTGGTGGAAGACCCGCTGCGGGCGGTGACAGTACTGCTTGCGTTGCTCTGGGCGCAGCTCAGGTTATCTACTCTCTGGCTGTGGCTGCTGCTGTTTCACCCCGCGGCCTGGATGGTCTGTTGGCTTGGCTTCAGTATGCGGCAGGGGATTGCTGGCGAAGCGGATGTGTACGCCATTGCAGGACTGGCTTGTGTTCTGCCCTGGCAGGCGCAGGTGGCAGCAATGTTGGGGCTGGAACTCTGGCGGCGGTGGTGGAGCTATCGCAAGTTGCCAGGCTATATGCCTGCCTTGCCTGGTTTGCTCTTGGGTGCGTTCGGGTACTGGCTGGTCAGGGTTGTGCTGCTAGAGGCGTAGAATGGTCAGGACGAGAGAGGGCAAGCGCTGGTTTGTGGGGCCGCAGGAAGTTGAGACGGGATAAGCGGTGCGGGGAAGCACAGCCTGAGGTTTACAGCTTTTGCAGGATGTCCAGCAAGATGCAAATCAGCCAATCATCATATTCCCCCGGAAGTTTTCCCAACAAAAGGGCAGGGCGCAATTTACCTTTCTCGAGGTCAGTTTGCGGAAACTGAAACAGAACAACCTGCCCCGCTTTTTTCATGTAAAGGCTACCTTTATGTCTGAAGTGCTATACAAAGCAGGTTCATCTTCCATGTCTCGCATTGCTGATGACAATGATAAAAAAGCCCAGTCCTGCTTTTCCTGTTGTTCAGCCTTTGTAAGCAAGTACTGAATAAAGTCGAACAACTCCTCCTGGAATGAGAGGGGAAGTTTGCAGGCGTATTGGTAAATTTTCTCATCAAGTGTCATAACTTACTCCATCATTTGTTAGGCGTACACAACTTACCTTGATTTTACATCAATAAGGCAAACCTCACCAGCACACCGCGTTAGTTCACATAAAATGTTAGCAAGGCTAGCGGTACGTGATCTCCGCGTTCCACGCGCCATCCTCGCTGGCTGTGACACTGGTCGAACCCAGGTGGTCATCCAGCACCCAGTGCAGGGTGTCCGTCTCGTCACTTACACAAATATTCACCATATCCCTTCCAATAGGATACATTTTTTGCATTTGATATTCCTGATATTCCTAACCAATAGAGACTATCTAGTGTAGTCTGAAGATCGCTACCCGCGTTGAATAGTGTCATCTCAGGGATTTTCCAATACTTTGTTATTTTCATTTTTTCTCCGCGACTCTTACCAAAAGCTGTTAGTACCATCCCTTGTTTCAGGTATAAAATTTTTGCTGAACACCCTCTTATTTCACTGAATTCTGGCCACAAGTAATCAGGTTGACCATAAGAATTAATGATATCTTCTAGTAAGACACTTGCACCACCGCATGCAAGATTTATTTTTATCGTGGCAATCTCTTGATTGTCAATCCAATTTGGTCTAGTGCACGCTACCCCAGCAGTTGCACCATCTTGGCAGCCAATCATATTCCATGAAATGCACAACTTACCATTGTTAATCTCAGCCCCCTTGACTTCAAGGACATCTACGGAATTTTTGAGTATTTGGCTTATCTCATTGTCTGTTGTAACACCGGGTGTTATATGTTCCCAACATGGCGGCTGACAAATTGGTTCTTTGAGCCATTTGTCGATCCAATTTAAGTGCGGTTCCGATTGACTACAGCCAAGGATTAAAGCTGCAACGAATATTGAGCATATACCGAGCATGACAATCTTTTTGCCACATGTAAATAGTTTAAATAGTTTTTCGTTCATGAGAGAATACCGCCAAGTTTACTAATTGGTTTTTGCAAGGTCAATCCAGGTTTGGAGGATGATTTTGCGTTCTTTGCTGACATCAAGGTTTTGGGTAAGTCCAGCCGATTGAATGGTTACTATTGCATACGTCTCGGCAAAGTCCTCAATTGAGCTAGTCATTCCATAGCTTGTTGTTGAGCCTGGCAGGGGGCTATACCCAAAATTTCCCATCGGCGCATGTGCTAAGAGCATATTTCCCAGAGAATACCACCTGTTGACATTTCTAGAATACTTATCTCCTAGGGGATTCAAACAGCCTAACCTTGCCGCAATGCAATTGGAGTCAGGAGACAAAAACTTTGTAAAGGTATCAGACTTATTAATCTCCCCATTGAAATCAAACCCATGCCCAATTTCATGAACGATATCAAAAATCCCTTCAACAAACTCTACCTGGTTCAATAAGGTATCACTAAGGTTGACTACGTTTGACCATGGGGGTGCGACCCCGCCGCCCTTTAGGGTGTTTCTAAATTCTAAATCTCCAACTGCATGAAAGAAATTTTCTGCACCTCCATGTAATCTTGAAGCAGGTTATTGTCACCATCATAGAGATATTGCGCTTCCTGCAGCGGCTCTAAATGTTCTATGCGGTCATCCGCAGTCTCAAGTTGAGACGAATATCCATCCCCACCAGGGATACCAGCGGCTTACAAAAAGTACACAACTCTTGACACACCACCGCCACCATTGACAGGGCGCGCGGGGAGGGAAGCAGAGAAAGTTGAGGATATCCCAAAGTCATTTCTTGGATAAATGGGCTGCCATTCGATCATCTATAGAACGGAGCAGTCTTTCGAGTTGTTCCGGGGCAAGTTGGTTTTTCTCCTTTGTTGCAATTGAAAAATAAACGATATAATCCTCGTAGCGCCCCAACACATCGCAGGCTACACCTCCAGTTGATGCCCTGGTACATCTCATATACCATTCATTTGCTAGAGCACTTTTATAAGTCAGGAAATTGATAGGACTTTCTTTTGTTATGACGGGTAAATCTTTTCTTAGGAAAAAATAGGCATACCTCGCCTCTAAAACATTGGAAAACCTATAAACATATTGTCGAGAATATCCAAACCCTGATCCCAACACAAATCCAATCCGTATGTTCTCTTCTCCCCAATCAAAGTCTCCTGTGATTGGTCGGGCATCATAGTATATTGTCCATTGAGGAGGAAAGTCGCTTACGGTTAACAAAAGACTATCAATATGGTTGATTGGATGACTGCCAACTTTAGATTTAAAGAGTAACAGATCGAAACCAATACATAGTAAACATAATGTGAAAGGGAACAGAACTATCAGCCATCTACTTTTTATTTTTTTGCTCATTTTGCAATTTCCAACCCAGATGAGTGTTCGATGGACCAGATAATATCCTCCGGTTGCAAATCGTCTCCATATTGATGCCATAGTTCAATCCCGATTTGGATAGCTTCCCTATCTTGCCGTTGATCATATGCTCTGAATCCTTTTACATCAGGATCAGTTTGTATGTTCTTTCCTTTCGACAAGTCCACTAACAACTGTACAGCGCCTGCACCATCCAACAATATTTCTCTACTAAAACCAGCACTGCTTCCCACGTAACCGTAATGGACGTTAGACCAAGTATCAAAGTGGTATTTTCTTGTACCCGCATGCTGATATTCCTCACTACGCCCGGCAGACCTCTCCATTTGTTGGATGATTGGTTTATGATCCCAAGCATGTTTTGGCCACACCATATTTGCCCATTTTTCCAATGCACTGATTCTGTTCGGTATGTTTTTACTCAGATTGCTTTCCCGTAGTTCCTTTACCAAATCACTCCTTGAATTTCTCATCATTTCCCCATAGATGTACTCAACCACTGGCGTTACATTGTAATTTCTTTTCTTAAGTTGTTTTTCTAGTTTATCGTAGGTGTTCTCACAACGGCTCGCGTCGTAGCCCACACATCCAACATCATGACCCGAAGGATCGTTATACCGAATGGGATTATTCCGTGCGTAGGCAAGTCTATCCCAGGTGATAATATTTGCTGGTTCTGGTACAATACTATCAGGCTGAGTAAACCTTCCCAACTCCGGATCATACCACCTGGACACGTACCAGTATAACTTAATGTAAGGCTGCTCGAGCTGTGCGGTGTAGCGGTAGCTGGTTGGCGTCAGTCCGCTCTTCCAGCGCACCTCGCCATAGGCTGTGTATTTAATTTCCGAATTCCACGCGCCATCCTCGTTGGCTGTGACGCTGGTCGAACCCAGGTGGTCATCCAGCACCCAGTGCAGGGTGTCCGTCTCATCTTGGATGGTGCGCACCGCCACAAACTGCCTCCCTAGCGTGTAATACTTGTTTATTGTATCATCGTTCTGCTGGTAGTGTCTGCCTGGGTAGTAGGTTATCTTGCCGTTCACCACCGACTTGACCAGGTTATTGTCACCATCATAGAGATATTGCGCTTCCTGCAGCGGCTCTACCGGTGTCTCGCTTGCGGCTGGTGTGCGCGAGGGCAGGCGTGTGGGGGTGAT
>JABLWW010000002.1 GCA_013178295.1 Anaerolineae bacterium | reverse complement strand
GCCCGAATGGCTGGCTTCCCTTCAGACAGAAGAACCCGCCCTGCCCGCCTCAGAACCCGCCGAGACGGGCGAGACACCCGATTGGCTGGCTTCCCTTCAGACAGAAGAACCCGCTCTGCCCGCCGCCGAACCCGCCGAGACAGGCGAAACGCCCGATTGGCTGGCTTCCCTTCAGACAGAAGAACCCGCCCTGCCCGCCTCAGAACCCGCCGAGACAGGCGAAACGCCCGATTGGCTAGCTGCGCTCCAACCTGAGGAAGCTGCTCAACCCATAGAAGAACCAGCCGAGGCAGACTTGCAGGAGATGCCAGTACCACTTCAAACAGAGCTACCTGACTGGATGACACAACTAGATGTCATCGAAAAAGGCGAAGAAGTAGGAAAAACATCTCAAGCGATGGAAGAAGAAATGCCAAAGTGGTTACAGGAACTGGAAAATGAAGTCTCGGAGGAAGAAGTGCTCTCTAGAGAAGGCACCATCGAAGAGCAAAAGGAAATAGAAGTTGACAAAGAACTCCCTGACTGGGTACAAAACACAGAAACCTTACGACAGCCCGAGGAAACCGATACAGCACGTGAGGATAAGACACTGCTGTCTCAGATCACAAATTTAGAAACTCCCACATCTCTCCCGGTGACAGAAGCGCTTATCTCCCCTCCAGAAACCATATCTGCTGTACCCATTGAGTCCGAACCCTCTCCTTTATCTCCCTTCCCTCAACCAACAGAAGAACAAGCAGTGGCGCAAGGCACACAAGAGCCTTCTATCGTAAAACCCCAATTAGAGGAGATAACGGCAGATTTGCTAAATATTCTTGAGCAGGCTCGTGCTTCAATGAAACAAAATGATTTACCAACAGCATTGGAGCATTACAGTATGTTAGTTGAGACAGGTCAATTTCTAGAAGATGTCATCAAAGATATTCAGGAGGCATTGTATAGGCATCCTGTGGATATTGATCTTTGGGAAACCTATGGCGATGCCCATTTTAAAGCAAATCATATTCAAGAAGCACTGGATGCCTACACAAAGGCCGAAGAGCTATTTCGTTAGATTCCAACTGTCATGGAGAAATACATGGAAAGAACATTGGTGCTGGTAAAACCAGATGGTGTGCAACGCGGCTTAATCGGAGAAATCATTGCCCGCCTGGAACGACGCGGTCTGAAGCTAGTAGCTGCTAAATTTCTATCTGTCCCCAAAGATTTGGCAGAAGTCCACTATGCCGTGCATAAAGGTAAATCTTTTTACGATGGCTTAATCCGATATATTACCTCCGCGCCGGTGATGGCAATGGTTTGGGAGGGAGAAAACGCTATCGCTGCTGTGCGGCAGACTATGGGCGCAACCCGGCCGGTAGAAGCTGCTCCTGGCTCCATACGTCATGATTTTGCTCTGGAAGTCGGGCGCAATCTAACACATGCATCCGATTCGCCAGAAACCGCCCTGTCTGAGATCGCAATCTGGTTCAAACCAGAGGAACTGGTCAATTGGCAACGTCCAATTGACGACTGGGTCTTTGGCAAAAATTGAAAAAGGAAACATCCATACGCGCTACACCACCTGGATAGCACGTGTTCTGATCGGCACAGTTTTCTGTTTCAATGTCCAGTGCGCTGTGTCATTTATCTGCTTCCCTTCAGGGTATGTATCTGCATTCGAACTTCAAGGTATCCCCGGTGAAATCATGGTTCAGGCTTTGGGCATCTTGTTTCTCATGTGGAACGTGCCTTATTTGTTTGCGATCATCAACCCACTACAATATCGTTCATGCCTATACGCTTCCAACATTATGCAATGTATTGGTCTTGTTGGCGAAACAAGTCTCTTCGTCAGTCTTCCCGAACAACATCTGGTTCTTGCAAATACAGCCCTCCGCTTTATTATCTTCGATGGTTTTGGGGTGCTTGCCCTGCTGGCTGCCACATGGCTTACAAGAAAACCAGCGCACGACTACAGGAAACCATAATGCCCATCTTTGCACGGACATCTAATTGCCGCTTTGTCAAATGGTTTCTTCTTATATCCTCTATTTGCGCCCTGGTGTTTTTGGCAAGCTGCGCTCCCCAATCACCACAACCTTTAATTAATACGGCAACACTACTGTCCTTACCTCAGCAAACGAGCACGTCCACAAAATATGCTCCCACAAGTACAGTATCCCCGAGCGCAACGCCCACAACAACGCCCACGCTCACCCCAACTCCCATGCCCTGCGGACCTTACAATTTTGAGGAGAATATCAACCCGCTTACAGGGTTACCAGTAGCCAACCCACAAAATCTGAAAATATATGCTCCTGCACTGGTCTCTATAACAAACTTCCCTGTCACCGCCCGTCCCCAGCTCGGGCTTTCTTACGCTACTTTTATATACGAAATGTACATCGGCGAGGGGGCCAGCCGCTTTCTTGCTGTTTTCTACGGAGATTATCCGCCTGAGCAAGTTTCCCCTGATGCGCCCCACTCTGAACTGGGGCCTGTTCGTTCTGGGCGTTTGCCTTACGAGACACTGCGCAGGTTCTTTAACGGTTTTATGGTCATTGCCAGCGCGTCTTCACGCGTTCTGCCTTTTCTGGACGAATACACCATCGTGTCTAACCCCAATCTGGAAAATATCAACGGGGCACGCCTGTCAGTACAAGAGTTAAAACAAATTGCCCTCGACACACGCAAACGTCTTGGCGATCCAATACTGACAGGGCAGCGCTTTGAACCGATACCACCAGCCAACGGCAAGCCAGCACACAAGGTTTGGGTCGCTTTCCATTCCGGCGACCAAATCTTCTGGCAGTACGATTCTCTGCGCCAGGCATATCTGCGTTACCAAGATAAAGGTACAGGGACACCTCTTGAACTCTTCTACGATGGCTTGAACAACGAACCGCTTACCATCGAAAACCTGATCATCTTGTACACAAACTATTACCGCTACGACGAAACACTCTTTGATATTGAGCTCAAATACATTTATCGCTATCCCGCCCTGCTATTCCGTGATGGGCAAATGTACGAAATCTACTGGACAACCCGCAGCGAAGAAATCGAAAAACAAACCGGCAAACTGCGCCCAATCCGCTTCATCACCTATGATGGCAAACCGTTCCCCCTAAAACCTGGGCAAACGTGGGTCGAGATTCTTCAGCTCAACAACCCCTACTACGAAACCACAGATTCCACTGAATACAATGTGCTGATCAGATCGCGTCAACCTGGCTCGGGCTTCTGGGCAGTGCCTTTCATTTCCCCGCCATTTATCAGATCCCCAGAAAAGGACTAAATTTTGCCAAACGCAGCTAGCCAGACGCTTTTTTGGCAAGCTCCAGGTTAGAAAAATGCGATTGACGATAAAACTCGCCTACGTTTTCTGGGAGGGAACTGCTGCCATCTGTTAACCCTGTCAGGTATACTCTGTTGCGTTCAATCAGATCGCGTGTCCCAATGGCACCATGAGCAGGTATGACAATTCGTACTCCTAAATGTTCGCTCCAGTAACGCAATCCATCAATCCAAGTTTTCAGACACTCACTTCTCCCCAAAACAGGAAACGGATCCTCAATTGCATCGCCCCCCAGCAAAACCCCCTTTTCTGGGATAAAGCCTACAATACTATCTATAGTATGTCCTGGCAGCGCATATAGCTCGAGCGATATGCTGCCAAGGTTAATACACATATAATCATCGAACAAGACTGTAGGACACACAATGCTTACTGTGTCCCATACGCCAGGGCGTTCCACACGCATTTGTCTTAATGTCTGGTGAACTTCCTTCTGAAAACGATCGCCTGCCGATATGTGGCTGACAATCTCGGCTGCTGGCAAGCCACATGTGCCCCAAATATGATCCCAATCCGCGTGGCTATAGACAACCCAAATGTCTTTCCCTTTTAGCAGAGGTACAACCGCTTCCATATCTCGAGGATGGGTCAAGGTATCCCATACAACCGCCCTCTCCTCGCCCAAAATAACCACCCCCCGTACGTCCATATCATAACCATCTAACCAGACCTCACACGTCCAAATACCTTCTTGTAGTAAATTGATCTTTGCCATCTGCCACATCCTATTCACAAGTTGTTGCCCCAATCAGTTATAATCCCACATCATACCATGATACAACCTATCTATTACACACTGTTCCTGCTTCTCTCGGCGCTGGAAGGAATCGCAGCTATCGTCCTTCTTTTCTGGAAACCCTCTATGGAAAAGAACGCTACCTTTCTAGGCCTCTCTTTTTCGCGTTTATTGCTTGGGACGCTGGCGTTAGTTATCGTCTTTATCCTTCTATACCTCGCCCTCCGCTCGATACTCGCTCCCTTCTGGTATCGAAACCACCTCTCGCAGATTCACAACGCGTTGCAAAAAGAAAATCATCTGCTGGTTTCGATAACAGCTCCTGCAGTTTTTCTTGTTACCAGCATTTTTATATTGATCCTCTTTAACTCCCCCGCCGCAAAAGATCTGGGCATGTTACCCAATGCATTTGAGCGCATCCACTCTCTCTACATCTGGGCTATGCTTGTGTGCCTGCAATGGATCTTCCTTGTTCTGCTGAGTTGCCCGCAAATATATCGGCAAAAACATTTCGTTCAATGGGCTGTCATCGCAAAAATATCCCTGCTCATGCTGATGTTGGTACTGACCGTTTTCAACTGGGCAATTGTTTTCTTCAGAATGCAATTTTTTGCCGCGAACCGTTATTGGCCATGGGAATTCACCCATAAAGCTATTGGGCAAAGAGACCTTGTTTTTCTGCCCGCTCTTGTCGCCGCATTAATCTGTGCGTGGTTCGTTGCAAGAGCGCAAACCAGAGACATTCACAAACTGCTCGCCCTTATCTGTATAGGATATTTTATCCAGCTAAGCTTTGCCTTCATGGAAGGTGCAAGTTTTGAGTCCATTCGCACCCGCTATGTGAACTCAGGGCACAAGGACTACGCCATCATTGCGTCTGAAATGCCGCCGCTGTTAGACTCTATCAGAAAGTACGAATCACGTTACGCCAACAATATATTTCTTTCCACCAAGCCACCTGGCGTCATTTCTCTGTATATCCTAGCCGCGAAGCTCACCAACTTGATACAGGCAGAAAATACCCCGCAGGACAGATTTTATCATCTGACTGTCTTCATGGCATACATATTTCCTGCCCTCTCTTTGCTGACGTTGATTCCTTTGAGTCAGCTAAGCAAAAAAATATGGGATAGAAGCAATGCTTTTCTTCCATCTGCAATCTATATTGTCCTGCCGCCTGTAATCCTGTTTTACCTGGAGCTGGATCAATTCCTTCACCCGCTTCTATTGATGAGCACGTTGCTTCTATTTTTCCGCACTCTCGAGACACATGCTTTTCACTGGGCATTCATGACTGGCATTGCCATCTATCTGGCGCTGTTTTTCTCGTTTTCCATGATTTTCACCCCTGCCGTCATTTCCATCTGGTATGGCATTGATTTCTTGCAAAACATCCGTCATAACCCAACCCACCACATAAAGACCGCTTTAGGCTTGATCACTGGATTTCTTGTAACCACACTTCTATTCTATTTTCTGTTAAATTACGATCCGTTGCTCCGCTACCAGCATTCCATTGCCAGCCACAAATACCTTAAGGATTTTGAGACAGGCTACCAGCAAATCCTGGATGCCATACTTCTGAACAACGGAGAGTTTATCCATTGGGCAGGCATCCCGATCATTTTACTTTTCTTGTCACGTTGCGCTCAATCTGTATTCGCCCTTGTCAAAGGCAAAGGGGAATCGCTGGATGCCTTTTGCATGGCTTTTATGTTTGCTTTTGTACTGCTTAACATCTTTGGGCAAACACGTGGCGAAGTTGCCAGATTATGGATCTTCCTGCTCCCTCCAATCACCCTGTTCAGCGCCGTTGAATCCCGTTCGCTCTTTGGGAAAAACACCATGCTCGGAATTTATCTGATTGTCGCACTGCAACTGCTTTCGACATGGATCATGTTCAAATATCAAGACCCCTTTATCCCCTTTTACTGATTGGTTCAACGAGATAACCGTGCTGCAGCGGCTCGCTGTTCTCCCACTGTCCATTTTCCTTGCATTGGCGATAAGCCTTGCCGCCTGTTCCATTATCGCCACGTCCTCATCTTCGCCACGGAACAGCGGTTTAACATCAAAATTTTCTTTAGAAAACACATCAGCAGCATTTTCCCCAACCTTGACCTCTCGTTTATTAGGTAATTTGAATGACAAACATGACATTTGTCACTTTCTTTTTGATCTGATTCGCCATAAAATGATGCCATAAACGGAACAAAAAAAATACCGTTTTATGCATACTATCAACACTCATAACCTTCCATCTCCATAGTCCTTTCTTTTTCGGAATAAAAATTTACCCGAAACGCAAATTACTCCATATTTTCCCTGTCTTTTTCCTTGTTCGTTTTACATTTCACTTCATCCGCTGTGGCGCTGCGAGATTGCGAAAAATTCGCTTTTTGTCTCGGAATCAACAAATATCGCAAAAAAATTAAGGTATTGCAAACGCTTCCTTTCTTACAGGCGTCCCCGGGGTTTTTACGTACACAGCTAAAGGCATCGAAGCACAATAACCTATCTCAAGGATAGAGAATAGCCATGAGACGATTAAAAAGCAAAACGTATGACGATCTGGACTATCAAATCATCCTCGCATTGCACGCAGACGCCCGCATGCCGGCTGCCGACATTGCCCGAAAAGTCGGCGCAAATGAACGCACTGTGAGAAAAAGGATCCAGCGTCTGATCGATACAAAAGCCATCCGTCCGACCGTTATTGTTGAACCTGACGCCTTCGACTACGTCACCGCTACCGACATCTTTCTTGAAGTAGACCCCAAGTGGGAGCAGGAAATTATCGCCCGGCTGCTTTCAATGCAAAATGTTTCTTACCTGGCTTACGGTCAAGGAACTGGCGAAATCTCCATTGAAGCCCGTTTCAAAAACAATGAGGAATTCCGGCAGTTCCTTGCGTATACCCTGCCTTCCATCAACAATCTGAAGGTCAAGGGGTACGCTCTTGTGCCACGCATCCTGAAAAACCTTGATGACTGGCTGCCTAAAAAAGAAGACTTCCACATCTCTTAACATTTATGACTTTTAATTTTTGGAGGAATACATGTCACAATTAACTCACTTCATCGACACACAAGATTTTTCAAAAGACGAACTGCTCAAAATCATCCAACTGATTCGCATCATCAAAGAGGCGGATAAGCAAAGCTGCACCCCCAAACTGCTTGAAGGCGCCTCATTAGCGATGCTATTTGAAGAGCCATCAACCCGTACACGCATCTCTTTTGAGGTTGCCATGACGGAACTGGGTGGTCATGCCTTGTATCTCAAACCAGGTGAAATTCATCTGGGGGCGCGCGAATCGCTTTACGATACATCAAAAGTAATTTCACGCTACGTGGATGTCATCATGGCACGTACACTCAAGCATAGCACGGTGGTCGAACTGGCGCGCACCGCCACTGTGCCAGTGATTAATGGACTGACCGACTACAACCATCCCACACAGGTCGTCTGCGATGTAGTGACCATGCTCGAACATGCTCCTTTGGGAAAGAAGCTTGAGGAGTTCAACGTAACTTTCATTGGCGATGCAACCAACCTGGCAAGCTCTCTCATGATGATCTGCACCCAACTGGGAATGCACTTCACTTTTGGAGGGCCAAAACGCTATCAACCACCTGAAGCATGGGTAAAAATCGTGGAAGAGAACTGCAAAAAATCTGGCGGGTCGTTTCGAGTTACTGAAGACCCTGTTGACGCTGTCAGCAAAGCCGATTTTATCTACACAGACCTCTGGTGGTGGGTAGGGCAGGAAGCTGAAATCCCCGAGCGCAGCAAAGCCTTCATGCCAAAATATCAGGTAAACATGGACCTTTTCAAAAAAGCGCCCTCTCATTGCAAATTTATGCACTGTCTTCCCGCTTCCCGAGGTGTAGAAGTAACCGACGAAGTCATGGACTGTGACCGCTCTATTATCTTCGACCAAGCAGAGAACCGTTTGCATACTGAGAAAGGCTTGCTGGTCTATTTTGTCTATCCACGGCTCAAACGACCCTCCAAAGAACTGCAAGCTTATCACAAGGGCCGCATCGAAAGCTATTTTGAGGAAAATTTTCCTTCATGAATTGCACTCCCGCTGTGCGGCTGGAGATAACACACCCGCACAGCTATCCCCTCTCACACAAACAGCAAAGAGCAAGCCAATGAGCGCATTACTTTCCAGTACCCCCAGAAAAGACGGTTTTTACATGCCCGGCGAATTTGAGCCACATGATGGTTGCTGGATGATCTGGCCTGAACGCCCAGATAACTGGCGGCTGGGCGCCAAACCAGCACAAAAAGCATTTGCCGAAGTCGCCAGTGTCATATCTCGCTTTGAAAACGTGACCATGTGCGTTTCAGCACAACAGTTCCGCAATGCGCGCCATCTGCTGCCGCCGCAAGTACGAGTAGTTGAGATGAGTAACAACGATTCATGGATGCGCGACTGTGGGCCAACTTTTGTGATTGATAAGAACGGCAACGTGCGCGGTGTGGATTGGGAATTTAACGCCTGGGGTGGTTTGGAAGATGGTCTATACTTCCCCTGGGACATGGATGCACAGATAGCCCAAAAGGTGCTGGAAATTGAGCGCATAGACCGCTACAAAGCCAGCAACTTTGTCCTCGAAGGTGGCTCCATCCATGTGGACGGAGAAGGCACGCTGATCACCACCGAAGAATGTTTGTTGAACCCAAACAGAAATCCCCATCTGAGCAAAGAGGAAATAGAAAACCATCTCATCGAATACCTGAACGTGGAAAAAATCATTTGGTTAGGTAAAGGTGTTTACAATGACGAAACTAATGGGCATGTGGACAATCTCTGCTGTTTCATCCGACCAGGGGTGATTGCGTTAACCTGGACAGATGACACCAACGACCCCCAATATGAGATCTCATCAGATGCATATCGCCGCCTGGCTACGTCCACTGATGCTCAGGGGCGCAAATTTGAAATCCACAAAATACATCAGCCCGGGCCAATATATCTTACCAAGGAGGAGAGCCAGGGCGTGGACGAAGTTGAAGGCACTTTACCGCGCCAAGAAGGCGACCGCATGGCAGCCTCTTATGTGAACTTTTATCTGGCAAATGGCGCTGCTATCGTACCAACCTTCAACCTGCCCACCGATGCCCCTGCGCTCCACACCCTGCAGCAATTGATGCCAGAGCGCCAGGTAATTGGCATCTACGCGCGCGAGATTCTTCTCGGCGGCGGCAACATTCACTGCATTACACAGCAACAGCCAAAACCACACAAAGGATAAAAAAGTCAAGAAATAAGACATCTATATAATATGACACCTCGCACATTACAATTGAAACAAAAAAGCGTATTATCTAAAGGATAATCGTACAACCCGCAAAAATCTCCGTCAAATTTCGCATTTAAATGATTAATTCTGGCATAATTATGTATAACCATCAAAAACAAGGAGAAATGATATGTCTGATAACCTTCAAGAGATGCTTCACAAAGCGCGTGAAGCACAGAAAGTTGTTGAGTTCTGGTCTCAAGAACAAGTAGACGAAATGGTGCTCTCGGTGGGATGGGAGTCTTACAAACGCTCCACCGCCGAAGAGGTTGCCAAGCTTGCTAACGAAGAGACCGGTTTGGGGGTCTATGAAAATAAAGTCGTTAAGCACATGAAGAAAACTTTGGGCGTCCTCCGTGACTTGCAAGGAGTGAAAACCGTTGGTGTGATCGAAGAGATACCAGAAAAAGGCTTGGTTAAAATCGCTAAGCCTGTGGGTGTGATTGGTGCCATTACTCCTATGACCAATGCCTCCTCCACCATGCCCTGCAATGGTCTGCCCATCTTGAAATGCCGCAACGCGGTCATCTTTGCCCCGCACCCGCGTGCCAAAAAGACCTGCGAAGCCATTTGCAACCACATGCGGGAAGGGTTGCGCAAGGTGGGAGCGCCTGTTGATCTGGTGCAAAACATCAAAGAGCCTACCATGGAGCTGACCCAGGAACTGATGAAAATCGTTGACCTTGTTCTTGCGACCGGTGGCGCTGGATTGGTCAAAGCCGCTTACGCCAGCGGAAAACCCGCTTATGGTGTTGGCGCCGGAAATGCGGTCGTGGTTGTTGATGAAACCGCCGACATTGCCGATGCGGCTGAAAAGATTTTCAAAGGCAAAACGTTTGACAACGCCACTTCCTGCTCCGCTGAGAACTCAGTAGTTATCCAGGAAGGCATTTTTGATCAGGTGGTCGAAAAACTCAAATCGCACGGCGGTTACCTTGTAACCGGCGAAGATCGGGCAAAACTCAAGGCTGCAATGTGGCCTGACGGCTCCCACCTGAGCATGAAGATTATTGCCCAATCCGCCAAAAAGATTGCCGCCGAAGCGGGCATCTCCGTACCTGAAAATACCACCTTTCTAATGGTACTTGGTGAAGCGGTTGGACCCGAAGATATGTTCTCCGCAGAAAAACTATCCCCCGTGCTCACCCTATGGAAATACAAAGAGTTTAGCGAAGCGGTTGATTATGTCATCCGTATTACCGCCTGGAGCGGCTACGGCCACAGCTGCGGCATTCACTCCACCAACAGAGAGCACATCATGGAACTCGCTACCAAAGCCAAGGTCAGCCGCATGATGGTGCGCCAGCCGCAAAGCTATGGCAACAGCGGTGATTGGGTCAACGGGATGCCATTTTCAATGACCCTTGGCTGCGGCACCTGGGGCGGAAACATCACCACTGAGAACATCTCGGTCAAGCACATGATGAATGTGACCTGGGTCGCTTTTCCCATCGAACCAAAGATACCTACCGAAGAGGAAATTTTCGGCGCCCACTTTGCAAAATATGGAAAAGACTAACCCCAAATAGCCAATCCGCATGCAGCACATACTTGCCAAAAAAGTAAACTTGGGCACAACCAGATACAACCCTTTGCAAAAAGACTGCAGATGATGGGGTAACCTGATTTCTGAAAGAAGGTGATATCGTAACAAATGCTCCTTAACATTTTTAGACAAAAAGGCTCAAATCAAAATATCTTAAGGAGAATATATGACTCACAATATGTCCAAATCACAGGAACTGCAGAAAAAGGCACAGCAGCTCATCCCGCTGGGGGTGAACTCGAACTTCCGCTATTGGGGTGATGGCATTACCCCGTATGTCCAAAAAGCCAAAGGGTCGCATCTTTGGGATGTAGACGGCAATGAGTATATTGACTACCGCCTGGCATTCGGTCCGATTATTCTGGGGCATTCCTATGATGAAGTGGACAATGCAGTGGCAGAAGCCATCCATAATGGTACCATGTGCGCCATGACATCCGCACTCGAAGTCGAGCTTGCCCAGCGGATCAAGGACATGTGCCCCTGCTGCGAAATGTCTCGTCTGGCTTGTTCTGGCACCGAGGCAACGCAGCACGCATTGCGCGTTGCACGTGCATACACCGGGCGCGAGCTTGTGCTCAAATTTGAAGGCAACTATCATGGTTTCTACGACTACATGCTCTTTTCCACTTATGCGCCCGCAGAAACCTACAACAACCGCCGCAACCCCACCCCCGTACCATCATCATCTGGTATTCCTAAAGCACTTCACAGTTTGGTGCTGACCTGCCCCTTCAACGACTTCGAGCAGCTGGATCGCATGCTTAAAACCTACGGCTATCAAATTGCTGCCATCATTACAGAGCCATGTCAGGGAAACTGCGCCGGTATTGATCCGGCGCCCGGCTGGCTAGAGTTCATCCGCAAAAAGTGTGATGAATATGGCATCGTCTTCATCCTGGATGAGGTCAAATCTGGTTTTCGCTTCGCCAATGGCGGTGCGCAGGAATGGTATAAGATTAAACCCGATATGGCAACCTACGCCAAGGCAATGGGGAATGGTTACCCGCTTGCAATGTTTGGCGGCAAGAAAGAAATCATGTCCATCATCGGGCATGGCGTCGCTCAAGGCGGCACTTACAACAATAACATGCCAGGGGTCGTGGCTGCTAACAAAGTTCTGGAAATTCTCCAGAGAGAACCTATCATCAAGACAATTATCAAACGCGGCACGCGTCTCATGGACGGTTTGAAGAAAATATTCGAGGAATATGGCGTCCCAGTAGCATTTAGCGGTCATCCCACCATGTTTTCCTATGCTATCGGTGTGGAAAAGGTAACCTGCCAGCGCGACTGGGCAGAAAGCGAACGCGACCTTTATCTGAAAATCGTTGATGTTGCCATTGAAAAAGGCGTCATGCCCGATCACGATCCGCGCGAGCCGTGGTTCCTATGCTACTCACACTCCGAAGCTGACATTGACAAAACGCTGGAAGTGATGCGCGACGCTTTGAAATTAGCCAAGCGCAAATAGTCATCGCCGAGGCTGCCCAGCACGCGGGCAGCCTCAAAAATCCCAAACTTTAGCTTTACTTCAAGGAGGAAGAAAATGGGTTTTGAAGGTTATCAATACACATGGCTGGTCGTTATCTTTATTGTGCTGTTTTTTGGTGTTCGTATCGCCGTAGGCATCTGGGCTGGTTCAAAAGTTAAAGATGCCGCCGACTACATTGTCGCCGGGCGTCGTTTGCCAGTGTACATCGCTGGCGCCTCCATCATGGCAACCTGGTTTGCCGCCGAAACATTAATGGGCGCTTCAGGAACCGCATATCAGTATGGGTTTCAAGGCGTGATTTTTGACCCCTTTGGCGCTACATGTTGTCTGTTCCTTTCAGGCTTCTTCTTCATCCGCATGATGCGCAAGGCAAAATACATCACCCTGGTGGATTTTTATGAGCGCCGCTTTGGCAAAGCCATGGTTGTCTTAGCCACCATCTCCCAGCTTGCCACATATTTTGTCTGGACTGGAGCCCAAATCGTAGCAGGCGGCACCATCATCAACGCCCTGTTCCCATCTGTCCCTGTACAGGCAGGTATGATTGGGGTGATCACCTTTGTTACCATATACACCACATTGGGCGGCATGCTTGCAGATACATTGTTAGACTTCATGCAAATGTTCCTCAACGCTGTGGGCATGACACTGATTTTTCTGGGAATGCTGGCTGCCGTAGGTGGCTTCAAGGGTCTGTTTTCCATTGGCTCAGTGATGTACACCGACCGCCCCTTCTCCCTGCTCCCCACCCCAGGCGAGGATGGGCTGTTCCAGTATTTAGGGTATGGCAAAGCAATGGGCTGGATGTACTGGATGGCTGCATGGTTAGCTGTTGGGTTAGGTTCTGTGCCCACGCAAGACCTGATGCAGCGCTCTGTTTCTGCGCGCAATGAAGCCACTTCGGTTTATGGCAGTTACTTTGCTGGTATCCTCTACGGCTTTTTTGGGATTATGTCACCGCTGATCGGCATCATGTACTATCACCTCAACCCAAACCTGGAGGACCCACAAGCCGTCCTCATTTTAGCCGCGATGGAGCATCTCCCCCCCATCATGACTGCCATCTTTATTGCCGCGCTGTGCTCCGCTCTGATGAGCACTTCCGACAGTTCGCTTCTGGCTGGCGCTTCTGTGGTAACAGAAAATCTGATCCCAGTGATTACCGGCAAACGGCTTGGGGATAAGGCTGCCCTCTGGTGGACCCGCGCTATGGTGGTTACCAATGGTGTCATTGGTATTATCATCGCTCTGACCTTTGCTGTCATTTACGAACTGGGTGTCGTGGCATGGACATTGTTACTTGTTGGCATGTTTGCCCCATTCGCCTTCGGAATGTATTGGAAAAAAGCCAACCAGACTGGCGCTGTTCTCTCCTACCTGGGCGGCTTTATCGCCTGGGCTTTACTGACCTGGTTTTTCTACTACAATGGGATCTTTGGCACTGAATCCACTGTTGTCATCTGCGAGGGCGACTTCGACTGCGCCTTCTGGGATGCTGTATACATCGCCTCCTTCCCAGCATTTGTCATTTCGCTCTTGTTAATGTGGATAGGCTCTCTCGCTACACAAAAAATTGACCCGCCCAAGCAACTTACCGATATTGACGGTAACCCCATCGAGTTGAAGCTCGAAAATACCATTGGCTGGCTGCCAATCCGCGATGCGTTGCGTAAGCTGACGCCCGAAGAAATTCAAGCAATCGAGGAGGGAAAAATTTAAGCCCACTTCAAAGCACGTACTCAAAGGGACAAGATTGTTCTTGTCCCTTTGAGTAAGATCGTCAACATAATCTTATTGATTGAGAGAAGGGAGAAGTTATTATGGAAAATTATGAATATTCCGGTTTGATTATCGGCGGGATTGTTGTTATCTTGATCATCCGCATGGCAATCGGTTACTGGGCTGCTAAACGCGTGGAAACAACTACCGATTACGTTCTGGCTGGGCGCCGTTTGCCCTGGTGGATGGCGGCGCCCTCAATCATGGCAACCTGGTTCGCTGCCGAAACCCTCATGGGCTCCAGTGCCCAGGCATATCTCTACGGTTTCCAGGGCGTCGTTTTCGACCCCTTTGGCGCTGCCTTATGCCTTGTTCTTTCGGCGTTCCTGGTGGTACGTCTGGCGCGCCGTGCCCAGTACATTACCATCATGGACTTTTTCCAATCCCGTTATGGCACAACCATGTCCATGCTTGGCGCAGCCGCACAAATCATCACCTACTTTGGCTGGACAGCCGCCCAGATTGTTGCCGGGGGCAGCATTCTACACGCGTTACTTGGCTGGCCGCTTGCCTCCGGCATGATATTGGTCGCTGTGGTCGTCTCGCTCTATACAATGTTAGGCGGTTTGTGGGCTGACACAGCTCTGGACTTCATGCAAATGTTTCTGACCTGTATTGGTCTGGTGGTTATATTTATTGGCGTCGTCAGCCATGTGGGTGGTTTGTCTGAATTTTTCAGCATGGCTGGCTCACAATACACATCGCAGCCTTTTGCTCTCTGGCCCATCCCTGGAGAAGGTTATCTAGGGTACGTCGGACACCAGGGGTGGTTCTACTATATTGCCGCCTGGATGGCAATCGGTCTGGGAAGCATCCCCGCTCAGGACTACTTGCAGCGTACATGCGCCGCAGAGAGCGAAACCACAGCGGTAAAATCCACCTATATTGCGGCTGCCTTATATCTGGCATTCGGGGTGTTATCTCCACTCATTGGCATGGCTGCCTATGGTGCGCTCTCACCCGACTTGGAAGGAACAGAAACCGAGTTTGTCCTTGTCAGCATGGCGATGAAATTCCTCCCACCTGTATTAACGGCCCTCTTTATCGCCGTCCTGGCTTCTGCCCTGATGAGCACCTCGGACAGTTCCATGCTGGCGGGGGCAACAATCTTCACCGAGAATATCGTCAAGCACTTCAAACCCGATCTAACTGATAAATCCCAGCTGATCATCACTCGTATTTCGCTGCTTGTCAGCGGTTTTATCGCCTTGATGATCGCCCTATTCGCAGAAACAATCTACAAGCTTGCAACGCTTACCAATACAGCCATCCTTGTTGGTATGGTCGCGCCATACATCATTGGCATGTACTGGAAAAAAGCCAACCATATCGGGTCAGTGGCTTCGTTTCTCTCCGGCGTAGTATCCTGGATCATCCTTTCGTTTGTATATTACAGCCACACTTTTGTTGCCTGTGCCGAAGACGTCGAATGCGCTACATGGGATGCCATTTACATTGCTTCCTTCCCCGCCTTCGTTATCTCGGTCGTCGTGTTCATTGTCGTATCCCTGGCAACCCAGAAAGCTGACCCGCCCAAAGTGCTCACGGATCTGGAAGGAAAGCCGGTGGATATGCGCAAACCATTGGGGATTTTCCTCGGAGAGAACCGATAATATCGAGACCTTTAGCAGACTTTAATTCAGATTTGAGGTAAATAAATTGATGTGTGCAGTAAAAGATGCAATCCCCAATCTCTCCCCCGTTTGGACACGCTCCACCAATATCATCGTGGCAAAAGGAGAGGGCAGTTACCTATATGATATAGAAGGAAACGCTTACCTTGACTTTACCAGCGGCATCGGAGTAACCAACACCGGGCACTGCCACCCCCGCGTGGTCGAAGCGATACGCAAACAGGCAGGCTTACTTCTTCATGGACAGGCAGCCATCGTTTACCATCAGCCCATGCTGGAGCTGGTTGAAGAACTAAAAACAATCGTCCCCAAAAGCATTGATGGCTTTTTCTTCTCAAACTCCGGTGCCGAAGCCGTTGAAGGGGCGATTAAACTGGCGCGCCATGCCACCAAAAAGCCAAACATCATTGTCTTTCAGGGCAGCTTTCACGGGCGCACAGTGGGCACGATGGCATTGACCACCTCTAAAACCATCTATCGTTCCGGCTATCAGCCGCTGATGCCAGGCGTTGCCGTTGCCCCTTATCCATACAGCTACCGCTACGGCTGGAGCGATGAGCAGACCAGCCAATGGTGTCTGGAAGAGTTGGAATGGCTGCTTCATTCGCAAACCGCGCCCTTCGAGACCGCTGCGATACTCATCGAATCTGTCCTGGGTGAAGGCGGTTATGTCGTTCCCCCAAAATCCTTTATGCAAGGATTGCGCGAAATATGCACAAAGAACGAAATCCTTCTGATCTGCGACGAAATCCAATCCGGCTTTGGACGCACCGGAAAATGGTTCGCTTTTGAGCACTTTGACATTGTACCCGACATCATCACCTGCGCCAAAGGGCTTGCCTCTGGGATGCCTATATCAGGAGTTTTCAGCAGTCTTGAAATTATGAAGAAATGGATACCAGGCTCTCATGGAGGCACCTACGGTGGTAACGCGGTTGCCGCTGCAGCTGCTACCGCCACCATCCAGGCAATGCGAGACGAGAAAATGCTGGAAAACGCCCAAGAACGCGGCAGACAGATGATAAATGGGTTAAAATCTTTACAGAAAAAGTATGCTGTCATCGGCGACGTGCGTGGAATAGGGTTGATGATTGCCATCGAATTTCGCGATGCCAAACGCAAACCAGATGCCGATACAACCAAAGCGGTCATTGAAGCCTGCAAGCGTAGAAACCTGTTGCTGCTCAACTGTGGAACATGGAACAATAACATCCGCATTATCCCTCCCATCAACGTCAAAGAGAAAGAAATCGAGAAGGCACTGGCAATTATCGAAGATGCTCTCAAAGAGGTTGCCGGATAAGCTGGTAAACAAACCGGCAATAAGCCAGTGTTTTCATATAAATACCCCTACAAAGGAGAGATCAAATGGCCTGTTATCATAATTCCATCCTGCATGTTGACCTGACAAACGGCAAAACATGGGTCGAACATCCAGGAGACGAGTTCTACCGCAAATACGGCGGCGGAAGCGCAATGGGAATGTATTACATCCTAAAGCAAACCCCAAAAGGTGTGGATCCTCTGTCACCCGAAAATACACTAACCATGTTTGCAGGTGTAACAACTGGTTTGTCCATCTCGGGGCAGTCCCGTCTTGCGGTCAACGCCCGTTCGCCGCTCACAGGTGCTATCGGCGATAGCCAATCCGGCGGTTACTTTCCCGCTCATCTAAAATTCACTGGCTTTGACGGCATCGTCATCTCGGGAAAAGCTCCCAAACCCGTTTATCTATATCTACATGATGGTAAAGCCGAAATCCGAGATGCCAGCCACCTGTGGGGAAAAGTCACCGGGGATGTTGAGGATGCCCTGAAAGCTGAATTGAAAGATACCACCATCCAGGTGCTTCAGATTGGTCCTGCAGGCGAAAAGCTGGTTAAGTTTGCCTCAATTATGAATATGCGCAGCCGCGCCAATGGGCGCACAGGCATGGGCGCTGTCATGGGCTCCAAACTACTCAAAGCTGTCGTTGTGCGCCCTAGCAAAAAAGTCGAGCCAGCTGACCCACAAAAAATCGCCGAACTTCACAAAACGGGAACACAAAACATCAAGAACAACGCCGACGTGGATGGTTGCGGCAAATATGGCACCGCCAGTGTCGTCGCCTTTCAGGATAGTATTGGCTCATTGCCTACGCGCAATTACAACGAGGGGCACTTTGAAAGCTTTGAAGAACTGACAGGCGAAAAAATGGCAGACACTATCCTTGTAAAGCGCGATACCTGTTATGCCTGCACCGTGCGTTGCAAGCGGGTAGTGGAAACCGAATACAAGGGTCAAAAAGTTGACCCCAAATATGGCGGCCCGGAATATGAAACCTTAGCCACGTTCGGCAGTTATTGCGGCATTGCCGACATGAACGCCGTCGCCCTGGCAAACCAGATTTGCAATATGTACGGTATTGATACAATCAGCTGTGGCGCAACCATCGCCTTCGCCATGGAATGTTTTGAAAATGGGCTCATCACAACAGCCGACACTGGTGGTATTGAACTGAAATTTGGCAACGCAGATGCCATGCTTGCCATGCTACAAAAAATTGCCAAACGCGAGGGCTTTGGTGATATCCTTGCCGAAGGATCAGCAAAAGCAGCTGCGAAAATCGGCAAAAATGCATCCGATTTTGTCGTCGCTGTAAAGGGTAATGAGCTGCCAGCGCACATGCCCCAGGCAAAGAAATCGCTGGCTGTTCTCTACATGGTTAACCCATTCGGCGCCGATCATCAATCTGGCGAGCACGACCCCATGTACGAAGAAGGCGGTGCAGATTACTACTACACCCGTCTGGCACAGATTGGACTCGATAAAGTGCAGCCAGCAGGCGCGATGAATGAAGAAAAAGTGCGCTTCTGCTATTTAGGCGAACTATATTATTCCGCCATGGACACCTTCTGCCTCTGCCAATTCGTGCATGGGCCTGCCTGGTGTTTATACGGCCCGGACGAAACCGTAGCCATGATCAAAGCCGCCACCGGATGGGACTTCACCCTGGATGAGTACATGAAAGTCGGTGAACGGAGACTCAACATGATGCGCGCTTACAATGCTCGCGAAGGCTTTAACCGCCAACACGACAAGCTGCCCAAGAAGTTATTCAAACCACTGCAGGGCAGCGGCGCTACCGCCGGGGTGGCATTAAACGAGCAGGAGATGGAGCGCTACAAAGATGTCTATTACCAGCTCGCCGGATGGGATGTAAACACGGGCAACCCCACACCTGCCAAACTCAAGGAACTTGGTCTCGAGTGGATTGAACTGTAACCCGTAGTACCTCACTACCACGCATAAGACTGGCTTGGTGCAACACCCAGCCAGTCTTTCCGTTTTCCTATCAAGAATCGGCTATAATTCACCTCAGGTTATGCGGATCATCCACTTCAAGAGCATCGTCCACTGGTTAACAACCCCCAATAGTTCCTCGGACATAAAAAAAAGCAACTTCATCAATGTCCAGGTTGATGCCATTGGCGTAGGATTGGCAAACGGTGCCGCGCCATTTCTGCCTGTCTTTCTGACACGCCTGGGTGCCAGCAGCTACGAGGTGAGTCTATTAACCTCGATGCCTGCTATGGCAGGCCTTGCATTTTCAATTTTTCTGGGAGTGTTCCTGCAAAAACGGTCTAACATTGTTCGATGGTTCAGTCTTGCCCGTCTATTTTATATCCTGAGCTACGCAATCATCGGATTGATGGCTTTTTTCATCCCTCCTAACCGTCTGGTGGCTTCCATCCTGAGCGTTTGGGCAATTGCAACCATACCCCAAACACTGCTTACCATTACATTTTCGGTTGTTATGAATGCCGTTGCTGGTCCGCGGGGACGTTATGAACTGCTTACCCGCCGCTGGTCAATCATGGGAATCACCACCGCTGTCACCGTTTTCGTAATTGGTAAATTTCTCGATCGGGTGGTCTTCCCATTAAATTATCAAATCGTCTTTCTTGCTCTCTCTTTGGGTGGCTTTGTGAGCTATTACTTTTCCTCCCAACTTGATCTGCCAAAAGCGCAGCCAGCCTCATCCCCCCCCGTCGTCGCTCCCCCAAAAACCTTAAGGGTTAAAATCACAAATTACGTCCAACCCATTCTGCTTCAAAAAGCATTTATCAGTTTTTCGCTCAAGCGTTTTATCTACCTTTTTGGCTTCTCAATGGGTTTGCCCCTGTTTCCGCTATTCTTTGTGCGTCAGTTACACGTCTCGGACAGTTGGATCGCCACAGTCAACACCATCCAAACATCACTGATGATCGCCGGATACTTCTTTTGGGCACAACTATCCCGAAAGCGAGGATCGCGGATTGTCCTGGCGATCACCACACTCGGCATGTCTGCTTACCCAATTCTTACCGCCATCACACCCGTCACTTACCCCATCCTGATATACGCTGGCTTTGCTGGGGTATTCCAGGCAGGTATTGACCTGGTCTTTTTTGACGAGTTGATGAAAACCATCCCCCCAGCATACAGTGCCACATTTGTCTCTCTTGCTCAAAGCATGCAACACTTTGCCAGTATTGTTGCCCCCATTATCGCCTCCATGTTGTCAGAATCCCTGGGCATTGGCATTGCTCTGGTCATCAGCGGCATCATCAGGTTGTCTGCATCGGCGCTCTTTGCGCTGACAAAACCCGCCAGGTTTCAGGCAGCCCCTTAAGGTGTCATCATAATAAATCCCGGAAGGTACGCTATGATAAACCCACCCGAAGACGTAACCCCTATCCGCCAACAATACCTCGAAATCAAACGCCAATATCCCAACGCCATCCTCTTTTTTCGTCTTGGTGATTTTTACGAGACCTTTGATAAAGATGCTGAGATTACCTCACAAGAATTGGACATCGTGCTGACCTCGCGCAATGTTGCCAAAGGTGTGCGTGTCCCCATGGCAGGAATTCCATATCATGCAGTTGAAAACTACCTCTCCCGTCTGATTGAAAAGGGTTATCACGTTGCCATTTGCGAACAGGTCGGAGAACAACCCATTAAAGGTCTCTTCCCGCGCCAGGTTGTTCGCGTGGTAACCCCCGGCACCGTTGTAGAGCCAGAACTGCTTAAGGGCAACCAGAATAACTACCTGGCAAGCATTCTGATACGCGGCGACAAAGCAGGAATTTCTTTTGCGGATATCACCACTGGCGAATTTCTGACCGCCGAGCTTTCCGGCGAGGATGTTAACCTCTTTGTACGAAGTGAGTTGCTGCGGCTCAAGCCCGCTGAAGTTTTATACCCCGAAAACACTCCTCCCCCCGAAAACATTCCCGCTCATTTCACCCCTTTACCCCCATGGCGCTTCGAACAAGCACGCTGCATGGAAATACTGCAAAAGCATTTTCAGGTAGCATCCCTGGATGGGTTTGACCTGCGCGGCAAGCCGCTCTGCGTCGCGACGGCTGCTTCGATTATCCAATACATCACCGAAGTTCAACCAACCGCCCTAAAGCTGCTCGACAATATAAAAACGTACACACTCAACGACTACATGATCCTTGATGCTGCCACTTTCCGCAATCTCGAACTGGTAGAGACAATCCGTCAGGGCGAGGTCAAAGGCTCACTTCTCAGTGTTCTGGATCATACGGTTACCCCAATGGGAAACCGTTTAATACGTCAATGGATTTCAAAACCCCTGCTAAACATTGTACGGATTCAAAAGCGTCTAGATAACGTTGCTTTCCTGGTTGAAAACGGCATACTGCGTGCGGAACTTCGTTCAAATCTGCATGCCCTGGGAGATCTGGAAAGACTAACCAACCGCCTTATAGCCTCCAATGCCTTACCCAGAGACATGGTCGCTCTCCGCTCCACCCTGCGCACAATTTCACGCCTGATCCCTCTGCTGCCACAGAATAATACCCCCCTGCAAGAAATCGTCAGCAGTATCCACCCTTGTAAAGATGAACTCAAACTGCTTGAAGCTTCTATTGCAGATGACCCACCCTCAACCCTGCAAACTTCCGGCGTTATCCGTGCCGGTTACTCCGGCGAGCTTGATGCCGTGATCGAATCCTCGCGTCATGCCCGTGAATGGATTGCCAACCTCGAAGCTGTGGAACGCGAAAGAACCGGGATCAAAAACCTGAAGGTGGGCTACAACAAAGTATTTGGTTACTACATCGAAGTGACTAACAGCAGCACCAGCCTGGTTCCTCCAGACTATATCCGTAAGCAAACTCTGGTCAATGCAGAACGATATATCACCCCAGAGATGAAAGAGTACGAAACGCTGGTGCTCAACGCCGAAGAGCGTATCCGCGAAATCGAGATGCGCGTCTTCCGTCAAGTCTGTGCTCAACTTGCCGCATCAGCCAAAACACTCCTGGAAACCGCACGCGGGTTGGCAGAACTGGACGTGCTGGCTTCTCTGGCAGAGGTCGCTGCGCTCAACGGCTACACCCGTCCCAACATCACCGAAGACAAAAGTCTTGAACTCATCGACAGCCGCCATCCGGTTGTAGAACGCACGCTAAAAGGTGAGCGTTTTGTGCCCAATGATGCCGTGTTTGAAGAGGGCGAAATCATCCGCATTATCACCGGCCCAAATATGAGCGGAAAATCCACCTTTCTCCGCCAGGTAGCATTAATTGTGCTGATGGCACAAATGGGAAGCTTTGTGCCAGCCGCCTCAGCGCATATTGGGCTGGTAGATCGCATTTTTACACGGATTGGCGCCCAAGATGAAATCCACAGCGGACAATCCACCTTTATGGTCGAGATGATCGAAACCGCCAATATCCTGCGACATGCCACCGAACGCAGTCTGCTGATCCTGGATGAAATTGGTAGAGGCACCAGCACATACGACGGTGTCTCAATTGCCTGGTCAGTGGTTGAATACATTCACAATCACCCCCAACTGCGCGCACGCACGCTTTTTGCCACACATTACCACGAGCTCACCCAGCTAAGCCAGCTGCTCCCCGGCGTGAGAAACTTCAACGTCGCCGTAACAGAATCGGAAGGCAAGGTTGTGTTCCTCCATAAGATTGTCCCGGGGGGATCAGACCGATCGTACGGAATTCATGTTGCCCAGCTCGCAGGTTTGCCGCGCCCGGTTGTTCAGCGCGCCACTGAAATTCTAAAACAGCTGGAGATCACTTCAGGCAAAGCGGTTGACCTCACCCCACTTCCTGCTCAGCAAATGGCACTGTTCCCCGAAACCAACCCACTCCTGGAAGACCTTAAAGCGCTGGATATCAACACCCTGACCCCAATCGAGGCATTCAACAAACTATACGAATGGCAACGCAAGTATATTCTGCCTCATTGATCTAATAACGCAAGTAGCTTTTCCGGCTTCCTAGCGTACGTACTGCTGGATATCTCCCCCGTCGTCATAGCCAGCAAAACGCGGGTCAGCATGGCATTAACTGGCGTCTTAACGCCGCACTGTTTTCCAAAACGCACTACTGCCCCGTTCAAATAATCCACCTCGCTTTTCCCTTTTCCTGAATACAGGTCAATGTGGAAGGAAGGCATCTTTGCGCCCCTGCCCTTCCCAACCGCCTTGCGCAGAAAGACCCGGCTCAAAGCAATCGGGAAATACCTGACCACAATACCAAGCAACACAGAGGGAACCCCTGGCAAATTCACCACCGGTATTTTTTGTCTACGCATGACACGCAGACACTCACGTAGCTGCTCTATCTCCAGCCAATACAAACCGGGATGGTCAAAGATTTCGGCTGGAGTCATACTCAAAATGGCGGAGGTGGCATTGGCTGTCAAATTGGTCATCATCTTCGTCCACTTCATACCATCCGCGCTGTGGCAGTAACAGGGCTTTAATCCAGAAGTCTGCAACGCCTTATAAAGCACAGACGCCAGCGGATGCGCCGAGATAAGCCCAACGCCGCGGAGACGCTCTAAAAATATCTCCCCTTCCACACCTCTCCCAATCGCGCTGGTCAACGTACCAGGAATTACTTTTTCTTCCCCAAGAACTTTCTTCAAGACACCCTCATTTTCAACCCCATTCTGCAGACAAAACACAGGAGGAAATACATGCCGATATGGGGAAATAGCCTGAGCCACAGCTTCGGTATCATAAGACTTTACCGCCAGAATTGCAATGTCAAAATCCCCCTGCTGCAAAGCCTCATCAATGCTAGAGACAACTTCCACCTGTGGTATCAGGTGCAAACCATCCGATAAGTGCAGTCGGAGACCGCTTTGCAGAACTTTTTCGGCGACAACCGGGCGTTCAATAAAAACGCCCTTATATCCAGCCTTTATCAGGCTGCCACCAATATACGTGCCGACCGCACCAAGGCCAAAACAAATAAATTGCATCGCACTCGCTCACAAGAATCACGAAACCCAATGACGCGCCCCGCGCAAAAACTCTTCTCCAGACATAGATTTTTTTCCAGCAGGCTGCACCTCATCCAAAACCAGCCATCCTGAAGCCGTCCCAACAGCCGGTAATGCCCCTTGCACTGACCTCTGACCCGGCACAGCGTCCTGCGCAGCCAAAGCACTCGCTCGATGTACTTTCAACACTGTATCACCCCAGAAAAAATAAGCACCAGGCCACGGTCTCAATCCTCTCACCCTGCGCACCAACTCCTGAGCCGTCAAATCGAATGACAACAAGCCATCCTCTTTCTTAAGCATAGGGGCATACGTTGCGCAAGAGGAGTCCTGTTCGACGGGGGACAACCTGCCTGATAAATAAGCGGGAAGAGTTTCCTTGAGCAACTCTGCACCCTCAAGCGAAAGCCTTTCGCTCAACGTCTCAGTGGTATCATCAGGTAAAATTTCAACCTCGCGTTGCGCCAATATTGCCCCGGTGTCCACTCCAGCGTCCATTTTCATAATGGTAACCCCGGTAACCTGGTCACCATGCAATATTGCAGCCTGAATCGGGGAGGCACCCCGCCAGAGCGGCAGCAAAGAGGCATGCACATTAACACAACCAAACGGTGGAAGGTCAAGCACATTTTGACGCAAAATCTGACCAAACGCCGCTACAACAATCAAGTCCGGTTTCCATGCCGCAAGCTGTGCCATGTTTTCAGGTTGCTTCAACTTTTCCGGTTGAATCACCGGTATCCCCAGTGAGAGCGCTAGCTGTTTAACCGGCGGCGGCGTCATTGCCCGCCCGCGCCCGGAGGGGCGGTCGGGCTGCGTAACAACCCCCACCACCTTATATTCCCGTGCCAACATCTGCAACACCGGCAGCGAGAATTCCGGCGATCCCATAAACACAATTCTTGCCTTCATGAGGTCAATTCTAGCACATCCTCCGTTGGTATCCCAGTTTTTGACTTGATATATTTGCTTGCTGGTGATAGGATTCCAGCGAAAACTTTTAAAGAAACGGCACGGAGGCATTTTTGAACATTCTCGTTTTCAATTGTGGCAGCTCTTCGCTCAATTACAAAGTGTACTATTTTGACAACACACAAATACATCTCGTCAATCACGGAAAAGCACACCGAGTCGGCACAAAAGGTAACGAACCCTCTTTCATAGAACACCATATCAAGGGCAGCGATGAGCGCATCACAACCCCCATTGAGAACCACCAACAGGCAGCCCAGCATATCCTAGATCACCTGATACGCGCTAATCAACCTTTTGACATCATCGGACATCGTTTTGTGCATGGTGGGGATCGTTTTCAGCAATCCACGATCCTCACTCCTCAAAAGCTCGATGCGCTGAAGACCTGTCTTCCGCTTGCCCCCATCCATAACCCGAACTCGCTGAGCGTCATTGAAACTTGCCAGAATGTCTTCCCCAAAAAACCACAATATGTTACCTTTGATACATCTTTCCATGCTTCGCTGCCAGAAAGTGCCTACACTTATCTTCTTCCTTTCAGCATCATAAAAAAATACGGCTTCCGAAAATACGGCTTTCATGGCTTGTCTTACCAATATGTAACGCTTGAAATCGCCAAACATCTCAACCAGCCTCCCGAAAAGCTCGACTTGATCGTCTGTCATTTGGGAACAGGCGGCGCCAGTATCACCGCCATACAAAAAGGTAAATCCATAGATACCTCAATGGGGTACTCCCCCCTTCCCGGACTGGTCATGAGTACCCGCACTGGTGATTTAGACCCTCTTCTTCCCCCTTTTCTCTCGAGCATGTTTCATCTGAACCCCGAACAATTGACAGACATATTCAACAAAAAAAGCGGTCTGCTTGGCATCGCAGGTTTCTCAAGCGACCTTCGCGATATCCTCAAAAAAGTAGAAGAGGATAAAGACCAAAGAGCTGTTCTCGCGTGGGAGATATATGTCCATCGAGTACGCAAGTACATCGGATGCTACGCCGCCCTGCTAAATGGCTTTGGCGCGTTGGTCTTTACCGATGACATTGGCGCACAGAACTGGCAACTGCGCCAAAGCGTTTGCCAGAACATGACATGGTGCGGTATCGCTCTTGACATTGAAAAGAACAAAGCAGCAGCATCACACCAACTGAATCGGCTTGATGCGCCCGAGTCAAGCGTAAAAATATTTTCTATGCCAACGGACGAAGAAAAAATGATCGCCCTTGAAGGGATAAAATTATTCCCCCCCCTTGGAGACCGCTCATGCTGATCTTTGAACCTTGCAACGACCGTGTTCGCTGGATGACGTATGACGGTTACCAACTCAACAGTGGCGAATTCAACACTTCCTTTAACGAGGTGATGCGCATTGCCACGAAATTAATCAGCCAGGCCACGTGTGTAAGTTACATCCTCCAAAATGGTGGCTCTCTTTTCAATCAACCTGTTGTCCCGCTGACGCCTGAGCATCTTGAAAACCTAGAAAAGGTCGTCCCATATCATTACGATGCCAACAACACAACCTATCGGCTGGCATGTACGGGGTTAGACCTGTTCGCTCATATACCACAGTATATCTGCTGTAACACCGCTTTCTTTTACGGCTTACCACCATACGCAAAATATTATGCCCTCCCCTATGAGTTGACCCAAAAAGGGATAAACCGCTTTGGCGGGGACGGGCTATATCATCAGTGGACATGGGAAATCGTTCAAGAAAAACATCCTGGCTGTCAGCGGCTAATCAGCATCAACCTGCACGAAAATCCCAATGTCGCCGCAATTGCCAATGGCAATCCTGTCGAGACCAGCTTGGGCTTTTCCTGCTTGGAAGGTATACCATCCGCAACCGGTTGTGGCAGCATTGACCCAACGATTCCATTGGAATTGATGCGCGCAGACATGTCCGCCACCAGCGTTGAATATCTGCTGGCGCGGCAAAGCGGATGGAATAATCTGGTAGGGACACCCATGTCGCTTGCTGAACTCCTGCAAAGCCCATCGCATCCACAAAAGTTGGCAAGAGAAATTATCCTTAACAACCTGATAAAAGCCATTGGAGCCTGCATGGCTGCTATGAATGGCGCCGATATACTTGTTTTTAACTGTGTTGGTCTCAGTGAGATGTTGCCATCTATCAGAGAAATTTGCAATCAATTCTCCTTCACAGGAATAAAAACAACACTCCCAAACGATAATGCGAGCAAGACCAACCTCGAGCTAAACGCACCAGACTCCCCCATCAAGATCATCGCAAGCGAGTACCGCTTGGCACACGCTATTTTCAATATGTGCTATTCCTCGGAATAGCTGTGATCAAACCCAAAAGGGAGAAAGCAAATGTCCGATACCCTTATCACCAGCGATGACAAAATCTGGGCAGCAGTCGCATATTTGTTTCTGCCGCTGGCGCCCCTTTGTATCTTTTTGATGCCAGAAAAAAGAACCCGCCCTTTTATCCGCTATCACAGCATCCATGCTCTTTGCACAGCATTTCTTCTATTCTTCTTAGGCACACCTCTACTGTTTTTCACCTTTGGCTTGGGCATCGTTGTATGGCTTTGTATCCCCTATCTGGCTTATACAGCGTATCGCGGCAACTACACAAAAATTCCTTTGTTAACAAATGTTATTAAAGAACAGATGGGCTTGATTTACCCCTCCTATTAACATATAATAACTCTATATTCATTCATTTCTTGAAAAGGAGATTACCCTATGAGCCAGGCAACCCCCCCTGCTGACATCAGTAGCGATGATAAATTATGGAGTTTGCTATCCTATATTCTTACCCCTATTGTTCCCATTATCATCCTGTTGCTGGAGGATAAGAAGAATCGCCCCTTCATCAAAGCTCACTATATGCAAGCGCTTGTTCTTGGTGTAGCACTCTGGGTGATCAATTTTGTCCTCAGTTTTGTGTTTATTGGTTGTATAACCTCTGTTCTGACGCTTATTCTCCTCATTGTGTACGGCGTGAAAGCCTATCAGGGTGAGTATATTAACATCCCTGTCATCACCGATTTTGTTAAGAAACAGGGCTGGGCGTAGCTTAGACCTTCGTTACATAACCCCAAAGATTTACCCCCTTCCTACCCAGAGAAGGGGGCTTTTTCTAATCTGTAGAGCGGTAAGGACTCCTTCACTTTCTTCGAACAAATACAACAACGCCCTGTGGGTCTGTTTGCACATCATACATCCCTTCTATTCTTGCAGACACTTCGGGTGGCAAATATCTCCAGTCCTCTGGAGTCAAAAACGCATAATCTACCTGATCATATTGATCCACGTACGCCTCTGGTTCACCACGAATGAACTGCTCAGGGGATGACATCTGCCCAAAGAAAAGACTGAAAAGCGTCGAGACATTTGCCGCATCGCCATCCAACATGCCATAGTCCGGTTTGGAGGGATCATACTGTGGCAAACTGTTTGAGACAAACATCTTCATATCTGACGAGTAGCTGATCTGGTTCTGATAAACTGCCAGCGGGTAAAAACGGCGCATACTATTCTCTGCCGCCCATCTGGTTGTCAAACGTTCCCAGTTTGTCAGCAATGGGGGGTATGACATCATGAGCACAACGCTCAGCGAGATTGCCCACACCAGAACATTTTGTCTGCGAAAAAACAACAACAGCCCCACCCATACTGAAAACACAATGGGATACACAAACGCGCTGAAATAGCTTACCTCATCCCATTTATCAATTCCATACCGCAGTGATACCCGTACCACCAATATCCTGGATACATATACCAATGCCAGCGCGCTAATCACAACGCCAACCGCTGCAAGATATTTCTTCTTCGAGTATTCTTCCTCCAGTCTGAAGTTCTGCGCCGCCAGCACACAATAGTATGGCAAGATCGGGATCAAGTAGCGATCCACAATCACCCCAGGTCCTCTCAACAAAGTTAAAACCAGAAAAACGATCGTTGCAAGCGGAAACAGCCAAACCACCTTAATAAAATTACTCTGCGTTTTGCCAACCGTAAAAAAGCTCACCAGATAAAACAGACCTACTGTAAAAACATCCAGACGATCGGCAAATATTTGATAGTAATTAAAAGCAAAATTTTTGTCCACCTGGCTGGTGATATTGAACCTCAAGTTTTCTCTTATCGTTTCCAGTCGCCATGCAAACAAGGCATCGCCCAAAACGGCTTGGTCAGCCAGCATCATTAACACAATGCCAGCTGCCCCCCCGGCAAACACCCAAACAGCGGAGTACAAGGCGGATTTCCAATCAAATTTCTCTCCCGAAAGAAAACCCAATCCGACCAGCAAAATCAGCAGTGGAAACCCTGTCTCCTTCGTGCGATACAAGAAATAAAACAACATCCCCAACCCTATCAGCATCAACTTTCTGTAGCGTGCCGACAACGGGAGAAGCAGATAAATGAGCAATGCAATTGCAGATAGCAGCATGACGGTGTAATCCGTCCAAACCACCCCAGGGTAAAAGAAAATCAATGATTGTGACGCAAACAAAACCACTGCCAGCAAACCAACCGGAACAGACCTGGACAGCAAACGAGCATTCACATACACCAACACTACGGTCAGACAAACAACAAACCCCCAAAAGACTTTCACCCCCTGCAAAGCCCCTCCCGCCATCTTAAAAAACGGCATCATCATGTAAATGTGAAAATAACGGTTGATAATGAAGGCATACTTGCCAGGGAAAAGGGCAGCCTTCATATACAAAAGCTCATCCTTAAATAGAGGCCCCCCCGCGTGGTCAACAATCCAGATATATATCGCAACAAAACCGGCGAGAACCAAAAAAATTTCGCCCCACTTTCCCCAGCTCATACTGCTACCCTTGAAATTCTCTTTCATGTATAAATCCCTATTGGTAAAATGGGCAAAGCATTCAAATTATAAGCTAAATCAGGTACAATAATAGTCATACAGCTCCCTATTGTTTGGAGGTATCCATTGGAAACGTCAACCCCACAACAAATCACCGTCTATGGCACCCGCTGGTGTCCCGACTCCACCCGCGCAAAATCCTTTCTGGATCAAAAAAAAGTCGCCTACACATGGATTGACATTGACAAAGACCCCGAGGCACGCAAGTTCGTTGAGAAGGTGAACAACGGCTTTCGCAGCGTCCCAACCATCGTTTTCCCCGACGGAAGTATTTTGGTTGAGCCTTCTACCTCAGAGCTTGCCAAAAAACTAGGGGTTTAGCTGGAAAACATCCTCCGCACCCGGCGTATCAACCAAAACAAACATACCCCTGACAACAATCCAAAAATAACAACCAGATACACCTGAGCTCCTCTGCGGTGCTCTACCCAAACTGGGGGAGGATTGTTCAGACGGCGATGAAGGTCCTGGATAAAATCAGGATCCGGTTTAACCGGGCGTAAATGTTCCTGCAAAAAAGTCTCTAGCGTTTCAACCGAATCGGTCTTTGCCAGACTGGACAAATCAAGCGCAATCATATCCCCTCCTCATCAACACTGTAAGCCACAATTTACGCAAAATATCTCTTGCTACTGAAAAATCAGCCACATCAACTATTGCCATATTTACCTGGCTTCCATTTGACATGCTCTCTCACCATATCTATAACCCAATCAATAAAACGACGTCGCGCTAGTCACGCTTTTTAACATGTTTCTCCTGTGCTTCCTCTATACGATGCACCTCATCGCGTAATGCAATCAAAGTCCGGTGATAAAAACTCTTGATAGCCCCCTCGCTGCGTCTCATAATCACCGCTATCTCCGCGTTGGACATGTGCTCAACAAACTTTAAAATGATCAACTGCTGGCGGTCAGGGGACAGTTTGCGTATCGCTTTAATCAGCTTCTCATTATCAAAATTTTGCATAATCGTCACCTCAGGATGCTCAACGTGCGTACGCATCTGCCCATGTTCCTCCAGTGGAACCTCACGTTTCCGACTGTTATCCCGATACCAGTTTGCCACCAAATTATGTGCAATCCGATACAACCAGGCAGAAAAAGGAATACCTTTATGACGATAAGACGCAATGCGCCCCAATGCACGATAAAACACGCGCGCAGTTAAATCTTCAGCTTCAAGCGCATTCCCGGTGCGATAAAACAGATAGTTGTAAATCCGATGAACATATCGTTCATATAAAATGGTAAATGCCTCGGCATCACCATTGGTTGCCCTCAGAACAATTTGTTGCTCATCATCAATTGCTTCGCTAGAGTGATCCGTTTGATACATCCGTTGACTTTATAGATTAAGAGGATATAAACGCTGAATTCGCACCTGCCATAAGGGTTTCAAAACAACTTTTACTGCGGAAACATGCACCATTATAACAAAACATGCCCAAATTACTCATATCTCATTTTCTAATGATTCTCTTTAAAAATTCTAATCTAAATTTAATGGTTTAGCGATAAGATTGCTCTCGAAACTCTGCTTCATGTAAGGCATCTCATAAATGTTCTAAAGAAAACAGGATGCTAACATTCTTGGCTCGTCATATTTCTGATTATCTGCTGAAAAATATTCAAAATTATTCTTAAAACTCTTTTCATCATCAAGGAGGTTGAAATGAGGAAGTTTTTTATTGCTTTAACCGTTCTGTTAGTCCTGCTGGTTGCTATGCCCGCTTTGCCAGCATCTGCAGAAGACACGCCGCCTGTTGGAAGCGTATCAGGGCTTACCGTTTTTACTACCTACCCTGATCAAGTCATTGGGCTAGGTGAAACAGTAAACATCCCCCTCAAAGTGCGTCTGGAAAGCGGCGCAGCTACGGTCAAACTGGAAATGAAGCAACTACCAGAAGGATGGGATGCTTCTTTCAAAGGCGCCGGCAGAATCGTGCAATCGGTATATGCCGAAGCTGGCACAGATGCTTCCGTAGATTTGCGGCTTGAGCCGCCCACGCAGGTCGCTGCCGAAACGTACCGGTTTGTTGTCGTTGCCAGCAGCAATGGCATAACAGCCGAACTGCCTATCACCCTCACTGTCAAGGCAAAAACCCCACCCCGCCTGACATTTGACACGGAACTGCCTGTGCTGAAAGGCACTCCGACCACAACCTTCCGCTACGATGTGACCCTCAAAAATGAGGGAGATGAAGACCTCTCCGTTAATATCCTGGCTGAGGCTCCTAATTTCTTTCTCATCAAAGTTAAACTAAGCGGACAGGAAATTACCAACTTGCCTGTCAATGCCAACGAGTCCAAACGCCTCAGCATCGAAGCACAGCCCCTGGGCGACATCCCGGCCGGCACATACCCTATCAAAATCAATGCACAGGGCGGCAGTGCCGATGCTTCGCTGGACTTGACCGCTGAGGTCACCGGACAACCTCAGTTAAGCATCACCGCACCCGATGGCAGACTTTCTGGGCAGGCCTATGCTGGTCGCGAAACGCCGCTCAAGATCCTTCTGGTCAACAAAGGTACAGCGACTGCCCGCGCCATTCAGTTGAGCGCTTCTGGCACCACGGGCTGGAACATTGAATTCGAACCCAAAACCGTTGAGGAACTGCCCGCAAATCAGCAAATAGAAGTTACTGCCAAAGTGCGTCCCTCTGACAAGGCAGTGGCAGGTGACTACATGCTTACATTGCGGGCTCAACCAGCCGAAGGTCCATCACAGTCAACCGACTTCCGCATCACCGTGCTTACCTCCACGCTGTGGGGTGTTGTCGGGATCGTTTTGATTGCCATCGCAGTAGGTGTGGTCGCTCTGGCTGTCTTCCGCTTTGGGCGGCGCTAATCTATTTGAGCACCTGCCACAAAAGGAGGACAGGGTATGAACGATCTTGTTATTGAGACCAGAGATCTGACAAAAAAATATGGCAGTTTCACCGCTGTCGACGCCCTGAACCTGTCTATCAAACAAGGTGAAATTTTTGGGCTGCTTGGACCAAATGGCGCTGGGAAGACCACCACCATTCTGATGCTATTAGGTCTTACCGAACCAACATCGGGCACTGTCAATGTACTCGGAGTTGACCCTTCCCGGGACCCTTTGGGTGTGAAAGCCCGTGTTGGCTACATGCCCGATCAGGTCGGTTTTTATGACGAACTGACCGCTTGGGAGAACTTGATGTATATTGCCAAGTTAAACGGTATACCACGTCAGGAAGCTTATAAACGCATTGATGCTGTGCTGCAACGCGTTGGGCTGCACAAACTATCCGAAAAACGCGTGGGCACCTTCTCGAGAGGAATGCGTCAGCGTCTTGGCGTTGCCGATGTTCTTATCAAGCAACCCAAAGTAATTATCATGGATGAGCCCACACAAGGGCTTGATCCGGAAGGAGCGCATGAGTTTCTGGATATGATCCGCTCATTGCGAAAAGAAGAGGGAATCACCCTGCTCCTATCTTCTCACTTGCTCCATCAGGTACAGGAGACCTGTGACCGGGTCGGGCTCTTTCATCGCGGCAAAATGGTTCTCGAAGGCAGCGTTGATGAACTTGCCAGGCGCATTCTTGGAGGCGCCTACCGCATTCAAATTGAGGTTGACCAATCGACACCCAAAATCGAAGCCGCTTTGCAAAGTTTGCCGGGTGCCGTCAAGGTATCACTGCCCCGCGCAAATGTCTATGAAATCGAAGCACAAAACGACCTGCGCACAGAAGCCCTCAGCGCTGCAATCTCCGCTGGCGGCAGGATTATTCGCCTGAGCATGGAAATGCAGAGCCTGGACGCCATTTACACCCAATATTTCAAGGAGGTGGAACATGTCTCTGCCTGAAAGTTCCATACCAAAACAACGTGCGCGCTCCGGATCCCCCTGGACAGGACTGGGCGCTGTCATCGCCAAAGAAATGGCAGATCATCTGACCAGCGCCCGTATGCGCATTCTTGAGATTCTAATTGTGCTTACCGCCGCTGGCACTGTCTATGCTGCCATGCAGAACCTGCGCGATTCGGTCAGCGAAGACCGCTTTCTGTTTCTCAAGCTGTTCACTGCCGCACGCGAACCTCTGCCGGCGTTTGTGGGATTTCTCGGATTTCTTGTCCCGTTGATCGCCATTGCGCTGGCTTTTGATTCCATTAACGGCGAGTTCAGCCGCCGCACCATGTCCCGCATCCTGGCGCAACCCATTTACAGGGACGCTCTTCTGCTGGGAAAATTTCTGGCGGGCTTTTTCACCCAGGCGCTGGTTTATACCGCTATCTGGCTGCTGATTATCGGGCTGGGAATACTTGGGCTGGGTCTGCCACCCAGCACCGAAGAAGTGGCGCGCAGCCTCATTTTCCTGATTGCAACGATATTCTATGGCGGCATCTGGCTGGCGCTTTCTATGGTCTTTTCTACCATCTTCCGCCAGACTGCCACTGCCGCATTAGCTTCCATTGCTGTCTGGCTCTTCTTCATGGTCTTCTGGGAAATCATCGCCGGCATCCTGGCGCAAATTCTGTCGCCCGTCTATTACGGCTTCCAAGAAGAGATACTGCGTCAATCCATCATTGGTCTTACGCTCTCGCGCTTCTCACCAACCACACTGTACGCCGAATCGATGATTGCCCTGCTCAACCCGGCGGTGCGTTCGCTTGGCTTTGTAACCCCCATCCAGCTCCAGGGCGCCATCCTCGGCACTCCCCTTCCACTTGACCAGAGCCTCATTCTCATCTGGCCGCAGTTGACCGGATTGATCGCTGCCACCATCCTGCTCTTTGCGCTTGGGTATGTTCTTTTCCAGCGGCAGGAAATACGAGCTTAGACCATCCTCATCATAAGATTCACTACTCCCCCAGGGAAAACGACCATATCCCTGGGGATTTTTTATCCCTTGCTACCAAAGTAAACCCAAATTCCATGTATAATCGTGTCAAATCTCGAATTTCCACACAGGGAGAAATTGTTATGAAACATACCACCGGCACAATCCAATCCACCGACGGAATGAAACTGTTTACCCAGAGATGGGATAGCGAAACAGATGCACGCGCCGTAATTATCCTGGTGCATGGTTTGGGAGAGCATAGCAGCCGCTACCAGCATGTGGCACAGTACTTTACGCAGCATGGTATGACCATGTTAGCTTTCGACCTGCGTGGGCATGGAAACACACCCGGAGCGCGTGGACACGCCGTCTCTTTTATGCAGATTCTGGATGATATCCAATGTATGATTGATCTCGCAAAGCGCGATTTTGCCGCTAAACCGGTTTTTCTCTATGGACACAGTATGGGTGGCAACCTGGTGCTCTACTATTACCAAAAACGCCGACCAACCAACCTGGCTGGGATCATTGCTTCATCCCCAGGGCTGGCACCCGCACAGCTGGTGCCAGACTGGAAAATGACATTGGCAAAAGTGCTGTATAACCTTTTGCCCGCTTTTTCCATGAACAACGGCCTTGACCTCAGCGGTTTATCCAAAGATGACCAAATCCTCAAAGCCGTCCGCGAGGACAGGCTGTATCACACGCAGGTCTCCGCCAGACTAGGGCTGGATATCATCCGTTCAGGGCAGGAGTTGCTGGCAAAACCAATGCATTTTGATATCCCCCTGTTATTGCAACAAGGCAGTGCCGACCGGGTGATCAACCCGCAAGCCACCATCCAATTTGCAAAGAATGCTGCTGGGATGGTAACGTTCAAGTTATGGGAAGACATGTATCACGAACTGCACAACGAACCCGAAAAAATCCAGGTATTAGACTTTGTGCGTACCTGGATCGAAGAACAAATACACAACTTGTGATACAATAATCGCAACTGCGCCTGTAGTGAAGTGGACATCACGTTGCCCTCCGGAGGCAGAGGCCCGAGTTCGAGTCTCGGCAGGCGCGCTCTCACCAGTAACACGTCAAACAAACCACACCCGTCAGGATCACACGGGGGCTTTTGTACATACGGTGTGGAATGCTATTTGGTAACGCTCACGCCCACACAACCCGCCCCTACCACATCTCCCACCATCACCCCCCACACGCCTGCCCTCGCGCACACCAACCGCAAGCGAGACACCGGTAGAACCGCTGCGGGAAGCGTAATACCTCTATGACGGCGGGCTTCATCCAACCCATGTTTGCGGGCAGCTTCTTGGATCGTAAGAAAATTAGGAAGGGCAAACATAAATAGCCTCCAAACGCGCAACAAGCCATACACGCGCTTTTCTGGCAGCCGCAAGCTATTTCTCAGCGCCCCCGCAGAGATTCGAACTCTGAACCTACTGATTCGAAGTCAGGCGCTCTGTCCATTGAGCTACGGGGGCTATCAAGCTCCATTATACTTGAGAACCTATTCATGTCAATCGAATTCTGTTGCATAAGCCCCCGGCAAAAAGGTCCACAAACACCACACCTAACAATTCTGTTAATTCAAAAATACCTCTTTTATCTTACAATGGATATTGCCTCAATCTCTAAAGTTCTTTTTTCATCCAAATATCCGCAAAGAGGGAACCATGTTCGAGACATACATTGACAATCAAGTAATCGAAAAACTGGTGGGACAAATTCAATGGCCAGCCAAGGTAGTTTATAAAGTTGGCATCGCTGCGGTAGTGCTAACCTCGCTCCTCATCACTGTGCTCTTTTTGTTCTGAAGCATTACCTCATTCTGTTTGAGAACCTAATACTGCAATCAAAGCTTTCACCACCAGCGGGTCAAATTGAGTCCCAGCGCAACGTTGCAATTCTGCAATAGCTTCCGCTTGGGTATACGCCTTTCGGTAAATTCTCTCGTCTATCATGGCGCTGTAGGCATCTACGGCGCTTAATATTCTTGCCTCCAGGGGAATATTCTCGCCGCGCAGCCGGTCCGGGTAGCCATTACCATCATAACGCTCATGGTGCGCCCGTACAATTGGGGCAACTTTCTCCAATCTCCTCACAGGCTGGATAATATTTGCCCCAAATACTGGGTGCATATACACCACATTCATCTCCTGCTGGGTCAATTTCTGGGGTTTGTGTAAAATTTCATCTGGCACCCCGATCTTGCCAATATCATGTAGCAGCGCCGCCCAGGACAGCAAATCCAGCTGCTCCTCATTACACCCCAGCAAACGACCGGTCTCCACTGCCCAACGCACCATCGTATCACTGTGTTGTTGTGTATAGTTATCCCGCACTTCCATCGCGTTGGCAAGCGCCGAAATAGTTTGAATAAATGAATCACGCAGTTCTTCATAAAGCATTGCGTTCTGAATTGCAACACCAGCCAGGCGACCAATTGCCTCCGCCAATGCCAGATCGCGACTGCCAAACTCTACCTCACGCGAATTGCTGATCAGCGACAGCGTACCAATCACCCTCTCGCTAGCAACCAGAGGGACACAAAGCCCATCCCGCAGCCCGCTTTCCTTCCAGATAAATGCCGACGAACCAGATGATAAATACCTTGAGATGACCATTGACTTGCCGCTGGCAAGCACCTGTTGCGATAATTCTTGAACCTCTGAGCGGATGCTTTCATCAAAGCCTTTTTGATAAAAATCAAACACCCTCCGCGATGAGTCACTAATATTGATGCTGTCAAGATACGTGATAGACGCGTCAGCATAGACCATCTCTGCCGCCAAACGGGTAACTCGAGACAAGATCGTATTCAAATCTAAAGCGCTGCTTAACGTTTGCGCAACTTCGCTCAACTGTTGCTCGCGTTTCAAGGCATCATTAATTTCCGAGAACATCAATGCATTCTGTATCGCCACAGCAGTCTGATTTGCCAATGTCATTAACGCAATACAGTCATCATTGGTATAGCTCTCCTCAGAAAGCTTAGCCCCAAAGACAAAAATGCCCAGCAGACTCCCTTTGCCGTACAAAGGCACAAACAATTCTGCGCCAAAGCGCTCCAGTTCCCCTTTCTCGTCTCCCCATAGAGAGCGAAAGAAGGGAAGAACATCCAGATCATTGCGCGACAATGTGCTTTTCTCATTCTCCAGCCAGATAACAACCGGGTGATTATGCCGCAAACTTAAGCTCTCCGAATGCTCCAAGCCTCTAGAGGCAATCATCGAGTACTCGCCGCTTGCCCCGCGCTTCAAAAGCAACACTGTTCTGCGCAGATGCAATGAACTGGTAATATCATCGAGAATGATAGAAACCAGCTTATCCAGATCAACAACCAGGGCAGTTGCAGCACTGACCCTGCGCAACATGAGATTGAGATCGTACTTTTCGCGAAAGAACAGTCTGTCTATCCACAACTGTGCCCGCTGATGAAACGGCTGAGCAATCAACGCAGTCAAGACCGCCACGAACAGAGAGACAAGGAATAACTTAAATCCCGAAAAACTTCCTGTATAAAGCCTGAGCACATTCAAAGATAAGGAGATGATGAGAAAATAAACTGCCCCCACTATTGTAGTGGGGATCGAGTAAAGAAGCCCTTTTCGAATGACAACAGAAATGTCGAGCAATTTATGGCGCAAAATCGCATAAGCAATCAGCAGAGCGCTGATACCATTTCCCGCAACGTCTATAGGATATTTGCCCAACGGCGTCCAATTAATCAGCGAAGCAACGACAACAATTGCCAGCCCCAACACAAGATACCGCAGGCGATTTTTTTCGGTTTCATTCTTTGTCCTACGATACCCTTTTGCCAGTTCGAGCAGGCTATACAGTGTCAACCCATAACCTGGCCCCGCCACAAAGATAATCGCCGGGGTAAATTCATAATGGATAACGCCCCCCTCCACATAAGCAGAGCGAACAACCCAGTCTGTAAAGAGGATGAAAAAAACGGCTATACCAGCATACCAGTATACCCACTCCGCCCATCTTCTCTTTTGCCCCACCACCGTCTGAACAAAGAAAAATATCCAGACCATTGAACTTACAGCCGCCGAGATCATGATATGAAACCACAAGCCCGTGCGCTCAATGTCAATGAACACCAGTGAGGCACTTGCAGACCATAAAGACATTGCCAGCAAATACCAACGAAACTGCCGGCGCTCCCTGGTCTGCGGCCGGCTAGTTGCTACAAGCATAAACAGAACCCCATAATTTACAAAAGCCAGCAACGTGACCAGGGAATTGATATTGAAGATCATTTAAAGCAAAGCGCGGCTACACAGGAAGAAGCCTCTGCATAATTTTATCCGAAGGCTGCATATGAGGGGGTTTTATATGTGCCAAGTCAGCACCAGCAAGCTGTTGCGCTTTCATATAGTTTGCAAAACTATCAGGCGGCAGCCAGGTAATCAGCAAATAATTGTTTCCTAAAATATTTTCAAGATCATTTACCTCTGGAATAATATTGCGAAGTCCTTGCTTAATACCTTCGATTACTTCATCCTTTTCCACAACATCTTGTTGCGCCTTTAATTCGATATACAAATGCAGAACTGACTTGCCATTTACCACCTCTTTGCGCGCCACCCAGTCCTGATAACTGAGCCCTGTCATTTGAATGGATTGCCAGATTGCCTTCTCGGTCAATCTCGCAAAACCGCTCAGATCAATAATATCGTCTGCGCGCGAGTAAAATCGAAACTGCGGCAACGCAACCCCTAACTCATCATCACGCATAGCGATCACTTCAAACAGATCACCTACACGGTAGCGGGTAAAAACCCCACCATAAAAATTCGTAAACACCAGCTCGTAGATTCCCGGTTCAAGCTCGCTCATCAGACGTGTAGAGGGCTGATAAGAAGGGTCAAGCTTATTCTTTTGATATTCTGAGTAGGGAATAAACTCCAAAAAAACTGCATCGGGAACAAACGTCATCCCTTTACAATTCCATGCCTGCATCGCCATGGTACCCCCTTCCGTACAGGCATACCCTTCCAACGGTTTCCTTCCCCAATAGTATTCTATCTTATCCTTATAGACTACCGTATCCGTTCCCCCTGTCATAATTCCTTTCAGGCTCCAAATATCACGCGGGAGCATGGCGCGTTTATTCAGTCGGGCAATTGCTGCACCACGCAAAACCCTGCTAAGGACACTGGGATGAAGCATATCTAGCGAAAACTTAGTCTTACCCGAGCCTTGCTCAAACTGCTGCCCCATGCGCACAAGTACACTGGCAATCCCATAAAAATAATCCATCCCTTCGCGCAACGCCAGTTTAAAGCCAAGCGCTATCCTTTCGGCATAGTCCATCTTTTCGCCAACAGCAATGGGGGGCAGAAACTTCAACGCCATTTGCTCCTCCGTTGAACGACTAAGCAAACCAGAAACATACGGCGGCGGAGCCGTCGCCAGAAGCACCCTGTCGTTCACAGCAAGGGATACATCCCCCTTATACTTACAAGAAGCCAATATCATAGCCCCTACCGTAATTTCTCCAAGATGATCGTACATCTCCCGCGTATAGGGCACCCATTTACACTCATATTCGCCTGATCTTCCAGACGTGCGCGACCACATAAATGGTTTAACAGGCAAGCCATCTTCCCTTCTTTCCAACAGGAAATCCGCATAATCTCCATACTTGGTCAATGGCACATTACATCTGAATTCCTCAATGCTTTTTGGCGTCTTTTCGCCAAGCAATTTCTTTCCTATCTGGCTGCCATGCAATATGTACAGCTGCTCCAGCAACAAACGATTCTGAATCTCCATAAAATCATCAACGCTGAGGTCGAAAAAGCCACAATACTTTGTCCATATTTCTGCTTTCCTCCCCTGCTCAAGCATTTGTGTTGTTGAAGTCATTCTTATCCTCCTCTGGTTGCTTTTATTAATAACGGACTTGGTATCCATTTGAACTTAGAAGGGAGTTCAACAACCGTCACCCCCTTAAACCCCATTTGAGAAAGTAAATTCGCCCAATCTTCGGCACACAGGACATTAGAAACGCCATCCGCTTCTGCCCACGCTCTGGCGGCATTTTCAACAGTGAGAAAATAGATAAAAGCCATCACCTTCAGAAAAAACCGCACAATCGGCATACGCCATACCGCGCTTCCACCAACATCAGCTATGGTAAGTTTTCCACCTGGTTTGAGCGTCCTTCTTATCTCCGAAATCAACACAGGGATATCCATGTGATGCGTAGCAAGACCACACAAAACCACATCAAAAGAACACGTTCCGTATGGCATTGTCATTGCTGAGCCACAAACCAGACGCACATTGGGGTCGTCTAACAACTTTTTACCGCGCCGTAACATAGCCAGCGTAATATCCAACCCCACAATGCGTATCGAATCGCCATAACGCCCAATAAGCTTCTTCGGTATCATCGCAGTACCGGTTGCTACATCCAGAACACTTAGCCCATCAACAATATCGACTTCCTCAAGCAAACGATTGATAAATTGATCATAACGCCACCCCCAGAATCGATTCAACTCACCGTCAACCAGCGTTTCATAACGCGGCGCCATCTCAGTAAATGCTTCCTGCAGGATCGTCTTATCATCCATCATATCAATCTTTTGCCCATCTGCCAAAAGCAACACTTCGTTAATGTAAACACAGAACAATAACTTTGTTTCGTCCTGTGTCTTTAGCTATCGCGAATAAAAAGATTGTAAAACCGCTGTTTATCTTTATAATCGCTTAGTTTGATAACAAGAAATTCCCCTGAAAACCACAAGCTGCTCACATCAGACAGAACCTGAGCCAGGCATGTGCAATACTGCGAATACCTCCTCAGTCGGAATACAGTTGCCCCTCCGCATTATATACCAGATTTAAGAAATCGCCAATTCAAAGCCAGCAACTTATTAAAGAATTGTCACTCAAAGAACCGGTCATTGCGTCTCGCAATTAACGATTTGACTTTGTGAAAATCGTGTGTCTTTTCTTCCACATTTTGTTGACGCATAATATGCTTACATGTATAATCTTTTTGTGTTCCCTGGTAAAAGCTAGCGAGGTAAACGGATGGCACTTAAGGGCAATCTACGCGACTTTTCAGTTACCCAGCTCTTTAATCTAATCAATCTTGCCAAAAAAACGGGCACACTAACCATCGAACGGTCATCCGAAGTCGCTCGTGTCAACTTCCGTGAAGGCAAGCTTGCCTATGCCCAGTTATCCAGCGAGGATAACAGCCTTCCCGCAATATTACAGCGCAGCAAAAAGATCTCTCACAATCAATATCAAGTGATCCAATCGCGTGCAGCAAATATGACAGATAAAGAACTGGGGCTGCTGTTGATCAACGCCGGATACATAACACAGGCGGACATCCTCAACAGCTTGCAACAATATCTAATCTCTGTTGTAAGAAGACTCTTTACATGGGTGGATGGCTTCTTCCACTTTGACGCCAGCCTTCCGCCGCCTGACGATCGCATTCCTATCCGTATAGACCTTGAAAACCTCATCATCGAAGGCTCCAGGCAGATTCGCGAATGGGAACAACTGCAAGAAGAAATCCCCAGCCTGGAAATGTCTCTAAAGTTTGCAGACCGCCCAGACGCCAACATGCGCAAACTAAATCTCAGTGTAGAGGAATGGCGTGTTGTAAAATTCATCAACCCCAAAAACACCATCAAGCAGATTGCCGAAGCCACGAAAATGAACGACCTCGAAATACGCCGCGTTGTATTCTCATTGTTACAAGCGGGAGTGGTCGAATTGACGCGCCCCACCGACATGCCTGTTGTTGGTATCATTAATCGGATAACTACTCCACAGGAAAGAGAAGCCCAGGTTTCCTTGGTCAACCGATTGATCAATCGCATCCGGGTTGCTTAGGGAAAGGAATAGACAATGCAAAATGTAAAAATTGTGGTCACAGGCCCTTTCAACGCCGGCAAGACCGAGTTCATTCGATCTATCAGTGAAATAGAAGTTGTTTCAACCGAGCGGAAAATCTCAACTGGGGAGGAAATGCGATTAAAAGAAACAACCACTGTAGCAATGGACTTTGGACGCATCTCTGTGGATGACGACCTGGTTCTATACCTCTTTGGGACCCCAGGACAAAAGCGATTTGACTTTATGTGGGAAATACTTTCCGAAGGTATGCTGGGGTTCATTGTCTTGATTGACAGCACACGTCCAGAAACATACCGAGAAGCACGTGGAATATTGCAAACCTTCAAAATTTACGCACCAACACCCTATGTTCTGGCAGCCAATAAACAAGATTGCGAAGATGCCTGGAGTGTGGAGGACATACGTCTGGCATTACGCCTCGACCCCAAAATAAAACTGTTGCCATGTGTTGCCACAAACAAAGAATCGGTAAAAAATGTTTTACTTGAATTGCTATACGAAATCCTGGGTGAAATGGAGAAAAGCTCGGAATAGCCGTTGTCGCTTAAGCCGAGCTAGTTAACATTATCATGTCCTCGATCGCTACAGATCAAGGCATTGTTCACTATGAAGTGTACGGGCGCGGGCTTCCCATTATTCTTTTGCATGGCTGGCTAGGCTCCTGGGCACTCTGGCAACAAACCATGACCCACTTGGGGCAATCTTACCGCACGTATGCCCTCGATTTCTGGGGTTTTGGTGAATCAGGCAAAAAGCGAAGCACCTACGCTGTTCAGGACTTTACAAGCCTGGTCGACCAATTTATGGACAGGCTTGGAATCGCCGAAGCCCCTCTGGTTGGCCACAGCATGGGTGGAACAGTTAGCCTGAACGTGGCCATCCATTATCCCAACCGCGTGCAAAAAGTTGTTGTTATTGGATCGCCTATCGTGGGCTCTTCACTAGCCCCCGCCCTCAAGCTGGCTGGTTATCGCCCGATTGCATTCATGTTATTCAACTTGATGGGTCTCTTCCGCCTCGCAATGCGTATTGCCTCCCCCACAATATGCCGCGACCCAAGGTTTCCAACCATGATGGATCGTGATCTTTCAAGTACTACGCTTGAATCCTTCCTAATCAGTATTGCAACCCTGCGAAAAACCGACTTGCGTCCCAATCTTCATCAGGTGCGCGTACCCGTGATGGGGATATACGGGCTGCAAGATAACATTGTCAACCCAAAACAATATCGCATCCTGCAAAAGGAACTACCCTCTTCACGCATTGAGCTTTTCGAAAAGTCTGCCCACTTTGTCATGCTTGATGAACATCAGCGCTTCCTTGCAACCCTTAAAGATTTCCTTGACACATCCAATTAAAGAATGTTAACAAATACGCGTAGCCTCCCTACCAAGAAAGTCACCAGAATATTATTTCTGGCTATCCAGGATATTCTTGGAAAACAAGATATGGGCGATATATACCCACAAAAACCTTCCTCGCTGTGCCTAAATGAACTTTTCCTTCCGCTAGAAAAACTTTACTCCGAACAAGTTGTAGCAGGGATTGCGTTCAGGGCTGGCAAAATCTTCTTCGAAGATTTGATCCGCAAAAAAGGAAAGCAAATGGGATTGCTGCGCTTAGAATATCGTACGCTGCCAACCAGTCAGCGCATTTACAATGGTTTGCTAATACTGGCAAATAACATCGGTAACTTGCTTAGTATAGACATCGAGACAAGCAAAAACGAAGAGGGATGGTACTGGCACACTCTTTTACCCCGCGATGACACCTCACGAACGCAATTCTATCCTCCCTGCTTTTTCCTCGCAGGCTTAATCAAAGCCTATATTAGCTGGGCAACAGGCGAGAAAACCCACATCATTACAAATAGCACCACGATCATGAACACTAGTCTTTCATGCAAAATTGAGGTAATGAAACCATAGTTAGGGTAGAGAAATGCGCTATGGATAAGATCATCCTTCAGCATCCTCATTACCTGGAGCCATTCAACGAAAGGGCACGCGATCTGCGTCTGCAAAACAAGCCTCTCTGGCTTGCTCAACGCGACGTGCTTTCTCGATACACAACCCGCGAAATCGAACTGCCTGCTACAGCCCCTTTGCCCCCAACTCACGAACCTTGCCTGGTGTATCAGGATAACCTTTTCTTTGACGAAAACTACATAAACGCCTTCATTCAGGAAGCTCAAAAAAGAAAAACTGCCAGCCAGGCAGCCTTTTCCATCAAAGATGCGGCGTTTCGAGAACACTGCCTGCCCTTATCAGCCTCCTACACAAAAACAGACGACGGGCTATACCTGGCAAATCTCTGGTACTATCCACAGGGAACTGAAGGACAAACTGAAGCGTTGCCATTGGTTATTGACCTGCAAGCCAGAGAACTCGGCTACTATCATATCCCGACGTACATGGCAGGAATCTCTGGGGAGCTAATTTACCAGGTGCCGCTACGCAGTCTAATAGCGATTGACACGTGGGTCCATATCTTCATTGCCGATATTGTCTTTGGTTTGTTTGGGCGTGGAGCACGTTTTGAGGAACGATCAAAACATGACCCGTGGTTTATGCTTAAAGTGCTTGGCAGTGCCCTGTACGAAGGCAAACAAGTGCTGGAATGCTCACGTGTTGTCAGGATAGGTCGCAATTGTACAATTGACCCTACCGCTGTCATTCATGGTCCAACAACTATCGGAGATAATGTTACCATCGGGGCTGGCGTTGTCATCGAAAACTGTATCATAGGGGATAATGTAAACATCTCGCAAGGCTGCCAACTAATGCTGTCAGTGGTTGGTGACAGTTGTTTTTTGCCCTTTCGTGCTTCTCTGTTTATGACAACCATGATGGACAACAGCATGGTAGCCCAAAATACATGCCTCCAAATGTGTGTTGTGGGACGCAACGCCTTCATCGGCGCTGGGTCAACGTTCACCGATTTTAATCTTCTTTCTGCCCCGATTAAAGCGCGAGATGTTCACGGCAATTTGCAGGAGTCAAATCGCCACGTGCTGGGCGGCTGTGTTGGGCACAACTGCCGCCTGGGAGCCGGGATGATCGTTTACCCTGCAAGGATGATAGAATCGGACGTCGTCTTGATTGCCAGCCACGAACGGCGAGTGATAGACTGTGATATCCGTTATGAAGACAGCGATCACCACAAATTGCCAAACGCCACCTTACACAAACGCCTATACCCGCGCCCCGGCGAAGCTAACGAAGCCACCTGGTAAAAACTGTTTACACAAAACTGACTTTCGCGTATCATTAATTAGCGTCTTTTTTAAATACTCATATCCAAAAAGGTTTTTTGATAAATTGCCAAACAAGCCTTTCAGGAGGCAACAATGAATAATGCTCGCCTGCTCGTCGTAGAAGATGATGCTGATATTTCAAATATGTTGCAGCTTTTCTTCAAGAATCTTGGCTACAACGTAGATATAGCTACCCGCGGAAATGATGCCCTGGAAAAAACGCGCCAGGTAATGCCACACCTCATTATTCTGGATATCATGCTGCCCGATATTGACGGCTATGAGGTCTGCCGCCAATTACGCACCAACCTGCGTACCAGCCACATCCCTGTAATCTTTCTAACCCAAAAAGACGAACGCAGCGATAAGTTGCAAGGGCTAGAGCTAGGGGCAGATGACTACATCACCAAACCTTTCGATATTGACGAACTTCGACTGCGCGTTCAAAATGCCATTTCGCGCTCCGAGCGTGAAAGTCTAACCGACCCTCAATCCGGGTTGCCCGCCGGGCGCTTGATTGAAGATCAATTACGGCGCATCATCCGACAAAAAGGCTGGGCATTCATGGACATTCAGCTAAACCAATTTGATGCTTTTAAGAATGTGTATGGGTTTATTGCAGCAAATGACATGCTGCGAACGACTGCCCAATTGTTGGGAGAAGTGGCAGACAGCTTTGGGCAGGCAGATAGCTTCATAGGCCATGCAGGAGGAAACAACTTCGTTATCATCAGCAGCGAGGATATTGCGCCAGCGTTGAAGCAAAAACTGCAAGAGCGCTTTGCTGAAAGTGTGCTGGCACATTACACCTTCACCGATCGCGAACAGGGGTATATCATGGCGCCCGATCAAAACGGTCAATTGCAAAAGACGGCATTAATGACCATGTCAATCGGGGTAGTTACTCCAAGCACACACTCTTTTTCCGATATACGCGAAATCACAGAATTAGCTGCTGAGGAACGTCGTCGGGACGCGAACGCTTAGGTCTTCAGGTCAATCACATTATGGATGCCATTGCGCTGGGCATTGTACTTGTAACAGCAGGAGCCCTGCTTTTCCTGGTAACCCGCCTGCTCGTGCGCATCATCCCATCATCCGCAAAATCTCTCTCTTTTCCCAAACCAGAATTTCCCATCGAGGGTGACAGCCTCAAATCCAATGACGCCGTCCTGGTCATTCAAACAGGCGGACGGGTAGCTTTTGCAAACGACTCGCTGCGGCACATGTTTAACCTATCCTCTTCCGAAGCAGCCAACCTTGAGAAACTCTCCCGCAGCGTTCGCCCTGCTGAAGGGTTGCTAAAGCTTTGTTCCTCTGAGGGAAAAGCCCAGCTCTTGGTTTCTGGTAAAGTAGTTCTTGCCACCTCATACCAGATTACCCTACAACCAATGCCCATGATGGTGGTTACATTCCACCAACCCGAGCAGGAACAGGAAACAGCCCTTGAAAATGAGCATATCGCCCAGAGACAACAAGCCATTCTCAACCTAAGCAAAGAGTTGCTTGCCAGCACAGAGCTACATTCGACCCTGTGTGCCATCCTGGGCAACATCGAAAAAACAATACCAGCAGACGATATCCAATTATCGTTGTGGGATTCGGCAACACAGCAATTGACACCCTATCATCTAATTGGCTCTTCAGACCAAGAACATGCTGTTGAAGTCAGTCAGTCTTCCTACCTGCAACGCGACGGCTTTGCCAGTTACCTTGCACAGCAAAAACAGCCTATATGGATAGCAGATATCCAACAACAAGATCAGATACCTGACAACATGTTGCTTCCAGCAACCACGACGTACCGTTCCTATCTGGGCTTGCCGCTACAAACCGATGGTGACTTAATCGCTGTACTGGAACTTCGCTCCCTAACCGCTGGTTTTTTTCAGAAGACCGACCTGGACTTTCTACAACTTATTGCCAGCACCGTTTCAATCGCACTGCAGAACAGCCTGAGCCGTCAATTAGAAAAAGATCAGGTCTCATTACTATCCACAATTGCCCGCTTAAGTCAGTCCATCTCAGCCATTAAAGACCCCGATAACCTGTTTTCGGATCTTGTTCAAATTATTGTGCCCCTTTTGCACGTAGAAGTCTTGGGGTTTATCACATACAACAACACAGAACACACCCTGGAAGGGCAACTGCCATTTCACGGGCTGCCACCCCAATTTATAGAGCTGTACCGCATTGCAATCCAAAACAACGCGGCAGAACAGGTCATCCTTGACCAAAAAACAATTATCACCGAAAACGCGGCGGAAGACCACACCTGGGAACTGTTGGGCTTGAACTCGCTTGCAATGGCAGCCAGCCTACGCGAGACAATCCTTCAGCCAATCACATCTGGCGGGCACATGCTTGGTTATCTTCAAGCGTCCAACCATTCTGGAGGATACAGGACTTTTGACTCCCAAGAACTGGAACTAATTTCTATCATAGCCAAGCTGGTGGCACCGCTGATTGAAAACAATTATCTCGCCCGGCAAAATAAGCTGCGCGCGATGAGATCCGAAACGCTGCGCCGAATAGCAAATCTCGCCAGTTCATCCATGCCGCTGAATGACATCACACGCATCTCTTTGCAAGAAATAGCCAAGCTCTACAAAACCAACGCATGCTTCCTCCTCCTTATCAATCACGCTCTTGGCGAGTTGCAATTTCACACCCAGTCATTGGTTTCCCCCTTGCCCGTTTCTTATACCAGTGCCTCACTTCGGCTGGATGATGCCCAATACCTATTCTCGGTAAGCGGGCGGCAGATTGCCCTCATTTGTGGCAATCTGTCGCAAGAAAAGGCTCTCATTCCCTTTTACCAGAAACTGTTTTCAGAAATCCAGGCAGAATCGGCGATTTGCGCGCCTTTGACCACTAAAGACCTCAGCATCGGCGAAATCTGGATTACCAACCAGCAACGGAATTATTTCCAGCAAGCCGATTTGTTATTCCTGACCACAGTTGCCAGTCTCCTTACCGGCGTTATCGAACAAAATCGTTTAAGCGCAGAAACAGATAAGGTATTACGCACCCGCGTTGACCAATTGACCTCTATGAGCAGGCTCAATCGGGAGTTATGTACTACGTGGGATGTGCCAACGCTACTGCAAATGATATACGACGCAGCACTGCGTCTGTTGAGGGCAACCTGCGGCACAATACTGCTCTTCAAATCGTTTTCTCAAGAAGACAGCTTTTCCATTCGTGCCTATGCTGGCGATCCTCCGCCAATTTCAATAAGCCCTAAAGAACTTAAAGTTCTTGAAACCGGTTCCCCACAAGTCATTTCAGGGACAAATCTCTCCAGCACATCTCAATCTCATCAAGATATTACCTCAATCCTGATTGCCCCTATTATCCATTTGGAACGCCCAGTAGGATTGCTTATTCTCCACGCCAAAGAACCGGATTCGTTCGACAAAGATGCTGTTGAAACCTGCCAGATGCTCGCCAATCAGGTTGCTCCCACATTGTATGATGCGCTCGAACTTGAACGCATATTGGCTGAAGAGCAATTATTAATCTCCAAATTGGAAATCATCAAACATCTGTTCCAAGACACACCTGCAGTACTCCAGCCTAACCATTCTCTGCAAGAGATCTTATCCAACCTCTGCGCCAAAATCAAACTGGCAACGGGTTTTGCAAGTGTATGGATAGGTCTATTTGACCCTGTTACCCAGCTGGTGCGAAAGGCAGCCGGTGATCTCGTCACGTTGCAGCAAGTCGAATTGAACGAATCGAGTGTTTCCTGGTCAGTCTTACAAGGCCTGATGCGCAAAAGCTCCATTGTGGGCAAAGCATACCGGGTATCCTCAGGAGACAACAACAGTGCTGTTTGGAAACCTGAAGATGTCTTTCTGCTTCCCATCGCCGGGAGCAGCGGAGCACCACTTGCACTTATCTTGCTTTCCCAATACCAAAAAGAGCACATTCCTCAGTCTCAAGCAATCGAGTCGCTTGAACTGTTTTTGCCTCAAATTGGCTTTGTCATTGAGAGCCACAGACATTTCAATACACTGGTCACAAACCTGGCCGAAATGGAAGAGGAAAGTAACCGCCTGAAACAGGCACTATCTCACACACAAAAACAATTGCCCGTTCTTCTCCGTAAAGACCTCGAGCAGACGGCCACCATACAAAAACTGTTGCGTCATCTGGACAGGGCACGCAATGGAATTGAAATCGCCTTGCTGAGTGGGCAGCAAAGAGATATGCATGCGTTTATCAAGTCCCTTGCAACAGAAATGCTAACGCGCTTTCAAATGAACTGTGTGTTGATCGCGAACATAACTCCTGCTGGACTAAAACTGGTGGAGACATTAGGAGACATTCCCAACAACACAAACCCCGAAGCTTTTTTGGGCCAATATACGCCCTTTCAGGCAATTCTCAAGGATCGGCGCCCTATCTTGGTCGAAAATTTAGATAATTCTTCTTTTTGGAGAAGTAATGCCCTGCTGAATGCGTTGAGGGCAAAAAGTTTTATCTGTCTTCTCACAACCGTCAGCGAAACAGAGCATATCTGTTTTATGCTCATTGGCAAAAAGCCTGTCGCAGCATTCAGTGAAGATGACCAACAAATGTTTTTCCAGCTCGCGCGTCAGGCAAGCATCAGTTTGCAAAATCAACGGTTGCTTAACGAAACCCGTCAACGTCTCCAAGAGGTTGACCTTTTGCTGGAATTCAGCCGCAAGATAGGAAGCTTAAATCCTGTTGCCATTTTTGAGGCGTTGCTTGAAACCGCTTCAAAAGTTATTCCAGGGGCACAGGCTGGATGGGTAGGCATGTGGGACGCGAGCGAGCAACGTCTCTCTCCCAAGGCATCGTTTGGCTATAACGATGCCGAGAGCTTGATGAAAATTAACTTTGCTGAACCATCTGTAACAGGCGCCGCCAGCATCCTCGCCTGGCGAGTTTACCTATCCGGTAACATTTGCAGAATAGATGAATTGGATTTTCCTCGCGATTACAACCTTTCAGCCGAACACCTGGAGCTTTACCGCAAAGCGACCGCCGGGCGTCTACCTGTTTCCAGCTTGCTTATTCCCCTGAAACGTGGAGAAAATAAATTTGGTCTTCTTGTTCTCAATAACTTTCAACATCCCGCCGCCTTCAGTGAACAGGATGAACGTCTGGCACTTTCTCTAACCCAGCAGGCAGCCCTGGCGCTTGAAAGCGCTCAGCTATATCAGGCTGCTGAGAATCGGAGCGCACAGCTTCAGGCACTAACTCATGCGTCTGGGGCAATTGCCTCTCGAATCGAAAGTAAAGAGTTAATCAGCTCGCTTTTGGATGAATTGCACACCATCGTAGCCTATGACACGGCCACCCTTTGGCTGAGAGAGGACGAAAGGCTAATTATTGCGGATGCCAAAGGATTCCCGGACAATGAAAGCCGGATCGGAATATTCACAACCGTAGAAGACAGTGTCTTGTTTCAGGAAATCTCGCTCACTGGCGAGACACTTTCCATAGAAGATGTTCGCCATGATGCCCGGTTTCCATCATTGTTAGAACCCGATTGTCTATCCTGGTTAGGAATACCTCTCATTTCTAAATCAAGGCTTAACGGGCTAATTGCTCTTGAAAAAAAAGAAGCCGGTTTTTATACGCCTGAACTGATACAGATTACAAAAACTTTTGCTAGCCAGGCAGCAATTGCCCTTGAAAATGCACTTTTGTTTGAAGAAAGCAAAATACGTGCCATTGAACTCGATCTGCGCTCCCAGCGTCTTACCATATTAAACCAGCTATCACACGATCTGGGCACCTCACTGGATATTGATCACATTCTTCAGGTAACTTCTGAGCGGCTGCTTAATGCTCTGGGAGGTGATCGTGTCAGCTCGATCATCATCGGCAACAAGGGGCACTACATTCTGCGTACAGAAACACCCCCAACCGAAGACTTTCTCCCACAGAATCTCCATAAAACAGCTCTATTGCAGCGATTATCAGAAACGCAAGGCGTGTTTAGTTCCAGTGATGTATTGGAAGACCCAGATTTATTTTCCTTGCAAAACTTCTTCCAAATCCGCGAAGCGCGCTCTGTCTTGTCCATCCCACTGGTTACAGGTATGCGCTTATATGGCTGGTTATGGCTGCTGAACACAACCCCATATCGCTACTCGGCAACCGAAATTGAAATGGCACGCACCATTGCCAATCAGGCTGCACTGGCTGTTCAAAATGCCATCTCGTTTGAAGAGACCCGCCGCCTGACTGAGGACCTGGAACGCAGGGTGGAAGAGCGTACAGCAGACCTCAAAAAAGAACATGAAAATACCCAAACCCTGTTGCGTATCATTTCAGAGCTTTCCGCCAGCCTGGAGCTCGATGAAGTACTTAAAAACGCCATGGCCATCTTGAATGAATCCCTTGGCGCCGAACAAAGTCTCATTTTGATGGCGGATGGCACATCAGCATATTACCAGGTCGGAATCCCGCTGATTATCCCATCCGAACAGCCCATCCTTGAAATGCCCCCAGAGCAGGAAATCTCCGGATGGATTATAAAACACAGAGAATCTGTCCTCATTGATAACATTGTCACTGATCCCCGTTGGAAGTTCCCACATCCCGAAAAAATTCCATATCACAGTGTACTGGGCTTCCCGCTCATCTTGGGCGAACACATCCTTGGAACCCTGTTGCTTTTGCACCGAGAATCCTACTATTTCCAACAGGATCAAATTGACTTGGCTGAAGCTGTTGCACGGCAAATTAGCATCACCATCAACAACGCCACACTGTACGACATTACCAGTGATCAATCCGAGAGATTGATAGGCATGTTGCGCGACCAGGAAATCGAAGCCAGCCGCTCACTTGCTATTTTGGAAGCCGTGGCAGATGGAGTTCTGGTAACCGACGCTAACAAAACGATCACATTATTCAATGCATCAGCCGAAAAGATACTGGGGCTAAAAGCATCAGAGGTAACCGGGCACCCATTAGACAGATTTCTGGGACTGTTTGGTAATTCGGCGCTTTCGTGGATCAAAACCATTCAGCGCTGGTCTGAGGAGCCCCTGTCTCACCATCCAGGAGAAACGTATTCCGAACGTATCACGCTGGATAATGGACACATCGTCCTGGTACATCTCTCGCCCGTTATCCTGGGTGTTAATTTTCTGGGTACAGTTTCCATTTTTCGGGATATTACGCATGAAGTTCAGGTGGACCGACTCAAATCAGAATTTGTTGCCAATGTCAGCCACGAATTACGCACACCCATGACATCGGTCAAAGGGTACGTTGACCTGTTGCTGATGAAGGCAGCTGGCGAACTGAACTCGGCGCAGGAAGATTTCTTGAGCATTGTTAAAAATAACATCAACCGCTTAGAAGTGCTTGTTGATGATCTCCTGGATATCTCCAGACTAGAGTCAGGGCATATTACCCTTTTCATGACAGCCATTGATATCAAAGCACTCTGCGAAGAGTCCGTCCTGGAATTTACCAAAAGGTCTGAACAAGAGAACAAACCCATGACATATAAGATCATGATTGAAGATGATCTGCCAAGAGCATTTGGCGATCAGGCACGGATCCGGCAAGTCGTTAACAGCCTGCTCAGCAACAGCTACAATTACACTCCCCCAGGCGGCAAAATACAAATTCACGGCAAAATGGTCAACGACCAGATTCAAATTGCCATCCAGGACAACGGAATTGGTATTGCCCCTGAAGACCACCCGCGCATTTTCGAGCGCTTTTATAGAGGTGAAGATCCGCTAGTGCTGGCTTCTGCTGGCACCGGTCTTGGGTTGGCTATCTCAAAAATTATTATCGAAATGCACCAGGGATCTATTTGGTTTGAAAGCGATGGCATTCCCGGCAAAGGCAGCACCTTTTTCTTCACGCTGCCTATCTACCAACAGGAGAAGTAAAGCATGGCGAAAATTCTTGTCACAGACGATGAGCCAGATATTCGCGAACTGGTAGCCTTTACCTTACGCTTTGCAGGACACGAAGTGATAACCGCAACAAACGGTGAAGAAGCCTATACAACTGCCTTACAGGAAATGCCTGATCTTATTCTAATGGACGTACGGATGCCTCGAATGACAGGTTATGAAGCATGCGAGAAAATGAAAGCCGATGCCCGCATCGCTCATATACCTGTAGTGTTTCTTTCTGCCAAAGGGCAAGAGGCTGAAATACAAACCGGACTCAATTTGGGCGCCACAGAATACCTTCTCAAGCCCTTTGCGCCAGATGATCTCGTTAAACGCATTGACCAAATACTACAAACAAACTCAGGACAATAACTCTCTCACATGAGCATCATACTGATAGAATCCAGAGCAGTACATTATGAAGTCCTTGGGCGCGGACGCCCTTTGGTCTTCCTGCACAGCTGGGTCGGCTCATGGCGTTACTGGGTGCCAATCATGCAATCTGCTTCGGCTTTATACCGAACCTACGCTATCGATTTATGGGGCTTCGGTGATACTGCAAAAAACCAGGAGCGTTACAAACTGGATTCCCAGGTAGAGCTTCTTTACAACTTCCTTGACCAAATGGGTATCCTGAAAATTGCTCTGGTTGGGCATGGACTTGGCGCCACGGTCGGTATACTGTTTGCATGGCGTTACCCGGAAATGATAGATCGTATCCTGTTGGTTGGCTTGCCGCTTAGAGCAAGCATGGTCAATAACCGGCTGAGATCTGACACCCCCGCCGAACTTTGCGACTGGCTGCTAAAGCGCGTCCCGGATTTTGAACCGATTCGCGCCGATGCTCTCAAAGCAGATCCCGCGGCAATACGGTCATCTCTGGATGATCTGGCAAATCAAGAACTGTGGGAAAACTGGAAATCTATTGATATCCCCTGTCTACAAGTGTACGGCAACACCGACGCAGCTATTGTCCCCCCTGACCTCGAACAACACCTGCTTCTTTCTGAAAAATCCCACACGATCACTTTTGAACAATCCGGACATTTTCCCATGCTGGATGAGACCTCCAAGTTTAGCAGACTACTAACAGACTTTCTCTCCTTGCCATCGGATGCAAACCCCAAGCAATTGCAACTTAAAGATGAATGGAAACGCCGCATCCGATAATCGCGGCAACGTTAAACATTGGACAACAACATTGTCAAAACAACAGACATGGAAAAACAGCGGTCCGGCAGCATCTGTGAGCAAACAGAGTTATTCTTCTACTATGCTTCCACCGCGTTGGTAGCTATTCTCTACCTACTTTGCAGATTTGTCCTGCCGCGCTTGTTGCCACACATCCCTCAAGATATTGCGGAAACCATTCGTACCATCTTTAGCTTTGGTGTCAGTCAGCTTAAACATCTGTATTTCTACTGGATAATTCTCTGGTTGGTAATAACAATCACCATCATCATCCTAGCTCAAAGGCATCCTCTTATCCTTTGTGATCTCTCAAGCAAGATAACAAGTTGCCTGCAAAAGAGATTTCTTTGGCGTTTGAGCATGGTACTGGGATTCAGCATTGTGTTCTTCATTTTTAGAAACAACACGCTTAATCCTGATGGTTATGGGCTAATCGAAAAAATTCCTGGTGATGTTGCAACTCTCGGTGCTCATGTAACACATGACGAGATGATGGAGCTCTACTTTCATTCACGTTTCTGGTATGTTACCAACCGACTATTTGGCTGGAGTGTGATCACCTCATATCAGGTGTTGTCTGCGGCAGCTGGCGGCATTTTTATTCTTCTGTTATGGGATTTCTGCACTATTGCACTTCCCAAAAAGTCACTCCCATTCTTCATCCTGGTCATCGTGGGCGGCTACATGCAGCTGTTCTTTGGGGATGTCGAAAATTATACCCTGACCACCACCCTGATAATGGCATATTATTTGTGTGCCCTACTACACATAAAAGGGAGCGTGCCTCTGATCCTGCCCAGTATACTGCTGGCAGCCGCAATGTCCTTCCATCTACTGGCGGGGTTTTTGCTCCCCTCTCTCCTCTATCTTGGCTATTTAGAGATGAAAAGACGAAAATTCGTCAGCGCTTTCCTCAGTATGATAACAATCGCAAGCATCTTGTCAAGCGTGTTGATTTTGCTGGACATATCCGGCGTGTTACCTTTGGCTAAAATCTTTTCCAGCCATGCACTTGGCAGCGGCGGGAATTACCTTGAAAAGATCATCACCCCTTCCTGGGAGTATTTTTGGGGACAAATCAATCTGCTCGCGCTGCTATTTCCATTTTACTTCCTTCTCCTCATCCCCATAGTCTATCGCCATGTAGCTTCCAACCGCTTCAATAGCTTTATGATGATCTCTACGATCTTTATGATGCTATTATTCTTCCTCTGGAAAGCCCAAATAGGAATTTATAATGACTGGAATCTTTTTGCCAATTGTGCAATAACACTTTCGCTATGGGTCTGGTATAACGTGCTAAATACCCCAAGTATCGAGCAAAAACCCGCTCTGCTCATTTCCTTTGGTGCAATTTCATTTATCCACACAATCAGCTGGATACTTTCTAACCATCAAAGCTGAAAATGCAAGATATTACAAATCCTACCCTCCTAAGCACCATGGCGGCTGAATCCATGGGCCAGGAGGGGGGCAAATAAGACGATTATGATTCTCAGGGATATGAACATTACACCATGGGAATGATGGCCATGGGCCAGCAGGTAAACAGACATCCAAAACATACAGAAGCCACGGGAGAACGCAACAAAGCAACAAAAGCCCCAGAATAACTGCCAGCACAATATACAGCACTTTTTTTCTGCTCTTAACCGCTGGCACAGATAAATCTTTGAGTTTCTTTTCGCCGCTACCTAAAGCCAAAACCTCCAATGCATCCGCAAAGGCACCCATGTCCTGAAAACGCTCTTCTGGCTGTTTAGCCAGAGCTTTATACAACACACGTTCAACAACCTCGGGCAACTCAGTCACAAACTTTCTGGGCGGCGGCAACGGCTCATTCATGTGCTTGATAATCACCGCCATGGGGGTATCAGCCCGGTATGGCTGACAGCCAGTTATCATCTCATAGAAAACTATTCCCAGAGAATAGATGTCGGAGCGATGATCAACTTCCCCCCTTCCTTGCTCCGGCGCCATGTAAGCTGGCGTACCAATCCCAACACCGGTGCGAGTCAATTGGGTTTCATCCCCTGTCAAAAGCTTGGCAATCCCAAAATCAGTCAGCATGGGCTGTGCACTTTCGGTGAGAAGTATGTTTGCTGGCTTGACATCACGGTGGACAAGATTCCTCTGATGCGCATATTCGAGAGCTCGCGCAATAGGCACAAGCAAACGCGCTGCCTGTTGCCATTCCATCGGCTGCCCTAATTTATCTTTCAACGTACCCCCAGGCAGATACTCCATAACCAAGTACGTTGTCCCCTGCTCTTCACCATAATCCAACACTTTTACAATATTAGGGTGCGACAATTGTGCAAGAGACCTGGCTTCACGCTCAAAACGAGCAAGAAACTGGGCGCGATCCTGTTGAATTGGCAGAATCACCTTAACGGCTACAAAACGATTTAAGCGGGCGTCAAACGCTTTATAAACCGTCGCCATGCCGCCCTCGCCCAGCTGTTCGACAATCTCATAACGCCCCAACCTTTTCCCAATGTAGTTCTCCATGGCACCGCCTCCTCTTTGTCTCACCGCGTAAAATCAGCAATATATACAAACTCTTAAAAGCATTTTAGCAGAATCAGCGTTAAACACCTTCTACAACCACCATGTTGGTTGCCGCATACTTATGCCGTAAAGCTTTTGCGGGGGCATACTCAGCTGAGTTTAGCCAGTCTTTTGCCTTTTGCATTGTTTCAAATTCCAGAATCACTAAACGCTTTGGCAACCATTCCCCTTCTAAAACCTCAACCCTGCCGCCACGCGCCAAATACTTTCCCCCGCAAGCAATCACAGCTGGCGCAGCAAGCTTTTTATACGCTTCGTACCCCTCTGCGTCTTTTACTTCGATATCAACAATGACATAAGCTGACATAAAACACTCCTCTCTTCAAATAAAAACACCCCCACAGAGTGGGGGCAACTCCTATAACACATGTCCCTTTGCCTAAGCCTTACTGATGCAATCAACTGGGCAAACAGCAGCACACTGCGGCGCGTCATGATACCCAACGCATTCAACACATACGTTCGGGTCAATGATATAGATCGAATCGCCCGCACTGATTGCCTGCACAGGGCATTCCGGCTCACACGCACCACACGAAATACAATCTTCACCAATTTTCATTGCCATAGTATTTTTTCTCCTGAATAAAAATATAAACGACGCTTTTATTATGGGGAAAGGCTACCCCTGTTTCAATTGGCAATTATCATTTTATCTTAATATCTTTGTCATAATGCTGTGAGACCCTCGATGCAAAACGGTGCGCGAGCCGACATGGTTCTGGCAGCCGATAACCGCGAACAGTTGTCATGATCAACCTGACAGCTGACAGCAGGTCTACCCGATGCCCAACAGACACAATCACCGGTTTACAACCCCGCCGGGTGCGCAAGGCTACGCCGACAACCTCTCCTTCAGCGACCAAATCTGCCTGACTTCCTACCTCCTCCGCCAAATATTGATAACTACCCACCAAAATCGACTTTGCACACCCAATTGTAGGCTTATCTAAGATAACCCCCAAATGAGAAGCAATCCCAAAGCGGCGCGGGTGCGCTATACCATGCCCATCAACAATAAAAACATCCGGCAGCCCACTTAACTTCTCAAGCGCCTTCAAAATAACTGGCATCTCACGAAAGGAAAGCAAACCAGGTATATACGGGAAAGAGATTTGCTCCGTGGCAACAGCAACTTCAAGAGGCTGCAAGCTGACATAATCGAGTCTCACCACTGCCGCACGCCCCATTCCATTCAATATACCCACATCCACGCCGCCTATCGAAGCAACATCATCCCAAAAAGGTTCAGCGCGTACCCGCCCGCGCAAACTCTGCTGCAAGGCAACCGCCTGGTTCGGTTCAAGATTCCAGGAATGAAGACAATCTAAACTAAATTTCAACTGTCCCTTGATTGCTTTAAGACTTGGTTCTGATAAATTGATCTAAAATGATACAACACGATAATGGTATTTCTGATTAAAATAATAACACACTTCCATCTTACAACTCTTGGGGATGCTCTATGGTTAATATCCTTACAGACAGTTGCGCCGACCTTGGTACAGAGTTGCTGGTAAGATACAATATTTTCTCAATCCCGCTGACAGTGGTCATTGCAGAAAAAACCTATCGCGACGGCATTGACATCAACACTGCCCAGCTTTTTGAAGAAGTTTCCAGAACAGGGAAACTTCCTAAAACATCTGCCCCTTCTGTTGCAGAGTTTACAGACTTCTTCAAAAGCATTCCCGGCGATCATATCCTCATTACCATTGGCTCAAAACTTTCCGCCACCTATCAAAACGCCTCTCTTGCTGCTCAGGAGATTACTGACCGCAAGATTCGCATCATCGACTCGGCAAACCTTTCAACAGGTATTGGGTTACTGGCGATAAAAGCCGCTATACTGCGCGATCAAGGGAAAGCCATAGATGAAATCGAACAGCGCATCAAGGAGATGGTACCACTGGTGCGCACCTCCTTTGTCATTGATACGCTCGAATACCTCTATATGGGAGGACGCTGCTCAGCCATGCAAAATATAGTAGGCAGCCTGCTCAAAATTCGTCCTGTGATTGAGGTGCGCCCCGACGGGACTCTTGGAATAAAGGGCAAAATACGCGGATCTCGTCAAAAAGCTCTCGACTATATGCTGGAAGATTTTCGCTCAAATCTTGCAGAAATTGACCTGCAACATGTTTTCATCACGCATTGCATGTCTGAAGATTATCTTTATCTTCGCGATGGTCTTCTCGAAATCGCTCCAATTGGAGAAATCCTCATCACTCAGGCAGGCGCCACCATCTCAAGTCACTGTGGGCCAAACACCATTGGTATTCTCTATATGAAAAAGAGCCAGACTGAAATTGCCTGAACCGCTCTGCCATCAAATATGCGCCTATCCGCCAATATCACGCATACAGCGCCGGTTCGGCAAATGTTCGAGCGCCAGTTCGTGTCCTTCAGGTTTCAAAGCAACTGCTTGCTGAATGTGTGGCAGGATATCGCCGCCTGCCCGCAGAACTTCACGCACCGCAACCTCTGTATCGCTTAACAGACACGGGCGCAGGCAGCCATCTGCGGTCAGGCGCAAGCGGTTACAGTTCTCACAAAAATGTTCACCCAACGGTGAAATAAAACCAATTTTGCCCGGCGCCCCAGGAATGCAATATTCACGCGCTGGCCCACTCCCTACTGACTTCGGGATACGTTGCAAACCTAAAGGCTGTAAAACAGACAACATCTCACCAATCGAAAAATAAGCATCGTCTGGCATAGGATAACCCGGGCCCCAAAAGTAACGATTGTTCACTGGCATTAACTCAATAAAACGAATATGCCAAGGGTGTACTTGGGTCAGGCGAGCCATATCCAGCAACTCTTCGTCATTAACAGAGCGCATCACAACCACATTGATCTTTACCGGTTGCAAACCATGCGACTCGGCAGCTTGAATCCCTCGCCACACCTTTTCGACACAACCGCCGCGCGTAATCCTGGCAAACTTCTCGGCCTGAAGTGTATCTAAGCTCACATTAACCCTTTTCAATCCTGCTTTAGCTAAATCAGCAGCATATTTCTCTAACAGAATACCATTGGTTGTCAAGCTGACATCCTCAATACCCGGAATATCAGCTATCATCCGCACCAAATCCACCACCCCTTTGCGCACCAGAGGCTCCCCTCCTGTTAAACGCACCGAGCGTATCCCCTGCTCAGCCATAACACGAACCACTGCAACAATTTCCTCAAACCGCAGGATATTTTCATGTGACTGCCATGGAACACCCTCTTCAGGCATGCAATAGACACAGCGCAAATTACAGCGATCAGTAATAGAAACTCGCAAATACGTTATTGGGCGACCATAGGCATCCTGCAGCATATATACCTCACCCAGCTATTCTATCATAACCAGCAAAAATCCCTTCAAAGCAAGTATAATTGCTTGGAGAATCTGAAACTCTTTTTTATATCCTTAGTGTTCCAAAGGATGAAAAGCGATGCGTGAACTTTTACCTACTATCGAGAAATGGAAACAAGAAGGAAAACAAATTGCCCTCGCTACAATTGTTCAGGCTTATGGATCGGCACCTCGCCCGCTGGGTTCAAAGATGGTAATATCTTCAACAGGCGATTTTGCCGGATCCGTCAGTGGCGGCTGTATTGAAGGGGCAGTGATAGAAGAAGCACTCAACGTCATGAAGACAGGCGTCCCCAAATTGCTTGACTACGGTATATCAAACAATCAGGCGTGGGATATTGGGCTGGCTTGTGGCGGTTCGGTTCAGGTTTATGTAGAGGCTCTAAATTGGTGACATCTGATGAATACTCTTTTATTTGACGCTCTAAAAACCGCTATCGAAAATCGTCAAATCTGTGCTCTGGCAACAGTCCTTTCTGGCTCAGCGTTGGGGAAAAAGCTTTTATTGTTGCAGGATGGGACGCTGCTTGGTGATCTTGGCTCATCGGAGATAAACCAAACCGTACAAGCGCATCTCCTTGAGCAAATGAAGGCTCAAACCCCTTCCCAAATTACGATCAAACTGAAAGAAACAGAAACCCCCGTCTTTGTTGACGTCTTTCCGCCTCCCCCGCGACTGATGATTGTTGGCGCGGTACACATTGCCATTCCGCTGGTTACATACGCAAAACCTCTCGGATTCTATACGATTGTCATTGATCCTCGCAAAGCCTTTGCAAATCGCGAGCGTTTCCCACACGCCGACGAGTTAATCCTCGAATGGCCAGCAGACGCCATGGCGCGTTTGGGCATTGATGTTTCTACATTTGTAACTATCCTGAGCCACGACAACAAATTCGATGTGCCCGCCCTGCAAGTGGCGCTACAAAGCCCCGCGCGATATATCGGCATCCTCGGTTCTCGAAAGACACACGAAGGTCGGCTCGCAGAACTTAAAGAAATAGGAGTGGATGAAAAACTCTTTCAACGCATCCACTCCCCCATCGGGCTGGATTTAGGCGCAGTTGGAGCAGCAGAAATTGCCCTGACAATTATCGCTGAAATTTTAGCGGTCAAGCGCAATAAACTCATAAAAACTATTGGCTCATGAGCAAAGAACAAGTCATTGTGATCATCATCAGCGTGCTGATTGGCGCGAGCTTTGTGCTTGGATGGCTAGCCAATCGAGCACGAATTAAGTCGCTCGACGCATGGTTTCGCAACGGGCTGGAGCAGATGGGGGATGTCAGCAAACCTGCCTATATCAACCCTGCATCAATCGGGTTACGTTTGAGCATTAAACAGAAACCATTTCCCTTTAAGGTTTTTGATGCCATTTTCATCCTGCAAAGGCGTGAAAACCTGCCATTATGGGCGTATCAGCTTCTAATGGGTAAAAGGGACACAATCCTCTTTCAAGCAAAAGCCCATCATCTACCTGACACCAACTTTCAAATCATCCGCAGGGGAGATAGAGTTTCTGTAGAAAGACAAAACTATCAATCTCAAGCGCTTCAATTTCTTGAGACATATCATGACTTCGATTTTTATTCAACCCAAACTGTTAACGAGACCTTTTTGCAGGCTCTGAAAGACTTTATTGACAAAACTGGAAATCACTTTTCAAATATAACCATTCAAAAATCTGAGCCTCACCTTTCAATGAGAGCCTCCTTCTCCCTTTCCACAGCCCAAAGCTCCAAAGAGGTTCTCCTGGCACTCTCCAATCTGTGGTCTTCGCTGATCACAAAAGAAAAAAAGATAGCCCCCTAAAAATCAAAACAGGCGATTAACTTCATCGCCTGTTCCTGTGAGCAGCTTGCCATTTCCACACAGAGCTTTCAACCAAACAGTAGCTCTGACATTCTCTGCAACATATTAACTCCTCTCACCTCGGTCTCAAGCAATGGCAAAATTGCGCGCACATTTCCATCAAAGAGTTTCTCTATTTGCTGCATATACTCGGCTTGCATCGCAACACGATTCTTGACAAAATCAGGCGCGTCCGCCCCAACGCTTTTCTCATCAATTTTCATATTCACAATAACACCACCAACCGGAATGCCAAAGTCATCAAACCACTTGATAAACCGTGTAATCACGGCAATGGGTAAGGCTTCAGGCAGAGTTACAAAGAAAAACGAGGTCAAATTTGCATCAGTCAGCAGCTGTTTCGCATGCGCCATGCGCTCCCTGAGGTTGAGCAAATATTCCATCAGGGGATCTTTTTCCTTCTTTTTCTTCGAGTATGAGAGCAGATCCTTTAGGGACATCGCCTCTTCACGGCTCTTTACCATTTTATTAACCCACATGGAATAGACCCCCGACATGCCCAACAATCTTCGCGCATTTGCAGTTGGCGCCGTGTCAAACACATAGACCTCATACTTATTCTCAAACATCAAATCAATCATGTTCTCGAACATGGCGGATTCTTCAAACGAGGGGTTCATCGTAGCAGACTCAACAAACTCATCTGCTTTTGTCTTAATCTCAGCAAACTTGAGAAACCATTCAATCTTCTCGCGAATCTCACGTTTCGATTTTTCAATCGTTTCGCGAGTGTCAATTTCATACGCCTCAAGATTTGGTACACCAGGTATTGCCGTAGGCTTACCAAAGACATTCATATCCAGCATACTGGAAAGCGAATGTACAGGGTTGGTAGAAGCCAGAAGCGTCTTTTTCCCTTGATTCGCTGCCCAAAGCGCCGCAGTACCTGCCAGCACGGTTTTCCCAACCCCGCCTTTGCCGCCAAAAAAGATATATTTGAGATTAGGATTGTTCTCCAAGTATTGTTTCATTGACATAGTGATCACGACACACCTCCAAAAACGACCTCTGCCATACGCTCAATCATCGGCAAACCGGTAATATCGCGCTCAAATTCGGGCACCCAGGCATGAACCTCATTTCCAAAGGTGTTCTCAATCTTTTCAAGATATCCCTTTTGCATCTCCAGCCGATTGCGCAAGTAATCGGGAATGTTTTGCTGGGCAAGCTCGCGGGGTATCACCCGGTTGACAACATAACCTGAAAGCGGCACATTATACTTGGCAAACAACCCCGCCGCCTTTTGCGTATCCAAAATGATCATCTCCTCTGGTATGAGTACAAAGAAAAACGCAGTACGCTGTTTATCCGTCAAAATACCCGAAGAGGTGTTGATTCGTTGCTTGATATATTGTAATTCTTTCAGAATTTTATCTTCTTCACTCTCTTTGCTTCGTTGCATCACAGCGGCGACTTTGCTATATTCCTCCATTTCGGCACGCAGGGCAGTGATTTTATCAATCCATTCATCATATACCGACGCCATGCTCAAATAATACAAGGCGTGCCCCAGAGGCACCAAATCATAAATGTAGTAGTCATACTCACCGCTTACAACAATGTCAACCACCGCGTCAAAGATAGCGCTCTCTTCCATTGCTGGTTCAGCTGCCGCGGCCTGAATGTAGTTTTCGATTTCCTCAGGCACCTCATCCAGTCCATACATATCCAGAATCTTCTGGCGAATTTCCTGCTGATAGGCTTTAATACGCTGATCGGCATCAACCTCCTGGGCATACAGATTGGGCATAATTTCCACAGCGCCTTTGCCAAAAATATCGCGTTTGAAGATATCCGACAAACTTGCCTGAGGATCTACCGAGAAAACAAGCACTTTATACCCTTGCTTCGCTAACCAGTAAGCCGTTGTTGCACTAAACGTAGTTTTTCCCAGCCCCCCTTTGCCGCCAAACATCAAATAACGACGTTCCGGATACTTTTCAAAAAAATCGCGTAAAGACATCGTATTCCTCCTGGGGTCATGCCAAAGCATCAGTGAGATCTTTTTCACGTAGCATGCGCCGTTTCCAGGTGCTGATCTGCGGAACCACGTAAGGCAACAGACGCAAGCTATAATAAGGCGGCAGGATGGGGATACCCAACAAATCACCCATGGTGATCAGGATAAACAGATGCTCCATACTCCCACGCGTCTTAAGGGCATAGCGCGCCATATCATGCCCCGCCATGCCATAAAGAATGCTCTTAAAGTTTGCAAAAAAACCAGGTTTTTTTTCTTCGTCTGCCATAATATGAAACTCCTTATCATAATGAAAAGTGTTTAAAGCTTATGTAATTTCCTGATCGCACAAATCTGTTATATCTCTTTCGCGCAAAAGGGTACGTTTCCAGCCACCAATGCACGGTGCTACATAAGGTAATAGCCTAAGCGTGTAGTACGGCGGCAAAACGGGTATTCCAAGAATATCTCCAAACACAACCAAAATAAACATGTGTTCAAGCTGAGCGCGCTCCTTATGCAGATCGCGAACCATTTCATACACAGTCGCACCATACAACATCTCCAGAGCCGCTTTAACCAACCTTCTCAGATATCGCCTCAGCTTGTCAACATGATTAATCATTCAATATACCTTTTATCAGACAAGCTGTTAACCACCTTCTCTCTTAGCAAAGAACTATTTTCTACGCCGACAATTTTATCACTGCCATTGACAACAAAGGTAGGATAACGGCGAACACCATATCGTAACGAACGGAGAACACCTTGAAAAGAGCGCGGGTCGTAAAAACGGAACAGAATTGAATCGCCAAACTGCTCAGCCAACTCATAAACTATTTTCAGCAGCGAACGATATTCCTCCATCCAATCTGGGGGAAACTCTTCAAAAGCATAATCTTGAGACCGATCAAGACGTTCAAGTTGTGAAAGAATCATCTGACAGCTTTCACAAAGTCCCCAGTTTTTGGGTATGGGGGTAATTACATCAACAAGAACTCTTTTCACTGGAAAAATAGCTAAATGTATGCGACGCGCACAGCAAGACAGCGCGTCGCATACATAAATACATGCCAGCTACGCCTCTGCTTTCGCTGGAGCCTTTGAACCCTGCAACACCTTCAAAGCATCCCAGGCAAGCAGCAAAGCAGCGACGACCAATACTAATGACACGCCGCCAATAATGACTTGTGCCAGTGTAAATTGCCCAACGCTGGCAATCTTATTAGCAACCGGGTCTGCTGTCTTGGGCAGGTTGATGAAGAAAGCCTCGTACGCTTTATACAGCAATGCACCGATGGTTGTGACAAACATAAATACAAAGGGCCAGAAAGTCCATTGATACTTCTTCCCCTTAGATTTTAACCACACGGTTACCAACAACAATGCCAGAGAAGCCATAAGCTGGTTTGCCGCACCAAACACCGCCCAAATTTGCAAGAAGGGAACCAGCCAGATCAGAACCAGCGTGAGCAGCAACGCGACCACTGAACCAACATGCACATTACGGAACAGCGGAATTGAATCACCAAGGGCTTCCGCACTGGCTACGCGCATAAAACGCACCACCAGATACATGATCGTCAATGCCATCAGTGTCAAAAATACAGAGCCGTACGCTGTACCAAACCCTTCCCCAAGCATCCGGTCAAGCCCCCATTGATTCATGAAAGCCGAAAGCCCCTTCGAGAATACCGCTGCTGCCGCTGCTCCCCCGCCAGCATCCTGGTACCCCTGAAAACTGCCAAACGCTGCCGTTGCTGTCAGAAAAGCCACAATGGCAAAAATCATCTCAAAAAACATCGCACCGCCGCCAACAAACAGGGCATCGCTTTCTTTCTCAATCTGACGGGCAGTACCCGAAGAGGACACCAGACTATGCCAGCCAGAAATGGCGCCACAGGCAATGGTAACAAACAACATTGGCCACAGCGGACCTATCCCAATGGTGAACTTTGTATAGGCTGGAAAATCTCCCATGCCAGGGCGCGCGATCAGCAGACCAACCACGCCGCCCAGGATCCCCAGAGATACAATCCAAAATGCCACGTAATTGATTGGCTGTGCCCACCGCCAGATAGGCAGGACAGCCCCAAAGTAGCAGATAATCACTACCAGCAAACTGCCTATGAACTTGGCTTGCGTTACCGCCAAAAACAGCGTCGGGCTGACCAGCTTGCCGTCAGCATCTTTGGTGTAAGCAAATAGATTGGAGAAAAAGGTTTTGGCAAAAGGCTGTGTCCCAAGCCAGATTGCAACAAACGCCAGAACGACTGTGATAACACTGGTCAGAATGATATCCACTTTCCACTTGTACGTCATTTGCCCAGCTAGAATACCCACCAGAATTACCACAATCACTCCCAGCGGAACCGCAGGGTTAGTAAGAAGGCTAAATCCTACCTGCACCCCAAAGGCGCCCATGATAAGCAACAGGTAAAAGTAGATAAATGTGATCAATATTGAACGCGAGCGTGGAGAGATCAGACGGTAGCTGAGCGCCCCAAAGCTTTGACCTTCCTCGCGCACCCCCAGCATAATGCTACTATAATCCTGCACCCATCCAATGAAGAAAGTTCCCAAAACAATCCATAACAAAGCAGGTAACCATCCCCATTGAACCGCCACAATTGGACCCAAAATAGGCCCCAACGCGGCAATTGATTTAAATTGATAACCAAAAAGGACATTGCGGTTTGCTGGGGTAAAATCAACCCCGTCCATATACATCTTTGCCGGCGTTGCTTTCTTATCATCCGGTTGAAGAACATTCACATTGATGGATTTAGCATAAACAAAGTATCCTACAATGATTGCCACGATGCCTATTAGCAAAATCAGTATTGAATTCATATGATCCTCCTAACAACGCGATTAAACCGACCAACTTAATTTATTTAGATAGCACAAATTCACCCTTCCCCAATAGGATCACCTCCTTCCACTTACAGCTTTTACACTGTCCCCATAACCATTACGCAATCTCCAACACAACCATTCCGTTTTTCTACCACTCCCCCTTCAACCAGTAGTAAATCTTTCAGACTCCAGATTCCCATTATAATTAGGGTGGCCAGTTATAACAAGCGATAAATGTAAGATTATGTCAATATTTTTGTCATACCTAATCATAGAAGTATTTAGACTTCCGAATGGATGCAATATATGAACTCATCTTTTATCCTTCTGTTACTTGGAATTCTTTACACACTCATTTTCGGCGGTCTCTCTCTGTTGCGGCGCGAGGGACTCTCCACACACTTTGCAGTTGAATCCATAATCATTACGCTGGTTGCTACAGGATTGGATTTCTTTTCGTTGTATCCAATTCAGCCCATCTTTTTCCTCATCATTCTGTATCTGTCCACAATGCGTATCCGTTTGCTTGTTGATGTCGCAAATTCACTGGCTAAACGAAATCAGCACGAAAATGCGCATGCGCTTTACCGCTTTGCCAACCACCTCTTTCCAGATCGCACCAATTTGGCAATCATCCAGGTTAATCAGGCTGCCGCATATCTCAACCAGGGAAACCCACAGCAAGCCATTGATATTCTGAATAAGGTGCTTCAAAACGAAAACCAAAGCTTTCTGGGCCTAAAACATGAGGCAGCCGCGCATTACAATCTGGCTTCAGCATATCGTTGTCTCAAAATGGAAAGTAAAGCCATTGCAGAGTACAACCAGGTAATTGATCTTCTTCCAGCCTCGCTCTATGCTCGCCGCGCCGAGAAAGCCCTGGAAAAAATGAAATCCAAGAATTAAAAAAAACCGCCTCTTGGCGGTCATTGTGCCCCCAAGGAGATTCGAACTCCTGTTATAGCCTTGAAAGGGCTGTGTCCTAACCACTAGACCATGGGGGCAACGGGTTGTATTTTACCATGCTCATACAAAACGGGTCAAGCTATTTTGAAAACTGCTTTTTTACTGTAATGGTTCAATACACTGGGGAATATCCTGGTCTGCTCGATTGACCAATTGCGTTACAGGATACGACATCATCAGATCAGAGCGCAAGGGTCTTAAGAGTTGCATGTGCTGGGCGGGTGGCAACGGATCAAGCCATAGCTGGTAGCTTTCCGGCAGCAAAATAACCGGCATACGTTCATGCACATAACGAACCTGATCATTCGCTTCAGTGGTTATGATGGTACAGGAGAAAATTTCCCCCTGAGACGACTGCCAAATCTCCCATAAACCGGCAAAAGCAAAGGGCAATTCATTTGTCAAGCGAAAGTAATACGGAACGCCCTTCCCCTTTTTATCTACCGGATGCTGCCACTCAAAAAAACCATCCGCCAGTATCAAACATCGGCGTTTCTGAAACGCAGCCCGATAAGCTGGTTTCTCGCCTATGGTTTCGCTTCTGGCGTTGATCAACCGCCAGCCAATCTCCATATCCTTTGCCCAAAAAGGAATTAAACCCCAGCGAAACATCTGAGCGCGGCACGGCGCTTCATTGGTAACTACCGGCACCATCTGACCAGGCGCAATGTTATAACGCGGTGCCCAATCCGCAGGAAACTCCTCCAGCAGAAATGTCTTTTGTAGTTCAGACGCTTGGCGCGCCAGCGTATAACGCCCGCACATAAAAAAACCGCCAATGATATAAATCATTATACATTATCGTATAACAGGATTATAATTGCCATCATTACTTCTTCAAGGGACGTTTATGCTATCTCGCATCGTTGAGTGTGTGCCGAATTTCTCAGAAGCCCGCCGCCCAGAAGTCATCGAAGATATTCTAAAGAGCATACGAGACATCCCCGGTGTCTATATCCTTGACCGTCACTCCGATATCGACCACAATCGTACCGTTATCACCTTTGTTGGCAATCCAAATGCCGTCATCGAAGCTGCTTTCCAGGCAATCTCCACAGCCAGCAAGCTCATTGATCTGAACCTGCACCGCGGAGAGCACCCCCGCATCGGCGCTACAGATGTCGTACCTCTTATCCCAATCCGCAATATCTCGATGCAGGAATGTGTAGAGCTTGCCAGAATTCTCGGTGAACGGGTTGGAACAGAGCTCGGCATCCCCGTATATCTCTATGAAGATGCTGCCACACGGCAAGAACGCAAAGACCTGGAAAATATCCGCCGTGGGCAGTACGAGCGTCTCAAAGAAGAAATTGGCATTGACCCCGACAGAAAACCTGACTTCGGTCCAAGCAAACTTGGCCCGGCGGGTGCCACAGTCATTGGAGCCCGCCAGTTTCTGGTCGCTTTCAATGTGTTCCTCAACACGGACGATATCCGCGTTGCCCATAAAATCGCCAAAGCTATCCGTCATTCCTCTGGGGGATGGCGTTACCTCAAATCAAAAGGCTTCATGGTAGAAGGGCGCGCCCAGGTCTCGATGAATTTTACCAACTACCGCCTAACGCCCTTGGCGCGAGTTGTAGAGACCATCCGCCGTGAAGCTGAGCGCTATGGCACTTCTATCCACCACAGCGAGCTGGTAGGGCTGATCCCTCAACAAGCGCTTGCCGATGCCGCAGCATGGTATTTGCAGCTTGAAGAGATTCACCCGCAACAAATCTTCGAGCATCACCTTCACGAAATCATTGCCACCATCTCCTCCGAAACCCCACCTGCCGAACAAAATCTACTCGAACAAATAGCCAGCGGTTACCCGCCTTCTGGCAGCGACACTGCAGCCGCTCTGACAGCAGCTACTGCGTGCGCTCTGTCTGCCAGAGCAGCGCGTATCTCTTTGGATAAGGCGCCCAATGGTAACGAACAATGGTTAGAGGCAGCCCTTAAAAAGGCAGAAGAATTACATACTTGCTTTTTCCAGACCGCCCACCATCCGCCTCCCCAGCTTTCTATCACTCATTTCATAAAAATGATCAATGATCTCCTCGCGCTTTTCAAAACTATCCAAACAAACGCCGAATTTGGGTACGAGCCAATTCTTGCGGACATCGCCTGTGCCACATCTCTGGCTTCGGCCGCTTTTTCAAGCATAATTACCAGTCTGCAACGTCTGCTCAATCAGACAACTGACCAGCAGCAGGCACAAGAAATCCGCCAAAAGATACAAGATTCTCAGCAGCAAATTGAAGGATTCAGAAACGATGTCCAGTCCGCCCTCTTAGAACGCGGCAATATCTCTCTCTACTAGGCAGATACCAGCAATATGACATCCAAGAACCATCTAATTGGCTTCACTCTTGCCCTTATTGCTTTGTCTCTGGTACTGGGATGCACTGGCGCACCATCCGCCACCACGAGCCCGGTTGCCATCACAGCCACCAAAACCAAAACAGTCACCCCGAGTGTTTCACCTTCCCCCTCAAAAACACCCACGTCCCCGCCGTTTCATCTATGGGTCGCCGCATATTTGCCCAAAGAACTCACAGAATCCATCACGCTACCGGATAACTTTGTACTTGCACAGGAAAACGACTCAGCCGATGTGCACATTGCCATTAGCAAAAGCGACCCCATATACTACTGGGTGTTCGCTCTGGCTGCTCCGTTTCCCACACTCACAGATACCATCACCACCCAGGATCTGCTGGCAATCTGGCGAGGTAGCCCATCAGGCACGTTTTACAATCACCGTCTGCTGGTTTCTAAGGACACTTATGAAGCCCTATCCCAATACTGGGGCAGACCTTCCAAAGCAAATGTAACCATCACACCGTCCAAAGATCTCCTGGAAACTACCTGGCAGAACGCCTCAACATGGGCAATTGTTCCATTTGAGAGTCTTGCCCCCAAGTGGAAAGTGATTCGGATAGACGGAATCTCACCACTCGACAAGAACTTTTCTCCCAAAGACTATGCCTTAACCATGCCTGTGTCCATTGAAGTTAAAAATCCATCAGCGCAGACTTTTCTCGATACCACAGACAAGGGAAAATTACTACCGAACACTTCAAATTATGACCCGCAGAAAATAACCAGCGTGGTACTGACCGGCGTCACTGCCCTTGTGCGCGGCACTGCACACTACATGGAAACCCGCGGTATGACATATCCAGCAACAGATATTCGCGATTGGCTGATCAATGCTGATATATTGCACATCAGCAATGAAATTCCATTTTCCCCCAAATGTCCGCTCCCATTTTCTGATCAGCGTGATCTCGTCTTTTGCAGTCGCCCACAATATATTGAACTGCTCGAAGACATTGGCACCGATGTGGTTGAGCTGAGCGGCGACCATTTTCAGGATTGGGGCGCAGACGCGATGCTCTACACCATTGACCTGTATAAAAAAGAGGGTTGGAAATATTACGGCGGGGGAATTAACCTCGAGGATGGTCGAAAACCGCTGTTAATTGAACACAATGGCAATAAAATAGCCTTTATCGGATGCAATGCAAAGGAAAAAGGTTACTCAGGCGCTAACGATACATCCCCCGGAGCAGTGCACTGTGATTTTGCTTACCTCAATGAGCAAATTGGTAAGTTGAGAAAAGAAGGGTACCTTCCCATCGTTACCTTCCAGCATCTGGAATATTACTCCTATCAGGCACACCCGATCCTACAAAACGATTTTCGCAACGTAGCCGAAGCCGGTGCAGTCATTGTCAGTGGTAGCCAGGCGCATCAGCCCCACGCGCTCGAGTTCTTTAACGGCGCCCTCTTGCACTACGGGCTGGGCAATCTCTTTTTCGACCAGGTCAAGGAAGGGGAACCTCAACGCCAGGCATTCGTTGACCGCCACATTTTCTACAACAACCGCCACATCAGCACAGAACTATTGACCATGTATTTTATTGATTTTGCCCGTCCGCGCCCGATGACTGAAGAAGAACGACAGCAACTCCTAACCACTGTGTTTAAAGCCAGCGGATGGTGAAATAAACATACCCAACTGAGGAGAAAAACAATGGGATTGAAACCCGACCACTGGATACGTAAAATGGCTCTTGAGCATAAAATGATTGAGCCTTTTGCCGATCACCAAGTACGACAAAACGTTATTTCCTATGGTGTCTCGTCCTATGGATATGACATTCGCGTTGCCAATGAATTCAAGATTTTTACCAATGTATATTCTGCCATCGTTGACCCCAAAGATTTCTCCCCAAAGTCAATGATTGATCTCCATGCAGATGTTTGCATCATCCCCCCCAACTCATTTGCGCTGGCACGGACAGTGGAATACTTCCGCATCCCACGCAACGTACTGACAGTCTGTTTGGGAAAAAGCACCTACGCCCGCTGCGGTATTATCGTCAACGTTACCCCTTTTGAGCCAGAGTGGGAAGGCTTTGTAACGTTGGAAATATCGAATACCACACCCCTGCCTGCCAAGATCTACGCCAACGAAGGCATTGCCCAGGTGTTATTCTTCGAGGCAGACGAGGAATGTGAGATATCCTACGCCGACAAAAAAGGCAAATACCAAAGCCAGCAATCCATCGTTTTGCCCAAGCTTTAGCGCAATCCCCCCGATACGCGGGATAGCTTTTGCGTAATCTTGTTCGCTTCGCCGCGCCAGGCGACATAAGCCTCCGCGCCCTCCCGCCAAAAAACTGCTCCCTCTAAAAACTCGGGCCAGTTATCTTCATCTATACGAATATCCAGCAAATACGAGACCACACAAGCCAGCACACTGTCGTGGGTAATATACAGGTCAACGGAATGTTTCCTGTGATTCAAGTTCAATAGAGACGCAACAATCTCAACCACTTCAGGCGGGATGCCATTGCTCGTTTCTTGTGCAAGTCTGGCTTCCCAGGCTTCGCTTACATACGCATAACTTAACCGCGAATCCACAGCCACATTGTTTCGCCATCGTGCACCGTTTGCAATGGCAATACCAGTGTTAACACAACGCTCCACAGCATTTGAAAAAATCCTTCCCCGCTTAAACATCTTCCCCAGCACAGCGCCAAATTCTTCAGCAACGCGCATACCCTCAGGGGTCAACTGTGCTTCATACACTTCCTCAACGCTCAATATTGGGTAGCGCACCGAATGGCGCATCAAAATAGCCGCCGGGCTACCCGCAGGACACAACTTCAAATTTTGCAGGGTGATATCATAAATCGCCATAATATTTTCAGAGAGGGGTATCTTACCACGAGATGCGCCGCTTGGGTGAACATTTCCTCCCAGAGTTGGTAACGGGGAGTTGCCTTGTCATAAAACTGGATTGCAAATATACTTTTACCAATGGGCGAATTCCTGTACAAAAAAATCGCTGAGACGATCCGTGATCAGATACTGGACGGCACCCTAAAACCTGGAGACCGCTTACCCTCCATTCGCTATTTGACTCAGAAATGGAACTGCACGCCAGGCACCATCCAGCGCGCTTATAAACAGCTGGCACATTCTGGTATCGTCACCAGCCGCCCCGGTCAGGGAACGCATGTGGTCGCAAAACCCCCAACCGCGCAACAGACACCATTGCGGCAGGCAATGCTACTTAACCGCACAGAAACCTTCTTGTTTGAGTCCCTATCAGCCGGTTATTCGCCAACCGAAATCGAACAATCTTTGCAAATCGCCCTTGACCGTTGGAAAACGGTCGAGCAAAACTCACCCCAAAAACCCGAGAACACCATCCTTTTTTCAGGCAGCCATGACCGCGCAATCAACTGGCTGGCAAACCATTTTCATACAGTATACCCACAATTCAGTATGCCACTTGCTTTCTGCGGTAGTCTGGGAGGGCTTATTGCACTGGCTGAAAATAGAGCCAATATAGCTGGCTGCCACCTTTGGGATGTGGAAAGCGACACCTACAATGTGCCTTTTATTCGCCGTCTTTTCCCCGGCAGGAAAATGACCATCGTACGCCTGGCATCCCGCCATCTTGGTTTGATTATTGCGCCAGGCAATCCCAAAAGGATCACCGGTTTACCAGACCTGGCACGCCCAGATGTACATTTTATCAATCGGCAGCGGGGCTCAGGGACACGTGTCTGGTTGGACATTGCCTTGCAAAAATCTGGTATTTTCCCGCACCAAATATATGGGTACAACAACGAAAAACTCACCCACTCGGATGTTTGCCGAGCAATACTCAACCAGCAGGCTGATGTGGGACTAGGGCTTGAATCGGTAGCCGCCGCGCTGGGGCTAGATTTTATCCCGCTGACCATTGAACCCTACGACCTGGTCTTCCCCGAAGAGAATCTTCAAACACCAGCCTTTTCAGCAATAATTCAAATTCTGCAGCAACCCAATACCAGGGCAGCCATTCAAGCGCTGGGGGGGTACGAATGCACCCAGACCGGTCATATCCTGTCAGTACCATAGTATCTGCCCTGTTGTCAAATCTCTTGTGGAGGAGAAATGCCCCAAATTGATGATCTCATCAAAGCATTACCAGATAGCACCCAGGAAACGGCGCGGGCTTTGTGGGATAAACTGCCCCAGAGCGAAAGAGACAAGACCCTCTCTTTCTTCAAGCAGCTACCCGTTGACTCAAGACTTTTTACCGTCATCAACCTGTTGGAAAAAGAAGTAAAAACTGCCCTGGGCAAAGAGAACAGAATCGCCATTGTTGGACCTGCCAATGTGGGCAAGTCCACGCTTTTTAATCAACTGATTACAGACAAAAATGAACGCGCTGCCGTCAGTCCTGTTCCTGGCACAACGCGGCAAAGCCAGGAGAGTTCCGCGGCTCTCTTTTCTATCATTGATACACCCGGCGCCGACGCTGTCGGCAACATCGGAGAAGAGGAAAAACAGCGCGCTCTCGCCTCTGCAACACAGGCAGACTTTTTGATTATCCTGTTTGCCGCACAACCGGGAATAGAGGATGCGGAGCTAAAGTTATTCCATCAGTTCGTTGCTCTTGGAAAACCCTACTTGCTTGTTTTGAACAAAATTGATCTGATTAAAAGCGAAAAAGAGAAACAGCAAGTGATTCAACATATTGCTTCCACCTGCGGGCTGAAACCCGAAGAGATAATCCCAATCGTTGCAACCAGCGGCAAAAACGTCGAAAAAATCATCCTCGCCATTGCCAGGGCAAAGCCGGAAATCACCGCCGCTTTGGGCAGTGCTCTCCCCAAATATCGCTGGCAGTTGGCATGGCAGACCACAATCAGCGCAGCCACTGCAGCAGGACTGATCGGTTTGATTCCCCTTCCCATTGTTGATTTCATCCCTCTGATCAGCACGCAAATTATTATGATTACCGCCATCGCCAGAATCTATAATTACAAAATTACTTTTGCCAGGGTATTCGAACTGGCAGTTACTTTCGGTTTGGGTTTTCTTGGTAGAACTTTATTCTATGAGCTTTCCAAATTGGGCGGTGTGCCCGGCTGGGTGCTGGCTGCTGCCATTGCCGCCTCGACCACAATGGCAATGGGATATGCGGCTGCTATGTGGTTTGGGCGCGGGGAGAAAGTCAACCGCGACACTCTCAAGCGCATAACTTCCTCCATTGCCAGTCAACTGATCAAGTCAATGAAAGAGCTTGGAAAAAGAAAACCCGGCCGCAAAAAATTGAAAGACCGTCTGGCTGAAGAATTAGAAAATATATCCTTCCCCGGCGCTCCTGGTCAGCAAAAACCTTCAAAAATCACAGACCCAATTATTGACGACCCTTCAATATAACTTCTATTCCCTAGATATATCTTCCCATGAACACAAAATCTCCTGAAGTAAATCTAGAATTACTGGCTAGCCTTTGCAAAACGCCAGGTTTGCCAGGCAGAGAAGAAGAGATATCTTTTCTCATTCGTCAAAATATTCCCTCCCCATGGCAAACCCAGCAGGATGCTCTCGGAAACCTGATTGCACATCTGCCCGGCAAGGGAAACCGACTGCTGATACTGGCGCACATGGACGAAGTCGGCCTGATCGTGCGCCGCATTACACCCGAAGGGTTTTTGTTAGTGGAGAGATTGGGGGGAATGCATATTACCGCCCTACCAGGCAATCGTCTATGTCTTTGGAGCAACGGCCGCTGCGTTCCCGCTTGGGTGGGGCTGCCACCCCAACATCTGGCTGCTGAATCCCCTATTGCCCTGAAAGATATATATATTGACGTAGGCGCCGCTTCAGGTAAAGAAACCCGCGAGATGGGTATCCAAATTGGTGATGGGTTGACATGGGACTCGCCGCTGGTGCGTACAGATAATGATTGGGTTTGCACAAAAGCCCTTGACGACCGATTGGGTTGTTACATCTTGATAGCGCTTGCCAACCTGGTCACAAAAAACAGCGTTCCTTATGATCTCTATCTGGCATTTGTTGTCCAGGAAGAAACATCCACGCACAGCGCCTTGCCTATCATACGCTCCGTAAACCCCGATTATGCGCTGGGGATTGACGGCACTCTGGCTTTCGACTCCCCCGATGTGTTCCATCAGCAAACCGAAATCCAGATAGGCAATGGACCAGCTATCAAATGGATGGATGCCATTCGGGGAAAGAGCGCAACATACTTGCCTGACGGGAAGCTGGCAAAGCACATCCAGAAAACAGCACAGCAACAAAACATTCCCTTGCAAACTGAAATTGTCTCAGGTTTGACAACCGCGCTGAACCTTATCCCCTTCTCGCAGCAAGGTATAAAGACAGCCGCGCTTTCTATCCCAATACGCTACCACCATTCACCTGTGGAAACAGCTTGTTTATCGGATGTACAACATCTCATCAAGCTCTTACTGTGTGTCCTTTCCCAACCGCTTAATTTGTGAGGCGCTTACTCCACACCCCTGTCCACTCAGGCAGTCTCGCCCAGCCATGCTGACGTATCTTTTCGGATAAGTCGCTCCCAAAGAAGAACTCTGTTCGTGCAACGGCGTCTTGCACATCACAAAACTGATAATCCGTCTGTATCACCTCACGCTCAAAACCCCATTCTCCTTCCAGAAAGGCATAATACCTTGCAAGCTCAGGGGTTGGGGGTGCGGGAAACAGACTGCCCGTCGTCATTGTTTCCAGAATCACCAACACCCCACCGCACCGTGCAGTGCGATGCATCTCACACAAAATCCTGGCTATCTCGTCTTGCCAGCTATCTTCAAACCACGAACACAGATGCCCTATTGCCCAGCCTGCAATCACGACATCAGCACAGTTATCAGCAAGGGGAAGCACGCGCATATCACCCTGAACCATCCCCCAATTGCCTCCTACTTTTGCCCGCTGATTTTTCTGTTCCAGCAACATCGCCCGCTGAAGATCAAGACATGCCATCCTGACATCCAAGGACTGAAGAAGTAAAGGAATGCGCCCAGTACCACTGCCCAGATCAAGAACAAACTTGCCTCTAAAATCCGTTATCCTTTGAAGCGCCGCCAGAAGATGACTATCAACATCCTCCACTTCAATCATCTGATGATATTGCGCGGCTTTTTGCTGGTAAATTTCCTGAAAATGATCATTTTTCGTCAATGTCTCGCACCTCACATAAACAATAACGTCTGGCGCGCTCCGCCGCAAGATCAGACAAGGCGTACAAAGCGCCGAACTGTTCCAGCGCAAACGAAGCTGAGACCGCGCCATAACGCCCGGCTATACCAGCGTCCGCACTCTGGCAATAACCAATCACAAAGCCGCCTCCGTAAGCGTTGCCTGCTCCTGTAAAGTCCACAATTTTTGGTACCGCCACCGTATCAATTGCCTTTGTCGGCTTGCCCACTTGCGCCACAAGGCTGCCCTTCCCGCCCATTCTCAAAGCCACCATCTTTGCGCCACCAATAAACAAATCCTCGATAATCTCTGGTGGAGACAGGCGGGATGTTACCTGCTGAGCCTCCCTGATACTCACCGAAACAGCATCCACCTCACTGGCAATAGAATAAAAAGTTTGCCTGTTCTGGCTTGTACAGTCCGTATCCCACGGTTCCCACAAGATAAAACGGCAGCCCTTCGCTCGCAGAAATCTTGCCCAGTCAATGACCATAAACGCTGGCGATTGCAAATGCACCCCAAGAATCTGCTCATCGCCAAAAGGATACTCGCCCGGCGAAACCTCCATTTGCACCAGATCTTCCACCGGCGTGCGAAAGATCTCGGTACGGCTGCCGTCTGTCTCAAAAAGCTGCCAGGCGCGCGGCGTACGCTTTTGGCGTACAAGAACACCGCGCGTATCAAACACCGCCTGCAGGTCAGACAAATTGTCGGGCGGAAAATCGCTTCCTACCCCGCACAACAACCCCACATGATCTGTCCACAAACGCATTCCCATCGCTGCGTGCGGGCTTCCACCCCCCAGCATACCCATCCGGGTTACACCGTTGGGCAGCACAATATCGTCTAAAATAATTGACCCAATTGAGAGAAACAAAATCTTCCGCCTGCGCGTTTATTCATGCCAGGGAGTTTCCCAAATTTCACTGGTGCGGATTCGGCTGATACCGTTGCCATCGGTCAGTTCTCTGCCGCCCGTAAAGTTGCGGAAAAAGGGCTCATCAAGAACCTCGGCGCGATATGCAGCGAATAACGTCCCCGGAATCGCCGCCAAAAGCGGAGAGAACATCTCACGTACATAGGCAAATGGCAAACAGCGATCTGCGTATTGATTCAACAACGTGGCGTTTTCAGGTGCAATTGCCACCACGCGCCGCCGGATTGTCCTGGCAGCCAGCGCCGCCTCAACTGCTCGCGAATAGTCGCGCTGCGCCGCAGTGATGAAAAAGGTGGGGGTATTTTGCTCCCGGCAAAAATATTGCAAATGTGTCCATTCTTCTGTTTCCTGCCCAATTGCAGAATCTCCAGAAGCTTCCAGCACCTTTGCAGCAGAAAACAACGCAGAGGCATAATTTGGGCCACCTCCGACAAAAACAAACTCTTTGGCATCCTTCCATTCTTCTGCCAGGCTAGATGCCAGCTGCGTACAGATTGCCACGCTTTTCTCCGCCGCCAGGCTCAAATTGCCAATTTCTTTGCTCAGATTCTCCGCTTCATCGCCCGACAAATACTCCCTTGCCTCTCCAATTCGCAGCGCAATCAATAACAAAGCCAGCTGATTGGCGAGATAAGAGCGAACACCCGGCGTATGCACACCTTCGGGTTCAGGAAATATGGGAGTGGCGCTTAACAGAATCTTTTGCGCCTGGCGGGTGATCGGGCTATCCGCCGTCGCCGTCAGCGCCATAGTCATCGCTCCTGCATGATTTGCCATACGCAGCGCCTCTATGGTGCGCGCTACCGCCCCGGAGACGGAAATCCCTATCACAAGGTTAGAGCCGTGAGATGGCTTAGGTAAGTAACCTGCGGCATACCGCCCAAACTGCAAAGCGGTCATCGGCTCACAGGGCAATCCGGCAAGATGTTCAAATGCAAGCTCACATCCCAACGCCGCATGATGAGAATCACCGCATCCCACAACAAAAACGCGCTCAATAGACTTGCAAAACGATTCGTCTAATGCCACTCTCACAGCATCTTGATACAATGGCATCAATTTGGTCATTAAGCCCGGCAGACTCTGAACCTGAGCTATCATACTGTTCATGGCAAAAACCTCCTCACAGTTTTATCTCTCTGACTCCAGGGCGCAGGCGTTCAAGGCGAAGTTTAGCCTCCTCTGCCATACCAGGATAAAAGGGTGGTAAACCAACTTGCTGCACCAGGAAGGAAGCCGAAACAGCGGCATAAAGCCCTGCCGTGATCAAATCTCCCGTTTCAACCCAGCCAACCAAAAAGCCTCCGCAATACGCATTCCCAGCGCCGACCGGGTCAACCACCTCAACCGAAACAGAAGGCACTTGCACCGCCAGTCGGCTACCGCCATGCACCAGCAGCGAGCCCTCCTGCCCCATACGCAGCGCAATGCTCCGGGCGCCCAAGTCAAGCATTCTTCTCAGCAAGCCCTGCGGCGTATCACCGCCAAACATCGAATAACCCTCTTCAAGATTCGGTGAAAAAATATCCGCCTGTTCAAACAATCGCAGGGCCTCGGCTCGGGTCAACAATCTTTCCGAAGGTTTGAACGTTTCAATACTCATCAGACAACCCAAAGCGCGCATTTCTTGCACAAAATCCAAATCAGCATCCAAAGGATGTATACCTATATGCGCTCCCCGCACATCGCGGTAGCTTTCCGGTATCCGATCCATCTTCCTCATCAGTTGCATGCGAATCACTTCTGGAGATACGCGCCAGACCTGTGTTCTCTTGCCATTTTCTTCCACAACCTGCCAGGCTCGCGCTGTGGGCACCGGATTTCGACGAATACCTGCCTGATCAATGCCAAAGTCCTTTATCCACCGCTCAGCCTCCTCTGGAAAATCCTCCCCCACTCCTGAAACAAGACCAACATAAGGCGACCAAAGCCGCATTCCAAAAGCAGACTGAGGTCCTCCCCCGCCCAGGACCCCCATAGAAGTTCTACCATCTGCTAAAACAATATCGTCCAGAATAATGCCGAAAGCAATGAAATCCGGTTTCATCAACCTGTAACCTAACGCAGCGTCTTGTAGAGCGTTTCCTTCCACTTTCCAACATCAATCTGCCAGCACACCTCGATGTTTGCCTCACGTTTGAGAACACCACGTTCATCCACAACCGTCATCCCGCGCGTCAACTCGCTGGAGGTCTCCACTTCCACAAAATGTCTGGAACGGCGCGTACATACACTGGGGTCAAGAGCAATTGCCATTGTAACCGGATCAGGTAAAGATAATGCTGGCTCATGCAGCCACTCACGGTTGGTCTGAATTGCCTGGCGATTGCAATCCAGGCAGAAATCAGCGAACGGTGTCCCAATGGAGCGCACAAAAGTCATTTCCTCTTCACTGAGATTAGCCTCTCCACGACATAGTTCCCACCCCACCATTAGAATGGGCAATCCAGAATGAAAAACAATGCGCGCTGCCTCCGGGTCAACCCAGATGTTATATTCAGCGGCAGGGGTGATGTTGCCAAGTGTCGCTGCGGCTCCTCCCATCACATAGCACATCTTTAACATGCCAGCTAATTGCGGAGCCTTTGTCAGAGCAACAGCAATGTTCGTCAAGGGCCCAAGAGTGACCAAAACAATCTCATTGGGATAAGCATAGACTGTCTCAATCAGCGCATCTACTGCGTGCTGTTTCGCCTGCGGGCGTTTTGGCTCTGGATAATTCATCCCCCCCATTCCATCAGACCCATGGAAAAAGTATGCCCAATACGGCTCTCGCAACAATGGGCGCGCCATTCCATGATAAACAGGCGTATCTTTGCCGCATAACTCAACCGTGTAGCGCGCATTGCGGCTGCACATTTCCAGAGGTACGTTCCCGGCAACAACCGAAATGCCTTCCACATGCACATCTTCCCAGCGCAATGCCATCATGATAGCAACAGCATCATCCGAAGCAGTATCGCTGTCAATCCAAAACCGACGCATACGTTCCTCTTTTCATCCTAGCGCATCAAACGCGTTTTGATCAGTTCCAGTACACCAGGTGCATCTACACCTAAACAGACATTGACACACGGTAATTGCCCCCACACGTGGCGGTAATCGGGCACTGTCTGTCCAGCACAATGCCCTTCTGTTTCGACAAATATCGGCCAGGATTCTGTCCGAAACAAACGGGGATCTATCAGATACGCTATCACCGATGGATCATGCGTATGAATATTACCTCCGTATCCATAATTTTCATCAAAGTACCGCTGATAACAGGGCAAAATCTCTTTTAGTAAATTGGTCGCCTGATTACCAGCGCTACACAACTCCTCAAGATAAGTTCTCTTTTGAATCACGCGTGTGGTAACATCCAGACCAACCATGGTCAATTTCCAGCCCGCGCCAAAGACAATCGAAGCCGCGTGAGGATCATGCCAGATATTCGCCTCTGCCACTGGCGAAGCGTTTCCCGGCACCGTCGCAGCCCCACCCATGATAACCACCTCGCTGACAAGCTCTGCAATGCGCGGTTCAAGCCGCAAAGCCAGTGCAATATTTGTCAAAGGGCCAATCGGCGCCAGGGTAATTTCGCCCGGGTTTGCCAAAACTGTGTCAACGATAAACTGGGCGGCAGGGATGTCCAACCATTTCCCTTTGGGGAGCGGAGGGTTGGTATTTCCCAATCCATCCTCCCCATGAACATGCGTTCCCAGCCTGGATATTGGAACAACCAACGGCACATCACAGCCGCGCGCCACCGGTATATGACCAGCGCCAACCGTCTCTAAAATGCGCAAGGCGTTGAGAGCCGTCTTCTCACCCGTGGTATTTCCAAAAACCGTTGTCAATCCTACCACTTCCAACTCGGGCGAACGCAGAGCCAGCAAAATTGCCATGCAATCATCAATACCCGGATCTGTGTCAATAATCAGTTTTCTCGCCATATCATCCCTCTCTTCTTGAAACACCACACACCACACCAAACTCCTTTAACACCTGCTCAACCTCCCCCAAAGTCGGCACCTGGCGACCAGAACCAAGCTTACGCACTTTTGCCGCTCCCATTGCATTGGCATAAGCAGCCACAGACGCCAGCCCCCACTTATTCAAATAGGCAAAGATAAACGCCGCAGCAAACGAATCGCCCGCCGCAGTCGTATCCACCATATTCACAGGGTAACCAGGGTGACTCACTGTCTCATCTTGAGTGTAAACCACACAACCCCGCGCCCCTTGTTTCACACAAACCAGCTGCGGGCCATATTCAAGCAATTCCCGCCCTGCGCTTGCACCCCTTGCACCAACTTTGAATTGCTCTATTTCTTCTTCGGTCAGCAATAGAATCTGACATTGCCTCAAAATCTCAATACGCTGATCAAAAGGCATACTGTACAAATGCGGTCCTGGGTCAAAGAACAACTTACGCCCTTTTGCACGCGCGTATTTCATGACATCCATCATGATGGGGAAAAGCCGTTCCTCCTGAAACGCATACCCCCAGGTCTGTACTGCATCTGCCCTGTCAATCCGCCGCTTCCAGGCATCCGAAAAGGCTACCGTCGGACCAACGCCGTGCTCGCCCAGAAAGACATGTCCACCCGCTCGATCAATCAGGACATAGACCAACGTCGTTGTGCCCTCGGACTGAAGTTCAACCAGGTCAACCCTGACCTTTTCTGCCGCCAGGATTTCCAGAATACGCTTGCCAAAGGCGTCATCGCCCATTACTCCCAGAGCGCTTATATCCATTCCCAAACGCGCGCCAGCGATCAAAAAATTACCGGCTCCCCCAGGCTCAATCTGTGAGCTACCTTCTACCAACTGATGGCAATCAGCCTCTACCGGCAAACGCGGAATGCGAATGACAATATCCGCAACAAGATCGCCTACCGAAACAACTCGAAAAGCGGACACCGGCAACCCTATGTTGGATATGTCGCAATGCGCACGCCCGGCGACCTGCGGCTTAACCGTTCCAGCCGTTGTGCAACTTGTTTTTTCACCAATGCCTTGTCAATGGTCAAAAGCCTGTGATCGCGCATCAGAACCCTGCCATCACAAATCACCGTGACCACATCCGAAGCACGGTTGGAATATACCAGCGTGGCTGCCGGATCATAACGCGGAAAGCAGTGTGCCCCATCTTGCCTCACAAGCACAATATCAGCCAACCTGCCCGGCAAAATTTCACCAAGCTCTTTGTCCATCCGCAGCACCCTGGCGCTACCCGCAAACGCAATTCCCAGCACCTTACCCAAGGGGAACTGGGTCGAATCGCGGCTCAAATCCTTTTGCGCCAACGCCATCAGACGCATCTGTTCAAGGATATCCAGCGTATTGCTGCTAACCACTCCATCTGTTGCCAGCCCCACAGGAATCCCTGCCTGCAAGAACATTTCCAGATTGACATTCCCCATTGCCAGCTTCAGATAAGTCTTTGGCGCATGGGCAACTCCTACCTGAGATGAACGCAATAACTCCACATCCTCCGGCTGCGGGTATAGACAATGCCCAAAAATGCAGGGCACTTCCAGCACTCCACTGTCCGCCAGCAGTGCCACAGGGGTCTTCTGATACTGTTTCAGGCTTAATTCCACCTGCTGTGCCGTTTCTGAGACGTGAATATGAATGCCCACATTGAGCTCTTTTGCCCTGGCAGCACACAGCTTTAAGAACTCTGGACCACAGGTGTAGGGCGCATGTGGCCCCAGCCAGGTAGTGATGCGACCATTGGCACCACCTTGCCAGCGGCGGACAAAATCACAGACAGTGTCCAGCTTTTGCACGCCCTCATGCTCAAAAAACCCCCACGCCAGATTGGCGCGAATCCCCGACTCATCAACCGCTTTAGCCACCTCATCCATGTAAAAATAGTGGTCAGCAAAACATGTAATCCCGCCCTCGATCATCTCCGCAATCCCCAGCATCGCCCCCCAGTACACATCCTCAGCAACCAGGTTCGACTCCAAGGGCCAGATATAATCATTGAACCAGGCTTCAATCGGGACATCCTCCGCCAGACCACGAAACAACACCATCGGTACATGTGCATGGGTGTTAATCAAACCTGGGATAGCCAGCAATCCCGAGGCTTCAATCACCTCGCCCTGAAAATCAAAGTTCGTCTCATCTGCTGGCAAAACACTCTCAATGCGGTTATCTTTAATAAGAATGTTTCGATGAAAATCTACCTGCGTCTTCCCATCTTCTATACGCAAAACATCACAATCACGAACCAACAGTGCCATCATATCGCTCCCTCACCTAGCTCCCTGTAGCGCCGCCTCCGCTCTTGGCAAGCTCGCGCTCCTGAAAACGGCGTGTCCGTTCGATCAGCTGCGCACGCTTCTGCAGCGCATATACCACCAGCGCAATGATCGTTACCACATACGGGATACTTTGCACCAGTTGGGAGGGAATCTCTAGCGAAGCCAGCTGATTGGAAAGCGCGTCAGCAAAGCCAAAAATCATCGCTGCAATCAACGTACCCCACGGTTTTCTCCCGCCAAGATAAACAGCAGCCAGCGCAATAAACCCTCTTCCAGCCGTCATCTCACGCTGGAAGAGGGTTAAATACGCCATAGACAGATTCAAACCACCCAAAGATGCCAAGAAACCGCTCATCAAAAAAGCGATTAGTTGGGTTTGTTTAACATCAATACCAAGCGTTGCAGCCGCCTCGGGATTCTCACCAGCAGCGCGCAAATGCGTTCCAAGAGGCGTGCGGTATAGAAAGATTGCCACCAGCCAGGTGAGCAAAAAAGCCGCGTATGTAAAAATGTTATGCCCACTCAGCACTGTACCCAAAAACGGAATATCTTTGATCAGGGGAATATGCACAATGGGCGCCATACCGCTGGCAAGTTTAGAGGAGTTCCCCTTATCGCCAGTAAGAATGTACAGCAGGAAAATCGTGCCGCCCGTCGCCATAATATTGATGGCAATTCCCGCCAGGAAAACATCTGTTTTGAGATACAGATAAAAATACGCCAGTAGAGCGGAAATAAGCACCCCCGATAATATGCCGCACAAGATGCCTGCTGTCACACTTTTGGTATAAGCTGAAACCACCACACCTGTGAAAGCCGCCACCAACATAATACCTTCCAACGCAATATTGGTAGCGCCAGCAAGATCGGTGACCAAACCACCCAAGGCAGGCAAAATGAGCGGAGTGCTGATTCTAAGAATATTTGCCAGAAACAGCGCACTAAAAATAGCTTTGAGGATATGATCAAACGACATTGTTCTCTCCCTCCGTCATCTCCGCCGCACCAGCAGCAGCCTGGCGGCGGGCTGTAATGACTTGCTGCACCATCGGCAGAATGCGTTCCGCAGTTACAAGAAGGATGATAATCGCCTGAATCACCAAAACCATCTCGCGCGACACATCCGAAGCGCGCTCCATCACATCCGCCCCAGCGCGCAGATAACCATACGCCAATCCCGCAATTGGCACAAAAAGCGGGTTATTGCGTGCCATAATTGCCACCACAATGCCCTCAAACCCCAGTCCAACTGTGATATTGGCAATCAGTTTCGTATGTATCCCCATTGCCAGGTGCGCACCCGCCAGCCCAGCGAAGATGCCACTCACGGCAAAAACGAGAATTATGGTTTTTTTCGTGTCAATACCGCCATAGCGGGCAAATTTGATATTTGCGCCCACCGTACGCAGCTCATAGCCAAATGGCGTGCGGAACATCAGGAAAAATGCAACCACAATCGCAATAATCATCAAATACAACATGATGGTGATATTGGTATGGTCGGCAAACCTTTTCTGAAGATCAGCAATAAAAGGCAAGGCAGGCAGAAACGTTGGCAATTTGCCCTCTACCGGGAAAAAGTCCGAAGCATTGTAGCCTGCGCCCGGGGGCTTTATCCAGAAGATCAAGAAATAATCATAAATCTTCAGCGCAATAGTATTCAGCATCAACGTTGACACAATCTCATTTGCATCGAGATGCGCTTTGAGATAGCCCGGGATATATCCCCAGATAAACCCAACCAGCATGGCCGCCAGGAGCGCCAGCGGGACACGCAGCAGAAACGGCAAAGGAACAAACAGCGCAATAGACCCCGAAACCAAAGCCCCCATCAACATCTGCCCATCCTGACCCAGACTGAACTGTTTGGCACGGAACGCCAGTGAAACCGCCAGCCCCAGCAATATCAGCGTAATGGACTCCTCGATCCAATCACCAAAACGGTTAAATCGCGAAACAGGACCAAGCAAGAAAGCTTTATATGCTTCTATTGGTTGTTTCGAGACCGCCAACGTAATCAGAAAACCCAACACAAGAGCAGCAAAAACCGCTAGAAAGATGCGAAGAAACTCACGAACAGCACGAATGGCAAGGATTTTCCGTATAGTTGACATGTTACAGATACGCCTCCATTTCTTCGCGTGTTTGCCGTCTCAATCCAAGCATGTATAATCCAATTTCTTCCTCAGATACTTTGGAAGCATCTGGGAAAACTCCCGTAATTTCCCCTTCATAAAGGACAATAATACGGTCCGACAGGCTCATCACTTCTGCAAGATCAGCCGAGACAAGCAGAATTGCAGTACCCTCTGTCCGTTTTTGCACCAGCTGGTCGCGAATAAACTCGGTCGCCCCAACATCAATACCACGCGTTGGCTGCGCAGCAATGAGCAGTTCAGGGGAAGATGAGAACTCTCGCGCGACGATAACCTTCTGCATATTACCACCTGAAAGGGAATTAACTGGAAGCTTACCAGTGGGCGTGCGAATGTCAAACTTCTTGATTAGCTCCCTCCCCATGCTTTCCACCTGTTTATAATCAATCACCAAACCTTTTCGATAGGGCGGCAAAAAGTACCGATCCACAATCAAGTTCTCGTCAATCGAAGCAGTCAAAGCCAGCCCATTGGTCAGCCGGTCTTCAGGGATATGCGCCACACTTGCCATGCGCACCTCTCGTGGCGTTCGATTAGTAACCACCTTACCGCCTATCCGCGCCTCCCCGCTGGCAGCGGATCGTAAGCCAGTCAATACCTCAACAAGTTCTGTCTGACCGTTTCCCTCTACGCCAGCAATTCCTAGGATCTCGCCTGCATAAATATTGAATGACACCTTATGCAGCATTGTACGACCGGTCTCAGTGATATAAGACAGATCTCTGACCTCCATGACCCTTTTACCCCGCTTGCATGGCGGCTTATTAACGGTCAGAAAAACATCCCTGCCCACCATCATCCGCGCCAGCCCTTCCCTGGTTGCCTCCACTGTGGGCAAAGTGCCCATCATCTTGCCTCCGCGCATGACAGATACCCGATCGGAGATTTCCTTCACCTCGCGCAACTTATGCGTGATAAAGATAACCGTCTTCCCCTGCTGAACAAGCGCATGAACCGCATTGAAAAGCTCTTGCGTTTCCTGGGGCGTTAAAACAGCTGTCGGTTCATCCAAAATAAGGATCTGCGCGCCGCGATACAACGTCTTGAGAATTTCAACCCGTTGGCGCATCCCCACGTTGATGGAATCTACAATTGCATCCGCTTCCACACGCAACCCATACTGCTGTGCCAATTGCTCAGTAATCTCGGTCGCTCGCTTTGCCTCGATAAAGCCTCTACGCGTTGGTTCCTGTCCCAGCACCACATTTTCCGCCACAGTGAATGAAGGCACCAGCATAAAATTCTGATGCACCATCCCAATGCCAGCGGCAATGGCATCATGAGACGAGCGAAAATGTTGCGCCTTGCCATCTAAAAAAATCTGCCCTGATGTGGGTTGCTCCATACCATACAAGATTTTCATCAAAGTTGTCTTGCCAGCGCCATTTTCTCCCACCAGCGCATGTATTTCGCCGCGCTCAATGGAAAAATTCACCCTGTCATTTGCTACCACGCCATTCGGGTACACCTTAACGATATCGCGCATCTCTATTAATGCCGTCATACCGCCTCCTGGTATATATCATAGACAGGGGCCTTGATAGCCCCTGTCTAGTTCAAAGATGTGCACGCGGTTTACTTGAACACTGTCTCAACCGTAATTTTGCCTTCCAGCAGGTCTTTCTCGACTTGGTCAATCTTTGCCTTTACATCCGCTGGTGTCGCCTCATCATAGTACTTGTTGCGTGCCAGGCCAACCCCGCCCTCTGCGACGCCCAGCGCCTCAGCCTTGCCATAAGGCAATTTGCCTTCCCTATCCAGCTTCAAAGCACGATACAGGCTGTTATCCACATTCTTCATCATAGATGTCAAAATAACTTTTGCCTGTTCAGGATTGGTCTCAGCAATAATTGTAGCCTGGTCCGAATCCACACCAATGGCATATTTGCCCACTTCCTGTGCAGCCTGGAATACACCAACCCCAGTGCCGCCAGCCACCTGGAAGACAATATCCGCTCCCTGCTGATACATCGCCAGAGCCAGTTCTTTGCCCTTTGCCGGATCGTTCCAACCGCCAGCATATTGCACGATAACCTGTGTATCGGCACGCGCATCTTTGGCGCCCTGCTTGTACCCCACAATAAAATCATTGATCACGGGAATATCCTGACCACCAACGGCACCGATGATACCCGTCTTGGTCATCAAACCAGCATAGTAACCCGCCAGATAAGAGCCCTCATTCTGCTTGTATAGTACCGAATACACATTCTTGCAATCACACTTATCGTAATTGACAGAGACGTCATAAATGATGAACTTTTTGTTCGGGTATTTCGGGGCTACCATTTCCAGGAACTCAGACATCTGATATGTGCCGCAAATCAAAATGTCATATTCCTCGTTCGCTGCAGCATCTTCAAGGGCAGGCTGCCATTTTGCCGGGTCAATGCCTGCCTCGATGGTCTTGACCTCCAGACCAAATTCGTTCTTAGCTTTGGTAACACCGCGGTCCGCCGAATCAAAGAACGACTTATCTCCCAGAACGCCGTTGATCAGGTTGACAACTTTCACCGCTGCAGGCTTCTCTTCCGCAGGTGCAGCAGGAGCAGTAGTAGCCGCGGGAGCTGCAGGTTGGCATGAAACCAGAATCATACTCAGGGTCAAAATAAACCCTATCACCAGAAACAATTTGTTTTTCATAAGCCTCCTCCAAGAGTTTGTGAAATTTTTTTGTAAAAACTAGAATCGAGAATCTATTACCTCTGCAATCACCTCCTTTCTATCAACTCCCCTCTAACAGACTGTTGCGAATAGAGCGCAACAACTGCTCACTATCAATCTCTGTAACAACATGCGCATTGGGCTTCATGCCCACCTGCTGTTGCCAGTCCACCACCATCATCCCCCTTCCAAAGCGACCACAGGTTTCGACAAAAACCGGCACATAGCACTCCTGACGCACCGCTCCCGCTTCAATAGCCACCAGCATAGCAGATGGGTCAGGCAATGGCATACCCCAAAAGCCAAAGTCCTTCTGAAGCCGGGTTCTGGTGATAGACGTTATTTTAGTGAAGAATGCTGATTTATCGGTTTGCAACGCCGCCAGATCATCAAAAGCCCCCCATGCCAGCGCATGCCTGACAGACACCTCCCAGGGCAATATCCACACATTCGCAAAACCTGCCGAAAGCACAATGCTGGCTGCTTCCGGATCGGCAAAAAAATTAAACTCAACCGCAGGTGTTGTATTCCCTTTCGCCTCAACCGCCCCACCCATGATCACCAAGCGCGAGACATTGTTCACAAAAGAGGCGTCCAGACGTACTGCCATTGCCAGATTGGTCAGTGGTCCAAGTGCCACCAGCGTGAAGTCCCCCCTTCTTGCCTCCTCCTTTACCATCCGCAGCAACGCCAGCACCGCATGCTCATCCTGAACCGTGTGGGCAGGAGAAGGCAAGCTTAATGTAACATTCCCCAGCCCATCTTCACCCATCAGCCCCGGCAAAGGTGTATGAGCGCCAAACAAAGGGCCCTCAGCCCCTCCAAAAACAGCAACGTCCTTTTGCAAAACATCCAGGACATAGCACACATTCCGCTTCACATGCCCATTGTCAATGTTGCCTGCCACCGTAGTGATTGCCGCAACTTCTACATTCGGTGAACACAAAGCCATCATCAGGGCGATTGCGTCGTCCACACCTGTATCGGTATCAATGATTAATCGCTGTTTGCTCATCTGGATCAATTGTTTTGAAAAACAGGAAAAAGGTCTGGTTCGATGTTGTCATGCTGTGTGCTTATGGAAGGATTATAGAAGAAGCAGGTCTGCAAGTCAAGCCGCATTTTTCACTGAACTACAATGGCGTCAATTTCAACCGCGCCTCCTGAAATGTGCGCCATCGTAACTGTGTGGTTACCGGTTGGCAGCGGCGGGCTGTCCCATCTCTGCTGGTAGACTGGCTGTGGCGCGCTCATTTTGGGGCTTGGGACATACACATAATCAATATCCACCATCACATTCCCATAATCTGGTTTTTTGGAGAAAATGATAGCTACTCGCGTTCCGGTAAAAGTCAAACTCACTGTGCTGCCAGGCGAACTAGAATAGTGATACGTGCGATTATAGGTATCCGGCGATGTGCCCGCAACCCATTTCCCGGTAAACACAAGACGAGAGTCTGTATTATCATATACCCCAGGTCCCGCGACAGAAGGGATAATTTCGCGCGTAATCTCCACAGCGTCTATCGTAACATATTGACCGCTCAAGTGAGTCATCTTGACCACATGATCGCCATTGGTCAAAAGCCCGCTATCCCAGCGTTGCTGCACCTGGCGGGCGGGGGCATACTGGCTGATAACGCCCCGCTGCACACCGTCAATCTCTACCTTCAGCTGCCCGCACGTGGGATGCGCGTAATAGATCAAGGAAAAGCTGTTCCCGCGAAACTTGAACGTTGCAGCACTCCCCACCGCCGTTGAAACATGCGCCGTCCCTGAATACAAACCATACGGATTGGCACTGCCATAATTTTCATAGCTCCAATACCCACTATACGCAATCAACGAATGATTATCATCCAGCGTTTCCCTAAGCCCTGCTTCCACAGGAGACGATGTTGCAGCAGGTTCCCACTTGACCGCGTCAAAATACTGGCGTTTTTTTGCATCCAGCGTCAAATCATCCATGACAACAGCTGCCCGACCCTGGTTAAAGTAATACGTCCCCAGCAAGTTAAAGCGATCGCCGTTGACACTCTGATTCACCGTTACCGATGAGACACCGCCAGCATGAAAAATGCGGTAGGTAGCCCCTGTCGTGGCATTGGCATCCGTTGGCCAATAGGCATATACATGGTATTGCCCGGCAACAGGAATGTATGTCCCCCATATCCCCCAGTTAGCGATCTTTGCAGCATCCGTCATCCCGTATGTCCACCATGCATCCCCTTGGTATCCTTTTATCTCACGCGTCCAGTAAGTGCCATAAAACAACTGTGTTTGCGCCTCCCCCACATCTGCCACCAGATCACCTTCCCACGCCCAAAAACTGCCATCCCATGGGTCTGCTGTACTCGCCCACCAGCCATAGGGGTCAATGTCCTTTGAGCCATTGGTCAAGCGCAAGCCAAAATGTAAATGCGGGCCGCTGGACTTGCCCACATTGCCGCTCAATCCAATCAACTGCCCCTTGCTAACCACATCACCCTGTTTGACGTAAATCACATCCTGATGCCAGTACAACGTGCGATATCCATTACCATGATCAATGATCAACCCGCTGTCCACCGCTCCCTGACTTGCGTCCTTATTCAGATAGCGATAAACGACCGTCCCGGCAGCAGCCGCATAAACAGGCGTGCCCGATGACAGCCCATAGTCAATGGCGTTATGCCCCCCATAACAGTTAACCCATAAACTGCAATTGCTAAAACTTGAGGAGGTATATCCCTTCCCATCAAAACGCATCAGGTAATCATCCAGAGTGCGCGGCAAATGGTGGTCAAAAAAAGCATTGACTTTGATCAAACCGCCTGCAGGCTGATTAAAAGGCAGGCGCAAAAACGGGGCAACTGGCGTAATCCCCTTTTCCATACCAACTCCTGATCGCGGATCACGCTGAAAAAGCCTGATATATGTCTGCGTCCATTGCTGTAAATATGTCCTCAGCGTCTCCTCTGTATCGCTTTTGGAAGAAAAGTATTTTGCCAGGGCAAAAGTCGCAGCGTTCACCCCCGTATCCATTGCAATCGTCTGTTGATTCGGGAGCTCCACTGTTCTCGCTCCTGCCTGGTATTCCACCGAATACGTCCATAACTTCTCAGCCATCTCATTCATCAAGCTGGAAAGCTCCCCCTGAGGGACAGGCTGCAACCCCTGTTGAATATCCAGGGTAGCAACCAAGACCTTGGGGTTCAACCCAAAATCACGCTGCTGGCTTGCCAGCCAAATCAGGTCGCCTGCGGTAAACTCCTGTCCGCCTATTGTTTCCTGATATCCAGCCAGCGGGCTGCCAGCCAGGATCAGCACTTGCTGCAACTGCACCCCGTAAAAATTTGCTTCAGCTGTCAAAAACTCATAGTCTGATACTACATTATCGCTGATCGCGGCAAACACAGGCTGGCTGCCCATCTGAAGAGCATAGGCAACCATTGCAAAAATCATCACAACAACGCGCCATCGATCATGTCTCATCTTTGCCTCTTTATCGGCGTCAATTTCCATCTGCTTTGATGACTAACAAAAAATCCCCAGTCTCACTGCAACACTACAAACTGGAATTAGTATAGATTGTGGAAATTGATTTCGTCAAGTCTTTTGTAAAATTTCTTACTACCCATAAAAGTTATAACCAACAAAACCCTTGACACGCACCACACATGCTGTAAACTAGCCTTATATTCGCCCAAACCCCATTTGCATGATTAAGGAGTTTTCCCATGCCACATGTCATCACCAGTCTGTGTATGCGCGAAGGCAGTTGCGCTACTGTCTGCCCGGTAGACTGCATCGTACCCGGTAATCCCCAAGATCAATACCCCACGTATTACATTGACCCCGAAACATGTATTGACTGCGGAGCCTGTGTATTTGAATGCCCTTATTCCGCCATATTCCCCAAAGAGGACGTGCCATCCAGCTACACAGCCAAAGGCGGCGAGCGCATCTCCATGCCGCTGGGCACCAAAGACTGCAACGAAACCTTTGAAGTCGTTGATCATGCTGGCAATCCCATTCAGCTGAAATCAACGCGCACCCTCGCGGCCGGTGAAATTCTTGACCTCACACCCGCTATAGAAGCCAACGCAGCCTACTTTGCCAGCGGTCCAGGTTACGGAAAATAAATTTCTTTGAGCAACGAAACACCCTACCGCACCGAAAAGGACTCTCTGGGTACCGTGCAGGTGCCTGCCAATGCCCTGTACGGCTGCCAAACACAGAGAGCTGTTCTCAACTTTCCCATTTCGGGGCGTAAGCCTTACAAAGCTTTTATCTGGTCTATTGCTGCCATCAAGCGCGCTGCCGCAGAGGTTAACTGTCAGGCAGGGCTACTGAATGAGCGCCTCTCTCACGCCATCTGCACAGCAGCAGAAGAAGTTATGTCCGGAATGTGGGATGACCAGTTTGTGGTTGACCCCTTTCAGGCAGGTGCTGGTACAAGCCACAACATGAACGCCAACGAGGTCATCGCCAACCGCGCCACCATCCTGCTTGGCGGGCAGCTTGGGGAATATCTCGTTCACCCAAACGACCATGTAAATATGAGTCAGTCCACCAACGATGTTATCCCCACTGCCATTCGGCTGGGCTGTCTGCGGCAACTCAAGCCACTATTAAACACCATCGATAACCTGGCTGAAGCACTGGAACAAAAAGCAGATGCTTTTGACGATATCATCAAATCCGGGCGTACCCATTTACAAGACGCCGTTCCCATACGTCTTGGTCAGGAATTTGGCGCGTATGCTGTCGCAATCAGACGTGATCGTTTACGAATCTCTCGTTCAGCAGATACCCTTCGTCGGCTAGGGATTGGAGGGACAGCAGCTGGCAGCGGTCTTAATGCCCCGCCTTCATATCATGCTCACATGGTAAAAAAGCTAAACGAAATTACCCATCTTGAGCTGCACACATCGGATAATCTCTTTGAAAGTATGCAGTCCATGGCGGACATGCTCGACTTTTCTGCTGCGCTGCGCACCCTGGCGGTAACATTAGGGCGTGTTGCCAATGACCTGCGCTTGCTTTCCAGTGGACCAGCCACGGGCATCGATGAAATCAGACTGCCCCCGGTACAACCAGGTTCCAGCATCATGCCGGGCAAGGTCAACCCGGTGATGGCTGAAATGCTCAATATGGCAATGTATCATATCATTGGATGCGATACAACCGTCTCACTTGCCACGCAGGCGGGGCAGCTGGAACTAAACGTCATGATGCCTATCATTGCCCAATCGCTGTTTGAAATGATGCACATCATGACAAACGCCATCCAGGCATTCACCGAAAACTGTGTGCGCGGCATCGAAGCCAACCCACAAAAAGCAAGCATGTGGTTGCAACAGAACCCTATTATCATCACCGCCCTTAACCCCCTTATTGGCTATAGCGCAGGTGCTGCTCTTGTTCAAGAAGCCATGCAATCCAACCGCCCTGTTCGTGAGGTGGCTCTAGAACACGCTCGCCTGGGGCAGCTACAGCACCGCGAAACGGGGGCTATTATTCAACCTGAGGAGATCGAAAAGGCGTTTGCAAACCTTAGCAGACTAACAGAAGGCGGCATGATCACCTGATACCGAACGGATTCACCCCTGACGGCTGGCAAACAGCGCTGCGCCAATAATACCAGCATCATTACGAAGCTGCGCCGGGATAACCTTCGCCCTCAGATTCAGATAGGGCAAAAATTTATCGCTGTTTTTGCTGACACCGCCCCCAAGGATAATCACGTCCGGGGAGAACAGCATCTCCATCTTCGCCAGCACCTCTTGCAGACGTTCTGCCCATTCCTTCCAGCCAAGATTTTTCTCGGTGCGCACCGCCGCCGAGGCACGCTTTTCGGCATCTTTGCCCCTCACCTCCAGATGCCCCAGCTCCGTATTAGGGAACAAATGCCCATTCACAAAAAACGCCGAGCCTATTCCCGTCCCCAGCGTCAGGAAGAGAACAACCCCCTTCTGATATGCTTTTCCTGTGCCATACGTCATCTCAGCAATACCAGCTGCGTCAGCGTCGTTAACGACAACCACCGGGCAGCCCGTAGCATTCGAAAAAAGCTCCACCACATTCAAGCCTACCCATGAAGAGTCAATATTGGCTGCTATCAATGCCACACCATTAATGATTAGCGAAGGAAAGCCAATTCCAATCTTTCCGCTCCAATTTAATTGTCCAACGATCTCCTTGACCACCATTGCTATATCATCTGGTCTTGCCCCATCAGGTGTCGGCAAACGTAATTTCTCCGTAACCAATGTGCCGGTAGCGATATCAACCACCGCCCCCTTAATACCTGAGCCGCCTACATCAATACCAAGAACGTGCATTTTGCGCCTCCAGAAAATCAAAATTAGCCGCTATTATACCAGCTATCACGGACATGCATTCGACAAATGTTCTTCATAGGTTTCCGCAAATTCATGATAACCCGAATGATCGCACCGCGATCTGAAATAATAATACGTCGTACTTGCCGGGTACGCAACTGCGTACAACGCGCTATAGCCAGGGTTACAAATCGCGCCTGGGGGCAAACCGGGATAACGATATGTGTTATAAGGCGAATCCACCTGTAAATCCGATAATGCTAATGGGTTTGTCCACCAGGTTTTCTGCGTCAGGTTATACCCCAAGGCATATTGTACTGTTGGGTCGCTTTCCAGTCTCATCCCAACCGCCAGCCGATTCAGAAAAACCGATGCAATGAGCGGCTGCTCCTCTGCAATCACTGCTTCGCGTTGCACAATCGAAGCCAGCGTAACCGCTTCTTGCAGACTCAACCCATGCCGCGCATATCGCTCGCGCATATCAGGTGTAACCTCTTTAACAAATTCGCCAGTCAACACAGCCAGGAACTGCTCAAGAGAAATGTCCCTTGGCAGACGATAAACTGCGGGAAACAGAAAACCTTCCAAAGATGGTGCATCCAATAGTTCCTCTGGAAGCGGCAACCCTTGTGGAGAATAAACCATTGCCACAAAGCTCTGCGGCGAAAAGCCCAGCCCCGAAGTGGGCAGACTGGCCGCAATTTCCTCCGCCCGCCAACCTGGTAAAATATTGAATTCCACCTCACTGGGAGTGGAGTCAAGCAAACGCTGTGCAATTTCAAGCGAATTCATCGAGGGATCAAGCTCATACCGACCTGCCTGAACCCTGTAATCTAACCCGGAATAAATTAAATAGTCACGAAAGGCATCCCCATCGTTGATTACCCCTGCTTGCTCCAACCGGTAAGACAGTGAGGCAATCGATTCGCCCAGTTGAACTTCAAAGGATATCTTATCTCCCTGGGGATTGGCAGCCATAAGCAGCCGATCTTTGTTGAGAAATAATTTTGCAGCGTACCGATAGACATCCAGTTGCCCCAACGCTGGTGAGGCGCTGCCAAACACCTCGGTTGCCCTGCGGGGCAAATTGTAAATATTCCATGCAACGCCCCCCAGCGTACCACAACAGATCAACAGCACAAGCAAAACCAGTAACCGTCTCAACCCATAAGAATGATATTGCATTTTACCTCTCGCAGGCATCCAAATACGACTGCAAGATGACAGCAGCTGCCAGATCATCCAGATGCCCGGAGCGTCGGCGCAAGGAAACGCCCATCATCCGCCGCGCCTCCTGCGCCTGCAATGTGCTCAAGCTTTCATCCCACAAGAGAACAGGTATACTGGTTTGCGAACGAATCGCCTCAGCAAACCGCTCCGATCGTCTGCCCTGCGGCCCAATGACACCATCCTCGCCAAGCGGTTGACCAACAACAATTTTCTCCGCTCCATGCTCCTCTGCCAGTTCCACCACCCTCGCTGCATCAACCTGACGCGCGACATGCACGATGACACACAGCGGATTAGCAATTGTGCCAGTTAAATCGCTAATGGCAACGCCAATGCGTTTTTCACCAGGGTCAACTGCCAAAATTCGCCCGCTCATTGGTAACTCACCATAATTTGAAAGGGAAAGTAAGGCAAACGCCCAAACCAATCAGGAAAAATTTCTATAGAAGCCACCTGGTCAATGGCAAACGCTTCGCTTAAAATTTGTTGCGCTTCTTTTGATGTCCGACCAGCCACCAGCAGCGGAACTTCCCTCAGCACGTCCATTTTCTGGATTTTACGAACAGTGTAAATCTGCCAGCGCACAACTTCGCCTTCTAGTTCAGCACCCTCCGGCGCAATGATAACCACCGGGTCAGAAATAACCGAATATCCTGAGGGAAGACTCGCATCCAGTGCCATCCGGGCAACTGTTTCCATGTCACTACGCCTATAGTAAAGAGCCGTGAACTCCGCCTTCATCTTCAGGCGCAGCACGTCCCCAGGTTCCCCCTCGGCTGGGTGGCGTTCCTCATGAAGCACCTTGCCCATCTTCAAAGTCTGCTCAATCAGCACTTCCCCATTGCGCAGCGTGGACTCCATTTCAGCAATCGCCTGCGCGCGCAAGCGTTGCAGCAGATATTGTTTTAGCGTCTGATAATTTGCATCAGTAGGCGTTGCCACCTCTTTTTCGCTGCCCCCTGATGTGGGAGACTCATTGTTCACCGCAACCATAAAACCTGCGTCTCCCTCCAATGCCTGGATGCTTCCAGCCTCTACATTTCCAAAAACCCCCGGCAATAACGCCTCCACCTCAACAGAAACGCTATCATTTCTGTTTTTTAACTCCGCCTTGCTAAGAGTAATAAACCGCACAGGCGGCAACGATAGCGTCATCACAACACTACCAGCGGGTAATGAAACAGGTTTTTCGCTAAGACTGGTGAATTCAACCTGTCCCTTTGCTTTCTCCAAAGGCAATAGCATTTTACCCCCAGCAGCCACCTGGCTTTCTTCCTCGACAATGACTGAAAGTTCATAAGCCGGAAACCTGCCGTTAACATTTGCCTGACTCACCTTGCGGTCTGCCCACACCGGTATTGCCAGGCTTTGATCAAGCGGAGAGGTAGAAACACCAATCTTAGCGCGCGGGATCAAGAGGAACGCGATTGCAAGCACAGCAAACACGCCTAGAGCGAAGAACCCCCAACGCAGAGGCAAAGGCATCAATTTACCTGTCCGCGCATGACCAGCGCGCCGTTTTAAATAGCGGAGCAAGCGCATTCTCCGCCGCGTCGGCTCAGGAAAGGCAAGCTGCCGATCCCTGCCACCCCAGGCTTGTCTTTCAGCCTGCCGTACAGAAGAAAACACTGGTATTCCCAGATCACAGGCATGTTGCGCAACCATACCATCTCGCGTTACAATGCCAAGTTGCCCACCCTGTGCCGCAGCACTTCTCTTAAGCAGTTTCAGGTCGAGCCAGCTTGCAAGTATCCGTTTACTCTCGGGATACACCAGCAAAATCCGCCGGGAACGTGCCCAGCCAATCTTCTCCTGTGTCGAAGCCAGCGTATCAACTTCCTGCAAACGAATAACATACACCTTCATTGAAGCACATTATACAATAATGTCAGGCTATAATATAAGCATGGCATAACGAAGGAGAAACTCAATGAAATTTCGACATTTATTGGTAATTTGCATCGTTTTTATAGCAGGTTGTAATTTACCCAGAGCAACCTCTACCCCCTCTGCAGACCAAGTTGCCACCTCAGTCGCACAGACACTGACAGTTCTCGCGATTCCCGCCTCGCCTCAGCCCGAAAGCCCCACAGTTACCCCACAAATACAGAACACTCAAACCCCACAGCCGACTCTTACCGCATCCGTTGCCCCTTCAGAGACACCCACACCCGAAGCAACCATCTCCACCACCCCTACCCTCACATCCTCCCCTACTTCCAGCCCGGACGACCCCAAAAAGACATTAGGAGCACCCACCAAACTGCTTTCGATGGATAGTGGGGCAGCGTTTGGAATTTCGGGAACATATCAAGATGATGCTGGCAACTCAATTTCGGTTGCCAATGGGGTGATGACCTTATACAACCCCAATTACAATGGCTTTTTAACGTGGCGGTTGACTTCAAAAACAAGCAATAATTATTATATTGAAGCTGTGTTTCAGACAAAAAACTGCGCAGCATCTGACCAATATGGGCTTGTTACCCGCGCACCCGACTATACCAGTGGCTACGGCTACTACTTCGGTTTCACTTGTGACGGCAGCTACACCTTCATCCGCCGTGATGAAAATGGCGTATTCACCATTATTGCCGCTATACCCAGCAGCCACATAAAATCTGGCGCGGATCAGGTAAACCGCATGGGCATCCTTGCCAAGGGAAATCTATTCAAATTGTTCGCCAACGACAAGCTTTTACAAGAAACCTCCGACTCCATCATCACCGCTGGAGGACACTATGGCCCATATATCGTTGGCAGATCGGGCAGCCACACTGTCAATCTCGATGAAATTTCATACTGGTCTCTGCCATGAAAAACCAGCGTTCTTTGAATCCACACCGCAGAAAGAAATAGAAACTTGGCACACCTGACAGCACAGCAAGCCGCCATCAGCACAGCGCCGCTCAACAGCCATATTTTCCTTGAAGGTCCTGCTGGATCAGGTAAAACAACAACGGGTGTGGCACGATTGCAGCACTTGCTCGAAAGCGGCGTACCAGCAAACACCATTCTTGTTCTCGTTCCTCAAAGAACCCTGGCCTTCCCCTATCTTGAAGCCATACGCCAGCCAGACCTGCCTCCCGGCGGCGAAGTGGACATCATCACTATTGGTGGGCTGGCACAGCGCATCATCACTCTCTTTTGGCCGATTATCGCTTTGCCCGCCGGTTTCCGGCATCCGCAAAAACCTCCTATCTTTTTGACACTGGAAACTGCCCAATACTATATGGCAAGCCTGATCAGACCACTGTTAGAGCAGGGGTACTTTGAAAGTGTGAAGATACACCGTAACCGGCTTATTAGCCAGATTATTGATAACCTCAACAAAGCTTCGGCAGTAGGCATCCCCTATGATCAAATTGGCCAACGGCTCAAATCTGCCTGGATTGGCGATCCAGCGCAAAAAACAATTTACGACCAGGCACAGGAATGCGCCATAGCATTTCGACGCCACTGTTTGGAAAACAACCTGTTAGACTTTTCGCTAAAACTAGAGGTCTTCACGAAACATCTCTGGAAATCATTCCTGGTGCGAAAATATCTCACACAGCGATACAGGCATCTCATCTACGACAACATCGAAGAAGATGTTCCTATCGCTCACGACACTGTTCGAGAATGGCTGCCAGAGTTTGAAACCGCTTTGCTCATCTACGACAGCGGCGGGGGATTTCGTTCCTTTCTTGGCGCTGACCCCCTGTCAGCGGCTTCACTGAGAGAAAGTTGTGATGAAAGCGTGCTGTTTTCGGGTTCTCATGTCATGCCACCGGCATTAAGCGAGTTTAGGATTTCCCTGACAAACACCATTCAATCAAAAAAAGCTCTCTCTTTATCCTCAGAAGCTTTATCCTCTTTCACCATTGAACACCACCGCTTTTATCCCGAGATGGAACATTGGGTTTGCAGCATAGTCGCCGATCTCGTCCGGACACAGAACGTTTCTCCCGATGAAATCGTAATCCTCTCCCCCTTTCTAAGCGATTCTCTGCGCTTCTCACTGATGAACCGCCTGAACGAGTATGAAATTCCCAGCTGGTCTCACCGTCCATCACGCAGCCTGCGCGACGAGCCTGCCACTTCCTGCATGATCACACTGGCAAAACTGGCTCACCCACAATGGAAAATGCCGCTTTCACGTTTCGACCTGCGCTGCGCGCTGATGCAATCCATTGCTGGTCTTGACCTGATCAGAGCCGACCTGCTGGCAAAAATCACTTACAAAGAAACCAAACCCGAAGAGGGACTAAGTTCGTTTGATCGCATTCAACCTGCTATGCAGGAACGTATCACCTATTGGGCTGGAGAACGCTTTGAACAATTGAGAAGCTGGCTCGCAGCGTATCAACGCGATGCAGAAATTGAGCCTGACATCTTTTTCAGCAAACTATTTGGAGAGATACTTTCACAGCCAGGCTTTGGCTTCTACAACAACCTGGACGCTGCCACGGTAGCCGCCAAATTGATCGAGTCTGCTAAAAATTTCCGCCGCTCCATACCAAAAAACCGCCCTCCCTGCGGTAATATCTACATCCCAATGATTGAAGAGGGTATCTTAGCAGCCCAATACCTGATCAGTTGGGAAAGCGCTCCGCGGCAAGCTGTATTCATTGCTCCAGCATACACCTATCTTATGAGCAACCGCCCGGTCAGTTACCAGTTCTGGCTGGATATTGGCAATCTCGGCTGGTGGCAAAGGATCAACCAACCACTGACTCAGCCTTATGTTCTCAGCAGACGCTGGAACGAAAACACTGTTTGGACAGACGCACACGAATTTCAGGCGAACCAGGAATCGCTTTCCCGTCTGGTTAGCGGGCTGCTTCAACGTTGCAAAAAGCATGTGTTTCTGTGTACCGCTGCCATCAACGAGCAGGGTTCAGAAGAACGTAGTCCGCTCCTACACGCAATTCAAAGAGTGCTGCGGCATACCTACGCCCTTCGGGAGGCAGAAGATGGTGTTTAAACCCCGACCAGCGCAGGAAAGAGTCATTCAATTCAGAAGCGGAAGAATGGGTGTCCTCGCCGTCCCGGGTAGCGGAAAAACCCAGACTCTCTCGTATCTGGCAGCGCGATTGATCATTGAAAGCTGCATAGGTGACGACCAGGAAGTGCTAATCGTTACCCTGGTTAACTCAGCGGTAAACAACTTTGCTTCGCGCATAGAAAGTTATCTCAGAGATATGCACCTGATGCCCGGAATCGGTTATCGCGTGCGTACACTGCACGGGCTTGCCCACGACATTGTACGTGAGCGACCAGACCTGGCCGGGTTATCTGATAGATTTCAGATTCTGGATGAACACGAAGCTCAAAACATCCTTGAAACTGCTGCCACCACCTGGCTACAGACCCATCCTGAATTTATCAATCGTTATGCCCTATCCAACAACGATTCTCGCGAAAACAGAGCGTCAAAAATGGACTGGCAGCAGCTGGTAGTACAGATTGCTGGTGCTTTTATTCGCAAAGCCAAAGACCTGCAAATCCTGCCTCATCAAATATACCAGCAGATTGACCGCTTCAACACGCCACTGCCGCTTATCGAAATGGGACATGAAATCTATCTCAACTACCAGCGCGCTTTGAACTATCGCGGGGCAGTGGATTTTGATGACCTGATCCGCCTTGCTCTCCAGGCATTGAGAAACGATGAAAGCTATCTTGACCGTTTGCGTCAACGCTGGCCCTATATTCTCGAAGACGAAGCTCAGGATAGCAGCCGTTTGCAGGAGGATATCCTGCGCCTGCTCACAGATGCAGGCGGCAACTGGGTACGCGTCGGAGATACCAATCAGGCTATCTATGAAACCTTCACCACTGCCAGCCCCGAATACCTGCGGCGCTTTGTTGAGGAACAAGGTGTTCAAAAATGCGATCTGCCTAACTCCGGACGCTCCACCGCGAGTATCATCTTTCTGGCGAACCGCCTCATCGAATGGACAAACCATGAACATCCCTATTCAGAGTTACGCAATGCACTCTTGCCGCCACTGATTCAGCCCGCCCCTCAAGGCGACCCTCAGCCCAACCCCCCCGACCGCCCCGATCAAATTTACCTCGAAATGAAAAAGTACCAGCCCGACGATGAATTAAAAACGGTGGCGCAGTCCATTCGCAAATGGATAAAATTGCACCCAGAAGAGACAGTAGCGGCTCTTGTGCCGCGCAATGAGCGTGGTATCAAGCTTGTGGAAGAGCTCCGAAAATACGATGTCCCTTATATCGAACTGCTCAATAGCAGTCATGCCACCCGCCGCGTCGCTCACATCCTGGTTAGCATACTGAATAGCCTGGCTGATCCTTCTTCAAGCGCCAAACTGGCACAAGCGTTTCTGGCAGTCAGCCGATACCCAAAAGAGAACCCCACCCCTGAAGGGCAGGATGAAGTTGGAAACACACTGATACGCAAATGCCCGCGTCTGGAAGATTACCTGTGGAGCACGCCGGGAAACGAATGGCTTAACCAGCTTGAAGCGGAAGGACACCCCCAAGTTACTCTGACGATGTTAGCTGAATTTCAACAGCTGGTGACCCGCTGGCAGCTTGCCACTCTGTTACCCATTGACCAGTTGATTTTGAGCATCGCACAGGACATTTTCACCCAGCCCTCCGACCTTGCGTTGGCGCACAAAATTGCTCTGTTACTTGAACAATTTGCCTCTGCCCATCCAGACTGGCGTCTGCCGCAGTTGATCCAGGAGTTGATGCTGGTTTCCCAAAACCAGCGTAAATTTCTGGGGTTCAGCGAAGAGGACACCGGCTTTGACCCCGACCAGCACCCTGGCAAAGTTGTGGTGGCGACCATTCACAAATCAAAAGGGCTGGAATGGGATCGCGTTTATCTGCTCTCGGTGAACAACTACGACTTCCCTTCCACAGACCCTCAAGACATCTTCATCGCCGAGAAATGGTTTGTCCGCAGCCAGCTAAATCTCTCCGAAGAAACGCTGGCGCAACTGAGTGCCCTTGCCGAGGGCGATACCGCCGGAGTGCTGATCGAAGAGGGGGTAGCAACCCACGAAGCCCGCCTGAACTACGCCCGGGAGCGGCTGCGTTTGCTTTATGTCGGTATCACCCGGGCTCGCAAAGAGCTGGTCATTACATGGAACAGCGGAAAGCAGGGCAAAAGTCTTGCAGCACTGCCGCTGGTTGCCCTAAAAAAGTCATGGGAGGAAGAATACCTTGCCACTACCGTCTGATTTCCAATTTAGCCAAAGTAGCCTCCAGAATTACGTTTCCTGTCCTCGCCGCTTCGAATTGCTCTATATTCTCAAAATCAACTATCCCGCCCCTGTAAGCGAGCCTGTGCTGGAATACGAACAGCATATCGAACGCGGTCGCATATTCCACCAAATGGTGCATCAACACCTGATTGGTTTGCCACCTGATACTTTAAGCAGTATGGAACTTGACCCCATTCTTTCAGAATGGTGGCAAAACTACCTTAAGGCTGCGCCGACCACCCAGATGCCCTTGAAAAGGTGCGCCGAGTTCTCGCTTTCCACTACCCTGTCAGGCTGGCGGGTTACAGCGCGCTATGACCTGCTCGCCGTTGAACCCCGCAACAAAGCCATAATTGTCGATTGGAAAACAAGCATCACGCGCCCAAAAGCGGATGTTCTCAAAACACGCATCCAAACGCGTTTGTACCCCCTCATCCTGGTTGAAGCCGGAAAAACCCTGAACGAAGGATATCCCTTTGCCCCAGAACAAATCGAACTGCAATACTGGTATCCTGCCTTCCCTAACCATCCACAGCATTTTCGCTACGGCCCCGAACAGTATACAAAAGACCGTGGTTATATCCAAAACCTGATTGCCGAGATTGCCAACACACCCGAAAATGGCTTCCCTTTAACCTCTAACACAAAACTCTGTCAGTTTTGCATGTACCGATCGTTGTGTAAGCGCGGCAGCACAGCAGGCGACTGGACAGAAATGCAAAGCTCATACGAGGCAGAAGACTTTTCTGTCCCAGAATTTCAATTGGATTTTGAACAACTCCAGGAGATCGAGTTTTGAGATTTGCTTCTCAAGAATGGGTTGAACCATCTCCTGTCAACCTCCCAGCCAATTATCAGCAGGCAATCGGAGGACATCCCCTTGTTGCAGAGGCACTCTGGCGGCGCGGGCTTGACACCACCGAAAAAGCCAGAGCTTTTCTCGATCCGCATTTATTTTCCCCCACCAGCCCTTTCGAACTGCCCGATATGCAAGCCGCCGTGGAACGCATTCAAACCGCCCTGCAAAACAATCAGAAAATCTTAATATGGGGGGATTTCGATGTGGATGGGCAAACTGCAACCGCTGTTTTGGTCTGCGCTCTGCGCAACTTGGGCGCTAATGTCGAGTACCACTTGCCCATTCGGGCTCAAGAATCACATGGCATTAGCTTGCCATCGTTACAACAATACCTAAAGAACCACTTTCAGCTTGTGGTTACCTGTGATACCGGCATCAGTGCCGCAGATGCTGTTGCATACGCCGCTTCCTGCCATGTTGATATGATTATCACCGACCACCACGCCCTCCCGACCGAACTCCCCAACGCGCTGGCGGTCATCAACCCACAAAGAGTTAACCCCGACCATCCTCTGTTCCATCTTTGCGGCGTAGGATGCGCATACAAACTGGTCGAAGCGCTTTATCGGCAACAACAAAAAAGCGAGCAGTTATCATCTTTGCTTGACCTGGTTGCTCTCGGTACAATCGCTGATCTAGCAGTCTTGAGCGGCGAAAACCGCTATCTCGTCCAGCGCGGGCTGCAAGCTTTGCGTAGTAACCCCCGCCCGGCAATTCAGGCTATTCTGGCTCTTTCGGATATTAACCCCGCTCACCTCACCGAAGAGCATATCAGCTTTATCCTTGCCCCCCGAATGAACGCTCTTGGACGGCTTGGAGATGCCAACCCCATCGTCGAGTTCCTCCTCACCCAGAGCGCTGACCACGCCGCTCTGATGGCAATCGAGCTGGAAAGACTCAATGGGCAGCGCAAACTCCTGGCAGAGCAAATTTTTCAGTCAGCGCTTTCAATGATAGAACAAGATCGCTCTATATTGGACAGCCCTGTCTTGATTTTAAACCACCCGGATTGGGATGCCAGCGTTATCGGAATCGTTGCCAGCCGTCTGGTAGATATATTCCAGCGCCCAACTGCTCTTATAACAACACCGATCGGTCAACCCGCTCGCGGCTCTATTCGCTCCATCGCAAATATTAATATTGCCAGTGCAATTGCAGCCCAACAACATCTGCTATTGACTCACGGCGGACACCCCATGGCAGCCGGTTTCGCTCTATTACCCGAGAATATGGCGGAATTTCGCCGTTCTTTGGCACAAACCATTGCGCAGATATCCCCCGAACAACCACAAACGCAAAAATTGTTAATTGACGCTTTCATTCCTCTTCAAGACATTACACTCGACCTCGTCGCAGACCTTGATCGTCTGGCACCGTTCGGCCCTGGCAACCGTCCACTCACACTTGCCACCAGGGGGCTAAAGCTGGTAAGTTACAACCCCATAGGAAAGAACGAAGACCATCTATTGTTGATCGTGGAAGATAGCACAGGCGCCCAGCAAAGAGTCGTTTGGTGGCAGGGGGCAGGTTCTCCTTTGCCCGAAGGTTATTTTGACTTGGCGTACACCGTGCGCGCCAGCAATTATCAGGGACAACATCAGGTACAAATCGAGTGGATTGGATTTCGCGATAGCGAAACAGCGACAGAAACTTTAATAACCGCTGCAAAACCTCGTGAAATTGTTGACTATCGCCAACATGAAAACCCACAGGCACTCTTGCCAGTATTGCTGACAGGCAGCTCCACAGTGATGTGGGCAGAGGGAGAATTATACCCTTCACAGGCCGGGCTCAGCCGCTACCATTTGCTACCAGCCACAACGCTGATTATCTGGAGCATTCCCCCCGGTAGAAAAGAACTCATGGATGCCATTCGCAAAGTCAACCCACAAAAAATTATCCTTATGGGCATCAATCCAGGCTTTGATCGCTTTGAGGTTTTCACGCCACGTCTAGGCGGAATGATCCGCTACGCGATCAGCAAACATGGCGGCTGGATATCCATCATGAAAATGGCAATCGCAACAGCACAACGCGAGGAAACAATCCGCAAAGGAATTGCCTGGTTTATTGCTCGCGGAGACATCCAGCTTATCAAAGAAGAAAACGAGCGTCTTCAATTTGCTCTGTGTGGTCAGACAAATAAGCCTGCAATTGCCAAAGCCGAATCCGATTTGCGCGCCCTCCTTAACGAAACAGCCGCCTTCCGTAACTATTATTTGCGCGCAAATCCAGACTACCTGCTTGCATACAGCGACTGATGATTACTCGAATGCGCAAGCTTTATCTTCCGCTTGTTTTTTTGATTGCCGCCCTCTCCATGCTGGCGACAGCCTCTCTCTCCCGACAGGTATTTGAGCATCTCCCACACCTAGAAGACGAGTTGACGTACCTCTTCCAGGCACGCATGCTAGCACGCGGAGACGTTTTTATCCCCTCGCCATATCCCCCTGATTCCTACTGGCAGCCATTTATCATCGACTGCGACCAGGAGATGGAAAACCTGTACAACATCGCATGCGCCGGAAAACGTTTTGGCAAATATCCACCAGGCTTCCCTCTCCTTTTGGCACTGGGTGTCCTGATTAACAACACATGGATCATCAATGTCTTCTTCACAGGTTTAAACGTTGTTCTAATTTACCTGGTGGGGCGTTTCATCTACAACGAACATGCAGCTATTCTCTCCGCCGCACTTCTGGCAATCAGTCCTATTGCCCTTCTTTTAGGAAGCACGCTCATGGGGCATACCAGTGCATTGTCTTTTACGTTGCTGTTTACATGGGCATATATCCGAGCACAATACGCCACAAAGCCTCTTGGATGGGCAGCCCTCAGCGGAGTTGCATTAGGTATGGTGTTCAATATCCGCCCTTATGCCGCGGCAGGCATCTCCCTGCCTTTCATCGTGTATAGCCTCTGGCAGATGTTATCTTCCATAAGGAGCGCCAACCTCATAAAAAAGGCTCTTCCCCTCTTGGTTATTGCGCTTGCAGCGTTATGTACCAGCTCAATCTTCTTTATCAACAACTATCTGCTGACCGGCAAAACAACTACCGACCTTTACCGGCTAATTTGGGATTACGACCGCATTGGTTTTGGTGCAAATCATGGGCCTCTTCCAGAAGGACACTCTTTGCGGCAGGGGTGGATACATACCAAACGCGATCTGCGCTGCTATTCAAGAGATCTGTTCGGCTGGGCTTTGCCCACACAAGCACAAGACGCCAACCCATCCGGCAAGCCGGAGGCTGCGCGCTGCTTTCCAAGGTATACAGGGTTAAGCTGGCTGCTCTTACCTTTCAGCATATTGCTTTTTCATGAAAAATCCCATCATATAGACAAAAGACCCCCGGATACCACACAAGTTACTAGCCAACTCGCCAATCCAGGCAACGCGCCTCACAAAGCCTGCCCTCCAAAAGAGCGCGCAAAATGGACAGCTTTGCTTTTAGCCCAGGGCGTCTGCCTGATCACCCTGCATCTGGCTTACTGGACAGGCGCAGAAGTTTACAGCGCGCGATACTATTTTGAGGCTACTGGCAGCTTTACGCTCCTCACCGGAGCTGCCGCCAGCAGGCTCATTACCACCTCAAGCAACGTTAAAGTCCGCAGCATGGCTTTTGTCCTTCTGGCACTTTTATTCTCACTCCCCTTGCTCGGCTATACCCAAAATCGCTTTGCTGGACTGCATGGTTTCGGCTGTATTACCTCACAGCAAATTGACACCATCAAAGCGCTGAGAAAGACTCCCGATACCCCTGTTCTTGTCATTGTCAATGGAAGACAAAATAACTGTCCAGGCAATACCAGCCCATGGCGTGAATACGGGGCGCTAATGGCTTTGACAGACCCATACCTTGAAAGCGAAATCATCGCTGCAGCAGCACCGGACGAATCTCATTATTCTTATCTTCTCACACATTCAGGCAAACGTCAGATCATCCTCATGATCAACGGGAAATTCATTTCCCTGCAATAAATTCTCCCCTGATTCTTAAGGAACTGATTACCCAATTTTATTCTTTTGTTAATCTTTTAAAGGATATAATGTTCCTATGAAGAAAATAAGAGTTCTCTTCCTTTGCACCGCCAATTCCGCACGCAGTCAAATGGCAGAAGCCATTTTGCGCCATCTCGCAGGAGATCATTTTGAGCCTTACAGTGCTGGTTTAGAAATCAAAGGTGGAGTTAACCCATATACCATCAAAGTCCTCAAAGAGATCGGGATAGATACCACCCCGCTTTACGCCAAACCTCTAACCGACTTTATGGGCAAAGTCCACTTTGGTTATCTCATCACTGTGTGCAGCCAGGCAGATAAAAAATGTCCTTCAACCTTTCCCGGCATGGGGCAGCGTCTGCACTGGGGTTTTGAAGACCCTGCTGCATTTGACGGCAGCGATGAGCAAAAACTCGAAAAATTCCGCCAGATACGCGACGAAATTACTGCCAAAATAAAAACCTGGCTATCCGAGCTAAAAATTCCTGTTCAGAGTTAATCTCTCTGAACCCCACGCCGCAGATTCTGCTCAACGATGCGCGTGAACAGAGCGGTTATCATTAAAATCGCCGCAGGGATCAATGGCTCGATAACTGCTTTATATCTTCGGTTTTCGCCAAACTCCCCCGCCGAAGCAACAACATAGACATACCAAACCGATAATAAGAGAAACCCGCTCTCCCACCAACGGGCAAACAGGTCTTTGCCTCTGCCCTTCCTCCGAGAAGAGAACATCATGATTGGCATACATAACCAGAGCAGTGTAGCAACATAAAAAAGGATACGCAACATCTGCAAAGCTGCCGCCATACGATCTGCCAGCCACTTTGGCAAACCAGTCAGCGGATTTCTACTATAGAGCGCAGGATCCCAAAACAGACGCGCGCTCTGCCGAACTGTTGCCAGATACAGATCAGGACGGGACATTATCGCCTCCAGCGAGCACCGAAAAGCCAACCGCTCAAAAGCCACCCGAGACCGTATGTCCTTCGGATCAATTCGATCCTGCCAGGCGCGATAGATAGTCATGGAATGTGTCCCCGTACGCTCAACTTCCCGCTGACGATAGTTGAGGTACAAATGCACATAATCTTGACATTCTTCGCTATCCGCATATTCAATAAATCCACCAGCAACATTTGACAGATTGATGCCTGATAGAGGGTTGAACGTAAACCACCCATACGTGCGCCAGTTCCCCAGACTCCAGAAAAGGATCGCCCCTACCGCAATGACAGGCACAATAAAGAGATATATTTGCCGCAGCGCTCCCTGTCTTAAACCCAGCATAGGCTCTTCAACGCTCCTGGCAACCACACACAGGGATAAGAAAAATAGCACCACCAACCAGTAACCAACAAACAAATGTTTGCTCAGCGCCAGAAGGGCACACAACACCCCCACTATGGCCAAACCGAAAAGCATAACCGAATTCTCCCAGCTTTTGAAAACACGCCGTCCCAACCATAAGACCAGCAGCACAGTTACCAGCACGAGCATCAGGGTCAGCGTTTCAGCAAGCACCGTCATCTCAAACAAAGCGCTGGAAACATTAAGTGCGTAACAAACTCCCAACAACGCCCCCATCCAGGAGCTGCCCACCCCCTTCCACCCCAGCAAAAACAACATTCCCATAATCAAAAGACCCAGAAACACCTGCACAACAGCGACAGCTTGCTGATTATCCTCGCCAGCCAGGGCATAGATCGGCATTAAGAACAGCGGATACGTCAACCCCCGCTCACTGTGCCAGTTCTCAAAAGAGAAATCCCCCTTTAGCATCGCCATAGCAGGTTCAACATATCCCCAGGTATCGGCGTATGTCTGCGCAGGATATTGCCAAAGTGGCAGGCGCACCAGCAAAAATATCAGCAAGCAGACAAAAAGTAGAGCAACCCGGCGCGCCCAGGCAGCACTGTACAGTCCCCCACGCCGCGCAGTTGTCCTCTGATCCAGATGTTCTTGCGTCATCACAACAAAGCCGTCATCACCCACATTATGCCTCAAGAGCCCTATGCTTTGAGACACGACGCGCAAAATTATATACCGTTTTCACCTGCTGATCAGTTTCAACAGCACCGGGGATAAACTTCCTCACCCATTGCAGAGTTTCTACAGGGGAATAACCAAAAACCTGCACTGCAAGACATGCGGCAAACAACCCGGTGCGTCCAATACCGGCATGACAATGAACAGCCACATGAAAACCGGCTTGCGCCTCGGTCTGCACTGTATTGACAGCCTCTTCCAACGCCGCCAGATCGGGCACCCCTTTATCCATAGCAGGCAAATAGATTACTTTCAGACCCTGCTCATTATAAAAACTCCGCAGATTAAGCCCGCTTTCCTCCAGACACTCCTGGTCGTCCGCCAGCAGAACAACGCACGACACCCGATGCTGCATATATCGTTGATATACAATCTGCCCGCGATCATAATTAGAAAATGGCATCACGCTGCGATAGATCTTTCCGGGCAGTCCATAGGGAATTTCAGAAAAAGTTTCCATGTCAGACATAATTCTACCATTCTGTCCAGCGTCCTGTGATAGAATGAAGCCAAACAAGACCACATCTAAATCATCTCAGGGAATAGAAGTCTATGAGAAAGTATAAAAACTACTTGATTGACATGGACGGAGTACTGATACGGGGAAAAACTCTTATCCCTGGAGCAAACGAATTCATAGAGCGGCTCAATTTCTACCACATCAAGTACCTTATCTTAACCAATAACCCTCTGCAAACGCCCAGAGATTTGGCACACCGTCTGCAAACAATCGGTCTGAACATCTCCCCAAAAAAGATCTTCACCTCAGCCATGGCAACCGCCCGTTTTCTCCAATCCCAAAAACCAAACTGCAAAGTGTTTGCCATTGGTGAAAGCGGATTAACCCAGGCATTGCACGATGCCGGATTAGTGCTCACGGACACAAACCCAGATTATGTTGTGCTTGGCGAAACCAACTCATATAACTTTGACCAAATCACCCGCGCTGTGCGTTTGATCGTGGATGGGGCATTGTTCATCGCCACCAACCCAGATACCACCGGTCCACTTGAAGAGGGACTCGTCCCTGCCTGTGGTTCACTGGCTGCCCTGATCGAAAAGGCTACCGGACGCGCCCCCTTCTTCATCGGCAAGCCCAATCCTCTTATGATGCGCAGCGCCATGAATTATCTAGGCGTGCATTCAGAAGATACCGTCATGGTCGGCGACCGCATGGATACGGATATTGTCGCCGGTATCATGAGCGGCATGGAGACCATTTTAGTGCTGACGGGCGTAACCAGCCCGGATACACTCCGCTCGTTTCCATACCGTCCGTCCAGAATTATCAGCTCTATCAAGGAGATCATCGTCGACCTGGATAAACCATGATACAATTTACCGCTGAGGTTTTTACCCCAGCGAAGTTTCAATTCCCCACCCCACTGAAAGTTCACAAAGATGAACCATTCCCGAGCCTTTTCCCGTTCAACGTTTTCCATTCTGGCAAAGATAGCCCTTACCCTAGCCCTTCTCTCAATTTCCGCATGTAGCGGCGTATCACCACAACCCACGGCAACACAATCGCCCTTGCCGCCCTCTCCCGAGCCGCCAACCGAAACCCCGCTGCCCACGCCCACACTGACTGCCTCCCCTACACCCACAGCAACTGCAACGCCAACAGCCATCCCCACGCTTGGCATTCTTCCAGACGGTTTCTCCGCCTGGTGTTTGCCCCAGGATCAGGCACTCTCCACCGAAAAGGAAAGCGGCAGCTACAAAAAACTGGAAAAAGCCCGTGAAGCGGAATTCAAAGATGGCATCCTCAACGTTCTCGCTCCAAACGCCTACTGCACGTATGTATACACGTTCAATCAGCCTATGCCGGAAAATACCAAGCTTGTGTTATACGGCGACGCCCCAGCCCCCTTCTACACAATAGAACTCTCCAGGGGCGAGGACAACCCCAATATTGGCTTTGCTACACCTAAACATTCCCTGGCATACAACCCGGATTTCTGGGAAATCACCATCCGATTTGTAGTCCAGGATGCCAATGGCAATGAACTGCGGGCGGACAAAGTCAGAATCTATAAAATATTACCGCCGCGCTGTTGGGATGGTTCTCTTCCCAATCCGGTTACGCTGGAATGTCCTATCGAAGATACATAGCTTCCGGCGCTACTGATATTCTTCCCCTTTTTGAGTAGCATCTGTAACCACACGCCAAATCTGCTTGAATTTCAGGCAAGGCGTGTATATACTCTTTTTAGTATACCTTTCTACACACAAAGATCATCTATGTCTATGATGGCAGATGACTCTTCAGTTTTTTCTGTAAGAAAAACTCCTTTTGATACGTCATACGCTCAACAGGTATTATACTCCCATGTGTTAAACGCCGAGCACGCTCTGCTTCTTTTGGATGAACTCTTTATCATCCGCTATGCCAACCACTCCGCCGAGCAACTTCTCAAAACCCCGCAACCTAACCTGACAGGCAAGAAATTTGAATATCTACCGCAACCACCTCAGGATATTGTCAACATAGAACTCTCTGACACGGCAGGGACTACCCGCATACTCCTGGCAAAGTTCTTGAAGATCGACGCCTGCGAGCCAATCGTCTATCTGGTTACCTTACATGAAATAACCGGCCAGAGCGATTCTTTACAAGTCGGAGACGTATTTGAAGAACTGATGCAGAGAGTCTGCGACCAGCTATACCAGTGCCATACAACTGAGGAAATAGCCAGACAGGTCAGCGGATTCTTCGACCAGTTGCTCCCTCAATATACTGGGGCATTATTTATCACCTCTGCCATGTCAAACACCTATCAATTGGCTACAACAGGGGATAATGCAGTATCAGCCATGCCAAAAGAGCTTAGACAAACCGATTGCCGGGCTTTGCAAAGCGGAAAGTTGCATTTTTATTCTCCCGACAGCCCATCAGCAACGCGATGTAATCATCTTCCACAAGAATTTTGCGGCGCCGCCTTATGCGTTCCCATTGGCAAGCACGAGGAACTGCTCGGTCTGCTTCATCTCCAAAGCAGCACAGGCATCATTGAACAACACATCCACAACACCATCTCCCGCCTTTCCAAAATTCTATCCATTATTCTCATGAATATTCGGTTGAGAGAGCTTATGATCATAAACTCTCCCCTTGACGCTACCACTGGTCTGTTCAACCGGTATCTCAGCGAAGAACTTCTCAAACGCGAGCTACACCGTACCCAAAGACATCACCGCCCGTTGAGCATCATGCTGTTTGAAATTGATCAACTGGTTGATCTAACACTATCTTCCAACAATGCAATACGGGAATTTCTTCTCAGCTCCTGGGGTAATTACCTGAATAACCAATTTCGCGATGATGACATTGTGTGTCGCTACAGTGATACCGAATTCATCATCATCCTGCCAGAGACCTCGTTGAAGGATGCATTAAGCCGGGCAGTAACCCTGCAGGAAGATGCAAAATCTCTGGAAATTGTTTACCACGGACATGACCTGACACCTCTGACCCTCTCCATAGGGATCGCTTGTTTTCCAAAACACGGAAATTCCACCGAAAAACTGCTTGCCGCAGCAAAGGCTGCCCTTCAAGAAGCTGTGAACAGGGGTAGAAACCTGGTATTTCTGGCACACGAGACAGGCAAAGGGCTGCCATAACCCGTGCCGCGCTACATCCATCCCCGCCAGCGATATACCAACATCCCCATATACTCCTTAATGACATTCGTAGTCAGCGAAAGATACGACGTGCTTGGGAATATTCCAATCAACTGACTCTGAATATCCCCCTTGGTCAAACCATACCAGACCTCTTCTGTTACTGTGAAATCAGTCGTCACAGGGATAACTTCAAGTCCCTGATGTTCAAAAAGAGCTACAGAGCGGGGCATGTGAAGCGCAGAGGTCACCAGCAAGATGCGTTTGATACCTTTTGACTCAAGCAGCTTTGCAGAAAAAACCGCGTTCTCATAAGTGTTGCGCGACTCGCTTTCCAGCCACAACGCCTCATCCGGCACCCCACACAGACGCATGATATCTGCCATCTCCTCTGCCGGGGAACTGCTTCTTTTTTCTAACCAGTCAATCTTTCCCCCCGACAACAAGACATACTTTGCTTTCTTTTGGTGATATAGACGGGCAGCATATAACACACGATCACCCGAACCATTGATCTCAACGCTCGTTCGAGGATATTGCATCGGCTCTGTGGCGCCGCCAAGCACCACAATAACCTCTGCTTCAGGCACCTCATCAGGCGGAAAATAACGCCACTCCAGCGAACGCGCCAGTGGCAAAGCAACCCAGCGGTTTCCCCCCAGCCATAAAATCAGAAAGGATAAAACAATAAAAGCGTTACGCCATCCCTTTCGAGAATTGAGAATCAGCGCGCCAAGCAACAAAAGACACACCGCTCCCAGAGGATAAAACAGCAGCGGCAGGAGTTTGGATAGAAAAACAAACATTGTAACAGCTGCGCTTATCCCAAATGCATGGGCATGACAACATGCAAGAAATTATCATCTCCCACTGGTTTGATCAAAGCTGGGGTATTGTTTGCATTTGTTTCCAGCGCCACACTGGGGGTCTTTATTGCTTCCAAAGCCTCACGCAGAAAAGACACATTAAAAGCAATCACCAGACCCGGACCATCAATGCTGGCATCCACCATGTTTTCGCTTTGACCCGCTTCCTCTGATTGGGCAGTAAACTCGACCCTCCCCGGCATATCCCCTCCAGGCAGGATATTCAGCCGCACCACATTATTGCCTTCGCGGGCGATAATTTCAACCTGTTTACAGGCTTTATGGAACGCCGCCGTGGAAAGCACAGAATGTGTCTTAAACGAGCGCGGGATAATCGCATTGTAATCCGGAAAATTTCCCTCAATAAGTTGAGAAACCAATTCAGCATTCTTGAGATTAAACACTACCTGACCACGCCCCTGCGGAACGATCATCGTAACCACCTGTTCGCCATCCACTGCAATGCGAGAAAGTTCACTCAACGCCCGCGCCGGTACGATAATAGAAACGGGTGACTTAACAGGCGAAGAGAGAACAGCCTTGCGCACAGAAATGCGAAAACCGTCGGTCGCAGCCATCGTGAGTTCCTGCTCAGAGAGCTTCATCAAGACCCCCTGCAAAACTGGGCGCGCCTCGTCTGTAGAAGCCGCAAACACAACCTGCTGAATCATTTCCTTGAAATCCGCGATGTTTAGCTCAACCCCGTCAACCACCTCCGGCGATGGCATTGGGGGAAACTCCTGGGCGTCCAACCCCTTAATATCTGTATTAGAAGCCCCACAAACGACCGTCAGCGTTTGCGTCTTATCATTGACAGTCAGTTTCACCATATCATTGGGCAATGTACTTACCAGATCGCTAAACGTGCGCGCTGGCACCGTAATCGAACCCTCCTCTTCAATTTGAGCGCCCAACCAACAAGAAATCCCTATCTCCAGATTAGTGGCTGCCAGCCTCAGCCTGCCCTCATCCGTTGTAACCAGAATGTTCCCTAATACAGGAAGCGTACTGCGAGCCGCAACCGCTCGGGATACCATTGCCAAGCCATGTGCCAGATGCTGTTGGGAAACAGAAACTCTCATGTTACGACCCTCTCTGCAAATTTGATGATAACTGCCTTACACCGTCTTCACGAGCCAATACCTTGATTACACAACGCTCACTTCCCGATGGCATAAGTAAGTATACATTCCCTAATCAGGCATGTCAACTAACTTAATATACCCCAAACCAAACTGATCATCCCCACGTGCAGGCGCAAGAGTAAACCCCGCCCAGCGAAGAGGAAAAATCCGTATCCGGTCAAATTTTGCCTCCTGCGCTTTGCCAGGAATGGGCAATCGGTAAACGACCAAACCAGACTCTTTCCTAGTGGCATGAATAACCTGAGATGCCAATTCCATATTCTCTCTTAAATAAACAATGCGATAATGATCATTGCCATCCAGAGCAATTTCAATGAATTCCTTACCCGGTATCTGCATCCCAAGAAGAATCTCCAATCCACTATCAAAAAAGACAACTTTTCTCGCCTCGCCTTGCGCCATCCCTTCGGGTGTTACACCGCTTACGTCAAAGATACTTACAGAGATCATGGCAGGATACTGATACTTATCCCTATCAATCAAATGATCATACTGCCCTGTATTCATTCTCCATATTTCAACCAGGCGATCACCATTCAGCAAAGGCGCACGCGTAATGACCTTCAGCTTTTCATAATACTCCTGCAATCTCTCATCTGCCAGTCTAAAGCTGCTATCCTCCAGACTTAACAAATACCCCTGGGGGACAACCCGCTCAAAATGCCCAATCTGCCAGTTTACCCATCGCTTGGCAGGGATACGCGCCAGCAGCGGATCGGACAATGCATGAATATCAACAATATGCACTTTCTGCCCCGCATAATAACCAAACAGGCCAATCCCCTCCTGAGTCACCACGCCGTAAGCATGCTCTATGGCTGCCCGTTTTCCCTCTTCCACCCAAAAATGCGCGGGGTATGTGCGAATGCGCCCGTTATCAAACAACCCAAGACCCGAAAAATACCATAGTCTCTCATCAGCGATGCCATAGGCATCGACCAGGGGCATATCCTCTGGCTGAACAACCCTCCAGGTGGGAAGGGGCGCCAGCGTTCCAACAAACAAAGGCAGCAGTGCCATACCCAACGCTAGTTTTCTATTCGATAAGCGCAAGTCCAAACGGGAAAATAGCATACACGCGCCCAGAAGCGGTGCAGCAAAAAAGCGTCCGCTCATAAAGTCCCCACCTATCTTCACCACATACAAAATGTACATCGTCACCCCCAATGCCAGCGCCCGCTGCAATCGGTTTCCTTTGACAATCGCCAAAACCACCGCCAGCAGCACCATAGCTAACGTGATAGGGTCTCTTTGCAACGAATTGATCACATAATAGACCCCTTGCTGAAACAGCTCGCCTGCAGGGATTCCTGTATTCAGCTTTGCATACGCCGTATTGGGAAAGGGAAAACCATAATACACCAGCGAAAACACTTCCCACAGCACAAACGGCATCTGCCCTAGCACACCCGCCGCCAGCCCCTTCAATCGCTCCCCGCTCTCCCACCACACCAACGCCAGCAGCGGAGCATACAATAACCCCATGTCCATCCGATTGACGATCCCCAGCGATGCCACCACCGACATCCACAACACCTTCTTCACCCCCGCACCCATCCTCACATACAGCGCCACATACACCACCAGCAGCAAATGGCTCAACGCATTCTCCAGCCCCGACGTCGAATAATCCACATACGCATTCGATAGGCTCAGGATCAATACCCCCAGCGCCGCCTGATATCTCCTGCGTGCCACCCCCACCACATATACCACCACCCCCGCCACCGCCATCGCCAGCGATACCGCAATGCTCGTCAGGTATATCTCCCGCGTGATGTAATAAAAAACGCTCATCACCAGCATCCACAACGGGTGCGTATATGCCTGTACACGTTCCCCCACGTTCCACGTCAACCGATACCCATTCACCAGATTGTCTATCGTCCTGAACGTGATATACGCATCATCGCATACCCATGCCCGCCGCAACACCACCACCGCATACATGACAACCAGCAGAACCACAGGTATTCCTGGTTTCCACCAACCTTTATCAATCAACCTTTGGCGTAGTGTCTGCAATTTGTGCCCTCACCCAGACCGCTTAAGCGGCTGAGTTATATGCTATAATCGGAAAAAGAGAATACACAAAAGCTAATTATAAACGCAGATGCATTTTTTAATAACAGGGGCTTGTGGCTTTCTTGGATCCGCTCTAGCAAATCGTCTTGTCCACGAAGGACATAATGTCCGAGGACTTGATGACCTCTCTGCAGGCAATCCCAAAGCCATTGCGCCCGAAGTCGAATTTATTCGTGGTGATATCAACGACCGCCCGAAGCTTTGGACGTTGCTGCAGGGAATTGATTGTGTCTATCACCTTGCTGCCCGTGTCCTGGTAAGTGAATCGGTTCTGTACCCGCGCGAGTACAATCACGTCAATGTGGGCGGCACGGTAACATTGATGGAAGCCATGCGGGACGTTGGAGTGCGGCGCGTGGTCTTCATCTCTTCGGGAGCAATTTACGGTCATCAAGAAAACCAACCCCTCAGAGAAGATTTTGCCCCCAATCCACAATCGCCTTATGCGGTCTCAAAACTATCCGCCGAATATTACATCCGTACCATTGGCGCCCTGTGGGGCATCGAAACGGTATGCCTAAGAGTGTTTAATGCTTACGGGCCAGGGCAAAGCCTGCCGCCAGTGCATGCACCGGTAATACCCAACTTCTTGCGTCAATCTGCCCTCAACGGCACACTCGTCATTCACGGCGACGGCAACCAGACGCGAGATTATGTCTATCTGGACGATGTTGTTAACGCAATGTGTGCGGCTGCGACTGCGCCAGGAATCAACAACATGATTATTAACGTAGGCAGCGGGAGAGAAACCAGCTTGCGGGAACTGGTGCGTCTTGTCAACGAGACCACCAACGGAAATCCCGAAATTGTGTACAATCCCAAACACGAGGGCGGCGTACAGCGTATGTGTTCAGATTTAACACTGGCAAAAGAGAAGCTCAATTTCCAGCCCACGATCTCTCTTGAGACAGGTCTAAGGTTAACTTTTGAGCTCGACCCGCGGCTAAGAAAAAATCCTTTGTAAGTTACTACCCTAAAAACACACCTCCGCAACATCTTATGTTTCGAAAAGTAACCGGACAATTACCCCCTTCTCCCACCACAGAACGCATTACCTCCGTTCTGGGACCCGGCATCATCTGGCAAGGGAACTTACGCGGCGCAGGCGGTATCCGCATTGAAGGCGCCTTTGAAGGCGACATTGTCCTGCGGGGACTGATCGTCATTGGCGAGACTGGCAGAGTCACCTGTGAAAACTTGCGCGCCAATACCGTCATCATCGCCGGAGCACTGCGCGGCAACATTTTGGCAGATAAAGTAGAAATCCGCAGCACTGGAAGAGTGTGGGGAGATGTGGTTACCGTAGCCTTTTCCACCGAAGAGGGCGCTTTTTTGCGCGGACAGGTACGCATGGAAGAAAAAGTTGATCTGAACCTGGATCGCGAGACACCCGAACAATCTTCCTCCTCCCCGGACACAACAACCTGAAACTTCCTCCACAAAAGGCAATTTCATCATTGGACACCACTGCGCTTATCTTTAGTCTGATCGAATGGATGGGAGTCATTGCCGTCTTGTTCATCCTGCGTATCAGCCAGCGTTTCAACCGCCCGTTGCTGGTCTTTAAATATCCGCGGCGCGAGGGAATGGTCTCTGTCAGTCTCCTCTTCGTCTTGCTTATTTTTGCTTTAACTATCCGGGGCTACATATCGGGCTATTACTTTGCCCGCATCCCCCTTCCCGTTTCACCAGAGTGGAAAATCAACCTGGCGCTGGCACTGGTAAGCCTACTGCTTGTTGCCCTGGCGCTGTACCTCAGACGCCAACCCATTCGCAGCGCTGGCTGGAACAAGATCATGTTAGCCCCATCATTGCGTCTAAGCCTGGCTTTGATGTTTCTGACCGTCTTTTTGCGCAACAAAGCCGCCAGCATTCTCAACGGCATCTCAACGGAAGAAGGTTGGGCATTGGTACTGCTATTGATAATTTGCCTGTGTGAAGAAACCTTCTTCCGAGGATATATCCACCCGCGTCTGAGCAGCTGGCTGGGGAAAAATTATGGGTGGGTCGCCTCTGCCATTCTTTTTGCTCTCTGGCGTATCCTGATGACTCCCGCTACCGGCGACATACCTGTCATCGAGTTTGCGTTCTTCGCTGCTCAGGGTTTGCTGTTGGGTTGGGTCATGAACAAAAGCGGGCATGTCATTACCAGCGGGCTGTATCGTACTATTTCGGAATGGCTCTGGGTTCTAGCCTAAAATGTATTTCCATTTCATTATCTGAATCAAACCTCTAAAAAGGACTGCTGCATGGATTATCACGCACCCGTACAAATTCCTATGTCATCCCCTGACCTCACAGAAGCGGAAAGTGAAGCCGTATTGAAAGTGGTTCGCTCCTCACAACTGAGCATGGGGGCATATATAGAAGCCTTTGAAAAAGCCTTTTGCGATTTCACAGGCTGCCAGCATGCCATTGCTGTCAGCTCAGGCACAGCTGGGCTTCACCTTTGCATCCGGGCGGCCGGAATTGAAGCAGGAGATTTGGTCATCACCACACCTTTTTCATTTGTCGCATCCACAAACGCCATCCTTTATGAACATGGCATCCCCATCTATGTGGATGTTGACCCCAAAACCGCCAATATTGATCCGCAGAAGGTCATTGAAGCCATCAACGATCTCGCCAGCAACACAAAACGTGCTGCCCAATGGCTGCCGCGCAAGGGCGCTAACTCCAAACAAGAGCTAAAAGCAATTCTGACAGTGGATGTTTTTGGGCAGCCAGCAGACTACGACCCGATCCAGCAAGCTGCCAGTCAGAGAGATTTGGTGGTAATCAACGATGCCTGTGAAGCACTGGGAGCCGCCTACAAAGGGCGCAAGGCTGGCACGCTTGGAGAGTACGGCGTCTTCGCTTTTTACCCCAATAAACAAATCACCACTGCAGAAGGCGGTATCATCGTCACCAACAACGACAAAGCGGCTACCTATATGCGCGCTCTGCGCAATCAGGGACGCGCCCCAGGTGACACGTGGCTGCAACACACCTATCTGGGGTACAACTACCGCCTTGACGAAATGAGCGCCGCGCTTGGCGCCGTGCAAATGAGCCGCCTCGATGAACTCCTGCTCAAACGGCAGAGTGTGGCAAACTGGTACAACCAGCGGCTGCAAAAGATACCGTCTGTTCAAATCCCCACGCTGGCAGCCACCACGACAACGATTAGCTGGTTCGTTTACGTCATCCGCCTCGCAGATGGGATAAACCGCGACCTGCTTGCCAGCCAGCTAAAGGAAAAAGGAATACCTGTAAGACCTTACTTTCTCCCCATCCATCTTCAGCCCTACATGGTCGAACGGTTTGGGTATCAACCAGGCGATTTTCCAATCACCGAAGATTTGGGGAAACGCTGTCTTGCCCTGCCATTTTCAGGTAAGATGAGCGAGCAGCAAGTGGAATTCGTTTGTCAGGAACTGCAAAACTGCATTGACAGACAATAATGTCTCTGCCTGCCAGTTTTCCCCCGCCAAAACGCACCGGGCTGACCTTCCACATATCAGCCATCCTTTTTGTATTTGCCCTGGTAATACTATGTCTCTACTTCGCCTCACAGATGAGCACCGGTATCGTCCTGATATTGCTGTTAATCCTGTCGCTGGCACTGATGGCGCCACTGCTGTTGCTGCTGTACCGGGGATACGCCCTGCTGCGTGGGGGATATATATTAGAACGCGAAGGGTTGCGCATACGCTGGGGATTGCGAGGCGAAGACATCCCCCTGACAGAAATTGAATGGGTTCGACCGGCAAGCGATATGGGGTTTGATTTGCCTTTGCCTCCATTTTCGCTGCCCGGTTCTATTATTGGCTTAAGAGAAATCGAAGGGCTGGGAGAAGTCGAGTTTATGGCTTCTGACCTTGTCAACATGGTGCTTGTGGCTACACCCCAAAAGATATACGCCATCAGCCCAGCTAACACCAAAGCCTTTTTCAGCGTTTTTCAGAATGTGATGGAGTTGGGCAGTCTTTCCCCTCTTCAGCCGCACTCCTCGCTGCCAATTGCATTTTTACAAAAGGTGTGGGCAGACCAAACCGCGCGCAAGCTAATCTTAATTGGTTTGGCCCTCACCATCCTTCTGTTCATCGTTGCCGGGATTGTTATTTCATTATTTCAAAGCGTTTCGATTGGGTATTCTCCACAGGGAGAACCTTTACCACCTATGCCGTCTGAAAGATTGCTGCTACTACCTGTCCTTTGCACCTTTACATTCATTGGAGACATGCTTGCAGGCATGTTCTTTTACTGGCGCAACCCGCAAGCCCCGTTGGCTTACATCTTATGGAGCAGCAGCATCCTGACCCCCAGCCTGTTGATCATCGCCATACTCCTCATGCTATAAGAAAATATTAAACGCTTCGGAATTCATGCCATGTCCCTTTTCTCTAACCAAATCTTCATCGGCATTGTCCTCGCCGCCCTCGTGTCCACTCTGGCATATCTCGCTCGAACTTTACGCCCCCAAGGCGCTCTGGCAGCGTTTGTTTTGGGCGCAGTGATATTCGGTCTGGGCGGGTTTTCATGGGCAGTATTGCTGCTGGGTTTTTTCATATCGTCCAGCGCGCTCTCCAAGCTCTTCAAACGACACAAATCCAATCTGGACGAAAAGTACGCCAAAGGCTCCACGCGTGATGCCGGCCAGGTGTTGGCAAACGGCGGAATTGCCGGGATATTTGTCATCGCCCACTACCTTTTTCCCTCCGCGGAATGGACATGGATGGCATACGCTGGCGCCCTGGCAGCCGTCAACGCAGATACATGGGCAACAGAACTGGGAGCTTTGAGCCGCAAACTGCCCCGTCTCATCACCACTGGAAAAACCGTTGAGCCTGGCACTTCTGGCGGGATTACCCTGCTTGGTACTTTATCCGCTTTTTTGGGCGCCTTCTTCATTGCCTTTTTAGCCATCCTGACCTGGGTTGGCAGCCCCCTTGCGACATTGCAGCACATTCTTGGTGCGCTGATCAGCATCTCCCTGGCAGGGCTGCTGGGCAGTCTCATTGATTCGCTTTTGGGTGCTACACTGCAGGCAATATACACCTGCCCAACATGCAACAAAGAAACCGAAAGACACCCGCTTCATCTCTGCGGCACTCCCACCATCTTCAAAAGAGGGATACACTGGATGAATAATGACTGGGTCAACGCGATTTGTTCGCTCGGCGGCGCGCTTGGCGCGCTGTTAGCCGCCCTCCTTTGAAACCAGTTTGACCGCCTGAGCATAGAACAACCAATATATTTTTTCCTGCTCCTTCTCTCCCCATCTGCCACATACGCCGATAATTCCCTTCTCGCCCGGCATCAGGTCACGATTAATCACCAACCAGACACTATGCCCTGAACGCAAATCCATCCCATTCATCAACACAAAGGCAGGCTCAAACTTCTCAAAGATTTCTATCACCTTACTGTCCGGCAGACTGTGGACCAACGTGCGATAGTGTCCGGCGCGCACGTCAGGTAGCCAATCCGGCGGCGGCTCGCTGTCCTCAAGCACATTGATATACGCACCATCGCTATAGCGCACATACACCAGCTCCTGACCAGGATTGCAGGCGATCTCTTCAAATCGAGACGGCTGGCTGAGAAGGCGTGTCAGCACAGGTGCTGCCACAATCATCAGCAGCAGAGCGCCAGTAAAACCCATCAGCAAAAACCCCCGATCATCATTCTCTGCCCGCGCCTGTAAAAAGCGTTGCCCCTTAATCCCCTCTAAAACAAATTGCAACCCCGTCATCGGCAGCAAAACAAACAGGGGTGAAACAGCCGCATACACACGCACCCGCGAAGCATCCCCAGGCGGCACCAGCGGAACAGAGAGTAAAACGCCTATACTGGCGGCGGCGACCATCCCTGAATGCAGGTCTTTTCGCTTGAAGTACCAGCGCAGGAGCCCCAACACGGACAGCCCATACAATCCCCAGCGAGCCAATTTCCCAACCAGCGTGCTGTCCTGATACAAAAAAGAATAGACGCTATAAATCACATATTTTTCCGAGAAGAACAACCCCCACTGTTTAAATATACCCTTGACCAACCCCCACGGGTTTTGTTGTATCTCAGCCAACGCATATTGATAGATTGTGCGCGAATGCTGCGGCTCGGGAACAAATACAAGCTCAGGGTGATCATACTGCCATTGATCCCAGTGCACGCCGCCGTGCGCCAGCCCGTACAAAGAATATGAAAAGTTGGAAAACTGCGCTCCGCCGGGTGAAGCTACCCCTAGAAAAACAAAATAGTTGAGCGCAAATCCCAAAACCACAGCTCCCGCACCCGCAAACAAGAATCTCCAATCCACCCTTTTGTGCGCGCCCCCCAGCGATAACCCCCCCCACAACAACAATGCTGGGAGGATAAAAAATGGCCCAGCGCGGGCGTTTAAAGCCACCGTCAGAACCAAAATCCCCATAAGCACAACCTGCTGCTTACGCTGGCTGGCGCCATTCCATAGAAGCGCAAACCCAAGCGCCCCCAACATCACGCCCAGGTTTTCGGTCATGGTTGTACCGATATAACGGCGATAATATACAAACAACAAGGTTAGAAAAAACGCCGCAAGCAGCGCTCCATGCGTTTTCCGCACTTCTCTGGCAGCCAGATAACATGCCGCCGCGGCAAGAAATACAATCATTGCCAGAGCCGCCTGCAAGTTTTGACGGCTTATTCCCAACAACACAGCAAGCAGCCCGGCAAAAAGCGGTCTGCGCGAGGAAAAGCTGGAGAAGCGCTGCCCCTCCAGCAACCATTTAGCATCCGTGTAATAACCGCTGGCGTCAGACCAGGGCAACAGACCTGCCACCGTGTAAGATTCGCTCTGGATTGCGCCAGTTGCCCACATGGCTGCCAGAGGGAAAGCAAACAAACCCACCGTCAGAACAAAACTGGCACACGCAGCCCACCTGCCCGGCAGCCAGAAAGCCGCCAGCAGCACAACAAACACCACCGTGAGCACCAGGGTAAAACCGTATCTGACCGAAATGCTCAACTGCCGAAGCGCTTCGTCGCGGTTGAGAAGGATAAAAACATACAACGCCAGGGCAACCAGAACGCTGGCGGCTGCATATAGATACCCGGAAAAATGCCCTCTCTGCATATCCGCTATTATATGCAAAATATTCGTGAAATTCGGTTTCTCGCAGGTGATTTTTTGAAATTGTCTTCCCCCGCATGTTCCACAGGCATTTAAACAGTAAACGCTCGAGTGAGGGGGGCACCCGAACGTTTACTATCTTTATCATATCAGAGAAAAACCGCAAATGCAATAACGTCAACCCCAAATATGACTTAATCTATACATTTGTCCAGGATATCCCAACAGCGGTGCAGATTCTCGGGCATATCAATGCCAGTGTTCTAATATTTCGACAACCCGCGCCAGAAACCCATCCGCAACCTCGCCATCCAGAATACGATGGTCAAACGTCAGGCTGAGATAAACCATTGGACGGATCGCAAGCGCATCATCCTCAGTCACGATCACCCGCTTCTTGATCGCCCCCACCCCCAAAATGGCACACTGCGGTTGATTGATGATCGGGGTCGCAAACAGCGATCCGCTCATCCCATGATTGGTAATCGAAAACGTGCCGCCCTTGACATCATCGGGCTGCAGCTGATGCTGCCGCGCGCGGTGTGCCAGATCATTAATTGCGCGCGCCATTCCCAGCAGCGACAAACTATCGCTGTTCTTAATCACCGGCACAATCAGCCCTTCTTCTCCCAGCGCAACCGCAATGCCGAGGTTAACCGCGCGGTGAAGCACAATCCCCTGTTCACTCCAAGAGGAGTTCACCATGCGAAAATCTTTCAGCGCCTGCGACACCGCACAAGCAAAATATGCGGTAAAGGTCAAATGCACACCCTCCGCAGAAAAATCAGGTTTGTTGGCTTCGCGGTGCGCAACAACCCGCTTCAAATCAGCTTCCATCACCGTTGTTACATGCGGCGAAGTGCGCACGCTGTTCACCATGTGCTCGGCGATCCTTTTGCGCACAATGCTGAGCGGCACAAGCGTATCCCCGCCTGCACTTGCTGCCGCCAGGGGCTGTTGCTGCGCCTCAGATTGTGGCGGCGGGGCAGGCTGTGTCCTGAAAACCATCTCGGTCGGGCGGAAAAGATCGCCTTCACCGGGCGTTTCCCAAGCCGCTGGCTCAGCCGCTGCCCCTCTTTCCTTTTCCAGCGCTGCCAGATATTTCAAAACATCTTTTTTGGTGATCCGCCCCCTCTCCCCAGTGCCCTTCACCAGATGCAGATCAATCGCGTATTCCTGCGCCATACGCGCCACCACCGGCGAGACAAAACCCACATCGCCTTCCCTCTCCTGCGTCAAGGCGCGTGGTTGCCCGCTGACAGCTTCTTGCGGCTTTTCAGCCGCCAAACCCCGCGGCGGCATCTCGCTATCGGGTAACCGCTCGCCAGCCTCCCCAATCCAGGCTAAGACCGTTCCCGCTTTAACCGTCGCGTTCTCCGCCACCACGATCTTAAGTATTTTTCCACCCGCCGGGCTGGGTATTTCGGTGTTGACCTTATCGGTATTCACCTCAAGAATAGGCTGTAATTCTTCAACGTCATCCCCTTCCTTGACCAGCCATTTCATCACCGTCCCCTCAACCACCGACTCGCCTAATTGCGGCATGATCACTTTGGTAGCCATACCTTCTCCTTAAGACGTCCCATCTCCAAAACAAAATCAAAAACGATCCAACTGCCGTATCGCCTCGGCAATCTTTTCCGCGTTGGGCAAAAACCACTCCTGCATGGGAGGGCTAAAGGGAACACCGGGAACATCCGGCCCGCATAAACGCCGCACCGGCGCATCCAGGTCGGTAAAAGCTTCGCTGGCAATGATTGCCGCCACCTCAGCCCCATATCCGCCGGTCAGATTATCCTCATGCACAATAAGCGCCTTGCCCGTCTTGCGCACCGATTGCAAAATCGTCTCCTTATCCACCGGGTAAAGCGTGCGCAAATCCACCACTTCAACCGCGATATTCTCAGAAGCCACCATCTCTGCCGCCTGCAGCGCATAATAGTGCATCATTCCATAGGCAAAAACGCTCACATCGCTCCCCGGCCGGGATACGTTCGCCGGGCCAAGCGGCACAAGATATTCTTCCTCCGGAACCTCGCCGCGTATCAACCGATACCCCTTTTTGGGCTCCAAAAATAACACGGGGTTCGGATCACGAATGGCAGATTTCAACAGCCCTTTGGCGTCATAAGGATTAGAAGGAATAACCACCTTCAAGCCGGGCACGTGGGTGAAAAATGCTTCAACGCTCTGCGAGTGATACAGCCCTCCGCCAATCCCTCCTCCGTAAGGGGCACGGATGACCATCGGAACCGTCCATGCGCCGTTCGAGCGGTAGCACATCTTGGCGGCTTCGCTGACAATCTGATTAAAAGCCGGATAAATAAAATCGGCAAACTGTATCTCACACACCGGGCGCATCCCATACAAAGCCGCGCCTATTCCAACCCCAACGATGGAAAGCTCCGCCAGCGGCGAATCAAAAACCCGTTCCGCCCCATATTTTTCGATAAGCCCCTGCGTGGCGCGAAAGACGCCCCCGCGCGCCCCCACGTCCTCGCCCACAATAAACACATCCGCATCGCGGGCAAGCTCTTCGTCCATCGCCTGACGGATTGCCTCGATCAAGGTCATCTCAGCCATGCCGCACCTCCTCCGCATATACCGGATACGCCGCTTCAAGCGCGTCGGGATACGGCGCTGACTCGGCATAGCGCACCGCCTCATCCACCATCTCTTTTGCCCGCTGCTCAAATTCAGCAATCACCGCCTCTTCCAGTATCCCATCGGCAACCAGGCGGCTCTGAACAACCTGCAGCGGGTCACATTTTTTATACGCCTCAACCTCCTCATGCGAGCGGTAACTGCGGTCGTCATCATCCGAGGAATGCGGCGTGATGCGGTATGCAACCGTTTCAATCAGCGTGGCGCCATTTCCCGCCCGCGCCTCTGCCACCGCATTGGCAACCGCTTCATACACCGCAAACACATCCGTCCCATCCACCGAAATCCCGGGCAGCCCCAGCCCGCAGGCTTTATCCGCCGCGCTCTTCACCGCCATCTGCTTCTCCGTCCGCTCCGAAATGGCGTATTTGTTGTTCTGAACCAGGAAAATCACCGGCAGTTTGTGGATCGCCGCCCAGTTGACCGCCTCATACCATTCCCCCTGTGAGGTAGAACCCTCGCCAAGCGCCGTCAAGACCACCTGATCCCGTTTTTTCATTTTGATTGCCAGCCCAATGCCTGCCGCATGCACACACTGCGTGGCGACCGGCGCCGAAAGGCTGACCACATTTGCCGCACGCAAACTCCAATGATTGGGCATCTGCCTTCCGCCAGAATTGGGGTCTTCGCGCTTGCCCATCAACCCCAGAACAAAATCGCGCGGGGTAAAGCCCAGCAAAAGCATCAAAGCCAGGTCGCGATAATACGGAGCGACCCAGTCGTAGCCGCGCCGAATGGCAAACCCAGCTCCCACCTGCGCCGCCTCGTGCCCAATCCCGGAAATGTGAAAGGCGATCTTACCCTGACGATGCAAAACCCAGGCGCGCTCATCCAAACGCCTTGCCAGCAGCATCCACCAGTACATCTCCCGCTTCATCTCTGCGGTTAACGCCATACATGCACCTCCTTTGTATAAAAATATTATAGAACATGCCAGCCCTTTTACAACGGCTGTGTTTTAAATGCTATTTTCTCATTATAGTTTATTAATATTATATTTATATTAATAATTATAAATTCGTTCTTCCATCGTACCTCGCAAGGAAGGAAAAATTTGTGTAATTGAGATTGTTGAAAAACAAAATTATATTGACCAAGAAGACAGAAGCTTAAAAAATACAGGGAAACCACAAAGGAGAGGTAGTGGGATGAAAAAAGAGCGACTTGTAGAAAGCGGTAAAGGGTCTTTTTTTGGGGGACTATCCGTACGACCAGGTTGTGCCAGGCGATCATTTCTTGCGGAAATTGAAAATCTACCTGCCAAATATTTTGTTGGGTTAGCGCTGGATGAGAAAGCCCCGGATCATTCGACGCTGACGGTATTTCGTGAGCGGCTGGTGCAGCGGGGAAAATTGAAGGTGTTTGAAGATCTGCTGGAAGAGGTTGTGCAGACGGCAGTGCGCAAAGGGATACAGTTTGGTTCGATACAGATTGTGGACAGCGCCTACAGCGCCGGCCATGTCAAAATCGAGAAAGATGAACGACGGCAGAAAAAGGGCAAACCGCAACGGGATGCGGATGCCGAATGGGGCGTCAAACACAAACGCACAGTCAAGAGCGAAGAGGGGCAAAGCCTGAAACAGAGCAAGTACTTTTACGGTTACAAAGCCCACATGGGTATGAATGCGCAAAACAAACTGATTACCAGTTTGGAGATGCGTGGGGGAGGGGCTTATGATGGACATCACTTTTGCGGATTGGTCAAACATGACTTAGAGCAAGGTCTGCCAGTTGCGACCTATGCAGCGGATAAAGGGTATGACAGCGGCGATAATCACTTTTACCTGGAACTGCACGGCTTACATTCAGCAATTCGCTTGAAAAGGGCACGAAGGCACAAGAAAGATGCCAACAAGGAGATTTGGCTGGACTTAGAACAAACCAAGACGTACCAGCAGGGCTTGAAAGATGGAGCTTCTCGTTAAACTACTGCTCAGGCTCTTTTGAAAAATTGCCGCTTTTATTTATAGAAGATTTTCAACTCCAGGATACCTGACAGATATTCAAGAAAATTTCACCTCAAAAAAACCATAGATTTGGTCAAGAGCCTCTATGATTTCTTCCTTGCTAGTGAAACGTCCAGTGCAAACTCGAACTGAGCGACTGGCTTGGTCGCGGCTTAAACCAATTGCCTGTAACACATGTGAAGGTTCTACGGCACCTGTATTACATGCGGCACCAGTGCTCATCATAAGGTTTGGCAAATTGAGCAAGAAAACATCTGCCTCAACATTGGGCAATGTCATGTTAGTTGTATTGGGCAAGCGCGGTGCGCGATAGCCGTTGATTCGTAACCCAGAAACACTGTCAATTAGAGAAGCTTCAAGATAACTTTGATAAGAGCCTAAGCGGGTTGATTCCTCAACCATTTCGTCTTTTGCTATTTCACATGCCATACCAAATCCTACAATGGCGGGAACATTTAACGATCCTGCGCGCAAACCAAACTCTTGTCCTCCCCCTACTAGCAGGGGATAGATAGGAATACTTCGCCCGCGTATATAAAGAGCGCCTATACCCTTCGGACCATATATCTTATGCGAACTAAATGAAAGTAAGTCTGGGTTGATTTTGCTTACGTCCACAGGAATTTTGCCAACAGCTTGCGCAGCGTCACAATGAAGCAGTGCGCCTTTATGACGTGCTAACCGTGCTACTTCTTCAATCGGCTGAATGGTGCCAATTTCATTGTTTGCTAATTGCACAGAGATTAAAAAGGTGTTTTCGTCAATTGCTTGATATAAAAAATCCAAATCAACCACACCATCCGGGGTTACAGGTGCAACCACTAAGTCAAAACCCTGTTCAACTAGTCTCTTACATGGTTCAAGTACTGCTTTATGTTCGATGGAGCTAGCTATTATTTTTCTACGGCTTTCTGAAGCGTAATAAGTTGTTCCTAAAATAGCAAGATGGTTACTTTCAGTGGCCCCAGACGTAAAGATGATTTCACCAGAATTTGCACCGATTAATTCGGCAACTTTCTGACGTGCTGTATCTACTGCATAGTGAGCCGCCCGCCCCAAACTATGTAACCCATTTGAAGGGTTGCCATAGATTTCTGTGAAATAAGGCATCATAGCCTGGACGATGCGTGGATCACAGGGGGTAGTCGCATTATAATCAAGGTAGATAGGTTTGCCTGGTGTCATGATGATATGATTTTATAGGTGATTTCCTCATCATACTGCCGATACTCAGCGTCAAGAGTATATAGCTGTTCCCAAACCAACTGTCTCAGCTGAATTGCAGGGCGGATACAATATCTCTCAAATTCGTCATCACTTAACTCTCCATGTGGAAATTGAAGTTTCATCAATCCGCTTGCTATCATACGGACGGCATCCTCATTTCGCTTATATAACTTTTTGCCTTGCAATTGAATTCTATGCGCAACATATTGATCAGCAGTCAAATCCTCTCTAAGTGCCAGCAAAGCATCGCCGAAGAAATCCGATTTTAGTCCTACACCTTGCGCAAACGAATCACCACTTAGTTTGCGAATCTTCCAGCCGGGCAATATGCCCCTCAGGCGATCAAGAAAAGCAGTTTCCTGCATAAATTCGGGCAGTTCTTTAACCAGTGGCGATATAATGGGTTGTTGCTCGTTATCTAATAATATGTTTGCAAGCATAACTAGACTACAATCACTGGATGTTTCATACAATCCCCCACGTGTGAGACGTCCGTTTGCCAGAAAACCCTTTAAACCACCAATAATTTCCTGAGGTCTCTCAAATTTCAGAGTTTGCACCTCGTCCAGAACAACGACTGAAAAGCGCGCTAGTAGTCCCCAATACCCTGAAGCATTATTTACAAACAGTACTGCAGGTGAAACATTTCCACCACTAATCAGGCGAACACGCGGGTTAATGTTTTCATAGAAGTAACTCTTGCCTGTGCCTTTTGGTGCTAATTCCAACAGGTGCAAGCTCTTTTCCACTAACGGGAGCAACCGGCAAAGCAAAAAGGTTTTTTCAGGCTCATCAAATTTCCATGGATTGTATCCCATTGAGGTCAGGAGCAAAGCCCGCCATTCTTCTAAAGTAAACTTTGAGCGTTTTTCTTTGAAAATCTCAAGATTAACCGATGCCTGCATGGGTTTGAAAGATGAAATTGCCACACCCTCCTGAGTGTCTATTAATTCAGCAACTCCCCACATTCCCTGTTTGAGTAGGTCTGGGTATGCCTCAACAAAAGTATCAGGAATGTGAACATCTGCTAAACCTAATAATTTAAGCTGAGCAACTCGCTCACGAACATTGCGAGTCAGTCGAATTTCGACTTCTACAGGCGTTAATACTTTGACAACTTCACCATTCAGCAGACGGTTTTTGATGATATTTGTCTCCCCCGGTATTGGTATAAATTGATCCGCCCACGTCTGAATGGCCTCTAGTTTCTCGGGTGAGATGGGACCATCACCTGGAACAAGATTATCTAAAAGCCATTCAGCAACATAAGCTGGAATATTTCGTTTGGTTAATTGACTGCTGGGCAATCGTCGTTTGTCAATTGCTAAATGCTCAAAAGTCTGCAGTACCTTATTGTTTATTGATTCGGGTGTAACCATTTCACTCATAACCCCAGGTCCTTTAGTGTAGGTTGCGAATAAAGCTCATCGGCTATCTCTAGTTTCGGCATGATTTCCTGTTCAAAGGTTTTTCCATTTGGCATGCGAAAGAGCAGTTTTGCTTTAAGTGATGGCAAAGCAGATTTTGTTGGCCAGGAGATAGTGTTAAATTTAAAGGTGGTCTCTTGCAATGGTGAAATTTGACATCTAACATGCTCATTGATTACTGCCGAGAGGGATATTTCTAAGCATTCCAACGTTACCATACTTTGGTTTGTGATTTTCACCAGCAAGGTGCCAGTCTTATTCGCCTCACCATGACCTGTGATCTCAATGCTTATTTTAGGAGGAACGGCGTCGCGCTCGAACACAAACCATGGGATGATCACTTCTTCAGGATAAAGCCCTCCATGCGGATATGGCTCATCCCCTGATTTTCCATCTTTTGTTCGAAAAGATTCCTCCTCCAATGCGATTAGCAGATCGTATTGAACCTGAAAACGTTCGCCGTCAACGATGATCCATCTAGCCGATTCGTCCACAAAGAAACCGGTTTCGTCAAGTGGCTTATTAATCTTTCCCCAAGCTACGCGTCCATGCGCTTGCATTCCCTCTGGAATAGGCAAACAACGTGGTGATCTTGCATTGAACAAACGCCCATGATCAGTTGTGATAATTACCCGTAAAGGTTTATCATCGGGTATACCTTCAACAATTTGTTGAAGTTCATGTACAATTGCAGACAGTTCCCCTTCAATTTGACGTCCTAATTTGTCCTTTTGAACAGAGTGATAAGCTTTATCGGGTTGTTCAATTCGCCAGAAGAACAAATCTCCCTTCTGGGCGTTATATAACTCTCTGCTGGGAGCAGAAGCGTCCGAAAGAATCTTGCCAAGAGGAGAATATTCTAACGCAAGACGGGGAGGCATTCCCTTTAGAAGAGCTTCTTTAGCAAATTCGGTAATTGTTGGCAAAGATGCAAAACAATAGTGTCTTTGTTGTATTTGCAAACGTTCAATGTCCGCAGAGGCCCTGCGCGCAAAGTCTTCTGCATCCCAGACAGGTAAGCCATCTAACACAATACAAAGCGTTAATGCATCAGAAATATGGGCGAGCTCGGCGGAAAATTGAAAGGAGAGAACCCCTGGCTCTATCAGCCAGCGGGGATATTCACGCAAGTACCAACGTGCAAATCTTTTTGCAAAGTCATGTACATATTGTGCAGCTTCGGGGTCACCTGTCAAGTGCTGCCATTGTCGGTAGGGCAGGTATTCATTTTGAAACCAGGATAGAATTTCTTGCTCATCTTCAGGCATATTTGATGGTATAGCAGGGGGAACCAGCTTGCGTAAACTTTGCCAAGATTTTGAAGGAAGATAACGTTGCAATTGCTCCAGGGATTGAGGGGTTAACAATTGGCTATTTTCGTGGTAGTACTGGCAGGTTGATTCAGCAAGCTCCTGACGAAGCAAGTTGGACAAAGGTATGTGCAGGGCATCCTCGAAGTATTTACCTTGGCTTTCGATGATCAACTTTCTCCATTCAGCTTTTATTTCCTGCATGATTGGGGCAGATAAGGGTAGTGGAAAATCCTTCATCTCTTTCCAAATTTGTCTCTGCCCCAACCCTAGCCAGTCGTATATAGCCTCTTTGGCGTGAGAAGGTTCTTTCACCCGATATATTGCTTGATATGGGGCGGCATTTGACTGAGTTGCCCACATTTTTGCTTGCTCTTCTAGGATAATCCTCTCGTCGTCGCTTGGATGATGATCGTAAATCCACAGCAGCCATTCGGCTGCATGTCTAGAAGAGGTGCAAGCGTTCCAAAGCGAAGAGTCTGATGGATACAGTTTGTTGAGAAGAAATGCAGCACTGATCTCATTGATGCTTGCGCTGCTACTTCCTATCTTTCCCACAAGTTTTTCTGCTTGCTCCCTCGAAAGGCGCGGAAACAACCGCATCAGTGTGGCGGTGAGCGATTCCTCATAGCGATAGGAACGCTTTCGTAGCGTATAAAACGCCTCTGCCCAAGCGCACAGCCTCGGTCCCTGTATCAGAAGTGGAATCTGATCAGTGGCATGCTTAAGAAAATCAACTTCGTTCTCAATGACAAGAAAACCTTTAGGCGCGGGCAGTGATCCACTTATATCAAGCAAAATATCGGCGTTCATAGTTGCGTCTTCGTGATCTGCTGCAAACGTTCCAAACACTTTTGCCGGGTTTGGAAATCGGCGATTTCCAAAAACAGAATTTCTATTTGAAGGGCAACATCTTGATCCCATTTTTGTTGGACGCTTTGTCTCAGTTGTTGTATCCGGTCACGAAACTCTGGCAAGGACAAAAAAGAGGGCGGATTCTCAAGGCTAGACTTTAGCTCTTTGATCTGTTCTCTTGTGCGGAATAGCTGCTCTTGCCTCTCTAACCAGTCTTGCGCACTTTGGATTTGACGGTCATACTCTTGTTCTATTTTCAGCTTTTTACTTTGGAACAACTGCTTCTGGGTATTGCTAAGTAAACCCAAAAAGCGTTTGTCAGTCTCTTCCATTTGTGCTTGTGCTTGCGCAAAGTCTTCAGGGGTTGTGAGCTTTCCAAGATCGATTTGATTGAGTTCATTAAAAAACCTTTGTAAGTTTTCTATCTTCTGCTGCAGACTTTGTAGTTTTTGATAAAGAGGGGTACCTTCAACTTGACTGATGTTTTGTAAGAGAACGTCTCGCTGCTTGTTCAGATCATCCACAGTGCGCGCTGCTTCGATGGCTGTGGGTAGCACATCTACGATTTGCTCATATTGGTGAATTCTGATCTCGATCTCATCCTGTCGGGTTTTACGCAGTTTCTCTGTTTCTGGCGATAAATCCGAAAAACCGCTCAGTGCCTCGCGGTACTCATACAGATCTCTCAACGCGACTGAAGGTTTCATGTTCTCGATTTGCATTATGATTGTCTTTTCATTTTCGCGCTTTTGCAATGCAAGCTTTTGTTGTTCTAAATGTTCAAGCGCTTGTTTTAATCGCTGTGCTAAATCCGGGTAGCTTTTCAATTTTTGAAGCTTGTCTCGAAGCTGTTTTTCGTGCTCCTTATAATCTGTGAGATCGGACAGTTTTTCAAATCTTTCACAGAACATTTCAAGTTGATTTTGGACTTGGGTTCTCCATCTATGCCTTATTTCCTCCACACTGGGCTGATTAGGGATCACAAACGTAGGCAAAGCCAAGTGCTCGAATGTGATTGTGATGATTTTTTCCAGATCGCCCGAGTTTATTCTCATCAGCAAGTCACTTGCCTGCTGATCATACTCCTGGGCAATCTGAAAAGCCTCAGATAAGCGTGGGAGAAGCCGCTCGACTTCATCTTTACTTGTAGATGTCAAACGCGGGTGTGCCAATGCTTGTTGCAGAATGGCAAGCGCCCCCGCCGCTTCGGATTGGCTGAAGGTTTCTCCTTGACGGATGCTGTTTAGAACCTGTTCGATTTCTTTGGGCATTTCATCCGGGCGCGATCGGCTGATGGTCAATGGCGTTGTTGAACCGCAGATATTACTAATAAAGCTCTGTGGATACTTTTCTGCATCTAGACGATTTTTGAACTCGGCGACTGATACCGTGCGTCCGCCAAGTGCTAGCCGCAGTTCATGCTGGTGGTAGCCGATCCAGGCGGTGAATAATAGGATGAGTGTGTTATAGTCATGCCCATAGGGTGGATTAAGCAATTTGATAAGCGTTTCCTGCACAGAAACATCCTTGCACCCGGGCGCAAAGGTCTTACCCAACTCTTCCCATGCTTGCCATAAGGCATTTAGGGTTGGGGGCTGGATAGTGTAGGATGGGGATAGCAGCCCCCATTTTTGAGTCAAGTATGTCATGCAGAGCTGTTTTGAAATATCCGTCTGAGATTGTGCACTGACACCATTGCTCGCCCGATCTTCCACCAACCACAACGCCACTTTTTTGGCTGCATCACGCAGTTTTTGGGGACCCTTTCCGCCTACGGTAAACTGAGTGTAAAACTCGGGGCGGTATGCATACGCCTGCCGGTAGCATTCCCCAACCACGGTCTTAAGGCTGTGACGCGGCAACGCCTGAACCGAGGCACGATAGGGCGCGGGCAGAGCAAATTCATGAATTACGCGAGGAACATCTAGATAATTATGGGATTCCCCAATCAGCTCATGCAGTGTCTGAGCAAAGCGGCTATTGATAAGCCCACGTTGTGAATCCATTGCCAGACTTCCAATTTTTTCACGCTCATTCTGCGAGAGGCTATCTATCGCTTTTTTTGTTCGAGCATATTCTATTAAATCGCTTGAAGGCTGTTTGGGGAGAACAACTACGATTGGCAGAGGGTGTTCTTGATCTTTTAGCGCCTCATCCAAGACGTTTTGAGCTTTTTGCCGCAGACGCACTTTTTCCTCCTCGCTCTGAGCAATCAGCCATATCACCAACCCGCGCACGCCTTCTTCGATCCCCTCAATTCCTTTTGAATATTTCCTCGCGCGCTTTTTTATTTCTTGGGAAGTGAAAAGAGACTCCGTCAAAACGATTTGTTTGGGCGACCAATCATCTTTATGACCAAATTCCTGGCTTAGGTCAAAGGGCGGCAAAGTTTTGTCGATTTCTTCCAGCAGTGCTGAGTTAATTTCCACCCTCTGGGTAGCCTGATTGAGGATATCCTGCATTTCAGCGTTGTATAAGCTGGGAGGCCACAATCCATAAGTTCCCCCCATTTCTTGAATCACCTGTTTGGAAACAAGTGCCCTAAGAAGAACTTTGATTTTTTGGGAATCCAATCCGCATAATTGTTCTAGGAGACAAAATTGTGCACCACCTGATATCGATGCCCTTATCTTTGCTGCTTCCTGCAAAAACAGCCCTTTGATGACTTTTTGATGTTCTTCTGTAAGCACCTCTGGACTTCCGAGCGCGTTCTGATAACTTTCAAAAAGCTTTTTGGAAATTTGTTCTCCAAAGAAATCTACCAGATGAATGGGGTACACAAAATTTGGTTTGCCATCCAGCATTGTAGGACACTGACAAATTTCTTCCCAGGCACGGCGTGCAAATTGAAGTACTGTGCGCGGATTATCGCCTGCCCCTGGATCAAAACTATGTGCCGCAAGGATGGCAGTGGTAAGAGGATGAAGCGGATAGCACCCTTTGACAATGTTCTTGTAAACTGCCGCCGCGTCCCATTGCAAGTCATTTGTGTATCGTTTGCCAAAGTGGTCTAAGACGCTATCGCGCGCTCTCACTAGGAAGCCTTTCACAGGCTGACCTTGAGCCCAGCTTTCCCAAGCAGATTCATCCTGCTTCAAGTAAGAAGCCAGCACGCTTTCCATGAGTGAATGCAGCTCGGCGCGCTTGTCTCTGGGAAGGCGCTCTAGTTCTTTTTTGACATCGTCTAATCGTTGACCTGTGGCATACGTCTCGCAGACTGTTTGTACATCCTGCTGGGTAAACGCCAGAAAAGCGCTTTTTCCCTGCCGCTTTGAAATGCCATTTAGCAAATCCTGTAGCTTACCTACCGAGCGGCTTGCGACATAACGCCGCAAAAACAGGCTGAACTCGTCAAACAAAACTAACAAACCGCCTAGCCCGCATGGCAAACAAACTTCGTCCACTGCCCAAACCACAATCTCCTCTAGACTAAGCTCCCGTCCAAAATTTGGATAAGCACCATTGAGATGTTTAAACAATTCGCACACCTGCTCATAAGCGCCTTCCTGCCGCAGATTTGCAATCAAAGTCGCTAAATCGGTGTTTTGTTCTGCCAAATAGGTCTGCGCTTTTTGGCGTTGTTCGTCCCCCAGGCTATTGAGCCATTTTTCGGCTGGATGATGCCACAAGGGAAGTTTAATATCTCTTGTGACGGAATGTTCGCGCAGGGCTTTCTCCAACGCTTCCAAAAAACCCGCTTGAAAGTCCTGGATGCGTTCTCCCTGCAAACGGATAACCAGAAATTCCCCCTTGCTGTTTTTGATTTGACGAAAACCCTGCAGTGCAGGCGGGTCGTTGAGCGCTTGAGACAAGCGTTTAAAAATAGTGTCTACTTCGCCTGAATCAGCAGGTTTGGAAAAAAAGTTTGCCAGCACCAACGCCAGGTGGCTTTTTCCATGACCGTAATTTGCTGTTAATACAAAACGATTCTCGACGCGTTCGTTTGTAAAAACGTCTCTTAGCATCACAAGGACATCTTTTGCTGACAACCTGCGTGTTGCCGCGCCATACACTACAGGCGCATGTGTGGTAAAAATGTAATGTTCCAGCAGGCCGCGGTTGAGTGAGTTATCTTCATAATCGCTAAGCTGGACATCTGAGCGAAAAGCCCCCTTTGTATCCATGCTGACCAAATCTTTAACAAGCATGCTTCCCTCCTGTGTATGAACACTTCACAAAACGGTTTTAATGTTACGTCCAATCTCCCCGTGCAATGCGGCTTGGGTATTCCTGCTGAAGAACCAGCGGGAATACCTGGCTGGCGGTGTCTGGAACAGACAGGATTAATTTGGTGCGCGGGTAGGGTAGTCCTTCCAGAACCTCGCGCCAGAAGCGTTCGCGCTCATTTACATCCAGCCCAAGCACAAGCAGATCCAGGTTATAGACCAACAAACAATCGCTTGGATGGATTCTGTCGGTTAGCCCAATCAACATGCGGATTAAATTGTGGTGCCCGTCTGCGCAGGTGAGACCAGAAAATCTGGCCCCCTCAGGTAGGGTTTGCAGGTATTCCTGCCGAGCGTCTAGGGCGTGGATGTTTAGCCGGATGGCAATTTGTTCTTCTTTGCCAAAATATTGTATTGGCATCAGCCACACACCTACGCCTGCCCTTGCACCAGGCTGACGAAGCTGGTCACACAGTTGCTTAACTTTCAGCCTTTTATCCCTCCTTTCATGTCATCGGGCATACAACCTTTGCAAAGCAAGTTCCGGTTCAGGCTGCAACAGGACAACCTGATACGGATGCGAGATGCGGTACAGATCAAGCATTCCCTCTTGTTTTAGTTGTAGCAGTATCTGTGTCAGGCTCTCTTCTCCCAACAAAAAAATGGCGGCAAAGTCGCCATGTGTCAGGTCATCGAGATTGATTGTGAGCCGTCCGTCATAATGCGCCTTCCAGTAGTCTGTCAGGGCATATCCTATCACCTGTGCCGAAGGCGGATTGGGATAACCCACGCGGTAGGTTCTCTCTTGCATCTGTTCCAGCAATTCCAGCCGCCCCAGCCCATCGGACTTGAGGTACGTGCCGCTGAAGATGGCTGCTGTGCTGCGGATAGAATCCTGCGCCGGTGTTTTGCCCGTGTGTTCGAGCAGGAAGTGTTTTAGGTCATCAACCAGGTCAGAAGCCGTGAAAATGTTCCCGGAAAGAAAGCGCTTGCGCACCAAAAAATGCCAAAAAGCGGTAACGCCGTGCGGCGCGGCAAGATGGTAGTGCAGCAGCCATTGGGTATCGAGTTTCTCCAAGCTGGGATCATGCTCGGCAACTGTTTTCCCAAATGGTGTCAGAACATTTTTCTTTTCTTCGAGCAATCCTGCCCGGCTTGCATAGCGCGGCATCGCTTCCTGATAAATAGTTCCAAGATCGGTATAGAGTTGAAGCTCGGAAGTCTTAAACCCAGGTTTATTTTTTGCTAAACTCAAGACTTTTGAGATTGATGTGCGCGATAACGAAAACGTACGATGAAAGGTGAGGCTATATGTTGAGATCATTTCTTTATCCAAAACCCTAGAGATGACAAATTAGACAACATTCTTGACAATTTTCGTTATCAGAGAAAACTTCTGCCAGCGACAAATTTACCCTAGGGGATTTTGAAGTTTCTAACCTGCGCTGGTGTTCGTCTTTTATCTCTCTTTGTCGTTCATAAGAGCGCAATTCTTTCAGACTTTCCCTTTGTGACCATGTATAGCGTTTATTGGTTATTGGGTCTTCCTTTTCAAACTTTTCTGCACGCTCAAACAAGTCTTGATGGTGCTCTAACAAACCCAACCATTCAATTCTTTGTTGGAAGAAGCAGAAGTAACAGCCAGAACGAGAGCGCCACAAATAATACTTTGGGAGACCTAGTCCACTTTCTTCCAAAATTCGGAAGACGTCTTCCTTAGTTATGCCATTTTCAATAAAAGGATAGTGAGCAAGAATATTGGGTTTTGTCGAAATATACCCTTTTCGGTGATTTTCATCTGCTCTAATTCCTATGTAATTATGACAAATGCTGTCTCCGATTTCTTCCTCAAAAGGTTTGATTTTTAGATATTCCGTACACCATCGAACCTGCGTTGATGGCAAAAATCCCCTCCTTGCTTTTAGCATGTCTTCAAACGATTGGCGCGCTTTGAGCTTTTTAATCTCTTTCCCCAAAAAGACTTCCAGCTTTTCCAGATACTCATACGTTTCCGGCAGTTCTTCGCCAGTATCGCAAAAGACGTATTCCAATTCGGGGATACGGTCGCGCAGATAAATTGCCAGCGCGGTGCTGTCCTTGCCCCCTGAAAGCGAAACGATGTGCCGCGTCCTGCCATCTGCCATCATTGCATTTTCTCCTTGTCTGGTTGATCTAATTATAGTCGTTTTTCAGACGTTGCAGCAAAATGTGCAAAGCGGTTCGGCGGATAAGCGGGTCTTGAGACAGGGCATCGAGGCGGGTTTGTAATTCTGCGGCAATCCGTTCGGCGTGCAAGTGCCGATCGTGATCAAGCTGAGCGGGGAAAGTTTCTCCTGCCTGTTCTTGTTGAAACAGGCTGCCCAAAAACTGCGCCTGAGCGCTGAAGCGCTCGGCGTCAGCATCACTCCAGGAATGCAGCGGTCGGTTGGCAATAAAGGCTAACACGCTCTCCAGCGCGGCGCTGGGATTTGGCGTTTCGGCAGCGCGCTTGAGCAGCGGGAGCAAAGCGGCATGTGTTACGCGGAGGCTGAGGACTTGCGCCTGCTGACAAAACATCTGCCAGCCTGCTTCACCTTCGGGCAGGCGGCAGGCTTTCAGCCACGTATCGCGCGCCCAGTTCAGCAGGCGGGGAGTTGCGTTTGCCAGCGCTTGCAATGCTGCGTTGAGGCGTGCAAAAAATAGCTCAAACTGCTGCTGGTCAAATTCCCCCTGCGAAAACGGGGACATCTCTAGCGCCTGCGGTAATTCATAAAAGAGGAGCTGTTCCGGGGAGCGAGTGTGTTCGACGGCACGGCGCAAGGCTTTGGCATGTTCAGGCAGAAGCTGAGTCTGCCAGGAATACTTTGGAAGGGCTTTTAGGCGCAAAATCAGAGAGCGCACCACTGGTATGACATAAGGGGAGGTTTCAAGACCGCGCGCCAAGCGCTCAACGATTGTCGCGTAGAAATCCGCCACGCGGCAACCCGTTATTGAGAATAACTCGGGGCGTCGTAAGAGGACTTCCCAGTCTGGAATATCTGGGTCAACCAGCAATGTTCCTTCCTTGTACATCGTGATCTCATTTTCGTAGCACTTATAAAACGCGGCTAAAAGCAAAGGTACAACACCTTGTGTAACGCCATAGGGGGGCGACTTGAGCCGCTGATATAGTTGTAGCACAGGGCGCGGCTCGGGCGGTGTTGAAAAAATAAAGTCGTAAATTGCCTGCCAGGCAGGCGAAAGTTGAAGCTCGTTCTCGTCAGGAGGCGTCATTTGCCAGCCCGTGCCCTTGTAACGATGAAGTCCCCCTTTGCGCAAGATTGTCTCATACATACTTCGCTCCGGGGGGAATCCATTGATGCCCAGCAATGGCTCATGACTTCGTCTGAGTATTCCTTCAATCAGCGTTCGGCGCGCTGCGGCGCCCTGTGAAGTCAATACGCAGCGGTTGATCAGTTCATTGTGGATGCGCGGCGAAGCGTTATATAACCTATCGCATATATCCGAAAGCAAATAGGAGATCCCACGGTGGATGCGCTTGGAGATGTCTATGCCCTGATACCACCACTGACACCCTGATAGGGCAGATACTTGGTGCAAATTCAGAGCCTGTTCTAATTCATTTCGAATCAGATGTTCTATTCCAGTAAGGCGGGCGCGCAATTCGCGCCTTGCCACAGCGTCGTCGCGTAACTCGGGTGTATTCTCTTGTATCCAGTGTAGACCGCGCAGCTCTTGTACAAGCTCGGAGATTTGAATGGCTCTTCCAGCGATGCCAATCACCAGGTTATCCATTGACTTTAGAACTTGATCTTGTGCCCAGCGCACAAAATGTTCGATTTCTGCAAGCGTGCGCGGTAGACATAAGAGGACAACGCCGCTCGCATTTTCTGTGGGAGCGAGAGAAACCTTGTCAATGTTGCCCAAATCCACATAGCGGGTGTCAAAGAAGCGTAATGCACCGCTTTGGTAACTATGTCTTCTTGCTACCAGTGGGCGCGGTGGCAGATAAATCTGCAGGGTATCCGCTAAACTAATGTTTCCTCCCATAGCTGAGAAAGCTGTTTGCAAACGCTCCTCAATATCTATATCACTTCCTTGCCAGACGGTATATGTCTGGTTGAAACGCCGATATACAATCAGCGATTGTCGCTGCAAGGACTGCAATCCAGCACGCAGAGTGCTTTCGCTGTAAGTGGACGAGCGAAGTGCGCTGAGTATTCTAGCCTCTGTCGTCTGTAATGGACTGATCTCGCTGAGCCAGTTGAGCAAACCAATGGTCTTGATCAAATTCACTTCGATTGTCGTTAAGTGTGATGAACTTGACAAACGCTCTAGCGCTTCGGTAAGCGGCCGGGCGCGCCCGTAGGCGTAAATACGACCCTCATAATTTACCGCAAGGTAGTCAAACAAATCTGGCAAACGAAGAAAATCACCCATTTGATGCTTGAAGAGAAATTCCTGAAAACCAAAAGGTTCTTGTGAGGTGAGATAAGCAAAGAGCGAGCGTTCGTTTTGGGCAAGGCGGCGGAAGATGTAGGGCAAAGCTACCAGCGTTGACGGGTGAAGAGGGTATGCTTGGATTGCCAGTTCAGCAAATTCCTCAGGCGTCATCATCGCCGGGGTCCAACCAGCCTCGATGACATTTTCCAGGGTTGTTTTTACAATTTCCAGGATAGTGTCTTTGGCAGAAACTGATTGCTCGATCGCTCGGGCAATCAGACGCATTTGTTGAAAGGGTGGCTCCTGAAAAGGAATATCCTCAAAACGTCCTTGTACTTTTGCCCATTCCCGCTGCGTAGTACGATTCAACAGTGAAGCATACTGCTCAAAAGCTTGATGTAGGATTCCGATAAAAACAAGCGGTATCTTATGACTGCGGTTGGCAAGCTCCGCAATTTCCTGTAAAAGATATACATCATCCTGATTTGGGTGATTGCTGGCATATTCGAGTGACTTTCCTAGTTCATCGAAGATGACTAAAACACCGCTGTACTTTAACTCGCTTATTACTTCAAGAAAATTATTAATCCAGTCCAAAAAAGATCTGCTGTCCACAGTATGCACGCAATTAAGGGAATCTAGTAACGATGGCGGTGCCTGTCCATTCAGACCTTGCAGCGCTCTTCGAAATCCGCGTGTAAGATTTTGTATCAAAGGGCTGCGCATCCCGGTAACTGCAACAGATAAAAAGCCTTTATCGTTTATCAATTCTAAGACTCGCTTTTTAAGCAGCGGGGCAACTGCTTCTAGCTGTGCAAGAACATCTTTGTGACTGGGCTGTGTAACCCCTAACAGGTTGCCGAGAAACAAACCAAAAAACGATTTGCCAGAACCGTATTGCCCAGTTAACGTCCAGGCTTTACTGCCTTTACCTGAAATGCCATCCAGAGTTCGAGCAATACAAGCTATCCCCTGTGCGGACAGCAGATATCCTTTAACAACATCTGTTTGGCTCAGATCATATTCCAGGTTGATGGAGCGCGTGCTACTTTGCCGAATCTGGATCGCTTCGCCCAAAGTAAGAGGAGTTGTTCTATTCATAGTATGCTTGTAATAGATTCATGCCAAGTTCGGGAAAATTCTGATAAAGATAAACCTGTCGAATTCCAGCTGACTCTTGTAGCCGAATTGCCCCGTTGGTTAAAACTTCCAGATCTTCAAGATATACCATAACGCTGTTTTCGTCTAGCTTGAAAATTTGTCCTGGGCTACCTGGCTGATAAACACATTCATCCAGCATTACAGTACGCTGAGATGCAATTTTCTCTTTCAGATACTCAAGCAAACTATAACCGAAGATTGCTGTCGGCAGAGAGGGCTTTTTCCCAATCTGAAAACGGTAAACGCTATCGCTGGGCGAAAGACTCAATAAGTGCAGGTCGACAAGCGGACAATCAAGGTTTTCCTCTTCGCCAAGCCCCTTTTTAGGTTGTGCAGCAACATACGTGCGAAGGAATACATCCATCTCACGTTCAATCATTCCCTCCGTTGTCTGAACTGCTAGTTGCGTCATCTGTTTCTTCAGAAATTGCAATAATTGCACTTTGCGGAATTCCACATCGTAATACCTGGAAAAAACCAGGTGCCAAACCAGTCCTCTCTCGCGGTTGCTTGCCAATTGCCAGTGAATCAGCCATAGTGATCCAATATCTTCTAAATAAGGATCAAAGCCATTCTCTCCCAAGAGTGCCAGCCCCAAAGCACTAGGGATTACTGTCCGAATACCGCGTTGATGGAGTACATTTTCCAGCAAACCAGTAGCTAATCCCCAGTAGCGGATCGAAGCTGCCATGTTTTTTCCAACCCCTAAATGGACAAAGGCATCTTCTTTGGAAAAAACGGCTGGGTCCTGCTGGGCTGCATCAATAGCCTTTTTCAGCCAGCCCTGCCGAAAAACAAACTTTTCATGTCCGCCAAATGCAGGGCGGGATGGTATTGGTGTTGATAAAAGCATAAAAGTCCCTCTTTACACGGGAATTGAACATGAGCGTATCTATCGATGGAACTTGAGAGAAAAGGGTATTTCTCATCCTCTGGCAAACCACTCGCAAAATAATTCCACTTTATCCAAACACAGTTAACTTGCGCGGGCGGCAAAAATTTGCTACGATAGATTTCGCCGCTACGCGCTCACCCGCGTAACTCTTTGTAGCATCGCCGCAGTACACGCTGCGGGGCTAATTTGTCTTTAGATCAAGTAAAAGTATAACAAATTTTTCATCAACTGTGCCCAAAAATTGCGTTATTAGATCATGGCCCATTCCTAACATCCTAAACAATCGGTTTGCCTGAGCGTTTTTCTTTACGCTTTGGGCGCGACGTGGTATAATTCGCCCCCGCGTCAAGAAATACATGATAAGGATGATCCACAAGATGAACCAGGAAACATTAAAAGCAATCGAAACACCCGAAAACCCTAACATCCCCGATCTGCTGCCCGGGGATGCTGTCAGCGTGCATGTCAAGATCAAAGAAGGTGACCGCGTCCGCATTCAGGAATTCAAAGGAACGGTGCTGTATATGCACAACGCAGGGAGCAATTCCACCTTCACCGTGCGCCGCGTCGCCAGCAACGGCATTGGCGTTGAGCGCACCTTCCTGAGAAATTCGCCGCGCGTCGACAAAGTGGTAGTCGAACGACACAGCCAGATACGCCGTGCGCGTCTCTACTACCTGCGCACCCGCACCGGCAAGAGCGCCCGCCTCAAACAAAAATTTAATTAATGCCTCTTATCGGTGTTACCGCTTCGCGCAGCGAGACGAAAAGCGACTTGCCGCGCGCTCAGGTCAACGAAACATACATCCAGGCGCTCCTCCAGGCGGGGGGCACACCGCTCATCCTCCCGGTTGGGCTGTCAGAAGAACACCTCCTGCCGCTGTGTTCCTCGCTGGACGGCTTCCTTCTCACCGGCGGGGCAGATATAGACCCCGCCCTTTTTGGCGGTCAGCCCCACGCCGAAGTTTACGGCATTGACCATGCCCGCGACCGCATGGAAATTGCCCTGACCCGTCTGTGCGCCCAAAACAACATCCCTTTGCTGGCAATTTGCCGCGGCATCCAGGTGATGAACGTTGCGCTGGGGGGAACGCTGTACACCCACATCGCTGACCAGCTGCCAAACGCCCTGCGCCACGACTGGTACCCCAATTTTGCCCGCGACCGTCTTTCGCACCGTGTGCGGATAGAGAAAGACAGCCAGCTGTACCGCATTCTGGGCAGCGAAACGCTCGAGGTCAACAGCCTTCATCATCAGGGCGTTGCCAAAGTTGCCCCCGGCTTGCTTGCCTCCGCATTCTCGCCCGATCAACTGGTTGAAGCGCTGGAACTGCGCGGGCATCCCTTTGCCATCGGCGTTCAGTGGCATCCAGAGGAACTGACAGCCCACCTCCCTATGCGGGCTTTATTCAATGCGTTCATCCAAGCCGCCAGTTCCTCGCGCCGATATGGTGCATAAACGCAGCCTGTCAAAATCCCTCTTACAAACCGCCTGTCCTTTCTGGTATACTAAAAGAAACCTGTAAAGGAGCCATACAAAGACGATGGCGCAAAACGAAATGGATTTGTATCCGATCACACACATCACGACCGATGCCATTGGCAAACCCGGTCAGCGTGTGTTTTACATCCAGGCGCGTCAGGGCGATCGCGTCATCACTCTCCTGGCGGAAAAGATACAGATACAGACCCTTGCCATCGGCGTCGAGCAATTTTTAGCCGAGATTGCCTCGCGCTACCCCGACCTGCCGCCAGCATCCAGCGAGTATGACGAAAGCAAAATGCACATTGAGCCGCCGGTTGACCCGCTCTTCCGCATCGGAGAATTGGGGCTTTCTTATGATATCGAGCGCGACCTGCTCATCCTGATTGCGCGCGAAGCAACCCCTGAAGGCGCTGAAGAAAGCAATGCCAATGTCCTGCGTCTGTGGTGCACGCGCTCCCAATTACGCGCCATGTGCCACTGGGGGATTGAAGTTGCCAACCGCGGACGCCCCATCTGCCCACAATGCGGCGAGCCAATGGAGCCTGAAGGACACTTCTGCCCCAAAAAGAACGGGCACAAGCATTAAGCCAGCTTTTTTCACGGCTTTTCACCCACGAGCATACTTTGGAACAGAACAATATCCTGGATCCAATCGCCGATAAAGCATTCATTTTGGAAGGACTGCTCCACGGGCAGTTGAATTTAAAAGGCCAGTTTATCATTGGATCAAATTACACTTTTCTGGCTCATCTCTTATACGAAGATAGAGAAATCACAGCCGTCTATAAGCCCTCACGCGGCGAGCAGCCTCTGTGGGATTTTCCGGCAGGCACGCTGGCAAAACGCGAAGTAGCTGCTTTTCACGTCAGCGAAAGCCTTGGCTGGCAGCTGGTTCCCCCGACTGTTTACCGCCGTAAAGCCCCGCTGGGGCCCGGCTCGCTCCAGCTTTTCATCCCCCATGACCCCAACGACCACTATTTCACCTTCAACGACCAGGACCGCGGCCGTCTCCGTCATGCTATGGCTTTTGACCTGCTGATCAACAATGCCGACCGCAAGGGCAGCCATATCCTGCGCGATTGGCAGGATCATTTCTGGCTGATTGACCATGGCATCTGTTTTCATGTGGATAACAAGCTGCGCACCATCATCTGGGATTTCGCCGGAGAAGAAATCCCCTCAACCATTCTGGAAGACATCGAACGGCTAAAAACAGCGCTGAATACTGGTGAAAGCGCATTAAACAAACAGCTCAAACCACTGCTCTCCAAAGCAGAAATCTCCGCCCTCGAACGCCGTGCTAGCCAGATGCTTGAGACGCGCCGCTTTCCACACCCCAGCAGCAACCGCCGTTACTACCCCTGGCCACCCATATAATCACCTCTCTCCCTGGAGTATCACCAATGTCCCATGTATCACTTGCGCTTGTCGGTTTTGGTAATGTCGGGCGCGCTTTTGCCCGGTTGATCCTGCACAAAGAGCAGATTCTTTCACAACAGTACGGCATCACATTTTCGGTAACCGCAATCGCCACCGGACGACACGGGATGGCTGTTGACCCAAAGGGAATCAACCTGGAAAAGGCTATTGCACTCGTCGAAAGCGGGCAAAACCTTGACACACTGTCAACGCAAGCATGCAATACAACGCTTGATGTCATTCGGCAATCCCGCGCCGATGTCCTTTTGGAGAACTCGCCTGTGAATTATGAAAGCGGGCAGCCCGCCGTGGACCACCTGCGTGCCGCGCTTGAACTGGGGATGCACGCTGTCACCGCCAACAAAGGGCCTGTGGTACACGCATATCACGAACTGACGGCCTTGGCAAAGGCAAAAGGACGCTGTTTTCTTTTTGAGTCGACTGTTATGGATGGCGCGCCGATCTTCTCCCTCTTCCGCGCCGCGCTGCCTTCCGCCGTTTTGAGCGGGTTCGAGGGTATTCTCAATTCGTGCACCAACCTGATCCTCGAGTGCATGGAAAACGGTAAAAGTTTTGAGGAATCTGTTGCCTATGCGCAATCTATCGGCATTGCCGAGACTGACCCAAGCGGCGATATTGACGGTTGGGATGCCGCCATCAAAGTCGCCGCCCTGTTAACTGTGCTCATGGACACACCTTTCAAGCCTCAGCAGGTTGACCGTCATGGCATACGCTCCATCACCCCGGCGATGATCCGCCAAGCCGCTCAGACTGGCGAGCGTTGGAAGCTGATCTGCCGCGCCGCCCGAAATAACGGCCAAATCCATGCCAGCGTCAAACCAGAAAAAGTAACCGCCAATTCCCCTCTGTATACCATCAACGGCACCAGCAGCTACATCCAGTTCCATCTGGATACGCTTCCAGGACTGGGGATTGTAGAAACCAACCCTGGTCCAGAAACGACTGCCTTTGGGCTGCTGACAGACATCATCAACGCCATACGGGGAGTGTAAGCTGCATGTCCCTGACCTATATCGCTCTCGGCAGCAATCTCAAAGACCGTTTTGCCAACCTGCAAAAAGCCATTGGCTTCCTATCCAAAACCCTGAAGGATTTGCGCGCCTCTGAGGTATATGAAACCGTCCCATGGGGATATCTTGATCAGCCCATGTACCTCAACCAGGTCATCGAGGCACAAACCGACCTTTCGCCACACGACCTTCATCAGCTTCTCAAAGATATTGAAATTGCCATGGGACGCGAGCCCACTTTCAAATATGGACCGCGCATCATTGATTTGGACATCCTTTTCTACGATGACATCGTCTTGGACACCCCAGACCTGACCATCCCCCACCCACAAATGAGCGCACGCGCCTTTGTGCTTGTCCCTCTGGCGACGCTGGCGCCCAATTTGCGTCATCCCGTCAGCGGTCTTACCATTACGCAGATGCTATCTAACGTTGACACCAGCGGGGTAACAAAGCTGTGATACCTTTTCCATACCCATGGGGTACACGCACCCTGATCATGGGCATTTTAAATATCACCCCTGACAGTTTTTCCGGCGATGGCTTGCTCAACCAAAGCAATTACATTGCTGCAGCCATTCAACAGGCGCACGCCTTTGTTGCCGCCGGAGCAGACATCCTGGACATCGGCGGCGAAAGCACCCGCCCCGGCTCCACCCCCATCAGCGCAGAAGAGGAACTGCAACGCGTTCTCCCCGTGATCCGTGCCCTGATCCAAGAAAACCTCGACTGCGTCCTGTCCATTGATACCTATAAATCCAGCGTAGCCGAAGCCGCCCTTAACGCTGGTGCGCACTGGATCAACGATATATGGGGGCTGCGCGCCGACCCATCCATTGCCTCTGTTGCCGCCCGTCACCGTGCCCCCATCATCCTGATGCACAATCGCAGCCAACCGTCCAACGTCGAAGTTAGCAGTCAATTGGGCGGAAGATATGTGAACATCCACTATCAGGATTTAATTGCTGCCATAAGAGCCGATCTGCTCAGTTCCATTGAAAAAGCACACGCGGCTGGTGTCGCGGATGATCATATCATTCTCGACCCCGGCATTGGCTTTGGAAAAACAGTCGAGCAAAACCTGGAGATCATCAACTGGCTGTCCGAAATCCGCAGTCTGGGCTACCCTCTTCTGGTCGGCGTATCGCGTAAAGGTTTTATCGGCTATACGCTCAACCTTCCCATACACGACCGCCTGGAAGGCACCGCAGCCGCGGTGGCAATCAGCATCGCAAAAGGCGCAGATATCATTAGAGTCCATGATGTTGCCGCGCTGTCGCGCGTGATCAAAATGAGCGACGCCATTGTGCGGCGGGGAAAAGATTAGCTCACATTTCCAACCAGATGGTTACAGGTCCATCGTTTTCGATCTTGACCAGCATGTGCGCCCCAAACTCGCCGCTTTGGGTCGGCACACCGTTCATTTTCATCACCTCAACAAAATAATCCACCAGGGGGCTTGCAAGTTCCGGGGCGGCGGCAAACGTAAACGAGGGGCGGTTGCCCTTGCGGGTATCCGCGTACAACGTGAATTGTGATACAACAATGGCTGAACCACCCACATCCTTTATTGAGAGGTTCATTTTCTCCTGGTCATCCGCAAAAATGCGCAACAGCGAGATTTTCCGCGCCATCGCCTCCGCTGTTTCCCTATTATCATCTGGACCAATGCCCAAAAGAATCACCAGCCCCACCCCAATCTCTGCGACAACACGTCCCTCGACGACCACGCTCCCGCTCCGCACCCGCTGTATCACTGCACGCATAAAAGCTCCTCCAAAAATTAGACTCTGTGATAGCGCCATTATACCCATCCCGCCAGCAGATTCAGTAAAAACAATTCAGATACATTACAAATTTGTTGATGTAAAAATCAAGTTTTGCGTGTAAAATAATACAGTAGCAATATTGGCTCATTGTATTCGGAAAAGATACATGTCAGATAATCGCATCACCATAGATCAGCTGATTGACCAGGTAGGCAATCTACCGCCCATGCCCAAAGTTGTGCAGAAGGCATTGCATATCATCCGAGACCCCAACTCCAGCATGAAGGATCTTGCCAACGTGATCAAAATGGATCAGGCAATGACCAGTCTGATCCTTCGCTGGGTCAATTCTGGCTACTATTCGCTGAGATACAAATTAATCTCCATCGAACAGGCTGTTAGCTATCTTGGTCAACGCACCGTTCAAAACCTGGTCTTATCGGCATCTGTCGCCAGTTTTATGAACCGTCCTGTCCCTGGCTATCTTCTCGACAAAGGCGAGCTGTGGAAACGCTCCGTTGGTATGGCTGCTGGCGCCCAGCTGATTGTCAAAGACGTTGACCCAGAACTTTACGATGATGCCTACTACGCCGGGCTGTTTTGCGACGTTGGCAAACTGGCTTTCGATGTCCTTTTACGCTATAACCCGGTAGACCCAAGGGCCCTTGAACAACATTCCTTTGATGAGATGGAAGTCGGTTTGTTTGGCTTTAACCACGCCGCCGTTGGAGCCGGTATCGTGCGCCGCTGGAACTTCCCCGAGCGCTTAGCCGAAGCCGTCCTGTATCATCATACCCCTTCTCTGGCGCAGGATAAACACAAGACCTTGTGCTATGCCGTCCATGCCGCGGATGCCATTTTAATGATGTTTGGCGTAGGGATCGGGCGTGACTCTCTGCAATACAAACTGGACCCGATGACACCCACCATCCTAAAATGGAAAGATAATAATTTCGAGAACTTTTATAACCGCGTTATCCCAATCATCGAAGAAGCCGAAGCTTTCCTCAAACTCGGATATTAATCAGCCCACAGGATAAAACCAACAACGCTCATCAGAACTGAAAAATCTGATGAGCATTTTCTTTTTATCGCGTGTTGCACTGCTCAGGGCAAGCCAATCGCGCGCCGCACCCCCTGCATCGTCTCCTCTGCAATTGCCCTGGCACGCTTTGCCCCCTCCTGAAGCACATCCCATACCTGATCCGGGTTCTGCGCCAGCTCAGACCGGCGTTCACGGAATGGCTGTAATGATTCATTCAAGTTCTTTGCCATCAAACGCTTGCAATCCACGCAGCCAATTCCAGCTCTGCGGCACTCAAGGTTGACCATCTCCACCTCTTCCGCCGTAGAGAATATTTTGTGAAAAGAAAACACATTACAGACATCTGGATTGCCCGGGTCTGTGCGGCGCATGCGCTGTGGGTCAGTAACCATCATCATCACCCTCTGAAGCGTCTCTTCAGGGGTTGCCGCCAGTTCAATATGGTTGTCAAGGCTTTTGCTCATTTTCTGCTGGCCGTCAATGCCAATCACTTTCGGGGTTTCAGTGGCTTTCATTTCAGGCTCAATGAGCACATCAGTCTGATAGCGATAGTTAAAAGAACGCACAACCTCACGGGTGAACTCAATATGCGGTGCCTGATCAATCCCCACCGGAACAAGATTGGTTCGATACAGCACAATATCGGCTGCCATCAAAACCGGGTAGCCAACCAGCCCGTAATTCACATTTTGTGGCTGAAGACGAACCTTCTCCTTGAATGTAGGCAAATCCGTCAGCTTGCCCAAAGGCGTTACCATCGAAAGATAAGTGTGCAGCTCGGTTACTTGCGGAACATGCGATTGAACAAACATGATAGTCTCATCTGGGCGGATACCCGCAGCAAGCCAATCAAGCGCCATCTCATACGTGTTCTGGCGCAACGCAAGGGTGGTTTCCATTGTCGTTAATGCATGGATATCTACAATACAATATACACACTCATAATCATCCTGCAGAGCGACATAATTCTTAATCGCACCCAGATAGTTCCCCAAATGTTGCCGCCCCGTGGGGCGAGCGCCGGAAAAAACCCTGCCTTTTTTTTGCTTCATAACGTACCTCGCTACAATTCTTTGCTTTTCACATCAACAGAGAGGCATTATATCAACTTTTTAATCTTTGGTAAAATACATACAATGCCCACTAAAATTTTCCCGCCCGGAATCCCGCCAGCCAAACGAATTTTTGACCTGTTGTTGACCATCCCAGCGGTTTTGCTTTTATCGCCGCTTTTGGCAGTTATTGCACTGATGCTGCTTATCGCTGAAGGACCGCCCATATTGTTCCGCCAACCCCGACCTGGTTATAAGGGGGCTGTCTTTACATTACTGAAGTTTCGCACCATGCGTGAAGCATTCAACCGTCGCGGGAAGCCGCTGCCCGATCACAAACGCCTCTTCCCGTTGGGAAACTTTCTCCGCGCAACCAGCCTGGATGAACTGCCCGAGCTATTCAACATCCTGCGCGGAGAGATGAGTCTGGTCGGACCGCGACCACTGCTTGTGGAATATCTGGAGCGCTATTCCCCAGAGCAAATGCGCCGTCATGATGTCCTGCCCGGCATCACTGGGTGGGCTCAAATTCATGGGCGCAACATTCTCTCGTGGGAAGAAAAATTCCAGCATGACATCTGGTATGTTGACCATTGGTCGCTATGGCTGGATATTAAGATCTTAATCATCACTATCTGGAAAGTGCTGAAAAGAGAAGGCATCAGTCAGCCAGGCAAAGCAACCGCCAGCGAGTTTAAGGGCACTCCTACTGGGCGGGAACAGTAAACGGATAAACCGCGCCTGCTTCCAGCTTTGCCATCACATCCTCCACCAGCCGCTGTCTTCCCGCACTCAATATATTTCTGTTGATATCGTTGATGCGAAGCGAGGGGCTTATCACTCGTCCGCCATCACCGGCAACCAGTGCGGGCCATGCTTCTTGCAAAGCGCCCAACGTGTCATATTCTACTGTGGCCGCCCAACGCGGCATGACCTCCTGAGGAGGTGTTTGACCACCAATGAGAATATAACCCTGCTGAGCAAGTGCACTGACCATATCGGGGTTAGCCGACTCGGGAGAAATATACATGGCATAGACAACATTTGCGCGCAGCGACTCAACCGTCGGTTGCCAAACGCTCGCATCACTGGCAGAGGAGAGCCGTGCGATGAGAGGAAACCTGATCACCGGCGAGCTAACCGAAGCACAAATCCCGCAATAATACCCCGAACCGCTGCGAAAGGCATCCTCTAATGTTGTTCCCAAAGGTTCTTCCACCGGCAAAAGAGCTGCGGCACGGTAATCATACGCAACCAGCATTGATAAATACCCAGCCACAAAACCTTGCTTTTCAGGCTGCAAGCGAATCACGTTCAAGTTCCCTGCCTGCGTCAGATCCACAGAGGAGAGAACGACAAACTGCGTTTGGGGAGCTGCCGCCAACAAATCTGGAAGATTTTGCATAGGAGAAAGCAAAATAACAATCTTCACATCCTGCGTCACCTGCTGCGCCTCAAGCGCGGGTACAATGGTCAACACCATCCCTGTCTCTTCAGCCAGCTCTGTTATCGTTGCCTGAAGAAGCTCAATATCCCCACGTCCAGGTGGCGAAACCAGAATCACTTTTGCTGGCTGCGCCGTTGGTGTGGAAGAAGCGGCCACACTGGGAACAGCCTCGACAGTGGGCAATTGCATGCCCGCCTCGGGTGTGCTGATTCTTGTCCCACAGGACATCAGAACAAGAACAGCAAACATGGCAAAGAATTTACACGCTATTTCGCGCATACCGGCACGACCTTTAATTTTTGAAAACGTACCCTATTTTACCCTACTTTGGCGAGCCTGCCACATACGCAACCGCCCATTTCTGGCAAAGACACTTGAAACCTGCTATATATTCTGCCACAAAAGGTTTAGAACGCCCAGTATCCACTTCTCAATGACCCGATTGTGATTTCACCAATTTAGGGATAATCACCTACAGTCTCTTTTCAACCGAGTCTGTATTATAATTACCAGCGTATGATCGAGTTAAATGTTCCCGGTAAAGGGGTCTACCAGCTAGATCATCTGGTGTGCGATTTAAGCGGAACCCTCACTGTAGATGGCAAACTGGTTGAAGGTGTCATGCGCACCATCACAACGCTTAAAGATCGGCTTCAGGTTCACATCATCAGCGCCGACACATACGGTCATATCGAGTCCATCAGTAAGGTTCTCAATCTCTCTACAGTTAGAATCCAACCCGGAAACGAGGCAGAGCAAAAAGCAGACTATGTCCGTCAGCTAGGCGCCGAACGGGTTATTGCTATAGGACAGGGCGCCAATGATCATATCATGCTTGCTGAGGCTGCCATTGGGATATGCATTTTGTCCCCAGAAGGGCTGGCGACAAGCTCACTTGCGTCCGCCAATATTGTCATGCCAGACATTCTTTCTGCGCTTGAACTATTGCTCAAACCCATTCGATTGGTGGCAACCTTACGAACATGAACCTGCCAACCAGCGAACCACTCCCACCTGAGGAACACAACCTGCCGCCAGCACGCCGCCGCCGCAGAAAGCGGCTTATCATGCCAGAAGCAGAGGGTGAAAGAGCAGAGTTTCTGGCTTCATTGGCTTATCAGGCGACACCTTCCGTCGAATTTTTTGTACTGTCTCTGCTGTGTGGATTGATAATCGGTGCAGCATGTCTGACAAATCTGCCTGCCCTTTTCGTGCTGGCAGCCTTGCTCAGCCCATTCCTCGGGCCGGTAACAGGACTATCCCTTGCCTCAGTATTTGGTTCCAGACGCTTTTTTGTGCAAATGTTAGGGAGCATTGCCATCAGCAGTGCACTCGTCTTCCTTGGCAGCGGGCTGGTAGGATTGGGATACACCCTTTTTCCCAGCATAGAGGTACAGCAGGCTCTTTACCACGCCCATCTTTCCCTGGCAGATTTCATCGTGCTGTCAGGAGGCGCAATCTCTGCGGTCTTTCTGCTTGTCAAACATCCCTCACAACGCCCTGTTATCAGCAGCATTGCTCTGTCTTACGAGCTGTTTCTACCCCTGGGAGTTGCTGGCTTTGGGTTAACAAGCGGCATCAGCGGGCTGTTCCCCGACGGGTTGATCGTATTCATCATCCACCTTGCCTGGGCAGCATTGATCGGCACTGTTATCTTCTTTCTGCTCGGGCTACGCCCAAACACGGTATTTGGTTATACGCTTAGCAGCACCCTGCTTCTCATCAGCCTGATCGCTTTGATTGCCATCAGCGGCATCGGAACAGCGATGTCAACTGAGTTAGCTATGCCAACACATCCGCCAACAATGACCCTTTCCCCTTCTCCCTCTACCACACTTTCCAACACTCCAAACCCCCCTACAATAACCCCAACACCAACCAACACATTGGTACCCACACGCACACCCACCCAAACGCTCAGCCCGCAACCTACCCCCGTGTGGGGAAAGATCAACGCATACGAAGGAGATGGTGCTTTTATCCGCAGTGAGCCAAGAAACGATGCCCAGGCGGTCAAAATCTTATCCAATGGATCAATTGTTGAAATCCTGCCAGAGGTTGAAAAGAACTCATCGGGCATCTGGGTGCATGTGCGGGCGCCTGACGGTGAAACAGGCTGGATACGCCGTATCTTGCTCATTACCGCCACCGCCGCGCCGCCCGGCTAACCCCCTGCAAACTTCATACTCTGCAAGTTATCATACAGTCTCAAAGACAAATTTACCTTTTCCTACCAGGAGATATCTATGACTATTCACTTTGGAACGGACGGCTGGCGCGCAGTTATTTCAGACACGTTTACCTTCAGCAACCTCCGCCTCATCACCCAGGCAATTGCCGATGCTTTTAACGACTCCAACTGGGATGAAAATATATCCCCGGCAAATCCGCGCTTGTCACGCAAAGTTGTGGTAGGTTTCGACACGCGCTTTCTTTCTGACCGCTATGCAGCCGAAGCTGCGCGTGTGCTGGCAGCCAATGGATACCACGTGCAGCTGAGCCAGTCCGACGCTCCTACACCTGCAATCTCATATTCCGTCTGCAACCAGGATGCCATCGGGGGCATTATGATTACAGCATCACACAATGCGCCGCGTTACAACGGCGTCAAGCTTAAATCTTCCAACGGCGCTTCAGCACTCCCAGAACAGTGCCGCCGTGTTGAAGTGTATCTCAACGATAACGAGCAACTGGGACGCGGCCCAAACCTGATGGAATACGAGCAGGCACTGCGGCTTGGGCTAATCACCCGCTTTAACCCCATCCCGGCTTATTACGAGCATCTCAGAAAACTGATCAATTTCAACACAATTGCAGATGGGGATTTGCGGATTGTAGTTGATTCAATGTATGGCTCCGGAAGAGGCGTGATACGGGGTATCTTGCAAGGCACCGGCTGCGAGGTAACCGAAATCCGCAATGAAATGAACCCCGGCTTCGGAGGCGTACACCCGGAACCCATTGGGCGCTATTTGGGTGCCCTGGCAGGCGCAATTGGCACAGGACTGGGTTCTTTTGGCATTGCCACAGATGGCGATGCCGACCGCATTGGCGCGATGGACGAGCGCGGTAACTTTGTCGATCCCCACAAAATCATGGCACTGGCGCTGCGGCATCTGGTTGAAAAACGCCACCTCGGCGGTGCTGTTGTCCGCACAGTTTCAACCACACGCATGATTGACCGTCTGGCAAACAAATATGGTTTGCCCTGTTATGAGACACCAGTCGGTTTTAATCATATTGCCGACTACATGATGAAGGAAGATGTTCTCATTGGAGGCGAAGAATCGGGTGGCATTTCTTTTAAAGGGCACATCCCTGAGGGTGACGGCATTTTGCTCGGCTTGCTGCTCATTGAAATCGTCGCCAGTGCAAAAACTACCCTGTATGAACTGGTTGAGAATCTGCTGAAAGAGGTGGGACCGGCTTTCTACGAGCGCGCTGACCTTCGTCTGCGTTTCCCGGTTGCCAAGGAAAAAATGGTTCACAAGCTACAGCATGACGCCCCCCAATCTATTGGAGGCGAAACCATCACCGACATCAGCGCACTGGATGGAGTCAAATATATCCTTGCCGACGATTCCTGGCTTCTGATCCGCCCTTCCGGAACCGAGCCTGTTCTCAGGGTATACGCCGAAGGTCGCTCGCAGGACATGGTTGGCGCATTGTTAGAATATGGCAAACAGGTAGCAGCAAGCGTTACATAAAAACCCTTCTCACTCTGCTGACTTAAAACAACTATCCCCTCTTCAAAAGATTTCAAGAAGAGGGGATGCTATTTTATTCCTAATTAAGTTGCTATTACCTCTGCGTACGCAAACGCCGTGCAAAAATCACAACCGCCACCAGTACAATGGCAACCCCAATCATGCCCGGCAAGCCAAACTCGTCCATAAAACCGGTATTTGGCAAAGCTGTCGAACTGAAAGGATATGTTGTCGCCTCCGCCCCGGAACTCATAGCAGCTTGTGTGAAAAGCGCAGCGATCGTCGCAGTGCGGTTAACCCCACCCTCTTCAGCCGCACCCACGCCTGCTGTCGCCTCTGGCGTTGCTTCCATTCCCTTCGCCTCAGCCGACTCGGTGGCTACAAGGACAACCGGTGTGGATGTCGGCGGAACAGGAGAAGGTGGCGGCGGAGTGGTAGGCAAAGGAGTGGGGGTAATCTTACGCTGCGCATCCATGGTCAGGGCAATTTGGGTCGCCGCAAGGGATGTTGCAGTATTCTGGGCATTAATTTGCGCCGCCTGCTGCAAGTACTGGGCATTGCTGGACGATCTCAACATCGGCAGCAAAATAACCATAGCTGCCAAAAATACCAAAAACACCACCGCCAGAATGGCAAATGCTATGATGAACGTTCGGCTGCTGCCCCCGCTGCTCCGTGGTTCCAGATCGTCAGCCTCGGAGTCATAGTCATAAGAACTGTTATCATTATCGGTCATCAGAATTTCTCCTCAATTAGCGAATTTCTTAAAGAACATCGCACATCGTTTTTGATCACTCAATCACATCCAGATTAGCCAAAGGCACGACCGACTCCCGGTCAGCAAGCTCTACTCTGGCAGCCAACACTTTCAATCCATTAGAAATCGGACATGGATAGGGATACACCTCAACAATCCGCCCCGTCCGTTCAGGAAAATCCCCCCCCTGAATGCGGACAATCTGCCCGGGGTGAAACTCGTCTGTTTCCGCAGCCATCTCACCCTCTGCAGGAAGTGGAATAAAAATCTCCGGTCTTTCGCCCTGATAAATATCCCACAGGGCGGCATTGACAGCTACTTCGCGTTTTTCATTGGTTGATAGAATTTTATAGGCAACCTGGTTGAACGGCAAATTGCCAAAACCCTCCACAAGAACAATCGGGTAATCCACCTTTCTGGCGGCAGGAATCAGGCTGGACGCCATGCTGGCAAGAATCAATCCCCGTATCTGTAAATCAGACGCTTTCGCAAACACCCCTGCATCAGCACAGTACCCGCACACCAAAATTGCTCCACGCAAACTGACATCAAGCCTGTCCGCACGCAGCTCCTCATCAGGCGCAGATGCCACCACCTGCAAGGTGCCCATGCCAATCCGCTGATTGCCCCAAACCCCCTGTATCAGCGCGCCGCTCCCCTCAATAATTGCCCCCCGCTCAGGCACCAGTTCTTCCACCACACCTGAAAAACCAGCCAAAACAGCCGTGCCTTCCCCTTTCGTCTCCAGGAGCACCTGGCCGCCGCCAATTGCGATAATCTGACCCTCAACAGGTGCTCGAACGACTTTGCGAAACAAGCCGCCCGTCTCAGCAATGACATCCCCAACCTGCACCGTCTCGCCAACCTTACGCCCAACCCACTTTTCAGACCTGCTGGTGGCTGAAAAACCCAGCGCCTGCCACACATCCACAATGACATGTTTACCGCTGCCCAGCGATTCCGCAACAACATCAACAGCGGACACTTTCTGCCCAACACGGACAACCACCCGCCCGCTGACAGGCAACAGGCGCGCTCGGCGAATTTTGGTCAAAGGCAGAAAATGGGTAACAGGTGCTATCATAGACATCACAAGTTCACCGTGCAAGTTCTATGCCAGAATCGCTGATTCCCAGTGCATCTCTCCATTTGCATAACATCTCGCGTCTTCTCGCTTTGTCAGAAGGCAAAGCGATTGGGCGGCCGCGCGCATCAATCACAATACCGCAAACTCCGCCAATCACTTTGAAATTTGCACTCCTCACCTTCCCCGTTGCATCCAACGTCGCTCCGTTAATTGCCGAAAGATGCAAACGTGCCACCTGACCATTCTCCAACGGCAGTAAAGCCAGTGTTCCCTGTTTGATCTCATAACGGGCATCCCCCCCCTGCTCATACACAACCCGCACCTGCAGAACTTTGCTGCCATAACGCGCCCGGCTATACGGCGCAATAACTGTACCCAGATTCAAAAATGCACCAGATTCAAGGATGTGTACCGGGATGACACTATTGAGCCCTGCCGCAGCCCCCATAGCAGACATGACACCATTCGGGTCAAGAATAAGCGTAGTGATACCAGACGGCTGCAAACCATCCAACAGCATCAATAAACTTTGCTCTATCTGGGGGGTGAACGATAACACCGCCCCAGAAGCAATTACTGGCTCAAAACCACGCCCGGCGTACTGCCCGCGCATCATGGCCAGTTGGGTTACTGTCTGCAAAATATAACGCGCTGCAGCCTGCTCAATTAGCAGACTTTGGTGAGTCAGCGGCAGGCTGGCTGGAAAGAGCGTTTTTTGCCAGAGATAATCGCGCACCACCGCCTCTGGTATATCTGCTGAAAGCCAGCGCATAACGCCTTCGATAGCTCTTTGTGATAGGTGTCCTGCTCCCATGTTGAGAGGATACACGTTCAGGGAAAGTTTTCCGCCAACCGCGATGGCTACCGTTGCTGCGCTGGCACCCAAGTCCACTCCCAAGACCCCTTTTTCTTTATTGACACAGCTAATAAACCGTATCATACGCCCAAAAGCAAGCGGTGTTGGCATCACACATGTATTGCCCAAAGCAGCAAAAGCAGCCAACCCTCCTATCTGCTCACCACGAATACGATTCACCACTTCTATAAACGCGTTCAGATTTGAGTCAATGTTTTCAACATCAACACTTGGTCTCAAATTGGAAAGCAGGGTTACCCGTGTATACCTCCCCAAAAACTCCTTCACCCTATCTGCCAAAGCCTTATTACCCGCAAAAACGACTTCTGGTATTTGCCCCTTTGCAGTAACTTTGCACGCCAGTAATATCAATTCGACTACTTTAAGCACCGAGCGGTTTGCGCCATAATCTGTCCCCCCAGAGATAATCACCAGATCGGGCTTCGCATGGACGATTGCATCTAGCTGCACCTCCATGCGGCGGCGATCTGTTATGCCGATTGTTTCTACCACCCGGCTGTTGACAGTAGCAACCAGACGCTGCGCGCTGGAAATAGAAACATCTGGCAACAGCCCTGCAATTACAACTCGCAGTTCGGGACCAGCAGAGTACGTAATTGCCAGTTGATCTATCCCCGCTCCGTTTGCCGCCATGGGCAAAATGACCTCAGAAGACGGACCAATAATCACCCGCCCCGTCAAATCCTGTAGATTCTGTATTGCCCGATGGATACCCTCCCCTACGTCAAGATATGGCACCCCTGCCGTTGTCAGGGCTGTCCCTGTGGCAATGTGGCGATATTGACCCTCAACAATGTCAAACAACAAAGCGCGCGTGTTAATCGTTCCTATATCAATCGCTAATAACGATTCAGCATCAACAATGGAGGTAGTCATCTGCCTCTATCCAAGACCCTTAAGCAACATCGGTACAGATTGAATGATAAAACTCAACCGCTCAATCAAAGCAGTCAAAGCAGAAACGTAAACACTAACAAACAACGCCCCAAAAGTAACCGCAATGAAAAAGCGTCCCAAATACGAAAGCATCTCAAGCCACAGCGGGCGAGATGGTGTTTCTCCCTCCGTTTTTGTCCTGGCACCAAAGTGAAAATACGCCAGCGTAACCACTGTGCCAAGCAAGATGACCAGTCCCTCAAGCACCCGAATACCCGGCATGATCTCTGCAGAGGCTGATCGGTAAGCCACCGTCGCTTTTACCTGCGTGATGATGGTTCCCAGCACTGCCCCGCCAATCACTACCGCTGTCCCTGCGCCTACCAGATACGCCATAGGGATATTTCCAAATCTGGCAAGGCGAGGGCTCAGTTTCGTCAGCAACAACAGGCACATCACAAATAGCACCAGATGCAAAACAAGCTGGCTCGAGCTTGTCTCAAAAAATGGCTGCACCAGGCGCGGCAGGATAACCTGATAAATCAAAAGGACAACAAGATATGCCGACGATATGCCCACAAAAACATAAGAGGCAAGACGAAAGAACGGGTTGTCGCCCAGAACATAACTCAAAATGAGCACGGTAAAGAGAAACCCTACAAACACCCAGACAAGATCAATGGACGATGCCATCTGCTCTACCCCTCCTGCCTGGTCTTATTCCGAGTAAATAGCGCCCCTGCCAACTGGACAATTGCACCCAGTAGCAGCAACACAATCGTAATCAGCATACCTGATTGAAATGCCCCCCAAAACCCAGCACGGTTGCCCGGCATCAGCCACTTCTGTCCATAGAACAAGCCATCTCGCATACCAACCAGCATGCCCTGCACCTGGGCGCTCTCGTAATAAGGCAACAACAGCGGCGCAGCCTGTGCGCTGCTCACCATCAAAAAGGGCACACCCTGCATCTTGGGTTGAACCTGCTCAACCCATACACGCCCTGCCTCCATGTTATCAACGACCACAATAACAGCCTGAAAATCCGTCAAGCTCAAATGTCCCTGCAACGCCGGGTAATCCCAAACCTGCTTCTGGTCACGCAACCCATACAACCCAAAACGAGCTGCCCGCATGGGGTGTGTGACAAATTCCTGTAGCGACACAGTCTGTCCAGCAAGATAGCCTAGGTTAACAACTTTCTTCTCAAGGTCATAACCGCCCACACGTTCTGCATCCAGCGCTCCCAGTTCTTCATAAGCGCGCCGAACCAAGTCTTCTCCCATAATAACCCCCCCCGCCGAAGAAGAAACTAGCGCTACCCTCGCTTTCTTTTCAATCAGACGTTGGAGAACAGGGATTGCTGCCAGCCCCATTTCTCCACCCAAACCAGGGTCAAAATCCATCGCCACCAATACCAACGCATCAGCTGGCAGACTTTCAACAACAGCGCTGAAGTTTTCCATCCCCTCACCCGGTGATAAACTTCCCACCAACATACCTGGCGGCGTTATCAGATAAATTAAAGCAACAACCAGTATCAAACCAAGCCCAACAATTAATCGAATAATCCGCTGCGAATAAGGATATCTTTTCTTTGGCGCAACCTCAAGGGGTTTAGCTCCTTCCTCCAACATCTTTTCCAGAAGCTCAACCTGTTGCTGCTGCCTTTGGGACATGCGGAGTTTTGACGAATATACTGGCGGCTTGCGGTAATAAGCTGCCAGGCTGTCCGTCGGTATCACAGCGGGCAACCCCGCGAGAGGTCCCGCTGTTTCAACAACACCACCTTCAAGCGGTTTCGCTGGCAACCCTTCGACAGGACGCATCGCTTGTAGCCATGCTGGCAACTGCGCTTCTGCTATTCCCGACAACTCTGATGGCTCCTCTGTGTGCACTTCAGGTGCTGCTTCTTCTACATCGGAAGATTCAGCCAACCAGTTTGAAAAACTGCCTTCCTCAAACGGAACTGACGGTTGTTCGCCCTCCTGAGACACGCCGCCCGCAGACACACTTTCATCCGCCACAGAATAATTCGCCAGCCAATCAGGTAAATCTTCCTCTAAAAACGGCTTGACACCTGACGTCGAAACAACGGGCTTTTCAACTGCTTCATCATACTGCTCAACATCAGCAAGCCAATCTCCCTCATGATGATCTTTCCCGGAGACATCGGCGCCCCCGAAAAGTTGTGGTTCATCGCCAAAAGACTCCGCATCGGCTGCCGCTGGCTGCTCTATCTCAATGTTGCTGAGCCAATCAGGCTGTTCATGAGAAATACCCGCTGCCCCATCTTGTGAAGCAGGTTCTGCTGAAAACCAATTCCCCAGATTCTCCTGTTCCTCAAGCCGCTCTGTCATTTCGCCATCAGCCGGTATAACAGTCCCTCCTTCTTCTTGAGCCAAACCACTTTGATCAAGATCAAAAGGCTTGTGACGTTGCAGCCATTCCTCTCCCTGTTCTAGCTGCTGATCTTCAAAACGTTGCCCCCCGCCCATCTGTTCACCAGCAGTCTCATCCGCACCAAGATTAAGACGGCTAAGCCAGTCTGGCTCACCTTCTTCTGCCTCCTGTTCAGGCAAAAAGCTCATCCCCTCATCCTGCCCACCCCCTCCAGCAATCTCCCCTTCACCAGCATCCGCCCGCAGGCTGCGCAGCCAGTCCAGTTCATCCCCTTCTGCAGAAGGAGACACCGCCACTCCCTCTTGGAAGGGCATTTGAGGCTTTAACCTTGCCTCACAAAACTGACATATCTCCGCCTCGCTCGGGTTGGGTTTACTGCAAAAGGGACAAAGAATATCTGCCATCTCTACCCACGATATGGTCGATCACTGCCAAACAGAACCCGCAATCCGGTTGTCAGGCTTCCCAAAGCAATCCCCAAGAGGATACCACGCGCCCCTGCCAGAGGAATACGGTTGACCAAATGAAGAATCTGTTTAAGAAGCGGGTTATAAGCCAAAGGCGCAAGTATCCCGCTTTCAAGAATAAGGAAAAACAACACGCTCAGAACAAACAATATTGTCATTAGATCTCTGCGGCGCTGCAACATGCGCAAGACACCATAAGCCAGGCTCACCGCAACCACCGCCATCAGGCTGATTTCAACAGGCGCCTGGATAGAAGTGACAATATGCTGATATTGTGCGTCACTCGGGCTTAACCATAAGCCTACCACCAGCGTGACGAAAAATGCCAGCAGAAAAAAAGCACTGTAAACATCCCGCTCACGACCCGGGATGAATAGCTTCCTCCAATGCACTGCGACCAGGTTAAAGACCCCTACAATGGCTGCTACACTCACCAAAGTAACAGCCCAGCCCAGCAACAACGTTCGAGCGCTCTCAAGCGCAGGCAAAGAGACAAAATATCCCAGCAGGATCATAACTGCGGTAAGTACTGCCACAAACGTTGCCGGGATACCCCTCATTGCAACCCCACCAGCGAAAGAATCAGTCTGGCAAAGGCACCCCCCACCATCACCACGATCAAGATCCAGCGTAAAATGTCCTGCGTGCGGACACTGGCAACAAAAGCCCTGCCAGATTGAAGATAAGCTGGCAACGCATACAGTTCTTCACCAATCAAAACATCTTTTGTTGTTGCATACATCACCGCCTGCGCCATCGGAGAATCACTGGCACCCAGCATATAACTTTCGCTTCGGTCTGCAACCTCGCCCAACACAGCTACCTCAGCGCCAAAATGTCCCATCAAAATGTTGGTGGATACTTTTTCATTACGCAGAATCGGTATAGCACCCAGGACATACCCTGTCGGGGTAACTCCACAAAGCCTGCTGCGCAGAGGATCATGCTGTGCCGCAGCGCCAGCGCGGAAAACCGACGCCAGCCTGTCACGGCTCAAAATCGCCAGTCCGCCATCGCCGCTTGTTATTACCGGAGGGCGATCACCAAGCATACTCACCTGCGCCATTGGCTCTACAGCGTTAAACCCCACCAATGCCGAAGAGAAGGCAGGACTGACCAGTGCAGAATTCCCCAACGAAAGATGCAAACGGTTTCCTTCTTCTACAGAAAGATATACCGCCTTACGCATACTTTCCAGCGCGGGAATAACGCGAAACGAAGACCCCGTCTGCTTTCCAGGCACAAGCATGCGAAAAAGCATAAAAATCGCCGCGATCAACAATAACAAAAAGCCAAGAATGAGATCGAGGTTGTTCACGTGAGTCTCTCCTGCCGCAAACAATCAATAAACTCAGCCCTTGTTGCGGTATCTTCAAAAATCCCAATCACCGCTTTCCACTGTTGCAAAGAAAGCATCTCCACCAAGAAAGGTTGCGCAAAGTAGACAAACTGCACCAGTAAAACAGACAAAGGTCCTGTGGCTTCAAGGAAAGCAGCCATCGGTTCACTCAAACCCCACCGCTGCAAGTGTTTTGCCCAGTTAATCAAGAATGATTTTCCTTGCACCTTTAAAGTATAGCACGAATTTTACACTGCAAGTAAAAACCCAGAGAAGAGAACAGTGCTTTGTCTCTTTGTTGCCCCGCTTTCTGGCAAAAGCACCTCTTGCCGTTTTGAAACTATCTCCACTCACTGCATGAGCTGATTTGCCACATCAATCATATCTGACGGCGGGCGGAGATGCTCCTCCTTCAATCTGTTTAGAGGCGTATCAACCAAATTGAATAAATCATGCAGATTTTTTTCGTCCGGGTCAACATAAATCAGCCCCGTAACCAGCCAGTTTTTGCGGTGTGCTTCCTCAAGGATGTGAAATGCCTGGGCTCTGCTGAAAGGATCATAATCCTCCCCCAACTTTTTCAGAACAATATGACCGCCATCGTGCAGTGCCACTTCCTTAATGGTGCCCGTTTCAAAGTCATCTACAGTGATCTCATCCAACAATGGCACATAAGCAATATCATGCAACGGCACCTCATGCCCTTTGCCTCCAACATAGGAGTGTAGAGAAGTTTCCAGATTGTGAAAAGTCACACAGGGACTGATAATATCCAGAACTGCAACTCCGCTATGCTTAATAGCAGCCTTGATCAATTCCTTCACCTGCTTGGGGTCTCCAGCAAAGGAGCGAGCGACAAAAGTGGCATTTGACGCCAGCGCTTCCAGGCAAATGTCCACCGGCATAAACTTAGTTTTGCCATATTTACGCAACTGGATACCCTGCTCAGTCGTTGCCGAATACTGCCCCTTTGTCAAGCCATATACACCATTATTCTCCACAATATAGACCATCGGGGTGTTGCGCCTCATACAATGCTTGAACTGCCCCATCCCAATGCTAGCTGTATCGCCATCACCGCTAATAGCCAGAATCTCCACAGAGGTATCAGCAAAAGAAGCACCAGTGGCAAGCGAAGGCATTCTGCCGTGCAAACCATTGAACCCAAATGACCGCCCCAAAAAATATGTGGGGCTTTTGCTCGAACAGCCAATCCCGCTAAACTTGACAACTTGCTCTGGGACAAGGTTTAGCTCATAGCAGGCGTTGACAATTTGATTGGCAATAGACATGTGCCCACAGCCTGGACATAGCGTGCTCTGCACCCCGCGATAATCAGCACGTGTCAGCCCTATCTGATTAGTAGCTTTTGCACCGTCGACCACATGCTCGATCATGGTCTCTCCTCCTGTGATAACAGCATCCTCACGATACATTCTGCAGAAAAAGGCATACCATCCACTTTAGCGACGGAACGCAGTTTATGCGCCAGCATCGGCATCTCTGCCGACAGCACTTGTTTCATCTGCCCATCGAAATTCAACTCGACCACATAAACACGCTGATGTCGCTCAACAAACTGAGATACCTCTTTTGAAAACGGCAGCGCCCGTATACGCAGGTAATTTGTCAGAATCCCTTCTTTTTTTAGCAAGTAACGAGCTTCTTCCACCGCATCGTGCGTTGTACCATAGGCAATGATGCCAATCTGAGCGCCCTGCAGGGTTCTAATCTCTGGTTCAGGGAGCACCGCCCTGGCAGTTTCAAATTTTAACGCCAGGCGTTTCATCCCTTTTTCCCAGTCTTCAGGAAGTTCTGTATACTTGCCAAAATCGTCATGTCCTGTGCCGCGAGCAAAGTATCCGCTTCGCGGATGACGGTTGCCCATCACTGTGCGGTAAGGGATTCCATCGCCATCCACATCCAGATATCGCCCCCATTTCCCTTGACAACGTTCTATCATCTTCTCAAGGTCTTCTTCCCAAAGGATTTTTCCACGATCCATCGGGCGGTCAGGGTATTCAAAGGGGGCAGAAATCCAGTAATTCATCCCCAAGTCAAGATCACTGAGCACCAATACCGGTGTTTGAAAACGCTCAGCAATATCCAGCGACTGCCAGCCAAACTCAAAACATTCTTTAAGCGTTGACGGTATCAAAATAATATATTTTGTGTCTCCGTGGCTGATGAAATATGAGAATGTGACATCCCCCTGTGCTGTGCGTGTGGGCAAGCCGGTGCTTGGGCCAACACGCTGCACATTCCATACAACCAGCGGCACTTCTGCATAATATGCCAGCCCCAGGTACTCAGCCATCAGGCTTAATCCCGGGCCTGAGGTAGCGGTCATGGCACGCAGCCCTGCCCAACCTGCGCCCACTGTCATGCCAACAGCCGAGATTTCGTCCTCCGCTTGAACAACAGCATAAGTGGCTTTTCCGTCCGCCGCTTTGCGGAACATGGGAAGATACTCATTGAGCGACTCGGCAATACTTGAAGAGGGGGTAATTGGGTACCACGCCGAAAATTGAATGCCCCCAAAAATGGATCCCAGCGCCGCAGCAGCATTGCCGCTTCCCAGTATCATCCCATCCGTCAAGTTCATTGGCGCGACCCGATAGGGATCGCGTTTCTCCAAATTTTCTTCCGCCCATTTTGCTGCCCGTCGAACTACCTCAAAGTTTGAGTCAACTGCTTTTTTCTTACCTTGAAAATGCGTCTCAAAAGCCTGGTAAATCCTTTCAAAATCAATGCCCAGCATTTGCGCCAGAATACCAATATAAACGACATTCTCAATGTAATCGCGCAGATTCGCCGGTATATCTGTTTCCTTTGCCAGCTTCTTAACCGGCATAGGATAGGCAACAACATCTCCGCGCTCAATCGGCCCTTTATACTCATCTGTATAGAATATCACCCCCCCCGGTTTCACTGTCGCCAAATCCCTGGCAAAAGTCTGTGGATTCATAACCACCACAATCTCAGACTTTTCCGTATATCCAAGAAAACCATCCTTGCTCAGACGGATGGTGAACCAGGTTGGCAATCCTTTAATGTTGGAAGGAAAGATATTCTTCCCTGAGACAGGAATGCCCATTTTGAAAATCGCCCGCATAATGGTCAGATTAGCTGTTGCGCTTCCAGAGCCATTAATCGTGCTGAAAGTGATCGAGAAATCATTGACCACCTCCCTCGATACCTCTGAACATCCAAGCGAGGTGGCTACACCAGCATTTGCGATCGATTCCTCCATGACATCATCTCCTATTCAAATTTCTGATTGGCTCCATTGACAGGCCGTTTGCTGAGCAAATTTGTGTGAGTCATAAAAACACTGTATCCGGCTTCAAAATCCCCTGTACAGATACACTCGACCATCTTGCGGTGAGATTGCCACACACTTTGCAGATATGACAGATCAGCATATAAATTCAGCCCCACAATCTCATAAATATCCCAGTAAGCCTCCAAAAGCCCAATCACAAACGGATTCCCCAGACGACTGTAAATCGAAAGGTGCAGTTCGCGATGTTCCTGATGAGGTATCTGGATTGGCCGTGTATGTAGCTTTTCCTCAGCCCGCACAATCAACGCACGCAAGCGCTCGTGATCTTCGGGGAGCAACAAGCTGGCTGCCTCAAACCAGTAAGCCTTTTCAATGTGATTGCGCAGATTGGCATATTTCTCAAAATTCTCAGCATTGATAGCCACCGCATAACTGAGGCTCTGTTTGACTGCTGGCGTAAACGAATATGGCAACACCCGGATACCTTTGCGGGGGTGCACTTCCACATAACCCAACCTGCGCGCCAATTCCAGCTGTTCGCGCAGACTGGCAACACTAACACCCAATTCGCTACTCAGTTCGGTGAGAGGCGGTATGCGCCCCCCGCCATTTTTCATGATATGAACAAGATATCCCAATAACTGAGAAGAACGGCTCTCAATACGATGTATCATCATCTCTTATCTTATTAATCAGATTATTCAGATTAATAAAATCATACCCTCTTTTGATCAACAAGTCAATCCTGTCATCCCGCATATAAAACTTGTGAGTTTAATCGCAAACTGGACAGGGTTCGCTTTGGTGTTACTGGCATTCCCCTTCTAAGACAAAAGCTCTGGCAGAAGAGCCAAAGCCTTCCCCAGCCGTGTTCCGCTCCACATCAGCAACGTGCCGTCTATGAGCTTAACCTTGCGGTGAACTGCTGCTGGGGTTGCCCCAAAAAGGTTGTAAAAAGTCTTCAAATCGGCAACGCTGTAACAATACGGCTCGTTAGGCAATAAAATCACTTCGGGAGATAACGCGAGCACCTCTTCCAACGTTACACATGGGTAACGCACATCCCTTTCTCCTGTCACTTCACTTTCTGCCAGCCCCAAATCTGCCTCCAACGGATACCTGCGCATACGCCCAGCGAAGATGTTGTGATAACCAAACAACGTCAGCAAGTCCGCTGGATATGTCTGGCTGTTGAATGTCATCCACCAGTGCTGCCCGCTATCTGTTTCTCCTTGCCATATTGGGCAAAAGTAGCGCCGCGTCACCATATCAGCAGCCGCAAGCTCTGCCCACTCAAGGCTTTTCTCTAAATTTAACAGGATTTCCCCCGCAGAATCAGCACGGCACATCCGCACGACACTCCACAAATCCTGCAAGGTTTCTCGAACCGTCTTGGGGAACGTCACCCAAACTCTGACGCCAGCCGAGCGCAGCGCCTCAATCACCTCACGGGTATTCTCCTCCTGATTTGCAACAACCAGATCAGGGTTAAGGCTCAACACGGTTTCCGGGCGCACATTCTTTGGCCCGCCGACCTTGGGCAAAAGCCTAACGCGCTCTTCTGGATAAATACAGTAATCTGTAATCCCAACAACCAGGTGCCCTAAACCCAGATCAAAAAAGCTTTCTGTCAGCGAGGGCACCAGCGAAACAACGCGCGTGGGAGGCTTTTCAAGTTCCAACTCACCCACCCTCCTTCAACAGCTCAAGAGCAGACGCCGTCAGCACTGCTGTTCCTACAACCAAAGCCTGCTCATCAAAATCAAAGCGCGGGTGATGATGCGGATGATGTAACCCTTTCTCCTCGCTGGCTGAACCCACAAATACAAAACACCCAGGAACGCGTTCGAGAAAAAATGACATATCTTCAGCGCCCATCGTTCTAAAGCTGCTGTCAATCTTCCCGTCCGTAAAAAGCTGTCGCGCAATGCCTGTTACCTTCTCGGTTACAGCAGGTGCATTCACCAATGCAGGCGCTAGAGACCGAACCTGAATTTCACACCCACAGCCCATAGCTCCTGCTACCCCCCGCACAACCTCCTCAAAACGCCTCAAAACTGTCTGCCGCACATCAGGCTCAAAAGTACGTATCGTGCCGCGCAACTCTGCGCTTTGCGGTATCACATTGAACGCGCTTCCTGCCTGCATCTGAGTAACAGAAATCACTGCCGGAAGCAGTGGAGAGACATTACGCGCCACCACCGTTTGCAAAGCCGCAATCACGTGTGCCGCTGCAATGATCGGGTCTATTGCCTGCTCAGGCATCGCCCCATGCCCCCCTTTGCCAGTGAGGGTGATACTAAAATCATCCACAGCGGCCATCACAGCGCCGGGAGCAAGCCCCAACCACCCCAGCGGCGCATGATTCCACACATGAAAAGCCAGAGCAAAGTCTGGGGAAGGGTTTTCCAAAACCCCCTCCGCAATCATCTTCTCCGCACCGCCAATGCCTTCCTCCGCCGGTTGAAAAATAAACTTAACCTGACCCGGAAATTCGCTACGATGCTGCGCAAGGATACGCGCCACAGTCAGCCCAACCGCAACATGTCCATCATGCCCACAAGCATGCATCACGCCTGCGTTTTTAGAGACATATTCACAATTGTTTTCCTCCTGAATAGGCAAAGCATCCATATCAAAACGCAGCAAAATCACCGGTGAAGACCGTGTACCCTCCAACAGACCAACCACCCCTGTTGTGGCAACGCCTGTGGTTACCATCATACCGCAATCTCGCAACTCCTTAGCAACTACCTCAGCCGTTCTAAACTCCTGGAAACCAAGCTCCGGGTGTTGGTGAATATCTCTACGCAACTGACGGGTGTAGCTAAACAGGTGCTGTGCTTCGTTCAACAAATTCTCGTACGGTATCATGAAAATACAATCCTCCTGAACCTCTCCTCATAGCGGGGCGATTCCGGACTGCTATCTGGGGTATGCCGCCCGCGCATTCGCTTTGTGAACGCTTCCTTATCACCAATCTGACTCTTATGCTCATAGAGCGCCTGGATTTTCCTTTCCCAGTAGCGAGTAACATCCAGGATAAAATCAGCCACAGCTGGCAAAGAAAACCAAAGCTCTTTTACTTTATGGGGTAGCAGCCCTTCCTTCAGTAGCTCCGGAAAGTAATGTGGATTTCCTGCACACGGAAAAACGGCATCGCATACCATCTGCCCGGCAGCACGATGATCCGGGTGATTTAGATACCCTGCCCGGGGAATATAGTTGGTTGGGTCACAGGAGACAAGAATATCTGGTTTTTCCTCGCGAATCACGCGGGTTATGGCTCTTCTGGCTTGGATATCCGCCACCAGATAGCCATCCTCAAAATCCAAATAGCGAATTTTTTTGACCCCGAGAACGGCCGCTGCACGACGCTGCTCAACCTCTCGTATTCCCGCCAGCGTGCCCGGCGTTACATCAAAATCATCGCCGCCTTTGTCCCCCTTTGTCAGCAGACAGTAGCTCACCTCATGACCAAGTTCAACCCATCGTGCAACAGTAGCACCGCAGAAAAATTCTGGATCATCTGGGTGAGCAAGGATGAGAAGTATTTTCTGCTTTTTATCCCATCCCTCTTCTGCTGCCGCGATCATCAAACAACTTCCCGCAAGAAATCAATTACCACAAAGCTGTCAGTCCAGCGAAAATTCGATTTCTTCTTTTCTGAAAATTTTTTGTTTGGCTTCCGGTAATTCAACCAGAATCGTTTCCTGTAACGGGTAGACCTCAAGAACCCTGCCTTCTCCCAAAGGGGTCTTAACACGCTTATTGCGCTTGGGCAAGTGTTTGCGCGCCTCCACATATTGCTCATACTCATAGATTAAACAACAGCGCAACCGGCCACACATCCCCGTGATTTCTGTCGGCGTCAGCGATATACCCTGCTCCTTTGCCATGCGAATTGAAATGGAGCTAAAATCGGTCAGAAACTTTGAGCAGCAGCGCGTCTCAAGCCCACATGCACCCATGCCACAAAACATTTTGGCAACATCCCGCGGGCCAATCTGCCGAATTTCAATCTGCGAGGGGGCATACTTCTTTTGCAAATCGTGGCGCAAAGTTTTTAAGTCCACCTTGTCTTCGGTTTCACTGCAAAACATTATCAGCAGCTTTGCCCCATCGAAGCTATATTCCGCAGCAACGACCTTAATGCCTGGAATGTTCAGCGCTTTAACCCGCTCCTGGCAGTAAACAACAACCTCAGCCTCTTTATTTTTCCATACGGCTCGTAGAGCAAGATCGCGCGGGGTAGCTCGGCGGTCAACCTTTTTCCAGCCCCCTTCCTGGGATACCTTCGAGCTGTCCACCAACTGTGCCACATGCCCTATCTGGCAACCGCGGCTTGTTTCCACCACCACAGTGTCGCCAACCACCAGATCGGGGATGTCGCTGGCATCAAAATGATATACTTTTCCAACCGGTGAAAAACGGATTCCTGCTAATAACATATCCTTCAATCGTTTCTACTTTTCAAATATAACTCTACTTCCTTTTTGGAAGCCTCATATTCTTCTATCAAGTCCCTGCTGCTCGCCTTATAACGGCGAACAGTTTGCTTGGCGCACTGCGTGCAACCACGCATCGCGCGATACGAATCGATGTTACAGTTCACACAGCCGCTCAGACGCACCATCAAAAGAACAAAAGCCAGCTGTTCGCACAACGAAACATCCGGTAACATCAACCTGCTGATAAGGGCATCCCATTCCGCATCCCGCAACCGCAGCAGAAAAGGCATTACCCGCAGGGGAAAAAGCATCTCCGTGTCTTTATTATACATCTAATGCACTATATCATCACCATCTCATGCTTCGGTCTTCTGAGCGGCTTTTGCCGCTTTTTCTCTTCTAACCGCCTCCTCTGCCGCATAATCAGTTGGGCGAATTTTGGCATAATAAGCAGCAGACTTAGCAAGCTTCTCCAAATCAAAGATATGATGGGCAAAACGATCGTATGTAGCTATCTCATAATCATGATCCATCTTGATAGAATCAAATGGACAAAATTCAGCACACATCCCGCAATTCATACAAACGTCAACGTCAATGTAGAACGCTAACGGTGTTGGAATGGGTTTTCCTGTATTTGCATCTGTACCACGCACAATCCAGATACACTGCGGCGGGCAAACCCTGGCACAAATGCCGCAGGAAGTGCAGCGCAACTTCCGCTCCCCATCTGGCGTTTCATCATAAACCAGAAACGGCACGTAACGAAACCTCTCAGGAACAGGCAACTTTTCCTCAGGATACTGTATGGTGATTGCCCCCCGAACACGGTAATCCCGTCGGGCTTCAATACCCTCCGACGTGTAATACCTGTTCTTCCCACCTTTAAAATCTTCAACATACGTCATAATCAGACGTTTCAGCGTAATCCACAATCCACGCAATATTGCCAATCCTGTCATGACAGCCTCCTGGAAACCCTCATCTATTATCGATCCACTTCACCCAAAACAATATCTATAGAACCCAGGTTCACTACCGCATCAGCCACCTTTGATCCTATTGACATTGGCGCTAGTGCGCCCAGGTTCACAAACGATGGTGAACGCACATGATAACGATAAGGATTAGGCTTGCCATCAGATACCAGATAAAACCCTAGTTCGCCTTTTGGTGCTTCAACCCTGCCGTATGCTTCGCCAGGGGGCACCTTGACCTGATATGTGGATTTTCCTATCTGTATTGGTCCTTCAGGCATCTGCTTGACTACCTGCTGCAAGATGCGAATACTCTGCCGAATCTCTTCCAAACGCACCAAATAGCGGTCGTATACATCCCCATGCTCTGTAAAAACAACATCAAAATCCAACCGATCATAAATGCTATATGGCTCAGCCCGCCGAATATCATACGGGACCCCAGAACCCCTCAGTAAAGGACCCGAAACACCCAAAGCAATCGCCTGTTCAGGCGTCAACACACCAACTCCCTCACAGCGTGCGCGAATGATTTCATTCTTGGTTAGATAGGCATCTATTTCATCCACCCTGCGCGGCAAGCGCTCAAACACAAGCCCCTTGATCTTATCAAAAATATAATCGGGCACATCATGCGCCACACCGCCAAAACGGAAGTAATTACACATCATACGAGAGCCGGAAACAGCCTCAAACACATCCAGAATCATCTCACGTTCTTCAAGAGCATACATCATGGGAGTGAAGAAGGCACCCAGATCATTTAAAAGAAAGCCTATGGACATCAGGTGGCTGATTACTCTGGTGAATTCTGCCATCATCACCCGCAAATACTCGGCGCGCTCCGGCGGCTGAATGCCCATCAGTTTCTCAACCGCCACCGCATAGCCAAAATTGTTGCTCATCGAAGTAATGTAATCCAAACGATCAGTGAATGGCATATTCTGGATATAGGTATTTCGCTCGCCGATTTTCTCGTGATTGCGATGGAGATACCCAAGAACGTGCTTTAGGTTTACGATCGTCTCACCATCTAAAAGCACCGCCATCCGAAAAACACCATGCGTCGAAGGATGCTGAGGACCAAAATTAAGAATAATCTGCTCGGTCTTTATCCCCGGCTCATCAGCGCCGGGGATGTTTGTCAATGCCTTGTACAAGGCAGCATCCCCTTCGGCTTCCCACTTTGCAGGATCAAAACCCTCAGGAAAGTCTATATTATCCTTTAGCGGATGTTTATCTTCCGCACGATAGACTTTGCCATCTGGAAAGCGGCTTTTGAACGGCTTGGCAACCTCTTCAAAATATGGCTCTTTCCAATCCTTGCGTAAGGGATGACCATAAAAGCCCTCCCACAGCAAAATGCGCCTCAGGTCCGGGTGTCCTTCAAAACGGATACCAAAAAGATCCCAGATTTCCCTCTCCTGCAACTCAGCCGAAGGGTAAATCAACGCCAGCGACGGCACAATAGGATTTTGGCGGTTTGTCTGTACTTTGAATTCCAGGGCAGGGCCTCCCAACGTCTTAAACGCATGATAGACCACTTCCATTTTCCCATCAGCCAGATAATCCACCCCTGTAACCGTGGTCAAATAATCATAGCCACATTCGTCCCGCAAAGCGCGCGCAAAATCGAGCAAATGCTCAGGCGCAACAATATAGCCCTGATAACCCACGCGTTGGTCTTCAACCACCCCATCCGAAAAGCGAGCAAATACTTCCTGTACCTGTTTTGCCAGTACCTGCTGTGTCATGCCTGCCCCCCTTCGTTCAAACTACCCGCTGCTTCTTGCTCTCTCTGCTGTGCTTTCTCTGCCGCATAGGCCTTTATTTCTGCATAACGCCTTGGATCCATTAAGTCTGGTCCAAGCACAGGAATAGGTATCTCCGGCACAGCCTCCTTGCGATACCAGCGCACCGTGCGTATTGATTCATTTTCTATTTTCTTGCGCAATACTGCAAAGCCATGCAGCAACGCCTGAGGCGTAGGCGGACACCCCGGCACATAAACATCCACAGGGATAAACTTATCTACGCCTGAAACGACAGAATATCCTTCCTTGAAAGGCCCCCCACCACAGGCGCAGGAACCCATTGCCAACACATACTTAGGCTCAGACATTTGATTGTAAAGCCGCACAATCTGTGGGATCATTTTCTTGGTTACCGTTCCAGATACCAGCATCAAATCAGCCTGGCGCGGGCTGGGACGCATGACCTCCATACCAAAGCGGGAAAAATCGAAACGGCTGGCTGCAGAGCAGATCATCTCAAACGCGCAACACGCCAAACCAAACATCATAGGCCATACGGAGTTCTGCCGACACCAGTTGTATATCCTGTCCAGCGTCGTAATGGCAATATTGCCTTTCATCGCGGATGGTATCTCATAACCAGGAAGATTCAGATCCTCTACACCCATTTGGTTACCTCGCTTCATAAAGTATATTCTAGCTGCATTGTATCACAACACATCCAACCGTCAACATGATATAATAAAACAAAAAATTTTTTATTTAATTACGGTAATGCCTTCATTCGGCAAATGCCATACCAAATAGATAAGCCCCCAAATACATGCTATCACTGACACAGAAAAAGATCACCTCATTCTTGGAAAAAAACGGCTCAGCTTGCGCAGCGGAGTTAAGCCATGCACTGGGACTGACCAAAGCAAATATTCAGTATCACATCAAACAGCTTCTCATAGCTGGTCAAATCGAAACCCTGCCCATCGGTGCCACAAAACCCTACAAAAGAGGCAGACCCACCATATATTACCGTCGTTCAATGGGTGCCTGTCCTTCCAACCTCTCTCAGTTGACGAGTTGCCTGCTCGACCAATATCTTATCCCCCTCTCACACCAACCGGAAAATTTGCAACAAGCCCTCAAGAAAATCGCCAAAAGATTGGCTGTCGGCAAGCCAGTGTCAACAAACCCCATTACCAACCTGAATTTTGCCATGCACGCTTTAAACAGCAGGGGGTATCAGGCGCACTGGGAAGCACATTATCGAGGGGCGCAAATCATCTTCAAAAATTGTCCATACGCGGAGATTATTGATAAATACCCTTTTCTGTGCAAATTAGATGAGTTTGTACTTGAAAACTTAACCGGCATGCCTTTCAGGAAAGACCATCAGCAGAGCGCGGCGCCCTCGCGCCCACTGTTTTGTCGTTTCTCGCTTGTTGAGCCTGAGCCCATACAATCAAGTGTATAATAAGCTGTCTTAGACCCAAACCACCAGCTTCATGAGGTTGCCGCCTTGTTATCCGAACGCTTGCTCACTGCTGTATTACGCCTGACAACAAAAAAGTATTTTGCAGAGTTTGCGCCCTATGAAAACTTTTATTTGCCTGCCCCGCAAACAGATAAGCCCTATATGCTGTACGTTCATATTCCATTTTGTGAAAGTCTTTGCCCATATTGCTCATTCAACCGCTTCCTGCTCAACGAAAAAGTAGCCCGTTCATATTTTGCCGCTCTGCGCACAGAATTAAACATGATCGCCAACCTTGGCTATCAGTTTCCTTCTATGTACATTGGTGGGGGGACACCCACGGTTCTTATTGATGAGCTGGTAGAGACGATAGACTTATGTCGCAGCCTGTTTGGCATCCGTGAAGTGTCCTGCGAGACCAACCCCAACCACCTCAATGAAAAAGTTATCCCTCAGCTTAAAGACAGAGTTCAACGGTTATCCGTTGGCGTTCAAAGCTTCGACAATACCCTCTTAAAGAAAATCAACCGCTTTGACAAATTCGGCAGCGGAGAAACGATATTAGCGCAAATCCAGAGTATTTCCAATGTCTTCCACACCCTAAATCTGGATATGATTTTTAATTTTCCGGGCCAAACGCAAGAAATGGTCATCAAGGACACTGACAAAGTCATCGCCTCCGGCGCCAACCAGGTTACTTTTTACCCCTTGATGACCGCCCCCGCTGTAGAAACTTCAATGAGGGCCTCCATGGGGAAAATCAATCACCGTAAGGAAGCGCTGCTATACTGGTCAATTTGCCAGCATCTTGCGCCAGCATTCCAGCCAGCATCTGCATGGACATTCTCGCGTAGAAAACACCACATGATTGACGAGTATATTGTGGAATATGAAAACTACGTAGGCGCAGGCTCAGGTGCTTTCAGCTATCTGAACGGGAATTTGTACATCAACACCTTCTCGCTCAAGGAATATCAACAGAAAATCGCTTCAGGGAAAATGCCGGTTGCGGGCAAAAAAGCATTCTCGCCATACGAGCAAATACAATACCGCTTTATGATGGAACTCTTCGGGCTGCATATTGACAAAAAGTCATACCAGCGTGATTTCAACATCAGCCTCGAAAAGGCTTTATGGAAAGAACTGACCTTCATGCGCCTTTTTGGCGGATTTTCAAGTCAAAACAAAGAGCAAATTATCCCCTCCGCGGCAGGCCGCTATTTCTCTGTGGTCATGATGCGTGAATTTTTCTCTGGTATCAACCAGATTCGCGATCGGGCGCGTCAGGCGCTCCTGCCCGAAGAACAAAGCCTGACCTGCTTACGCCCCATATAAAAGCATTCATGACGCCATACAGCGGCGACAAAGTTCTTGCCATCCATTAAAAAACATGCCCGTGCCTGCTATTATCGGCACGGGCAACTTGTTGATCAGAGTATTACAAGGTCTTGCTAATTTCCGCCAGCGTATCAGACAGGCGATTGAGCACTTCATCAAGCTGTTCTTTGGTAATCACCAGTGCCGGTTCAATGCGAACAGTATGAGCGCTGGTCAGGGTGCCTGCCACCAATACCCCGCGTTTGAACAACCCTGCCGCAACCTTATAACCAACTTCAGCGTCCTTAAAATGCTGACCAATCAACAACCCTTTGCCGGTAATGCTGTCGTAAATCTGCGGGTACTTTGCCGCCAATGCTTGTAGCTTGGGCATAATGTAGTTCCCCTTTTCCGCCGCCTGCTCCCACAGTTTTTCGCGCAGGGTTACATTGATCGCCGCAATGGCAGCAGAACATGCCAAAGCACCACCGCCAGTGGTAGTCGTGTGAATAAACGGGTTGGGTTCCATCATAATCTGCCAGATTTCTTCCGTGGAGCAGAAGCAGCTGATAGGCATTACACCGCCGCCAAATGACTTGGCAACCGAAAGAATATCCGGCACAACATTCCAATGTTCAACACCCCATAGCTTTCCCGTACGTCCCATGCCTGTCTGGACTTCATCAGCAATTAGCAGGACTCCATAATGCTTCGTAACCTCACGTATGCGCGGCCAGAAGTCATCTGGGGGAACAATTGCACCAGCCTCACCCTGAATAGGTTCCATCAGCACGGCGGCAATGTCAATTCCCACCTTATGACAGATTTCTAACTGTCGTTCCACCGCGTCGGCATCGCCATAGGGTACATGATACACAGGCCCCCCATACAGCACACCCGGCGGCGTGCGATAATCAGACTTGCCCATCATGCTCAACGACCCCATCGTCTTGCCGTGAAAAGCCTTCACTGCCACAATAAAGCCGTTCTTTTTGGTGTACATTTTGGCAAGCTTAATGGCGCCTTCAATCGCCTCGGTGCCGCTGGCGCAGAAAAAGCTGTACTTAATGTCTCCAGGCGTGATATCCGCCACCAGACGGGCAAGCACACCACGCAGCGGGTCAATCAATTCCTGGCTGGGCATAGGCGTTCTACCAAGCTGCGCCCGAACGGCTTCGATCACCTCGGGATGATTCCATCCCAAATCGAACAAGCCATAACCGCCCAGACAGTCAATATATTCCCGTCCCAGCACATCCCTAAAGATGGCGCCTGAGCCTTTCCATTCAACGCACGCCCAATCCCCGGCTTCCGTCACCGACTTGCGGTATTCCAGCCAGCCTTTGTTGAAGTGTTCAGCAAAGTTGTATTTCGACTCCTCGATAATTTCCTTTGCCATCTCGGTGGTCAGCTTTGAATCATCCATCTTGATAATATCAAGCCACCGCTTCGAATAATCCAGCGCATGTTGTAAATTTTGAGGCATATTAATCTCTCCTTGACAAAAAATGAGCTTTTGATACAAACGGGGGTACTTCAATCATTTTAATCCCAAAACGTCAAGAAAAAGCTCGCCTATTTGAATTAAAGGAATTTTGTCACCCGATTCAGTGACTTATGTACACGACAGAACACTACTCAACCGTAACTGACTTTGCCAAATTTCTCGGCTGATCGACATCCAGCCCCCTCAACGTAGCAATATGATATGCCAGAATCTGTAAGGGGATCACAGAAATAACCGGGCTGAGCAGCCACGGCGTATCGGGGACCCAAAGCACATGGTCTGCCAGAGATGGAATGCGTTGATCGCCATCTGTGGCAACTACGATAACGCTGCCGCCGCGCGCCTTTGCCTGCTCGATCTGACTGATCATCTTCTCGTACCATGGGTCCTTTGGCGCCAGAGCAATCACCGGCATGTCCTCATCAACCAAGGCAATGGGGCCATGTTTCATTTCCCCCGCCGGATACCCTTCTGCATGAATATACGAGATTTCCTTAAGCTTCAAAGCCCCTTCATACGCTATTGGCATATTAATACCCCTGCCCAGATACAGCGCATTACGCGCATCTTTTAGCTTTTGTGCCACCGCAAGCACGTCGTTTTCACGATCCAGACAACGCCCCACCAGATCAGGTATCAGACGCAAATCTGCAACCAGCGCCTTGCGACTTTCCTCATCAAGCACTCCCCGCTGGTCACCAAGCAAAACCGCCAACATATACAAATCAACCAAAGGGGCGGTGAACGCTTTCGTCGAAGCGACACCAATTTCTGGACCTGTCTGCATGGAAATATAGCCATCTGCCAGACGCATGGCTTGTGAACCAATTGCATTAACGATAGACCAGAGAACAGCGCCCTGTTTTCTGGCTTTCTCCATTGCCGCCAGCGTATCAGCCGTCTCGCCTGATTGGCTAATCGCCAACACAACAGTATTTTGGTCAATGATCGGCTCATGATAGCGAAATTCAGAAGCGATATTTACTTCCGTTGGTATTTTAGCAATCCGCTCCATATATATCTTGCCCACCATGCCAGCATGTGAAGCTGTTCCGCAAGCAGTAATGTACATTTTGGTAATGCGATTCGACAGTTCGGGGGTAAGGTTCAACTGCGGTAAACGAATTCTTCCAGCGTCAAAATCCACCCTCCCCGCCAGGGTGTCCGTAAGCGAGCGTACCTGCTCATGTATCTCTTTCTGCATGAAATGCCGGTACTCACCTTTTTCGGCAGAGACTGGATCCCAGCCTACAACATGCACCTGGTGTTTGACTGGCTGGCTTTCCAGAGTTTGCACCATCAGCCCATGCTGCGTTACCACCGCCATCTGGTGTGATTCCAAAAATATCATGCGCCTGGTATGCTCCAAAATTGCTGGAACATCCGAGGCAACGTACATCTCGTTTTCACCAATGCCAATCACTACCCCGCCCGCATTTCCAATGCGCGCCGCAATGATCTTATCCGGCTCGCGTGAAGACATGACCACGATGCCATGCGCCCCTTTCAGGTTTTGCAACGCCCTACGTACCGCTTCCTCCAGTGTAATTCTCGTTGATAGATACCGCTCAATCAAATGAACAATTGTTTCTGTATCCGTCTCAGAGCTAAAGGATACCCCCTCACTGGCAAGTTCTTCGCGTAGTTCAAGGTAATTTTCCACAATACCATTATGAACAACCACCACTTCGCCCGTCGCTCCAACATGGGGATGTGCATTGCGGGCACTAGGTTCGCCATGTGTTGCCCAGCGCGTATGCCCGATACCAATTTTACCCGCCACTGGCTGGGCGGCAACCAGCGCCGCCAACCGCGAGAGCTTCCCAAGTTCACGGCGGATTTCTATTTTTCCGTTCTGCAATACCGCAAGCCCCGCCGAATCGTATCCCCGATACTCCAAACGTTTCAATCCATTGAGAATAATCTCGGTGGCATCCTTCTCGCCAATATAGCCGACTATTCCACACATATATATTCCTCCATATCAAAATCAATCACATCATCACCAAAAGGCAAAGCCTCAACGTGCCAACTTCCCCACCAAGTCTGAGGAAGTTGGTTGCAGATATATTTCATCTCTTGGGTATGGGATTTTGAGAAAGACACAGAGCCAAAGACCCTGGAGGGCTTCCGCTGATCTCTCGATTTTCCCGGCAAGCAGCTGGCTGCCCAGCCATACACCGGTTAACTTTACCCTGCGGTAAAGAACCCTCATCCTCGTCACTTTTGCATCACCCACCCTCTGCAAAAGCCATGCGCTTTTCTTTCTCAATCTCTATAAAACGCGACCACCTCCTCTCAAATCAAGACAACGTATCAGCAGGCAAAGATATTATACCTGATTAAACCATTCACCTTTTATCCGCGATTGCCCAATCGCTATACTGTACCAGTTCAACAAACTTTTTGACGGTTTCAACCACCGCTTCTAATACATGCTCCTCAATAACCGCCAGCGTATCATCCACATTATGGTAAACCAGTTCAACACTTTCCGACCCTCCCGTTTGCAGCGAAGTGGCTGGTATCTTATACCTCAAGAAAGGTGAAAAATCCCCACTACGCAGTGTATACCAAAATGGTTTAATGTCGGGGTTTGCCGTCCGCAACAGCTGATTTAGCTCCCGGCTTGTACTCTGAGGGAAAATAGAACCCTCGCGTTCCACATAATACAAATATCGCCCGGCACCCACCATATCAAAATTAAGCACCGCGGCTTCTATCCCTTTTTCCACCAGATAGCGCGCAAAGACATCCGCTCCATGAAGTCCTGTTTCTTCAGCACCAGTAAACAAAAAACCCAGGCGCAGCCTGTTGGGCGGAAGGTTACTAAAATACTCCGCCAGTTCAAGCACCACCCCAACGCCAGAGGCATTATCATAGGCTCCAGGAGAGTAAATATTCCTGTGAGCGAACTGATTAAGTAAATCAGCCAGGATATACGCCCCGCCAACCAGTACGGCGATCGCCCGCACAACCCATATAAAACCAGGTGGAAAAGTAAAACCAAACACAATCACAAAAGACATAAAGGCAACAACAAAGGCAGTGCGCTGAATAATTGTCATCGCCCTGAAGTACAATTTCCGCAACATCCTGTTGCGCAAAACTATTGTCCTCGCAGTATCAACATGTGCACACAAAACCAGCAAAGGCACGCTTTCATCCTGGCTTGTATAGGCAATCAAATTTTGAGATTTGGCTATTGTGGGACGACTGCGAATGAGATATTTTGACACGCGCGGGATTAACATAAAGATAAACGGAAGCCAGATAGTAAGACGCGGTAACTCTTCCAGCGCAAAAGCAGAGACCACCAACAACACCCCCACCAGCACATTGAGGGGATAAAACAATGGCAGAGGGGCAAAAGATACCTCCTGTACTTGTGGTGCATACCCCCAAGAAATCAAGCGGTCGCGTACATAGTCAATCGCCTTTCGCTCAGCTTCGCTGCCAGCAGGACGCGGTCCTATCTTCTCCACAATTGCCTGAACATGTTGTAACGCACTGCTAATCGTTTGATCATCCATTTTCCTTAACCGCCACAAGAACATACCGGGGAATTTTGTATTCAAAAACAAGGCTCTCAAACTGAAACCCTGCCGCAGATCGAATTCCCCTCTGCTCAAACAACCTCCGCTGCTCGCGGTGTTCAGCTTCTCCCTGGTTAACTACCAGAAGAACGCCGCCAGGCTTGAGACTATCCCAAACATCCCCCAACAGGTTATCAGGCTGAAATAAGCGGTTCGGCAGCCCCCACTTCAAATGATCGTCTTTGAAAACAAATGGGAAAAATAGGCTGATCAAATCAAACCGTTCCGCTTGCCGGTCAAATGGACAAGGAATATACGAGGCATCTTCCAGCCCTTGCAAGTGCGCCATGGCGTAATCATAACGTGAGAAAAAATCAAAATACACCCTGTAAGGATCAACCTCGTACCCCAAAACCTGTATACTTCTTCCTGAAGGGGATGCACGCCACCAGCGCAAGAAAGCGCAGTAAGCCTGCACATAAAACCAGTGCGAAACGCCAATATCCGCCACACAGATTGAATCCGGTAAAACAACCCCAGCGCGCTCAAGAGCCTTTTCCATAAGCTCAAGATAATACAGATTCTCACGATAATTACGCCGGGTACTGTGATGCAACAGGTAATCGAGACGGTATTCCTGTAATAGTCTGGCAGCTGCAAACTCAGCTTGCGTCCGTTGCTCGGCTTTTAGCTCTGCAAAAATATCATCTTTCGGCTCATTAGTTAAACGTAAACCCCGCCGCCTCCAGCGGAACAGCTGGCGGAGCGGGTAATCCAACTCATTACGGAGCAAACGAACAAAGAACAAGGGTTTCTATCCGCCGTGACGCTTGACCACCTCAACCACATCTGGGAAGTCTATACCAAGCCGTTTGAGAGTCTCCACTGTGGGCACACCGTCCGCCGTCCATCCGCGTCTTTTATACACGGCATCCAACAGTTTTTCGTATTGTTCCATGCGATAAGCGCGCAGGGCGGCTACCTTCTCCTTGGTTGTCATCTTTTGCGGTTCAAGTCCCAGCAAATCCTTTAGCTGGCTATCATAACGCTCCCGGCGCGACTCGTACTCTACCTCGGTCACAGGACCCATCGCCCGATATGGCGCGTAATCATCCTTGCGCGTCCCATAAACGCCCAAACGCAAAATAAACACCCGCTGAAACTGATAAACGCGCTCAGACTGTAAAATCAAATCTTCTGAAGTTGCTTTTTTGCCAACAACGCCTTCATAGAGCCAGGTGTAATTTTCCACATGCTCCGGCACTTTCGCAGGTTCCTTTGCCGTTTTGTTGCTTTCGGGAATAATATCATTCCACGGCAGCTTACACAGCCCATGCAGGCTGAACCAGGTGCGCCACATCGGAAAATAATACAGCGCTTCCGCCTTATCCTCAAATGTGGGCAACTGTTTGTGCACCATGTCCATAAAAATCAGCCAGGCTTCATCGTGCTGACCGCCCTTGAGTGTCATCGCATAGCCGCCCTGCTGCGCCAGCGATTCCTTGGTCAGATACTCGGAAATCTCCATGCCTTTTACTTCCATCCCAATATCCTCAAGGAACGCCCGATCGGCGCCATACTTTTCCGCAAATATCTTCTTCATGGCGCGGACGCCCTGTCCAACTGTCATTCCAAAACCCTCACCACGCGCCATTTGATGCACCAGTTCAAGCGCCGCATCCGCATTCCCCCAGCTAAAATCCAATCCTCCTGTCCGCTCCCGATTGAGAATACCTGCTTCGTAGCATTCCATGACAAAGGCAATTGAATTTGCAAGCGATATGGTATCTATCCCGTACGTGTCACAGTAGAAATTCAATTCCAGAATATCTTCTGGTTCAAAGATACCACAGTTGGAGCCTAAACCACCCAGCGTTTCGTATTCTGGCCCATCCACCATCACCGCCTGCCCTGCATACGGTCCCGTGCGCAGGTGATAATGTGGGACAGCGTGTGCGCAGGACAATGAACATCCATACCAGCAGCCATCAGGACCGCGTTTGTCAAACATTGCCTTCCATTTTTCGCCCGCAATTTGACTCGCTTTCGCATCTGCCCCAAAACGATAGTTCTGCACCGGTAACAGATCAAACTTATTCATGATCTCCACCAAATAAGGCGTTCCTGTCCCGCGCATATCATTTTGAACAGCATCAAAATCGGCAATCTCTTTGTTAATCCTCTTCCCCGCTTTTTGCACCAGAGCCATATCCGCCACACCGTTGCTGTTCGGGCCAATATTACTGTACTTAACCACAATGGCTTTGATGCGCTTATCGCGTAAAACCCTCCCTGCGCCGCCGCGCGCCGCCTGTTTGATGCGCACTTCCTCACGACGCGGGTCATAATAGCTGACATTCAGCCCGCACATGGCAACATATTCAGCCGCCTGCCCCGCCGAGATCACCGAGATACTGCGTTTTTCCCTTTCGTTGGCTGCAAACATCTCAGTCAGCTGGCGATTGACAATATGTGTATCCACCGCCTCAAGCGGGGCCTCGATGATTTGAACATACCCCTCGTCACCGTTGATAAAGATGACAACATCTTTGTCCGCCTTTCCCTGTACTTCCAGCGCATCCCACCCTGCGAACTTCAGGTATGGACCAAAATATCCCCCCGCATTGCTGTCAATGACAGAGTGCGTCAATGGTGATATGGTAACTGCCGTCAATTTGCCACTGCCAGGATATGCCGTTATCCCGCCAATCGGACCGCCAGCAATCACCAGCTCATTTTCGGGATCATTCCAGCGCGTGGTATCCTTGACAGCATTCCACAGCAGCCACATACAAAACCCCCTGCCGCCGGTAAATAAATCCTTCATCTGCTGAGTAACAGGCTTGCTGAGGATTGTGTGATCACCTAGATTGATATAAAGCGTCCGATTTGCATACCCTCTAACTACCGGCTGCAATTCATATCTGAACTCCTGCAAAATCTTGTGCGCCTCTTTGATTTGCTCAATTGTATATTCCATCTTGACTGCTCTCCCAAAAGGTGAAATGAAAACAAAATTCAAAACAACCACAACAGTAAATGCAGAAGACTGACGGTAATATTATAATATTATCGTTTCATAGTCTGGACAATGTGGATGAGTGAATTCTTTCCTTGTTTTTCACGTCAAATATAACCATGCAAAACACAAACCAGCCGCCTGAAACCATCCAGATTGAGCCATATTTTCTGGATTTCGGCAAATTTGACCCCAATGCGCCGCTCACGCAGCTTCCAAGCGTGCAACTCAAAATCACAAATGCCGGAGAAGACATCCTTACAGGACAGCTGCTCTCTCGAATGAGCTGGTTGATCATTTCGCCTGTTAAATTTACCTGTGAGCAAGGCGCAACCAGCACCCATAGCATTCAACTCAGCACAGGAACGCCGACACCCCTTAATCTCAAAAAATATTCCTATTCTGACTTGGTGCTCATCAGCACAAATCATGGCGACTTTTCCATTGGTGGCAGTTTTGAAATTGGCAGCATGAAACCTGGAGAGCAAGTTTCACTGCCCTGGAAATATATTCTCCTGCCAGTATTGTTAGTTATTGTCATTGCTGCACTGCTTTATGTGCTTGTCGTACCGCGCAAGCCAGCACCCTCGCAGACCACCCAGATAGATCTCCTCTACACATACGGAGCAGAAACAGTGATCGTGGGGTTAACCCATACCAGCCTTGCACAGCCAACTCTCACCAGCACCTCTGCATTTGCTGTAAAAGCACCTTTTGACACCCTTTCTTTATCACCCATACCAGACAAGACCGCTACATTCACGCCGTTTCCCCCTTATGAATATCCCAATCCTGAACAATTCGTTTACGAATATTACGATGCCCTCAACAAACGCGACTACGAAAAAGCCTGGTCAATGCTTTCCATTCACTTCCAGCGTAACTGCTGCGAAGTTGGCGGGAATGACCCTTTTATTGTCTATAAAAGCTGGTGGAGTCGCGTGGAGAAAGTGGAAGTTCTGTCCGCATATCTGCAGGAATATAATGCCAACCCTGCCAGATTGAATGTGGCACTTCGTTATACGTACAAAGACGGAAAAGTTACAGAAAGCCTGAACATTTTCTGGCTAATTGCCGACTCTTCCCGCCGCACACTGTTGATTTATGAAGTAAGATAAAGCACCTTTTGTATCCAAAGGAGAATAAAACATGTCTGAAGAAATCTTTCTACTCAAGCAGCCGGGCAAAATCAACAACATGGTTACCCGCAATCGCATCGTCATGTCTAGTGCCATCACCAACATGGCAGCGCCGGATGGCAGTGTTACGGAGCAAATGATCGCATACTACACCGAGCGCGGGCGCGGCGGTGCAGGAATTGTCAACACCGGCTACAGCTTTATCTGTCAGCGCGGCAGAGCGGGCAAGTACCAAATGAGTACAGCCGATGACCGCAACATACCCTCCATGCGCCGCCTGACCGATGCCTTCCATCAGGCCGCCCCAGAAGGTAAGATAGGCGCCCAACTGTGCCATGCAGGTCGTCAGACAACCCGTGATACCACAGGCTACCAGCCCGAAGCCCCTAGCCCAATTGTCGGCACCTTGCCTACAGGGTATATCAAGGATGTGCCCGAAGAGATGAGCGTCAAAAGAATCCATGAAGTGATAGACGAATTTGCTGAAGCCGCCAGGCGCAGCAAGGAGGCGGGGTTCGATCTGGTCGAGATACATGCGGCTCATGGATACCTGCTGGGGCAATTTCTCTCCCCATTTAGCAACCAGAGAAATGACCAGTACGGCGGCAGCTTTGAAAACCGCACACGCATCGTCCTTGAAGTACTCGAAGCCGTACGCGCCAAAGTTGGGCCCGACTACCCCGTTGGCATCCGTATCAATGGCGACGATCTGATGGATGGGGGGTATACACTTGAGGATTATCAAAAAGTAGCTCAAAGTATCGAAGACTGCCATTTCGCCGATTACATCAGCGTCTCTGCCGGGCTACATTCCCCTGAAGGCGTTGCAGCCATGGTAGCCCCTATGGCAATGCCCATGGGATTTCTAGAGCATCTAGGGGCAGGCATACGTTCGGCAGTGAAGAACACCCCCATATTCATAGTAGGACGTATCAAAGACCCACTGCATGCGGAAGGCATTCTACAGCGCGGCAGTGCCGATTTCTGTATTATGACCCGCGCTCTTATGGCAGACCCAGATTTACCTAATAAGGTCATGCAAAACAGATTGGAAGATATCCGCCCCTGCATCGCCTGTATGCAGGGATGCACTGACCGTACCTGGTCGCAGCTCGACTTGACCTGCCTGGTTAACCCGGTTGCCGGCAGGGAAAGATTCTGGGCAAAGCTTACCCCTCCCCCTCGCAAAAAACGTGTTCTGGTGGTCGGAGGCGGCCCTGCCGGTATGGAAGCTGCACGTATTGCTGCGTTGCGTGGACATGAAGTGACCCTATGGGAAAAAAGCGATCGCCTGGGCGGTGCAGCGCTGCTTGCCGCTTTACCACCCCGTCGCGAGGAATTTGGCGACTTTATCCGTTGGTTGATAACACAACTGCCAAAAGTAGGTGTGCGGGTCTCCCTTAACCAGCCAGCCAGTTCGGAGGCCGTCCGGCAATTTGCCCCAGATGTTCTGATCGCCGCCACCGGTGCTTTCCCTGAAATACCAAAACACCTCAACGGCTACAGCCGCCCCATTGTCAGCAATGTTTATGACACACTCTCAGGAAAAACACAAACCGGTCATCGCGTACTGCTGGTAGGAAACGACACCCAGACCATTGAATGCGCCGAATGGCTGGCTGATCAGGACAAGAAGGTGTATCTCATCTCTGGCGCACAAACCCAGGCTTGGGAAGACCCCTGGTCTGCAATTGCCCAGGACAAGAACAGCTTCACCGGTCGCTACGTCTTGATGAGTTTTGCCCGCGACAAAATAGAATTTCTACCCTTTCAGATGCTGAAATCCATTGAGGAAAACGGCGTTGTGATCAGCAAAACTGGAGAACAACATCCCTGTACAACCTCCGTGCGCATTGGTGAATTGGAAGATAAATTCCTTGAAGTTGATAATGTCATTGTTCATCTCCGCATGCAACCTGTCCGTGAGTGGATGCATGGGCTGGAGGGTGTAATTCCTTCCATTCACCTGATTGGTGACTGCCTCGAGCCGCGCAAAGCACTGGACGCCATGGCAGACGCCGGGCGGGTTTCAAGAGAAATATAATCTTTCTTACTCAATCACCGTACTGGAGCAAAAGTTGACACTTGGAGACATCTTCGTTTTTGCTGAATATACCACAAACCGCTGGCTGGATGGCTCGCTGGAAGCCATCCAGGAAGGGGCACGGGTCGCCAGACAAACAGCAAGCAATCTTGTAGTCATCACCATCGGCACACCCTGCGCCGACTTAGACGCGGTACTTGAAAAACAGCCCATTCAAAGCCTCATCTCAGTTGAACATCCTCTTTTGACAACTTTCTCAACAGACGGCTACGTCATCGCGCTCTCGCAGCTCATTGAACAATATATGCCTTCTCTGTTTATTGCCAGCGCCACCTTAACCAGCCAGGACTTCATCCCCCGCTTGTGTGCCCGTCTCAAAGCCCCGCTGGTAAGTAACTGCGTCAGAATCAGTCTGGGCGATAACCAACGAGGGTTTGTTTTTGTCAAACCGACTCACTATGGACAGTTTTATACGACCTTCGCCTGCGAACAAACCCCTGCTTTTGCCATGCTGCTTCCAGGCGCAATCGGAATCCAACCGCCTTCTGAATATAGCCCTATCCAGGTGAAGACCTTTACCCCGCATATCAGCCCTGATGATATTCGTACATCCATGCTGGAAAGAACCAAGGGAGATCCACGCAGCATAGATATTCGCGAAGCCAGTGTGATCATTGGCGCTGGAAGAGGTGTAGCAGAATCCGACTGCTGGCAAACGGTGGAGAGCCTTGCTGACCTTCTGCAAGCCCCCATCGCCGGTACACGCCCGTTATTGGATCAGGGCTTGGTTCGGCGCGAGCGTGTCATCGGGCAAACCGGCAAAAACGTTAAACCAGATGTCTATATTGCATTGGGTATATCAGGAGCATATTACCATATACAGGGGATCAACCCAGCCAGCACAATTGTTGCCGTCAATATCGACCGTAAAGCCCCCATTTTTACCCATAGCAAATTGGGAATTGTGGGAGACTTGCGTCAGATTCTGCCTGAGATAATCGACCGCCTTCAAAAGCTGAAAAGAGATTAATAAAAGATAAAGATATAATGGCTATGCGCAATATCATCGTCTGTATTCATCAAGTTTTTGACCCGCTAGCGTCTCTACAACTGTCTGCAAATGAAAAAGCCGTTTGTCCGCAGGCTGATGAGGAGCATCTGCTCACCATAGAGCCTTCCGATTTAGCTGCCCTCGAAATTGCCCTACAGCTACAAAAGACACACCAAACAACCCTTACGGTCATTTGTGCTGCAAGCGCCGCAGCAAAAGACGACTTGAGGTATTGCGTGGCACGCGGGGCAACCAATGCCATTCACCTTCTGGTATCTGAAGAAGACCGCCTTGATACCTGGAACACCAGCCTGCTCATCGCCGAACAGCTCAAACAAATCAGCTTCAGCCTCATCCTTTGCGGCGAAATCTGGCAAGACATCATGGACCGTTCTTTTGGCCCTTTTCTTGCTGAACACCTTGGCCTGCCTCAAATCACTCGAGCAGAACATGTTGAAATTCATAATGACACGATACAAGCCAGAAGCGTATGTGATCATGGAGATCGCGAATTGATAACATGCCCATGCCCAGCGTTGATCACCATTGCCAGATTCGCCCAGCAACCACAGTATGTTGCCATGAAAAAGCGCCTGCATGTCACAGACGCTTCCATCAAGACCATCCCCGTTGACGAGAAAGCTATCCCCTCCGCGCTGACACAAATTTCCATGATTGGCTACCCCCGACCACGCGTAAAGTACCAGCCTCCACCTGAAAAAAATCTATCCGCTTCCGAACGTCTCAAATCCCTGATTCAGGGTGGTCAGACAAAAAAGCAAAGCGACTTAACAATACATGAAGGCGACACTGCTGTTTTGGCACAGAAAGTTATCGCCTTCCTCGAAGAGACCGGTATAATATCAAAGCAATAGCTGTTCTACGTGGACGTGTTATAGAAGAAGTTATAGGCATATTTGCCGTCTTCAAACACAACCCGTATATCAATCACCGCGTTGCCCTTGAGCGACACCGGTATTTTGAAAGTCTCGGTAAACGTGCCGCCCGCGCCTGTGTTGAATGTGCCTACGCTGATACCATTCACACCGCGCGTTCCCTGATACCCCATAAACACTATATATTGCTGGTTTGCTGGGAATTCATTTGCCTGAACGGTGACAGATTCATCTCGCTTGACCGCAACAATGCCTATCGTTGCCATACCAGGCACCCCCTGAAATGCCGGCGGGGGGGTAAATGTCGGCACACTCCCCGGCGTGGAAGCAGCCGGTGAGCCTGGCGCCGCTGTCACAGTCTGTGTCACCATAGGCGTCAAAGCCCAGGTCGGCGTTGCCTGATGCATCATGCTATCCACCGTCTTTTCCAGATCAGGCGTCTCACCCTCTTGTGTGGGGGTATCTGTTCCCTGACCATGCGTTTCTTCCGTCGCATGTTCTGCTTCCAGTGTTACCTCCGCTTGTTCCCCTTCCGGTGTTCCCTGCGCATGTTCTGCCTCATGGGTTGCAGTTGGCAATTCAGCAATCGTCGGAGCCGAATGCGGCACAACAGGCGTCTGCGTGCTGATGACAACTTTCGGAATCTCAAAAGTCGCGGTAGGAATTGAAGGCGGTATCTCAGAGGCAATAGGCGTTTTGGACGCGGTGCGCGTACAACCAGCCGTTACCGCCACAAACAACATAAAAACCGCACAAAGAAGATAAGCAGATTTTTTCATGGCATCTCTCTACTTTCCTTAAAAATTTCTCAGCAAAAGCTGGTATAACTAGATGCAAGAATGATGCCCATTCACCCATAGAACGCATTAAAATCCTGTTCAAAAGAGGCACCATGCAAAGTTACGACATCGTGGTAATTGGCTCAGGTCCTGGCGGGGTGTCCGCAGCGTTGCATTGTTCGCGGTTAGGCAAAAGGGTTGCCATCGTTGAGCGCGAAGCACTTGGCGGAATATACATCAATATGGGCGCCATACCAACAAAAGCACTCCTGCGCAACGCCGAAATAGCCCTTATTCTACGCCATCACCGCGAACAACTCGGCATCCGCGCTGACTGTATTGACTTCAGTTTTGCAATGGCAGTTAAGCACAGCCGACAGGTTGCCAACCAACTTTCAGCCAACCTCCAAACACTGCTCAAGAACCACCATATTACCATCTTGCCAGGTGTTGCTTTCCTGCTCTCTAAAAATATTATCCAGATTCAAAGCTGGCAAGGGAATAAAATCGAGGTGAAAGCTGTAGACATCGTTATCGCCACCGGTGCCAGTCCCAAGAATGTTCCGGGAATCGAGACTGATGCCAAACAAATTATTACCTACCGCGAAGCCGTGCTCCAGCCGGTTCTGCCCAGACGCGCGCTCATTGTTGGTGGTGGAGCACTGGGGGTTGAAATCGCCTCGTTGTGGAATGCCTATGGTGTCGAGGTTACCATTGTCGAAATGCTATCACGTCTTGTACCTTATGAGGATGAAGAAATTAGTGCAGCGCTGACATCTGCTTTCACCCGCAACGGGATGCAGATCTTCACAGAAAGCACTGTCCAACAGATTATCAAAAAACCCAATGAAATCGAAGTATTGTTATCCCGCAATGGTCAACAGACACGAATTACCGTTGACCAGGTCTTGGAAGCCGTCAGTTTTGAGCACAACAGCCGCTCAATCGGACTGGAAGAAATCGGCATTTGTCTGAATGAAAACGGCGCCATCCAAACCGATGAAAGATTCGAGAGCAATATTCCGCATATCTGGGCAGTGGGAGATGTCAATGGAAAGCTCATGCTTGCTGCTTCTGCTACCGCAATGGGTAATATCTGTGCCAAAGCGATCTGCGGAGAAACGCCCTCTCCTCTGGATTACGAAATGCTGCCCAAAGCCACATACTGCCTGCCCCAAATTGCATCGTTTGGTATGACCGAACGCCAAGCACGGGAACGTGGGCACACCATCAAAGTTTCAAAGATGAACCTGGCTTTCAACAGCAAAGCTGTTACGCTTGGCGAAGATGAGGGGTTTGTCAAGATCATTTCCGATGCCCACAGTGGAAAGATCCTCGGAGCCCATCTCATCGGCAAAGATGTCTCCGAGTTGTTGCCAGAGATGGTCTTTGCCCAGACATACGGACATGCTGTTGATGACATTCAGCGCTGCATTCATGCCCGTCCAACCCTGAGCGCGGCGCTATCGGATGTGTTCAGCGGTCTCTCCCTGTAACCCAAGCTCTTATACTCCCGTTATTTCTAACCAATCTTTTTCAAAGGAGACCACTCTCTATGAATAACTCCATATCACTCAGCCTCCTCAAAGATCGCATCCTCGGCAGTCTGCTGGCAGCCGCCATTGGAGACGCGATGGGTTCTGCCACTGAGCAGCACCAGATTGACGAAATCATCGCCGAACATGGCGGGCTGCTTGATCACCTCATTCCGCCGCCCATAGACACCTTCTCTTACCGCGGGGATGGCGTCGCCGGGTATTTCACGGACGATACCAGCCAAATGATTGCGCTTGCCGAAGAGTTGATTGCCACACAAGGGAAGATAACTGTCAAGGGATGGGTCAATCGGCTACTTGACTGGGCAACACACTCCTTTTACCGCGATCAGATGGGACCCACCACCCGCCCGTTGTTGGAGGCTATTGCCCGCGGCGAGAGCATTGACCACATCGGCGTAGTAGGAAAATCCAATCGTAAAATGACCAGTATGGGGGTTACCAACGGCGCCGCCATGCGTGTTGCGCCTGCCGGGCTAATCCACCCCGGCGATATCGAAGCTGCCGTTCAAACTGCTTGGGTAACCTGTCAACCCACACACGATACGCACATCGCTGCGGCTGGCGCTGGCGCGATTGCGGCTGGTTGCGCCGCAGCGCTCCTCCCCAATGCTGACGTCGCAAAAGTGCTTGATGCCTGCCTGGAAGGTGCAAAGTTAGGCGAAGCTCTTGGAAGCCAGCAAGGGCGCCGGGTAGCTGGACCAAGCGTATATCGCCGTATTGAAATTGCCCTGCAAGAAGTTCAGCTTGCCCATTCACTAGAAGACGCCCTGCGCCGCCTTGAAGCCAGTGTGGGCAACTCAGTCTATATGGTCGAATCTGTCCCTGCAGCAATTGGCATCTTTGCCTTCACCTCTGGCAATGCACTACAGTGCGCCATAGGCGGCACCAACATCGGCAACGACACCGATACCATCGCCGCAATGGCTGCTGCGCTGGCTGGTGCTTTGAATGGCAATCAAGCTCTCCCCGCCCCGCTTGTTGAGCAAGTCAATCAGGCAAATCGGGTTGACTTCGCCGTCCTGGCAACACAATTAGCAAGCGTCGCTTTCAGCAATGTCTGCCTATAACACCAGAATCACCCCAAACACGATCTCCACTGCCAGGCTGATAACGTTTGATTGCACCACCGATTTATCCACAAACATTGAGACCAGACGAACCGCAGCAATCGCAAGATATGCTATCCCCAACATCAGGTACATAGCGGGTTGATTCATAACCACGGGCACCACACCAAGCGCGACAAACAACCCTCCTAAAACAGATCGGATCTCTGTAACCCCTCTACCAGATGTGTAAAACAAGCCAGTAAATTGCTGCGCCGCAGAGGGGCGCACAATTGCATATATCCCCGTGGCAATTGTCCCAACGGCCGCTACCACTTTCAATATTTGCAAAACCATGTCATCCTCCCAATGACGACCAGCGTTTTCCAAGCCAGAACTTGCGCCAATCTCCGCCACTTTGTTGTAAAGCCAGAAACGTATACAGACTGCCCGCAAAAAACCCAAGCGTCATCATCAAAACCACCCAAACAACCGAACGCCACAAAGAGTTTTCGCGAAAAACAATCCAGATAGAAAACAGAACAAACCCCACATAGAGGTCGACAAGAGAGACAACTCCCCACGGCATAGAGAGCAGCCTGGCACCCTCTGCCGAAAAATCACCCACCACAAACGCATATAAAATGACCGCCCCCATCAGCAATGTCCCAAGCAGTGCAATCGTTTTTGCAAGTTTCATGTTGTGTACCTCCGAAAAAGTCATAGCTATTTAACCTCACACACAAAACCAACCGCACCAGGACCAACATGCGCACCAATCACCGGAGAAACCTCTGCAAATATGGGGGTAGCGCTTCCCGGAAAAAGGTGGCTTGCCGCCTGATACAGAGATTTTGCCGTATCAGGCGCGTTGGTATGCACCATCTCGAGCCTGCTCAACTGCCCAAGAGCTTTTACCATGCCCATCATTTTCTCCCAGGAACGTTTTCGAGTCCTGGCAAGCTCCATACCGCTGTGCCCGGCATGCATCGTAAGAATAGGCTTGATATCCAAAAGAGAAGTGATGTGGTACTGCACATGAGACATGCGCCCGCCGCGGCGTAAAAATTCAAGTGTGTCCAGCGAAGCATACGAATATACTTTTTTTATCTTCTCTTGAACCAGACTCAAAATACCTTTTAACGTTTCTCCAGCCCTGGCTGCGATAGCGGCAGCTTCAACAATCAGACCGACCCCCAACGTAATCTGCCCAGAATCAACCACAGAAACTTTGAGCTTCTCATCGCTTTGAGCCGCCAGACGGGCGATATTTCCCACATTGCTCAGCGCGTTGGCAATGTGAATTGAGACAACCTCACTGCCTTCCTCCACTAACAGACGGCGGTATGTCTGAACAAAGGTATCAATCCCCGGTGCAGAGGTGGTGGGAAATGTTTTACAATGTGGCAGTCTCTCGTAAAATTCTTTTCGGGTAATATTTACCCCATCCTCATAGCTGACATTATCCATGTTGATATAACACGGAACAACCGTCACCCCAAGCTTTTCAATCACTTCTTTGGGCAAATCACACGTGCTGTCTGTAACCACTCTGACTGGCATAATAACTCCCACTCACACTGATATTTTTGATGATTTTTATAAGAAAAGTATATCAGAAACCCCCCTCCAAAAATAACGCTTGTACAAGCTTAAAAGAAAAATGGATTGATGGGGATACACAATCCATTTCTGGGTGGCTGATGGGGGTCGAACCCACAACCACTTGATCCACAGTCAAGTGCTCTGCCATTGAGCTACAGCCACCGTGCAGGCAAAATTGTATCACACTGCAGCAACGCTGGCAAGTTTCCGGCGGATGTGATCCCCCGCCTCTGCCAGATTCAGCGTAATCTGCGACCTTTCAAACAAGTCCTTGACTGTTATTTGTCCATTCGCTTTCTCGTCAGGCCCTACGATAACGACAAATCTGCAACCAACACGGTCGGCGTATTTCAACTGCTTCGGTAATTTTGCAGCTTCAGGATAACAAATAACTTTCATCCCCTGACGGCGTAGTTCAGCCGCCAGTGAGAATGAATCGGCAATCTGCGTCTCATCAAAAACCGTCACCAGAACAGGTGCTGGCACTAACAGATTGGCTGGCAAAAGCCCTTCACTTTCAAGAACAACACCAATCATCACATCCCCCATCGCAAAACCGACACCCGAAAGCGGTTCGCCGCCCACGTCAGCCACCAGATTATCATAGCGCCCGCCCCCCAACACAGCGCGTCCCTCTTGACCAACCGAACGCGCCTCAAACACAGTGCCCGTATAATAGTCCAGTCCCCGCACAATTTTTGGGTCATAGCGCACATAACCAGAAAGATTCATGGCATCCAAAACCGCAAACACCCGCAGCAGTTCTTCGGAAAGTTTCCAGCCGTCCTGATTGGAGAGAATCCGCTTCATCTCCATCAACTGTGCATCGGTCAAGCCAATCTCTCGCGCATAATCAGCCCATTCGTCCGCAGCAAGCTTGTCTTGTCGATCAATCAATTGAAACACCTTGCGGCGCATGTCTTCAGGAATGCCAAGCTCACCCAAAAAGGCATCCACCAGACGGCGGTTGTTCACCAGAATGTGAACCTGATCGGGCGTCAGCCCCACGCTCTCCAAAAAGCTGGCAGCCACAGCAATCAGCTCTGCATCTGCTTCAGGAGTATCAACCCCTATCAGGTCAATGTTCCACTGAAAAAACTCGCGCGTGCGTCCTTTCTGCGGACGCTCATAGCGCCAGAAGGGACCAAACGACCACCAGCGCAACGGATATATCAGATCCCTTTGCCGCTGCGCCACCATCCTGGCAAGCGTAGGAGTCAACTCCGGGCGCAGTGTGATAAAATCACCGCCCCGATCGGTAAAGACAAAAGCCTGTTCTTTGACAAGCTCTTCACCCGATTTGGCAGCGTAAAGGTCAATACGCTCTAAAAAAGGCCCTTCCCACTCCTGATAGCCATATAACTCTGAAACCTGGCGAGCTTTTGCATACAGCCATGTGCGAACAGCCATCTTTTCGGGGTAAAAATCCCGTGTCCCTTTGACCGGTTGTATCGTTGTTTTCATTGGTTCACCATAGCAAAATAAGTCCCATTTTAACATAAAAAACAAGGTACAATATATCAGCAGCGTATCTCGCTGAATAAATCTTATATCAAGCGGGCATAAAATCATGAAAGTCAATGAAATCATAAGCATTGTCGAAGGTAACCTGCTCAGCAAATGCGTTGATCTCGGCCGAGAGGTAAAAGGGGGATGCGGCGCGGACTTAATGAGCGACGTGCTTGCCTCAATCCAACCCGAAGCTGTCCTGCTGACCGGGCTGTGTAACCCTCAAGTTGTGCGCACAGCACAGATGGCAGACGTAGCCGCCATTGTCCTCGTCAGAGGGAAAATTCCTCCTGAGGAAACTATTGAACTGGCAACCGAAGAATGTATTCCGCTCATTTCGTCTCCCTATGGAATGTTTGAGCTTTGCGGGCGCCTCTTTCAGGCAGGACTGAACAGCCTGGAACGCCCAATGTCCGATCAATCCCCATGCGATTGCGAGCGATAAACGTACAATATGTCTGAGAACAGTGCAGTCAAGGGCATCATCATTGATGATCAGGTAGCAGAAAACATCACCCGCGTCGAGGAACTATCCTACGAGCTTAAAGTCGGCGAGGTGATGACAAAGAACGTCAAGTCACTCTCTCCCGAAATGAAAATGGGCGAAGTGCTTGACTTCTTTAGACAGGACAGAATATCAGGCGCTCCCGTCATTTCGAATGGCAGCCTGGTGGGTGTCCTTAGTATCGAAGACCTGATACATGCTCTCATCCACTCAGATATGGAATCCCCGGTAGGAAAATATATGTCCACCAAACCCATCACAGTGCGGGATTCCGATCAGGTGGTGGAAGCATTAAAGATTTTTGTCAGTACTGGTCTGGGGCGTCTGGTGGTAGTTGATAATGACGCCAAAATGGTGGGGATCATCACCAAAGGCGATATTACCCGCGGGCTGTTAAAAGCCCTGCAAAGAGAGATTCAAGCTGAGGAGCTACGCACCTATCGCGCCAGCCATCTCTTTGAAGATATCGAATCCGATCGCACAAGTCTCATCCTGCGCTACAACATCAAACAAGGCGATTTTCTCAGAGGCGGGCAGGCATCCAGCCATATCAAGCGGGCGCTTCTGCGTCTGGGCGCATCCCCCCAACTGGCTCGCAAATGCGGTATCGCTGTCTATGAGGCAGAGATGAATCTGATTATCCATACCACCAATGGCGGGGTGATACGCGCCGAGATAGAACCCAACAAAATTTCCATAGATGCTTATGATGATGGACCTGGTATTAAAGATATTGAATTGGCACTAAAACCGGGGTATTCCACTGCCAGCGAAAAAGTCCGCGAACTGGGATTTGGGGCGGGCATGGGGCTGGTTAACATTTCACGCTGCGTAGACAACATGAAACTGGAATCTGCCTGGGGGAAGGGCACACGATTGAGCATGAAATTATTCCTTCAGGAAAAAGAAGTCGTTGGTGAGGGACGTTCATCCACTTCATAAGGAGAAGCCTTTAATGAACCTTGCTCAAATCATCGAAAAACTCAACCTGAAAGTTCTGACAGACGGCGGCAAAGATTTCTCACAGATGACACCCAGTGGTGGATATGCTTCCGACCTGCTAAGCTGTGTCATCGCTGGGGCGAAACAACAAAATATATGGGTCACGCTCCAGGCACACTCCAACATCGTAGCTGTTGCAGCTCTGTTAGACCTTTGCGCCATTGTCATCACAGAAAACGCCATTCCAGACGACGAAACCACCCAAAAAGCGCGTGAGGAAAATATTATTATCCTTCTTACGCCTGAACCCACCTTTTCTATCGTGGGAAAGCTCTGGGAACTAGGCATTAAAAACGGATAGCCTCCGCATCCTCGTAAGAGAACGTTCTTTGGATATCTTCAAAGCTGAGTTACACATCCATACCGTCCTTTCACCATGTGGGGATATCACCATGATTCCGCCGCTGATTGTCCAGCAGGCAATCGCCAACGGTATCAATCTGATCGCTATTACAGATCACAACTCCACCGCCAATGCGCTGGCTGTTATCAAAGCCGCACAGGGCAGCAACGTGCACGTCCTGCCGGGGATGGAGTTACAAACCCGTGAGGAAGTCCACATCCTCTGTCTGTTTGATAACATCGAAAGCGCTGAAAAATGGCATTCCCTTGTTGCAGAAACCTTACCCCCCATAAAAAATAATCCCGATTTTTTCGGCGAACAATTCGTTGTGGATGAAACAGGAGACTACATACGCTCCGAAACACAACTCCTGGCCGCCTCTTCCAGTCTGACGCTCAAAGAAGCCGCTGAACTGGTTGCGTCTTTGGGAGGACTCTTCATCCCCTCTCACATTGACCGCCAAGCATACGGTCTCTTGCCGGTTTTGGGGCTGCTTCCACAGGATGTGCATTTTGATGCCATGGAAATATCCCGCCATACCACTCCTGAGGAGATATGCACGAGATACCCTCCCGTCAAAGGGATGCCGCTCATCCAGGGAGGCGATGCCCACTATTTGCACGAAATCGTTGGCGCAAACGAATTCCATATCCAAAACCCCACAATCGGCGAATTGCGGATGGCATTTAACAAACAGGGAGGAAGAGAAATTCACGTTATACAGCCGTAATAGAAGATAAAACAGACAACTTGCTGTTATAATCATGACATTTGGACATTGACCAGTTCTCCAAAGGTCAATTAAACTGTACGCAAAGACAATCTAATTCTACAATTCATACCTTATTTATAGGCAGACAACATGGCAATCAAATCAGAAACTCTTGAGAAAAATAACCCTCTGCTGGTGCCAGAGACCAAAAAGATGATTGACCAAATTCTGGAAGAGAATAAAGACCTTCCAGGCGCAACAATGGTTATCCTCAACGAACTTCAGAGCAAAATCGGTTATGTATCCGAACCCATGCAGGCTTATGTGGCAAAGAAACTGCGCGTCCCACAAAGTCTTGTGCATGGCGTGGTTTCCTTCTATTCTTTCTTTACCACCTACCCACGCGGACGTCATACTATCAAGTTCTGCATGGGTACAGCCTGCTATGTCGGCGGCGCCCCTCAGCTTATCGAAAAAGCGAAGCAGATTCTGGGTGTTGACCCAGGGCAAACCACCCCCGATGGGAGCATCACCCTCGAGGTGTGCCGCTGTGTCGGAGCTTGCAGCCAAGCGCCAGTTGTTGTTGTGGACGAAGAAAGCCATGGGCGTGTGCGCCCAAACAAGTTCCCTCAAATCATCCGCGCCATCCAGGAGGCGGATCAAGCGAGATAAGCAATCTTGAAAGAGCTGGCGCTACACCTCTTAGATATTGCAGAAAACAGCATTGCTGCCAATGCAAAAAACATCACAATCATTGTTGAAGAAAACACAATTGCCGACTATCTAAAAATGATAATCACAGATGATGGCAAAGGGATGAGTCAGGAAATGGTATCCAGAGTAGTGGATCCATTTGTTACCAGCCGCACCACCAGAAAAGTGGGGCTAGGTATCCCCTTGCTTAAAGCCGCCGCGGAAGCCTGTAACGGCTACCTGACAATAAAATCCGAGCCAGGCAAAGGCACCAGCGTCGAAGTTTGTTTTCAGCACAGCCACATTGATCGTATGCCGCTTGGGGATTTGACGGGTACATTTCTTGGTTTGGTTATTGGTTCTCCCGAAATTCACTGGGTTTTTAAATACACCCATAATCATCATGAATTTGTCTTTGATGATGCCCCTATCAAGGCTGAGTTAGATGGAATTCCATTATCCGAGCCATCTGTGCTGGGTTTTATTCGCCAGTACCTTGAGGAAGGCATTCGGCAAGCTATAAGTAAAAACTAGAGCAATCAAAAATTCTAAATTTATAATACGGAGCACACCATGGATAAAGTAAAATCACTAGAAGACCTGAAACGCATCCGCGAAGAAGCCCTGCAAAAGCGCGAGGCAAAGACCACTGGTGGTCAAAAAGAAATTATTGTAGGCATGGGAACAGTGGGAATTGCAGCAGGAGCACGCGAAACGCTGAAAGCTATTCTGGACTACATCGAAAAAGAGAATCTGACCGACATCATTGTACGGCAAACGGGCAACATTGGCTGGGATTCATGGGAACCTATCGTTCAGGTGGTGATTGGTTCAGCACCAAAGGTCACCTATGGCAAAGTAACCCCTGACATTGCACGTAGAATCATGAAAGAACATGTTCAGGGTGGGCAGGCTGTCAAAGAGTACGTAATTGAGTGATCTGGATATTATTCGTAATATTAGCAGCTGATATTTCTTCGTGTGAACAATCTTGTTTTTAGGTAACAGACGGCTGAAGAGCCGTATGATAGGTGTAACATGGCATTTTTTAGATCTCACATACTGGTTTCGGTGGACCCGGAATGTCTGAAGCGGGGCGCGCATGACATTGTTGACCACCTGCATGATGAACTGGTTGCACAGGGTTTGATAGACGAAGTGCAAGTTCTTGAGACCTCACGCATTGGTGACCCCTATGCCTATGGCCCAGACATCATGGTATACCCGGAGGGTGTTCACTACGTCAATCTGACAACCAATGACATCCCTTATCTGGTGCACGAACATTTTCTTAAGGGGCGCATCGTCCAAAAATTTGTTGAGCAAAAACCAGTCGTCGTCGATGAGGAACTTGGACCCCCAAAACCCAAAGAAGTGCGCGTTGTGCTACGTAACTGCGGCAAAATAGACCCCAACAACATCGAAGATTACATTTCAGAGGACGGCTATCTTGCGTTAGCAAAGGTGCTGACCGAAATGAGCCCCGAAGATGTCATTGAGCACATCAAACGCTCCGGTCTGCGCGGGCGAGGCGGTGCTGGATTCCCGGTGGGTCACAAATGGCAGCTGGCGCGCGCCAGTCAGGAAACCCCGAAATACCTGACCTGCAATGCTGATGAAGGCGATCCTGGTGCCTTCATGAACCGCCGCGTTTTGGAAGGCGACCCCCACAGCGTACTCGAAGGAATGATCATTGCTGCCTATGCCATTGGCGCCAGCCGCGGCTACATCTACTGCCGTGCCGAATACCCAATTGCTGTCAAGACCCTCAATATTGCCATTCAACAGGCAAGAGAGTTTGGCTTTTTGGGCGAAAATATTCTCAACAGCGGTTTTTCGTTTGATCTTGAAGTGCGCATGGGTGCAGGTGCGTTTGTTTGCGGTGAAGAAACAGCTCTGATAGCTTCCATTGAAGGTAAGCGCGGCGAACCTCGCCCACGCCCACCCTTCCCCACGGTCAAAGGTCTTTGGAATAAACCCACCAACAACAATAACGTAGAATCCTACGCCAATGTCCCCCAAATCATCCTGCGCGGCGCAGATTGGTTTGCCAGCATGGGCACCGAAAAAAGCAAAGGCACCAAAACCTTTGCACTGGCAGGGGATCTCAATAACACTGGCTTAATCGAAGTCCCACTGGGGATTACCCTGCGCGAAATCATCTATGATATCGGCGGAGGCATCAAGGATAACAAAGGTTTCAAAGCTGTTCAAATTGGCGGGCCAATGGGCGCTTGTCTCCCTGAAAAATACCTGGATGTGCCAATTGACTACGAATCCCTTCTGAGCGTCGGTGGGCTGATGGGCTCTGGCGGGTTGATCGTTCTGGATGACGAAACCTGTATGGTGGATATTGCGCGCTACTTCATGGAATTCACCCAAGACGAAAGCTGCGGCAAATGTGTGCCTTGCCGCGTTGGAACACGCCGTTTGCTCGAAACGCTGGAGCGCATCTGCAAGGGGCAGGGAAGACATGGAGACATTGAGCTTCTGGAAGAACTCTGTGAGAATATTCGCTCTGCCAGCCTGTGTGGTCTTGGCCAAGGCGCTCCCAACCCAGTCGTTTCCATTCTCAAGCACTTCAGACATGAATACGAGGCGCACATCTACGAAAAGCGATGCCCGGCGAAAGTCTGTCGAGATTTAATCAGCTACGAGATATCAAAAGATGCCTGCACCGGGTGTACCGTTTGCGCCCGCAACTGCCCTGTAAATGCTATCTCTGGCGAGCGTCGGCAAACACATTACATTGATCCGGATATCTGCATCCGCTGCGGGATTTGTGCACAAGTATGCAATTTTAACGCTGTGATGATCAAGTAACCCTTAAAACCTGGAGGAGATGTATGGCCGAAGATCATAAAAAGAACGGAAAAGTCATTGTCCAGGCAGTCCATGAAGCAGTAAAACGTTATGGAACCTCAAAGGACGAGCTTATCCCCATTTTAAACGAGGTGAATCGCAAGGTCGGCTATCTGCCTGGCGAGGCCCTCGAAGAAATCAGCCGACAGATGAAAGTCCCAAAAAGTCAGCTGTTTTCCGTAGCTACTTTCTACCACATGCTTTCTACCAAACCCCGCGGCAGGCACGTCATTCAGTTCTGCGAGAGTGCGCCCTGTCATGTAGCAGGCGGAAGAGAGGTGTGGAACGCACTGCGCGAAGAGCTCAATATCCAAAACGGCGAAACAACCCCTGACGGCAAATGGACACTCATCACCACAAGCTGTCTGGGGGTATGCGGCGTCGGGCCAGTGATTGTCATTGATAACGATGTCTTTGGCAATGTTACCCCTGATCAATTGCGCGAAATACTGGCGCGCTACAAATAGACGAGGTGATCATGAAAGCCTATCGTTCAATGGTGTTAGTATCCAGCGACGCAAAAAGTATGCAGAGCGGCGCTCAAGAAGTATACCAACGCCTTCAGGAGGAAATCCGGGCGTTCAAACTGGAAGACGAAATTTCACTATCTATGGTAGGAGATATTGGGCGGCATGATGCTGTTCCCCTGGTCATCGTCTATCCGGAAGCTGTCATTTATGGTCCCGTCAAACCCGAAGATGTTCATTATTTGGTAGAGGAACACCTGTACAAAGGCCGCATCGCCACATGTTTCCAGGCGCCAGTCAAGGAACTCTCCGGACGTATTGCCTGGCTTTCTGCACGAAAGGACACCCTGCCAGCAGAGCAAAAAATCGTTACTGGTCGGGCTGGGATTGTTGACCCAACCAGCATTGAAGACTACATTGTGCATGATGGCTATCAGGCTCTGGGCAAGGCGCTCAGTTCCATGACCCCCGCTGAGGTGATTGAGGAAATCGAAAAATCCGGTTTGCGCGGTCGTGGAGGTGCTGGTTTTCCAACCGGCACCAAATGGCGTTTTGTTGCAAAAGCATCTGGCAAGAAAAAATACGTCGTCTGTAACGCAGATGAAAGCGAACCTGGCACGTTCAAAGATCGTCTCATCCTGGAGGGCGACCCCTTCAACATCCTCGAAGCCATGACTATCGCTGCGTATGCCATCGGAGCATCTGAGGGTTATATTTACGTTCGCGGCGAGTATGGGCTGGCACAGGAGCGCCTGCTCAACGCCATTCACGAAGCGGAACGTATGGGTATGTTGGGAAAAAATATTTTTGGGTCGGATTTCAGCTTCCATCTGCATGTTCATAGCGGTGCAGGCGCCTACATCTGTGGCGAAGAAACTGCCTTACTCGAATCAATAGAAGGGAAACGCGGCGAACCCCGCGCCCGCCCGCCATATCCCACCACCAACGGTCTATGGAACCAACCAACATTGGTCAACAACGTTGAAACTCTTGCCAATGTGCCCGCCATTCTACGCAATGGTGCAGGCTGGTTTTCAAAATTCGGCACTAAGAGCAGCCCGGGAACAAAGGTGTTCACAATTCTTGGCAACGTGAATGTAACCGGCTTGATCGAAGTACCAATGGGTATTACCCTGCGCGAAATCATTGCAATATATGGCAAAGGCATGAAAAACGGCGCCAGTTTTAAGCTGGCGCAGACAGGCGGTTCTAGCGGCTCAATCATCCCCGCAAGTCTGCAGGATACCCCCATGGATTTCGACTCATACCGCAATGCGGGTGTTTCGCTGGGTTCGGGCGCTTTGCTGATTTGCGATGAAGATACCTGCGTGGTTGACCTCGCCAGGGTACTGGTGAATTTCTTCCGCTTTGAAAGCTGTGGAAAGTGCAGCCCCTGCCGCATTGGCACACAGCGCGCTTACGACATCCTCACCAATATTTCCGAAGGCACAGCCCTGATGCGCGACATTGACGATTTGAAAATGCTCAGCGAGAACCTGACCGAGTTATCCAACTGTGGTCTGGGACAGACAGCTGGCACGCCAGTCCGTGATATCCTCAATCATTTTCGCGCTGAGGTTGAAACCCACATCCGCTTGAAAGTATGTCCTACAGGCGTTTGCCCCATGAGCGGGCGCAAAGTATGAACGGAATCTTTCTATAAGTAAATTGCACCGATGGAGAAATTATAATGGTCCATATAACAATTGACGGAAAAACAATAGAAGTCCCCGAAGGGACTACCGTGTTGCGCGCAGCAGAAAAAGCGGGGGTTTTTATACCCACGCTCTGCGACCATCCACATCTTACCCCGTATGGCGGCTGCCGCCTCTGCCTGGTAGAGGTCGAGGGAATGCGCGGCTTGCAGCCATCCTGTACACTGCCGGCAGCTAACAATATGGTCGTGCGCACCGACTCGGAAAAGCTACGCGCCTCGCGCAAATTTGTGCTTACCATGCTATTCAGCGAACGCAATCACTTCTGCCCCTATTGCGTGGTAACAGGCGGCGACTGCGAACTCCAAAATGCCGCCTATGGCGAGGGAATGACCCACTGGCCTCTGCAGCCTAACTGGCAGCCTTACACCGTGGACGCAACCCATCCCTACTTTGTGCTTGACCACAACCGATGTATCCTTTGTCGCCGGTGTGTAAGAGCCTGCGGCGAACTGGTGGGCAACTTCACACTCGGTTTTGAAGAGCGCGGCGCCCAAAGTGTTCTGGTTGCTGATTTGGGCACCCCCTTAGGCGAAAGCACCTGTATTTCCTGTGGCACCTGCGTTCAGGTCTGCCCCACAGGTGCCCTCATTGACCGCGTGAGCGCATATCGCGGGCGCGATACCCAGGTTAACCACAACAAAACCATCTGCGTTGGTTGTAGCGTGGGTTGCGGCATTGACGTCCTGACTCGCGACAACCAGATTGTCCGCATCGAAAGCGATTGGGATGCACCCGTCAATCATGGCGTCATTTGCAAACTGGGCAGGTTTGTACCGCTCTTTGAAGAAAAAGAACGCATTAACACCCCGCTGGTCAAAAAGGACGGCAAACTCAAAGCCGCCACTTGGGACGAGGCCATCAGCACAATCGTTTCTCACCTCAAACCACTGGTCAACAAAAAGTCCGATGGCGTCGCCGCAATGGTATCCACCCGTATGCCAGCAGAGACTCTCTATCTGTTCAAAGAAATTTTTGCTAACGGGTTCAAAAGCGACATGGTTACCAGCTCCGAGGAAGGCATCCCCTCTGCCGCCCCGGCAGCGCTTGCCGATGAGCTTGGCAAGCCTTTTGAGGGCAAACTATCAGCCCTTGAAAATGCCGACTGCGTCGTCATCATGGGGGCAGATCTGATTAACAAACACGAAGTAGCAGGTTTCTTTGTCAAGCGGATTTTGCCTAAGGGTACAAAGCTCATTGTGCTCGATGTCGAGGACAACCCCATAGCAGATCTAGCGGATATGGTGATCAAGCCAACAAAAGGCAACGAGAGTGATCTTGTCAAAGGGTTGTTAGCAGCCGTTGCAAAAGTCGGCAACGCCAAAGCCACTGTCAAGATTCAGCCGCCTTCACTAGAGAAAGTGGAATCCACCACCGGCGTCAAATCAGAGCAGCTCATCGAATGTGCAAAGATGATCCTTGAAAGTGAGCAGCCTGTATTCATTTACGGAAAGGGCTTAACAGCTCAAGGGAGCGCCGAGGCGGTTAAGCCGCTGCTTGACCTGGCACGCTTATGTGGTGTAATTTCAGATAATTACAACGGGCTGATTAACGTTAAGGGAAAAGCCAACAGCCTCGCCGCAGCCCAGTATAAACTGGATCAACCCTTTGCACTGAACGGGCATCAGGCAGCCTACATTGTGTTGGGAGATGATGATCCTTCCCAGCGTCTGATTAAGAGCCTGGAAAAAGCCCCCTTCCTGGCTGTGCAAGCTAGCTACGCTTCTCAGCTTACTGCGATGGCAGATGTGGTCTTGCCAGTGCAAACCTGGGCAGAGCAGGAAGGACACTATCTCAGCCTGGAAGGTTATCTGCAGACCGCCAAGAAGTCGGTGGATGCCCCCGAGGAAATTAAATCCAACAACGAGGTGCTCAAAGAAATCGCCTCGAAACTGGGAATAAAAGCCAACGGCGAAGCCTGGCAAAAACAATTAACTGCCCGGACTTGCCCAGTATCGATAATTGAGATATAATTTGTATGATTATCGGTGCGAATTGTGCCCACTGATGCCCTGATGAAAAAAGGAGAGTAATATGGCAAAACCCAAAATAGCAAGCGACTGGATGGCTGGTTGCGCAGGATGTCACATGTCCTTGCTGGATATAGACGAAAGAATCATTAAGATCGCCGAACTGGCAGACATACGTGCAACCCCCATCACCGATCTCAAAGAGCCAGATGCCAGCGGTGTGGATGTCGGTATCCTCGAGGGCGGTGTCAATAATACCAGTAACGAAGAGGTAGCCCACCGCATGCGCGCACGCTGCAAAATCCTGGTAGCCCTGGGAGACTGCGCTGTCTTTGGCGGCGTGCCTGCAATGAGAAACTTCTTCTCAATCGAAGAATCACTGCGAAGAGCATATATCGAAACAGAAAGCACGGACGCAGAAGGAAAGATACCAGACGACCCTGAACTATGCAAGCCCACCCGCGTGCGTGCGGTCCAAGATGTTGTGCCTGTGGATATATTCCTGCCAGGCTGCCCACCGTCCGCTGATGCAATCTACTATGTGCTTAGTGAACTGGCGCAGGGCAGAATCCCCGTCCTAAAAGACGAAAACCTGCACTGGCATTAATGAGAGGTATATGATGGTTGCACAAAAAATCACAATTGAACCAGTAACCCGCATCGAAGGTCACGCAAAAGTGACCATCAACCTGAATGACAAGGGAAAAGTAGAACACGCCTACCTGCATATTAACGAATTCCGCGGGTTTGAAAAATTCTGTGAAGGGCGCATGGTTTTTGAAATGCCCAGCATCACGCCGCGCATCTGCGGCATTTGCCCGGTGAGCCACCATCTGGCAGCAGCAAAAGCGGGTGATGAAGTGTACGGCTGCCCTCCCCCACGCCCGGCTGTCCTCCTCCGCGACCTGATGCACATGGGGCAGATCACCCAAAGCCACGGAATGCACTTCTTTGAACTTGCCGGACCTGACCTTCTGCTTGGTTTTGATGCCGACCCGGCAATCCGCAACGTTGTCGGGCTTATCCAGGTCAACCCAGAACTGGCAATCAAAGCTGTCAACCTGCGTAAGTTTGGCCAGGAGATCATCCAAATACTTGGCGGGCGCAAGGTACATCCAACTTTTGCTGTGATTGGCGGTGTCAATAAAGCGCTTACAGCCAAAGAAAGGGACATCATCCTCTCTGGCATCGATGAAGCAATTGCCACCACCCAGTTGGGTATCTCGATTATGCGGGATTGGGCGGCTAAAAATCAGGAAGATATCAACAAATTTGCCGTATTCAAGACAGGATATTTTGGTCTTGTAACCCCACAAAATGGGCTTGAGCTATACGATGGTAACATACGCCTTGTGGACAGCAATGGCAAGCAATTGGAAAAGTTTGATGGGCGCGAATACCTCGGCTATATCGCCGAACACGTTGAAAGCTGGTCTTACCTCAAATTCCCCTACTACAAAAAACTCGGCTGGCCAGATGGCGTTTACCGTGTCGGTCCTCTTGGGCGGCTCAATGCAGCCGAAAAAATTGAGACACCCCTTGCACAAGAGGAATATCTCAAATACAAAGCGATTAACAACGGAAAACCCATCGAAAACACGCTGTACTTCCACTACGCGCGTCTCATCGAGTGTCTGTTTGCCATCGAAAGAGTCCGTATTCTGCTGGACGACCCCGACATCTTGAGTAAAGACATCCTCAACACACGTCACAACTTCCGCGGCGAGGGTGTAGGCGTCTTGGAAGCTCCTCGCGGCACGCTGTTCCATCACTACTGGGCAAATGAGAATGGACAACTCCAACGCGTTAATCTGATTGTGGCAACCGGACACAATAACTATGCCATGTGCAAAGCTGTGGACGATGTTGCCAAAACCTACATCAATGGCCCTGAAATTCATGAAGGGTTGCTGAATCGGGTTGAAGCTGCCGTGCGCGCGCATGACCCCTGCCTCTCATGTTCCACACATGCAGTAGGCCAGATGCCTATCCAAATCGAAGTCTTTGACAGCCAAGGCAACCTGGTCAAAACGCTTAATCGCAGCTAAACAGGCAAAAACATCCAAATGACAAGGGTTTTGGCGCAGAAAGTTTCTCTTCGCCAAAACCCTTCGCGTCCAAAGGAATTGGGCATGCAAAACTCGACGATCATTATAGGATATGGCAATCCCGATCGCGGCGACGATGGCGTTGCCTGGCATATCTTGACCCTGCTGGCAAAAAAACTGGGCAGAGATATACCTGCCCCAGAGGATGGTTTTACTCTGTGTGGCGCGTCACCAGAATTGCTCTTTCAACTGCAACTACTTCCGGAAATAGCAGAAACCATCGCAGGCTTTGATCGTGTCTGCTTTGTTGATGCCCACACCGGCAGCGTCCCCGATGACCTGCACATAGAAAATTTACAGCCAAAATTCCAGCCCTCGCCTTTCACCCACCATACGACCCCACACACCTGCCTAGAGATGGCAAATATCCTGTATGGAAAAACTCCCTCAGCCATTCTCGTTTCAGTCAGAGGCTTTGACTTCAGCTTCACCTCCACACTCTCCCCGCAAACCTCTTTGCTCGCTCAAAGCGCAGCACAGTTTATCTGGGACTGGATATTTAAAAGATAATTTTTATACTTATCCTATCTAATTGGTATTATAATCAACCTATGCACGAGCTTTCGGTTACAGAAAATATCCTCAGCCTGGTCAGGCAATATGCACAAAACGCCAACGCCAGGAAGGTTACCGACATCTATCTGGTCATCGGCAGATTAGCCGGTATTATAGACGACTCGGTGCAGTTTTATTGGGATATTTTGTGTAAAGACACCTTATGCGAAGGTTCTCAGCTGCACTTCCGCCATGTCCCAGCCACCATGCTGTGTCAGGACTGTGGCAACCAATATACTCTGGAAAAAGAACTCACCCCTTGCACCGTGTGCGGCAGCCCCAAAGTGACTGTCATTACAGGGGACGAATTTATGCTGGAAAGCATCGAAATAGAAAGATAATTGTCAATATGACCACCTCACGCGTGCCCGTTGTAGAAAAAATTATGGATGCCAATGATCAGGTTGCCCAGCAAATACGCCAGAAGCTGGATAGTCACGGTATCTTGGCAATTAACATCATGGCTTCGCCCGGCGCGGGAAAGACCTCTCTTATCTTGAAAACGATCACCGCACTATCCAGTAAGTACAAAATGGCTGTGATCGAAGGCGATACAGCCCCTGTTACAATTGACGCCGATAAAGTGCTCGCTTCCGGTGTGCCCGCCGTCCAAATTAACACAGGTGGAGAATGTCATCTGGACGCCATGATGATGAGCCGCGGGCTGGAACAGTTACCCCTTGAACAACTCGATATCATCATCGTGGAAAATGTAGGGAATCTGATCTGTCCGGCAGCTTTCAACCTTGGTACACACAAAAATGTATTGATTGCCAGTGTGCCTGAGGGAGATGATAAGCCGTATAAATATCCAAACATCTATCGCGGTGTGCATGCACTGATTATCAACAAAACCGACCTCCTGCCCTACATCACCTTCAACATTGATTACTTCCGTCAGGGCGTTGAAATGCTTAACCCTGCCTTGGCAACTTTCCCGCTTTCGTGCAAAACAGGCGACGGTCTTTCCGAATGGATAAGCTGGATTGAAAACCAGTTAAACACACGCAAAGCAAAATGACAAACCGTGAAAAAATCGGGCAGAGAATTTTTATCAGCGGCATTGTGCAAGGGGTAGGTTTCCGACCCTTTGTGTATACCCAGGCAGTTAAAAACAATCTGACAGGTTGGGTTCGCAACACATCCAGCGGAGTCCAGATCGAAGTCACAGGACTCCCTCATCAAGTGGAAAACTTCGTAGAGGCATTCTACAAGTCGCCGCCACCGCTGGCACGTATTGACACGATCGAATTGCTCCCCTGTCCCCCCTCTGACCACGAAAATTTTGAAATCATTGCCAGCCAGCCAGCGCCGGGCGAATTTTTGCCCATTTCACCCGATATGAGCATTTGCAATGACTGCCTCAGAGAACTTTTTGACTCCAACGACAGGCGCTACCGCTACCCCTTCATTAACTGCACTAACTGCGGGCCACGCTTTACCATCATCAAAGATATCCCTTACGACCGCCCTAACACAACCATGTCCACGTTCGCCATGTGCCAGACATGTCAGGCAGAATATAACAACCCACTCGATCGGCGCTTTCACGCTCAGCCAATTGCATGCCCACAATGCGGGCCGCATATCGCGTTCAAAGTCAATCATCAAATAGTCGCTTCAAAAGAAGATGCCCTACAACAAGCTCGTAAGTGGATAACAGACGGGAAAATTATCGCAGTAAAAGGGCTGGGGGGGTATCATCTGGTTTGCGATGCGTCAAACCCCGATGCTGTTTCTGAACTGCGTCGCCGCAAGAAGCGCGTCGGTAAACCATTTGCGCTGATGTCCTTCGACCTGGATACCATCAGCCGCCATGTCAATTTAAATTCAGAAGCTGTCAATTTGCTAACTTCTCCGCAACACCCCATTGTCCTCCTCGAACGCCAGCCTCAATCAACCGTTGTCCAAGATGTCGCTCCCGGTCAGAAAACCCTTGGCTTCATGTTGCCCTATACCCCTTTGCATTATCTGCTGCTCGAACCGCAAGACGGATTCCCAGATGCCCTGGTCATGACTAGCGGCAACCTTAGCGAAGAGCCAATCGCCTACGAAGACGATGATGCCCAAAAACGCCTGTCAAGCCTGGCGGACGGCTTCTTGCTCCACAACCGCCCCATCCATACCCGCGTTGACGATTCGGTTGCCCGCGTGATTCAGAAAAAGGTTTATCCCATCCGCCGTGCAAGAGGCTATGCTCCGGACCCGGTAAGGCTACCCACATCCGTTGCACAAATCCTCGCCGTAGGGGCAGAGCTAAAAAATGCTTTCTGTTTGACCCGTCAGAACTATGGATTCGTCAGCCACTATATTGGCGATCTGGAAAACTACGAAACCCTGACTGCCTTCGAAAAAGGCATCCGGCATTTTGAAACCCTCTTCCGCATTACCCCTAAAGTCATCGCCTGCGACCTGCATCCGGATTATCTATCCACCCAGTATGCCATTGAGCGCTCTACGCAGGAAGCGCTTCCCCTATTCAGAATCCAGCATCATCATGCACATCTGGCTGCCTGTTTGGCAGATAATGGCTGGAACCAAGATACAAACGTCATTGGGCTTTGCTTTGATGGCACAGGGTTAGGAACGGATGGCAATATCTGGGGCGGCGAAGTTCTTGTTGGCAATTACAGCGGTTTCACCCGCCGTTTCCACCTCGCTAATGTACCTATGCCTGGCGGCAGCCTTTGCATCAACAAACCATCCCGCATGGCTCTCGCCTACCTGCATACCTTTGGGTATGAATGGAATCCTGACCTCGCGCCAGTCAAACATACCTCCATCGAAGAACAAAAAGCAGTCCACACACAGCTACACAGCGGCTTGAATGCTCCGCTCACTTCCAGTATGGGAAGGTTATTCGACGCCGTATCTTCCTTGTTGGACATTTGTCACACCGCCACCTACGAAGGTCAGGCTGCCATCGAATTGGAAAATCTGGCTGACCCTCTGGAGAAAAAAGGCTACCCCCTGGAAGTAGAGGGCAACACCATCAACCCATTCCCCCTTCTTCAGGCACTGATAACCGATTGGCAGCGTAGTGTTTCGGCAGCAACCATCTCTGCCCGCTTCCATAACAGTCTGGTACAATTATGTCTGACTGTTTGCCAAATAATCTCCAGCGAAATGCAGTGTAATACCGTTGTGCTTAGCGGAGGTGTATGGCAAAACCAGTTTCTGCTCGAGCGTACCCTGAAGGCGCTACAAAGCGAAGGCTTTCAGGTGCTGATTCACAAGCAGGTGCCACCCAATGATGCCTGCATTTCACTGGGGCAAGCCATGATTGCCGCCTTTAATTACCAAATTTCATAATCCCAGGAGCGAAAAATGTGTCTGGCTGTACCGGGAAAGATCATTCAAATTTATATGCGGGATACTATGCGCATGTGCAAAGCCGACTTTGGCGGAATTACGCGTGAAGCCTGCATTGAGACCCTTCCGGAGGCAAAAGAGGGGGACTATATCATTGTCCATGCCGGCTTTGCCCTCAATATACTCAGCCCTGAAGAAGCCGAAGCCACCCTGCAAGCACTAGAAGAGCTGTCATCTCTGGAAGAGCAAATCAGATCAGAAGACGCATTGTCATAGAAATCGGTCTTATGCGTTACACGTCTGAGTTTCGCGACAAAACGCTCATACAGGGCATTCTAAAAGAAATACGCCGCACTGTATCGCAGCGCTGGGTTATTATGGAAATCTGCGGTGGTCAGACCCATGCAATCTTACGCTACGGGTTAGACCAGCTACTCCCACCCGAAGTGGAGCTGGTACACGGTCCAGGCTGCCCCGTTTGTGTTACGCCTCTCGAACTGGTTGATAAGGCAATCTCTATCGCTACCCTCCCAGAAGTTATATTCACCTCCTACGGTGATATGCTGCGTGTCCCAGGTTCAAGCCAGGATTTGTTTTCGGCACGCGGAGCAGGCGCCCAGGTGAAAGTGGTGTACTCTCCGCTTGACGCAGTCGAAATTGCCAAAAACAACCCAGATAAACAGGTCGTCTTCTTTGCGATCGGCTTTGAAACCACTGCCCCGGCAAACGTTTCCAGTGTTCTACAGGCAAAAGCGCTTGGCATCAAAAATTACTCAATCCTATCCTCAATGGTGCGCGTCCCGCCAGCTATGCACGCTATTCTCGGCGCGCCGCACAATCGGGTGCAGGGCTTTCTGGCAGCAGGGCATGTCTGTACAGTGATGGGCTATTGGGAGTATCCCCCCATCGCAGAACAATACCACGTGCCCATCACTGTTACAGGGTTTGAACCCCTTGATCTACTTCAAGGAATCTACATGACCCTGCAACAACTGGAAGCAGGGCAATACCAAACACAAAATGCCTATACCAGAGCCGTCACCTACGAAGGCAACCGCTCCGCCCAGGCGTTAATCACCCAAACATTAGAGCCTTGCGACCGCCAATGGCGTGGGATTGGATTAATCCCCATGAGCGGCTGGAAGTTAAGAGAGGAATACCGTGATTTTGACGCTGAACATCGCTTTCGCGTCAGTCATATTCAAACCAAAGAATCCGAGGTCTGCATATCGGGCTTAATCCTGCAAGGAATAAAAAAGCCTAACCAATGTCCTGCATTCAGGACACTTTGCACTCCCGAGAACCCGTTGGGCGCCACAATGGTTTCCTCAGAGGGCGCCTGTTCAGCATACTTTAGATATTCGCGCGATCAGGAAGACATACAAGATCATGCAACCAGATCAGAACGCTTTTGAGCAGTTTTCCTGCCCTTTGCCGCTTACGCACAACGAAAGCATCGTCATTGGGCATGGCAGCGGGGGGCGCATGACACATGACCTGGTGAAAAAAGTGTTTTACAAGCACTTCTCCAACCCGGTTTTAGACGCTGGCAACGACTTCGCACGGGTTTCCAGCGGGCAAACAAGCCGCGGCAAGGGAAAAATTGTTCTCTCCACCGACTGTCATATCATTTCGCCATTGTTTTTTCCCGGCGGCGATATTGGGCGTCTGGCAGTCTGTGGAACGGTGAACGACGTCGCCATGTCAGGGGCGCAACCGTTATACATCACCGCAGGGTTTATTATCGAAGAGGGTTTCTCCATTGAGATGCTGGAAAAGGTGGTCTCCTCCATGTCAGGCGCGGCACAAGAAGCCAATGTGCTGATCGTAGCTGGTGATACCAAAGTAGTCGAGAAGGGCAACGCCGATAGCTTGTTTATCACCACAACCGGCATCGGATGGTTAGAACATGATCTTGATATTGCTGGCGACCGTGCCGCCCCTGGAGATGTTGTGTTGATTTCCGGCACCATTGGGGATCATGGCGTTGCCGTTCTGACCGCTCGTAATGAACTGGGCATCGAAACAACAGTGCAGTCCGACGTAGCGCCGCTGAATGGCATGATTGATCACCTGCTTCAAGCCGCACCCCACACACATGTTCTGCGCGACCCGACACGCGGCGGGCTTGCCACCACATTAAACGAGATTGCCGCCCAATCCAAAGTTGCAATATGGATTGATGAGGAAACGGTGCCCATCTTACCTGAAGTGCGCTCGGTTTGTGAACTTTTAGGATTTGACCCCCTGTATATGGCAAACGAGGGCAAACTCGTTGCTATTGTGCCACCTGAAGAAGCGGACAATGCGCTCAACGCCATGCGTCAGCACCCCTACGGGAAAATGGCTATGCGCATCGGAGCGGTGCAGCCCACCCCTCAAAACCGCGTCATGGCACATACAACCAGCGGGGCAACCCGCATTCTGGACATGCTTAGCGGTGAAATGCTCCCCCGCATCTGCTGAAAGTTGTTCTTTTTATATTGACAGCCTGGGGCAAACCCATATACTTACGCCATAATCTACCCCTAAAAAAGAGAGGTAACCCGTTATGAAAATTAACTACCAGGAAACATCCAGTGATCTGCTCAAGCGGATTGATATCCACAACAAATATGGAGGCAGAGACATTGATCAATGGATGCTCGATTTGCTCCCTTTTCGACCAGGCATAAAAATCCTGGACGTAGGTTGTGGAGCTGGCAAACAATGTCTTTCCTTCTACAAAAAACTAAATGGAGATTGCGAAATCACTGGAGGAGACGTCTCTGAAGAACTGCTTGAAAAAGCTCGTCAGGAAAGCGAACGACACAAGGCGCGCATCACCTTTACCAGCTTGAATTTTAATCAGCGCTTTCCCTTGGAGGACAATTTGTTCGACTTGCTTTCATGCTGCTTTGCAATCTATTACGCCGAGGACATTCCCTTCACCATCAGCGAAATGCACCGCGTGTTAAAACCGGGTGGCATCCTCTTCACCACCGGACCAATGCCGGAGAATAAAAAGCTTTTCTACGATATTATCCGTCAGGCAACAAATAAAACCATTCCCCCCATGCCTGGCAGTTCAAGATATGGTAGTCAAATACTGGCAGCCATGCAAAGACAATTTTCTAAAGTAGATGTGCATATCTTCGAGAACCCCCTGACTTTTGAAAGTGTTGATCCATTCATCGAGTATACGCGCGCCTCTCTTTCCGAAGACCGCAAACTCTGGGGAGACTTCTTCCAAAGCAAGGATGATTTTGAGCGAATCATCGGGCAAATTACGGAAACAGCAAACCAATGGCTGCAACGCGATGGCAAGCTGGTCATGACCAAAGTCGTTGGCGGTTTTATTGCCACAAAATAGGGTTTCTCTATGAATCACGTTTTGACCCTTCACGGGCGAAAAATATGTTTCATCGGCGCCCACCCCGATGATATCGAGATTGGCTGTGGCGCCCTGCTGGCGCATGTTGTCTCACGCAGCGAAATTCTTTGTGTAACGCTTTCGGATAACCAGAAAAATCCCGACCTGAAAAACCTTGTTGCAGAACACTACCGCAGCATGGCAGTCCTCGGTGTTCCTCAGGAAAAGATCGTCCTCAAAGACTTTGAAACCCGTAGGTTTCCCCACGCCCGCCAGGAAATCCTCGAGTATCTGATCAGGCTGAATAAAGAGTTCCAGCCAGATGTCGTATTCACCCACACCCGGGCAGATATCCACCAGGATCATGCCACCACTATGGAAGAAACCCTGCGCGCGTTTCGCGGCACTACCGTGCTGGGGTTTGATGTACTACGCAGCAGCTATGGCTTTTTCCCCAATCTTCTGGTAGAAGTCTCAGAAGAAGAGGCTGAAAAGAAAATACAGGCATTGGCTGAATACAAGACCTACGCTGATAAATATTACTTTGACCCAAAAATCACCCGTGCAACCATGATCCGACATGGAGCGCTTGCAGAACGCCCATTCGCCGAAGGGTTTGATATTCTCAGGGTTATCTGCACCTTTGAATGAGTTCCCCATTCTAAAAATAAAACCGCCCCAATTGCCATCGGGGCGGTTTTGCTGTTTTTATGCACTTCAATCTGTGCCAGACAGACCAACCTCTAGCCAGCCTTCCCGAATGCGAACAGAATACACCGGGATATCCACAAACGCCGGAGCCGAAAGTGCCTTTCCTGTACGAATATCAAATCGCGCCCCGTGGCGCGGGCAAATAATTTCAAAACCCTCCAATTCCCCATCCCCCAGCTGTCCATCATCATGTGAGCATATATCTGCTATTGCATAAAAGGAATCCCCAAGGTTAAATATGACGATCGGCTGATTGCCTATTTCAACAAACAGCCGCTCACCTGCCGGAAAGTCAGCAACGGGGATTACCCGATAAAATTTAAATTGAGCATCTTTAGACATTCGTCACTCATCATCACCGACGTTTACGCCATAGACACCGGATTTAATCACCTTCAAAGGCAGAAGAGCACATTTTAGCCGCACGGGACCCAGGTCTATCCCAAGCATATCCAGAATATCTTGCTTTGATAAAGCCTTAATCTCCTCCACAGTTTTGCCAATTACGGCTTCGAGAAGCAAATCAGACGCAGCCTGCGAAATTGCACACCCATGCCCGCTAAAAGCTGCCTCCACCACCTTTCCCTCAGCATCTACTCGCAGATCAATACGCACCCGATCACCACACAATGGGTTTTCATCTTCAAACGAAATATCGCAAGGTTCCAAAACGCCCTTGTACAAGGGCTGCTTATAGCGTTCAATAATAATCTCGCGGTATAAATCTTCCATCATGCACCTCACCTGGACCTGATTACCCGAAATACCTCTTCACCTTCTCCAGCCCTTTAACCAGAAGATTAACATCCTCCAGTGTGTTGTAAATATAAAAACTGGCCCGGCTTGTCGCAGGAAGGTTATACTTTTGGTGCAGGGGCATGGCACAATGATGTCCAGCTCGCACCGCAATGCCTTCGTGATCCAAAATCTGAGCAACATCATGAGGATGCACGCCGCTGTATGTAAAAGAGGTTACCGCTCCTTTCTGCGCATTAAGCGGTCCAATCAGATGCACCTCTGGAATTTCCAGCAAAGTATTTATGGCATAGGAGACTATTTCCTGTTCGTGTTTGGCTACGTTCTCCATACCGATTGCTGATAAATAATCTACCGCAGCCCCAAAGCCGATTGCCTCTGCAATAGCTGGTGTGCCTGCTTCAAATTTGTGGGGCAAATCATTGGGGACGAAAGTCCTCAAATACACCTTTTTGATCATATCGCCGCCACCCAAAAAAGGCGGCATCGCTTCCAGCAAAGACTGCTTGCCATACAACGCCCCAATCCCTGTCGGGCCAAGCATCTTATGTGCAGAAAATGCCATAAAGTCCACGTCAAGCTCCTGCACATTCACTGGCATGTGGGGAACGGACTGCGCAGCATCCAGCATGACAACGGCCCCCGCTTCGTGGGCAGCTTGAATCATTTCCTTTACCGGGTTAATCGTCCCCAGCACATTCGAAACGTGCATAAAAGAAACAAGTCTTGGCTGAAGCGCTAATACTTGACGATAAACTTCCAAATCCAAAAACCCTTCGGGAGTAACAGGGACAAACTCCAGTCTAATATCCCTCTCCTCTGCAAGTATCTGCCATGGTACAAGATTGGAATGGTGCTCCATTTCTGTCAGAACAATAATGTCTCCCTGTTTCAAGTTCTTTCTCGCCCAGGAATAGGCTACCAGGTTTATCGCTTCCGTGGTATTACGTGTAAAGATCACCTCGTAGGGATAAGCAGCCCCAATAAAAGCCGCTACCTTTTTCCTGGATTCCTCATACAGAGATGTGGCTTCCTCCGCCAGTGTATGCACCCCGCGGTGAATATTGGCATTGGAGTTACGATAGTAAGCGTCCATCGCCGAGATGACCGCTTCCGGCTTCTGCGAAGTCGCTGCAGAATCCAGATACACCAGCCGCACCCCAGGTCGGGTTTCCCGCTGCAATATGGGAAAATCCTGAGGTATTTTCGAAAAGTCAACCTCTCCAAACTGGCTCATTTGCATTTTCCTATTCGGCAAAAGGCAGCTTCGATGAACGCCGCTGCGGCATCCGGAGATGTGCAGAATTCACCGGAAACCAGAGGATATGATCCGGCACCATCCAGCCATCTGTTAAGAACACATTGGAGCGAAACTGGACTGCAACCATTTTGCTATCTACCTGCACCACGATCCCCTTCAACCAGCCACGAATGCGCTGCCCATTCTTTTCATGATCACAATACACCTCAACAGTATCGCCCACGTCAAACTCAAATTTGGGTTCTGGTGGTCGCATAATAGGAACAGATGCCATTTACGTACTCCTGACAATGAGAATAAACATACCTAATTATTATTGCAGAACCTGACAATTTTTCAATACATCGTTTCTTAATAATTCCTCATCTTCTCATGAACAAACCGCTCAAAACGCACACGGATATGTTCCTGAGGAATGCGCTCGATAAGTTGCGCAAAAAAACCTTCTACAATCAACCGTTCAGCTTCTTTGCGCGTAATACCACGACTAAGCAAGTAAAAAACTTGATTCTGGTCAATCTTCCCCACAGTAGCACCGTGTGTGCACCTGACATCATCAGCCAGGATTTCCAACCCGGGGATAGAATCGGCTCTTGCTTTTCCGCTTAGTATCAGATTCCTGTTCGCCTGATAACCATCCGCCTTATCCGCTCCGGGCGCCACATAAATCATTCCCTGCCAAACTGTGCGGCTCTCGCCCAACAAAGCGCCTTTGAACAACAAATCACTGGTAGTTCTGGCAGCTAAATGATTTTGTTGTGTATCATAATCAAGATGCTGACGATGATCTGCAAAATAGAAGCCTGACATACGTCCGCTGCTGCCTTCTCCAGCCAGTTCAATCTCCATAAAGCTTTTGGTCAGCCCGCTGCCAACTGCACCAAGCATCCAGTGGATGTTCCCATCGCGGGCAATGCGAGCCCTTTCATGGCTGAAATTGCACACATCCTCGCCCCATGACTGCAATTCCACAAATTGTAGACTCGCGCCCTCACCAACGCATATCTCTACCAGCCCCGCATGTAGCGATTGCGTATCTCCCCCCGCGCGGGAAGCCGCCTCATGGATATACGTCACGGAAGCATTGTCCTCCAAATACACCAGCAGATGAGAGAGATACGCCAGAGCGCCGCCCTCCCCCCACAACAGGCTGTGAAACGGTCTTTCAACAACGACACCAGCAGGCACATAAAGCAACGCACCCTGCTGAGATAAAGCGCCCGCCAGTGCAGAAAATTTACTCTCATCACTACGAACAACTCGGCCCAAAATTTTTTCAACAATATGCGGGTAATCCCTCTCAGCTGTTAACAAGTCAGCAAAAACAATACCCTTTTGCAAAAGATCTTCCTGCAAAGACTGTCTGCTTCCACCGGGATACAGGATCACCTGCCCCGCCGATTCGCCCGGCGACCCAAAATTCAGATAGGCTTCAGGAATAGCGGGAACAACGCCTTCCGTCCTCTTCTGGGGCAACTGAAACAGGTCAAAATGCACACCACGCAGGTCTGTTCTCCGCCATGCTTCCTCACTGGCGGCTGGTATCTTAAGACGCTGATAATCTTCCCAGGCGCGCAAACGATATTGGCGGATATATTCATTTTCTCCTAAACGCACCGCATCGGCGGAAAATGTAAAATCAACTGCGGCAACATCTCTGCGCCTGCTTCCACGAACGATCACCTGTGCTTCAGCCATCATAAAATTCCTTAACCGACCGATCCTTCCATCTGTAATTGAATCAAACGATTCATCTCAACCGCATACTCCATCGGCAGCTCTTTGACCAGCGGCTCTATAAACCCCGAAACGATCATGGTGGTCGCTTCTTCCGCGCTCAAACCGCGGCTCATTGCATAAAACAGTTGCTCTTCGCCCACTTTAGAGACGGAAGCCTCATGCCCGATGCTCACGTCATCCTCATCAATTTCAATATAAGGATACGTATCCGAGCGCGAACGGGCATCGAGAATCAACGCATCGCACACCACATTAGAACGCACGCCAATGGCCCCTTTGTGCACCTTGACCAGCCCCCGATACGAAGCGCGCCCGCCGCCTTTGCTGATCGACTTAGACGTAATCTTACTCGATGTGTATGGCGCAAAGTGAACCATTTTCCCACCAGCATCCTGGTGTTGACCAGCAGAAGCAAACGCCATAGAAAGGATTTCCCCGCGCGCCGCTTTGCCAATCAAGTAACATGAAGGGTACTTCATGGTTACTTTCGAGCCCAAATTTGAATCTACCCATTCCATTGTACCTTCTTCATGCACCAATGCACGCTGGGTTACCAGGTTATACACATTGGTTGACCAGTTTTGTATTGTCGTGTATCTCACCCGTGCGCCTTTTTTCACCACAATTTCAATCACACCACTATGAAACGAATCGGTTGTGTATTGCGGGGCAGTACATCCTTCCACATAGTGAACCTGCGCACCCTCATCAGCAATGATCAAGGAACGTTCAAATTGCCCAATATTGGCAACATTCAGACGAAAATAAGCCTGTAACGGCAAATCTACCTTGACACCCGGCGGAACATAAACAAACGATCCCCCTGACCAAACTGCACTGTTCAGCGCGGCAAATTTGTTGTCATCTGGAGGTACCACAGTACCAAAATACTCGCGAAACAGGTCTGGATACTGGCGCAAGCCATCTTCAATACTGACAAAGATGACCCCCTTTTTTTTCAAGTTCTCCTGGACACTATGGTACACCATTTCGGATTCATACTGAGCGCCAACCCCTGCCAGAAATTTGCGTTCAGCCTCAGGAATGCCCAGCCTGTCAAACGTTCGCTTAATCGATTCTGGCACATCGTCCCAGCTCCTGCCCTCCATTTCCGTAGGCTTTACATAATAATAAATATCCTCCAGATTTAGCTGCGAAATATCAGCTCCCCAGTTTGGCATTGGGCGAAGCAAGAACTTCTCAAGCGCCTTCAGACGAAACTCAAGCATCCACGCAGGTTCTGCTTTCATAGCAGAAATTTGTTCTACGACCTCGCGATCCAACCCCTTGCGCGATTTAAAAACATACGTTTCAGGGTCAGAAAACCCATAACGGTACTGCCCTAATTCCTCCAGAAAATTCGCCTGAGCGTCCTGTGTCATCATGTTCTCCGTGTTGGCGTCTAAATATTCACTCCATTTTCATATTTTTCCCGCACCCAGTCATACCCATGCTCCTCCAGGTGAAGCGCCAAGTCCGCGCCTCCGGATTCAACGATGCGGCCATCCAGCATCACATGCACATAATCCGGCTTAATGTAATTTAAGATACGTTGATAATGGGTAATAACCAGAATACCCGTATCCGAACCGCGCAACGAATTAACCCCCTCGGAAACCACTCGTAAGGCATCAATATCTAGCCCGGAGTCAGTTTCATCCAGAATGGCGATCTCCGGCTTGAGAATTGCCATTTGCAAAATTTCGGTGCGTTTCTTCTCGCCACCAGAAAAGCCTTCATTCAGGTAGCGCCCCCCAAAGGAAGTGTCCATCTTCAGCGCCGCCATCTTCTCATTCATGATCTTGCGAAACTCCAGAATAGGAATTCCTTTGTCCTCAGGGTTCTCAAAGCGGCGTCGGTTGTTCAACGCGGTTCGCAGAAAGTTCGCTACTGTAACCCCCGGAATCGCCACGGGATATTGGAAGGCGAGAAACAACCCCATACGTGCTCGCTCATCCGGCTCGAGTTCCAGAATATTTTTCCCTTTGAACAACACTTCCCCTTCGGTAACCTCATAGCCCGGGTGTCCCATCAGCGTATACGCAAGGGTTGATTTTCCTGTCCCATTCGGCCCCATAATCGCATGTACCTCCCCCTTCGCCACCTTTAACTCGAAGCCCTTGAGTATTTCCTTGCCTTCAACCCTTACATGCAAATTGTGGATTACCAAATCCGACATATAGATAAACTCCTTTTATGGTATCGACCCGATTTTTGAGATTTTCCTCATAATAATATAAATTATGCTTCAGGCAAACTCATTATACCACACCCCATGCGCATGGTCAATATTTATTATAATAATCTATAATATTGACAATTTTATCCATATCATGTTATACTGGTACAAACTATAAAACTTCAAACCAAATCAGTGATGAAAAGCACAAGAGATCGAATCCTACAAACGCTTCTAAACCACTCGCAAGCCACCATCAACGACCTTGCCAAGTCGGTGGGCATCAATGCCATCTCCGTACGGCATCACCTCACCAGCCTCCAGGCTGAAGGGCTGGTAGCTGCTGAGGAACAGAGACATGGCGTTGGACGTCCAAGACTTGTATATTTTCTCACCGAAAAGGGCGTCGAACGGTTCCCCACACGCTATCTGCGGCTGACAAATCAAATCCTCGAACATCTTAAAGAAACCCTGCCTAAAACTGCCATAAAAAGCCTGTTTTCCGAAATAGCCAACCGCATGGCGGCCGAGTTTGCGCAAAAGGGCAAAGCCCTTTCACTTGAGGAGAGACTAAATCTGCTCAAAGAGAGTTTATCCCAAGAAGGTTTCTCAATCCAGTGGGAAAAGACCGAAGACCACTACCTCATCCGGGAGATGAACTGTCCCTATTTATATATCAGCCAACAACACCCCGAAGTATGTCTGTTAGATCAAACTTTCATCTCCACCGTATTGGCATACCCTGTTGAAAAAGTCGAATGTGTGCTAAAGGGGGATGGTTGTTGCGCATACTCGATTAATGCTTCCGCTCCAAAAGGATAACAGCAGACATGGGTACACCCCCTAGCCCCACATCAGGACGCCCCGTATGGCAGGCAGAAAAAACTGATCCTCAATTATGCGCAAAGCTCAAAGAGGCACTCGCTGAGATCAACGACCCTGAAATAGGCTTGAACGTTATTCAGCTGGGCTTGGTGCGTGATGTGATTATTGAGCCTGAAAAAGCTCACCTGACCATGATACTAACCACTCCTTTTTGCCCCTACGGACCCGCATTTCTTGAAAGAACAAGAAGCAGAGCAGAAGAAACCTTAAACAGACCAACCACGATTGAATATGGATCAGAAGTCTGGGACTTTTCCATGATGGAAGAAGGGCTGGGAGGAGACTGGGGGCTTTATTAGAAGTTTGTGTCCAGTTTCTAAGACGAGCGCCCCGTTAACAGGTGGAGCATCTCAAGCAATGCGTTTTTAGCCTGAACATCCTTCGCTGCCAGTTCAAGGTAATCAACAGACTCTTTAATCATTTCCGCCGCTTTGCGTTCAGTATACTCCTTTGCCCCTTCCTCTGCCAGCAAATCTGCCAAATGCGGGACTTCTGAAGGCATGATCCCTCCCCTCCTCCACCGCTCAGCAAAACGCCCCCCACGATTTAACGCAAACAAAACCGGAAGAGTTTTTTTGCCTGTCATCAAATCACTTTCCGCAGACTTCCCCGTAACTGTCTCGTCCCCCCATATTCCCAGCCAGTCATCCTGAACCTGAAACGCCAGCCCCAACGTATAACCAAACTTTTGAAAATTTTGTCTGACATCATGCAAAGCTCCGGCAATTAACGCTCCTGTTTCACAGCAACAGGCAAGCAGTTCAGCCGTTTTACCGCCAACCATCAACCAGTAATCTTCCAGCGAAACATCCCCCTGTGCCTCATAAAGCAGGTCCAAATACTGCCCCCTGGTCAAGCGAATAGCCGCACTGTCAAAGAGATGCATCGCCTGCGCAGCCATCTCCGGCGACAATTCAGACAGCTTCACCATACACAAATGGGATAAAGTGAACAGAAAATCGCCCGCATTGATTGCCTGTGCAATTCCCCACCTCTTCCAAACAGTTTCACGCCCGCGGCGAAAATGACTGTTATCCTGGATGTCATCATGTATCAGTGAGAAATTGTGCAGAAACTCGACAGCATAGGCAGCCGGCAGAGCCTTTTTCCAATCATCCCCCGAAGCAGCACAACATAGAAGAAGCAAAATCGGACGTATGCGTTTTCCCTGTGCTGCCGCACCCGCCCCGTCCCCCCACCACCCCATGTGATACGCCAGCATCTGGTAAAGCTGCGTGTCCTGCTCTGGAGCATACTCCTGTAGTGCACGTTGCATCCCTTCTTCCAGCAATGGACGTGCAGATTGTATAAAAAGGCTTAAACTCATTATCTACTCACCCTCTCGTTACACGAATTAATGGCACTTTTCCAAGCTCTTCGATATTCCTGGCACCCGTAGCAAACATACACAACCGTATCTCGCTCTGGAATTCAGTGATCGTTGCAAGAACATCCGCCAGCGAGCGGTGCGCTGCTTTCAGAAAAACACCTGCCACACCACCACATACTGCCCCAAGTGCAATGCTCTTGGCGATATCAATACCGCTCTTCAACCCGCCGGAAGAAAACACCAACACATCAGGGGCACCTTGCTTCACCTGCATGATCGACTCAGCTGTCGGAATCCCCCAGCCCGCAAAGCGTGCAGCAACTCGGGCACTCCGTTCTTCCTCCAAACGGTACATTTCCACCTGCGACCAGGAAGTTCCTCCAGCCCCTGCCACGTCAATGGCAGCCACTCCCGCCCCAGCAAGCTGCCTAGCTACCTTTTCTGAAATTCCCCAGCCAACTTCCTTAACAATCACAGGAACTTGCAAGCCACGACATACCATCTCGATCTTTCTCAGCAATCCGCTAAAACGCGTGTTACCGCCCGGCTGCAAAGCTTCCTGCAACGGGTTGAGATGCAGGATCAACGCATCCGCCTGTACCATATCAACTGCTCGCTGACAGTGCTCCAACGTATACGCATAATTCAGCTGCACTGCCCCAAGATTCGCAAACAGTAAAATATCAGGCGCATACTTCCTGACCTGATACGTGTAAGCAAGGTCAGGGTGATCCAAACCAGCTCTTTGCGACCCCAAACCCATTGCAATCCCCCCCGTCTGCGCAGCTTCAGCTAACACACAATTAATGCGAAATGCTTCAGCCGTCCCGCCTGTCATGGAGGAGATAAAAAGTGGCACCTTCAGCCTTTTACCAAACAAATCCACCGTTGTATCAACGTCATCAAAGTTCAGCTCCGGCAACGCCTGATGCACAAAGCGAAATGTCTCAAACCCTGTTGATAAAGTCGAAGAGACATCCTCGTTCAAATTGATGAAAAGGTGATCTCGCTTGCGCGCTTCTATTTTGTCCTGATCCATAGTCCTTCACTCCACCAGTAATCACATATCATCCACCAAAAACCAGACTCAAAATTTGATAGCATGACGCAACCTTGACATATTACCCAGTCAAGTTACAATTTATCTCCATAGACATATTCTAAACTTGGAGGCACATTAATGGCAAACTACCTGGAAGAGGTAAAAGCTCTCATTGCTGATGTTCTCAAAATTGAAAGCCAAGATATTACACCTGAAACCCGCTTTATTGAGGACTTAAAAGCGGACTCAATGGACCAATTCTTCTTAATTGACGGATTAAGCGAGAAATTTGAACTCAGCATCTCGGATGAGGACGCCCGAAGCATTAAAACTGTTGGTGACGCAGTAAAGTACATCGAAACGCATAAATCCTGATCCTTTCTGTGAGCTAAACGCACCACAGAGCAAAATCCTATAGTAGATGTAGCACAGCCTCCGGGTGTTCTGCGATTCGCACTCCTGCCGCTTGCAGAGCGGAGATTTTGTCGCTCGCTGAACCAGAACGGCCTTCAATAATTGCCCCCGCATGTCCCATCCGCTTGCCCGGAGGCGCCGTCTGCCCGGCAATAAACGCAACGACCGGTTTGGTAACACTCTTCGCAATAAAAGTGGCCGCCCGCTCTTCATCATCGCCGCCAATTTCACCAATCAAAATAATCTTTTCAGTATGAGGGTCAGCCTCAAATAATCTAAGCATATCAATAAAATCACTGCCGACTATTTCATCGCCCCCAATACCCACGCATGTGCTCGTGCCCAGCCCCGCCTTTTTCAGCGAGTATAGCACTTCATAAGTTAGCGTCCCGGAACGTGAAATAACACCGATGTTTCCAGGCTGGGCAATGTTTGCAGGGATAATACCAACCTTGGCTTCGCCGGGTGTGATAATCCCTGGAGAATTTGGACCGATGAGACGAATGCCTTTACGATCCAGGTAACTCCGCACACGGATTATATCCTGTACAGGAATCCCCTCTGTAATACACACAATCAGCGGTATCCCCGCATCAGCAGCCTCATAAATAGCATCAGGCGCAAAACGCGCGGGAACAAAAACGATACTGGTATTTGCGCCTGTAACCTCTGCAGCCATCTTCACCGAGTCGAATACCGGCACCTTACCATCTAAAACCCACTCCCCGCCTCTGCCTGGTGTTACCCCAGCCACAACATTTGTTTTTGCCAGAATCATCTGTTCCGCGTGAAACAAACCCTCTCTGCCTGTGATCCCCTGAACCAATAAACGCGTTTTTTGATTGACCAGAATACTCATCAACACCCCCCTGCCGCAAGTTCAACAGCCTTCTCTGCTGCCTCTTCTAACGTTTCCGCAGTAACAAGATGCGCATCTGCAAGCAGTTGGCGCCCCTCTTCCGCATTTGTGCCTACCAGACGAATTACCATTGGAGGTTTAGCTTTCACTTCGCTTAGTGCCCCCACAATCCCTCGCGCCACCTCATCACAGCGTGTAATGCCGCCAAAGATATTGATAAGAATCGCAGCGACATCGGGATCGGACAAAATGATGCGCAAAGCTGCTGTAACTTTTTCAGCACATGCTCCGCCACCAATATCCAGAAAATTAGCAGGCTCTCCCCCACACAGCTTGATAAGGTCTAGAGTTGCCATGGCTAAACCAGCACCATTGACAAGACAACCTATCTTGCCAGCTAGCTTTACGTAGGAAAGGCCATACTTGCGCGCTTCAACTTCTGCAGGATTCTCGGCAGAAAGGTCTCGCATTTCTGCAAGGTCAACATGACGGAAGAGTGCATTATCATCAATGATCACTTTTCCGTCCAATGCAACCACTTGCTCCTCTTTCGTAATGACTAGGGGATTAATCTCCGCAAGTGTGGCGTCGCATTCAACATATAGAGACCACAGCCCGCGTGCAATCCCCATAAACACACGCCAGTAATCTTTTGGCAGATCAATTGCCACAGCAATATCACGGATTTGATACTCTCTCAAGCCAAGCAGCGGGTCTACGTATGTCCTGATGATTTTCTCCGGCGTTCTGCGCGCAACCTCTTCTATATCCATTCCTCCTTCCGAGGATGCCAGAACTACTGGCAGACGCACTGCACGGTCATTAGTAACACCCAAATAAATCTCCTTGGCAATATTGATGCCCTCATCTACCAACAACTTATGCACCGCCAACCCCTTGATAGACATATCTAGAATCTGGCGCGCGTGGTTTTCAACCTCCTCAGGCGTCTTTGCCAACCGAATGCCCCCAGCCTTCCCACGACCGCCAACGAGCACCTGCGCCTTGACAACCACGCGGCCGCCTAGCTCATCAGCGACCTGTCTGGCTTCATCTGCGCTTGATACAACGCGCCCTCTTGGAATTGGAATACCATATTTTGAAAACAACTGCTTGGATTGATACTCATGAAGTCTCATTCACCCACACCCAGCCAATTTGATCCGCAGAACTATTATACCATGTGCCCCACAGCAAAAACCCGGCGGGATGCAGATATACCCGCCGGGTGCAACATACAGGGTTGCTCTTTCTACCCTTTGAGAAACTCTTCAACCGCCTCTTTGCTGATACGGTAAGCATTGCCAATCTTCTTTGCCTTCAGTTCGCCAGCCTGAATCGCAGCGATCACATCCTCCTCGGAAACCCGCAAAGCCTGCGCCGCCTCCGAAGGCGTCATCACTGCAGGCAAGCCCGCCGCCTGGGCTGGTTGCTGTTGCTGAGAACCTGCAGCGGCTGCACCTGTCATGCCCTGCAAAGATTGGCTGATAACATTGCCTATCCCCATACCAGCCCCAATACCAGCCGTCAACCCTGCGCCACCGCTTGGGTTACGTGCCGCCTCGCGCAAAGCATCTGCTGCCTGCAACTGCGTGTAGGTTTGCATATCCAGCATACCCATATCGCGCAGTTCCTGAGCAGATTTCTCAGAGGGTTTTAGGTTTGCAATGTAGAACGACTTCAGCGTTAACCCAATCGCAGCAAAATCGTCCTGCGTCTTAGCACGCACCGCCGCACCCAATTCCTCCGTTAGACCAATCAAATCCAGCACCGTCTTCGCCGCAGTTGTCTCACCCAGCACATCAGAAAGTTTCGAGAGCAACATTGCCCGCAGCCGGTCTTCGATATCGCTCATACGGTAAACACCCTGAGCGCCGACCACCTGAGTAACAAACTGCTGGGGATCAGCCACCTGAAAGCTATACGTACCAAAACCCTGCAGCAGCGCAACACCCAGTGCCATTCCAGGATTGCGAACAATGATTGGCTGCGGCGTGCCCCACTTGCGATTGACAAATTCTTTGACCGAAACATAATACACCTCAGCTGTGAATGGCGTTCGGTCGTTAAACGCTTTGCCAATGAGGTCAATCAGCTTCGGAATATTTGCAGTTACAATCGTATGCGTGCCTGGGCCAAACACATCCAACGCTTTCCCGCCGCGGAAAAACACAACCCGTTGCGATTCGCGCACAATCACCTGCGAGCCAATCCGTAAGTCCGCTACGCCCTGCTCCGGAAAACGATGCACCAGTTCATCGCTCATCTCACTTGGGTATTCAACAACATCAAAAACTCTTGCCATGGTAAGCTCCCTATCTATTTTCTAAATAACGGCATCACTTTTCTATTCTTTGCCCAAACCCTTCATTGCCTCGCTGCGCTTGTTAAAAGCATCCACACAGTCCTGCGCCAGAGTCGTTAACTGGCGTATAGCCGCTTTCAAGCCATCAGTGCCCATAGATGTCTCGACATTGTCCACCGCCCGAGCAACTTCATCAACCTTATCCAACAGCGAGAGATCATATTGATATACGGCAGCAAGTTCCTCTTCATTAACCTTGATGTTGTCAAAAAAGCTGGCATAACCATAGGAGGCATTTTTCACCCTATCAATGAACTGGCGCAACTTAACTGCCGCCTGTTCAAGATCATCCACCAGATCAATTTGCCCGTTGCTGACAAGATCTCGTTGCAGCGCTGAGATTCGCTTCCACTGTTCCTCAAAGCGCGCTGCAATAAAATCCCTCAACAACTTATCAGACGCACGGCGGTTCTGCCGTTCAATATAGCCGCTAAATCCCGGAATCTTGCTCAGTATTTTGCGCAGAAAGTCTTGCTCAGATAATACGCGAGACGAAAAGTCGCTCATCATGCCTCCTTAGTTTAGGTCTATTATGTTTCACAATTTGACAAACTCATTATATACTGATTCAAAACAGATAACAATATAGTATGTGATGCTGGAACGTTTTGTGCATCTTTTACTGCCTTAGTATACGTTAAACTCGCGAAAATCGTTGCAGACAGAGCCTTTATCGATTTTGCAATGCCCAGAGTTAGCTTTTTTTTATATTTCTTTTGCCGTATAATTGTTATAATCATGATATTCACAATCTATCTTCTTGTAAAGAATAGCTGAGGAGGTTATCATGGCTGGAAGCGGGCGTCGCACCGGACGTGTAATTATCATATTTGCCATACTGCTGATCTTTATTCTCATCCTGGCAGCAGTTGCCTACGTCTTTCTTAGCGGTATGCTTTCTCCCCAATCACAGACTGTTGAGTTATTCACACCAACGCCAGCTCAAAACTTGCAACAGATTGTCATCACTGCACAGAATATCAAGCGGGGAACGATTATCTCAGAAGCAATGTTAGGCATGATTTTATTGCCCAAAAGCGAGATGGTTGAAAATCTGTTCTTTACCGATATGACACCCGTTTTGGGCAAGATTGCAAAGTACGACTTGCAGCAGGGTACCCCAATCACCCCCGCTCTGATCTCGGACAAGCCGCTTGGCTCACTGATTGCCTCCCAAATCCCGCCGGGAAAAGTGGCAATATCTATTCCTATTGACGCCATGACATCAGTTTCTTATGTCCTTCAGCCAGGAGATCACGTCAACATCATTGCTGCCTTTTCTTTGGTTGATCTTGACGCCAATTTCCAAACGATCCTCCCCAATATAACCAGTTCGGTCGTAGGGCAAACAGTCACCAAAGCGCAATGCGGCTCCGGCGGCGAATGTTATGATGTTGGGCAAGACCTGGTCGTAAAAATTCTGCCCTCCATTGCTGGAGATAAAGAGGGATTGCCTCTTGGTCGTGCCGAGAACGAACCCACGCTTGGACAGCCTGTATATGTACTCCCATCCGAGCCGCAACGCCCGCGCATGGTAAGCCAAATGCTAGTGCAAGATGCCGTTGTGATTTGGATCGGTGACTACCCCTTTGGCAAAAAGCCTGAAGAAGTCCTCCAAACGACGGGACAAGGCGTATCTGTCAGCGCGGAGCCAACCGAAGAACCCGCCCCCCCGGTGCAGGGCGCTGCCCCCGCTCCCACAGCTGCCCCTCCTCCCATGCCAGACAAAATTTCGGTCGCAGTAACCCAGCAAGAAGCTAACGCACTAACCTACCTGATCGGTATGGGCGCCAAGCTTACCCTTACACTGCGCAGCGCTGGAGATGAAAATATGCTTTCCACAGATGCCGTGACGCTTCAATACCTCATGGACCAATATAACATCCCCTACCCCGCCAAGCTGCCTTACGGCATTGAGAAACAAGAAGTCATTTTGCCCACTCCTACGGTAATACCACAATAAGGAGCAATGTCTCTACTTTACAGACGGAGAAACTAGCGCATGTCTGAAAAGGGAACAATACGGGTTCTCATTGTGGACGATATCGCCGAAACGCGCGAAAACATTCGGCGCTCCCTGCAATTTGACGCCAGTATAGAAGTTGTCGGTACAGCCCGTAACGGGAAAGAAGCGATTCAGTTGGCAGAAGAACTCAAGCCGGATGTCGCTATCATGGATATCAACATGCCAGATATGGATGGCATCCAGGCAACCGAAGCCTTGCGCAAAAAAGTTCCTTATGCACAGGTCATCATCCTTTCGGTGCAAAGTGACCCAAATTACATGCGTCAAGCGATGTTAGTAGGGGCGCGCGATTTCCTTGCCAAACCACCTTCGATTGATGAACTCCTGGCTGCCATTCAGCGCGCAGGGAAAGTAGCAGAAGAAGAACGTGTCAAATTATCCAAACAGCAAGCACCCATCCCAACTCAGGGTTTTACTTCCAGCTTACAACCCCAAAAAGTCGGAAAAATCATCACCATTTACAGCCCAAAAGGCGGCAATGGCTGCACCACTGTTGCCATAAACCTGGCTTTCAGCCTAATCAACAACACCACCAACGTTTTAGTGGTGGACGCAAATATGCAGTTCGGCGACGTTGCAATTTTTCTCAACCAGCAAGTCAAAAATAATGTATTGGACCTCACCCCGCGCGTTGACGAACTGGACGCAGAGATTATTGACAGTGTTGTGATCAAATATGCTGGCTCAGCCCTCCATCTTCTGGCAGCGCCAACCAGACCAGAAAACGCCGCCAACGTAGATGCCGAGCAGTTCGGTAAGCTGCTTGGCTATTTGCGTAATCTTTACGCCTTCATTATCGTTGATACAACCTCTTACCTGACCGAGTGTGTGCAGATGGCGCTCGAACTATCGGATTTGATTGTGCTTATCACCACACAAGATATTCCCTCCATCAAGAATGTCAGCCTGTTTCTCTCCCTTGCTGACCAAACAGGAATCAGCAGAGAAGCTCTTCTGCTTATCATGAACAAATATGATAAGAGAATAGCCATCACCCCTGAGCAAATTGCCAAAAATTTGCGCCAGGAAATAGTTGTTACTTTTCCTTTTGAAGAAAAAATGATTTCTTTTATCAATCGCGGTGTCCCATTTTACCCTGACAACAAAACGCATCCTCTTGCTAAATGCTTCCAATCATTAGCCAGTCTCATCTGCGAAAAGACTTCGTCGAAGGAAGAAAAGGGCTAAAACGGGCATATTTACAGGAGCTACCCAAGCATGTCTATTCTAAAAAGACTCCAGGGAGATCAACCCCCATCTGCTTCTCAGGGTGCAGGGCAGCGAGATGTCGCATCAGCAGCCAGGGTTGCCCCGCCCATTTCAACCAAGGCACAGGACACATACCACGACTTAAAAACAAGGGTTCAAAATAAGCTTCTTGCCGGTCTCGATCCAAATATGGATGTCACCAAGACCGCAGAAATTCGACGCACAATCCAGGAAGAATTTGAACAAATTCTCAATGAAGAGAATATTGTCCTGTCTCGCCCGGAGCGTGCACGTCTGTTTGAACAAATCGCTGCTGAAATTCTTGGCTTCGGACCTCTGCAGCCACTGCTGGAAGATGATACCATTACAGAAATTATGGTCAATGGACCCAAGAACATCTATATCGAGCGAAAAGGCAAACTGACCAGGGTACCCATGACCTTTGAAAACAACGCGCATGTCATGCGTATCATCGAAAGAATCGTTGCGCCGTTGGGCCGTCGTATTGATGAGTCAAGCCCGCTTGTTGACGCCCGCCTGCCGGATGGTTCCCGCGTGAATGCCGTTATCCCGCCCATTTCTCTGGTTGGACCAACGCTAACCATTCGTAAATTCTCCAAAAACCCCATTACTATTGAACAGCTAATCAAGTTTGGCTCTATCACCCCCGAAGCAGTTGAGTTCCTCAGAGCGTGTGTTATCGCCAGGTTGAATATTGTTATTTCGGGAGGTACAGGCTCCGGAAAAACTACTCTGCTCAATGTGCTTTCAGGTTTCATCCCTTCTGATGAGCGCATTGTTACCATAGAGAACGCCGCAGAGCTCCAGCTGCGCCAGGATCACGTCGTAACCCTCGAGTCGAGACCCCCTAACATCGAGGGAAAAGGGGAAATTACCATTCGCCAGCTGGTCATCAACGCCCTGCGCATGCGCCCAGACCGTATCATTGTCGGCGAGATCCGCGACGAAGCTGCCCTTGATATGCTCCAGGCAATGAACACTGGTCATGAAGGTTCCATGACAACCGCGCACTCAAACAGCCCGCGTGATACGCTCGCCCGTCTGGAAGTGATGACCCTGATGGCTGGTATGGATTTGCCCGTGCGCGCAATTCGGGAGCAAATTTCTTCAGCGCTTCATCTGATTGTACACCAGGAACGTGTCAGAGATGGCAGCCGCAAGGTTACTTTTATTTCAGAAGTTTCTGGTATGGAAGGCGACGTTATCACCATGACTGATCTCTTTGTATTTGAGCAGACCGGGCTTGAAGAGGGCAGAGTTATTGGAAGGCTGCGGCCAACAGGGCTGCGCCCAAAATTTATGGACAAAATCGAGGCTGTCGGTATTCACCTTTCACCCTCTATTTTTGGTGTCGGTGAAAGAAGACGCGTACCTTAGAAAGTAAGAAATTCTTTATTTCATCAAGAAATGACCCGGTGAGCGAATGTCAATTCTTCTCCTCTTAGCTGTCGGTGGTGGACTTGCTTTCCTTTTGCTGATCATTGGCATCATTGTCTCTACCCGCGCCGATAAAGACCTGGTGAAAGAGCGCATCGGAAACATCCGAGAAGAAGACGTCCGCAGATTAAAAGAACAACAAAAAACTCAGACCCCTCTGACAGACTGGCTCAACAGACGCGTTGAAGGCTCCTCTTTTGCGGAAAGAACTTCTAAAGCCCTCGCCAGAGCAGATATAAAGATGAAGCCGGGTGAGTATGTCGCCCTGCACATTATTTCAGTCTTTACAGTTGGGCTGATTACCTGGTTTATCGGGGGAAGGTCGCTTCTGGTTGGGATTTTGGGCGGCATCGTCGGCATCTTCTTACCGGGAATGTATGTAAAGAGACAGCAAAGAAAAAGACTAATTCGCTTCAACGAACAATTGCCCGATATGCTCAACTTGATGGTCAACGGATTACGCGCTGGATACTCTACCATGCAAGCAATGGAAGCAGTCAGCAAAGAGCTTCCCCCGCCCATTTGCGATGAATTCCGCCGCGTGGTCCAGGAGATGAGTCTGGGAATTACAATGGAAACTGCTCTGGAAAATTTACTGCGCAGAATCCCCAGCGATGACCTCGACCTGTTAATCACAGCCATCAATGTGCAGCGTGAGGTAGGCGGCAACCTGGCAGAGATCATGGAGTCAATCTCATATACCATTCGCGAGCGTGTACGCATCAAGGGAGAGATTCGTGTCTTGACATCTCAGGTGATGTATTCCGGGCGCTTCTTAGCGATGATGCCGCTTTTCGTGGTAGGCATCCTCTTCCTGCTGAACCGGCAGTATATTATGGAGTTCTTTAGCAGCGGGATATGCGGATATATCGCACTTGGCCTGGCAGGCATTCTCATCATCAGCGGCTACTTTGTGATGAACAAACTGGGAGAGATCGAAATATAAAACGAGGGTCGTATGATCGTCCAATTATTAATTGTCCTTGGTGTCTTGCTTGTCATCGTCATTATCCTGGTCATCATCGGTTTGCGCGCTCCTCGCAATGTGGATGAAGATTTTCTGCAAGAACGTCTCGCCGAATACAGCCAGCGCGGCGAAGAAATTAACCTGGAAAAAATCGAGCTGTCACAGCCCTTCTCACAGCGCGTCATCTACCCTTTGGCTCGTTCATTGGGCGAGCTTGCCATCAAATTCACCCCACAGAACGCACTACAATCCATTTCAAGAAAACTGGAGTTGGCTGGCAGCCCAGCGCGTCTTGACCCAACAATTTTTCTCGCACTTCAGTTTATTGCGGCAGTAACCCTAGGCGGGCTGGTCGTGCTGGTATTCTCGATTGGCACCATGCAATGGCCATTTGGACGCGTGCTTATTTTTGCTATTGGCTTTGCTGCGCTTGGCTTTTACCTGCCCACCCTGTGGATACAGAGCCAGATCAACCGTCGGCAAAAAAGCATCCGCAATGCCATGCCAGATGCCCTAGACTTGCTCACCATCTGCGTGGAAGCCGGTCTCGGCTTTGACGCCGCAATGGCACGCGTAAGCAACAAATGGAAAACGGAGCTATCTCTTGCTTTCGCCCGCACTATCCAGGAAATACAGCTTGGCAAAACCCGCCGCGACGCCCTGCGCGACATGGCAGACAGATTAGGAGTTCCGGAGATGACCAGCTTTGTTGCTGCCGTTATCCAGTCTGAGCAACTGGGCGTGAGCATGGCAAAGGTGTTGCGCATCCAGGCTGACCAGATGCGCACAAGGCGGCGGCAGCTTGCCGAAGAAGAGGCTCACAAAGCACCCATCAAGATGCTTGTTCCTATGGCACTCCTGATTTTCCCATCCCTGATGATCGTCCTGCTGACCCCGGCAGCCATCAGAATGATACAGGGACCTTTAGCCAGCATGTTCAAATAGAACAATCAGGCGGGGGCTTCTTTTGAAAACTGCTCAAGCCCCACTCAAATACCAACTCTATCAAATGTTGTGGCAGGCAGTCGACTGGCTCTACCCGCCCGCGTGTGGCAGCTGCCAAAAAACAGGTTACCGCTGGTGTCCTCAATGCCAGCAACAAACAGTACAATTATCTGACAATGTGTGTCAGATATGCGGCGCGCCGGATAAGAAAATACAGGTGTGTGCTGCATGTCAAACCACCCCGCCCCCATACTGCGCTTTGCGTTCATGGGGTGTGTATACAGGTGTTCTGAGAGAAGCCATCCTCAGCTTAAAGTATGGACGCAACATTGGGCTGGGAGAAACTCTTGCCCAAAATCTGATAGCCTGTTTTGCATCTCTCCAATGGAAAATAGATTTAATCGTTCCTGTACCAATCAACCGCAAAAGGGCAAACGAGCGCGGCTATAATCAAGCGGCATTGCTGGCTTTGCCATTAGCGCTCAAATTTTCTATACCTTTCTCGCCAAAAGCACTTTCAAGAATCCGGGAAACGCAAATGCAGGCAAAACTCACAGCCAGTGAACGTTTTGAAAATGTAAAAAATGCCTTCACCGCAAACCCAAACCTCGTTTATAATAAGAGCGTACTTGTCATAGATGATATCACAACCACAGGCGCCACAATGATCTCCTGTTCGGAAGCACTGATAAACGCAGGCGCCAGGTATGTTTATGGACTGACATTAGCCAGAACGCTTCACCCTGAACTTGCCGCTTAAGAATATGCGCTGGCAGCAATGTCCTCATCAAATTGGGTGTATCTCTCATTCTTTTCTTAGGAGGTAAAATGACCTTTCAAATCAATATTGCAACTAAAAATATGGATATCACTGACCGTCTCAACGAGTACATCTCCAAAAAAGTCACAAAATTAGATCGCTTTTTGAACGATATTGATGAGACACGGGTGGATTTAGCTTTTGTAAAATCAGCGCGCAGTGCCTCTGACCGCTTTGTCGCTCAAATCACTATTCATGGCAAAGGATATATCCTGCGCGCAGAAGAGCGCTCTGACGACATCTTTACCGCTGTGGACGCCTCTCTGGACAAAATACAACGCCAAATCGAACGCTTCAAAGGCAAACGTCAGCGCGGGCGCGGTGGTGAACCCTTGTCCGAAGCAATGGCAGAACCCATCACAACAGAAACCGAGCAGCGCCCAGTCATCGCAAGGCGCAAGGAGTTCGCCCTGATACCTATGGATGAAATCGAAGCACTGGAGCAAATGACCTTGCTGGGGCATGAAAACTTTTTCATTTTCTACAACATCAACACAAACAACATCAACGTCTTATACCGACGGCGTGATGGAACTTATGGGTTGATCGAACCCAAACTGAGATAAAAAATTTGCCATACAAAACAAAAAAGACCGGCTGCGCCGGTCTTTTTTGTTTGCTTTCCCATTTCACAGTCCACAGTCCATCACCCAATCTTTTTGGGTGTCAGCGAGAGGGTGGGAGTTGGGGTAATTGTCGTTGTAGGCGTAATAGTGTTAACCGGCGTTACGGTAGCCGTGGATGTCCGCGTTGGAGTCCGTGAAGGAACAGTGGCAGTCGGCGTACGTGACGGAACAGTGGCGGTAAACGTGCGCGTGGGCACAGTCGCAGTACGCGTGGGTGTCGGAACAGTCGCAGTGGCGGTGCGCGTGGGCACAGTTCTGGTTAACGTTGGCGTGTTCACCTGCTGCACAACAAGCGGTATCTCAACCCGCGTGGAATATTTATCCACACCCGCATCACGCGCAATGATGCTCACCGTATAAGTGCCAGGCTCGATCACCGCGCCCGTACTCCACGTATCCAGATAAATCCTCCTGGTAGTACAGGGGTTATCACCACCAAAGATACAATATTTGGGACTGGATTCTTGCTGCTTATGCACCATCACACCGCTACTGTTAAAAACGGTGAAAAATACCGTGTCCATACCGCGCGCGGCCGAAGCGCCAGCGTCCACCGCGATGGTGCTGCCGCTGGCAATCACCGTCGGCTGAATAACAGGGCCTTGCAACCCCGTTACCGTCTGGCTGCAAGATAACCCACCGATAGTATACCGTACCGTAATTCGAAAGTCCGAACCATGATAATAAACAAACGAGTACGTGGGCCAGTCTGGAGAAACAAAGGTCTGTTTCTTAAAGGCATCAGATTGGAAACGGGTAACAAAGTAGCCGCTCCAATTAGGTTCAATCACTTTGACCGTTCCAAAATCGTGATTCCATGATGTGCCCGGACTGGACAGCGACACACGTTGAGCAGTAGGCAGCGTATAAAATGTGCTGTAACCACCCGCGTTCCAACCGTATTCTCTCACCTGTGGAACAAGCGACTTACTTTCACCTGCTGCTGCATGCCAGTCTGTAAGCCAGGTGCCATTTGTGCCCGTCAACGTAACCGAGTAGTTGAGAGAAGTATTATAGAGGAAAACCTCCAGGTCTCGGTTATTTTTCACCCGCAAAGATTCACTGGGGCTGACAACCAGCATGTTGCAGTTTGGCAAGGGAGTGCTGGTGGCCGTTGCTGTAGCTGTTCGCGTGGGTGTGATTGTCGGCGTCCGGGTAATCGTCGGCGTCAGCGTATTGGTAGGCGTATGTGGTCTGGGTGTATATGTATGCGCCAGCACAATCGGATCCGCCAAACCAACCACACGCGAAGTGCGGAATTGCTCAACCACCCCCTCCCGAACAGCAGTGAGCCGCACCGTAGGCCACCAGTTACTGATAAGAGGGGTGATCAAATTGTGGCGGTAGGTCAGAACAATACGCACACGGTTGCCCGGTCCCCCCACGTCATCAATATATCGGACAACCTGCCCCGTATCTGTATTGATCTGCTGGCAGTACTCAGGAAATCTGTACTGTTCTTCCTCACCAGCAGGATGAGGCTCATAATAGAAGGGATTAGGATTAAACTGAAACGCAGTGTGGTCTTCCGGATCAAAGCGGTTTGAACAAGCCGTCATGTTGAAGTATCCTTTTGCACCAGGGTTGCCGCGATAATCCTGTGAAAGCACCGAGCCTGCGTTGGAAAGATAGGCAATATAATCCCCCGAAACTGCCGGATCCGGGTCCCATGCGATCCCAGTAGCTCCTGCCAACGCCGCCTCACGCACTGAAGGCAGCCGCGCCCAGTCTTGCAGAAGAGATGAATTTTCTTCGGCGTCCGGCACCCTGACGCGCGGTGAAGAACCTGGATAAAAAATTGGGATATTGCAGTCATACGCCCCGTCAAGATAGTCCTGCACCTTTAGCCCCAGAACCTGCCCTGCCTGTTCGCAAAAAGCTGCATTATAGTTCCCCGTGGAAGCATATCGAATCGCAAAACGCGCCCCGTTCTCAAGTGCCAGATAAGCAAAAAGCAGTCTACCAAATTCAATGATTCCAAAAATAAGCAGCAGCAGAATGGGAATGACCAACGCAAATTCAACAAATGCCTGGGCTTTAGATTTCGAAATATGGAACAGTTCTTTCACCGCCCCCAGACGAATTCGCACCCGGTAAGAGCCTAATGGTAAAGGCTCGTTCAACTCAGAGTGAGTATGTTCTAACTCGTTCATAGGCGCTATTCCCTGATTCTGGTATAAATCCGGCTGGCAATATCTTCAAAAATGGGTAGCAGCTGATTGCCCGTTGGCGCATAATAGTAATTACCACATTTTCTTTTATTAGCGACGCCATGACAGGGATCTGTCGTCCGATCGCCATCATCCCCCACCGCAGCCATATAGCGCAGGAATAACTCCCCAATTGGCTCCGTGCCGATCACGTCACCCGCATCGCCAAGCCCAATCACATAAATTGCGATGTCATTTCCTGCCGGTTCGTTTGGATTCAACGATTTGGTCAGCGCAGCCTGATCTACCATATCACGGGCATAATCCATTGTGCTGTAATGCAGCGAGTTATAAGGTGTGGTGGCAGGGTCCTCCCAAGTAGTATTTGGCGGACATGTGGCTGAAGACGAATCAATACAATAGCGCGGCAGAAATGAGTAATCAATACAATAATCTCTCCAGAATTGGCTTCCCATACCGCCGCTGCAAAACCCGTTGGCGTAAGAAACAGGTATCTGGCTGTTGGTGGCGCGGCTATCGCTCAGATTCACCGTCCCATCCGAGAGGAAAATAATCACCCACACTGCCCCGGAACGCCCTTCGGAGCGCAAAAGGTTGGAAGCCTCGCGAATACCACATCCGCCGCAGGTAGAAAGAGGAGAAAGCGCATATCCGGCTTCAGCGGAGCTGGGATCAACGCCATAGCTTTGCAGCCATGCCCGCGCCGCGGCATCATCAGCAGAGCTATACATGCGATTACCATCCCAATCGTATGCATCAAACATGGTGCCACTGTCGCAGGGTACCCCTCCCCACCCGTAGATATCAGGGGCACCTTCTGCCACCGACCACCAGCGGTCGCACATCGGATCATCTCCAGGCTGCGGCGGGTCATGGCACACCGGATCTGCAACAAAATTCGGGCAAGTGTAGGGCATCGAATCTGTATCCAGCGTATCACCGTCTCGGTCTTCTGGATTGACCGGATTAAAAGCATCATGAATTCCCCACCAGTTGCTCCACATCCGCACAATGGGGGCATCGTCATGTACATAAATGGAATCGATAACATTTTCCGCATTGGGGCTTCCTTGACTGGGGAAAAGGTTGTATGTGAGATTCAATCTGGTAACCGCCCGGTTATCATACGTAACAACCCCAACCTGGTCATATCCCTGATACAACGTACTCAGCAATGCCTTCGCAGCATCTTTTGCTTTGCGCATCGGCTCACAACTATTGGCAGCATTACACGTGCTGGGATCAAAATCGCCAATCACAAAACCCGGCGTTTCATTTGCCATCGACTCGGATGTATCAAAAACCAACACAACATTGAGAGGAGCCGCCTCGGCAATGGCATCTGTCTGTAGCGTAATGCTGCTGAAACCAAGTAAATGGAGAAAGTAGAGAGGAGCTTGCTGCTTTGCCTCCACCCACACTAGCTTTCTGGATTGGGGAGCATCCGGATCAAAAGGATTGGTATTGGGGCAGCGATTGTAAAATAAAGGCACAAGCGACTGAAGACTGACATCACGATAGCCATCGCCATCTGCATCACAAATATAAACGCGCATGTCCACAGTGGACATGTCCACGTTCTGCAATCTCAAAACCTCTTCAGCCGCCTTCTGCATACGTTGCATGCGTTCCGGAAGCGTCTCACTCGGGTCATTGCGCTTGAAGGCATTGGCAGCTGAGACCGCCGCCGCATCCACAGCCCGCTTGAGCTGCGCATGGGTTACATACACCGAACCTGCATCGAGGGCAAGACCGGTGAAAAACAGCAAGACAAGCGCTACCACAGCAAAGATCACCAACACCTGCCCCTTTTCGCTCCGCCTTCCCTTTTTTTGAAAAGTAAAAAGAGGCTGCGGTGGGGTATAGCCCTCTTTAGGGTATTGGCGTCGCTGTCGGTTGCGCAGCAGGTAAAGGCATAAGCGAGTATGCATGGATCTTCACCGGGTTAGAAACAAATAACGTAAACATTGGTAAGTTCAAGGCCTGCTCATGACAGTAAAAGTATTCTACAGCCACAAAACCCTTATTGGGTAACGCACCGCTTGTCTGTGATAAATGGGCATTTACGCGGTCAACAGAATAGTAAGGACCTGCCTCAGAAGGACTGCCGTCGCAATTCCTCGTCCAGTTCCCGTTGTGATCCACATCGCTGTCATGGTCAGAAAACACCCAGTACCCGGTTGATGGCCAGACGTTGGACACTTGGTTATTGGTAACCGTATACACCGAAATCAAAATATCATCTGTAGCGGGGTTCAGAGGAGCAAAACGGTTAAAACCATTGCAGAATGTGGAGCTTGTACAGGTCGGAGAGCCAGCTGGCGGTGAAAATAAACATGCCGTATCATAGTAAAAATCAAATCTGCCGGGTGTGGAGCAATCCTGATCCCATAGGGGATTCGAAGCATCCGCTGGTCTAATTTCAAATGGATCACGCACAGAAGCAAAGCGAGCCGCTTCGCGTGTCAGATCAAGAATATCCATATAGCGGGCGATATACAGTGCGACTTCTACCACCCCTAATAGCACCAGCAGGAGTATGGGCAGGATAATCGCCATTTCGACAAATGATTGACCATGCTGGTGCGTTCCAAAGTGAAAAGCACGTACTCGATGAGTCCTGATCATTGAATTTAGATAGAACGCATAATAATTTTTATGTTACTCTATCGAACATCAAAAGTCAATACGCGTACCCGGTAACCGTGTTTACAGAATTGTTAGGGAATATCCAACAGAACGACCCTGCCCAAAACGTATATTATTGCGCTTTAATGCTCGAAGTTTTCACTTGCCACAAAAATTGCCCTGCTTTATAATCGGGTCGTTATTCAATTATGCATGCTCTAAGGATAGAATATGATTGACGTTAATGATTTAAGAAAAGGCGTAACTTTCGAACTGGATGGCAATTTATACAAGGTGCTGGAGTACAGCCACCACAAGCCCGGGCGTGGCAATGCAACCATTCGCATCAAAGCCCGTGATCTGCGTAGCGGCACCACGCTTGAAAAGACTTTCACCTCTGGCGACCGCGTCCAGGATATGCGTCTGGATTATCACAATGTGCAGTATTTATACAATGACGGTGAATTCTATTATTTCATGGACCTTGAAACGTTTGAACAGCCCAGCGTGCCCAAAAAGCTGGTCGCCGATTCGGCACAGTGGCTCAAGGAGCAGATGGAAGTCAAGCTGACTTTCTATAAAAACGAACCCATTGATATCGAACTTCCCAACACCGTAGAGTTGAAAGTCGTTCAGGCTGAAGCGGCAGTGCGCGGGGATACCGCCACAGGTGTAACCAAAAAAGTGACCGTTGAGACAGGAGCCCTGGTAGAGGTACCGCAATTCGTCAACGAGGGTGATACCATCCGTGTGGATACGCGTACAGGCACCTACGTTACCCGTGTATAACGCTGGAATCCTCGCGTTTCTGCGCCTGCCTTCCCCTGTAATGAGGCAGCTACATCTTTGAAGCTACCCATATCCAACGCAAACTCATCCTAGGATAAGGGCTGGATTTTGAAATTAACCGTCTTAATTGACCTTGATGGCACGCTTCTGGTAAACGACATTAATGTCTTTATCAGACAATATTTCTATCTTCTAAGCCATTACCTGGCAGACCTTGCTCCACCGAATCAAATTATCCAGCTGATACTCGCCGCCAGCCAGGCAATGGTAACCAAAAGGACACCGCAGCTGACCCTGGAAGAAACTTTTGATCACCTGTTTTATCCGGCTATTCAACAGTCAAAAGAAGCTCTTCAGCAACGCATTGACCATTTCTACACCACCGTCTTCCCCAATCTCAAAAACATCACACAAGTGCAGCCTGGCGCCGTTGAACTGATCGAATACCTGGTTGACCAGGGGCATCAAATCATCATCGCCACCAACCCGCTTGTACCATATCAAGCCACTTATCAGCGCTTATCTTGGGCAGGGTTGCCAGTAGAAAAATATCCTTTTGCATTAATCACCACCTATGAGTACAGCCATTTCGCCAAACCCAATCCAGAATATTTTATGGAGATACTGGCGCAAATCGGCTGGCATCACACGCCGGTCGTCATGATCGGCAACAGCCTCAACGACGATATCTTGCCCGCAGACGCTATTGGTATTCCAACCTACTGGGTAAATGAGACACAAATCGACCTACAAGAAGTTCTATCTCCCTATGCCAGTGCCGGAAAAATCGCAGGCACAATCCCCTGGGTGGATACTATTTGTAAGGCAAATATTCAACCCCAGTTTGACAATGCCATCGCTACGCGTGCCATGCTTGCTGCCACACCAGCCGCCATTGATACCCTGATGAGAAAGCGAAACCGACAAACACCCCCGCTTTCAGAGACGGAACATGCGCAGATATGTTCCCTTCTGACACAGCTGGTTTCATCAACAGAAGCCTTTTTATTGCAAAAATCCATCCCTATAACAGAAATCCCAAGTCATACCCAAACCAACCTGGATCAACTGCTCTCTGATTTTATCAAGATGCGCGCCTCTCTGGTACCTTGGCTGGACAAAACTTATATACCAGATCGCCCAGAAAGCATGACAGCTTCTCCGCAAACCATGCAGTCAGAATTCGACTATCTGGTCAAAATAGCGCAAATGGACATGCAGCATATCCACAAGTTACACGCTTTCCTTTCCCCAAACCACAAACTATAACCTTTGTTAACAAGTTTCCAATTTTCTTATAAGATTTTTCTTAATTTCTCCCAATATTCTGGATATAGTCTAGATTCATGTTCGTTAGATTGGTATAATTAGATATAGACTGGAGAAATTCTCCGGAGGTTTTAGTGAATCAACGCAATCAATCCTACATTATCTACCTTCTTCTATTCGTTGCCATCATGTCAATGTTGATCTACAGCATCAGTTCTCAGGGCAGCGCAAGTGAGATATTATCCATCAACGAGGTGGCTGAAGGCGTAAAAAAGGGCGCCATCAGTAAGATCGTTGAAGATGAAAACAGGCTTACCATCACCTTTACAGATGGCACACAGCGCAAATCAACAAAAGATGGCTCCTCCACACTTGTCGAACAGTTGTTGCAGCTGGGCGTGCAGCCTGAACAACTATCCCCCGATAAGATAAAAATTGATATTAAACCCCCTAGCGCGTGGCTGGGGATCATTACCGCTTTAGGGTATATTCTGCCTTTCATCATTCTTGGGGCCGCCTTCTTCTTCATCTTCCGTCAGGCACAGGGAAGCAACAACGCAGCTATGGCATTTGGCAAATCCCGCGCCCGCATGTTCACCGGTGATCAGCCAACCGTAACCTTTCAGGACGTTGCTGGCGCTGATGAGTCCAAAGAAGAGCTAAAAGAAGTTGTCGAATTTTTGCGTGAGCCGCAAAAATTCATTGCTCTCGGCGCCCGTATCCCCAAAGGCGTCCTACTCGTCGGTCCTCCAGGCACTGGAAAGACCCTGCTTGCCAAAGCTGTTTCAGGCGAAGCCGGGGTGCCGTTCTTTTCTATCTCCGGCTCGGAATTTGTCGAGATGTTTGTGGGCGTAGGCGCCAGCCGCGTGCGCGACCTTTTTGATCAGGCAAAGCGGCATTCCCCCTGTATTGTGTTTGTGGATGAAATTGATGCCGTTGGGCGGCAGCGAGGCGCTGGTCTTGGCGGAAGTCATGACGAACGCGAGCAAACATTGAACCAGCTCCTGGTCGAAATGGATGGTTTCGATACTGACACCAATATTATCATCATGGCAGCCACCAACCGCCCCGATATCCTTGACCCAGCGCTGTTGCGCCCTGGTCGTTTTGACCGCCGCGTCATACTTGACCGCCCAGATGTTAAAGGGCGCGAAGAAATTCTGAAAGTCCACGTCAAGGGAAAACCCATTGACAAGGCAGTTGATCTGAACCAAATCGCCCGCTCTACGCCAGGTTTTGTTGGTGCAGATATTGAAAATTTGGTTAATGAAGCTGCTATCCTTGCTGCCCGCCGCAACAAGCAGATGATCGGCCAAACCGAATTCCAGGAAGCCATCGAACGCGTTATTGCTGGACCGGAAAGAAAAAGCAGACTCATCAGCGCAGAAGAGAAAAAGGTCATCGCCTATCATGAAGCTGGTCATGCCGTTATCATGAACACCTTACCAGAAGCCGACCCTGTGCAAAAAGTGTCTATCATCCCCAGGGGTATGGCGGGAGGATACACGATTGCGCTCCCTCAAGACGACCGGACGTTGATGTCGCGCAAAAAGCTATTTGCTGAAATGGTAAGCCTGATGGGCGGCAGAACAGCTGAAGAACTGGTGTTTGATGATTTTACATCCGGCGCGGCAAACGATATTGAACGTGTCACCAAACTGGCGCGCAATATGGTTACCCGGCTGGGAATGAGCGAAGAGCTTGGCCCTCTGGTCTATGGACAAAAGGAAGAGCTGATTTTCCTTGGTCGTGAAATCGCTGAACAGCGCGACTACTCCGAAGCCGTTGCAGAACAAATTGATCAGGAAGTGCGACGTCTGGTCAGCCAGGCGCATCAAACTGCCAAAAACATCCTGACCGAATACCGCGACAAGCTGGAATTGATCGCCAACCGTCTTCTGGAAGTTGAAACGCTCTCACGCGAAGAGTTCGAAGCGCTATTCCCGCCCCCCGTGCCAAAAAAGAGCGGCACACCTGTATTGCTCGAAGCGGCAGCATAACGCATCAGGCAAAAAATCAGCCGTAAACCGCTAGGCAGCATTGATCCATCCGCTGCCAGATTCCAGTGCTGTCACCATCCTCTCAACAGCAGAGGCGTCATTTGCGTTAATCCATGCAATTTTCAGATCGTCACTGCGAAACCATGCCGCCTGCCGACGGACAAATTGCCTTGTTCTTCGTTTCATAAGCCGAATCGCCTCATCCAGCCCGATCTTCCCAGACAAAAACGAAACGATCTCCGCATAGCCAATTGCCGACATTGTCGGCAAATCCGGCGAGTACCCCTCCGATAATAACGCCCGCACCTCGCTGATCAATCCTTCTGCAATCATCCTCTCAATCCGCTGGTCAATCCGCTGGTATAACTCGCTTCGAGAACGCGTCAACCCTATCATCCGGTATGTAAATGGGCACACCGTGCGGCCGCGTTGTGCAGAAAAGCGTCTGCCGGTCAGCAGGATGACCTCAAGCGCCCTGATAGTTCTTCGAACATTGCGGGCGTCAATGATTGCTGCCGCCTCGGCATCCAGCAAAGACAGACGTCTGTGAAGCTCCTGCTTCCCAATTTCATCAGCCCACCTCTCCAGCACAGAACGCAGTCCCATATCTGGCTTCTGTGGCGGCAAATACCACCCTTCGGTAATCGCGCGGATGTACTGTCCCGTACCCCCTACCAGAATAGGCATCTTGCCCCTTGCCAGAACATCTTCGATGGCTTGATAAGCCGCCCTCTGATACAAAGCCAGACTCCAAACTTCATCCGGATCAGCAACATCAATCAGGTGATGAGCTACCATCGCCCTCTCTTCAAGAGTCGGTTTAGCTGTGCCAATATCCATACCACGGTACAGCAACCTTGAATCCGCAGAGACGATTTCCCCTTTGATCCGCTTCGCCAACGCGATGGACATCTCCGTCTTTCCCACCGCAGTTGAGCCAACGATAATCACCAGAGGTTTGTCAATGTTAGTGAAGCGCATTCGGAAACCACTCCACTTGGATATTGGCACTCTCAGGGTATCCGATCACAGCAACTACATCCACCCGCCATGCATCCGGAACCTCGGTGTGTTTCTGAATGAAATCCTCAGCAGAACGCAGAATATGGTCTGCCTTTTTGTCCGTAACAGAAATCTCGGGGTAGCCAAAAGAAAGACTTGTTCTGGTTTTAACTTCCACAAAAACTGTCTGTTCGTCATCCAACATGACCAAATCCAGTTCACCATATTGCGTACGGACATTACGTGCGATCAAACGCATCCCCCGTTGCGTTAAAAAATCTTCTGCGATTGTTTCCCCCCATTTTCCCATCTTCTGCCTCTCGCCAGTTTTTACCATTTGAATAACCTCTGCAACCAAAGGTGCGTTTGATTTTGTGCTGATTCGTGTTAAACTACTTGCAACTGCCAACGCAAAATCTAACACCTCTAAGGAATTATATCGTATATGCCCAGTGCAGAATTAATTGCTATAGGAACAGAATTGCTACTCGGTGAGATACAGGATACCAACACCCGCTTTCTTGCCAGATCCCTGCGCGATATCGGCATTGACGTGTACCGCGCCACCATTATTGGAGATAATGCCCAAAGAATAGCAGCGGTTATTCAGGAGGCATGCACCCGCTCAGATATTGTGATCACCTCCGGCGGGTTGGGCCCCACAATAGATGACCCAACCCGCGAAGCGGTTGCTCTGGCTGTCAACGCGCCGCTTGAATTTAAAGACGAATTATGGGAACAAATACAGACACGCTTTCAGAAATACGGCAGGACGGCAACAGACAACAATCGCCGTCAGGCATATATTCCGATAGGAGCCCTGCCTGTTGAAAACGAGGTGGGCACCGCCCCTGCCTTCATTGTTCAAACCAACCGCAATACCATCATCGCTTTACCAGGTGTTCCGCGTGAACTGGAACATCTACTTTACCAAAAGGTTATCCCCTTCCTGAAGGACAAATACAAATTAACCGGGATTATCAAAGCCTGTGTTCTCCATACCGCTGGTATGGGAGAGTCCCAGGTTGATGAGCGAATTGGCGATCTTGAAAAGCAAGCCAACCCCACTGTTGGATTGCTGGCTCACCCCGGTCAGGTGGATATCCGAGTCACTGCTAAAGCAGCCTCTATTGAAGAAGCAGATAACCTTATCAGACCTTTGATATCTGAGTTACAACGACGACTCGGAAATTCAATATATGGCACAGACAAAGATACCTTAGAACAGGTCCTCAAAGACCAAATCAGTGCGCGCGGATGGAACATGGTAGCAGCAGAATATGGATTTCGTCAAACACTCATCAACAAGCTACAATCCGTACATACCCCTCTGCTTGCTGTAATATCCTCCGAAGAAGCATGCGAGATGGATAAGCTGTTGGAAATGACCCAAAGTCTCCAACAGCAACATAATGCTGTCATTGGCTTAGGCGCGAGCCTGATTCCCGGCGCCGATAGACAGCACTTGCATGTTGTAGTAAACCTGAATGGAAAAGTGTTTCAGGAAACGCGCACTTATGGCGGGGCGCCTGCCAATGGTATACTGTGGGCTACTAATATGGTTTTAGATTATGTGCGCAGACAGATAAAAGAAAATGGTGAAAAATGACTCATAATGCAGACCTGTTACTTACCAACGCCATCATCCTCACCATGGATGAAAACCTGCAAATCTTTGAGCCAGGAGCCCTGGCAGTTAAAGGGGATACGATTATAGCAGTGGGGCCAGAAGCGGAAATCACGCGCCAGTTTTCAGGACAGCAACATGTTGATTGCCAAATGAATATATTAATGCCTGGCTTAATCAACGCCCACACACATGTCCCCATGACCCTGCTGCGTGGTCTGGCAGACGACTTGCGGCTGGACGTCTGGTTGATGGGTTATGTCATGCCAGTCGAGCGCGAATTTGTCTCCCCAGATTTTGTGCAACTGGGAACCCGGCTGGCATGTGCAGAAATGCTGCGCAGCGGGGTAACCTGCTTTGCAGACATGTACTACTTTGAAGAAGAAATTGCCAAAGCCACATCCGAAGCAGGAATGCGGGCAATATGTAACCAGACCGTTTTAAAATTCCCCACACCAGATGCTTCCTCCTATGAAGAGTCCCTGGATATGGCACGCGAGTTTATTACAGAATGGAAGGGGCATCCACTGATTGTCCCCTCCGTTGCCCCGCATGCACCGTATACCTGTACTCCTGACATTCTTAAAAAGACTGCCGAACTTGCTCGCGCCTTTGATGTTCCATTGCACGTTCACATTTCCGAAACCGCTTTTGAAGTTGAAAACGCGCGTAAAGAATATGGTATGCCCGTCGTTCCGTATGTCAAAAAACAGGGGCTGTTTGAAGCGAAAGTTACCGCAGCACATTGCGTTCACATTGACGAAGGCGAGATGAGAACCATGCTTCACGCTGGCGCAGGAATCGCTCATAACCCATCATCCAATATGAAACTTGCCTCAGGCATCGCCCCAGTCAAACAAATGATTGACCTGGGGCTGAAAGTCGGCATCGGCACAGATGGTCCTGCCTCTAACAATGATCTGGACATGTTTGAGGAAATGCGCCTGGCATCTTTTCTTGCCAAAGTCAGCACTGGCGATCCCACCGCGCTACCAGCTCCCCTGGTATTAAGCATGGCAACCCGCATGGGCGCTCAGGCGCTTCACATTGATCATCTTGTCGGATCGTTAGAGGAAGGGAAGCGTGCAGACCTTATCCTGATAAACATCTCCCCACTCCATAATTCGCCGCGTTTCCAGCGCGACCCCAAAGGCAGCTATGCACAGATTGTCTATGCTGCAAAGTCGACCGATGTTACCGATGTCATGGTAAACGGCAGATGGCTGATGCGCGATAGACAATTGCTTACCCTGGATATTTCCGAATTGCTGGCACAAAGCCGCGAATACGCACGCAAGACAGATACGTTCCTTATCAAACGTGAAGCCTCCGTCCTTTCAAAGCTGATAGCCATTGGCGGCGCCACAGAGGAAGAGTCCTTTGAGGTGCAGGCAAAAGCCCCGGTAAGCGACATCCAGCGCATTCTGCTTGCCCTGAGAAAATCTCAAATCGAAATCATCCGCTTCCGCCATTACCGCGAATATGATACTTATTTCTACTTTGACGATCCTTCACAGGGATATTTACGGTATAGAGAAGACCACTTCATAGACGAGCAGGGCATGATCACCAATGTGCGCTCACGACTGACCCATTTGGGCGAAGCCTGTGAACATCATTTTCCGCAACAGGTGATTCTATCACGCAGCCGCTACCTGGCGCCTGCCACACAGAGCTTGCGCTTTTACCGTGAATATTTCAAACCCGAACGCGAAGTGGAAATTGAAAAGGATCGCCTGCGCTATCTCATCAAGTATAAAGATACTGAGTTTTTCATCAATATTGACACAATTCAAAAACCAAAGCTGGGTTACTTCCTCGAAGTCAAGAGCCGCACCTGGAGCCGCACCGACGCAGAAAGAAAGGCACATCTTGCGATCGAACTCATTGGCTACCTCGAAGCACAACCCGAGCAGATAACCTCGCAGGATTATTTTGAGATGGTACATTGAGAAAAACAAAAGCCAGACCTTTGCGGTTATAATTAATCATCCAACAGTTTGAGATTCCTCCGAAGTGGCAAACACCAAAAATAAAACCATCAACATCCTGTTCACAGCCGTAGAAGCCGACCCTCTTATCAAAGTAGGCGGGCTGGGGGATGTTGCCTATGCGCTTCCTCACGCACTGCGTTTGCTCCCGCCAGACCAAACGGGAGGATACCAGCTGGACGCCCGTCTTGTACTTCCCTGCCATGCCGCCATACGCGAAAAATGCAAGGAATTGAACCCCATTGCCGATTTTAAAGTCCCCCTTCAGGACGGCATTGTTTCTGCCAGAGCCGCAATGACCGAAATCAACGGCCTCCCCGTTTACTTGATATCCGGACCGCTGATCCCAATGGATTCACCCGTCTACAGCAACGATCACCACCTTGACGGTATCAAATTCACTTTCTTTTCGCTGGCATGCCTCGAGTTAGCTCGCCAGCTAAACTGGCGACCAGATATTCTGCATGGAAATGACTGGCATACCGCCATCGCCCTTTATACCCTCAACGAACGAAAGCAGACTGATCCATTCTATCAACGCACCAGTTCAGTGATTACTATTCACAACCTGCCTTTCATGGGCAGCGGCACAGAAGAAGAATTGTCAATGTTTGGAGTTAAACCATCCGGCGACAACCGCCTGCCCGAATGGGCGCGCTTTCTCCCTCTGCCGATGGCATTGTCAGCAGCTGATTATATTATTGCTGTGTCCCCCAGCTATGCAAACGAGCTGCTCACCCCCGAGTTCGGTTGTGGGCTTGAAAATTTTCTGTATCAAAGAAAAGACCGACTGCTAGGAATTGTCAATGGCATCGACATGAATATCTGGAATCCAGCGACCGATAGCTCTATCCCCGTTAGATATTCCATCAACAACCTGGCGCAACGGCAACAGAATAAAGCACATCTATTATCAGAAGTGGGCCTTGAACCAGACCTCAACACGCCGCTGCTGATCATGATTGGTCGCATGGATCATCAAAAAGGTGTGGATTTAGCCATTGACGCGCTCAAACAGATTTCGGATTTAAACTGGAAGGCTATTCTACTGGGCAAAGGAGACCCTCAATTGGAAAAAGCCACCCAGCAGCTAGAAACTGAAATGCCGAATAAAGTCCGCGCAGCGACACGCTTTGACATGCCGCTAGCGCGTAAGATGTATGCAGGCGGCGATATGATCCTGATGCCTTCACGATATGAACCCTGCGGGCTGGCTCAAATGATTGCCATGCGCTATGGATGTGTGCCAATTGCCCGCTCTACTGGCGGTTTAAGAGATACTATCCTCGACATTAAAACCAACCCCGCGCAAGGAACAGGCTTTCTGTTCGACGCAATCTCCAGCACAGAATTAGCGGATACCATACGTCAGGCAATAGAAGCCTACTCGAACCCTGAAACATGGCTGGCAATCCAGAAACGCTGCATGGCACAGGACTTCTCATGGCACAGGTCAGCTATTCAGTACGCACAGATTTATCGGAAATTATATGAGAAATAACATTACCTTCAAAAGGTCTTCGGGGATTATCCTTCACCCCACCAGCCTTCCCGCCCCTGACGGGATCGGGGATCTCGGCCCCAGCGCCTATCATTGGCTTGATACACTTGCCCAAACGGGCTGCTCCCTCTGGCAAGTGTTACCTCTTGGCCCAACTGGCTATGGCGATTCTCCCTATCAGTGCTTTTCTGCATTTGCTGGCAACCCTTATCTGGTCAGTTCTGAATTGTTGCTGGAGGAGGGCTTGCTCTCACCAACAGATCTGCTCGACCGGCCCATTTTTCCTCTTGACCGTGTGGATTTCGGGCGCGTGATACCATGGAAATTGGAAATCTTACAGCGTGCTTTTCACAACTACAAAAACCGCGCAAGCGCAAAAACAAAACAGGCATTCAAAACATTCCAGGAAACGCAATCTGAATGGCTAGATGAATATGCTGTCTTCATGGCAATCAAACAAACCCAATCCTATGTTGCCTGGAATCACTGGCCACAACCCCTTAGACAACGAGAAGAAAAAGCTCTGGCAGAATTTGAAAAAAGACACCGCGAAACCATCTTACAGCATAAGTTTTTCCAGTTTCTGTTCTTCAAACAATGGATAGAGCTGAAAGAATACGCTCATCAGAAAGGCATCCAGATCATTGGTGATATTCCCATCTTTGTGGCTCATGATAGCGCAGATGTATGGGCTTGCCCGCAAATGTTTTACCTCAAGGCAAATGGTTCACCCAGTGTAGTGGCCGGTGTGCCCCCAGATTATTTCTCACCCACTGGACAGCTATGGGGCAACCCCCTTTATCGCTGGAACTTGCACAAGAAGAATGGTTTCTCGTGGTGGATTGCTCGGATTCGGGCAATGCTCCAACTGGTAGATATTATCCGGCTCGATCATTTCAGAGGCTTTGCTGCCTACTGGCAAGTGCCCGCCAATAGACCAACTGCGGAATATGGAAAGTGGGTCAAAGGACCTGGAGCAAGCCTATTTGTCGCGATTAAAAACGCATTGGGAGAAATCCCCATTATTGCTGAAGACCTCGGATTCATCACACCTGACGTTGTCAGGCTGCGCGAACAGTTCAACTTTCCCGGCATGAAGATTCTCCAGTTCGCATTTTCAGATGGACCACAAAACCGATTTTTGCCCCACAACTATCCCGAAAACTGCGTTGTCTACACAGGTACACACGACAATGATACCGTGCAGGGGTGGTATGCCAGTGCACCCGAAAAAGAACGCGACTTTTGCCGCCGCTATCTGGCGCGTTCTGGCGAAGATATTTCCTGGGATTTGATACGGGCAGCCTGGTCTTCAGTCGCAATCATGGCATTAGCCCCTATGCAGGACGTTCTCAATCTGGGCAACGAAGCGCGCATGAACTACCCCAGCCGCCCAATGGGAAACTGGACTTGGAGAATGTTGCCAGATGCCTTTACCCCGGAAATTACCCAGCGTCTCAGCGAAACAAACTATCTCTATAAACGATCATCCCAAGTAGTAGAAGAAGATGAGCACCTCTTGACAGAAAAGGAGTTATATGAGCAACTCTACCAGCACTGATGATATTGCCTGTGGTTGTGGCATCAACCAAGAGGATGAGAACTTGATTATCTGCCGCTGCGAAGAGGTCACCCGCGCTGAAATCATCAGTGCGGTGCGTCAGGGAGCACGCACAGTGGACGAGGTCAAGCGCCGCACACGCGCCGGTATGGGGCTATGTCAGTCAAAAACCTGCTCGCGTCTGGTGCAGCGTATCATATCTGAATACACAGGCACGCCCATTGCCGATATTCAACCTTCCTCTGCACGCCCTCCGGTACGTCCAATACCCATTCGCGTGCTGGCTGCGTTTGAACCGGAAGAGTAGCGCCCCAAACGCGCGCCCAACAGGTTAGCCCTTCGACTGCGTGGTAATATAAATACCCGCCAGCACAATCGCACTGCCGGCAATTTCAAACAACATGGGGGGCTCAGCCAGCACAATCGCCGCCATGATCATTGCACCTATCGGCTCTGCCAGTAATGTTACCGAAACCAAAGCCGCACGCACATACCCCAACGACCAGTTGTACGCGGTATGCCCAATCAGCTGAGGACCAACTGCCAGTAGTGCCATCCACAAGTATGTTGCAGAGGAATACCCATACAAAGGCAAGCGGTTGATACCAACCAACAATAGAAGAAAGACCGCCGCTGTGCCATAAGTCACAAAAATATATGGGATAAGAGATAAAGAAACCCGCGCCCGTCTGCCAACAAGCACATAACCTGCCATTGCCCAGGCGCCAACCAGCGCCAGAAAGTTTCCGTATAATGTGTTTCCACGTTGCAAGAATTGCGGTAAGGAAACACTGTTAAACAGTGCCCCCCCTCCACCAACAATACTACCTCCCAGAAGGGTAACAAACAAACCAAACCACACCGTTTTTGTCAAACGCTCCCGCAGCACCAAAGGTGATAAAAGCGCCACCCATAACGGTGTGGTTGTTACCAGGACAACCGAGCTGGCAACACTGGTGTATTCCAGAGAAGTAATCCACGACGCAAAGTGGACACATAGCAAGCTCCCCGATAAAATCAACGCCCCAAGCTGTTTCGCTTGTAAGCAGAAAATATCGTTTTTATACTTGGTCAAAGCCAGTGGCAACAACAAAAACGCAGCAAGTGTCAGACGTAAAGCGGCTATGACCAGCGAAGGCGCTTCTTGCTGAGCAAAACGAATCAGAACAGAAGCCGTTGACACCGCAAACACGCCAACGAACAGAACCAACAACGGAGGGACGGGTGCTTTTTTGATCATTTCCGGTAAAAAAACAAATTTTCCCCACCCCATTCACGGGCGGGGAGAAAGAATTATGATGAGAAAACAGGGTTATAGATTACTGGCAACAAACTCCCAATTGACCAAATGATCAAGAAAAGCCTGCACAAAATCTGGTCTGCGGTTCTGATAGTCCAGGTAATAGGCATGTTCCCAGACATCCACCGTCAGCAGCGCCTTCTGCCCTTTGGTCATCGGGGTTTCTGCGTTCGGAGTGCTCACCACCTTGAGCTCTTTGCCATCCAATACCAGCCAGCCCCAGCCGCTGCCAAATCTGCCTACCGCCGCAGCCTTAAACTGCTCGGCAAATTTGTCATAACCGCCAAAAGCTGCGTCAATCAACTTTGCCAGTTCACCCTGTGGTCGACCGCCTCCGTTAGGCTTCATACAATTCCAAAAAAATGTATGATTCCAGACCTGCGCCGAATTATTGAATACCCCCACCTTGGATGAATCCTCCGCCGAAAGTTTGATAATTTCCTCCAGCGTCTTGCTTTCCAGGTCAGTTCCAGCGATCAACTTATTGAGATTGTCCACATACGCCTTATGATGTTTGCCATGATGGAAACTAAAAGTCTTTGCCGAATAGTGCGGTTCAAGAGCAGTATCTGCATAGGGTAAGGGGGGTAACTCAAAAGCCATATTTGCCTCCTTTGACAAAAAACTCGGATTAATTGGATAACAAAAATCAGTATACATAGCTTGCTAAAATCTGTCAAGCTTAACCCAAATCACCCAGAATTGGTGACCAAAAAGGAAAATTAATGTATAATTGTTATGCAACAATTATACAGATAGACCTCCACAAAATGCGCAAATTTTTTCTCGCCACGCTTATCTCCATCGCAGTCATGATGACCACAAATGCCTGTTCGCCAGTCGCAATCATCAATCCCACCACAGCCCCCCTCTCTAACGCCAAGACACCCCATCTAGAAGAAAAAACGCATTCGGGTACACATATTGTTTCACCAGTCAACATGAACCAGATTCATTCTAACGAGATTATTCTGGCAACCACCACCAGTACCCGCGATTCGGGGCTTTTGGATATCCTCGTCCCACAATTTGAAAAACAAAGCGGCTATACGGTCAAAATTATTGCTGTCGGGAGCGGACAGGCTTTGCAAATGGGGAAGGAAGGAAATGCTGATGTGCTCCTGGTACACTCTCCATCATCAGAAGAAGAATTCATGACAGCAGGCTATGGCATCCAAGACTCTCTCGTCATGTACAATGACTTTGTCATCGTCGGCCCAGCAGATGACCTTGCTGGTATTAAAGGGAAAACCTCAACTGAAGCATTTAAGTCAATCTACACAACAAAGTCCCTTTTCATCTCTCGCGGTGATGACTCGGGCACCCACAGCAGAGAAAAACAAATTTGGAAGAAAGTTGAACTCACCCCTGACCCTAAGAACGGCTGGTATCTCGAATCAGGCAGCGGCATGACTGACACCTTACGCATTGCTTCCGAAAAACACGGTTATACTCTCACCGATAGGGCTACCTACCTGTCACTTAAAGACACTCTTTCTCTCGAAATTCTTGTTGAAGGGGACAAGTCCCTATTGAACATATACAGTGTTATTACGGTAAACCCACAAAAGTTTCCTATGGTGAACCATGAAGGTGCAGAGTCTTTTGCAGATTTCATGCTCTCTCCTGATACGCAAATCATCATCGCAGAATTTGGAAAAGAAAAATTTGGGCAATCGTTGTTCACTCCTGCCGCCGGGAAAACCGAGGCAGAACTAGGGAAATAAAAATCATGGACTTCATCTTAGAAGGCATTAAACAGGCTATCATGTTGTTGGTCGAGGGGAACCCCGAAATTGTGCACATCATGTTCCTCTCCCTCAGGGTTTCTGGAATCGCCACCTTAATCAGCCTCATCATAGGATTGCCAGTGGGAACTTTTCTTGCACTGGCAGAATTTCCATCCAAGAAATTGTGGATCAGCATGATCAATACAGGCATGGCTTTGCCGCCGGTCGCAGTAGGATTATTTGTTTCGATCATGCTCTGGCGCAGCGGCCCGCTGGGCAACTTACGGCTTATGTATACCCCATCCGCCATCATCATCGCACAAACCATCATTGCGGCGCCAGTCGTTACCGGGTTGACCCTGACTGCCCTCCAACAACTCAACCCGCGTTTGAAGTTGCAACTTTATGGGCTGGGAGCATCTCGAATTCAGATGATTCTAACCCTCTGGCGAGAAGCACGTTTGCCATTGCTAGCCACAGTGATAGCAGGCTTTGGCAGCGTTATCTCGGAAGTTGGCGCGTCAATGATGGTCGGCGGCAATCTGCGCTATCACACCCGCGTCTTGACCACTGCTATCGTCCTCGAGACCAGCAAAGGACAATTTGCCATCGCAATAGCTCTCAGCCTTATCCTTCTGCTATTAGCCTATACGGTCAATCTGTGGCTGACCTGGTTACAACAGCGCAACTCCCAAAAATGACAAGCCCTTTATGGATAACTTGATAGAAATACACAATCTCACCATTTCACGCGGCAAGAAAAGCCTTCTCCAGATAGAACATTTTTCCGTCTGCAAGGGTGAGACAATGTGTCTGATCGGTCCCAATGGCGCTGGCAAAAGCACACTTCTAATGGCAATCGCCCAGTTAATAAAGACTGATAGCGCAGAAATCCGCATTGATGGCCAAAAAATCGATCCCAAAAATGTTTTCTCCTTCCGACGCCGAATCGCCATGGTCATGCAAGAACCACTCCTTATGGATATGACTGTTTTTGCCAATGTGGCGCTTCCACTGCGTTACCGTGCCTGGAGCAAAGACAGGATTGAGCAGCAGGCAAATACCTGGCTGGAAAAGCTGGGGGTTCTCGCCTTGCGAGACCGTCAGGCACGCAACCTCTCTGGCGGTGAAGCGCAGCGCGTTAATCTGGCACGCGCCTTTGCCATCAACCCCGATTTGCTGCTCCTTGACGAACCTTTCAGTTCGCTAGACGCCCCAACCCGCGCCCATCTCCTGGAAGATTTGCATGATTTACTTGCCAACACCTCTGTTACCACGATCTTTGTAACCCACGAGCTAAATGAAGCATTGCTGCTCGGCGACCGTGTTGCAGTTTTAATGGATGGGCGGCTGCGTCAGATCGGCAGTCCTCAGGAAGTTTTCAACACACCGGCAGATGCAGAAGTCGCCAGCTTCGTTGGCGTTGAAACTGTTATCCCGGGTAAAGTGCTCACATGCCAAAATGGAATCGTAACCATTCAAGCCAACGGCTTCCAACTGGAAGCTGTCGGGCAGGCTCAACCCGGAAGACAGGTTTTTTTCTGTCTGCGCCCGGAAGATATTATCTTGCTACAAAAAAGCGATATACTAGCTACAGCTTCAAGTGCCCGCAACCTTGTAGCCGGTAAGATCACCAAGATAACCCCGTTGGGAGCTTTAACGCGCGTCTCAATTGACTGTGGTTTTACGATGGTGGCACTGATCACACGTTCCTCTGCACAACAGATGAACCTCCACATTGGAGCACCAATCAGTGCAATGTTTAAAGCCACCGCCATCCACGTTATCGAAAGATAACGCTTACGCTAAAAGCAGAGAGGTTTTTATGAAAAAGTTAAACTGGGGAATACTGGGAACAGCCCGCATCAGCCAGAAGCTTATCTCCGCGATGAAACTCTCAAAACGCAGTCAATTCTACGGAATAGCCAGCCGTTCATCGCAAAATGCTGAAGCTTTTGCCCGTCAATGGAACATCCCCAAGTCCTACTCCAGCTATGAAGCCCTGCTTGCCGATCCGACAGTGGATGTGGTCTACATTCCCCTTCCCAACCACTTGCACGCCGAATGGACGATTAAATCCCTTGAAGCTGGCAAACATGTCCTGTGTGAAAAACCGCTTGCTCTCTCCGTCATTGAAGTGCAGAATATCATCAACGCCTCCAGGCAACACCGGTGCTTCGCCTCTGAAGCATTCATGTACCGCCACCTCAAGCAGACCACCCAGATAAAACAAATGATTGACAACGGAGAGATTGGCAATGTGACTTATGCGCGCGGCTCCTTCAGCTTTATGCTCGACCGCCCCGAAGATATCCGTCTGGTCTCTTTATATGGCGGCGGGTGTCTCTGGGATGTCGGCTGCTACCCGGTCAGCTATGCCCGCGTGATGATCGGACAAACGCCCGCAGAGGTTGAAGGATTTCAACAGGTTGGGCCCAGTGGCGTGGATGAATTTTTTATCGGACAGATGGCTTTCCCTTGTGGCGCGCTGGCACAGTTTGATTGCAGCTTCAGACTGCCATCCTACACATGTTTCGAAATTCGTGGTGATCAGGGTACAATCCATATTCCTCTGCCCTTCAACCCTTCCTCAACGTCCAATGTTACCCTTCACAAACAGGGAAAAACAAAAAACTTCTCATTCCGCGCCCCACACCTCTATCTCGGAGAGATAGAAGACATGAACAGCGCTGTTCTTGGCGAAAAACCGCCGCTGATCAGCCTGGAAGACAGTCTTGAGAATGTAAAGACTTTAAATGCCCTTTACCAATCTGCCAGACAACGCCAGCCTGTTCGACTTATCGCTGCGCCGTAGTCATTCGGGGCGATTGATCATACTCAGCCAAAGACCCAAGATCAAGAAAAGCAAACTTCCCGGCGATGCCACACCCAGCGCCAGCGGGCCTACCATCAGGAATTTCCACTCCAGCAAACCTGCCACCAGTTGCCCAGCCCAGAAGCCAATCACGCTCAGCACAAGAAAGAGAAGCAGCCTTATCAGCCCCCCATTAAATATCAAGTGGAACACAGAGCCATAGAACGCTGCAATCAACATCCCAAAAATAAACGCCGGCAGGGTCATATCCTGTCCTCCTCAACGCCCACGAATTATACCTGAATTATCCCGCCGCCCAAACAATTTTCACCCTGATAAAATGCAGCCACCTGTCCCGGCGTAATATCACGCAAGCGCGTCGCCAAACGAACATGCGCTTTCTGATCAGGTAATGGGATTACTTCAGCCTTCACTTCCACCGCCTGATAGCGGATCTTCACACTCACAGCCAGAGGTTCTTTCGGCGCGCTGCCCCGTATCCAATTCACCTCTGCCACAGAAAACTCGCTCTGCCCCAAATCCTCTTCATGCCCAACGATCAGCGCACCGCTGGCAACATCTTTCTGCAGCACGTACAGCGGTTTGTGGCTGCTAACGCCCAGTCCCTTGCGCTGCCCAATCGTATAAAGCGCCAATCCGGCGTGCTTCCCCATCATTTTCCCCTGACGGTCTAATATCAACCCCGGCTGAAGCACCTCAGGCGCATATCTCTCAATAAAGCCGCGAATATCCTGCGAACCGAGAAAACACAGGTCTTGGCTTTCTTCCCGTTCTGCACAAGGCAAATCCAGAGAACGCGCTTTTTGACGTACCTCATCCTTATAAAAATTGCCCAGTGGAAACAAAGTGCGTTCAAGCTGCTCCCGCCGCAAACCGCAGAGCATATATGACTGATCTTTGTGCCCATCAACCCCCCGCAGCAGCTCCACGCCGCCACGTGGGGAACGACGTATGCGTGCATAATGCCCGGTTGCCACCCAGTCCAGATTCATGGCTGCTGCCTGTTGAAGCAATGTGTCCCAGCGGAATTTCTGATTACATACATAACACGGATTAGGCGTAATCCCACGCCTCAGCCCTTCGATAAACGAACACACCACAATCTGGTGAAAAGCCTCACGTGCATCAACAACATAAAAAGGTATCTTCAACTGTGCCGCTGCCTGGCGTGCTTGAAGCACCGCATCCGGAGCGCAGCAACGATTATCGCCCTCTGCCCCATCTAAAGACCACAGACGGAGCATAACCCCCACCACACGATAACCTGCTTCAACCAGCAACGCCGCCGCAGTCGAACTGTCCACTCCCCCGCTCATCCCCACCAGCACACTGCCGGGGCTTTCAGAGCGATCTGGCATCCTTCACCACTTTGGGCAACACCTCAAGAAACCTTTCGACATGTTCCTCTGTCGAATCTCTCCCAAGCGTTACCCGCAAAGATCCTAACGCCCAGCTTCTGGACAAACCAATCGCCATCAGCACTTCTGATGGTTTTGGCGAACCCGTTTTGCACGCTGAACCAGAAGAACAGGAAAAACCCGCCATATCCAGCAACATTAACAGCTTGTTCCCATCCAAAGCCTCAAAAACAAAACTGGCATGGTTGGGCAATCGTTCAACAGGATGCCCCGTCAACCGAACACGCGGGATGTTTTCCAAAACGCCTGAAATCAGCCGGTCACGTAGCAGAATAAACTTCTGCGTGCAATTTACGATTTCATCCTGTGTAATCTCAAATGCCTCCGCAATGCCCACAATGTATGGCACATTCTCGGTGCCTGGACGCAAACCAGACTCTTGTTTTCCTCCCCCCATCAAACCAAAAATCGGCACCCCGCGACGCACATACAACGCCCCGATACCCTTTGGACCATAAAATTTATGCGCCCCAATCGAAAGCAAGTCTACCTGATCCTGTTGTACATTGAGAGGAAAGTGCGCCGCCGCCTGCACCGCATCGGTATGAAACAATACACCCTTCGCACGGCACACCGCTCCAATCTCCCTTATCGGGTTGACGCTCCCGATTTCGTTATTGGCATAAATCACCGAAACCAGAGCTGTCTCTGGGCGGATGCACGCTGCCACATCTGCGGCATCCACCTGACCATATTCATTCACTGGCAGCATTTCCAGTTCATAACCAAACTCCTCTGCCAGATGTCTGGCAGTGCTCACCACAGCGTGATGCTCAACAGGGCTGATCAACACATGCTGCAATCTATTCCTGCGTTGCCGCAGCGCAAACAGCGTGCCACGCAGCGCCAGATTATCACTCTCCGTGCCGCCACTCGTGAATATAATCTCATCTGGGCGCGCATGTAAAATAGACGACACTTTCTTGCGCGCCTGTATCAGCGCCTGCTCAGCCTCCTGCCCATGGCGATGAACAGAGGACGGATTGCCAAATACCTCGCCAAAATAAGGCTGCATTGCAGCCAACACATGCCGATCAACTGGGGTCGTCGCGGCATAATCTAAATAAATATTGTCCGTCAACACACACGCTCCACTCTTTACAACAATCTGGCGGTTATTATAGCATGTTATCCAGAAACCAGACCGGCAGCAAAAAGCAGAACATCTCATCACCTATGAAGCAAACACGCCCCAATAGCGAATATAATTAGATATCATCTGTAAAAGAAAGGTACATCATGGGATTACTTGATCTGCTTTTTGATAGGATGCCCTGCCCAAAACAACACAAACAGGAAGCAAATAAACTGATAACTGACCTGCTTCAAATTGGTGCAACAGATGGTTATCTATCCGAGCACCCTGCACCACCGTTTAACGCCCAATGCCGCCATACGCGCGCTCGGGAAATCGGAAAACGTTTATCTGAACTTGGCGGTTTTGCATTAATGGAATACGCGTATCGGAGAGTTAAAAGAAAACTGGGCAGCGTGCTCGCCGCCCATCTGGAATACGCCTGGAGCGAAATCGGCAATTGGATGCCTTGAGCGCCCCCCTATTTCAAAAATAGCGAAAGAACCACAATCGCAGCAAAGAATGTCCCTGCCAGCACACCAATACGTTTTAGATCCTTAATCACATAGCTGTAATCTGGATTGAACTCGCTGGCAGACATCAACCTCGATGAAGAGAAGGTTGTAGACGATTTCTTATCCGCCGAAGCAGCAATAGAAGATGGAGATTGCACAGGATTGTTTTTCGCTACTCCTGACACTGCTCTTTTTTGCTTCTTTGCCATAAAACTTTCTCCTTATTAACCCAAAAATAGTCCTCTACTTATTGTTCCAGCGCCGCTGTAACCACAATGCGCTGATTGTTTACCATATAGGGGTAACAGGATATCAATGTTACCACAGGTTCGCGGGTTGGTGCCATTACTTCAACACGTGTTGGCTCAACAACCTGCACCTGCTGCACAATATAACGAAACGCACGCTGATTGCTGTAGATGACTACCTGATCGCCTTCTTTTAAGCGATCCAAATCGCGAAAAATTTCGCCAAACACATCATTATGCGCCGATAATACCAGGTTGCCATTTTTGCCCGGGTCGGCACTGCCGATGTGCTGCCCCACCCCTTTTTTCAACTGCTCCCAGCCGTCCCCTTGTACCACTGGAGCATCCACCCCAATAGCTGGGATCTGAATACGCACCGCCTGCTCAGGGCTTGGCGTCGGAATAGGCAGATTTGCCAGCGTTTGCACCAACGGGCGCAGATGTTCCGGGATTTCCGCCTCATTTGGCTGAACACCGCCTGGTGAGTTGGGCGGCGTGTGTCCTGAAGGCAAAACCACTGCCATAATCAGCGCAGTAGGCGTCAGTGTAGGCTGAGCCATCGCTGCTGCCGCTTCGCGGTTAATCTCTCGCAACATCTTCACCCCATTTCCAAGTACAAAAATCAGTCCCAGCACCGCAATAATTTCCACCAAAAACAACATGCGGTCAACCCAAGGCTTCCGCTGGGGTTTGTGCTTCTCCTCAGTCTCTTCCAGCTGTGCCGTCGGTTCAAACGCTATACTTTGCACAGCTCCGCTACGCCGTCGGGGAGGGCGCACCACATACTCCACTCTCCCTGTCCGCGCAAAACGACCCAAACGCGCCTTCCGTTCAGCACGCTTCCTCTCTAAAAGGAGATAGCGCAAATCCTCCGTTGATAGATCATCAAAAGTTTTCTGTCGCGCCATTCTAGCTACCCGCAAATATTATACACCAGGTAAGTAGCCCGCGAGATACAAAGCTACTTTTGCAACAATTTTCTCATCCTGCCTTAAGGTCTTGAGGCTATAATCACATCAGGAATTCATGGATACAATATATCCAGAATTGCTCTGTGTGTTTAAAGGTTGTTTATTGATAGGATATGGAGTGAAAAAATGAACAGGCAGTACAAAAACATTCCCATTCAATCTTCGGAAATTACTCCGGAAAGTCTTTATCTTTCACGGCGCGAGTGGCTAAAAAAAGCAGGTTTGGTTGGCGCAGGAGCTTTGCTCGCCGCTTGCGGCATCGCACCAACAACTTCACCCACTGCATCCCCCACACCAGAAAATGATCAGACATTTACCTCCACTAGCACAAATAAGGCCTCTGATGAGCTTGGGGCACAACTCACTGATTTTGACGCCATCACAGGCTTTGTCAACTATTACGAATTTTCAACCGATAAGCAGGCAGTCGCCAAACTGGCTGAAAAATTCACGATAACCCTCTGGCAAATAGAGGTAGGGGGAATGGTGCATAAACCCAAAACATACGGCATAGAAGACTTGCTCAGAAAATTCCCCCGCCAGGAACGTATCTATCGTATGCGTTGTGTCGAAGGGTGGTCTATGGTCATTCCGTGGCTCGGCTTTCCGCTTGCCTCCCTTCTCAAGGAAGTCGAGCCTATGTCCTCAGCACGTTATGTACGCTTTGAAACGATCCTGCGCCCAGAGGAAATGCCCGGGCAAAACAGCCCATTTTTTGACTGGCCTTACGTGGAAGGCTTGCGTCTGGATGAAGCTATGCACGACCTGACCATCGTCTGTACCGGGTTATACGGCAAAGACCTGCCAGCACAGAACGGCGCCCCTGTCCGTCTGGTCGTCCCATGGAAGTATGGTTTTAAAAGCCCCAAATCGCTGGTCAAAATTGACCTTGTTGAACAGCAGCCAGCCACATTCTGGTCAGTCAGCGCGCCCCATGAATATGGCTTTTATTCCAATGTTAATCCTGAAAAAAGCCACCCCCGCTGGTCACAGGCAACCGAGCGCCGCATTGGAGAAACTGGGCGCCGCCCAACGCTCATGTTCAATGGCTATGCAGATCAGGTTGCGTACTTGTACAAGGACATGGATTTAAACATCTACTATTAGCTTCAGATTTCCAGTGATTAAATCCTCCCAATAACCGGGAGAGATAAACATGAGCGACACAAATATCCCCATCTCACCAGCAGCAAAAAGCGCTTACAACACAAAACTCGACAAACTGTACCGCCTGATACGCGCACTGATACAGATTGGCATCTGGTTACCGCTGGCATATCTGGTACTTGGCTACCTTACAAACAACCTAGGTTTTAACCCTATTCAGTTTGCAACACAGTATACAGGAAGAACAGCAATCACCTTGCTCATTCTTTCGCTGGCGTGTACGCCCATCAGCAATATCACCCACATCAAAATGATTGCCCGCCTGCGCTATATGTTGGGAGTATATTCTTTCTTCTATGCTGCCATACACTTCCTGATTTACGCAACCGCCGACTACGGCTTTCAATCCACAATATTTCTACAAAGCATTGCAATGCAGCCTTTCATCTGGCCCGGCATAGGCGCTTTCCTGATTCTATTCACCTTGGCGCTCACCTCCCATCAATGGTGGGCATGCAAAATGGGGAAGTATTGGAACTATCTGCACCGCCTGATCTACGCCGCTAGTATTCTGGCAGTATTACATTATGGCTACGCGCTTAAAGGCGACCTGTTGATGTTGCGCGGCAACATCAACCGCCCTCTGCTATATGGTATTGTCGTTATCATCCTGCTTGCCATGCGCCTGAAGCCTGCGCGCAATTTACATGCAAAATAGCATGGAATGGAAACAAATAACAAACAGAAGCTCTTAGACCACACCCATTAAGCCATTATAGGCAATTTAACCACCTCGATTGAAAAGACCGGGTAACTCTTGTTGTCCGCCTGTTTGTTACTTCAGCAACAACCCGGCATCATAATCTTGGGTTTAATCATCACTCGCGAGTATGGCTTATCACTTTCATTGAGACTCATCAAAAGCATTTTGACCAGTTGGCGGGCAATATCATAAACCGGCTGGTCAATCGTGATCAATTCAGGATGAGACCAGCGGGTAATTTCCAAACCATCAAAACCAGCAATGCAAATATCTCTGTTGGGCTGCAACCCCCGTTCCCTGACCGCCTGATACACGCCAAATGCAGTTAGATCATTGATGCAGAGAATAGCTGAAGGGGGATCGCTGATGGAGAGCAATTGCTGTGCAGCATGATATCCTCCCTGATGCGTAAGGTCACTCTCAGCAATGAGTTCCAGGGTCGGCATAATACCGGCTGAGCGCAAGCCATCACGATACCCGGCATAACGGTCTGCCTGTATGACCAGATGCGGCGGCCCACAAACAAAAGCAATACGCCGGTGTCCCATTTCCACCAAACGTAGAACCAGCTCACGCACCGCGCCAAAACCATCCACCTCAATGCACGCATACTCCACAGGGTCAAGTGTGCGTTCTAACGAAACAAAAGGAACCTCCTTGCGATCTAAATAGATAACACGCCAATCACGCAGCCGCATGTGATTCAGCACAAAACCATCCACCTTATGCCCATGCACCCAGCGCTGATACACCAGCTGCTCCTCCTCTTCATTGGGAGATGCCGTGGATATTAACAAATCAACATTACTGCTGCCCGCTTCATCCCCCAACCCGGCAACAAACTCTGAAAAGAAAGGATCTGCAAAGCGCGGCTCATGCGCTGGCAACACATACCCAATTGTATCCGCCCGCTGACGCCGCAGCTGACGCGCAGCCCGATTCGGCACATACTCCATTTCCAGCGCAGCGGCGATAACCCTTTGCCGAGTTTCTTCGGCAACGTCGTCATATCCGTCCAGCGCGCGCGAAACGGTCGTAACAGACAGATTCAGCTTTCTGGCAACATCCCTGATCGTTACCGGCATGTATTTCTCCAAAACGTTTTGGCTCATTAAACTATATCAAGATTTCAGTGGAGCGTCAATCCCCCGCAAACCCTCAACCGTTTACAAACCCCTCATAAAAATCATCAACCGATTTCGTCCACCTTGACATACCAGGGCACACGCCTGCCAATCGTGTTGCGCACCCTCCAGCGGAGCGGCTTGCGGGCTGATTTCAGTGCCAGTTGTATCTCCTCAGCCCGTTCAAGAATCAACTGGAGCTCGGATTCATTCAAACCGGGGTTCTCATGTCCAAGATATCTACGAATTTTTTCCAGGCTGTCCATCGTCGTGGCAAACAACCCCCACCGTCTGGTGCACAGATTGACAATGCGTGTGATGTTGATGGTCTCATGATCGCCTATCCCCACAGGGTGATCCAGCAATAGAGCTGCCACATCAAGCACATCCCTGCGGGTCAGTTCGACAATTTGAGTCTTTGAAAGCAGGAGTTCTGCCAGTGGAACAGTATATGCTTCAATCTCCATCCTCCCCCTGAGCGGAAGATAATGGCACATTTGAAAATCACCAACAAAGATATCCACTCGCCGCCCAGTACCCATGTCATGATACAGTTGACGTCGGTTGCCATTAAGCAGATTAAATTCCCGACTGGGTTCATATCCCATGGAATAAAAAAACGCTTCCAGACGCCTGCCCTCAATACGCGGAACAACAAAATCAAAATCCGAATATTGCCGGCGCAGGGCAGGATGGTCGGCACCCTTGCAATGCAGCTTAATCGCCAGCCCGCCGATCAAACGCAAATGCAAATGCTGCTTTGTGGCTTCCGCCAGCAAGCGGTTTAACTCATCCATGATCTCAGGGCAAGTGAACATTGGCTTTCAAAACCTGTCTATAACAGAACCAAAATCCTGGCAAAGGCAGACCTTGCCAAGTCCCACAAACTACTCCACCGGAATTTCCTGGTGTACTTTGTCAATATCAATCCCTTCGCTCTTGCGATAGCGCTTGAAGCCCAAATACACCCCGACAGCAATCAAATACATCACCAGCATATAAATGATCGAGCTGGTATTTTTCAAACCAATTCCATATAGCCCCAATGGGTCAATCAGCCAGGCATACAAAAGAAAGAGCAAAAACCCACCAAAAATCACCCCAGATACAGTAATAAGAGGTATGCCAAACACTTTATATCTGGCAATAGGAGAAGCCTGATACAATTCCGGCTTGCGATACGGCAGCAAGATAGCCGCAATGGTCGTGCCCAGATATGTCACCGCAATCACCAGGGTCGAATCCAGCGTAAGCGCCCGAAAACCAAAAACATCCCAGGCAAAAAGCGCTGACACGATGACAGAAGGAACAACCATCAACAGCAGTGCGTTGATCGGCGTGCGCGTGCGCGGCTCCACTTCCGCTACTTTCTCGGGCAGCAAACGGTCAAACGCCGCCGCAAAGATCACCCTGGTTGAGCTAAGGAAAACAGTACCCGACCAACCAAACCACCAAAGGCTCATCAGCAAAATAATCACAAACTGAACCCCACGGCTCTGTGAGAGAAAGACTGCCAGCAACGCCGGATATGGCCAGACAGGCAAAGGTGGGGGCTGATCCACATATCCCCAGGCAAAGTTCCACCAAGCGCCATTCGCTTTTGTATAAAAATCCCACGTGAGCGTCTTCGCAATCAAAACACAGAAAACCACCCCTAGCAGTGCAGTAACCAGTAAAGCCAACGCCATCCCCCAAAAATTCCGTTTGAAGTCTGTGGCACCTCGCACCTCACCGTATAGGGTGGCGCCCCAATTGGGCCAAAGATTAAAAAATACGATAAAGGGCAACGCCAGGAAAATTGCTCCTATTCCTCCGCCTGTCAAAGGCATGACCGCCCCAGCAGCTTCACCCGCCTCCAGTGTTGTGGTATACAGATTGCTGGCTGCGCCAAAAAGAGCCACCCCTTCGCGTTCCAATCCAGCACGAAAAGCTTGCGGGGAACCCGTTAACAGGAGAACAAAAACAGCCAACAACCCAACCATCCCTCCGATAAAACAGGCTTTCTGAATGCGCGCATACCACTGCATCCCTGCAGCGATGTAAAATGTAACAACCACACACAGAATTAAAGAGGCAATAAAAAGCCCCAGAGAGGACTGCCCAAACCACAACGCTGCATCTCTGGCGCCCACAATGCTCAGCAAAGGGGTCAGCACAATATGGCGTAACATATCTCCATACAGCGGTACCCAAAGCCAGAGAATAAACCACCAGCCCGTGACCGCCAAAACAAACCCTACGCCGCCTCCCAGTATACGGCTTTGCCAGATATAATCCCCGCCTGAACGGGGCATCACGGCAATCAACGCTGCATAGACAATCACCTCAAAAAGAATAAAAAACGAACTCAGGACAAGCGCAGGCAACAACCCGCCTTCCAGAAAATACATCTGGCTGAAAATATACAACCCCAGGGTGATCAGATTAATCGAAAACGTGGCGTAGATGAACGCATCAAACAGCGACCACGAACGCACCAGTCCGGTTGCCTTGCGAATAAAAAGTTCAGTTTGGCTTTGCGCGCTCACTTCTCTCCTCCATGAAAAGATTCGAAAAATTACCCTGTTGTAAGCACATAATTTTTAATTTTACCATTTTCTATTTTAACTAAGGCACCCAAAAGTGTGCCCTGTTCATACATGCTACCAGGGTTAATGCACAACGTGCGTCCAATTCTTGTTGTGCCGCGGCTTTCGTGAATATGACCAAACAGCCCAAGCAAAGGCTGCCATTTTTCAATAGCTGCCCGCACCGCACGGCTGCCAACAGGCCGGAGTGCATTCCCCGCATATTTCACACGCAAATCCTCCGTCAGAACCGGAGCGTCGTCAATCATCGAGCCATAGGGAGGCACATGAAAATTAAAGATACTCGCCGCTGGGTCTTTTATCAACGCAATCATTCGTTCAATGCGGACAGCAAGTGCCTCTTCATCTTCCTCCCTAAAAGTATGCCATGGCGTCGGGTTGCTCCACCCACAACTCACCATCTCATGCCTGTCATCAATCGGCAGAACTTCTCCCTCCGCAAGATGCACGCATTTTGAACTCCGGATCAGAGCATCTATCGCAAAGACATCGTCATTGCCCGGGCACACATAACAGCGTGCTCCGTTTTGTATCAAGCGCTCATCGGCATAAGCCATCCACTGCTCAATCGTCTTTAACGCCTCTGAAAGAAATAAGCTATTCAGCTTATGTGGATCAGCATTGATCTCCTGTACCTCATCGGGCGTTGTGCGGTAAGGATAATAGCCACGACTTCTGATCTTCTTTTCCGTTTGCTGGACTTCCTCTTCACCATGTAAGAGCACTTCCTGCTCCAAAAGCGTCACCCGATAGGTTGCATTGCCCTGATAGACAATGGGAACGACAGCCTTCCCCGTCATATCTCCCCCCAGAATAATCACATCTGCGGCATAAAATCTGGCAGCATTGATAAACTTATGCCAGCAGGTATCTGACCCATGAACGTCTGTTGCGAAAAACAATGCCGTCAACGATTATCCTCAAATGAAAACAAAATTATAATACAAGAACTGGCTGTCAACGTTACCATTTCAATTTGACTTCAAAGACAGGCTTTGGAACTTATATGCAAACACCATATCAGAAAATCTACGAACAGGCAAGGCTCATTGTTGAGCGTCTCGAAAAAGTGTCCGCCGATTCAATCTGGGCACGCAGATCAAGCGGGGTGCGAGGAAATCTGTTAAGGCTGCTGGATGAATTCGAGAGAGATACTCCTCCCTCTGAACCTCAAATAAAGAGGCTTGAGAACCTGTGTCAGGTGGGATTTACAATGTTGGAAAACGCAGCGCGTGAAAAACGCGCACCCAGAAAATGGTGAGTTTTCCCCTTTTATAAACCAGGAGAACACAAATGTCATTTCGAACAAGACTTAAGAAAAAAGAACTTCTATATGGCACGATCCTGACACTCGCCTCCCCAGAAGTGGCTGAAATCTTGGCAGACGCTGGCTATGACTTTCTGTTTATTGATATGGAACATACGCCCATCAGCCTTCTGGATGTTCAACGCGTGATTCAAGCCACCCAAAATCGCTGTGCCTGCCTTATCCGAATCCCCTCCATCGAAGAAGGTTTTATCAAGAAAGCTCTGGATTGCGGCCCAGCTGGTATCATCGCTCCGCTTGTCAAAACTGCCCAGGATGTCGAACTTTTTATCCAATTATGCAAATATCCTCCTGAGGGTCAGCGCAGTTTTGGCTTGGGACGCGCACAGGGATACGGCTTGCACTTTCAGGAATACATCTCTCAAGCCAACAAACATATCGCTCTCATCGTCTTGATAGAGCACATTCATGCCGTAAACAACATTGACAAAATCATCCATGTTGATGGCTTTGACGCTGTCCTTCTTGGACCTTATGACCTTTCGGGGAGCATGGGCAAACCTGGAAAAATCAACGACCCCGACGTGCAATCTGCCATCCACAAGGTTGAGAGCGCCTGTGCAAACGCCAACATTCCCCTAGGTGTGTTTGGCATCGGCGATGACACTGTACTGCCATACCTAAAGAATGGTTACACGCTGATTACTGTGGGAGCAGACAGCATCTATTTGGGTACTGCCGCAGCCCAAACGCTCAAAAGGCTAAAAGCTGCTGCTTAAAAACAATCGGGCGGCTTGTACACCGCCCGATTGTTGATGACAACTACTCTTCAACCTGTTGACCAAGATAGACCTGAATCCCCATTTGCTGAATCTGGTCAGTCTGTGCCTCAAGCCAATCAATGTGATCTTCCTCATCCTTGAGGATCGATTCGAGCAATTCGCGCGTTCCATTATCTCCCAATTCAACCGCCAGGCGAACTCCTGCGTTATATGCTTTAATTGCACCCGCTTCGGCGTCCCAATCATTCTTTAGCTGTTTTTCGACAACCTCGCCAATATGAATGGGGTTAAGCTGGCTTACAATGGGTATCCCCTCAAGGAACAAAATACGCGCAATTAGTTTTTCGGCATGTTTCATCTCGTCAATGGCGCGTTTTTCCACCGCTTCATGCAGTCGCTCGTAAGCCCAATTGGCACACATCTCTGAATGCACCATGTACTGGTTAATAGCTGTCAGTTCATCCGCAAGCAGCGAATTCAATGTAGCAATAATCTTTTCGTGTCCTTTCATAGTTGCCTCCAAAAAATTTGATTCAAACAAAACACGATATTGTGGGTCACCTTTCAGATTATACAACAATATCACCAAGATAAGCAAAAAATACGACGATTACGGTCTGATTCGCCCCGGTCTCAATAGTATAATAGGGGAGATTGAAGCGCTTTTTGACTAGAAAACTATTGTTGTCTATGGAAAACCAGTACACCATCAAAATCAAAGGGCTTGACTGTGCAAGCTGCGCCCAGGAGATTGAAAATACCCTTAGCCAATCACCTGGTGTCACGTCCGCCGTACTCAATTTTGCAACAGGCAGCTTGCTGATTCGCGGCAGTCTATCCGCCACAGACGCACTCGAACGAGTCAGATCGCTAGGATATGATGCCCACTTTGCAGACGAAAAAGCCATGTCGCAGCAGAACCCTCCGCCAAATGTATTCTCCTACCTGTGGAAACAACGTGAAAGTAGACTGGCATTGGTCGGCAGTCTTTTCATTCTGCCAGCCATTGTTTTCCATGAGATACTCGGCAGACAGCAAACATGGGTAAACTTTCTTTCGCTTGCTGCACTGCTGATTGCGGGGCTTCCCGTTGCCTCTGCTGCATTGCGTGCACTGCGGCATAAAACCATCAATATTAACGTGCTGATGACAACAGCCGCTATCGGCGCTGTATGTATTGGCGCTTACGATGAGGCAGGAGTCGTCATTGTCCTGTTTGCCATCAGCGAGGCGCTTGAGGGATACACCACCGAGCGCGCAAGACGCTCCATCCAGACCATGATGCAAGTCATTCCGCTTGAAGCCACTCGCCTGACAGGCAGCGACAACGAACAGCAAGAGAAAGTGGCAATCAACGATCTTGTCCCCGGAGATATCATCCTGGTAAAACCCGGCGAACGGATACCCATGGACGGGATCATTCTGGCTGGAAACTCATCGGTAAATCAATCACCAATCACAGGGGAAAGCATCCCTGTTGAAAAGACCATTGGCGCAGAGGTGCTTGCCAGCTCAATCAACGGCGAAGGAACTCTCAAAATCAGGGTTACTCACCCTGCCACCGAAAACACCATCAGCCGCATCGTGAAAATGGTAGAAGAAGCCCACGAGAAGCGTGCCAGACATCAAAAGTTCATAGACCGGTTTGCTCAGATTTATACCCCTGTCATTGTGCTTCTGGCTTTTGCTGTGGCAACGCTTCCTCCTTTTTTTTTCCAGCAGCCATTTCTGAATCCCTCACCACATGCCTTCGGCTGGCTGTATAGGGGACTGGCGCTGCTTGTCGTTGGCTGCCCATGCGCCCTGGTAATCAGCACACCAGTAACCATTATCAGCGCCATCAGCAACGCTGCGCGTCATGGGGTATTGTTCAAAGGGGGAGTACATCTCGAAACCCTAAGCCGCGTCCGCGCCATCGCCTTTGACAAAACAGGCACGCTCACCGAAGGAAAACCTTCTGTCATCAGTGTTCGCAGCACAGCATGTAAATCACAAAATGATCACCCAGACGCGGGCATGCAAATCAACGACCAATGCGAAAGCTGCAACGACCTGCTTGCACTTGCCAGCGCCATCGAACGTCACAGTGAACATCCCCTTGCCACCGCAATTGTAGAAAAGGCTGCCGAATACAATCTCAGTACACGTTACCCGCCTGCCGAAAACGTAACTGCGCTGATCGGAAAGGGAATCAGCGGAGATATTGCCGGGCGCAAGGTGTTTATTGGCAGCCACTCACATTTCAAAGCGGCAGACATCCCCCACCCGCAAGAAGACTGTTTGGCAGCCTCCACAGCCGCCTCGAATGGGCAAATCCCGCTGATGATTAGCCTGGATAACAACTATTTGGGCACCATCACCGTTTTTGACGCCATTCGCCCAACTGCTCCAGCTGCAATACAAACCCTGAAGAAAATGGGGATTAAAAACCCGGTGATGCTTACTGGCGATCACCCTCAAGCAGCCAAACGGATTGGCGAACAAGCAGGAATAGAACATATCCACGCAGAACTGACTCCCGAAAAGAAAATGTCTGCCATTGCCAAACTGAAACAAAAATGCGGCACCATCGCCATGATAGGCGACGGCATCAATGACACACCTGCTTTGGCATTGGCAGATGTAGGCATTGCCATTGCGGGCCCACTGACCACTGCACAGGCAATGGAAGCCTCCGATATTACCTTGATAGGCAACAATCTTCATCGCCTGCCATTTGCAATTGCTCTCAGCCGCATGACAATGAATACCATCCGCTTCAACATCGTTTTTTCGATTGGGATAAAGCTCATTTTTATCGCTCTGGTTATTCTTGGGCTGGGCAGTATGTGGATGGCAATCGCTGCCGACATGGGCACTTCGCTGTTGGTCACCATCAACGGCATGCGACTGCTCAAACGACCCTCGCTATCCCAATTCACCCACCTCAAAGCACACCCATAATCACCCCTCATTTCAACACCCTGTAAGCTGCTCAAGGAGCATCCCCAATGAAACAAAAAACCGGCGGTGAAGCGCTGCTCGAACAATTCGCAATCGATGGACACACCTTCATGTTTGGCAATCCGGGCACACAGGAAGATGGCTTTTTGAGTAAAATCCCGCAATATCCGCAAATACAGTACATCCTTGCCCTGCACGAGACTGTGGCACTGATGATGGCTGATGGATATGCACGCGCCACACAAAAACCCGCCCTGGTGCAAATTCATTCCACACCCGGTTTGGGCAACACCATTGGCGCAATATACCAGGCAATGCGCGGACATTCGCCATTGGTAATTATCGGTGGGGATGCAGGAACACAATACCTCAATATGGACGCCCAAATGGCAGGTGATTACCTGTCTATGGCACGCCCGGTCACCAAATATGCTGATCTGGTAACACATCCCTCTTCGCTTTTAAGAACCGTGCGAAGGGCAATCAAAATCGCCGCAACCCCTCCAATGGGGCCTGTGTATGTCTGTCTGCCGGCAGACATCATCAACGCCCCCTGTCCCGAGGAGATTTTTCCCACCCACATCCCCAGCACACGCGTTACGCCCACGCAGGATTTCATCAACCAGGTTGTGCCTTTGCTCGCCAACGCCCGGCAGCCTGTGATCTTCATCGGCGATGGCATTGCCCAATCGAACGCTCATCGCGAACTCATCCGTCTGGCAGAACTAATCGGTGCCGAAGTGTGGGGCGCTGACGAAGGCGATCTCAATATGAGCTACACCCATCCGCTCTATCAGGGGCAAACAGGGCATGTCTTTGGCAGCCTAAGCTTGCCCATCTCGACCAAGGGAGATGTTATCCTGATTTGCGGAACGTATATGCTGCCAGAGGTATTTCCTGAAACAGGTAACATCTTTGCACCCAACGCAAAAATCATTCACATTGATCTTAATGCCTATGAAATCGCCAAAAACCATCGTGTTGATTTCAGCATTGTCAGCGACCCAAAACTTACACTGGCATCCCTGTGCGAAGCGCTCTCCGCCACCATGAGTCCAGAACAACACCAACAGGCAAAAAAACGTGTGCAAGCCATCAGCCAACGCAAAGAGGAAACCCGCAACAAACAAATCCAGGAGGATCAGAAACGCTACAACACGTTGCCCATGCCCGCTGCGCAATTTATGCAAGAGCTGGCTGCTATCCTTCCCAAAGACGCCCTTATTTTTGATGAAGCATTAACCTGTTCTCCCGTGCTCACCCGTTACCTGCAACCAAATCTGCCCGGTCACTTCTTCCAAACGCGCGGCGGTTCGCTCGGGGTCGGGCTACCAGGCGCATTGGGGCTTAAGCTGGCGCACCCCGACAAAGTGGTATTTGGTTTCAGCGGCGACGGCGCTGCAATGTACACCATCCAGTCACTGTGGACAGCCGCACGTTATAACATCGGCGCTAAACTGGTTATTTGCAACAATCAGACATACATGCTGCTCAAAGTAAACAGCGCACGCTATTGGCAGGAGCACGGTATACAGACGACTCTTTTTCCAGATTTTTATGATCTTAATCCGCGCATAGACTTTGTTGGCATGGCACACGCCATGGGCGTGCCCGGTGTACGCGTCGAAAAGCCTGAACAAATTCGTCCAGTCATCCTTCAAGCAATTGACCATCAAGGTCCATTTTTGATTGACCTGGTGATTGCTAACGAAGTTCCTTATATACGATGAGCATTCTGTAACACAAAACGCCCGTGTTATCTCAAATAATCAATCTTCCACAGGCTCACCAATCTGTCAGCCGCACCAATTGCAAGGTATTTGCCATCCGGAGAAAAGGCAAGCGCACGAACCCCGCCAGGATAGCCAGCTGTCCGATGCAATTCACTGCCAGTTTCAACAGCCAGCAACCAGACTTGTGTACCCTGTGACAGGGCAATCACTTCACCATTTGGCGACCAGCCCATCGCCATTGCGCCGGTGCCACTCTCAGCAACAGGTATCGCCTGCAGTATGCCCCAGCCGCCCGTGTCAAGAATAAGAACTTGTGCATCCAACCATAACGCTGCCCGCTTGCCATCTGGCGACCATGCAAACAACTGTGCCCCTGGATTTTCATATTCCACCCTGCCGCTTGTCAGGCTGACCACGTAAAGCCCATCTGCCATAACCGCCAAAAGATCCCCATCCGTCGAAACGTCAATCTGCTGCAACCTCTCCCACCGATCAGCGCTGATCTCTGCCTGTTTGCCCCTGCCCTGCACCCCCAACACGTCCACCCGTGCTGGGTTTTGAATGGCAACATAGACCGCCTGGCTATCTCCTGCCCAGTCCACACTCACAATCCTGCCATCCACGCGAAAAGAAGTACTCCCAACCTCATTTTTAAGAGCCGTCAGATTGACTTCGCCCTCGCTATATAGTGCCAGATAGCTGCCATTCGGCGACCAGCTGCCCCCCCGTGCAATCACAGGCGGCCATTGATTTCCACTTTCAACTTCCCAAATACTAATATCTTCGTTCTCCAGTTCTACAAGCAGGCTTGAACTATCCACCGACCAGCAAATATTCCGCACAACATCATTGTTCTCGAAAAGCTTCTCAAGGGTTAGATTCATGGATGACCCCGCCAGAATCACGCCTGGTTTCAGCTCTACTTCCGGCATAGCCGAAGATTCAAAAACTGACATTGTCGAGGTAGCAACAGCATCCAGAGAAGAAGGCGCCTTTGTTTCTATTCGATTTAATCCTGAGGTTATGCCTTCCCCATCGTCAGAAGGCAAACGCGATGAAGAAGGCAAGCCCCGCGGCGCAACAACGATAACGCACGCAATCTGCATCAGCAAAAAAATTGCTGCCGTTACAAATTTCACCCAAGATTTCATATCAGCATCTGGTACATCGGCATATCAATTCAACCAACCGCACAGGCGCGCGGCAACCCACTCTACAGCGGAGTGAGCAAGTTTCATGCCGAATATAATACAAAGATCCAAGAAAAGGGGAAATAAAAAAAACGGGCTTAACCGCCAAAAACCAATAGTGTGGCGAGGGTGGGATTTGAACCCACGACCAAGGGCTTATGAGTCCCCTGCTCTACCGCTGAGCTACCTCGCCGGACTGCGCACGAATATTACTATGAACCATATTTTTTGTCAACGAAATTTTTATGAAAATCCCAGCCCACGCTCTTTGAGCGATACATAACGCCCATGCCCAATCACCAAATGGTCAACCAGTTCAATATCCAGCAGTTTGCCTGCCTGAGCGATGGCGCGCGTCAGGACAATGTCGTCCGGGCTGGGAGATGGGTCTCCACTGGGATGATTATGAATCACCACAACACTCGCTGCGTCCAGCTTAATCGCCGCCTTGAACAATTCGCCAACTCGCACCATGGAAGTATTCAGCGAACCTTTATACAGCCTCTCGATGCTGATCAAGCGATTTCGCGTGTCCAGCACCATCACCCACAGATGCTCCTGTGTAAGTGCCGACATTTCATACATCACCAGCGCCACCACATCAGCAGGGCTTTGTACACAGGGTCTTTCCTCTGGAGAAATGCTTGCCATTCTCCTGCCCAGTTCAATAGCTGCCTTAATCTGCGCTGCCTTTGCCTCTCCTACTCCCTTTTCTTTACACACATCCTCAAACGCTGCCCGATGCAACCCCAGCAGCCCGCCAAACTTTTGCAACAAGCGTTGCCCAAGCTGCACTGCGTTTTCTCCTTTTATTCCCACCCGCAAGAGAATAGCCAGCAGTTCGGCATTGCTCAAAGCCTGTGCCCCCAAAGCCGCCAATCGCTCACGCGGGCGGTCGCTGACAGAGAAATCAGTGATTCGATATGTGCCTGTCCGATTCTCCATAGATGCGACCTTTCTCAATGGTCTCTTCCAATATTCCTTGCTACAAGCCGAATGCCCAGATTCTTATGAAACCATATTGCTGCATGGACTGACAGCACCGCATAAACCCCATAATTTATCCAAAAAAATTTCATCCCCCCCAGATTTTCCCACAGCCATAATCGGTTCGCATCAAGAAGATAATAAGGAGTAAAACTGACAACCGCAAAAATAATTGCGCCCAGCATAAACAGAACCGGGGCGAGCGCGTTCTTCGAGTCGGGTGAGCGAACGCGGTCAAGCAAACCAATCGCCACGCTGTAAGCGACAATCAACGCCAGAATCAACGATGCAATTTGCACCATAAAAAGAGTAATTTCAAAAAGTCTTTTATCCAGAGCCTGCCCCCCCGCTTGATCACCCCACCCCATTGCAGTGACGTACCCCAAAGCCGCCAGGATCAAGATAACCAGAAACTGCAAAGGGATAGAATATATTACCACCTTTTTGACTTTCTCAAAGCCAGAACCCTCGCGAACCACGCGCAAGAAGCGCATAACCAGATACAAAAAGACAGCCCAGGCAAAAACCAGCAGCAGCCCAAGGATGGGCGCAACATCCATCACCACCAGCACCTGCAAAACAAACTCTGCCAACAAGAAGACAACACAAAGATACATGACCAACAACCAAAAAGTCTGTCTGGAATTCATCTGCCCTCTCTCAGCAAAAAGACCATTGTCTCAAGGTATTTATATCCTTTTTCGTCAATTGATGCAACGCTTACAACAAAGAATGCAACCATGCGGAGAAAGGTTATATGAATCTTTGGGGCATATCAGAACCAACCATGCTATAATTTACTGCGGAGTGCCCCATGACCTTAGACCCAACCACACTTAGTTCACTGATCCTTATCGGTGCCGCACTGGGAGCCGCTTTTGTCGCCGCCCTCTGGCTCAGCTTAATTTTTTGGACCATTCGCGACATTCGAAAAAGAGCCCGCGATCCACTGATGGTTGTGCTTGCTGCTTGCATTGTCGGCATCCTCTTCTTACCGGGTATACTGATCTATATGATCGTGCGCCCGCCCAAAACCATCGAAGAAGAATATCAGCACACGCTTGAAGAAGAGGCACTATTGCAAACCATTGAAGAATACACACTGTGCCCAGGCTGTGGTCGCCGCATACGTGAGGAGTGGATCGCCTGTCCGACATGCCATACAGAACTGAGAAAAAAGTGCCTTCATTGTGGACATTTGATTGAATTATCCTGGAATATTTGCCCCTTCTGTGCATCTCCCGCCCCGGGTAAATTCTCAGAACCCCAGATGCCAGAGGAAAACCTCATTGCCCCTTCTACAAACATAGAAATATAACATCAGAGTCACAATACCATGCTGAATACAACCCCCATTGAGCCCATTGATTACCTGATCATTGGCCATATTGTTCAAGATGTTGTCCCCGGCGGTTACACACTGGGCGGGACAGCTTCGTATGCCTCTTTGACCGCGCGCGCGATGGGTCTGCGCGTGGGAATAGTAACCTCTATTAATCCTGCGATCGAATTGCCCCAGCTGGATGGTATTTCCATCGTTGCAATTCCATCTGAGTACACCACCACATTTGAAAACATTTATACCCCCAACGGACGGATTCAATATCTTCACCACCGTGCAGCCCCTTTAGATATCAGCATGGTGCCGGAGACATGGAAAAACACGCCCATCGTTCATTTGGGACCCCTTTGTCAAGAAGTTGACCCAAAGCTGGTACGATCTTTCCCCAACTCCTTTATTGGCATCACACCACAGGGGTGGATGCGCACATGGGATACAAACAAAAGAGTTTCTTTCACCGAATGGTACGAATCCCGTTTTGTTCTGGAAAACGCCTCAGCCGCCGTTCTGAGCATCGAGGATATCGAATGTAACGAGGAGCGTATTGAGGATATGCTCACCGCTATACGCCTCCTGGTGGTCACCGAGGGAGAAAAGGGCGCACGTTTATATTGGAATGGAGACCTGCGTTATTTTCGCCCGCCACAGATTTACGAAGGCGATGCCACCGGAGCAGGCGACATTTTCGCTGCCGCCTTCTTTGCCCGCTATGTCGCCACACGCGACCCCTGGGAAGCCGCCCGCTTTGCTACTCAGCTGGCAGCCAATTCTGTCACGCGCGTTGGGCTCAACGGCGTCCCAACCCCAGAAGAAGTTCAGCAGAGCCTGGCTGAGGTTGTGTAGGGAAAAACAGGATGAACGCTCGTGTCTACACCATTGTGAATCAAAAGGGCGGTGTTGGAAAAACAACCACAGCCATCAATTTGGGCGCTTACCTCGGGCAATATGGTCAGAGGGTTCTAATCATAGACCTGGATTCACAGGCAAATGCCACCTCGTGTCTGGGTATCGATAAAAGAACGATTCGTACTGGCACGTACGAAGTGCTGATTGGTGCAGCACCCATCGCCTCCAATATCCTGCGCAACCAGCGCTATCACCTGTCCTTGCTTCCCTCCTCCCCTGCCCTGGCTGGCGCTGAGGTTGAATTGATAAATACCCCCAACAGAAATACGCGTCTGGCTGAAGTGATCGAACCTGTTCTCGACCGTTATGATTATATCCTTATTGATTGCCCCCCATCATTGAGCCTGCTGACCGTAAACGGTCTGGTGGCAGCCAAAGATGGTGTCCTAATCCCGGTGCAATGCGAGTACCTGGCGCTGGAGGGCTTAACCCAGCTCACGCAAACGCTGGACAGGGTGCGCAACGCGCTATCACCAAACTTAAAAATCCGCGGGGTGATTCTGACCATGTATGATGGGCGCACAAAACTGGCGCAGGACGTTGTCACAGAGGTGAACCGCTTTTTCCCTAACAAGGTTTTTCGCACAATCATCCCGCGCAGCGTTCGATTGGCAGAGTGTCCTTCTTATGGGCAGCCTATATCCATATATGCCCCAGAATCAGCTGCTGCCAGAGGGTATAATGGCTTAGCGCAGGAAATCCTTGAACAGGACGGTGTCCCAATCCCTGCCCCACAGACATGAGGTGCGTATGACAGCTCGCAAAGGTGGTTTAGGAAAAGGTCTCGATGCACTCATTCCCAGCAGCTTTACACCAGAAACTGGCGAAAGTCCTGCAAACATCCCCCTCTCCAGCATCAAGCCCAATCCTCACCAACCCCGTCAGCACCACGACGAGCAAAGCCTGCAAGAGCTGGCAGCATCCATCCAACAATACGGAATTTTACAGCCCCTCATTGTCTCCCGCGAGCCTGGTGAAGACAGCTACACCCTCATCGCTGGAGAACGCCGCCTCATCGCCGCCAAAATGGCGAACCTTACCACTGTACCTGTTCTTGTCCGTCAGGCATCCGATCAGGAACGCCTTGAGTTGGCTTTGATCGAGAACATTCAGCGCGCCGACCTCACCCCTCTGGAAACAGCAGAAGCCTATCGGCAATTGAACGAAACCTTTGGCTTATCGCACGAAGAAATTGCAAAGCGGGTAGGAAAAAGTCGTGCTGCAGTAACCAACAATATCCGCATTTTAAAACTCCCCAAACCCATCTTGGAAGCCCTCGCCGAAGAACGCATCAGCGAAGGTCACGCCCGCGCTTTGCTGGGGCTTGAAACCCCGCAAGCCCAGCTGGCTATCCTCCACACAATTCTTATTAAAGGGCTAAACGTACGTCAGACGGAAGAACTGGTGCGCAAGTTCAGCGGCGAGAAAATTGCCCCACCTGCTCCCCCTCCACCACCAGCAGAAATTGTCTCACTCGAAAACCAACTGCGCGATAAGCTTGGCACACGTGTTAAGCTCAATCACGGCAAAAAAGGCGGCAGTTTGGTAATCTATTATTACTCAGACGAGGAACTGGACACGCTGGTTAATCACCTCCTTAGGGATACGCCATGATCCTTTATAACGGGCGCATTTATACCGCCAATCCACAGCAGCCGCTGGTGTCCGCTCTCCACATCCACGATGGATACATTGTGGCCACAGGGGATGATCACAGCATCTTAACCGAGACAAACAACGACGAGCGTATTGACCTGAAAGGCAAAACCGTCCTGCCGGGGCTGGTGGATTCTCACATTCACCTGGTGTATTACAGCCGCTTTTTACAGCAGGTAGATTGCGAAACAGACTCTCGTCAGGAATGTACCCAGCGAGTGGCAGAGCGTGCCCGCAATTTAAAGCCCGGAAAATGGCTGCTGGGTCATGGTTGGAACCACAACACATGGGAAGAGGGCTACGGCAGCAAAACTGACCTGGACCGTGCATGCCCTGAAAACCCTGTGTTTCTCACCCACAAAGCCCTGCATTCCGCATGGGTCAATACAATTGCATTAAGGATTTGCAACATTACCGCAGAAACACCCGACCCCAAAGGTGGAAAAATCCTGCGCGACTCAAGTGGAGAACCCACCGGTATCTTACTCGAAAGCGCCGTTCGGCTTGTCGAAAAATATATCCCTCCGCCGACAGTGGATGAGATTGCAGAAATGATCCTGAATGCTCAGTCAAAATTATGGCAATACGGAATCACTGGGGTACATGATTTTGATGGAGTGGAATGTTTCGCCGCCCTCCAAATCCTTGAAGACAGAGAGCAGCTACGCCTGCGCATTCTCAAGGGGCTGCCGTTTGAAACCATAGACCATGCCATAGCGCTCGGACTCCGCACCGGATTTGGCAGCAGTTACCTGCAAATTGGCGCCGTTAAGCTTTTCGCCGACGGCGCTCTTGGGGCACAGACCGCTGCCATGCTTGAACCTTACAAGGGGAGTGCCAACAATATGGGGATGCTTTTGCTCGACAGCGAGCAGATCATCAGCATTGGCAAAAAAGCTGTTGCCAATGGTCTGAGCCTTGCCATCCATGCCATCGGCGACCGCTCTAACCGCGAGGTGCTCAACGCTCTAAGGGAAATCAGAGATTTTGAAAAAGCAAATCAAATTCCTCCCATGCGCCACCGCATTGAACATGTACAGTGTCTATCACCACAGGACATTGACCGCCCTGCGGTATACAACGTCATCGCCTCAATGCAGCCCTTACATGCTACATCCGATATGGACATTGCAGAACAACACTGGGGCGCGAGATGCCAGCACGCCTACGCATGGAATACACTGCTGGCGCGTGGCACGCGCCTGATATTTGGCTCCGATGCACCTGTGGAATTACCCAACCCATTTCTGGGCATCCACGCGGCGGTAACGCGCCGTCGTCCCGACGGTACACCAGGAAGCGAAGGCTGGTATCCTGATCAACGCATCTCTCTTCATCAGGCACTGTTGAGCTACACACATGCCCCTGCTTATGCCGCTAACCGGGAAAACCACTTGGGGCAATTACAGTCCGGTTATCTTGCAGACCTAATCCTGCTTGAAGCTGATCCCTTTCTGATTCCTGCGCAAGAACTCGTCAATGTCAAACCCTGTGCTACAATGGTAGGGGGAAAATGGGTATGGCAAACCTGACAACCCAAGAACAAAACACAACCCAACCTCCACTCACACCGGAGATTCTTGTACCGCGTCTTGGAGATTACCTCGTTGAAAAAGGGGTAATCTCTGTCGAAAATCTCAAGGAAGCGCTCGCACGCCAAAATGCCATGAGGGGAAACAACCAGTATCCTCAACTCGGGCAGATACTGATAGAGATGGGGGTCATTGATCGGCTTTCGCTTGACCAGGCAATTACCGAACAGATACTTCAACTCCGTGAAGCACTGCAACAATACAACCAGCAACTGGAAAGGCGTGTGAAAGAACGCACTATTGAACTACAACAAGCCCTGCAAAAACTCTCTGAGCTAAATCAGCTCAAAGCAAATTTTGTGGCGAACATTTCGCATGAACTGCGTACACCACTCACTCATATTAAGGGCTACCTTGAACTGCTGATTGACAGCACGTTAGGTCCCCTGACAGAGGAGCAAACCCAAGCTCTCAAAGTGATGCGTCAGGCATCCAGCAGGCTTGAAAAGCTCATTGAGGATCTGATCCTCTTCTCGGCTGCCGAGCGCGGAAAAATTCAGCTTGCTCTGGCAAAATTTGATGTGGGCATTCTGTGCAAAAAAGTAGCCAAAAACCGGCTGGAGAATGCCCAAAAGAAAAATATCGCTTTGCATGTCAAAATCGCACCCACTCTGCCACAGATCGAAGCCGATCAGGAAAAAATAGCATGGGCAGTTGATCAACTACTCGACAACGCGATCAAGTTCACTCCAGAAGGCGGCAAGGTAACCCTGACAGCCCATGAGGAAAACGGCGCTATCATTATTGCAGTCAGCGATACTGGTATCGGAATGCCCAATGACAAGCTGAAGGAGATCTTTGAACCTTTTCATCAGCTGGATAGTTCTTCCACTAGAAAATACGGCGGCACCGGGTTAGGACTGGCTTTGGTAGCCAAAATCGTTGAAGCACACAACGCCAACATCCGAGTGAGGTCTGAAGTAGGCAAAGGCAGTGTATTCAAACTGGTGCTCAAGGCAACATAAGTAAAAGATTTCTTGTTATTATGCCCCCCATTACTGAAACCCTTGATATTAACCATTTGTTCGCAATCAGCGAAGTCGTCAGCAACACCAGCGATCTCAAAACAGCGCTGGATGGCATTGCTCGTCTCACCCACCGTATTTTGTTGTTTGACAACCTGGCAGTTTATCTGCTGGACAAAAGCAACTCGCTAAATGTTACCTATGCTAAAGCCATGGGACGCGGGCAAAAAGCTGGTGCCGAATCAGCATGGGGTGAACAGCTTGCAAGCCTTGTTGCCGAACAGAGAAAAACCCTCTCGCAAAGCCCCACAACAACCTCCAGCCCCGATCGCCTCAAAAACCCATATCTACTCGGTGTCCCCCTTATGGAGGGCAAACACTTTCTGGGTGTTGTGGTTCTGATACGCTTTGGCGGACCTCCTTACGTCCCCCAACATATCAAACTGGCGGAGTTTATCGCCAGACAGATTGTCCTTTTGATTGCACGCCAGTCCTTAGCGCAGGAAAGAGCAGCCATTGAAAAACAGCAGATCGAAACACAAATCAAAGAGGATTTTATTTCGACTATCTCGCATGAACTTCGCACACCGCTGGGTTTTATCAAAGGCTATACCACCACACTGCTTCGCTCCGACACGGAATGGGATGTAGCCACACAAAAAGAGTTCCTGCAGATTATTGAACAAGAGACCGACCAATTGCAAGAACTGATCGAAAACATTCTTGACTCTGCACGATTGCAGTCCGGTCAAATGCGCATGGCTTTTCAGCCTGTCCGCCTGGATGTGTTGCTCAAGGATGCCATTAGCCGCCTCCACATGAGTAATCTCATCCTTGACGCGGAACTGGATATTGACGTGCCGCCCCATCCAATCGAGGGCGACCCTAGCCGTTTAAGCCAGGTGTTTGAAAACATTTTGAACAACGCCGCGAAATACGCCCCTGGGGCAAAAGTGTACATTTCCATCAGACAAAACAATGGCAAAACCCATATTGCCATTCGGGACACAGGACCAGGCATCCCAGAAGATTCTTTGGAACGCATTTTCGAACGCTTTTTCCGAATTCCAGACACAGTGAAAGGGACACACGGTACCGGACTGGGACTATTCATTTGCAAGCAAATCATTCACGCACATCATGGCGAGATAAAAGCCGAATCCACCATTGGCAAGGGCACAACTTTTCACATCACCTTGCCAGATTCCCAAGCGGCAGAATAGTTTCTCTGCTGCCGTGGGGCCACATTTGCTCTTTTTGTATTAATACACAGTTTTTGGTATATTATTGATAGGAAATATACTCGATCATCGCATGTAAGGAAGATAACCATGGCGCTGGTACTTGTTGTAGATGACGAACCCCGATATCAACACTTGCTCAAGGTAAATCTGGAGCGCGAGGGACATGAAGTCATCAGCGCCAGCAATGGAGAAGAAGCCATCAATCTGGTCGCCTCTTCCCGTCCCCAGCTTGTGATTCTTGATGTCATGATGCCAAAGCTGGACGGTCTTGCCGCTTGTGAACGCATCCGGCAGTTCTCCAACATACCCATCATTATCCTCACCGCACGCGGTGAAGAACAGGACAGGGTAAAAGGATTAGACCTGGGGGCAGACGACTACGTTGTAAAGCCTTTTTCGGCAACCGAGTTGCTGGCACGCGTGCGCGCTGTGCTGCGCCGTGCAGAGTTTACAGAACAAACGACAGGTTCCAGCTCTTTTGTACATGGAAATCTAAAAATAGACTTTGCCCGCGCCGAGGTTACAAAGGATAACAAACCTGTTTTCTTATCCGCTACCGAATACCGTCTGCTGATCCACTTTGCCCACAATACAGGCAGAATCCTCTCTGCAGAAGAATTATTGCTGGCTGTATGGGGCCCGCAATATCGCGAAGACAAAGAAATTCTGTGGGTAAGCATCGCCAGACTACGCCAAAAATTGGAAGACAAGCCTCACGCGCCGCAACACATTATCACCCGTGCTGGGTTAGGGTACCTGATGCCCGACCTGGAAAAAGATAGTGTTTGATAAAGGATCACGCCAATGATGCACCCGCAATTTGAAGAAAAACGCAAGATTTTCACCAATGTAATTACCAAAAAACCCATTGCTGTCAGGATACAGACCCTTTCTCACCTTATCCTCGGCACCGTACATATCCGTCCAGACAACCGGTTGAAGGATGAAATCAACCAGCCAGAGACTTTCCTGGCAGTTACAGACGCAACGATCATAAACGACTCCGGAGAAGAAACCTGCCATTGCAAATTTCTGGCCGTCAATCGGGCACATATCATCTGGCTATCTCCTGAAGAAGAACAACCTAACTGTGAGTAAACTATGAATCGTCCCTCAGCAGAGCCAATCCAGCTACCGGACAAAAAAAAGTTAAAGGCATATTTAATCACAACCATCACGCGCGCTCTGGAGTCTGCCCAGCCCGCGCTGTCAGAGCGAAACCAGCTTGTCCAGCAATATCTCCAGGAGGCTTTTGCCTCCACAAAACTAAAGTTACCGGAAACAATACGCGCCCAGCTCTTTCGAGAAATCCTGGATGATATTTTAGGGTATGGACCTATCCAACCCCTGATTGACGACCCGGAGATTAGCGAGATTATGGTCAACGGCGCCAAAAAAGTGTTTGTCGAACGAGACGGAAAATTGATCAAATCCAACATCGTCTTTGAGAGCGACCAACAGCTGCTTAATGTGATCGAACGGATTGTTGTGCCACTTGGACGGCGTATTGACCATGACACCCCCACTGTAGATGCCCGTCTTCCAGACGGCTCTCGTGTCAACGCCGTCGTTCCCCCTGTCGCTATTGATGGGCCCTGTATTACAATACGAAAGTTCAAAAAGGAGAAACTCTCCATCCAAAATCTTATTGAGTACGGCTCATTAACTAAAGATATGGCAGAGTTTATTCGTGCCTGTGTTATTGCGCGCCTTAACATCGTCATTTCGGGCGGTACCGGCTCAGGCAAAACCACGCTGCTCAACGTGTTATCCTCTTTCATCCCTGAAGACGAGCGCATTGTTACTATCGAAGATGCGGCCGAGTTAAAACTTCAACAGGAACATGTCGTCAGGCTCGAAACAAAAACCCCAAATGTTGAAGGAAAATTTGCCGTAACCACAAGAGACTTGGTACGCAATGCCCTAAGGATGCGCCCAGACCGAATCGTGGTAGGTGAAGTGCGCGGCGGTGAAGCCCTCGATATGCTTCAGGCAATGAATACTGGCCATGATGGCTCTTTAACCACCTTACATGCAAATTCGCCGCGCGATGCCATCTCGCGCCTCGAAACCATGTGCCTTATGGCTGGCATGGACCTGCCGTTGAAAGTGATTCGCGAGCAAATTGCTTCAGCTATTGACGTCATTGTCCAGCAATCTAGGCTAAAAGACGGCAGCCGAAAGGTTACCTCAATTACCGAAATTTCCGGCATGGAAGGTGACACAGTGGTGATGACCGAGATTTTCAAATTCGAACAAACAAGTATCGATGCAGATGGAAAAGTCATCGGAGAACTCAAGCCCACCGGCATACGCCCCTTCTTTACCCCCCGTCTCGAAGTAGCCGGGTTCAAGTTAAAGCCCGAAATCTTCGGTGCCAGGCTCAGCGATATGCTCACCCCACGCCGGTAATCAAAGAGGAGAATGATTTCATGCAAAAGCATCAGCAATTCATCAGGCTGCGGTCAAAAAAACTGGGGGTACTGTTATTTGATGCCCGCCAATATGCGCAAAAAAGCATTGAAGAGTGTGCCAAAGCCATCGGCGTCAGCCCCGACCAATATCAGCAATACGAAAATGGAGAGGCTGCCCCATCCCTACCAGAAATAGAAGCTATAGCTTACCACTTGAAGATACCTCTTTCACATTTCTGGGGTCATCAGTCTATATCCGAAACGGAGACAGCATCAAAGGACTTCGACATCCCTCGCCTAAAGCATTTGCGTAACCGCATCATCGGTGCCATGCTGCGCTCCGAACGCGAGGCGCGATCCTTATCCATTGATGATTTATCTGCTCGTGTTCACCTGCCCACCGATAAACTTGCCCAGTACGAAGAGGGCAGCACTTCCATACCCCTTCCAGAGCTTGAACTTCTTATCAAAGCTCTTGACAAAAGCATTCAACCCTTCCTGGATCAGAAAAGCTTCATCGGTCTGTGGCAAAAACGCCAAAAGATGCTTAATACACTTGAGGAATTCCCTGAAGAAATGCAAGACTTCCTATGCCAACCTGTCAATCAGCCATACATTGAACTGGCAATGCGGCTGAACAGTTTTTCTGCCGATAAGTTGCGTTCTATCGCTGAAAGCATTTTGCAAATCACATATTAGTTTTGAAAAGCAATGGCTATCTCAGAATATGCTGCTCAGGCACAGCTTGCATACGAAAAAGGGGATTTTGCAACAGCGGCTGATCTATACAAAAAAGCCGCTGATGAAGCTCTACTCCGTAGCGATACGCTCACCAGCGCTGAGATGAACAACAACCGCTGCGTCGCCCTGCTCAAAAGCGGGGATGCCCTGTCAGCCTATGAGGCAGTACAGGGCAGCGATGCAATTTTTGCCGCCGCTGGCGATATACAACGACAGGCTCTCGCACTGGGCAACCTTGGTGCAGTTCACGAGGCACTGGGCAATAACGAACAAGCCATTGCCGCCTATCAGATGTCAGCTGATTTGCTGACAAAAACGGGGGATCAAGAGTCCAGGGGTTTTGTTCTCAAAAGCCTTTCCGCTTTGCAAAGCAAAACGGGCAAACACCTGCAAGCCATTGTCAGTATGCAAGAGGCTTTGAACTGCCAAAAACACTTGAGTCCCCAGGAGCAAGCCTTAAAAAAACTACTCCACCACTCATTACGGATGTTGAGGTGAACGTTAATTCTCAGGAAAAGTATTTCCTGCGACCAGCCACCCCAGAAGATAGCCAGATGCTCAATTGCTTTCTGCAGACAGAAAACTGTGTGCTGCATAAGCACCTGGATTGGCATACTCCATCCGACTGGCTCGGTAAACAGCCTTTTTGGATACTTGGACAGGATAACAAAATCTATGCAGCCGTGGCAATGCCGCCTGGGCCTCCTACTGTAGCCTGGATACGATTTTTTGCCATCGCGCCTAACCTGCGCGCCAAACAAACCTGGCAAATCCTTTTCCAAAACGCCCGGCTGTCTTTCACCGCCCCTCCCCCAAACATCGTTTCACTGGCAATCAAGCCGCAATACATAGAACTCCTTGAGGAGAGCGGCTTTCACCATTACCAAGACATCATCAATCTGGCGTGGAAAAAGCACAAGAAAAATCGTGTGGATATGCCTTCCCACGTTAAGGTGCGCCCAATGAAACCCGATGACTTACCGGAAGTAGAAAAGCTCGATCAGCTAGGCTTTGAGCCTATCTGGCAAAACTCGCTGGATGTCATCTCACACGCTTTTTACCAGTCAGCACATTCCACCGTTGCAGAAACAAATCACACTATCGTGGGATACCAAATCAGCACTGCCAGCTTTTCAAACGCCCATCTGGCGCGCATCGTTGTGCATCCGGATTACCGAAAACAAAATATAGCATACAAGCTGATCGAAGAACTCATCACTCACTTTACCAGCTATGGCATTGAAAATATCACCGTCAACACCCAGCATAATAACATAGCTTCACTATCCCTCTATCACAAAATTGGTTTTGTGGAAACAGAAGACCGTTTCCCCGTATATATGTTCACGGGATGATCAAGATACCACCAAAACCTCATCAGACAACAAACAACCTATATCATATCCGGTAAACCGCGGCTCTCTACGGTTTGTCCGCTACTGTCCTCATCAGGGTAGGTTTACCTTTGCCTTCTGTTTGATTCTCATACAATTCCAGCACAAAACACAGCGACGAAAGCCTGTTCAGATAGCGTAGCAATTCGCGATTTGCAACGCCCCCACCATGAATAAGATCAGCCAGACGCCGTTCTGCCCGCCGGGTGGTCGTGCGCGCCTGATCCATAAAAGCCGCTGCAACCGTGTCGCCAGGCACGATAAATTCACCAGGGAATTGCACCTTCTGGGTTAGCGCATCAATTTGCTGCTCAAGCCAGGCTATCTGCTCACTTTGAACTTGGCGGAATTTTTCTGCATTCTCCTCAGTCGCCGCAATCTCGGACATAATCTTATACAGGTCGCGCTGAACCTGTAAGATAATTTGACACACATCAGGAGAGGAACATAAACTGCGGGCGATCCCTAGTGCAGAAACTACCTCATCAATGCTCCCAATCGTATCTAATCTCGGATCATGTTTTGGGTACCGTCCTTTTCCCAATAATCCTGTGTAACCATCGTCCCCACCGCGCGTATAATAAGGGCTCATCCTCATTTTTCCTCATAATTTTAGAAAAAAGCATCACCCACCAAATGATAAAAACATCCCAAAACCGCCATCAAGAACCGCCCTCAGCCTTCTTTGAAAAAGCAAGATACAAAAACCAGTAAATTTCACGCGGAAAACTGCCCGCCAGCTCAGCTTCCCAGACAAAAGCAGATGGTATCGCCAAAGAACGCAAAGTAGCATCTAGGGTGCTGAGCTGAGATGCTTGCTGGTCAGAGAGTCTTCCCATCTCACCTTTCAACAAGTGCAGTATCGTTCTCCAACGCACATCCTGTGGATAATCCTTACCATGCGTCTCGATATCCTCAGACAAATCTCGCAAATACCCCTCCCATAACCTAAGACGGGGTGAGAACTCTTTCTCGCATTTCTGCATCCAATTCGAACGCCACCGTTCGCGGATATAATCCATCTCATTGTTCAAGGCATCAAGTTCATTCAAGCACTGCGCATCCGCGATGCCAGCACGAAGACGTTTGGCTGTCAGCAAAAGATTGCCCGGCGTAAGACTTGCCGACTCACGCCGCCCCTCAGCGTGAATCGTCACGGGCCAATACAACTGATCAGAAAACAAATACTGCTGCAGGTCGGGTACTGAAGCCTTGAAAAAAGCCCAATCCTTCTCAAACACCGCTGTCATTTTGCCTAAGGGACATTTGCCGGGAGTTTAGACGGCAGCTTGGTGATAAGATACCAATCTGTCAGTGTTGAAAAACGATCGCTGCTATCATATAGTGGTCCAACCCGCACCCCCTGGATTTGTTCACTGACCGCGTAATTATAAAGAGGATAGTAAAGAGGGAGGGAAGGCAAATCCTCATTGAAGAGTACCTGAAAATTACGATACATGCGCGCCCGCTCGTTAATATCCACAGTGATGCGTGCCTGTTCAAGATACTCACTGGCAGTACGGTTATCCCATTGAGAATAGTTTTGCCCGCCAACCGCCTGGGTCTGATCCCAGAAGGGATAAGGGTCTGGATCTGGTAGACGCGATAAGTTAATATCCACCAGTGCCGCCTGATAATTGCGCTCTGCCAGACGCTGGTTGATCAACGCATCAAACGGCAAAGGCAGCAGGTCAACCTGAATGTCCAACAGCGCCCAATCTTTTTGCATTGCTTCTGCTTGCGCCGCATGGAAATCATCATCAGGATAAATCAGCTCAAAGCGCAGTGCCACACCTTCTTTCTGTCGAATGGGATTTTCCCCAGCAACCACATATCCCGCATTCTTAAGCTGAGTTCTGGCAGCCTCAGGGTCATATACCACCCTCTCAATCCCATCATAATACGCCCAACTCCCCGGCAGGACAACACCATCAGCAACAAACGCCTGTCCATTCAGCAACTGGTCAATCATTCGCTGGCGGTTCAAGCCCTGCAACAATGCCTTACGAACCGCGACATCCTGAAAGAATGGCGTCGCAGGGTTTTTTAAGTTCAAAAACACAATGGACATCTCCGGCCTGCGACTGGTGTAGAGAGAAAGCGAAGGTTCGGCAAGCACACCCGGCAAAATATCCTCTGTAACATTGCCTATCCCTTTTACAACCCCATCTTGATATGCTTGAAAAGACAAGGCGCTTGTAGGGTACAAACGAAAAACTACCTGCTCAATGTATGGCTTTTTACCATAGTACTCGTCAAACGCCGTTAAGACCACCCCCGTAATGCGATTGTCTTCCACAATCAGGCGTTCAAAGCGAAAGGGACCACTGCCAACCGGCTGCAAATTGAAAGGAGCGTTTACCATCTCCTCAAACGTCATACTACCCAACAAATGCTCCGGCAAAATCCCAAAAGACAGATAATCTAAAAAGGGCGCAAAAGATTCAGGCAAACGAAACTGCATCGAAGTATCATTCAACACAATAACTTCAATCTGCTGCCAGAAATTTTGTAAATCTTCAGGAACAGCTTCTCCCCCCTCACGGATCAGTTCCACAGTAAAAAGGACATCTCTTGTTGTCAACGGCTCCCCATCATGCCACTTGATACCTGGTCGCAAGGCAAAATTATAAATGGTCCCATCCTTAGAAATACCCCACGATTCGGCAAGGTCAGCTAATGGCATCCCCCGGTCGTCAAAACGTATCAAACCGCTGTAAATCAGGCGGTCAATATCTCGGTCAACCGGGTTGTAGAAGTCGAGAACAGGATTCAGTCGTCGTATTTCCCCAGTCAGTGCCTCGGCATAAACCCCACCTGTTGCCGGTTCCGGTGCAAATATCTGTGCGCTGGGCTGTTCCCCTAAAAGCAGAAAACCCACCACCAAACCGGTTAAAAATATAATAATTAACTGCCAGCGTAGCTTTTGCATGCTTAAATCAGCGGCTTGTGATCTTGATAGTGCCTATCAAGATCACACACAAACAAGCTCCAGGTTCTACCCAATATCCCGATAATAATCGCCTGATCTTTACTTGATATACACCGTAATCAATGTCAGAATAAAGAAGAGTACGCTCAAGCCAATCGTGACCCAGAAGAGGGTCCGTTCAATTCCACGTCTGGCGGTGAAAATTCCCCCTGAATCGCTGCCCGTCAAACCACCTAAGCCAATTCCCTTGTTCTGTAGAATGACGCTGGCGATCAAAGCGATTGAAGTTATAATTAGCGCGATATCAAAATAATCCTCAAGTTGCACAGTAATCCTCCTGCAAAGTTAAAAGCAATCTGATTATAACTGTTCCCTCAGTAAAACGTCAACCAAATGATCGAACTGATTGCCAATCTACACATTCACACCACATATTCTGACGGAAGCAAAAATCATGCCGAAATATGCCGTATAGCTCTTAAATCCGGGCTGGATGTCGTGATCATAACCGACCACAACGTACTGGTCAAAGGTCTTCCCAACTACTACCAAGAGGGAAAACAACGTCTGCTGCTTCTCATGGGGGAAGAAATCCACGATCGGCAGGCTTTGAAGCAAAATAATCACCTGCTGGTGATTGGCAATAAACGTGAACTGAGTGCTTCATGCGGAGAACTTCAACAGATCGTCAACGCCGCCAATCAAGATGGCGCCGCAACCGTACTGGCTCACCCCTATGAATCCGCATTACCGGCTTTCAACGAACCAGCAATCAACTGGGAAGAATGGGACATTAACCACTTTCACGCCATTGAATTGTGGAATAACTTCAGCGAGTTTAAGAGTGTCATTAACGGTCTCGCGGATGGCATCTTCTACGCCTTCTTCCCAGAGTTCATCGCTCACAACCCTCCGGAAGCAATGCTCAAGAAATGGGACGAATTGCTGCGGCAGGGCAAGAGAGTTGCCGCCGTTGGCGGATCTGATGCCCATGCGCTGAGTATCAAACTGGGGCTATTCAAAAAGACACTTTTCCCCTATGAATACCATTTCAGCGCAATCAACACGCACCTCCTGGTTCCCTCCCCCCTTTGCGGCGATTACAACACCGACGCCCCCATGGTCATCAACGCCCTGCGGCAGGGAAATTGTTTTATCGGGTATGACCTTCCAGCACGAACTACCGGATTCCGCTTCTCAGCACAAGGAAAAAACCAGTCTGCCATTCCAGGAGATGTGATCTGTCTCGATGGAGGGATTACCTTTCAAATACGTCTGCCTGTTCCTACCCATTGCCACCTGATCAAAGACGGTGATATTATCAACACATGGCATAACAAAGGTTTATGCACCTATATTGTTAACCAGCCAGGGGCTTACCGCGTTGAGTGCTACATTGATTTTCTGGGCAAGCAAAGAGGCTGGATCTTCAGCAATCCTATTTACGTCCAGCTAGAGAACAAGTAGGAAGAAGACCACATGAAAACAAATAATGTGACCCGTCTGCTTCAAGCGCGTAAAATACCCTTTACCGCCTTTGAGCTGCCTGCCAAGAAAATTGGCGCAGTGGAAACAGCCCAACTTCTAAACGTAGAGCCTTCGCTGGTATATAAAACCATCGTCCTCAAGCGCGAAAAACCTGGCAAACATATCCTGGCAGTGGTGCCGGGAGACCGGGAAGTCAACCTCAAACTGGTTGCCGAAGCCCTCAACGAAAAAAAAGTGCTTCTCACCACACAAAAAGAAGCAGAAGCAATCACCCGGCTTCAGGCAGGGGGCATCTCCCCTTTAGCGCTCTTGGGGCGCGGCTTTCAGGTTATCCTGGACAGCAACGCGCTCAAACATGATATGATACACATATCGGGTGGCGAAAGAGGATTGAACATCTGCTTACCCGTGAAGAATCTCATTGAGCTAACACAGGCAAAGACCGCGCCGATCAGCTCAAAAACAGACGAAAACAGTGTTGACTGAGGAATTTGCTTATGCCCTCACAACTTAAACAAATTGAAGAGCATCTGCAAAAATTTATCGAACAGAGCGTCAAAATTATTCCATGGATCACACAATCAAAATCGCTGATACATCAGCTGGCAGAAGCCATGTATAACGGTATCCGCAGCGATTCTTCCGGCAACAGACTTGCCCCAAACATATACACCATATATCTTAACCCCGAAGTGCTGCTTCCCTGGCAACGCGACAAAGAGATTGTGTCTTCTCTAACCGATATGCTGCAGAACACCGCCGCAGAATCCGGCATATCCTTTGAAAGCCCTCCCATTATCAGACTCGCTGCAAACCCAGAGCTACCAACAGACACCCTGCAAATCACAGCAGCGCACTATCAGGCGAATGTTGAATCTACTTCAGCGATGCCTGTTTTGGAAACCAATCGCGACCTTGAAGAAAGTGGACCAGTAAACGCCTATCTCATCCTGGATAATAACCAGGTGTTCCCCCTGACACAGCCAGTCATCAATATAGGGCGTCGCCCGGATAACCATCTGGTGATTACCGACCCGCGCGTTTCGCGAACACATGCCCAGTTAAGGGCAGTGAAAAATCATTTCTACATCTTCGACCTAAACGCCACTGGTGGCACCTACGTAAACAACCATCGTGTTGCCCGCTGCGTTCTCAAACCCGGTGATGTGATTTCACTAGCCGGGGTAGAGATGATATACGGAGAAGATATCGCTCGCGAGACCACAGATCCAAGTGAAATTACCGGCAATACTGCCTCGATAACCCCATGAGCGAAATCCTTGTTCTTGCCCTGCGCGCTCTTCTAGCCATCTCTCTTTACGCCTTCTTAGGCGTTGCCCTTTATACCATCTGGCAAAGCCTGCGCGCCAGCGGTTTTCAGATTCTCTCGCACAAGCCCCCCACTATTGCCCTGAGCATTGAGGATAGTCTTGCTATCACACAGGAATTTTCCATATCTGAGGTTACCATCGGACGCGACCCAAACTGTGAGTTTACCATTCAGGATGAAACAGTATCAGCCCATCACGCCCGTCTGAGGTTTCATCATAACCACTGGTGGCTGGAAGATTTAAACTCCACTAACGGATCATTTTTGAACAATGAGCGGGTTGAAGTGCCCACCATCATTATGACAGGGGACGAAATCCAGATAGGAAAAGCCATCATCACCGTCCACATCACGGAATCATAGGAAAATATGAGAAAATACCACATCTGGCAACTGTCAACAGCCATCCTGCTGGCAATCTTCATCATCCTGTCTTTTGACCTTATTACCAACCGCATTGAAGAAATCCAGGGACACGCTTGGGACTTTGTCTATTATCAGGACATTGCACAAAACGGTCTGGCGGGCAACAATCACCTTGTCTCACCGTACGCCTACCGGTATCTGACCATGCTGATCGCCAGATGGCTTATGCTGAGCCTGCAGCTTTCCATGGCAACGGCTTTCAAGTACCTGACCTACTTTGGCGCTTTCTTCCAACTGATGGGGATATATGCGTTATCAAGGGAATTGAAATTCCGACATACCACCTCCCTCGCATTGATGCTGGTGATAGCCTTTTCGCTGTTTCATATCAAATTCCTGCTGTTCGACATGTACAGACCAGATCATCTTGCATATCCCCTGCTCATTCTGGCTTTGATTGCCTTTCTCCGCCGCAAATATGTGCTCTGCGCGCTCATCTCAGCAATCGGGCTGCAGATGCGCGAGATGCTCATCATTCCTCCTGCTATTTGCCTTTTCTATTTGCTGCTTGACTGGCGCGAGAACAAATCGGATGCAAAAATCTACCTGCAAGCCAGTGCTATCCTCATCATCACCGCACTGGCAGTCATCCTTCCCAGAAAACTGATACCGGTTGTCTTTACCCAGCAACACCTTGACCCTCTCAACGACCCAAAATCTATCCTGATCCTGCTTTCAAATCCGCTTAACCTAAAAAGAAACATCAACATCTTTTTTGCTTTGTCCGCCTATGCTCTGCCGCTGTGGTTGATCACGACAAGAACAAGAATTGCAGAAACCTGGCAGCGCATCAAGCCTTTGCAGCCCGCGCTCATCATCTACACTATCCTGATGTTGTTTTTAACCATGTATGGCGGGGCAGACATTGATCGGTTTGTTACTTATCTCTTTATTCCCCTCATCCTCTTCGTCGGGCATATCATCAATAACCATGCCCACCCTCTCGAAACAATCTTCATGCTCATTGCCACGCTTTTATTCAACAAAATTCTTTTGCCATTTCCCATCTGGGACTTTTATGCCTACCTGGACTTCTACGGCGGATATGGCGACCGCGTCAATGATGAAACCCTTAAGCGATTCGGAGAAATCCTCTCATTTATCCTTATCGCTATATTGTGGCGACAAGCTCTCCAGCCAAACGCAAAAAAACAGGATAGACTGCAACCCTGACAGCCTTTATTGATATAATTCGATCAAGATTAGCAAACTCATCCCTCAAAACCCGAAAAGGAGATTTCAGATGACTGACACCCCTATTCTTGCTGTAATCGGCGGGTCGGGATTGTACCAAATGTCGTCCCTCAGAAATGTAACATCTCATGATATCGAGACCCCTTTCGGTAAGCCAAGCGCACCGATTATAACCGGCGAACTGCTGGGTAAAAAGGTCGCTTTTCTGGCTCGACACGGGATTGGACATCACATATCCCCCAGCGAGGTTAACTACCGGGCAAATATCTTTGCCCTGAAGATGCTGGGCGTTACACGCATTGTCAGCATCAGCGCCTGTGGGTCGCTGCGCGAAGACTATGCCCCCGGGCATATTGTCATCCCCAACCAGCTGTTCGATTTTACCCGCGGCACACGCCAACGCTCATTCTTTGGCGAAGGCCTGGTAGTACATATCGGCAGCGCTGACCCATTTTGTGCTTCGCTATCCAAACTGGTATTTAACGCGGTTAAACAGGCTGGGGCTACTGTTCATGAGTGTGGAACTTTTATCACCATTGAAGGCCCTCGCTTTTCCACCAAGGCGGAATCAAACCTTTTTCGCGCCTGGGGCATGTCTATCATTGGCATGACCGCCAGCCCCGAGGCTTTTTTGGCACGCGAAGCAGAAATGTGCTACGCCACGATGGCACATGTAACCGATTACGATGTATGGCACGTGAGTGAGGAACCTGTAAGCGTCGAGATGGTTATCCAGACACTGCTCAAAAATACAGAAACCGCACAAAAAGCGATTGAACTCCTGGTTTCCCAGTTAGGAGAAGAACACGATTGCGAGTGTGGTCGGGCGCTTGCTAATGCAATCATCACCTCCCGCGAGCACATTAATCCTCAAACAAGAGAGAAACTTGCCTTGCTGGTAAACAAATACCTGAACCAGTGAATTTTTTATATCCCATCACCCATAGCCCCAAAGGCAGAATACAGAGCCGTCTTCTCTCTCTGGCGGCGCTGTTTATGCTATGCTTCTCGCTCGCCCTCACCCTGGCGCCCGCCGTGCGCATGCGTTCATGGGATGTCGCGTTGCGCTGGTGGCATTGGCTTGGCTTTTTTGTATGGCTGTTTGGCTTTTCGCTCATCCATCGCCAGTTGAGGAATCTGCTGCCTGAACACGACCCATATATTCTCCCCATTGCGGCTTTCATCAGCGGCTGGGGGCTGCTTACGATCTATCGACTCAGCACAAACTTTGGGCTGCGCCAGACACTATGGCTGGCATTCAGCCTGTTTATTCTATGGAAAGGGCTTAAGTCGCCCGGCATAATTGAGCTGTTCAAGAAGTACAAATATGTGCTCCTCATCAGTGGACTGATCCTCACTGCCGCCACATTTATCTTTGGAACATACCCCGGCGGAGCAGGGCCACGCTTGTGGCTCGGCTGCTGTAGCATATACTTCCAGCCTTCCGAGCTTTTGAAGCTCCTGCTGATCATCTACCTGGCTGCCTATCTGGCAAGTCGTCTTCCGTTTTATCCCAGTCTGCTTCAGATACTCACGCCTACCCTCATTCTCGTTGGGGCGGCGCTGATTATCCTCCTGGCGCAACGCGATTTGGGAACTGCTTCCATATTCATTTTGTTGTATTTTGTCATCATCTACCTGGTTACGTCCAAACGGCGTATCCTCCTCACCAGTTTGCTGACTTTGACAGCCACCGCTCTGCTGGGGTATGTTTCTTTCGCCATTATCCGTTACCGCGTGGAAAGCTGGCTCAACCCATGGATTGACCCAAGTGGGCGTTCATACCAGATTATCCAATCCCTTCTTGCCGTTGCCGCGGGCGGCACATTCGGGCGTGGACCAGGTCTGGGAAGCCCTGGGTTGGTGCCGGTAGCACAATCCGACTTTATTTTTGCAGCTATCGCTGAAGAGACTGGTTTAACGGGCACAATTGCGCTGGTTGCCATGCTCGCCCTGCTCACTGGGCGTGGATTGCACATCGCGCTGCATGCCTCTAACAGTTACCACCGCTATCTTGCAATTGGAATTACCACTTACTTTGCCGGGCAAAGTATTCTAATCATTGGCGGCAACCTGCGCCTTCTGCCTCTCACCGGAGTAACATTTCCTTTTGTTTCTTATGGCGGCTCTTCATTGCTGATCTCCTTTATTGCCGTCATGATTCTGCTATGGGTCAGTGACAGCGAAGACGAACCTGCCCCACTGAGAAGCGTCTCCCCCTACATCCTGGTAGGAGGGGCATTCCTGGCGGGTTTTGCAGCCATTGCCATAACCAATGGATACTGGGCTTTCCTGCGCAACAGCGACCTGCTGACCCGCACTGATAATCCCCGCCGCAGCATCAGTGATCGATATATTTACCGCGGCGCTCTGCTCGATCGGAATAACCAGATAATCACCAGCACACAGGGCAAACCGGGGGCTTATACCCGCTCTCTGCTTTATCCACCGCTCAGTCCAGTTGTCGGATATACAAACCCAACGTATGGACAAGCCGGGTTAGAAGCCAGTTTGGACCCATACCTTCGCGGTCAACAGGGACACCCCGCATTTGAGTACTGGCGCAGTCACGTGCTTTACGGTTTACCCCCGTCAGGGCTCGATATCCGTCTGACCATTGACCTGCGCTTACAGAAAATAGCCGATGAATTACTCAACGGCAAAACAGGCGCCGCCATTCTGATGAACGCACAAAGCGGCGAAATCCTGGTAATGGTTTCTCATCCTTTCTTCGATTCGAACACACTGAGCGAGAACTGGGAAGCATGGACAAACGACCCGGATGCTCCGCTTCTCAACCGCACCACCCAGGCACAATATCCACCCGGCACAGCAATCACCCCCTTTTTGGCAGCAGAAGCCCTCACAAACACATCCATCCCGCAGCCACCCATCAATCCATCAGTATTCACAAATGGGAAATACTGGCACTGCGCCCAAGAAGTACCCGACAATGCAAGCTGGGCAGAACTGTTATCCAGTGGATGTCCAGGTGCAACCCAAAAACTGAGCAAGACGTTGAGCTCCGCCCAGCTGATTGACCTGTTTCACCGTTTAGGATTTGACCAAACCCCAACCCTGCAACTTGCACAAGCACAGCCTCTTCAGCTTCCAGAAACTCTTTCGGCGAACGATATCCTTTCCAGCAATCCCCCTGTGCGCATCACACCCCTCCAAATGGCAATTGCGGCAAGCACCCTCAGCCACAAGGGCGTTCGTAGCGCGCCGATCATCACACTGGCTGTTCACACCCCGCACCAGGGTTGGGTTTTTCTGCCAGGAGAAGCCCCACAAAAAGCGCTCCCCAATGAGGTGATACCACAGGTAACGGAGTTGATTACCATCCCCCAAACCTTGCTATGGCAGGTTCATGCCAACGCCTATCAGGATGAAGAAGTGTTCACGTGGTATCTGGCAGGCACAACACCCGCCTGGCAGGGCACTCCTCTCGTCCTGGTAATCCTGCTTGAGGAAAATAACCCGTCCGAAGCAGAGCGCATTGGCAGGCAAATCCTGGAATCTGCCTTTCAGTAGAAACGGTTACAAGACCCTCAAGAAGCGCCGCTTGCCCACCTGCAACACGCCGCTGTGTGGAAAAGCTGCCAGCACATCACTTAACACTTCCCCATCCAGGCGCACACCCTTCTGATCAACAAGCCGCCGCCCCTCACTTTTGCTGCTGACCAACCCAGCCGCCAGCAGCACATCCAGCACAGACTGCCCCGGCTGTAGATGATATTCTGGCATTTCCTCAGGAACATCATGCTGTTGAAAAGTACGGATAAATTCTTCCTGCGCTTTTTGTGCCTCAACATCCCCATAAAAACAAGCCGTTACCTCAAACGCCAGCATCATTTTTGCATCTCTCGGGTGCAAACTACCTTCCCTTAGACCATCTTCTAACCGCTTCACCTCTGGCGGCGTCCAGCGTGTGACCAAACGTGCATAAACCGGCATCGCCGTATCTGGGATGCTCATCACCTTTCCATACATATCGCCAGCATTGGTGTTGATGGGGATGTGATTGCCAAGAGACTTGCTCATCTTCACCACACCATCCGTACCCGGCAAAATGGACGTAATGATACCAATATTAGGCTTTTCGCCCAGATAGGTCATGACCTTGCGGGCAGCGGTAATGATGTTGAACAATTGATCTGTGCCCCCTACCTGAACATCTGAGCGCATTGCATACGCATCATAGCCCTGCATGATGGCGTAAAACGTCTCATGCAGATAAATCGCATCCCCGCGCTCCCAGCGCAACCGAAAATTCTCGCGCGTTAGGAACTGTTGCAGCGTAAAATTGGACGCCAGACGTATCAATTCAGCAAAAGTTAGCTTGGAAAGCCACTCGGCATTGTAACGAATCAATGTCTTTTGAGGATCAAGAATACGAAAAGCCTGCTCGGCGTACGTGCGGGCATTGGCTTCCACCTCTTCAGGCGTCAATTGCGGTCGCAACTTATCTTTATCAGAAGGATCACCAATCAACGAGGTGTAATTGCCAATCAGAAATGTAACCTCATGCCCCAGTTCCTGAAACTGACGCAGCTTGCGCATGGTAACCGTGTGACCAATATGCAGGTCAGTTGTGCGCGGGTCATAACCGCAATACACACGTAACGGGCGCTTTTCCCGCTCGGCTTCGATCAGGCGTTCCTTCAGCTCAGCCGCCATGCTCTTCGCCAACGCCTCATCACCATATTCGGTACCTTGCATCAGGTAAGCAACTTGCTCGTCAATGTTCATCCCAACTTCTCCAGACAAAGAGTGCAATAACTCATGCGATGCAACATTATACCAGCAAAACAAGTGCGAAAGCCATCGAAGGATTATCTCCTTGCCGTACCCAGCAAATTCTCCAAAGCGGGTTGAAGTTCTGCATATTTGAAAGAATACCCAGCAGACAAAAGCCTCATAGGGACAACACGTTGCCCGCCAAGCACCAAATTGCTCATTTCGCCCAACATCAGCCGCAGCACAAACCCTGGCACAGGCAGCCAGTAAGGACGCTTGATCACCGCTGCCAGGATATGCCCAAACTGCCCCATTGGCAAAGGATTAGGCGCGGTCAAGTTATATACGCCGTGAGCCGCCTGATTCTCCATCAGAAAACATATTGCCCCTGCCTCATCGTCAAGATGTATCCAAGACCAGTACTGTCTGCCGTTACCCAGTGTACCACCGACAAACAGCCGAAACGGCAAAGCGATGAGCGATAATGTCCCTCCCTGGCGCGCAAGAACAAGCCCGGTGCGCAAAACGACACGCCGCACGCCCATCTCCTCCACTGCTGCAGTCGAATTCTCCCACTCCACTGCCAGGCGCGCCAGCCAGTCGTTCCCTGGCTGAGCCTCTTCATTCACCTGCTCATCACCAAGCAATCCATAATAGCCTATCCCCGATGCCTGCAATACCACTGTGGGCTTTTTGCGCGCTGATGCAACCGCCTGCACAACAGCCTGGCCAGCTTCCAATCGGCTTGAGCGGATACGTTCCTTGCGCGCCCTAATATATGGTGGTCATGCGTCTTGATACCGCCAGATATACCGATTTTTTAATGTTCTAAAGCCGAAAAAATAGAAGCAAAACCGCGTAAGCTGCTGTTCTTTTTTGAAAAAACGGGTGTTTGCTGAAACCGAAATCATAAAATCATTATAGCCAAAAAATGCTTTTCGGCAAGTGAGAAAAAGCATGACTTTTGTCGGTCTCTTATCCTGGCGATTTTGCGGTCTTTTGTGTCCAGCGGACAATGATTGTAGGTAAAGCGGTTTGACACAAGCGGCTGGAATGAATAGGCTTTAGCTAATCTCGACTCTCTCTGATGTTTTCCTCATACTCTTTTAGCCATTGAGCGACTTCTTCCAGAGACATGTCAAAACGATTACCGCACACAAAGGCGTTTGTTCCGCTATCGATGATTGCCCATTCGCCATAGTCATTAATGTTAGCCTTCCAAGTCCTGGACTTTATAAGCCGCAAACCGAGTCGGGTTGCTTGACGGCGCAAGCGATTTTCTAAAACTTTTTCACTCACTTCTTTCATTTTTACTTTCTCCATTCTATTTTTCTGAATAGTGCTAAACATGATGTTTAGTATCATCTTTAGTATAAGTCAAGTTATGGATTTTGTCAAGTGCGAAAGAAAGTGAACAGTAATTATGACATTTGTCATGAAAAAAACATGACATTCAGCCTTGACAATTTTTGAGATTGCATATTCGTTTTTGTGATAAAATAACGAAAAGCCAGGCGCACACCTGGCTTTGCGGTAGGCAGGGAAGCTTGCCTACCAAAACAAATTATAACACAGAGGGAAGCTAAACATGAACCGTAAGATTTACCAAATTCCAAAAACTTTAGCTGATGATTTGATTGCTGAAAAAGAGCTTGACGTAAGAACCGTTGACATTGGCGGTGTAACAATGGTGTGTTATCCGACAAGCCTACCTGGTAATGTGCACATTTTGCGAACGGCGCAAAACAAAATCATGACCATCATTCAGGGCGAAAAACCACCAGAACGGCAGCTACAATGCGCCAGAGTTGATTTTGATTTGCGGTGTCTCGAACGTGAGCTTGAACGGGTGCAAGTTGCGCCAAAGGCGGAGGTGTCTGCCATTGACCGGCTTTGCCTTGCATGGGTGGAGCGACCATATCCGCGTTGTAACATGCAAGAGTTTTTGGAGCAAGCCTACCAGGACGCAGGAATCTTTATGACGGAGCGGTCATTCAAACAAGCTTTGAGGGATGCCGGGCGGCGCGGCATTCTCAAAAAGCAAGGGCGTAACTGGACGAAAGCCTAAAAATTCGTCCCTCAAACGGTACTCAACGACCCTCAAACGGTACTCGATTTTAGATAATAGGCTGAAAAGCCTATTATTTTTTTGTCGAGGGAAACATGTTTGAGGACGCAATCGTTCGTTTAGCCGGTGAGCAAGAAGAAACACTTTTGAACGCCATCGTTATCGCACCAAAAACTGTTTCGCAAATCATTGACGGCTGGACGCCAAAAATATCTGAAAGCGCTAAAAAGTTTTTGGTTGAATTCGCAAAACAGCGTGAAGCAATCCAGGCGGCTGATGATGATGACGCGACCGCACTTGCGCTTGATTGTGTGTTTGCGGCTGGTGTGGTTGGCACCTACATAAAAGGCGGTAGGTACGCACTTGAAGGCAAAACGGCTGAAGAAGCGGCGACTGAAGCCTTGAAAAAGATTCAGGTTTTGCGGCAAGGATGGGCGGCTTTACGGGTCATTCAAGAAGAGGTGGAGACATGGGCGTAGGCGACAACGGAGACAAATTTGCTGACGCAAAACAGCGGCTGGTGAAAATGCGTATGCTTCTTGGTGAGAGTGAAGAGCAAGCGCGGGCAAACGCGGAGAAAGCTTTTGAGGGCGAGGACAAAAAGCCGCAAACGATACCTGGCATTATCAACGGAGTAGACCTACTGAAGGCAGAATTCCCTGAACCCGTTTGGTTGGTAGAAGGCTTACTCCCTACTGGGCTAACACTGTTGGCTGGTGCGCCAAAGAAGGGCAAATCCTGGCTTGCGTTGGAATTAGCGCAGGGCGTTTGTGCTGATGGCTATTTTTTGAATCGCAAGGCAAAGGGTGGACGTGTACTATACTGCGCGCTTGAAGATAGTCCGCGCAGGCTTCAGAACAGGCTGCAAAAACAGGGCTGGAAAAGTGAAGCGGCGCAAAACTTGACCGTTCTTTTCGGCACACAGTTTCACGCACACTTTGGCGGCAAGAGCGGAAGCGCAAATTTTCTTGCGTTTCTCAAAAACGAAAAATTCGACCTGGTCATTGTCGATACAGTAAGCAGGGCTTTTCAAATCAAAGACTGGAACGATAGTGCGGCGGTAACAGCGGTCTTGTCGCCGCTCCAGGATTACACAGCGGATACAGGAACGTCAATCATCCTGATTGACCATCACAGAAAACGGAATGGATTTGACGCGAACCCAATTGAGGACATTCTAGGCAGCGTTTCAAAAAGCGGTGTGTGCGATACGATTATTGGTCTTTACTCACAACAAGGAAAAACTGGAGCGCGTTTTTCAATCGTTGGGAGGGATATTGAGGAATGTGAGCTTGACATCCGCTTTGACGCATTCATGGGCTGCTGGGTTGAATCCGCAAAGGAAAGTCTCTTGACCGATACACAACGCGAAACCCTCAAAGCGATTGAGCAATTGGGCGGTCTTGCTACGCTTATGGAGATTTCACAAGCCACAGGTAGGCAAAAAGGGAACATTTACAAAGAGTTATATAAACTCTACGAGCGCGGGTTTGTCTCTATTCAGGGTAGGCACTGGAAAATAAACAGAAGTGTGGAAACCATAGGAAACCAGGAAACTGTGGAAACTGTGGAAACCACTGGAAACCACAGGTTTCCAGTTTCCACTGGTTTCCTCACTTCTTCAAGTGATACAGGAAACCAAAATGATGGGTTTCCAGTTTCCACTGGTTTCCTCACTTCTGTAGGAAACCAGGAAGAAAGGAGGAGTTAGCGCGATTTATGCTTCTGTTGGTTTGGCTGCACGGTAAAACAGATAGGAGGTGAAAAATGCGAACGATTTTCAGAATGCCAGGTCTCACGGTTTATTCGAGCGGTGGTAAATGGCGCATGCGAATAATTCGGAGGCGCCGGTGAATGAGCGGCGGCTGATTGCGGCGGTCGTCGCTCGAGCTTTCGAGGACGCCAGACATGGCGATTTGTCGGCGGCGGAATGGCTTATATCTGACGGTCAAGTTTGGCTATCGGCAATCGGCATTCAAGCTGACGTGAGCAAGATTGAATGTGCAATAGCGGCCTATAAAAGCCGCAAGAGAAAAAATCAAAAATGGTAGGAGGTTTCAAAATGGACGAAAATCAATCAATTGACGGGCGGGCGGTGGTAGAAGCAGTCGCCAGACAGCAAGGGCTTTCAGAGAGCGAAACTCAAAAGCTCATGAGCGCGCTTGATGATGCGGTAGGGCGTCATTTAGAGCAAAGCGCAAGAGCGGCGCACCAAAAGCTTACAGCTGCTTTCAGCAGGAGCTTAGCGCTTTACGGGCGCAAGGCGCAAGCCGGCAGGCTATTCAGGATACTTATCAACGGTATCAGGATGCCGGCTTAGGCTATCCTGGCGCACTGGGACAAATCACGGCGCAAGAGCTTTTGGAGGATGTCCTGCCAAGCGTGAGCGATAGCCTAATCAAGCGACCACTTATCAAAAGCTACCGCGAAGAGATGCTTGCAGCTGCCGGCAACCGACAAAAGGTGTTAGCTATCAGAGAGAAATATCAAAAGCGCGGGCTGGACGTAAATTCAATTCCACTTTTTGGGAAGGAGAAATAAGACATGTTTGATACGCTGACTGACCTAAAAACTTTGATTGCACAAAGGGCGCAGACTACAGACCCGAAAGAGTATGACCGGCTGACGGAGCTAATTGTTCAAGCTGAAAAAGCCGAAAGCATTGCCAGAGCGCAAAAGCAGGCGGAGCAGAAAGCGCGTTTGGAGCAAGAACGCGGGCGGATGACGGCGGAATTCGAGCGCATTGTCGGCGAAATAAATGACTTTTACAAATCGGCTGAAGAGCTTGACCGGCAAACCTTTGAAGCGGTCTCGCGCTTTTGTGAGCTAGTTTTCCAGCGGCTTGAGCAGTGGACAATTCTTGAAACTCTCCATGTTGAAGCTGAAAACCTGGCTCGCGTTTTGGGTGTCGAACCGCCAAAGCGCAAAGCACCATCCTTGAAGGGCGGCGCGCCACAGCGGCTAAACTCATCAGAACTGCTTACGGTTTGGCTCCAAAGGTACACCGACAAGCGAAAACTCAATGAGGGCGCACCACCAGCGTATGAAGAGATTTGCGAACATGGCTTCAGAGGCGGCACAGGTCTCGATGATTACATTCAACGCGACTTTTGGAAAAACTTTTGACGGAGGTGAAACTATGAATCCAGAACTCAAAACTTTACTTCAAACATTAAGCGGTCTGCTCACGAACGATAACCAGCAAGCGGCATTCAAGCAGTTTTTGAGCGGTCTTTATCAAGACCTGGTTGCAGGTATGAGCGCGGCGGAGATTGTTTCGCTCCAGGCTGCCATGCGTGAGCTAGGTCTGCCGGCTGACATGATGTAGTCGTATTCCATGCGCCAGAGTGTGGCGGCTTAGCCAAAGATACAGCAGTGAACCGTTCCTGATGAGCGAAACAAGCCGCCACACTCAAAACAGGAGGATGACAAAATGCCAGATAAACAGACACTTTCACCAAAGCAACGCAAAGCAATAGAAGCACTCGTAGGTTGCGCCAATGTTTCAAAAGCGGCGGAGGTTGCCGGCGTGAGCCGTGATACGCTTTACCGCTGGTCAAAACTGCCACACTTTCAAGCTGCTTTAGAGCAGTCCATTCAGGACGCGCTCAGCGAGCTATCGCGCGCTTTGGTTTCGCGAGGAAACACGGCGGTTGAAACAATTGGTGCTATCATGACCGACCGAACCGCCATTCCAGCGGTTAGACTGCGCGCGGCTGAAACAGTGCTTGCGAATATTCTCCGCTTACGCGAGCAAATTGACATCGAGCAGCGAGTTTCAAAGATTGAAAGATTGCTACAGGAGGTGCGCAAATGACAATCAAAAGAAGGCTCAACCAACTTGAAAAAACCTTACCCGAACCAGAGAGACCGCCATTCATTTTGCTGGTGGCGCATGACACCAACGAATATCGCACACTTGACGGCAGACCTATCGCACAAGAGGATTTTTCGCTTGCCGTTCGTCCTGGTGGATATGTCATTGACATCACATCAGCACGCACGATTTACCATGACGCGGGCGAGCCAGCAGATAGTGATAAGTCGTTCATTGAGCGCATGGCAAAGGCGTATCCAGTGTAGGCGTTCGTCAGTCGGCTTGCTCTCGGTACGGTACGGCGGCGGGCGGTTGTCAGTACGGTGTCAGAGGGTAGGGTATGGGACTTTTCGTAATTGTCATCGTGAGATAGCCTAGAGGGCGAACCGAAGCCAGAATTCTGCCAGGAATAAGTTTAATCACCAGTGAACCAGGAGAAAATAGGTTTATGGACGAAAACGAAACTAATGAGTTGAAACGCGTGATGCGCATGGTGCAGGGAGAAACACTAAAACACATCAGGGATAGGATGATACTTGCCTTGCTCTTTTGTGGCGTACCAGTTTCAAAGATAGTGGACATGATGGTAGGCGACCGTGTACCAGTGGATGCTGAATCGTTCGTGAGGGAATGGCTACAGGTGTCGGGTATTCAGGATGGACATCTTGTTAGGGCGATAAACAAGGGCGGCGGAGTTGGCTCCAAAATGACACAGCAGGCGGTCTACAAAATGCTATGGCAAATAAACGATTAGTTTCACCAGAGCGTAGCTATTGGCGCGATGTAGAACTATCAATCCGTCATAGGATGTATGGTTATGATACACCGTGCACTGACATTGACCACTTGCTTGTCGAATATGACAATTGCAAGCCAGTTGCGATTATTGAGTACAAAAGCGAGTGTGCAAAGCCAGTTATGCCGGGCAATCCGTCCATTTTGGCAATTGAGCGGCTGGCTGATGCGGCGAAACTGCCTTTTTTTGTGGTGAGGTATTCGAGCGATTTTCGTTGGTGGTGGGTAATGCCGGTCAACGCAATAGCAAAGCGGATTTTGTCAAAGCGTGAGAAGATGAGTGAAATTGAGTATGTTGGGTTTTTGTACCGCTTGCGCGGTAAACCAATGCCTTTAGAGGTAAGGGATAGTCTGTTACCGTTCGCTACCGGGTACGTTTGAGTGTCTCAACGGGCGAATAAAGGCGGTGGGCTTGTTCCAGGTCTGCGTCTGTTTGCGCCAAATACACCTTTGTTACCTCAAGGGAGGAATGACCCAGCAAGCGGCTAACACTGATGACATCTGCACCATTACGGAGTAGGGTTAGGGCGCAGGTGCGTCTGAAGTCATGCGGGCTGGGTGGGCTGATACCGGCTAATCTTGACCGGCGGCGGAGAATATCGCGCAAACCGTCATAGGTGATGCGTTCTCCGAAAACTGTAACCCAGACAGCGGTTTGTCCATCCTGGCAAAGTCGGGCATAGGCGCGTAGGGCTTGGCGGGCGGTGCGTCCTATAAATGCCGTTCGCGGTTTGCCGTTCTTACCTTTGCGGATAAATACTGAACCCAAAATCAGGTCAACATCCGACCAATTGAGCGCGAGCAATTCACTAGCGCGCACGCCGGTATCAAGCAGGACTAGCATTATGGCTTTATCGCGATAATCGCAGAAGGTCTTAGACCTACAGGTTTTTAGTAATGCTTGAACATCTGCGATACTGACGCCTTCAATTGGCTGAGTGTTCACCTTTGGTGGCTTGACCTTGCGGAGCGGTGAAGTAAATTCCTCAAACTCATTTTCTAACCAGCGGAACAGGGCACGCAGAGAGCGGTAATAAGCATGACGGCTACCTGCGGAGTTACCCTTGTTTTCAAGCCACAAGAAGAAGGTGCGCAGTAGGTGGGCGTCCACCTTATCGATACTGGTGACAGATTGTGTTTCGCAGAAGGTGATAAAGCGGGTTAGCTTTTCGTTGTAGAAGTCAATCGTTCGAGGTGAGAGATGGCGGATGTGGCAATCGGTGAGGAAACTCTTTACAGCGGCAGATATTAACGGGTAAAAAGTCCTCCGGTCTTTAATTTTCTGTTTTTGCATGATTACACCATTTAACCGCCATATATAGTGGTCTATGGTGTTGTAACCCCTGCATGTAGGGCGGGTGGGACTTGAACCCACAAGGTGTTGCCACCGGCGGATTTTAAGTCCGCTGCGTCTGCCTGTTCCGCCACCGCCCCATTCGTTATAAATAATTGTATCAGATGTGTGTGAGGCGTCAAGACAATCGCATCTTGTTGTCGTCAAATGGTTCTATTCCCAGTCTGCGATGGAAAAATGCCATTGTTGACCCAAAGTGTCCCCACCAGGGTGTGAGTTTCCCCTGGTAGTGCGCCTGCGGGATTGCGGCGCGCAGCTCCTCAGCGTTTGAAAACCAGGGGACGTTCAGCCATGTACGCCCTATCGCTGCCAGCGAATGCGCATCTGATCCAGCGGTGCCGCTCAGCCCTTTCTGGCGGGCGTATTGTTGTGCTTTCAGGTTGGCTGTATCATTCAGACAGCTGGCATTAAAAATCTCAATGGCATCCAGAAACGGGAGAATTGCTTCCAGGTCTTGTGCGGACCATGCCATACGCATCGTGTCAAAGGGGTGTGAAACGCTGATAAACGCTCCCTGCTGCCGCAAGCGATTGATTGCCTCCATTGGCTCCAAACCTGCCGGAATTTCCTCGCTGACAAAAGAAGCCAGTAATTCCCCGCGCGTGGTCTCAATTTCCTCGCCCACAATCACCAATTCGGGGTCAAGCTGGCGGGCGTGCAGAGCGCCGCGGATTGTATTGTGGTCGGTGATGACCAGGCGGTCTAATCCAGCGCGCCTGGCAGCGGCAATCAGTTTCTGTGGTGTATTCAGGCTGTCGCCGGAATAAAACGTGTGACAATGAAAATCAACTTTGAGCCATGTTTGCATGTTACTTTCCAATCTCCAGACGTTCTAATGCAGAGCGCACATGTTTGAGACCCAGCAGCTCCAGCGAAAAAGACCAGACGATTAAGCCCAGTGATACCCCAAACCACAATGTTGCCATGCGGATAAGAAGCGTGGCCGTTGAAGCCAGCGCAGCCTCTGCCCCTGCAAGCAGTGCCAGCATCCCAGCGATAGATACTTCGGCTGCCCCAAGCCCGCCAGGCAGCGCTGAGACTGCCCCCACTACTGTAGAAAAAGAGAGAATGAAAACAGCAAGTGCTGCCAGTTGAACTCCAGGTGTCATCCCCAGTCCTACCAGGATCAGATAAAAACCCAACCCCTCGCCCAACCAGGATACCGTTCCCAGTCCTACTGCCAGCAAGGTTGGCAAGGGACGAAACAGCCAGAAACTACCCTCATAGAACTCGTACAGTCCGCCCGAAAAGCGTTTGACAATAGGGATGCGTCCTGCTAGCCCCAGAAGAAATAGTGCTACGGGACGTATTTGCGATAGAGCAACAATGGCAATGAGGAAAAAGAAAACCGCCAGAAACGCGAGCCAGTACTGAGGATATGCGATCACTCCCACAATCGAGAGAAGCAATACCGCCAGCCCATCACTGATACGCTCTGCGACCACGATTGAGATGCCCCGTCCAACAGAAACGTTGCTACGCTGGCTGATCCATGCGCCCTTCAATGCCTCGCCGACCTTGCCCGGTGTTACTGCCAGCGGAAAACCAGCCACAAAGAGACGCATGGATTGCAGCCAGGTGATATTGGAAGCGCCGATCAGGCTGAGGTAATAGTGAAACTTGATAAACCGCAAAGCGTAGTTGAACAGTGTCAGCAGTAAAACCAGCGGATACACACGCCAGTCGAACGCCAGCACCGTTTTTTCCACCTGGCGGATGTCTCCCGCGATTGCCAGAATGACAATGACCACAAAGCCGATGACCAGCCCTGCGATCATGCGGCGGATAACCTGTCTGGGGGCATTTGAGCTTGGCAACATACGGTTTTTGATTATAACCTATCATCTTATGCTTCCCGAGAGTCCTCTTTTGCAAAGAGAACATTTCTGCTTGCCATTTGTCACCATATTTTGGTATAAAATGAATAGCACACAGGATTATTCCAATGGAGCATACGGGCAGCAGCAACAAACGCGTGTTGGTGATTGGCAGCGCAGGGCTGGATATTATTGCCCGTCCCCAGCTGGCAATCGAAGAAGGGGTTTCCTGCCCTGCCTATGTGCGCACCTCGTTTGGCGGCGTCAGCCGAAATATTGCCGAGAACCTGGCGCGGCTGGGTGTGCCTGTCAGCCTGATGACCGTTGTTGGCAGAGATGATTTTGGCAGAAAATTGCTTGAACATGCAAATGGTCTGGGAATTGACACGCATGCCAGTATTCAAACAGATAAGTTTAACACTGCCTGCTATCTTGCTATTGTCGGCAAGGATGGAAATCTGCAGTATGGGTTGGATGATATGCGCGCCCTGGCATTGTTATCTTCAGAGTACCTCAAAGAACATCAGCTTCTGTTTGAGCAGGCGGAGCTGGTATTTGTGGATGCCAATCTTTCGCCAGTTGCCCTGCGTACTGTGTTCTCGCTTGCAAGACAGGCTGGTGTGCGTGTTTGTGCGGATACAACATCCAGCACGCTGGCAAAGCGTCTTATTCCATTTTTGCCGCGCATGCACATGATCACCGCCAACCGTCTTGAGGCGACTGTTCTTTGTGAGGAAAAGGAATGTGTTACCAACCAGCAAAGCGCCTTGCACGCGGCGCGCTATCTTATCAGCCGTGGGGTCGAGGCGGTCATTATCCCGCTTGGCGCTGCTGGTGTGTGTTATGCCACCTCCGAAATCAGTGGTCACGTCCCTGCCATTCGTACGCAGGTGCTTGATCCGACTGGTGCTGGGGATGCGCTTACCGCTGCGGTGATTTTTGGGATACTTAACGAGATGACGCTTGACGAAGCCATCCGACTGGGTGTTTCCGCGGCTTCTTTGACTTTGCGTCATCCCGGAACAGTTTTTACGGAGCTTTCGCTGGAAAGGTTATATGACGAGCTGATTGTATAAAGGTAAATATCCATGCATATCAACAAACACCTTGTTATTCATTCTGAAGTTGCCCGTGCGCTGAAGAATGCCCGGCCGGTGGTTGCGCTCGAGTCGACACTTATCACACATGGGTTACCATATCCTGAGAATCTCGAGCTGGCTGCTGAGATGGAACAGATTATTCGCCAGGAGGGCGCTACGCCAGCCACTATTGCTGTGCTGCAGGGCAAAGTGCATGTAGGATTAGATAAAGACGAGCTCGAGAAATTGGCACAGCCGGGCGAAGCACGCCGCAAGATCAGCGCCCGCGATTTTGGCATTGTCCTGGCAAGAGGGGAGAGCGGCGGAACGACGGTGGCTGCGACCATGATCGCTGCGCACGCATCAGGCATTAAAGTTTTTGCAACAGGAGGGATTGGCGGGGTACATCGTGGCGCGTCATACGATGTTTCCGCTGATCTTCCTCAGTTGGGCAGCACCCCATTGATTGTCGTCTGTGCAGGTGCTAAGGCGATCTTAGACCTCCCCGCTACTATTGAGTATCTCGAAACGCTTGGCGTGCCTGTAATTGGCTATCAAACGGATGAATTCCCAGCTTTTTATTCGCGCGACAGCGGCTTGCCAGTTACTGTCCGTGCTGACACACCCGCTGAAATTGTCCGCATTGCCCGCGCACAGTGGGAAATGGGTATTTTGCGCGCTGTGCTGGTTGCTAACCCCTTGCCTGTAGAGCTTGCCCTGCCCGCTGCGGAAATTGAGGAGAAAATTCAGGTGGCGCTACAAGAAGCACAACAGTCCCACATTACGGGCGCAGCTGTAACGCCTTTTCTGCTTCGCCGCGTCAGTGAGTTGAGCCAGCGTAAAAGTCTGGAAGCCAATCTGGCTCTCCTGCATCATAATGCCCGACTGGGGGCACAAATTGCCTGTGAGTTTGTGCCTGAGCCGCGCGTGTATCAGGTTTGATTTTTGAAAGTGCAGACGAATATGGAAAAACACAGAACTCTTTTTATTACCCAGCGCGGCGCTTTTCATCAGCAAATGGCGATTGCCGCTGCCCCGCCCGAATTGGAAATTATCATGCGGCGTCAACCCGCCAAGGAGGAGATTCTCGCGTTGTTGCCAGAGTGTGAATTTCTCATCAGCGAGCGTAGCGGCGCAATTGATGCCGAAATCATCCGGACTGGCAAAAAGCTGCGTCTTATTCAGCGTCTCGGCGCAATGACAGAGGACATTGACCTGGAAACTGCAAGGCAAATGGGCATTCCCGTGTGCACATTCCCGGTGTTTACCTGTGTCATGGTTGCTGAGCACATGATGATGCAAATGCTGTGCCTTGCCAAGCGTCTGCCTGAGATGATGCACATTATGGAAGAAGCGCAAGATTGGGGAAAACCCCCGCAAAGGTGTGATGAGGATACATTTTCATATAATTGGTCAGAGCGACAAAACATCCGTGCGTTATATCACAGCACCGTCGGGATTGTTGGTTTTGGTGAAATTGGCGTAGAACTGGCGTTGCGCTTGAAAGGTTTTGCATGCACCGTTTTATACAACAAACGTCAGCGGTTGCAACCATTTACCGAAGAGCAGCTTGGTATACAGTATGCGGAACTGGATGACCTTCTTTCCCGCAGCGACACGGTTTGTCTCTTACTGCCCTACTTCCCGGAGACAGAGGGTATAGTTAATGCCAGCTTTATTGCGAAAATGAAAGCGGGTAGTTGCCTGGTATGTTGCGGGGGCAGTGGCATTCTCGATGAGCAGGATATTGCTGCGGCACTGTCTTCTGGCTATCTAGGTGGGGTGGCAACGGATACATACGCCTGGGAGCCGGTGCGTCCGGATAATCCTCTTCTGCCGCTGGCGCGACAGAAAGGCGTCAACATTATTCTTACACCGCATACTGCAGCAGGCTCAGCACCCGCAGATGAAAGGGGGCGCGTTGAAGACTACACTAATCTGGTCAATCTTTTGCAGGGAAAGCCCCTTTTATACCGTGTGGTTTGAGCGTGTGTTGAATTAATAGATGGCGGGGGTTGTCGTTGAGCTTGCTGTTTGGGGCGGCGGTGCGGTCCGTGTTGGCTTGGGTGTATTGGTTGGCCAGCGCGTATCGGTCATAAAAGGCGTGCGCGAGGGGGTTGCTGTGCGCGTTGGTATGGGCGTGGATGTGGCTCGGGTAGCCGTTGCCGTACGCGTAGGTGTACTGGTGCGCGTGATGGTGGCTGTGCGGGTTGGCAGTGGTGTTCGGGTGGGGAGGGGGGTGCGTGTGGCTGTGGGTGTATAGGTCGGAGTAGGCGGTTCTCCCACCACTGAAAACTCTGCCCGTACCATCCACGTCTCACCTACGTACAGCTGTACCTGATATAGACCTGGGCGCCAAGCGTCCGATGAAGGATTGCATTCTGTGTAATAATAACCACCGCTGCTTCCGTCCCATGGTCTCGTTTCGACGCAGATAATTTGATTATCTGACATCCGCACCCAGAGAGCTGTCCATTGTGAGCCAACCAGCATTTTGTCATAGCTAAATGTGGCGTATAACTTTCCGACCGGATTGTTAAACTCTGTCGCCGGTTGTACGGGTTGCAAATCCTCGTCAATTGACGTGGTAAAAAGTGGTTTGCTAAAAACAGCGTCAGGGTTTGGAGTAACCTGGCTGGTGAACTCTGCGACAATTTCGGCAGGGATTTGCGGTGTGGGGGGCACTTCAGGTGTCAGGGTAATGGTTGCTGTCAAGGTCAGGGTGGTTGTCTGGGTGATTGTGGGGGTCAGGGTTTGTGTGGGCGTAAGGGTGATGGTTGGCGAAGGGGGGAAAATGCGATAGACTGATGGTTCAGCGTATTGGCTGAGAAAGAATGCTAAAAATCCCAGAATCACCGCAAAGAAAAGCATTCTCCACCCCCTGACAATCAACTCGCGGCGTTTGCGGAAGAAGGTTAACTTTAGCCCGGCTTTGATGAAACGGACACCCAGAAAAGCGCTCAATAGAACGCCAAAGACTGCTAAAAAGAATGCTGTTTGTACACCTGTATGAATGTCGAGATTCACGGCTCTATTAAACCATACAATATCCAAAATTGTTTGGTTTTCTCACTGCACAATCTTTTCAAGTTGAAGTAAAATCAAACCGTCAATATACAAAATGCTGGGAAGTTTGATTTTTTATTTTGGGAATCGGCAAAACCATCCTTGTGCTGCAATGACCCAAGGTAATCTATGGCTTTAACGCCTGGTACGTTGATCAACGACCGCTATCGCGTTGTGTCCATCCTTGGTCAGGGAGGAATGGGGTCGGTTTATCGCGCCATAGACGAGCATCTGGGGATATCTGTAGCTGTCAAGGAAAATCTGTTTCTCAGTGATGATTATGCCCGCCAGTTTCAGCGCGAGGCGAGCATCCTGGCAAATTTGCGCCACCACAATCTACCGCGTGTGGGTGATTATTTTGCTATCCCGGGACAGGGTCAGTACTTGATCATGGAATATATTGACGGCGAGGACTTGCGCCAGAGAATTGAACGGCTTGGCAAGATACCCGAAAGGGAAGTGATCTTAATTGGCATTATTATTTGTAATGCTCTCAGTTATCTCCACAGCCGCACGTCCTCGGTGGTGCATCGCGATATCAAACCGGGGAATATCAAAATCACCCCGGAAGGCGAGGTGGTGCTGGTGGATTTTGGGCTGGCAAAGGTGATGCAGGGCACGCAGACGACCACCACTGGGGCGCGGGCGATGACACCCGGCTATTCGCCGCCGGAGCAATATGGCACAGCCCGCACGGATGCGCGTTCTGATATTTATTCACTGGGCGCTACCCTTTATGCTGCTCTGAGCGGGACAATCCCTGAGGATGGTCTTGCCCGTGCGACTGGTAAAACCAAGCTGACTCCTTTGCGCCAGCTGGAACCGGATGTCAGCCGTAAGGTAGCGCTTGTGATCGAGAAGGCGCTTGAAGTTGAACCCGAAGACCGTTATCAAAGTGCCAAAGAATTCAAACTGGCGCTGGTTGAAGCCAGTGAATTATCTCTTTCTGAGTTGCAAGATCTTGTGATCAACCCGCCGCCTTTGGAGGGTGAAGAGGTGTCTCCTAGCGGTGAAGAGCGATCTTCTTTCCAGGGAGCAGCCCCCTTTAACAAAAGGTTGGCTGGAACTTTTCGGCGATTCTACCGCCGCTTTCAGCGCAGTGCCCTGACGCCATTATCTCTGTTTATCCTTCTTATCGTTGTCATTGCGCTCTTGCTCTTGCGTTCTCCTTTGTTTTCACCCCCAGTTGCGCGTAACGCGACGATGCTATTTGAACAACCTGCTGGAGGGGGTACCATTGCCGCTGTTGCTGGCACAGTTGCTTTTACCCCTGAGCCATCTCCTACCCTTGCCGCACCGCTACCCACAGACACTCCGGTTTCCATGCTTACAACAGCTACTGCAATTGTTCAGGAAGCTAATAATTCCCCTACCTCGTATGTTGCAGCGGGTAAGATAGCCTTTACCTCTGACCGCACTGGCAGTATGCAGGTGTGGCTGATGAATGCAGACGGCTCTGAACAACAACAGCTGACCAGCTTCCCTGAGGGCGCCTGTCAGCCTTCTTTCTCCCCCGATGGGACGAAGCTTGCCATCATTTCACCCTGCAAAACGAAATTGCAAATCTACAATGATTCTAAGATTTATATCATCAACGCGGATGGCAGCGATCCTCGCCTGCTGGCAATCAGCTCAGGGGGTGATTTTGACCCCGCCTGGTCGCCAGATGGTGCCCGTATCGCCTTTACTTCCGTCCGCACTGGTGTTGCGCATGTTTATGTATACCATCTGCAAAATGGCTCGATAGGCGACCTTTCGGATACTATCTTCCCTGATATGCAACCGGCGTGGAGCCCAAGTGGAAAGCAGCTGGCAGTCTCCCGTAAGGGCAATTACAATAACCGTATCTGGATGATTTCCGAAAACGGGCAGACCCAATTTCAATTCAGCGCGCCGGGGAACGTCAATGATTACTATCCCGATTGGTCATCCGATGGTGAGTTTCTCATTTATAGCCGCAGCGGAATAGATCCCGCTATTCCATATCTCCATTTTCTCAGTTATGCGGAGCGTGGAACGGGGGCTGATAAGCCCATTTTGCCAAAAGACCGACGCGAACCTGTCCCCAGCAGCGGCGTGAGCATTGCCCCAGACAGCAAGACCATTGTATTTGAGAGCTGGCCGGACGGCAGAAATCATGATATTTACCGCATGGATGTAACAGGGGAAGCGCTTACGCGCCTGACAAACGACCCAGGGTTTGATTATGACCCTGAGTGGTGTCCTGTGCAGCCATAACGGATGTGCCTTTGTGGTTGTCTAGGTGCTTCCTAAGGAGGAGCGGGTTTGTGCTTTACCTCTTACCCGCATTAAAGCTAACAAGTGTGGCAGGATTGTCGTGTACAGTTGATAGAGCCATTTCTGCGGTGCATAATCCCAGGCACCCAGCAAGCGTACAGTTTTTCCCCCCAGACCTTCCTTGAACCGGTAAACTCCCCATAATGCGTCGCTGGTGTCGAAAATGTCTGGCGCACCCCAAAGATCGTACTGCTTACAGCCAGCCGCGCGTGCCTGACGCATGGCTTCCCATTGTAGCAAATAATTTGGCATCTTTTCGCGATGCTCATCCAGTGACATTCCGTACAGATACCAGGACTTTCCGGCAAACAAAAAGAGAAGCAGACCGGCTACAGGTGTATTATCCACCTCAGCCACCAACGCTTTTGCCATTCCGCGTTGCATAAAACTGCCCCATACGGAAAGGTAATATTCCTCTGGGCGTATCACGAAACCATCGCGGATGGAAGTGCGCGCGTACATGCGGTATAACATGGGTAGGTCTTCCGTGCTGCCAGACCGAACCACAACCCCCTTTTTTTGCGCCAGCCGCAGGTTATAGCGGGTTTTTTGCTTCATACGTGCCAGCAATTCTTCCTCGCTATGGCGTAAATCAATCCAGACTGTATTGCGGAATTGCACCTGGTCATTTGAAAATTGCCAGCCGCGCTGTCTCAGCTCTGTTACCAGGGCGCTGCCGGTCTCATTTTCCCTTGCATCTGTTGTGCCAGGAACACCTTCACCAATGACAACTTCAGGGTCTATCTTTACCAGAATAGCTCTCTGCTGGCGGGCAAGGAGTTCCACATCATCCAGTACGCGCTTGCGCCATAGGGCATCATTCCAATCCAGCAATGGACCTCTGGGGATATAGAGAATACGTGGGCGCATGGAGTATCCAGCGATTGGGATGGTTCGCTGCAATATCATTGCGGCAGCTTTGAGCCTGTGATGCTCATCATGCCACAAGCGCGGGATGATTTCCCAACCATAGCGCGCTTTGATTTGACCCCATTCCCAGGTTTGCAGGATATGACAACCTGGCAAAGCAGCGATGTTCTGATTCCAGGTCGCCGCGTCTATATTGACCTCCTCGCCAGCCACCAGCGATAAAACCGGTATAACAGAGGGGAATAGACGCGGTCGAATGCGCCAACGGAACGCACAATCTTCCCACCAAAGCCGCGCTTGAAGCGATACACCCCCCATAAGCCATCGGAGCGTTGTGAAAATTGAGATTCCAATATCTCTTCATCACAATCTGGGATTCCCCACAGATCATATACGGCACATCCTTTGCCAGCTGCCCAACGCATTGCTTCCCATTGCAACAGATAAGAGGGCATACGGTTACGCTCCGCATCGCTGGAGGCGCCATAGAAATACCAGGCACGCGCCCCCTGCGCAAAAACCATCAGCCCCCCCAATGGTCTCGTCTCAAACTGAGCCATCAGTAGAACACATCTGCCTGAGGGAGCAAAAAGATCATAGGCGCGCTGATAGTATGCCAGGCTGTGAACACCAAAGCCATCACGCTGTCCGGTTTGCGCCATCAGGGCAGCAAATGTAGCCACGTCTTCCGATTGGCAAACAGTTACCCCTTTTTTCTTTGCCAGGTGAATGTTGTAGCGCGTCTTTTGCTTCATACGCTGCAGCCAGGTTTCTTCTTCTCCGTCCAGATTGATAAGAATCGTGCGCTGTGGCTGGATGGGTTGCCCGCGCAAAAAGGTGGAGAGCGCAGTCTGCGTTTGAGCCGGTAAGGGCATCCATAAATCCGGCTCTACTTTGAGAAAGGCGACGCGGCGCTGTCTGCAGAATGCATCTAATTCCTCCCACAACGGCAGCCATGTTTCGCCGACTGGTCCCTTGGCAATATATGCAATTGAAAAGCCAAGCGGAAGCCGCCGCAAAAGCACCTGCGCACCGGTATCGTTCCTGCATACCCGTACAACGTCCCAGCCGAAGGCCGTCTTTAATTCCGCCCAAGCGCTGGTCTGAAGAATGTGGGCGTCTGACTGCCCGGCAAGAAACTCATCCCACTCAGCGGCGCTCAGGATGGCCATCAGTCAATTGCCGTGATTTCAGGCTTGCTCATCGTACGAACGGCTGAACCAGGAATCAGCTCATCAAACAGGTTGAGGATGGCTTCTGTTTCTCCTTGTTGGGCAAGGCGGATCAGTTCTTCGACCGAAGTTGTCAATGCTTCGCCATGCAGACTTTCCCCATTGCCATTGAGACGGTAAATCTCTGGATGTTCAGTCGGCTTGAACAGGTGGTTCTCATCCCACAGGTCTTCACTCAGCTTCTCGCCTGGGCGAATGCCTGTGAACACAATCTCGATGTCCTTACCGGGTTCGAGTCCAGAAAGCCGTATCAAATCCTCTGCCAGGTCAAGGATGCGTATTTGCTGGCCCATATTGAGCATAAAGGCTTCGCCCCCTTCGCCGAGACTGGCAGCTTCCAACACCAGGTGTACTGCCTCGGGGATGGTCATAAAATAGCGGCGCATATCCGGGTGTGTAATCGTTACCGGGCCGCCGCGTGCAATTTGACGTTTGAACAGTGGTACGACACTGCCGCGGCTGCCCAACACATTACCAAAACGTACAACCGAAAAAGTTTTGCCATGCCGTTCAGCGGCATCCAGCACAATCATTTCGGCGATGCGTTTAGTCGCTCCCATAACGTTGATGGGGCGGACAGCTTTATCGGTTGAGATCATCACCAGCCGTTCAACGTCATACGCCAGCGCTACCTCAACCACGTTGCGTGTGGCGAGAATATTGTTTGTAACCGCTTCCTCAACATTGATTTCCATCAGGGGCACATGTTTATGCGCTGCGGCGTGAAAAACAACCTGCGGACGAAACTGCTGAAAGACGCTTTGCAAACGGTAAATATCGCGCAAGTCAGCAATCACAGGATGCAATGTCAGTTCGGGGAATGCTTCCTGCAATTCAATGACTGCCTCAAAAATGCTGTTTTCGCCGTGACCAACCATGACCAGCTTTTCGGGATCCCAGCGGGCAATTTGGCGGCAAAGCTCCTTGCCGATTGACCCTCCCGCGCCGGTTACCAGCACGACCCGCTGGCTGATAACTGCCCCCACTTTTTCATCGCATATATGAGTTGATTCACGGCGTAGCAGGTCGGTAATATCTACCTCGCGCAGACGGCTGACGCTTACCTTTCCACCTAGCAGTTCATAGATGCCGGGCATGGTACGGAAGGGGACGCCTTTCAAGCGGCACACATCTGCCACCATGCGCACAACGCGGCCGGGGGCGCTGGGGATCGCAATGATGACCTCATGGATGTGCTGAGTTTCCAAAACCTGTGATAAATCGGCTAGTTTACCCACAATGGGAATCCCATGAATCTGTTGTCCCTGTTTCTCGGGGCTGTCGTCTAGAAATCCCACTGGAATAATATTTAGCTGTGGGGTCTTTTGAAGCTCGCGCACTACCAGCGCGCCAGCATCGCCAGCGCCTACCACCAACACCTTGCGCTGGCGTTTGGGTTTTTCTGGGGGTGTTACCACACGACTCTCTGTCAACATGCGGATGGAAAACCGCACGCCACCCACCATCAAGATGGAGAGAAGCCAGTCAATGATCAGCACAGAGCGTGGAAAGCCAACAAACAACCCCAATGCAAACAGGCAGATCATTACCAGTGCAACCAGCATGGATGCAGTGATGACCGAAATAACAATCAGCTTGAGTTCGTGCATGCTGGCATAGACCCAAAGCCGCCGGTACAATCCAAAATTGTAATATACCAGCGGCTTGATGATTAAGGAGACGCCTAACATCCACAGTGCTGAGGGAAGATAGACATAAAACGCCGGGCTGAACTCAAGCCGCAAAGCGTAACTCCCCAGCACAGCGGCAACGATCAAAAATAAGTCAATGCCCAAGAGATAACGATTGCGGATATGTATTTTCAGCTTCATGTTACTGCCCTCGCAGACCCACAACCGTGCCCACTGTGCGCAACAGGATGGTAAAATCCAATATCAAATTGCGGTGCTTGATGTAGTATAAATCATACTCCATTTTAACCGCTGTGTCCTCCACAGTGGAAGCGTAACCAAAATTGATCTGTGCCCAGCCGGTAAGCCCTGGCCGCACCAGCAGGCGCGCGCGATAGAACGGCACAACTTTTTGTAATTCGTCCATCAGCTCAGGGCGCTCAGCGCGTGGCCCAACCAGGCTCATATCGCCACGCAAGACGTTGATAAATTGAGGAAGTTCGTCTAAATGGCTTTTGCGCAGCAACTTACCAACACGGGTGATACGCTGGTCGTTTTCAACGGTTACCCGTGCTTTTCCATCCTTTTCGGCATCCTGATACATGGTGCGAAACTTGAGCATCTGGTACACTTTGCCGCTTTTGCCCAGGCGGTTTTGTGAATACAAGATCGGCGCGCCACTATCCAGCAGAATTGCAATGGCAACAAAGGGGAAAGCGATTGCCAGCATTGCTGTGCCAATCAGACCGCCAATGATGTCCATCCCACGTTTCAGAATCTCATAAAAACCGCTGACGTGGATTTGATCGAGAAATGATCGCAAAATCCAGTCGGACTGAAGCAGAAAGATGGGTACACGCCCAAGAATTTCCTCGTAAACAATCGGCATGCTGGTTACAATCACCCCCCGCTCTTCGGCAGTCATCACTGCTTGAAACATTTGTGAGCTCATCTCATGTGAGATGGCGAAAATCAGATCAGTGATGCCTTCCTCTTCGATGACAGAAAGCAAGCCTTCACTGCCACACAGTACCGGATAGCTTTCGATAAGTGAACCGCATTTGGCTTTGTCATCGTCTATCAGACCTACTAAAACAAACGGCGGCGGCTGCGTTTCGCGCACGATGCGCGCCATGGTGGAGCCAGCCCTTCCTGCACCAACAATTAGAACCCGGCGCGAGAACATAGGCGCTGTGAATATCTTGATAAAGACAAAACGCCACAGAAGCGTAAGAATAAAGCTGGAGGCGATGAAGATGGCTACCCCGCGCCGTGGCAGCGAATTGGGCTCTGACAGGAAGAATACCAGCAAGTAAAATCCCAGCGCGATGCTCGCTGCGATGCCAATACCTTTTACCGTCTCGTCTATACGGCTGGCGCGGCGTGTGTCATACAGCTCAATTAGCAGCAACAGCCACAGGAATGGCATGAGGTAATACCAGCCTGGTGTGCGCTCTTGCAGAAACTGGATGGAGAAATTGTACCAATCAGGGCGCGACCAGAAATATAACGCCACAAACAATGAAACGGTTGATACTGCCAGATCGCCAAATATCAAAATCAGACGACGTTCGCCGGGACGCAGGCCGATCTGGGTAGGACGTGGTGTTGTTTTCTGCTCAATTGTCATAACTTTTTGCCACTACCGTCTCACCAAGCTGCTGATCAGGCTCCACCAAAAGCCGCCGCCCCAGGCAAAGTGCATGGTCATGATTGCTACGGGAACACCTATCAACAAGTAAGCCTGTCTTTGACGCAGTGCTAAAGGAACGGAGGCACCCAGCAAAACCAATCCATAACATAGTACGAGAAGAAGGAGCAAAATTCGGGCCAGTGCCGATGAAAATGAAAGCAAAAGCAGGAACACTACCCCTGCCACAAACAACGGCGGCAAAGCCTGCCGCCAGCGCAAAGTCTTTGGGTACGCGCGCAGCATCCGCTGTTTCCAGAAGCCATACCGCCAGTACTGCCGCGCCAGCGCCCCCAGTGTAGGGCGGGCAAAATAAGTCGAGCGAATTTCGGGGTTTAACCAGACCCGACCTCCTTGCTGACGCAAGCGGACATTGAACTCATAATCCTCATTTGCCAGCAAGTCTTCGTTATAGCCACCCAAACGTTCCGCCGTTTGGCGGCAATAAGCACCAAATGGCACGGTATCTACCTCGCCAGCGCGGGCGCCGATGCGGTATTTAGCGTCGCCTGCTCCCAGCGGGTGAGCTGCAGCCAGCGCAATTGATTTTGCGACCCAATGCGAACTACCCGGTTCGATTTCCCATACCCCGCCGACATTATCGCCGCGACCAGCCTGTAAGTCTGCCATGCAACGGCTAACGTATTCGCGGATGGGCACCGAGTGGGCGTCCAGACGTACAATGTAGGTGCCTTGCGCCGCTTGTAGTGCGTAATTCAGCGCGGAGGGTATCGTTTGTTTTGGGTTATCAACCACTTTGACCTTCAGATGCGGACATTCCTTCTGAAAGGCAGCAATCTCTTCTCTCGTCCGATCTGTGGACATGGCATCTGCCACGATGACTTCCATGTCGGCACATGGAAAATCCTGTTGAGCAATTGCCTGCAGCAGCAACTTGATGGTTGCTTCCTCATTGTAACATGGAACGATAATCGAAACAGCTGGCACTGTTGTTTCGTATGGTAGTTATGGGGTTGATTCACAATCAGGCTGTATCGTATCTGCGCCCGAGACAGCGTTCAATCTTTGCAGCAACACTCATGATCATCATCATGGTGACAGTGGGTCATTGCAATTGCTTCAATTTCAACCGCTGCACCTTTGGGAAGCGCTGCCACCTGAACTGTAGAGCGCGCTGGCGGGTTTTCCTTGAAGAATTCACCATAGACAGCGTTCATACGCGCAAAGTCGCCCATATCGCGCAGGAAAACAGTTGTCTTGACCACATGTTCCAGGCTCGAATCGGCGGCTTCCAGAATATTCTTGAGATTGGTCAGTGCCCGCCTGGTTTCCGCTTCCACGCCGCCTTCTACGATGTTTTGCGTTGCCGGATCTAGCCCAATCTGCCCAGCGGTGAAGACAAAATGCCCCGCGCTAATTCCCACCGAATATGGACCTATTGCTTTTGGTGCTCCTTCAGTTACAACCACTTTTTTTTCTTTACAACAACAGCACATTGTCAACCTCGTGTTCGATAAGTTTTTTAGAAGATAACTTCGTTTGCCATGTAAAAAAGGTGAACAGCAACTTGCTTGCTGTTCACCAATGATAAACGATTCTCTAAAAAATCACAATAGCCAATCTAATATTCCAACGTTTCGACTTTCTCCACGATGCGCTGACGGAAAACCCAGTACGACCATGCCTGATATGCCAGAACAATTGGCACAAAGATTGCGGCTACGATGGTCATGGTGCGCAGCGTGACTGCCCCGGAGGCGGCGTTATAGATTGTGAGGCTCCATGCTGGGTCCAAGCTGGATATCATCACCCGTGGGAAGAAATGTAAAAAGACCGCCAGCATGGTCAGCAAGATCGTCAGCGAGGTAAAGGTGAATGAAAGGCCAGTGCGCTTTTGCCGTAAGAACCACCCGGCTGCCAGGAGTGCAATCAGCGCGACAACCATCGCCGGGACAGGGTTTAACCCCAATTTGTCGGTGGTGTAGAATGACCAGAGGAACAGCACCACCAGCAGAACCAGTGTGACAGGATATAAGCTGCGCGCCACACGGTGGACAAGTTCATGCAGTGTTCCTTCTGTCTTCAGCATCAGGAAAATTGCCCCATGCAAGGTGAACCCCAACAGTGAGACCACGCCACCCAGCAGAGCATAGGGTGAAAGCAGATTCCAGAAACCGCCCACATAATTGGCAGTTGCATCAATTGGCACACCGCGTACAAGGTTGGCAAATGCTACCCCCCATAATAGTGCTGGTAAAATGCTGCCAATGCAGATTGCCCAATCCCAGAAGTTGCGCCAGAGGGGGTTCTCATCTTTGCTGCGAAACTCAAAAGCCACGCCGCGCACAATCAGCGCCACCAGGATGAGAAAAAGCGGAAGATAAAAGCCGCTAAACAGGGTTGCGTACCAGCCAGGAAAGGCGGCAAAAGTTGCCCCGCCAGCGGTGATCAGCCATACCTCGTTACCGTCCCAGTGTGGTCCGATGGTGTTGATAATCACCCTACGGCGAGTATCTTCTTTTGAGAGGAATGGGAGTAATATCCCGACGCCGAAATCAAACCCCTCCAACACAAAATAGCCAATATACAACACTGCTACCAGAATAAACCACAAGATATTAAGATCCATTTTTGCTTCTCCTATTCCATCGCCTGTACGGTTTCGAGACTGGGCGCGTGTTCTTCCTCCTGGGGACCTGCTTTGGCATACTTGACCAGCAGGTAGATATCCACCAGCATCAATAGCCCATAGATTAGTAGAAAACCTATCAGTGTGGTCAGCACCATGCCCGGTGTCAGATTAGGAGAGACAGCATTCTGTGTTTTCATCAATCCATATACGACCCACGGCTGCCGCCCCATTTCGGTCATAATCCAGCCGCTTGTGTTTGCCAGGTAGGGCAGGGCAATAAAGAACGGGAACAGGCGCATAAAGGGTTGGTCTGCCGCCAGCTTATGTTTGTGTGTAGATACCCAGACTAGATACAATGCTGCAAAACCCATCAACAGCCCAGCGCCCACCATGATGCGGAAAGTCCAATAAAGCACATTCATATTGGGGATATAGTTGCCAGGGCCGAAACGCTGTTCAAAATCTGCCTGAAGCTGGTTCACGCCAATGACAGCCCCGCTAGGCCTGTTATATGCCAGGATGCTCAACAGATATGGCACGCGCACATCTACTAGGTTACGCCGGTTTTGCTGGTCAATGATGGTGAAAAAAGAAAAGCCTGCGGGGTCTTCGGTATCCCAAACTCCTTCGGCGGCGGCAATTTTCATCGGTTGTGCAGTAAACATTTTCTGTGCCTGGGCGTGTCCTACCCCGCCTACCAGAATGACCGCAACCAGCGCGGCGATTGCACCTATCTTTAGCGAACGCTGGAACAGTTCATCCTCTTTTTTGCGCAGCAGATGGTATACGCTGATACCGACCACGAAGAAAGCTGCTGTGGTCAGCCCCGCGGCAATGGTATGTGGGAACTGCCGCCAGAGATAGGGGTTGCGCAACAGGTCAAAAAAGTTAGTCATCACCGCCCGATTGCCTTCCAGCTGATATGCCACTGGCGACTGCATGAATGAGTTGGCGGTCAGAATCCATAGAGCGGACAGGTTTGTTCCCAACGCCACCAGCCACATTGCGAGGGCGTGTAGCCCTTTTGAGATACGTTCCCAGCCGAAAATCCATACTCCCAGAAAGGTAGATTCAAGGAAAAATGCCAACAGTGCTTCCACAGCCAGCGGAGCGCCAAACACATCTCCCACAAAGCGCGAGTAGTCTGCCCAGTTCATTCCGAATTGAAACTCCTGGACGATACCTGTTACCACACCCATTGCAAAGTTGATGAGGAAAAGCTTTCCCCAGAACTTGGTCATGCGTTTGTATACTTCTTGACCGGTGCGCACATAGATGGTTTCCATGATTGCTACAAGAATGGAAAGCCCTAGTGTAAGCGGCACGAAGAAGAAATGGTAAACCGATGTAATGGCAAACTGCCATTGGGATAAGGTTGCCGTATCCATAGAATGGTTATCCTCCTGATACTATTCTGTCTAATAAGACCTTATTTGACATCAACGACCCGCATTTATTATATCGCAATTCCCGTCAAATGCAATTTGGGGTTAGAAATTGTTTCCTGTGGTACGGTTTTAGCCATGAACGATTTCTCGAAGGTGTCCTTTTGGGCTTGTTGGGCGTACATGATTTGTTCTATTCGGCGGGGAAGTAAGTAATGGTGTTGTGCCCAGTATTTTGTGATGATTAGCATCTTAAATGGTGTTGCGTGTTGATTTTTGTCATATTGACGAGATGCCCTTTTTTGTGTAACGTTGATTAGGCAAGATTCTTTGCCATCTATGATGGGTTTTTTATCTTGGCATTAAGCAAAAACATTTTGCATCTTATAACAGGAGTGAAAATATATGGAAACGGTCAATGAGTTTAAGTTAGCGCAGCAACAGTTTGATAATGTGGCTAGGCTGTTGAATCTCGACCCGGAAATCGGCGAGGTTCTGCGCTGGCCCTTGCGAGAGTTCACTTTCCGAATTCCTGTTCGTCTGGATAACGGATCGCTGCGTGTTTTTACCGGGTTCAGGGTGCAGCATAACGATGCGCGTGGACCCTGCAAGGGAGGGATACGCTTTCACCCGGCTGAGACGCTAGACACTGTGCGTGGTCTGGCGATGTGGATGACCTGGAAGTGTGCCGTTGCTGATATTCCGCTTGGCGGTGGGAAGGGCGGTGTGATTGTTGATCCGGTTTCGCTGACGGTTACTGAAAAGGAACGGCTGTGCCGCGGATGGGTGGATCAGGTATGGAAAAACATTGGGCCGAGGATGGATGTTCCGGCGCCGGATGTTGGCACGACCCCGCAGATGATGGGCTGGATGATGGATGAGTATTCCAAACTTTCCGGGCAATATACGCCTGGTGTAATTACAGGAAAACCGGTGGGCGGCGGAGGATCGCTGGGGCGCACGGAAGCCACGGGGTATGGGGTTATTTACACGGTTCGAGAAGCGATGAAGCACCTCAAGATTGACCCCTCAAAATCTGTGGCAGCCATGCAGGGCTTTGGTAATGTTACCCAGTATGCGGCTATCGGTTTTGTGGAAATGTTGGGTGGTAAAGTGGTCTGCGTTTCATGCTGGGATCGCGATGATCAGGTGTCTTACACGTTTAGCAAGAAGGATGGGATTGATCCGCGCTTTTTGCAATCGATCACCGATCAGTATGGCACTATTCACAAAGATAAGGCGCGGGAAGCCGGATATGAGATTGAGGATGCTGAGGCATGGCTCACAAAGGAGGCAGATGTTCTTATGCCTGGCGCGCTTGGGGGGCAAATCACCGGTGCCAATGTCAGCAAAGTTCATCCGCGTGTCAAAATTGTCGCTGAAGGTGCCAATGGTCCTACTACCCCTGAAGCAGATGAGTTTTTCAAGAAGAACAACATCTTCAATATTCCTGATTTTCTCTGCAATGCTGGCGGCGTTACCTGCTCCTACTTTGAGGGTGTTCAGAACGACATGAACTTTTACTGGTCAAAGGACGAGGTGTTGAAAAACCTGGATGATAAGATGACCTCTGCTTTTCATGCCGTTCTGGCGATGTCGGAGAAAGAGAAAGTTTACATGCGCGAAGCTGCCTACATGATTGCGATTGACCGCGTGGTTCAGGCGATGCAATTGCGCGGCTGGGTATAGAATACATCTCACAAACTGACAGAGAGGGTTTTGAGGGCGCAGGTTTGCTTTCAAAACCCTCCGAATTGGGTTGCGCATTTTGTATAGGGTATAATCGCGATGTGCCAGCCTGTTATTTTGTCTCAGATATACATGGACAGGTAACACGTTATCAAAAGTTATTTGATTATGTGTTGCAAAGCCCACCCCAAGCGGTGTTTCTGGGCGGCGATTTGTTGCCTGCCTGGTTTTCCTCTCTTGGGGGAAATACCACAACCGAAGAATTCGTTCTTGGGTTTTTGGCTTCTGGCTTTGAGAATATTAGATCGAAACTTGGCGCTGATTATCCGCGGGTTTTTGTGATCCCGGGTAACGATGATCGTGCAACAGCGATAGAGTACCTGAAAATGGGGGAGGGGCTGGGCTTGTGGGAATATATCCATCAGCGGCGTGTTTTGCTGGGGGCGTTTTCTGTGTATGGTTATGCCTGTGTTCCGCCAACCCCCTTTTTGCTCAAAGATTGGGAGCGGTATGATGTCTCCCGATATGTTGATCCTGGCTGTGTGCCGCTGGATGAGGGCTGGCGTACTGTGCCTGTAGATCAAGTAGCAGTCAACACAGGCACGATCCAGGCAGACATAGATGCGATGACGGCAGATGATGATATGTCCGCTGCGATTTTTTTGTTTCATGCGCCTCCTTATCAAACAAAACTGGACAGGGCAGCGCTGGACGGAAAGTTTGTTGATCATGTCCCGTTGGATGTGCATGTAGGCAGCATTGCGATTCGACGCTTTATCGAGGCTCGCCAGCCGCTGCTGACCTTACATGGGCATATTCATGAATCCTCGCGCCTTACAGGGGCATGGCGAGATTGTATTGGGCGTACGCATCTTTTCTCTGCCGCGTACGATGGAGAGCAGCTTGCAATAGTTTGCTTTGATTTATATGATCTTGCCAACGCCAGGCGAGTCTTGTTGTAGGCGGGGGTATTGCTTTCACACGGAAAGCTTTTGGGGCGTTAGCGTCAGTTAGGGCAATCGGTGCCAATGGCAAGTGGGCGGGCGGCGTCGGTAACTGCCCCGATTTTTGAGGCGTAGCTGGTGCGGTTTTTGATATCCTCATCGGTGATGATATGGACATCCAGCAGACCTTTGGTTTTCATCCCTGTTTGCAAGTAGTTGTAGTGGCTCAGGCTCAGACTCCAGCCTTCCAGCCATGTCAACAGGTCTTTGCGCTGCTCCTGTGTGCCCTCAAAGTGAATCAGCAGATCAATATCACTTTGCGGTCCGGCGGTGGCATTTTTTGTACTGCCGAAGACATAGATATTTTTGACACCGAATCGCTGGGGGTCTATTTGCGCCGCAATGCGCTCGGCTGCCTGAAGCCGCCATCGCCAGTGCATATCGGGATCTGTCAGCCCTCTTTGCAGGGTTTCCTTTTTCTTTTCCTCTAGCTCGATAACGCCGCTGGGCTCGGTGAGGAAGGCAACCGCTTCCTCATTTTCCGCATTCATCAGCACTTTGAGGATTTGCCCCCCTGTGGAGGCAGGAACATCAATGACATGAACCGTATCTGAAAGATAGGCGAAGTCCGGCAGGATTTCGGCAAGCAGATTTTTCTCACCTGTTAGAAAGTTTTCGTTGAAGACGACGCGGGGGTCATCGGGATACAGGGGAAGATAGCGGATGGAGGCTTCTACCAGGTCCTGAAAGAAATGTGTTCCAAATGACAGGTCAGGAACGTAGTCTTTCTTCTTGCGGGCGATTTCGATTAGCATGGCAGTGTTGTTGATGTCAGAATAGGTAACACTGACTCCCAGCTTAATGTCACCGCGGCTGCCCCATCTGCCCGGTCCCATGAGGATAAACTGCCGTCTGGGAAGAATCTGGTTAAGGCGGCTGACGATTTTGCCAATGTTGACCAGGTCCTGGTAGCTGGAAATTTCGCCGTACTTGATTGGGTCAACGTACACAATGTATGTGATATCGGGCACCCTGCCGTTGGAGATGTATTTGTTTGCCGAAAAGATCACCTTTTCTCTGGGAATGTCTTTGGGGATGTTGGCAGCGCTGTAATCTTCTCCAAAACTCTGGGCGCGGCATTGAAGCAGGTAGAAATCAGTTCCATCATGGGCGAATTCGATGTCAATTGGGCGGTTAAAGGCTGTTTGCAGAACGCGCAGCAGGGACTTGATTTGCTTCAGGAAGGGGGTCCGGGTAAACAGCCCCTCAAAGGTTACAATAAAATTGTCTTCTTCAAAATCCATCCCGATGGTTGAGGGTAGCTGGATGTGATCAGACTTGAGAACAGACACAATTTGATTGATCAGTGGGTATTGGCGTCCGCATTCTTTCAACAGGGTGCGGATTTCAACAGTTTCAAATCTGCAGTTTTTCAAGTCGATGACGTCCGCTTTTTTAGGAGAATAATAAATAATCTCTTCGGTGGTGACATTGACACGCAGACCAGGTTGCCCGGGGGCGATCAGTACCGGGTAATCATCGCTCAGGCGGTCAACGGCACGGGTACCCAGACCGGGCACAAGACGGACGAGTCCGTCTTCGCGGTGGATGCGGCTTGACCAACGGAACTCATTGTTGCTGAAAGCCACCCCGGCATAGGCGGGCAGGTAATACTGACCAATCTGTTTGCCGACAACTTCCTGGATCAGAATACCCATTTCTTCGTGGTAATCCATCAGGCCATGTTGGGCGCGGTATTCGATGGGGTCTGGCCCAAAGAGGGATGCATACACCTCTGCAATTGCATCCATCAGCGCTGCCAGACGCTCTTCTTTTGTGCCCTTGTTGGCAATAAACAGGCTTTTGTATTTGCCAGCAAAAGCCATCCCCACCTGGTCTTCAAGGAGGCTTGAACTGCGCACGATCAGGGGGACATCTCCAAAGTAGTCCAGAGCAATGGATAGCCCCTTGACGATTTCGGGTGAAAAAGGCGAGTTTTTGAACAGATGGGCAATATAGGGGTATTCCTGACGAACCTGCCCCAGGTCTTTATACTTCTGTTCAATGACATCTTCCATGTTGTTGTAGTTGATAAAGCTCATCACCCCGTCTGACGAGATGTACCAGGTGCGCGGGGTTTTGATTCTCTGTAACAGCTCGTCTTGGTGGGCGGACTTCTGAATAATCTGAGAGGCAAGGAATAACCCGGAGCCTTTACCACCTAGTTTGCCATGACTGTTAGCGGGGTGGATGATTTTTTCCAGAAGGTCTTTAAAAGTATCTATAGTGATGAAATGTTTGGCAATGTCCACGAACGAGGGTTGATCGCTGAGGATGCGGCGAATCAAGGTTACGTTCAGCCATTGGGCGCGGGTCGGGGGGAGCTCGATTCCTTGTTCGGACAGGGCGCGATAACGCTCAATGGACAACGAAATATCGGAAAGCGAGGAACTGGGATTGATCAGTGTATCCACCAGAAAGCTTGAGCGCTCTTCTTTGATCCATTTCTGGATGTTTTCGAGGATGATGTTTCGGGTGATATATTTGTCGGCGATACTAAAAACCTCACTGCTAATAGCGAGCATATCGTTGGTGGTTTGTTGTTGGAAGGGGCGGTTGGATTCCGTGCTCATTCCCTCCCAGGCAGCGGGGTTGAATTTTTCCAGTAATTGGCTTGCTTCGCCGATACCCTGCCAGAAGAGATAGTTGATCATCTTGCGGGTTACCCGTAGCAGCAAATCGGGCTCTGTGGTTCTTAGAAGATTGAGGATAACCTCCAGCTCGTTTTCTGATTTCTGCTGGGCTTTCAGCTGTTTTTCAAACACCTCTTTGAGCTGCTGATGAAGGATAAAAAAGCCGATTTGTTCCGCGATGGTGTTGATCAGCTTACGTTCCTCTTTGAGAAAGGGCCCTTCATCACATTCGGGGCGTTCCTCTGTATAGTACACACTCAGCTTTCCAATCACCTGACCCTGCACATTGATATCCGCGCTTAACGCCCATGGAGTCTTTCTAAACCCGCTGGTGTGGCAGGCTTTGTTGTGCCAGGAAAGCTCGGCTTTGCATATTTCCGGATATTGCCAGCCTTGTGGGATAATTTCAACGATCTCCTGACAAAAGTTGTTGATTGAAATGTCAGAGCGGTTAAGCAGGTCTTGTATCTTATAGAGGCAGTTTAGTTCTTTTGCCCTTTCGCGAAGTTCGTCAATAAACTGCTCGATAGGCACATCGGGTGTAACCATACAGTTTTATCCTTTGTGAGATTTCAAAATAACGCCTCTGCTGCTTTTCCCATCCACTTTAACGATAAGAGGCTCTGGCAAAGTAACATGGCGCAAAAATTGTGTTTCTTCTTCCACATTTTGTTTGTTTAGCCATTCCCAGTCGACCTTGTAGGGGCTGGAATAGGGAAGGGTGAAGTATTTTACGCCTTGAGCAATAATGTTATGAAAGTAATGGGATCCCTGGCTCAAGTCAACGACAACATTCTCCTGAGTTGCCTCAACGATGACTCTCGCACCGCATACCTGTCCCCAGCTGGCAGGGATACCAAGCCAGGGATCGGTGGTGCCCAGACGTCCCAGAACAATGAGCACGTATGGTCTTTTGAGTGAGATCATCATGTGGTTAATTTGGGCTAATTCAGGGGCAACATACACAGAATGCACCAGCTTGAAAACATCCTGTTTAACATAGACAATATCTGTGATATTGTCATCAATGCCGTTTCCCAGTACGTTTTTGGAAGCCACAAGCACGTTTTCACCTGTCATCTCGCTTTCTCTAACTTCGATGTTCTCTGTGGGAATGACCATTGGGCGTACCTGGAGCAGGTTGAAACGGTGAGGGTTAAATGTCATGGCAAATTCGATTTCTACCGGAGAACCCGTTGCCTGTTCGCAGATTTTTAGTAAGTGGATGATGAGAGAATTGAGGGGGAGCAGGTTGGCTACCAGCAGGGGCGCAAACGTCAGCACACGCGGACCCTGCATCCCGCAGCCCATGTAGAGACGCTCGGATTGTGGGTCGTATGTGGAAGCGATAAGGTCAAGGGTGCCGTCTTTCTCGGCAAGCGTTAGTGGTTCGAGGAGCAGGTATTCTGTCTCGTTGATGGGGTCATATTCTGCTGGCTCTCCCATATTGACTGCCCAGAATTGGGTTTGTGTTAGATCAACCAGTTCCTGAGCAGAACGGACGGGTGGCTCTGCCGCTGGATGGGCAGGTGAATATGTCCATGATACCCCTCCATCCACGATCATTTTACCAAGCCCAAGCGCTAGGTTGACAACCCCCTCTTCTGGTTTAGCGGGTTGCACAGGATAATAGTTGTAGGAGCGCGCCACGCCGGATAGTTCAGGATAGAAGCGGTTATGGTATCGCTTGCCGACAACCTCCTGAATGATGACCGCCATTTTTTCATCACGGTCTTCGTGATGGTTCACCAGGCGATAATCTTTTGCCCTTTTTGTGAATGCTGAAGCGTATACAAACTTAATCGCTTCAACCAGACGGCGAAAGCGTTCGTCTGGATCAAACTGATTATTCGGGATCATTTTAGTTTCGTAGATCCCGGCAAATGGTTCGTGCTTTGTATCCTCTAGCAGGCTTGATGAGCGGATTGCCAGTGGCGAATGCACCTGTTCAATCAGGGAGCGTAAATCTCCCAATACCTCGAAGGGCAGATCAGCTTTCTGAAATGCGTGGGCAATACGGTCATCTGGCAGGTTTGAATAGGCAATGTCATACAGCTGATTTTGTTTCATGAAAGCGTCAAACACATCCGTGCGCAATACTGCCAGCGAGGGGATGGTCACGCTGATTTGCGGGAATTCAGCATGGTTAAAGCTGGAGTAGAGAATATCGCGGATAAGCACCAGCCCTTTTGCTTTTCCACCGATTTCCCCCTTGCCAATGCAGGACACAGGCGTTTCTGGGTTGAGGAAGTCGCGTTTGAAATCAACCAGCCCGGCATGTAAGTGTAGCTTTTGTTCGTCTAATGTCATTCTTTTTCTCCGATTATACCCAGCCGCGCGCCTGGCAGGCTTTGGCAACACGTTCGATTGCAATGAGATAGACTGCATCACGCAAATTGAAGTTATATTTGTGTGCAAAGTCGCTGACTTCAATATACGCTGAGGTCATTTGCGTATCCAGCTTTCCAAGCACTTCATCTTTCTTCCAGTAGTAATTCATATTGCCTTGCACCTGTTCGAAGTAACTGCAGATCATGCCACCTGCGTTTGCCAGCAAATCTGGGATGATAAGGATATCGCGTTTTGAAAGCTCTGTTTGAGCTTCTGGGGTAGTTGGCCCATTTGCGCCTTCTGCAATAAGTTTTACGCTGGGGGCGATTTTTACAACATTTTCAATGGTGATCTGATTTTCAATGGCAGCTGGAACCAGAATATCAACGTCTTGTTCCAGCCAAGCGTTGCCCTCCAGCACTTCATACCCAAGTTCTTCCGCCTTGCCGCGGTTAATTTCTCCAAAAAGATTGGTGATGGGCAACAGTTCCTCAAGATAGATGCCTTCCTTTTTTCGGTAAGCGTAGGCGGTGCGGTCTTGCTGATTCCATGAGGAAACGCAAGTAACTTTTCCTCCCATACGCTGATACAGACGGATTGCATTTTGGGCGACGTTTCCGAATCCTTGAAAGCTTGCTTTGGTATCCTCGGGTTTTGTCCCCAATTCTTTGAGCGCCTCGCGCACGGTAATCATGATGCCATAGCCGGTAGCTTCTTTTTTCCCGAAGGATCCGCCCAGCCCAGTGGGTTTGCCGGTGATAAAGCCAGGACTTTTGATGTTATGAATGGCTTCGTATTCATCCAGCATCCACATCATGTGTTGTTCACCAGTCATCAGGTCGGGCGCAGGCACATCCACATCCGGACCAAGTTCGCGCGAAATTTTTCTTACCCATCCGCGGCAAAGCTTTTCCTGTTCCGGCTGGCTCAGGTCATGCGGGTCGCAGATAACCCCTCCCATACTGCCGCCCAGCGGAAGGTCAACAATGGCAGCTCTCCATGTCATCCACATCGCAAGCGCCCGGATGGTGTCAACAGTTTGCAAGGGGTGAAAACGTATGCCGCCTTTACATGGGCCGCGCGCGTCGTTGTGCTGTATGCGAAATCCGCGGAATATTTTTCGCTCTCCATTGTCCATAGAAACAGGGATGGTGAAGTGATATTCCCGCATGGGAACACGCAACAGTTCGCGCGTTGGCTGATCCAGCCCCAACAGTTCGGCTGAATGGTCAAATTGTCTTTGAGCAACTTCAAACAGGTTGTATTCTGTCTCTGTCATAAGACCTCTGTGGTGTTTTATTTTGCGCAATACAGATAATGTTCTTCTTTGATTGGGCGTACATATCTATTTATAAATTGTAGCCTTATGGTGTTGTATATTCCAAGTGAATAAAATATTAAATAAATTATTACACCTGGCAATGAAAGAAAGCCACTCTAAGATATGTGTGAGATTTCTCTGGTATTTGCGGCGGTTACAGGATAAAATGTTTTCGTACGGTTTGGGTGAATCTTATGAATGAAGACTTTGAGCACACTCCTCCAAATTCAGTCTCGCCGAGATGGAGCACGAGCACAAAACTGGCAATTACGCTGACTTTTGTTGCTTTTATTGTTTTCATTTTGCTTTATTTCCACCAGATTGTTGGCCCGCTGCTGGTAGCGTTTATTGTGGTGTATTTGTTATATCCTGTAGCCTGTTTTTTGAGGGATAAATTAAGGATTGGCTGGAACCTGGCAGTCAATCTGATTTATTTGTGTGTGGTGTTTCTTCTAGCGGGTTTGCTGACTTCTGCTGGAATCGTGGTGGTTGATCAGGTGCAGAGTTTGATCAGGTTTTTGCAGCGTACGCTGGTTGAGCTTCCGGACTTGCTCAACCGGCTTAGCACCCAGGAAATCACATTTGGACCCTTTACGTATGATCTATCCAATCTGGATTTGGTGGCTTTGGGCAACCAGCTTTTGAGTATTGTGCAACCGGTGTTTGGCAGAGTGGGGACAATTGTAGGCGCTTTGGCAACTGGGGCAATTTCGACGTTGGGGTGGATTTTATTTGTGGTCGTGATTTCCTATTTTGTGCTGTCGGAGTCCAAAGGTGTGCGTGAGGGGCTTTTTCACCTTGATTTACCGGGATATCACGGGGATATCAAACGGATGCAGCATGAACTGGGGCGTATCTGGAATGCGTTTTTGCGGGGACAGCTTCTTCTTATGGGGATGACGGTGGTCATCTATGCCGCTTTTTTGGGGATTGTGGGGGTGCAGTATTTTTATGTGCTGGCGTTGCTGGCTGGTCTGGCGCGCTTCGTGCCTTATATTGGCCCCGCCGTTACCTGGGTTGTGTACTTTCTGGTCAGTTATATGCAGAGCAGCACTATCTTTGGCTTGCAGCCTCTGGCATATTCGGCAATGGTAGTGGCAGTTGGCTTGTTGATTGACTGGAGCATTGATAATCTGATCACTCCGCGCTTGATGTCCGATACCTTACGTGTGCACCCGGCGGGGGTGTTGGTGGCTGCGCTGATTGGCGCGAGCTGGTTAGGTGTGGTTGGGATTGTTCTTGCAGCGCCCGTGCTGGCATCTCTCAAGCTGCTCGCGCGATATGCTCTTTTGAAATTGTTTGACCGTGACCCATGGGCAGGAATGCCTGGGGAAGGGGAGGCTTATCGCAGGCGGTCATTTGCGGGGTTATCGTCTGTTTGGCGGCAACTTCGGCGTTGGTGGCAGAATCGACATCAAAAAGCAAAACGTGTCTTGAAAAGCGAAAAAGGAGATAAAAATGAGTAACGCGTCTGAACCTATCACCAAAACTCTGGCAGAAACCGAAAATTATGTGATCTGGCAGGCGGAAGAGCCGGATGGTGAAACTACATACTATCTTCAGCTTAACAATGTGACCATTAACTTTTTCTCGGAGGAATGGGAAGAGTTTAAGAGCCTGGTAAAATTGATTGTGTGATGCGCTTTTCACGCGCTGTTGTATCGTTGGTTATTTTTTGTGGGCTTACAGCGTGCGCCTCTGCCGTATCAAGAGAACAGGCAGGTGAGGTGTCTGCGCTCTCTACGCTGACCGTTCCGTCTGCTTTCACTGTTGAAACGCAAACCACAGGCGAGGCTGCGCAGGGCGACGCAGTGCAGTCAACTGTGCTTCTGCCTACTGCACAACTGGCAGAAGACGCTGAAGAGTGTCATCTAGCTTCTGCGGGTATTCCACTGGACATCACGATTCCGGATGGTACAGTTATGAAACCGGGGGAACCATTCACAAAGATTTGGCGTTTGGCTAATAAGGGCAGCTGTGCTTGGTCGCAAGCCTATGCGGTGGTGTGGTTTTCGGGTGCTCAGATGAGCCGTCAGCAGGTGCAGTATCTTGGTGCGGAAGTTTTGCCGCACGAGATGATAGATGTTGGGGTCGATATGATCGCGCCGTCCAAGCCGGGTATTTATCAGAGCAATTGGAAGCTACGTTCGCCTGACGGAGATGAATTTGGAATTGGTCCCAAAGGTGAAGCTCCTTTCTGGGTGCGTATTCAGGTTGTTGACCCGCGCACACCAAGTGCAGCGTTTGTTTTTTCACCCTCTGCGACGCCTCTGGTGTATTCAACGGGCAAGCCCACGCTGTCTGTCAATGACTTTGTTGATTTGGACGGCATTGGACAGGGTGGTTTCAAGGAGGCTGATTTGTCTTTGCGCCTCTCAGGGGAGGGTTCTCCACAACTTGTGCCTGAAAATGGCGCCAGATTGATAGTGGTGGGGAACAGTTTGCCTGAGGAGAGAACCTGCCGCGGGCTGCCCCTGTATAACCAGCCGGTTGATCTTCGAGAGGTAGAAAGCGGTGTTTTTCTGTGCTACCGCACACAGGTTGGGTTGCCTGGCTATGCTCGTATTACGTATATAAACCTTACGGAACCGATGGTTACCGTAGAATACTTGACCTGGGCTAAACCAAATTGAACGGGAGTGTTGAATGAAGCTGGATGCACACGTGAACTTTGCAGAGATTGATGTGGAAAATATGTATGGCGAGATTGAGGGGCTGCCGGATCAGCTGGATGCGGCGTGGCGTCAGGCGGGCGAACTACCCTTGCCGCTGATGGAGGGCATACGCAATATTCTTGTCAGTGGTGTGGGAGGCTCAGCTATTGGCGCTGATCTGGTTGCTTCGTATGTGATTGCTGAGTGTCCTGTGCCCATTGTGATTCATCGCGATTATGGGCTGCCAGCATGGGCAAAAGGCGCTGAGACTTTGGTGGTTGCTTCTTCTCACTCAGGGAATACAGAAGAAACACTTTCCACGTTTGAAGCGGCTTTGCAGAGGGGGTGCCGGACGCTGGCAATTTGCACAGGGGGGAAGCTGGCGGAGATGGCCCGCGCTGCACAGCAGCCTGTATGGCATTTTGCTCATCAGGGGATGCCACGTGCTGCGGTCGGTTTTTCGTCCATATACTTTCTTGCTGCCCTTTGCCGTCTGGGGTTGGTATCTGTTTCGGACGATATGCTTTACCGCGTGACGGACGAGATGCGCAGGGTAAGGGAGGCACTGGCGAAGGCAATACCGATAGCGAAGAATCCTGCCAAACAACTGGCGGAGCAACTGTATGGGCGGTGGGCGATTGTGATTGGCTCTGGGTATCTGGCGCCTGTTGCGCGCCGCTGGAAGGGACAATTCAACGAGCTGGCGAAAGCTTGGGGACAGTTTGAATTTTTGCCTGAGGCTGATCATAATACACTGGCGGGTATCCAGGTTCCTAAGGACAAACTGGCACAGTGCATGACGCTGTTTCTAGTGTCTGCTTCAGATCACCCCCGTAACCGCTTGAGGGCGGAGTTCACCCGTGATTATTTCAAGTCTGCTGGAATGGGAGTGAATATGATCGCGGCTTGGGGGAATGACCCCCTCAGCCATATTTGGAGCACGCTGTATTTTGGCGATTTTGTGGCATATTATCTTGCGATGTGCTACGATATTGACCCTACGCCGATTACAGTCATGGAAAATCTCAAGGCGGCGCTGAAAAAGCTATAACGCCGTAGAGCGGAGCCTGTTTTCTCAGAAGAGGACGGAAGCTAGCTCAGAGCGGTATTGCCTGGTGAGGGGATTTTCTTCGCCAAGCAGCTCTAGCAACCCAAGAGCGACTTTACGTGCGATATCATCGCGGTAGTGGCGATCTTGTCGGAGAATATCAATTAATCCATCTAAAGCGGCGGGAATGTTGCCGCGCGCAGCCAGGCGGATGCAATTTTGGAAGGCTGGGTCAAGGTCGTGGTCATCTGGTAGGTCTCCATGGGTGTAGGCAGCAAGAGCTTGCGCATAGGGAATGAGCAGCTCTGCCTGGGCAAACTGGCGGCTGGCGGGGAAATTTTGCAGAATGGGCAAAGCCTCCTCGCCTTTGCCCTGTCCCAAAAGCGACATGGCTAATCCCAGAAGAACGGATGGCTGTAATATTTCCTGTTCAATTAATTGGCGAAACATCTTTTCTGACTGCGCCCATTGCCCCTGAGCAAGAAGACTTTCTGCTTTTTCAATGGCAAGCTGGGTTGGACTGGGCGGGGTGACGTTGCTGAGAAATTCGCGGACGCGTGCTTCTGGCAGTACACCGACAAACTCAGAAACCGGCTGACTTTGACTGAAGGCGATCACGGTTGGAAGGCTGCGAACGTTGTAACGGATGGCGAGATTGGGATTGCGATCTACATCCACCCGCGCAAGACGGAAGGCGCCTCTTGACTCGTAGGCGAGTTTTTCAAGCAGTGGTCCCAATACTTTGCAGGGCTGACACCAGCTTGCCCAGAAATCAACGATGACAGGGATATTCTGCGAGTATTGTAGAACTTCATATTCAAAATCCGCTTCGGTTACGTCAACGATAAAGTCAGGGGACATGTTTATTCTCCGTCTTCATCTGGGATTATCCCGGGCTGTTCGACCTTGATCACTTCGCCGTGCAGGTTGATGATAATTCGAAAACCCATCATGCCTAAATAGGCGCGCCCTTCCTCTGGAATGCCAGTCTGAAAAAGCATCTCGATTTGCTGGTCGATGTTTTTGATCTGATTTTGTATGATCGCACGGGTAAAGATATCTTCCTGCCCCATCATGCGGGCTGCCTGCTCGGTAAGGATATCCTCGTGCCCTTTGACCTGATCAAGCATCATGCGAACCACCTGTTGGTCAACTTCTCTGGCGGGGATGTGCCGACGGAACCCGCTGTCGTTGACCACATAACAGGGTTCCTCCCCGATGTATGTAGTTTCGACCGGGTTGTCATTTTCGTCGTAAATAAGCCCTGCAAATATCGCTTGCTGCCTCATAGAAATAATTATAAGGCAAATTGCGGCTATTGCGGCAAAAATTTTAATGGCTTTGTTAGGCGTGGATAAAAGAATTGGGCGTTTGAGCTTTGAGCTAAAGAACTTCTACGCGTGTGCCGTCTGCTTCAGCCCAGAATACTTTTTCGAAAGGTACAATGGGCTGTGTCCAAAGAAATATCCAGCGCGAAGCCTCAGGGGTGAGATTGATACATCCATGACTGAGCGGACGCCCAAAGCTGTTATGCCAGTACGTTCCGTGAATCGAAATCCCGGTGGTCGTCAGATAAGAGACCCATGGCACACCTGGCAAGTCGTAGTTGTGGCTTCTGGAAGCTGTCAGGTAACTCATGTGACGCGAGGGGCGTTTGCGATTGGTAATGTATCTCCCACGTGGTGTGGTAAAGTTGCCCGAACTGAATTTTGCCCCACTGGAGATTGGGGCAACAAACACCGGGCTGTCATCCTCATAAGCAAATAACATTTGTTTTTCGAGATGTATCTCAATGCGTTTTGATTCGGCTGGCACATCCAGAGAGATGGGTTGAAGCTCCTCTGGTTGAAAGATGTGCAGGTGGACGGCGTTCACATACAACCCTTTGCCACGTTCATTGCGCACTTTGTACCAGACTGCCTTTTCCTCGATCAGAACATCGGTCACCCAGTGGGTGCTACCAAAATAGTAACGGTAGGCTGCTGTGTGTTTTAAGCCGGGCTGACGATAGGCATCTGTGTATGGAACAGTAACTTCTGCCAGGCGGCTTTTGTTGATCTCCCGATAAGCCGGGTTCAACTGGGCTTTGACGGGTTGAACGCTACTGGAATGGATTGTCCCTTTATCCAGCTGGTACCAGAGAGGATTGCCGCTTTTATCTGCCTCGCCTTCGAGCGCGGCGCGTATTTTGACGATTTTGTCGGCAGGTAAAGCGCCAATTTTTTCGGCTGAGAACGATCTGGATTGATAGATAGGGGTATTGCTCTTAAAAACTCTGCCGTAGGGGGGGATTGTCAATGGTGGATTATTTTGGCTTTCGGTGAGTTGGGCTTCGATAGTTCTGGGCGGCAGCATGATAGAAACCAGAAACGCCGCAGACATTTTCAGGAAATCGCGGCGCGACAGACCATCCAATTGCTCTTTGAATAGCGCCCAAGTCATCTTAGTAATGAATGTTAACCATTGTACCTGTATCTGCCCATTCAAATAACCACTGTGCATCACTGGTGCGCATATTGACACATCCGTGACTCATCGGGGTGCCAAAGTTGTCATGCCAATAGGTGCCGTGGAAGCTGTAGCCTTTGTAGAAGTACATGGTGTACGGTACATCTGGCAGGTAATACCCTGGGCCGGACATGTCGTCGGCGATGAGCTTGAGATAGATACGATATTGCCCGGTTACCGTTGGATGCCGATAGGTGCCGGTTGAGACCAAAAACTCGCGGATTATCTGTTCTCCTTCATAAGCATACACCTTCTGGTTGCTCAGGTCAACATCAATCCAGCGTTCTGCATTGTTGCTGACGGGGTTGCTTTGTTCGGACACGGGGGGCGGCGCCAGAATGGGAACAGGGGGCGGAGGCAGTGTTGCAGTAGGTATTGGTGTGCTGGTGGGTTCGAGCGTTGAGGTTGCAGTAGGGAGTGAGGTGCTGGTGACCTGGAGAGTTTTTGTTGCTGTTTTGCCTTGCACAAAGGCGCTGGTGGCGGTAGATGGGTTTGGCGAAAGAGAAATTTGGGGATGTGGAACGCCTTCTGACAGGGTGGCAGGCGCGTGAGCAGATGCGCTTGAGTTGTTGATGGGTTTCAGTATGATGTGTATCCGATAAGGTGTTCTTACGGTATTTGCGCGTGCTTCCAGCCGCGGCGTGAGCAGACTGGTGAATGCCAGCATGATGCATGCCACCAGCGCAATCATCCATGGGATGACTGCGCGTTTTGAAGGGTGCAGCCTGCTGGAAACACGTTGTGTATCATTGATGTGGGTTAGGCAGGTGTTTTCCTGTGGCAGAGCAGACTCGTGCAGGTGCGCGGCGGGGTATGCTGCCGCTTGTCGTTGCAAAGCCCACCACAGCGCTGCCTGTGCCTGAGAACTCTCTGGGTTGATGTGAAGAGCATGATTCAGATAATAAACGCTTGCCTTTGGTGTTCCCACAGCAGCCAGAATCAGCCATGGCTCTTCTATATGCGGGCATAGCTGCGCGGCTCTGGATGCCCAGACGTGCGCCTGCGCTTTGCTTCCTTTCCGGATAGCAAGTTGTGCTTGTTTGAGTGCGTGTCTGGCTTTGCGGGTGTTCTCTTTGCTCATTGCGCTGGTTGTGCCTGGTTGGATCCTTCAAAAGGAATGGGTTCGTTTAAGACGTAGCATAAAATTCCCTCAGCGACTCCCTGCGCGACCAGTTCGGTGTTGTTAACAAGCAGTTCGCGATCCATGTTGAGGAAGCCTGTTTCGATGATAATGGCGGGGGTATTGCTGTCAATTTCGTTAAAGGCGTGGTAATCGCGCATATCTGCTGTGATCTGGGTGGCGCGGAAAGTGAGACCTGTGCGGTTGCGATAACGGTCAATCAGACAGGCTTGCAATCGGTTGGCTTTTTCCTGATAGGGTATTCCTGAAGCGGCAGCCACTTTAAAACCGGTGCCGTCGTTGCCTATATATTCGCAGGTATCATTGTGAATAGAAACCAGGGCAATCGCCTGATAGTTTTCGAGCAGAGGGTCGAACTCTTGCAACAGGTTGATTTCGTATTCGGGGAGGGCTTTCAATAGGTATTGCCGGGTGAGGGTGGCAATTTTCATGTTGACGGATGCTTCGGTTAGCCCGTCTCCACAAACAGCGCCAGGGTCATAGCCGTTATGCCCGGCAACAAGCCCGATACGGAACTCTTTGGCTGCTCCCAGGGTGGGCTGCGGAAGATTGGTTTCCGGCTTGGATTGCAAAGCTCTCATCATGTTGTCAAACATTTGTCCTGAGAAAACGTTGCTTGGGCTCCACAGGGTGAATAATGTGGCAACGATGATAGCGGTGCTGACAACGGATTGCAAAATGCTCCAAAAACCCAGAACAGGCGACCGTCTGGAAGCGGATGGTCTTTTGGGCAGAGGTTCGCTAACTGGCGTATGGGTGTTTTCGCTCATTCTTTTGCTAGACCTATCGTTATCTTATTTTTTATGAATATATGATAGTACGATAGTACCCAACTTTGCGCCTGAGGGCAAGTTTTTGCCCTCTTGACGTGCTGTTTTTTGCATTGTATAAAGATAACAACAACGTTTCAGGATGGATGAGAATGAAGGTAATTCCCTTAAGTGATGACGAAAAGCGAATATTATTGCAGCTGGCGCGGCTTTGCATTGAACGAGCGGTCAAGCAACAGCCGCTCCCAGAGGTGCTGCTTGAGAATTATCCAGAAAACTTGCGCGCGGATGGAGCGTCGTTTGTAACCTTGACCAAACATGGACATCTACGCGGGTGCATAGGGGCATTGGAAGCATACCAGCCTTTGGTGCAAGATGTGTGCGAACATGCGGTTGCGGCGGCGCTGGAGGATTACCGTTTCCCGCCCGTTCAGCCTGAGGAGGTAGATCAGCTGTGTATCGAAATTTCACGGCTAACACCCCCACAGCCGTTGACATATACCCGACCGGAGGAATTGCTTGCTGCCTTACGGCCGGGTGTTGACGGGGTGGTGCTGCGCGATGGAATACGGCGCGCCACGTTTCTTCCCCAGGTGTGGGAAAAAGTGCCCGATAAAGCCGATTTTTTGTCGCAGCTTTGTTTAAAGATGGGAGCAGCACCGGATACCTGGCGGCGTAAGGCGCTTCAGGTATCTTTGTATCAGGTGGAAGAGTTCTCTGAATCCCACCTTTGAAGCGAATCTTTGCCGTTGGCGAGGTATACAAACAACAATCGGCGCGTAAGCCGATTGTTGTTTGTTGTCAAAAGTTTGATGGTGATTATCGTTTTGCCAGAGCTGCCTGTTTGTAAGCCTGCCCGTACAGATTGCCCATGATTGCCATGGCAAAGGGTGCAGTGATCAGGACGCCCACGATGCAGACGATCGTTCCCAGGCTGCTGATGATACCGGCGACCAGGTTACCGATGATGACCAAAAGGAAAGCCACAGGCGCAGCCCGCACAAGCGAGAAGACCTCGCCAATCTTGAATGCGGCACCCATCGAGCCAAGATCGAGGAAGCGCCCTAGGGCAGCAGGCAGCATGAAACCCATCAAGATAGCATAGATCAGATTGATGCCGCCGCAGCAGACCGAAACCGCAATGACAGCATAGTTCAGGGTGTCCGCATCCAGCTCAAGGGCGCTGCCGAGAAACGGTACAATTTGGATTGGGATCGAAAGGATAATGATTGGCAGGGCATAGACAAGGCTGATGATAAATCCTTGAAATCCCTTGGCAAGCTGGCCGCCAAAATCGAGGTCGGGCAATGGCGGGTATGGCTCATCTTTCAAAGTACGGCGGGCAATCTCAAGCGCCCAGCCGAATAGCACCATTCCGCCAATCACAGGAATGAGCATGATCAGCCCATTCAGGATCATCTTCTTGAACCAATCGCTATCCTTGAACGGTAATGAAAACGCAGAACCAAATTCCATGATGTTTCCTCCTAACAAATTGAACAAAATCGAACGGATTGATTTAAGGCTTGGGATGAGAGTATCCCGGATTATTCCAGCCCGAGCATATATCACACTATAGCACAATCTGCAAAAAAGGCAAGCTCTAGAAATGCAAAAAATCGTCCACTTTGAGCACAAAGATAATTGTATGGCGCGGGTCATTTTCGCTGGCTTTTGTGCAGTTTTTGCGGATGATGTCCAGCGCGTGTTCAAGCTGATCATCCTCCACGCCAATGAGGAGAGTACTCTGACCGCGCCGCAAGAAACTTCCTGTCGAGGCGATGTGCGTTACGCGAAAGTCGGCAATGGTCAGACCATGTGATATCGGGCCATAATCCGTATCACGGATAATTGCAATAATCATTTTCATGGTTATAGCACCTCCAGATGTTCGACATTAATGGAAAAAATGGTTGCGCCGCCTACAGTAACAGCAGTAGGGGTCGGTAGTGGGAGGGGGGCGCTTTCTAAGGGTACTGCAATGTATTCGACCCTTTGTCGGCAAGTTTGATGCAATGCATCAAGCACCTGTTGCTTTTTTGCGCTTTGAAGACCAATCAAAAAGGTGGCGTTTCGCAAACCAAGAAACCCGCCGACGCTGGGTAAGCGGGTAATGGCAATGTCGAGTTTTTCTAAGCTGCTCTGCGCTTCGTCCATGTCCTGCGATTGAACAATGACAATCATCATCAGGCACTCGCTATCGTCTTCCATAAGATTTTCACCTCACTTTTTGGACGTTCCCTCATATTGTAATATAGTGTGGCCCCGGGTCTCTGAGGGATATGGTTTGACCCGTGGGGAATGTGATGACACTATCTTTTGGGTGACGGGTAATGGTCACCCCGCGGAATTTTATCGTGATGGGCAACGGGAAAGGATTGCTGCCGGAGAGCAATACGCAGTCTTTTGTAATTTTATCCACGCCGAGCGTCTGGAGGAATAGACCGACCGGTGCAAGACCATGCAGTGAATTTCGCTCGCCAAACCATGTTCCTTTCTCGGCATCGTAGTACTCGGCAAAAGCGCTTTGATACTTGAGCGCCTGCGACGCGGCATTCAGCAAACGCGTGACCAGTTCAGCAGCTTGGGCACGAGCGCCAAACGAGAGAAGACCTTCACCGACTAGATGATTCCATAGCATCCTTACAGCGTTGGGATCATCAGCAGAGAGTTGCTGCATGGTGGATAGGGGGATGCCAAAGGGCTTCAGGTGTTGGGAGAAATTGGCAATCATGATGTTTGCCTGCTCAGGGCTGCAGGCCCCACTCCATAAAGGGATCAGCAGTGAGATGTCTTCTGACAGATAGTCCACTGTTTGGAGGTTGCCAGTGATGTTTTCTTTTTCTGTTTCAACCTTAATGAGATTAACCCTTGTGTAAAGGTTTTGGCTTGTTAAACATGCACGTTGGTTTGACCAGACAGCAACACGGGTTGTTAACTTTTCGTGCACCGTGTCCTGTTTGTTTTGCCCTTGAATGGTGATGGTGATGGTGGAAGGGGGAGGATCGCTGTGAAAGAGGCGGATCAACAAGCGTTGTGGGTAGTCCGATTGATAGTTGCAGGGGAATTTGCCACATCCTTGAAAATCGAGCAGTTTCTCTCCTGCCAGGCTGAGATGACTTTGATAATCACGATAGTGAAAGATACCCCGCGACGCATCCCAGGAGGAGTTGAGTTCTTGTCTGATGGCGTTGGCGGTGTCAAGCAGCCAGGGGATATCATCCTCGCGATGAATTTTTTGGGCAATTTGCATCAGGCTTTGACACTCTTTGTAGAGAAAACCAGCCAACGCTGGCGCTTCGAGAGTTTTGATGTCAACACCTTGTCCCTCAGGATGCCATTGATTGTAGACGGGGCAATCGGGTGCTCCGGTTTGTTGTACATGGCTCCATTCTGGAAACAGGTCGCCATCTTTATCTTGAGCCGCTGTGAACCATACCTTCAGCCCTTTTAACACCTGAGGGTAAATTTCGGTGAGCCAGTTGGAATCTGACAGATGACGGTCAATCTGGCAGGCGATGGAAGCACATAGGGGCAAGGGGTTTAGTTTTGGCGAGGCTTTTTTGCCTGAGCGGGTGTGTGTGGTTTCATTCAGTGCGGCAAACTTTGCCGGCATATTACGCAGGAGATTCTGCGCTGCGCTGGCATTGCCGGGAAGTAGCAAGCTGGTCAGATAATACAAATCCAGGGTGGTTGGGTTGCTCCACTGGCTTGGATAGTCGCTGCCGTCTCCGCGCAGTGAGTAACCGTGGTCGGGCTGGCGGCTGATAACAAAAGGGGGAAAAGTTGAGTCGAGGTCGGTTTGCATTAAGAGGTGATTGGCAACCTTCTGCGAAAGTGCCAGGGTGGCATCCCAATCGGGGTTTCCGGTGTAAATTTCAAGCATTTGAGAGGTGTTGAACAATTCCAGGCGGGTGATTTCGCCATCCCATGAGCGGGCAATGGTTTGTTTTGCCAAGTCGAAGGATAGCTCGGGCTGTTTGAGGGCAGCCAGCGCCCAGATAAATTGCCGCCGATTTCCGGGAAGAAGTTCAATTGTGTGGGCAAGTGCAGGATAGGGACTTTGTTCTGCGGATGGATTTCCTGAAAGGTAGAGCACTGGTGCCAAATTGCCAGCTTTGCCAAGCAGGATTTGCTGGTTCGCCATGACAGCTGGCGACATGGGTTCGCCTTCGCTCATCGGTTGCAGCAAAGCAGCAAGCGCAATGTGTAGTGTGCGTGTGATAGAGCTTTCATTCGTGATACATAGCCTGCCCGCAATGACTTTTGGCTCTGCGACCCAATACTCCGTTGTTACCCGCATTTCTTCACATGGTGCAAGGGAGAAAGATAGGTAATTTGGAAGGAAAGAGGTCAAGATGGGGGGCTGGGTGAAAGTTTCTGGGTCAGTATAATCGCCGTCTGAGGTTACAAAGCGGGGAAAAAGCCGCATGCTGTTTGCGCGTAAGCCAAAAGTTGTTTCGGCTGTCAGAGCGGGTGGGTTAGAACTGCCAAGATGAATTTCCCAAATGTGATCGTCTACATAGTCAGGTTTGCAGAGACGGGCATCTGCTGCCAGCGTGAGGCTTATTGGGTCTCCTTTGCGGAGTGACCATGTTCTCATAATCACTCTTTATTTTAAGGCGTGTTGGGTTACAGGTCAAATCATTGTGGTCATGTTGTGAGAGATTTCTACCTGTGCTTGCAGAAGCCATCTTAAGCGCGAAGGGATTGCTTGCAGCTGTAACAGAAATCGGCGTCTTTATAGTCCACATCTACCACAGAGTTCGAAAATGCCATGACACAGCGGCGGGTGCGGCAATGCGCCAGACCATACGTATGCCCTACTTCATGCAGAGCTTCTTTAATCGCACGTTCTATCAGCAGGCTCTGGTCTTCAGGTTGTTTGTAAAAGCTCTCTTTCAAGCGCGCCAGGGAAATGATGGCGCGTTTGCCTTTTTCATCTGCAAGACCAAACACAAAATTAAGGTCTGGCATAAAGATATCCACTTCAACAATACCCAGTACACGCTCTGCTTCTCCGGGGTGTAAATTGGCTAAGACGGCATCTGCCAGATATTGCCCGCGGCTGGGGTCGTATGCCCGCAGCGGCGGCGTGGAGATATGTCCCAACCTGCATCTGAGGCGCAGTATTGTACTGAGGGATTTGCTCAGTTCTTCGATCAGGGTGGTATCTATCTCTCCAATGGTAATAAGCAGGATTTCTTTGGGCGATGAAAACATGTTCAACTTGTTATCCGAATCGCTGAGCGGTTAGCAGGTGATATGAAAAAGGCCTATGACGCTGCCTTCTGTCTTGTTCCACAACTTGGCAGCTTTTGGTGTGGGATGAATATTGACCTGGCAGTGCTGATCGGAGAAGAAGGTTTCAGCTTCACGGGAAAGTTTTACCATTCCCATATGACCACTGCCAATGATTAAGTTTTGTGCCCCGCTCTCGTAAACATATTGTGCTTCGTTCAGCGAAATCATGTGCGATGTGCCGTAAATGGCTTTAGACAGCTTCTTTTTGCGTTTTTCTACCTGCCCGTCGAGGCGGATGATGACGTCATTATTGTATTTCTGCCCGTCTATGGTGATTTGACCAAATTTTGTGCTGTCAATTTTGGTTTTCATTTCTTTACTGCTCACCAGTTACAAGATCGTCTTTGCTATCTTCGAACACGTTCCAGTAGCCTTTATCCAGTTCATCATCGCTCAGGTGGGCATAACGGGTGGTCACAGCGATGTTCTGGTGGCGTGCTAGTTCCTGTGCCAGTTTAAGATTGCCGGATGCCAGAAGGACGCGCGTAACAAAGTAATGCCGAAATGAGTGGGGGGTGATGCTGCCAGCAGCTTGGCTGCCAAGGGCTTCTTTGACCCGCGCGGCGACGATGTTGCGTCCTGTGGCAGTGGTGATCGGTTTTACTTTTTTGCCCGTACCTTTGTCATGGCGGGCGAAAAGTGGCTGGGCGCTGAGAGGGCGCCCGCTGGCGCCATCCAGCGGTGCGCGTGCGGAGAGGTATTGCTGTATGGCAGCCTGTGCGCGTTGTGAAAAGCGTACGACTGCTTGTTTGTTGCCTTTTCCGATGATGATGGCGCGTCCTTCATTCCAGTCCAGGTCGCCGCGCCGCAGATTGCAGGCTTCGTGGACGCGCAGACCGGTGTCTGCCAGGGTGATTAGGAAGGCTTTATCGCGCAGGTTGCGCAGGCGCGCATTCTCATCTTCTGCAGGATGTGAAGCAAGCCTGGACGCATACGCCAGAACCTCGTCAATGGCATCGCGGGGAAACTGTGGAAGACGAATGCCTGGTCGGCGTGCCCTCTGGCGAATGAGTAGCCGCAGGCGGGGGAGGTTAACAGAGGTCAACGCTTGCGCTTCAAGGTACTCATAGAACCCGGTCACTGCGGTAATGTACAGGCGTTCAGTGGCAGGCGAGTGTTCCTTGAGAGCGGTGGTGAAGTAGACGATGAGGTCTTCGCTGAGTTTTTTTACGTCGGTTGTATCGGGATCGAGTTTTTGATCAATTAGGGTGGCTTTGAACATTTCGATGCCGTTGTGGTATGTGCGCGCTGTATTGGCACTGCGCGCCAGAGAGAGCCCTTTGAGATAAGCTTCCATTGCCTGCGAAATGCTGATTTCTGGGGGCGGGAACACTGTTTCCATGAAGTGTGTTTGAAATCCTGTTGCCTGCTGCTTTAGATTGTGCAATAATTTTTATGTATCGGTGTACAATGTTCGTAGTGGTGTTTATGCCTGTGATAAAAGTTGCAATTCCATTATAATATTATCAGATAAAACAAGGAAACAGGCAAATCCCAATCCCGGGCAAGGTGTATGGATGGAAAGCGTAAACCTGCTTGTTATAGAAGATGATGAGATCGTTGCGCGGACGATTGAGCGCAGTTTGAGGGGTAATGAGTTTCATATCACAATCGCAAACAGTGGTGTAGAAGGATTAAAGGTAGCTCGCAGACAGCCCACCGATATGGTTATTCTAGATATTGTGATGCCTGGCATGGATGGTTATGCGGTTTGCCGGGAGATGAGAGCGGATCCTCTGCTGGCTGATCTACCCATTTTGTTTTTGACTGCAAGGGCTAAAGATGAGGACAAAATCATGGGTTTTTTGGCGGGGGCAGATGACTATCTGGTCAAGCCTTTTAATGTAGATGAACTGATATTGCGGATTCGGGCGATTTTGCGCCGGGCGAAAAATCGCTCTGCGCGCGCGGGGGGAAAGGGGGACGCTGTTGTTATGCGTACGGCGTCTGTGCTGGGGACTGAGGTGGAGAAAGAAACTGGTGCAAAGCCTCAGATTGTGATTGGAGAATACACGTTGAATGTGCGGACGTATGAGCTGATTTCACCTGCACGCGGAAAGGTGCGTTTGACGCCGGTTCAGTTTGACTTGCTGTACCACCTGATGAGTCACCCCGGTGAGATTTTCTCACCTGCCCGTTTGCTGGATGAGGTTTGGGATTATCCCTCCGACGCTGGCAGCCCGGATCTGGTGCGTGTACATATCAAAAATTTGCGTGAGAGGATAGAGGCTGACCCCAAAAACCCGAAGTTTATTCAGACAGTTGCGGGTTATGGGTATACAATTTCTCCTGAGGGAACCTGACTCGGCTTGGGCAAAAGCTCCTGAAAAGCTGTTTTCTGATATTGCTGAAGGTAAATGGGGGTGGTGTGAATCTTGCAATCCACTAAGCTATCGCATCAGGGCAAGGGTAATTGCCCATTATAGACCGATATGGTAATATATTTTTATGGAAACTGCTGGGCTTTGTGAGGCTAAAATAGTTGATAGGCAGCCTTTAGAGGGGCTTACGAAACTGCTGGCTGCGTATCCCGATTTGCAGAGCACACTTACCAAGGCACTCAAATACATTGTCGAGGTGACCCAGCGCTCTGGAGGGTTGCTGATTGTTCAAGGCCCGGATGATGTGGAACCCTTGTTGTCAGTTTCTCATGCTCCACCCCATGACTGGAAAAAACAGCTGGGAGAAGAGGGCAGTATGCTGCGTATGCTATGCCGCAGCTGGATACAGCCAAGCGGGATTGTGGTGACGGAAGGGCCATATACGCCGGTTGTTATTTACCCATTGACAACAGCGATTGGTCAGCAGGGTCTTTTGTTATTGAGCGGGCTGGAGTCTTCAGAGGAGGAGAAGAGCTTTCTCATACAGGCGGCGCAGTCTCTGGCACACTCCGTCTATCTCGGACGCAACGGCTCCATACTTTTTGAGATCAGCAAGTTGCTTGACACACTGGAAATGATTGTTCATGGGATGAATCCCAAGAACTCGCTGGATGAGGCGCAGTTGAAACTGGTTACAGGGCTGCGCAACAGCTTTTCGTGCGAGGTGAGTTCTATTGTGCTTGTAGATCGCAGCCATGCTGATGTGCTTATCAAAAAGTCGCTGGTGGCAGGGCAGGAGCGCTGGGTTTACCAGGTGAGCACGCGCACAGGGGATGGTCTTGTCGGGGAATGCCTTGAAACTGGAAAATCGTTGATCAGCAATAATCCAGAAACCGATGAGCGTTTCAAGCCCGCGATCGATTCGGTTCCTGGATATCAGATACGTTCCATGCTGTGTGTTCCATTTGAAGATGAGGGGGAGGTTATTGGGGTGCTTGTGTTGCAAAACAAGCGCAATGGCGATTTTACGGTTTACGATCAGCAGCTTTTGAACACAATTGCCAAGGCGGTGGTAAACTCGTTTGTTTCGTTGCAGAAGATTCAGAAGTTCCATGTTCTCAATGCACATCTTGAGGCCAGCCGCTGGGAACTGGTGCGGTCACGGAACACGCTGCGTAGTTTGTTTGACAACCTCCCCGACTCGCTGTATATCATTGACCGAATGTATTACCTTGCGGCGGTCAATTCGACCCGCGCCCAGCGTCTGGGTGAAGAGCCTTCTACGTTGGTGGGTAGAACCTGCTACGAAGCCTTATTCAACCGTGATGCGCCATGCGAAGGATGTCTGGTGGCGGATACGTTTCTCAAGAAGCAGGTTACATTCCGAAGTGTGCGTCAGTGGAATGGGCAGGAGTCGACGGAATGGGAGATCAGCACATACCCGATTATGGGGGAAGATGAAGAAGTTGTTCAAGCCATTTTGATGGAAAAGGATGTGACCGAAAAGCGACGGCTGGAAAGTTTTCTGGCACAGTCTGAAAAAATGGCGGCGGTGGGTGAGTTGGCTGCAGGGATTGCACATGAGATCAACAACCCCCTGACGGTGATTATGGCTAATGCGCAGATGTTGCAGCGCGACCTGCCGCCTGATAAGGAGGATTGGCAGGACTCGGTGGATTTGATCTTTCGCGCAGGCACACGGGCTTTGCACGCGGTGCGCAATTTATTAAACTTTGCTCGCAAAGAGGAGTTTGAGCTTTCACCAATTGATGTGAATGAAACAATTGAACGTTCGCTGGAGATGCTGAAGCATGAGTTTGTTACCCGTTCGATAGAGCTTGTTTTTGAACCGGGGCAAAATTTACCCCCTGTTCTTGGTAGTCCCAACCACTTGCAGGGGGTTTGGTTGAACCTGATCCTCAACGCGATGGATGCAATTGGTGAGAGGCAGGAAGGTATGGTGCGGGTGTTTTCGTTTCGCCAGGGGGAGGATGTCCGCGTTTGCGTTGCGGATAATGGACCGGGTATTGCTCAAGAGAATCTCAAGCGTATTTTCGAGCCGTTTTATACCACCAAAGACCCCGATAGGGGCACAGGGTTGGGATTATCGGTGTGTCATCGGGTGATCAAACAACACGGCGGTCTGATTCTGGTTGATAGTGAACTGGGCAAGGGAACAGTTTTTACGGTTAGCCTGCCGATCGCAAAGGTGTAATGCTCTCTTTACTCTGTTTTCACAGCACATTTACACGAACTTAATTACAAACATGTTAAATTTAGATTGGCATCATGTTATTTCATGCAAATTTGTCTTATAATTTTTTGCGGAGAGAAAAGTGATTCAGTTGACGCATTTTAGCGGCGGCAAGTTTTATCTCAACGCTGAGATGATTCAAAGCGTTGAGTCGACTCCTGATACATTGATAACGTTGAGCAACAGCCAAAAGCTGTTGGTCAAAGATAAGGTAGAGGATGTGATTAGAAAAGTTCTTGAGTATCAGCGAATTATTCACAATCCCCAAGTTGATATTGAACAGGGAGTGTAAAGAATGGATATAGCGACTGTTGGCGGTTTGATATTGGCGGTTGTGGTTGTGGTTACGGTCTTGATTCTGGATGGCGGTTCGCCTGCTGAGCTGATTGCACATCCATCGGCAATTCTGCTGACCCTTGGTGGATCACTTGTAGCGACGGCAATCACGGTACCCCTTGAGGTTACCATGCGGTTGCCTGCGTTGATCAAAGTTGCGGCTTTCCAGAAAAAAGAAAACCCGCAAGAGATTATTGAGATGATGGCGGTGATGGCGGATAAAGCCCGTCGTGAGGGTTTGCTAGCTTTGGAAGAAGAAGCCAGGAAGCTGGAGGACCCCTTTCTGCGCAAAGGGATCATGATGGTGGTGGATGGTGTTGAACCAGCACAGGTGCGTACAATCCTTGAGCTTGAAATTCACAACATGGAGGGCCGTCATGCGCAGGGTTATGGCTTTTTTAACGCAGCTGGCGGTTTTTCCCCAACCTTTGGTATTATCGGTACCGTGATGGGGTTGATTTCGGTGTTGAAAAATCTTTCGGACCCAGATTCACTGGCAAAATCCATTGCTGCTGCTTTTCTGGCAACGCTGTGGGGGTTGATTTCAGCGAACTTGCTGTTTTTGCCTCTGGGCGGCAAACTGCTTTCAAAGAGTCATGAAGAAGTTGTATTTCGCCGCATGTTGCTGGAAGGTATCTTATCGCTGCAGGCGGGCGAGAATCCGCGCTTGATACGGGATAAATTGAACGTTTTCCTGGCGCCAAAAGCACGTGCTGAGGAAGGCAAAGCAGGTGCCAAAGCGGAGGCGAAAGCATGAGCAGCCATGGCGGTGAGTCTGGAAGGTGGATGGTCAGCTATGCTGACTTTCTGACATTGCTGTTTGTGTTGTTTGTCGTTCTCTACGCGATGGGGCAGACGGACGTGCAGCGTTACAAGGAAATCGCTGAGAGCTTCAGAGCGGCATTTTCATTGGGGGCTGGGGGGCCGGCGCGGGTGGTTAGCCCGATGATTGATAGCTCTGGCGGTGTGACCGATGAAAACGCACCGCCCGCCCCGATTGTGGTGGAGGGCTTGCAAAGACAGTCAAGTTCTGGCGCAGAAATTGCACGTGATCTGGTAAGAATGTTAAGCGAATCGAATTTGTCGAGTGATGTCAGCGTGCAGAACAATATCGAGGGTGTGTTGATTGCTCTGAGTGAAAAACTGTTGTTTTTGGAAGGAACTACACAGCTTGTTCCCGAAGCATATCCTGTTCTGGATGATGTGGCTGGGATGCTGCGTACGATGGACAATGACATCCGCGTGGTGGGCTATACGGATAATACCCCGCCAAAAGATACACGCTACACAGATAACTGGCAACTTTCCCTGGCGCGGGCTTCTGTGGTGGTGGATTATCTTATCAGCAAGGGGATTGATCCCCGCCGCTTGACTGTTTCTGGGCGTGGCGAGTATTTTCCCATCTTGCCCAATGATACGCCTGAGCATCGGGCTTTGAACAACCGGGTAGATATTGTCGTGGTCTACCCAAAAGATACAGAAGATGTGATTCAGCTGAATTTATCCAGTGCTCCATGAAAGACATTGGGAGGGCAGTGATGCTATGACAGAAGAGAGTGATGCCGTATCAAAAAAAGCAAAGCCGTCGATTCTTTCGATCTTGAAGACGGTTGCGATGCTGGTTGGGATTGTGGTGTTTTTGATCACCGTTATTACCAACCTGCTGGTAGTATATATTATCTTTGCCCCAGACGACTTCCCTAAGCCGTTTTATATCAATTCGTATGGCCCGGGTGAAACGCCTCAGATGGCTGCCTCGAACCCTCAAGGCGAACAACCGGTAGTGCAGAATCCCGAAACGGGGCAGGAGGTTGTGCCTACACCAGCAGATTCTCATGGTAGCGCACCTGAGACGATGGAAAAGAATCCGGCGCCTGTGGGGGAGGTGATGCCGGGAGAGGGCGTCTTGCTGGATACGGGGACAAAGATAGTCAATCTCAATGAGCCTGGGGGGCGCAAATTTATTCGCACCAATATTGTGCTGGAATTTGCTCCTAATGACCCAAGGTATTATCAAACGGAAGTGGTAGCAGAAGGTTCGAGTGGCGGACATGGCGGTGAGGGTACGGTGGCAGTCTCCCCGCGTGAAGCATACGTGACGGAGTTCATGAGCGAGTTGAATGCGAAGATGCCCATCATCAACGATATTATTATTTCTTTGCTGTCCACTAAAACATTCAGCGATGTGTATACTTCGGAAGGGAAAGAGGCACTTCGTCAGGAAATTATTCAGGCAGTCAACTCACGCTTGCATGGTTATCAGGTAATTTATGTGTACTTTACTGAGTTTGTGATGCAGTAGAGGATGAGGTTGGTATGTTAACCCAGGCTGAAATTGATGCCCTGTTGGCTGGGGCAATCGAAATTGAGCAGGCAGATGAAAAAGATGGCGGTGTCAATCTTGCCAAGCTGATGGGTGCCAAACCCGAGGCTGCCGCTGCTGAGGAAGCCGAAGATGTCAGTGACCGTAAGGTTCGACCTTACAATTTTTGGTCGCCAGACCGCTTCTCTAAGGATCAGATGCGGGCGATTGAGCTGGTGCATGAGGAATTGGGCGAGCGTCTTTCGAATACAATGCCTACTTTCTTGCGCACGAATGTTCGCCCCCGCATTGTGCACACAGAGCAGGGAAGGTTTCATGACTTTCTGAGTGATTTGCATCCTAACAGTCTCTTTCACCTGATTACTCTGGCGCCGTTGCCAGGGCAGATGTTAATCACAATCAGTCAGGAGGTCAGTTTTATTATTCTTGAGCAGAGATTGGGCGGACGTTCGGACCCGCGCTTCAAAGATCATGTGCTGACAGATATTGACCAGTCCTTGCTGCAAGACCTGATTGAGAATATGTTGAATGACATCAAAGCCTCGTGGTCAAAGGTTACTACGGTGGAGCCAAAGCTTGTTGACAGCACAACCAATCAGCACTGGGTGCAGATGATGATTGGTAACGAGCGGGTGATGATGGTTACTTTTGAAATTATGATTAATCAGGTTACCGGAACCATGAGCTTTTATGTGCCTTATTCGATGGTCAAGCCGGTAATTAATGACCTCAACACCCACCGCATCATTACAGGACGAAAGGAACAGATGCAGGATCCAACCGCCCGACGAATAAATTTTGATAATTTGTGCCGCGTCATATTGCCTGTAAGGGTTCTGTTAGGTAGCAGCAAAGTGGCGATGAAGGATATCGTCCAGATGCGTGTTGGAGACGTTTTTGTCCTTAATACTAATGTCAAAGATGAGTTGACGGTGGAAATAGCCAAGAAGCCCCGTTTTGTGGGGCGTATCGGACGGCAAGGAAATAAACTGGCAATTCAAATCAATGGCACTGTAGCTATGGAGTGAGTTGCTTGGAGGTAACGGGCATGAGCGATGAACCTCAGAACAATATTGCGGAACAGATTGAGCCAAAACCTGCGATGGAGAATCAAGCGCCAGCAGCAGATATGGCTGAGGAATTGTCTCACCGATTGGCAGCGGAAAAGACAGCACCTCAGCAATCTGCTCATCCACGCATTGTAGAGCCTTCTTTGCCGGATCTCAGTTCAGATAGTGGAATGGGAAATCTTAGTATGTTGATGGGAGTGAATCTTAATTTGACGGTTGAACTGGGGCGTGCGAATTTATCGGTGCGCCAGGTTTTGGATTTGCAGAAAGGCTCTGTGGTTGAACTGGACCGCATTGCTGGCGAAGCGGTGGATGTCTATGTGAACGACCGATTGATCGCACGTGGTGATGTCGTTGTGGTGGATGACAAATTTGGCGTTCGTATTACAGAGTTGATCTCCCCAAATCCAGCAGGGTGATATGCGAAAGCTGATCGAGCGCTTCAGGAGTATGGATACCAGAATGCAGAAACTGGTATCTTATTTGGGTTATTTTCTGGCGGTAGCCTTACTTTTTGGACTGGCATGGTGGTCTGTCGCTCAAGATAAACAAACGGAACGCTCCGAAGCGGACACGCCTTATGCGCTCGATACTACTCTGATGATTGTGCAGGTGGTCTTTAAGATACTCCTTGTATTTGCCCTGATGTTTCTTCTGTTTGCAGCGTTGCGCAAGTGGCAGAATTGGCGTCCTGGGGGAACGCATAAACGTCTGGCTATTGTTGAAACTATTCGTCTTTCCCAGCGGCAGGCAATTCACCTTGTTCAGGTGGATGCGCATCAGTTTTTGGTCGGCGCGACTGATCAATCCCTGACATTGCTCTCTGAGCTGGATAACGCTGAGCAGATTGCTGCCGTTGCGGCATCAAATCAGAACCAGTCAGAAAGTTTTGATTCTCTGGTGCGTTCCTTTTTCGAGCCAGCCAGACCTTCGCATGAAGGTTCTCAAGGTGGCTCTTCTCGTTTATCGTTTTGATGATGTTGGTGTATGACAAAAAAAGGCTTGTGGAGTGCATTGCTGTTTTCTCTGATCTCGCTGTTTTTGCTGGCGGGATGTGCTGGCACGCCGGAGTTGACGGCGCCGGGGGTAACTCTAACGATTGATTCGGCAAATCAGCCAAAGGAGGTCAGTTCTGGCGTTCAACTGCTGGTTTTATTAACCGTCTTATCGGTAGCACCATCTATTTTGATTTTGATGACGTCGTTTACGCGCATCGTGATTGTGCTGTCTTTGCTGCGCAATGCGCTTGGCACACCTTCAGCGCCGCCAACGCAGGTGCTTGTGGGGCTGGCAATGTTGCTGACGTTTTTTATTATGTCTCCCGTTTATAATCAAATTGATAAAGACGCTCTTCAGCCTTATCTGAAAGGGGAGATTGATCAATCAGCTGCCTTGAGCAAAGCCATGCAACCCGTGCGTGAATTTATGTTTCGGCAGACAAGAGAAAAGGATCTGGCTTTATTTGTGTCTCTTAATGGACAAGGGCGGCCAAACTCGCGTGAGGATGTTTCCACAATTGTTTTGATGCCCGCTTTTGTGATCAGCGAGCTGCGCACGGCATTTACGATGGGATTCTTGATCTATGTGCCGTTTTTAATCATTGACATGGTGATATCAAGCGTTCTGTTATCGATGGGCATGATGATGCTGCCGCCCTCACTGATTTCTTTGCCTTTCAAATTGCTGCTGTTTGTCATGGTGGATGGCTGGTATCTTATTACCCAGTCGCTGGTGATGAGCTTTAAGTAAAACAGGAGTACTGCACCACTTTGCTTGGGTTTTGTAATATAATGTCGAGGTGAAGATGGATCAGGGCTACTTAATGTCTTTTGCGATGAACGCCATTACCATGACGTTGTTGCTGGTAACGCCATTTTTGCTGGTTAGCCTGGTGATTGGTAGTCTGATCAGCCTCTTTCAAGCTGCAACGCAGGTGAATGAAATTACCCTGACCTTTGTGCCTAAGATTGCCGCAACCATTTTGGTCTTGATTATCCTTGGCGGTTGGATGTTGCAGCAAATCGTCACTTACACAACAAACATATTTGTTAATTTGCCCAATCTGGTAAAATAGTTATTATTTTTATGTCACCGGATTAAGAGACAAGCAATGAGCAATCTGCAAACATCGCCAACAGCCAATCGCCGATTGCAAAAGATATTGGCGTCTATTGACCGAATGCGCCCGATGCCTACCAGCGTTACGCGGGTTCTGAACGCCCTTGAGGATGGGAAATCAAATGCTGGCTTGGTAGGCGAGTTGTTAGGGCTTGATCAGGCTCTGGCAGCCAATGTGCTCCAGGCGGCAAATTCGGCTTATTTGGGCTATGGTCCCTCCTGCACAAACCTAACAGATGCGGTCATGCGTTTGGGGTTTGGGCGTATCCGTACGCTGGTGTTGGGTGTGGAAGTTTCTGGGTCGCTGACAACCAGTTTGCCCGGTTATCGTCTTGGTTCAGGTGAGTTGTGGAATCACTCCGTAGCCACCGCTGTGGCAGCTCAGTGGTTTGCCCGGGCGGTTTCGTACCCTAACCCAGAGGATGCTTATGTGGCAGGGTTGCTGCATGATATGGGGAAATTGATGCTTGACCAGTTTGCGTTGGCGGACTATGATCGTCTTTTTGACTTGGTAAAGAATTATGGTTTGACTTTTTATCAGGTGGAGCAGAAGCTCTTTGATGTTGATCATGCTCAGGTTGGGGGGTTGATGGCGGCGAAATGGAATTTTCCAGCCACGCTGATTGATGCTATTCAGCATCATCATTCACCACATCTGGCGAGCACCAGACAAGACCTTGCTGCGCTTGTCAATATTGCCAATGCTTTGTGTCCACTTGACGCTGCGACTCTGGCGAGGCTAGGTAAGCGCGAGATCAGCCCCCATTCGCTGGAGATATTGAAGATAAATCCTCAACGGCTTGAGAAGCTGCGCGTTGATATGTATCAGTACTATAGGGTAGGTAAAGAGCAACAATGAGGGAGAGGGAAAATCTCCCTGCGTATGCACATCATAATAATAAATTGCACGAAGAAGGTTTCTTTTACCGCGGGACGGTACTCGTCATTGAAAGCGATCGCGCTCTTAGAGAGTTGATGGATCTTTCTTTGAAGCGTTTAGGATTTCTCGTCAGAACGTCAGAGGAGCCTTCAGAGATACTCTCTATACTGGAAATGGAAAAACCGCAAGTTGTCTTGCTGGATTTATTTTTGCTGGGTTATAGCAGTTTGGAACTTTTGCGGCAGATCAAAGATTCTGGTTTGCTGGAGCACACACGTGTGATTGTCATCTCCGCTTTTGGTTTTATGGAAGTGTTGCAGCAGGCAATTATTCTCGGCGCTGCGGATTTTGTTGTTAAGCCCTTTGATATGGATGTTTTGGCTGCCAAGGTGTTGCGGGGGTTGACGGCTTTGTAGCGGTTCCCCAATGTAGGGGGCATTTGGAAAAAGAGATTTTTTCGACTGCAATCATTTTTACGTCATATTTAGTTATGCTTCATTAGGGCTTTACAGAAACAGAAGGGGGTATCTTGTAAATTTAACGTGGAGTATCTGTATCTCTATGTTGATTTCTGTCGCCCAGTTTCAGCTATTTTTTCTTGCCCTGACGCGGGTTCTAGCGATTATGGTGCAAATGCCTTTTATTGGGGGTGCACTTGTGCCAAATAAGTTTAAACTGGCTTTAGGTGTAACCCTGACGATGATTATTGTTCCCTGGCAAAGTTTATCTTCAGACCAGGCAATAACCCCGCTTCTGCCTTTTGTATTTGCCATCTTGCGTGAAATGATTATCGGTTTGCTGGCTGGGTTTGCGGTGAATCTGACCTTTGGCGCTTTTCAGATGGCGGGCAAGCTCATGGAGGTGGGAAGTGGTTTCAGCGCCGGGCAGATATTCAATCCAACGCTGGGCGAAATGTCGTCTTCGTACGACCAGTTATTTATGATGATCCTTTTCATCTACTTCTTCTCTGTGGATGGGCATCATGCCTTCATTGTTGGTCTGACGAAAACCTTTGAGGTTTTACCAGTAGGCGCTTCTGTTGCGGGGTTATCGCCGGATAGATTGTTGCGGATATTTGCTCAGTTGATTAGTAGTGCGTTTCAAATGGCTTTGCCCATTATGGGTGCCATCTTGCTGGCAGATTTGACGCTGGGGCTGCTCGCCAAGGTGGCGCCGCAGATTCAGGTGTTCTTTTTGGGTTTGCCGGTCAAGGTGTGGATGGGAATTTTTGCGTTGGGGCTGTCCTTTACAGTCTTGATCCCGGTTGCCGGGCGTATCATTAAGGCGATGGGGCCACGTATGATCGAGATATTGGGGATATAAACGATGGCGGAGAAAACAGAGGCACCGACCCCTAGAAGGTTACAGGAGGCTCGCGAGCGTGGGCAGGTGATGCATAGCATCGAAATCAACGCGGCGGTTGGTTTACTCGTGGCAGCGATGCTGCTGCAGGGCCCTGGCAGACAGCTTTACAATGCGTTTTACGATTTATTTAAAACGCTGGTGGTTGGGCTGTCCATGACAGAGGTGGATGATGCATGGCTGGGACATTTTATCTATCTGCAAGGCTCTAAAGTTTTTCTACCGACGATGCAAATTGTTTTGGTTTTGATGGCAGTAGGTGTTGTCTCCAATCTGGCGCAGGTGGGCTTTGTTTGGGCAAGCAAGCGCAACCCGTTTGATGTGAGTCGACTCAATCCCTTGAATGGGCTGAAGCGGTTATTTTCAATTGAGGGTTTGGCAAACCTGCTGAAGTCGCTGCTAAAGCTCACTTTGATAGGGTGGGTTGCCTTTGGTTTCCTGCGTTCCAACGTGGATAAGTTTTATAGCCTGGCGCAGATGGATTTGCGTTCGGGTGTTGCCATCTGGGGTGGGCTGGCGCTGGCTTTGGTATGGAGGGTGGCGATAGCGTTTCTGATTCTTGCCGTGGCGGATTATGTATACCAGCGCTGGCAGTTTATGCGCAATATGCGTATGACCAAAGAAGAGCTTAAAGAGGAGTTTAAATCTACGGAGGGAGATCCCACCATCAAGAGCAGGATCAAACAGCAGCAACAGCGCATGGCGCGGGCGCGGATGATGGCTGCGGTGCCAAAGGCGGATGTGGTGATTACTAACCCGGTGCATTATGCAGTGGCTGTTCAATATGAGGCACAAACCATGAGCGCGCCGCGTGTGCTGGCAAAAGGCGCTGAACTGGTGGCAAGGCGTATTGTCGAATTGGCAAAGAGCAATGATGTTCCTGTGGTCCAAAATGTTCCTCTGGCGCGCGCCATGTACCGGCTGGTGGACATTGGGCAGGAGATACCGCCCGAGTTGTATCTGGCTATGGCGGAAGTGCTGGCGTATGTGTATCGTATCAAACCGCCACGTTCTCAATCATCAATTGTGAGTGAGGATTTTGTAAGCAGATGACAACAGCAAAACCAACAACAGGGACATTTGATGTAAAAGCCCTTTTGCAATCCAACGACGCCATCATGGCGGTTGGGCTGGTGCTGCTGGTAGCCATCATGCTTGTGCCCATACCGACCATATTAATTGATGTATTAATTGTGCTCAATCTGGCGATTTCCTTGGGGATCATGCTATTGAGCATGTATGTGGAACGTCCGCTTGAATTTTCTGTGTTTCCCTCGCTATTATTGATTGTAACCCTGTTTCGTCTGGCTTTGAATGTTTCTGCCTCGCGGCAAATTCTTACCACGGGCGCGGCTGGTCAGGTGGTAGCGACGTTCGGCAGCATTGTTATTGGCGGCAATTATGTGGTTGGTATTGTCATCTTTATTATGCTGATGGTGATCCAGTTTGCGGTGATCAACAGTGGTGCGACCCGCGTGGCAGAAGTGGCAGCCCGCTTCACGCTGGATGCCATGCCCGGCAAGCAACTGGCGATTGATGCTGACCTGAATGCTGGGATTATTGATGAGGATGAAGCCAAAAGACGCCGACAGGATGTTCAAAACGAGGCAAATTTTTACGGCGCAATGGATGGCGCGACTAAGTTTGTTAAGGGAGATGCAATTGCCGCGCTGATCGTGATTTTGATCAATATTCTTGGCGGTTTTACCATTGGTATTGTCCAACGCGGCATGGACTTAACCGCTGCCCTGCAAAGCTATGCTATGGTAACGGTTGGGGCAGGTCTGGCAATCCAGATCCCAGCGTTGATGGTTTCATCGGCGGCGGGCTTAATCGTAACTCGCAATACGGCGCAGGAGACGTTGGGGAAGAATGTTGTTCAGCAGTTTTCCAACTTTCGTATGCTGCTGGCTGCGACCGGCATCATATTCGTTATGGGACTTATTCCTGGTCTGCCCAAGCTTCCGTTTCTTTTGGTAACGGTGATTCTGGGGGCAGCTGCTTTTGTTTTGTGGCGTCAGGAGCAGAAACCCGCGCCAGTGCCTGAAGAGCTTGTCGCGCCTGCCCCAGCTCTGGAGACCCCGGAAGAGATGATGGGAATGATGATTGTTGACCCGATTGAGCTGGAGGTGGGGTATGGCTTGCTCCCCCTCGTAGATGAGGAGCGTGTGGATAATCTGCTTCACCAGATCACCAATATCCGTAGACAGATTCTTGCCGAGTTGGGTTTTGTCTTGCCGGTGGTGCGCATCCGGGATAATCTGCGTCTGCCGCCGCAGACGTATCGGATAAAAATCCGCGGTGAGGAGATCAGCCGCGGCGAGATTTTTGTTGACCGCTATCTTGCCATTCAGGGTGCAGAACCGGATGAGAGCATTCGTGGGGTGCCCACAGTTGAACCGGCTTTTGGCTTGCCTGCCATCTGGATTGGCGAGGCAGAGAAAGGAAGGGCTGAACTGGCTGGTTACACGGTGGTCTCGCCGCTGGCGGCTTTGAGCACGCACCTCACCGAGGTGATCCGCTCGCATGCTTCGGAACTGCTCAGCCGCCAAATGGTGCAGGAGATGTTGAATCAGCTGCGTCAAAAAGTGCCTGCTGCGGTTGAGGGGCTGATCCCTGAGGTGTTGAGTCTGGGAGAGTTGCAGGATGTGTTGCGCAACCTGCTGCGCGAGCGGGTGCCAATCCGTGACCTTGCGGGGGTTTTGGAAGTGGTCGGCAAACATGCCGCGGTCACCCGTGACCCGAATGTCCTGGCAGAGGCTGTGCGTCAGACCATGTCGCTGACGTTATCAAATATGTATCGTGATCAGGATGGGTTTTTGCATGTGTTCACCTTGTCGCCGCAACTCGAAAAGGTTTTACGTAGCGCGTTGGCGTCAGGTGAGGGTGGGCTTGGTTTTCATATTGAAACAGACCTTGCTCAGTCAATTCTTTCTGCTACGGGGATGCAGATGGAGCAGATGGCGCAAAAAGGTTATATGCCAATATTGCTGTGTCCACGCGAACTCCGTTTGGCTTTCCGCCGTCTGGTTGAACAGGCGTTTCCCAATCTGGTTGTGCTGGCATTCTCTGAAATCAGCGCTGGCACAAAGGTGAGGGCGCATGGCATGGTGGATGTTCCTGTTTCGGCGACTAAGGGGTAAGGGTAGCAGCTTATGATTACGAAGACATACCGTTCCGAAAGTATGATAGAAGCCCTTCAGACGATTAAAAAAGAGATGGGGGAGGACGCATTGGTTGTCTCGGTGCGGCAGGTGTTGCCAGGTTCTGCATGGCAAGTGTGGCGCAAGCCGATTGTGGAAGTGATTGCGGTGCAGCTTCAGCCAGGCGAACAGTATGATAAAAGCCGGGAGCGACAACCCGCGCTGGAGATGGTTCAGCCTGATCAAACGGAAACTGAACCCAAGCGAAAGTCTGTTTTCGCACAGAAATACCAGATGAGTCAGGAAGCAGCCGTGCACGAGGCTGCGCAGGAAGGTGTTGAGGTGGCAGACCAGAAGGTGGCTTCTCAAGAGGCTGTGGCAAAGAGCATTTCTCTGGAGATGCTTCCTTCCGAATCAAACCCGCGTTTTATTGAGTCTGCGCTGCCGAGAGTGGATACCAGGGAGACGATGGATATCAGGGCGACCTTTCCTGACTTCGGTCAGTTTTTGGATATGCCGCCTGTTCTGGCGAGATTTTATCGCCATCTTGTACGTCAGGGGCTGGATGAAAAACTGTTGCAGCGTGCGTGCAGGGTTTGCGCAGATACGCTCAACCCCAAAACGCTGACTGAGGAGAAACGTGTGCAGGAGTGTATTCAACACCAGCTTGAAGCGGTACTGCGTGTACAAAAGGAAACGCTGAATCTCATGCCGCGCGTAATTTTCTTGGTTGGTGCCAGTGGTGTGGGGAAAACCAGTTTCTGCGCCAAGCTGGCAGTTCGCTTTTCGCTTGATCTTGGGCAGAAAGTGGGATGGGTATGCGCGGATACTGTGCGGATTGGCGCTCTGGCTGAAACGCGTACGTATGCTGAGACCATTGGTGTTCCGCTGAAACTTGCTTACACTCCAAATGACATTCCATCGGCAATAGAAGCGCTTCGCCCGGACGTGGATTTTATTCTTGTTGATACTCCCGCCTATAACCCACGCAACGAGTCCAGCGTGATGGAACTGGCAGCTATTCTGACAGCCTTCCCAAGACGTTCAACCTGGTTGGTAATCTCTGCTACTGCAAAAGAGGCAGATTTGCAGAATTCTCTTGCGGCAATTTCGCCGTTTAAGCCGCGTGGTTTGGTGGTGAGCAAGCTGGATGAAACCAATAACTTCAGCGCGGTGTACAATCTTGCGTGGCGCAGCCAGCTGCCATTGGTATATTACAGTTTTGGCAGCCGGGTGCTCAACGAAATGACACCGGCGCGCACGGACATTCTTGTACGTGCTTTGTTTACGGAGAAATTTGATCTATGACAGAAGCAGATTTCACTTCTTCTTCCGGGCAAAACGGCGAAGGCGGGGCACAAGAGGAACAGACACAGGTGATGCTTTTGCCGCACAGCAAAGTCGCCTGGCTGCAGGAGGTCGCCTTTACGGTTACCAAACTGCTGATCGTTGTTGTTACCTGTTTGGTGGCTATTTTATCTATTTTGGCGCGAGCGCAGTGGTATGATATTCTTATTCGCACAGCGGTAACGATACTTTCGTTGGGCTTTCTGGGCTGGTTGATCAATTGGTTTCTGGGCAGGTATTTGGTAGAAGCAAAATTGATGGAGTTAGAAGAAGAGAAAATGAGAGAGGAACAAGAGGCACAGACGGCTGAGGAGTCTCAACAGCCAGATGTTGCGGATGAGGAGTCCGAACCTTCTATGGTGAAAGTTGAAGCTTGAGGTAGGCTATGGGCGAGAAGACCAAATCGGATACGGAACTGTTGGAGCAATTTCTTGCTACGCGTGATGCGGCGCTGCGTGAAGAGCTGATATTGCGCCATGTGTCTTTGGTCAACTTTGTATTGGGTCGTTTGGGTGTAACCAGAGGACGTAGCGCCGAATATGATGACCTCGAAAGTCAGGGGCTGTTGGGGTTGATTGATGCAATTGACCATTTCAAGCCGGAATTTGGCACTCGCCTGAGCACGTATGCAACCCTGAAAATTCGCAGCCGGGTGCTTGATTATTTGCGGGAAATGGATTGGCTTTCACGCTCCGCACGGCAAAGAGTGCGGGCTGTTCAAGAGGCGATGGTAACGCTGGAGAACCAGCTACATCGTTTGCCAACCGATGAGGAACTGACAGAATATTTGCAAATTGATATGGAGACACTTCAGCAGGCACTGCAGGATTCGAGTCATACGGTTGTCTCGCTGGATGATACGATGTTCGATGTGGTCGGAGAAGATGGTGCTTCTTTACACGAAAAACTGAAGGACGATAAACAAATTGACCCTTCTGAGGGCTATGAGGTGGATGATATGCAGAAGAATCTCATTAAGGCGATCAAGTGTTTACCCGATCGTGAACAGCTGGTTTTGTCGTTGTATTACTATGAGGAGTTAACCTTTAAGGAAATTGGGAAGGCGCTGGACATTTCTGAGTCACGGGTATGTCAGATACATGGGCGCGCTATGATGAACTTGAAATCTTTGCTCGAAACGGGAGAGCACAAAAGAGAAACGAAAAACCCGTCGCCAGGCGCGTTTACAGGGGTGCCTGTCCAGCAGTAGCCACAGAATGGGAGAGGTTGATTTATGGAAAAGATCAGCTCAAATTTACTTACCGATACTCTGAATCTTGTGCAGTTAGCTCGAGAGACGGCGCGTATTAAGGGCAGTCAGAGTCAGGCAGAGCGGCTGGGGCCGGTTGTGCAGCAATTGCAGACGCTGGTGAACAGCGAACGGGCGTCCCGACCTCAACCGTCTCAAGGGGTCCTGGCGCAGGCGGATTTCCAGACCATGTTGTCGGCAGCGGAGAGGGGCAAAAAATCAGAAAACACTGCGGGCGGGTTTGAAGACCGCAGCCGTATGGTCTCTGCGATGGCGATGGGTGGAATGAACGACGTGGAAATTGCCCGCCAGCTTGGCATGACCCGCGATGAGGTGCGTATGATTTTGAATCTGGCAGCGATTGGCAAAAGGAGGTAGATGATGCTCAAAGGTTTATATGCGGCAGCATCTTCGATGGTGGCAAATCTGGAACGTCAAACAGTATTGACGCACAATGCCACCAACCTGACTACTCCAGGCTTCAAGCAGCTTTTGATTTCCATGGAAGATTGGGAAGAGACAGGTGTGTTCCCCCGTGTTAACAAGCAGGTCAAATTGCCTTTTTTACCCTCTGTGTATGAAAATTTGACACTCCAGCAGGTACGCTACATTGGAAATCTTGGGCTGGGAACAGATACTACGCCCGAAGAGGTTGATTTTACACAGGGGGCGCTCCTGAACACAGGCGAGACATTTGATCTAGCAATTGAGGGGGAGGGCTTTTTCTATGTGCAGACACCCGATGGCAACCGCTATACCCGCGATGGGCGGTTCAACCGTGATTCGGAGGGGAATCTTGTGACCGTTGATGGGTATAAGGTGCTCGATGAGGGCGGTGCGCCGATTGTTTTGAGTCAGGGAGAGACGTATATTGATGGCAACGGCACGATCGTTGTCAATGGGGTTCAAATGGCAAAGCTGGGCTTTTTTAACTTTGCTGATCCCAAACTTGATTTAGTGCGCGATGGACCTAACTTGTTTGAGGCGGTAGGCACGCCAACTGCTGAGAAACTGGGCAGAATAAGACAGGGAGCCATTGAGGCGTCTAATGTGAGCATTGCTGAAGTAACAACACAAATGCTGCTGGTTGGCAGGGCTTATGAAGCTGCCCAGCAGCTGGTAACTGTACAGGATTCCCTGCTGGGAAGAGCAATCACAACACTTGGTCAGTTCTAGTTAAGAGGAGGTGCAGTTTATGGGTTCGTTTGCACAGATTTTTGGAATATCGCGAAATGGAATGTATGCGGATATGCTGGATTTGGACAGCGCAGCCAATAACCTTGCCAATATCAATACAAATGGTTATAAAGCGCAGCGGATGAACTTTCAGGAGATGCTGTCGCAGGCGGTGTTGAGCGGTGCACAGATGGTATCCAGTCAGATCAGCATACAACAGGGCGCTTTCAAGAACACTCAGAACCCTTTGGATCTGGCGATATCGGGGACGGGGTTTTTTGCGGTGACCACTCCTGATGGAAAGCAGGCATATACCCGAGATGGCGATTTCATGGTGGATGCCGATGACAGAATCGTGGATAGCGAAGGAAATGCCCTGGTATGGGACGGCACCTTGCCGCAGGCAGCCCGTAATATTGAAGTTACATACCAGGGAGAGGTGTTCTATGATGACCTGGATGATAACCGCCAGTACGCCGGGCGTATCAGTCTGTATCGCTTCATGAACCCCTCAGGGTTACAGAGTCTGGGTGATAATCTGTTTCTTGAGACAGCTGCTTCTGGCGCTGTGGAAACGGGCAGAGCTGGGGCGGCAGGTTTTGGTTCGATTGTTGACTACACCCTTGAAGCTTCAAATGTTAATTTGACCAATGAATTTACACGCATTATCACTGCGCAGCGCAGTTTTCAGGTAACAGCGCGTGCTTTGCAGCAGGCGGACCAGATGATGGCACAGGCAATTCGCATGCGCCAAGGGTAAAGTTCTATGATTTTCAGCCGATAAGGTTTAAGAAGGTGTTATATGAGGAGGTATCGGCATGAAGATTGATAGCAACGTCAACAATGTCAATCCGTTGGATCGGGTGTCGAAGAAAGACCGTGTCTCTGTCCGCGCATCGCAGGACAAAAGCGCCGAGAAGCGTGTGGATAAGGCAGTGGTGTCTGAAAGCGCACAACTGATGGCAAAGGCGATGGATGCTCTGCGGGGTTCTGATGGGATACGGGAGAGCCAACTCGAAGAGATTCGCGCCCTGATCATGAACGGTCAATATCAGATCAAGTATGAAGAACTTGCGAAGAGGTTGGCGTCCAAGATATGGTTGCGCTAGTTTGTCGAGTGGCGCCACGCTTCGCAGGCGGCGTTTTTGCAGAGAGGTAGCTGCTATGGCGAAGGAGGCACGATGCCTTTGAGTAAACAAAACATTCTGGATATGTTTGATTCACTGGAAGCGGTGATGGTGAATTCCTTCCGCTTATGTGAGTTTTTATATAACCTGACGAAAGAGGAACGGCAGGCGCTGCTTGAGGGGAAAGCTGATGATCTGATGGCGCTGGCAAAGAAGAAAGAGACGGTGGTGGCTGAAATGGAAAAGAGCGAGAATGCCCGCAGCAAGATCATGGGGCAGCTTGCTCTTGGTTTGGGTATTGAAAGCAAGGAAGTAACGCTGACAGATTTGCTTTCCAGGTTGGAGGGGGTAGATGCCGAACAAGTTCAGCGTCTGCAACAGGGTATTCTGGCTTTACAGTCTGAAATTCGTGAACTAAATAATGGTAACTACGCGTTAGCCACTCTCAACTTGCAACGGTTGGAAGCTGTTCAGGGTTACATTATGGGTATCTTTTCTACGCCAACGTATTACCACCCGGTGGTGAATGTTCCCACTGTGGAACCCCCAACGAGCTGGGGAATGGATCATCTGGCGTGATGTGTGCAGGCAGGAGGTAAGACATGCCTTCGTTTTCAGGGATAACAATCGCACTTCAGGCGGTGCTGGCGCATCAGCAGGCACTTGAGGTGATACAGCACAATGTAGCGAATGCCAGTGTCCCTGGTTATCATCGTCAGGAAGCGGTTCTAAGGGCAGGACCGACGCAGGGGGCACCTGGTTTGCAGGCTTCTACCCTGGCAGGGAAGGTGGGTACGGGGGTGATTCTGCAGAGTATCCGCCGCTACAGTATGGATTATATGGACTCGCGCTATCGTCTGGAACAGGCGAATTTAAAGCGTTATGATATTGAAACCGAATTCTTGAAACAAGTCGAATCTGCACTGATGGAGACGGGGACAGAGGGCATCAATGCCAAACTGGATGCTTTCTGGGCGGGGTGGAAAGCCGTCAGTACCGATCCGGAAAGCACGGCTTTGCGTGCCAATTTGTTGGAACAGGGGCGTGGGCTGGCAAGGGCGTTCAATGGACGTATGGAGCGTTTATACGAGATACAACAAGACACAAACCTGAAGATCATCCAAAACGTGCAGGAAATCAACCAGCTGGCGGAGCAGGTGGCACGTCTGAACCGGGAAATTGGGCGGTATGCCAATCAGGGTATGCAGCCAAATGATTTTCTGGATGAGCAGGCGGAATATCTTGACCGCTTTGCTGAACTGGCAAATGCCAAGATCGTCCGTGAAGATAATGGACAGGTGATGGTATCCATTGGCGGACATGTTCTGGTGCAGGGGATCAGCGTTCACAAGCTTGAAACGGTTGTCAATGGTGCCAATGAAAATATGATTGACATTCGCTGGGAAGATGGTCAGTATCTTTATCGTTATAGTGAAGATAATGAGTATCTGGAAAAGTATATTAACAGCGGTGAACTGGCTGGCTTGTTTGAGATCCGCGATGTGATCATCCGGGACGAAAAAGATAAATTAAATGAGCTGGCGACAACAGTTTTTACCAATGTCAACGAATTACATCGCCAGGGCTTTGGCTTGGATGACCCCACACCTGTGCCGGACTACGTTACCTATCCGGGTACGGGTTTCCCTCCCGGCTATCCTTACCCCCCAGACAACCCAATCGGACGGGATTTTTTCACCCTCAGTGATGTTTCGCCACAGTCGGGTTGGCTACCTACACCGCCCTATGTGGCTGCCCCGCCTCCGCCTCCGCCGGTTACCCCGCCGCTGGATATGACCAAGATAGCTACTTTGATTCGAGTGAACCCGGAATTGACGGCGCGGGATGTGGGTGCGGCTCAGGATCCGGAAGTGAGCGGCGATGGGCGCATAGCTGAAGCGCTCTTTGGTTTGCAAACAGCTACGGATACAAAGATTTATACACCCAACCCCAGCTATGATCCGGCGCTGTATAATCCTTCCGACCCTACCACATTTCCGTATCTGGATACCGGCATTGTCGACAACATTAATCACCACAATGAGGATCGGGTTGCAGAGCTGGCTTTGACGATTCGCCGCATAGATACCCTTTCGGTGCAACATAAGAACCTGGTGGATGTGATGAAACAGCAGCGCGATTCGGTTAATGGGGTGTCGCTGGATGAGGAAGCTGCCAACATGGTTAAGTATCAGCGCTCCTACCAGGCTTCTATTCGTATGCTGACTACTGTGGACGAGATGCTTGACCGCATTATCAACAATATGGGGCTGGTTGGCAGGTGAAAGAAGTAGTTAGAGGTGCAAGATGACGATGCGTATAACCAATCAGTTGATGGCGGATACCAACATAGCCAATATTGCCGATAGCCTTGACCGTCTGTATAAATTGCAGCAGAAAGCGGCTACAGGGAAGAAATATGCCCGTGCTTCTGAAAACCCGGCGGTTACCACCCAGAATATGGCGTTGCGTTCGACCATCACGCATATTGAGGTGTATCAGAGCACCATGTCATCCACCAGAACCTGGCAGGAGATGACGGATACTTCGCTGCAACAAATGGTTACCATCCAGAAAAAAGTGCAGACGCTTATTATCAAAGGGCTGGATGATACGCAAGGCCCGGACGAGCGTAGTGTCATGGGAAATGAACTGGCGGGGCTGGTGGAACAGTCGCTCTCAGTGTTGAACGCTCAGGATCGCGACCGATATATCTTTTCAGGGCTTAAGACAGATACAAAGCCTTTTACACTGATCTCGCAGAGCAATCTGATTGAGTTGGGATTGGATACCAATCCGGCGGCTGTGGATGCCGTCAAGGTGAAAGATATCAAATCTAATATGCCCGTTATCCATGAGGGAGCAAACACTATTCGCATGGGGGGGATTCAGGTTCTCACAGACCCTGCCGAACCGCTGAATATCACTGTGAATGGGAATCAGATTTCTTTCTTCCGCCCTGGTGATGGCAGCCCGCCGTATTTTCGCGTCAACAGCACCACAAATATCTATCCAGAGAATCCTTCCAGCCCGGAGATTACTGTTGATGGCTTTCGGATACAGGTGGATGATCTTGGCAATCCAACAATGCCTTATACAGTTGAAGGGGTGAACATTGATCCAGCAGCGCCTCCCCCGCCGTTTGGCGGTGTAGCTGTTACGGTAACCCCCGGTTCCCCGCCAGTTTTTAGTACGGGTGATCCGACGGTTCCGCCGGATCCGAACGCGCGCATGGTGTATGGTGTGCGGGTTGCGGTGGAAAACCCCACAGATCCGTTTCCCACTTTTGTCGTTGGGGGTAACCGCATTGTAACGCCAACGGGTCCTGATCCTACGTTTGTAAAACTAAAGAACGTGAATGTTTCTATAGATCCCACACTTCCCAATGTGTACCCCGCATACTATCGTGACCGGGTGATGTATTCAGGTGATGACAATGTCATGCTGCGCGAAATTGCCCCTAACGAGAGCATGGTGGTCAACGTGAATGGAGGAGAAGCGTTTGGCAAGACCATTGTTACGGATCCGGCTGACCCTGTGACTGGTGAGAAAGTAAAAATATCTACCATGTTTGATAACATGATACTGATGCGGGATATTCTTAATGCCGAGGATTATACACGCCCCCACGCGTTAGTGCCGGATGGCATGGGAGGGCTGAAATACGTCTTGCTGGACCAGCCCGACACAACACCGGCTTATCCGGAACGTACATATCTTGAGACCGAATACCGCACGCAGCAAACATGGCTGAACAGTGTCTCTACGGTCGCGTCTGATAATGGCGCAAGGATGAAAAACCTTTCAGATAGTTTTGACCGTGCAGATAAAGCCATCTTGGAGATTAAATCTCTGCTTTCGCAGAACGAAGATGTTAACATGGCTGAGGCAATCTCCGAAGTGTTGAATCAAGAAAAGATATATCAAACTGTGCTTAATATAACAGGGCGTACAAATACTGCGTTATCCCTTTTTGATACATTGCAGTAGGGTATAATTACATCTGGAGAAAATCGCTTGCTGGTCCTAAGCCGTAAACAGGATGAAAGCCTCGTCATCGGCGATAACATCATTGTTACCATCCTGGCGATTGATCGTGACCAAGTCAGGTTGGGTATTGATGCGCCGCGTGATATCCCTATTGTGCGCTTCGAGCTGTTTGAGGCTGTGCGCGAACAGAGCATTATTGCTGAACAGTTGACCTCTGCTTCTGGTGTTGGGATGAAAGGCTTGAGGGATTTCCTGATGGGGCAGGCTATTCCGGATGAAGACAAATGAGAGACCTTTTGCAGCCTCAGGACACGGATAGGCTTCAGCGTCTGAAAGAACAGGGGCGTCAATATTTAAGGCAGAATCAAATTGATAAGGCTCTGCGGATTTTTTCGGGTATCCTGAGCGAGTATCCTCAAGATGTTGATTCCATGCTTGTTTTGGGGGATGCTTATCTGGTTGTCAATGAGCGCCAGGCAGCTCTTGCAATGTATCGCGAAGCCTCGCGCGTTTTCCCGGAGCGCCGAGACATTCAACGCCGCATTGAGATGTTGGCGGCTGGCGATCAAGTAGATGGGACCAGTGCCCCTGCGGGTGCACCCACTGATCCTCAGGCTGTGGCGCATTTGATCCAGCGTCTGACAGGGCGTGCGACACCTGTTTCGGAAGAGGAAGTCATAAAAGCCGGATCCCTTCTGGATGCCTATCTCAAAAGCCCATCCCCGGCGCTTGCAGTAGCAGAACATCTGGACGAAATTGATGTTTTGTTGCCAGCTCTCATTGAGATTAACATCCGTCAGGCGCGCGCAGATGGCAAAACAGATTTGGCGGACTCATTGCAAAATTTGCTAGCCAATGTGTTGCTCCAGCTTGATTTGCAAACTAAAAACACGGACGTACAGACAGATGTGGAGTCTCCCATTCTATCCAAACAGTTGCGTATCGTTGCGGCGGGGTTTGATTCTCACGAGTCGCCATATCGTCTGGGTGCGCTGGTGGATGCCCTTTCGTATGCTGGGTATTATTTGACCCGTGAGACGGAGGCAAAAAGCCAATCTTATCAGGGGTGTGATCTGATGATTGTCCGCAATCCACATATTGACCAGAACTTGATGCGAGGCATGGCATCTGCAGCGGCATGTGGTATTCCTATTGTGGTGGATTTTGACATGGACTTCGAAATGCTCCCGATAGAACATCCGGACCATGAGAAAATGGGCATGACAACTACCGAGCGGGTGCGCTCCTATCAGGCTGTTTTGCAGTTGGCGGATATGGTCTGTGTGGCTTCGGAAGGGCTGGCAGATGTGTTTCGCAACAAGGGTTGCCAGACAGAGGTGTTGCCGGAAGGCTGGAGTCAGCAGAATCACTTGTGGCTACGTCCCCCCTCTGCCCGCTTGACGGTTAACCTTGGCTTGAATCTTCTCAGAGGGCAATTGCAGGATGTGGCGCCCATACGGCGGGCAATCATTCGTGTGTTGCGGGAGTTTCCGCATACGCGCCTGGTGATTTATGGGGATATTGAAGCTTATCAGCTTTTTGATAGTGTTCCTGAAGCGCGCAAGACGCTTCTTCCTCCTGCAGATGTGGATGATTATCCTGGTGTTTTGGCGCAGATGGACGTGGTTTTGGTGCCAATGTATGACACGGCGTTTAATCAGCTGCGCTCAGACCGCCGTCTGGTGGAAGCGGGGATACGACGTCTCCCGTGGGTGGCTTCACCGATAGCCAGTCATCTGTTGTGGGGGAGCGGAGGCTTGATCGCGTATACGTTAGATGAATGGTACACAAACATGCAGAGTCTGGTGCAGGATGAGGAACTGCGGGCGCGGCTGGCAAAAGCAGGGCATCAGAAGGCAATGCTGAGAGAAAGTCAGTCGTGGTCAAAAGCCTGGCAGCGTGTCATTCGTAAGGTGTTAACAATGCCGAATGCCCGCAAAAAAAGCTGAGATTTCTACAGGGTTTTTTCGAAAATCTGTTGCAAAATGGCGGTTAAATACTATACTTTAACTTATGCTAAAATACAGTAGCATCCATAACTGATTTATCAGCGGTTATCCGTAAAAATCACTCCAGGAGAAACAGTCCATGGCAATGTCGTTCCCGCCTCAGAAAAAGAAACCAAAAGCAACTGTGAGACTCATGGAGAGCTCTGCTCAGGTGCCGCTTCCTGAAATGGTGGTTGTGCCTGCGGGTGAGTTTATTATGGGTACCAGTGATGAACAAATTATGCGCTTGTACTGGAAAGAGGATTGGGCACGCGAGTGGCATGAAGATGGCATGTTTAACATCGAACAGCCGCAGCATTGGGTGGATTTGCCAGCCTATGAGATTGGGAAATACCCGGTGACGAATGAAGAGTATTATCTTTTTATTTACCAGAGTAATTACAAGCTACCTAAGGGGTGGATTGGTTTTCGATACACAGAGGGCACCCAGCGGCATCCTGTGGTTGGGGTGTCAATGCATGATGCGGTTGCCTATTGTAACTGGTTGAGCAAAGCGACCAAACGGGAGTATCGTTTGCCAACAGAGGCAGAGTGGGAAAAGGCTTGCCGGGGCGTGGATGGACGTATTTACCCGTGGGGAGAAGATTTTGATCCGTGGCGTTGTAATACCTTGGAAAGTGGTTTGGAGGGAACATCGGCGGTAGATGTGTATGTCCCTGCTGGTGTCAGCCCGATGGGTGCGGTGGATATGTGCGGAAATGTGTGGGAGTGGACAAGTAGCCCGCTGTTGCCCTATCCCTATGATCCCGATCCCCCGCCACCTGCGCGTGGCGAGCAGTATCGCTATGTTGTGCGTGGCGGGGCATGGAATTATACCCGTAAGCTGGCACGCTGTGCTGCGCGGGAGGGCAACATTCCTGATTATGTCTCCCCGTCTCTGGGGTTTCGCATTGCCCGTTCGCTGGAATAATGTGCTGTAAGCGGGTATGGAAATTCTGGCAACACCGATTCCCTCAGTGTTGATCATAAATCCCAAAGTTTTTGGTGATCAGCGGGGATTTTTTTTGGAGACATATCATAAAAGGCGATATGCCGAGGCGGGGTTGAACGCCGAATTTGTGCAGGATAGCCACTCAGGCTCTCGACAGGGAACCTTGCGCGGCTTACATTACCAAATCCGACAACCTCAGGGAAAGCTGGTCTGGGTGCTGGTTGGGGAAGTGTATGACGTGGCGGTAGATTTGCGGCGCAGCTCGCCAACTTTTGGGAAATGGGTAGGGGTTCGCCTTTCGGCGGAAAATCGTTTGCAGACCTGGATCCCGGCTGGTTTTGCACATGGTTTTTACGTGTTGAGTGAGTGGGCAGAAGTTGCTTATAAGTCCACAGACTATTATGCTCCTCAATGGGAACGTACTATTTTGTGGTCTGATCCGCAGCTTGCCATTGAATGGCCTTTGTTAGCTGGTGTCCCCCTGCTTCTTTCTGAGAAGGATTGTAAAGGAGTAAAATTTGCTGAGGCAGAGTTGTATGACTGAGGATAAACTATGAAAGGGATTATTCTCGCAGGTGGCAAAGGTACGCGATTGCATCCGTTGACTTTGGGGGTGAGCAAGCAAATGCTCCCTGTATATGATAAGCCGATGATTTACTATCCACTGTCAATGCTGATGCTGGCGGGTATTCGCGAGATTCTGGTGATCAGCACGCCGGAGGATTTGCCGCTTTTCCGTCGTCTGCTGGGGGATGGCAGCCAATGGGGGCTTGCGTTTCACTATGCGGAGCAGCAGGAACCGCGCGGGCTGGCTGAGGCATTTCTCATCGGGAGCGAATTTATCAACGGTAATCCTGTTTCGCTTATTTTGGGTGATAATATTTTTTACGGTAGCGGGCTGGCGCCAGTTTTGCGCTCTGCCACGCAGGTCAAACAAGGGGCAGTCATTTTTGCTTATCCGGTGCGCGACCCGCAGCGCTATGGAGTGATCGAGATTGATGCGCAGGATAGGGCGCTGAGTCTTGAGGAGAAGCCGGCAAAACCGCGCTCGAATTATGCGGTGCCTGGAATGTATTTTTATGATGAGCGTGTGTGTGATCTTGCTAAAACCCTCAAGCCCTCGGCACGAGGAGAGCTGGAAATTACAGACTTGAATCGCCTGTACCTTAACGAGGGGAAGTTGTATGTCAAAGTGCTTGGTAGAGGGATTGCTTGGCTGGACGCCGGCACGCATGAATCACTCTTGCAGGCGGCTAATTTTGTTCAGGCAGTCGAAGACCGGCAGGGCTTGATGATTGCCTGCCCTGAAGAGATTGCCTATCGCAACGGATATATCTCGGCGGATGATTTGCGTTCTTTGGCAGAGAAGATGTCAAATAACAGTTATGGGGCTTATCTGTTGCGTTTGCTCGAAGAAAAACGGCGTTTGCCATGAGATTGCTCCTTCTGGGCAAGAATGGTCAGGTTGGTTGGGAAGCGCAACGCACATTATGCTGTTTTGGGGATGTGATTGCGCTGGGACGTGACCAGCTTGACCTGGAGCGCACGGAGCTTGTTGCTGAGCTTTTGGATGTTTATCAGCCAGATGTGGTGATCAACACAGCTGCTTATACTGCAGTAGATCGCGCTGAGACAGAACGGCAGCGGGCGCATCTGGTGAACGCGGCGGCTCCAGCCGAAATAGCGCGGCAGACAAAAAAACGACGGGTGGCGTTTATTCACTTTTCGACCGATTATGTTTTTGATGGCAACAAGTCTTCGGCGTATGTTGAAACGGATACTCCTTTGCCGCTCAATGTGTACGGCATGACAAAACTTGAGGGAGAGAGAGCTATTCAGGACATGGATGGGGCGTATCTCATCTTGCGTACGGGTTGGGTGTATAGCCTGCGGAGGGATACCTTTGTCAATAAGGTGTTGACATGGGCGAGCCAGAACAAGGTCGTGCGGGTGGTTGATGATCAGGTGGGCAGCCCCACATGGTCACGGCTGCTGGCGGAGATTTGCGCCCAATTGATTGCAATGGGGATGGGGGATATCTATCGCTGGGTTAACGAACGGAAGGGTGTTTATCATCTGGCGGGGGATGGTGCCGTCAGCCGTTTTGAGTGGGCACAGGCGGTTCTAGAGCTTGCAGGGCTGACCTCCGGGGACAGGCAGGTTGAATTGTTGCCGGTCTCCTCCGCTGAGTTTCCTGCTCCTGCCAGACGCCCGCCAATGAGTGCGCTGGATTGCACCCAATTTTTCTCGACCTTTGGTTTAAAACTGCCGCACTGGCGGCTGGCTTTACAAATGGCGATGGAGGATATACCAAAACATGGATGACATTAGAGAGACTGGTGAGACGATTGAGCATATTACCTGGCATGATCAGCATATTGCCACGATTATCCGCCCAGGTAATTTGCCGGATAAGACTACTTTTGTAACCCCCGAAAGTTACTATCAACAGGTAGGGTTTGTTGTCTACCCGGAAGGTGGTGAGGTCAAGAGGCATATCCACTTACCCATCCAGCGTCATCTGGTGGGGACTTCTGAGGCGCTTTTTGTCCAAAAGGGAAGAGCAATCGTTGATTTGTATGCCCTGGATAAATCTGCGCTGGGTTCCTGGCTGCTGAAGGCTGGTGACCTGATTATCCTTGTAGCTGGCGGACATGGTTTTCGCTGTCTGGAGGATACGGTGTTTTTGGAAATAAAACAAGGTCCGTATACCGGGCTGGTGGAAAAGGAAATGTTCTGATTTTTTACAGAAAATTCTTTGATTTTTTTGATTGAATCATATATGATTTGATTGTTATGCAGGCATTGTGCTTGGGATGTCAAAAAGTTGCTGAAAAGGACGATTTCTATGGCATCGGAACAAATTGATGAGTTAATAGAGCAAGCAAACCTCTCGGCGGATAGCGGTAATTGGTTGGCAGCATACCAAAAGTTGGTTCAGGCGCAACGTTTTCAACCAGAACATCCCGGATTACTTAACGGGTTGGGTGTTTGTTTGTTGCAATTAGGGCGAGCAGAAGAAGCGGTAGCTTGTTTTGAAAAGCTTGTATCTCTATTGCCTGACTCGCCAGAGGCGCTTCATAGTTTGGGCTTGGCTTATGTGGCTATGGATGATCTGAAACATGCAGAAACGGCTTACCGAAAGGCTTTGGCTATTGATCCTGCGTTTCGCCTGGCACAAAAGAGTCTTGCGGTTGTGTGTGTTAAGCAAGAGGAGCATGTGCGCGAGGGGTTGGATATTCTCTTGTCGTTGGTTGAGGAAGACCCTGAGGACATAGAAGCCGTTTTGATTCTGGCAGCAACTTTTGAGGAAGGCGGGCAGCATTCTTCTGCTATACAGCTATATGAGTATGTGCTTAACCTCCAGCCAGAAAATGAAGTTGCTCAAAGGGCGATTGCAAAATTATCTTCTTTGGAGCAAAGCGATGGCAAACAGCCGTTTTTGCCAAAAGTTTCGTCGGCCGATGGCACGATGCCAAAAGTGGAAGACATAGGATTGCGCATTAGCATGGCTCGCGATAAAAAAGTGGTTTTTTATGCTGGATTTGAGTTTGCTACTGCGGCGCGGTTGATGATCGTGGCACAGGCGTTACAGCACAATGGTTTGTCGGTCAAATATGTCAGTGATGTAGACTCTCAAGATATATCTTCTTCTGATACGTTTATCTTTTCTCGTCCGCACTTGAAACAGGAGTGGGTGGATGCTTTTCAGGCATGTATGCGCGCTGGGAAGCGGATTATTGTTGACATTGATGAGGATTTTCACAATTTGCCAGCCACGCACCCGGGCTTCAATATCGTTGGGCAGGGACATCCCAGAGCTTTAGAAATTTTTGAAAAAATGTTGAACGTAGCCGATGTGGTTACTGTGTCTTCCTCAATCCTTGCCGACCGTTATAAGACCTATACCCGTCGCGTGGAAGTTATACCAAATGGTTGGAGCAAGGATAATGCGCAGTGGGACAGGCCAGCTCCCAAGCACCGTACGTTCAATGTGGGGTGGATCGATTTACCTACGGAGCGCGGTAATCTGATGCTGTTAAAAGGTGAAGTTACAAAATTTATTCGAGAGCATCGAAAGGCATTGTTGGTCGTGGGGGGAGATATAGAAGCAGTCAAAATTTTTGATGAACTTTCTGAAGAACGGGTTTTGTATCTGCCTTTCACGTCGTTTGATGATTATCCTTATGTTTTATCTCAATTCGATGTTTTCCTCTGCCCGGTCAAACGCACTCCTTATGGATATGCGCGCTCGGATGTGCGTGTGATGGAGGCGGGCATCCGCCGTATTCCGTGGGTTGCCTCAAAAATACCTGCATATCAGGAATGGGGTGTGGGTGGCATTTTTGTTGATAGGAACGGCGGCTGGTATCGAATTCTCAAGCAATTGTATGAGGACTCTTCTCTTCGCCAAAAGCTGGGTGAGGAGGGTAGATTGAAGGCCGAGACTCGTGAGAGTGCAGAAATTGCGAAGATGTGGAAGTCATTAGTGGTTTGATGAAAACGCTCGCTGCTGTAACTGTTCCTTCTGACGAGGGACTTTCAACGGAACAAATCATTCGGAAACGTGCCGCGTCGTTTTTTAACAAGGCGGTAGATTTTCTGGTTTCTGAGGATTATTCCAAAGCGCTTGATTATTTGGACAAGGCAATGTATTTGGATGCGGAGATTGAACAGTTACAGAGTTTGCGCATACGATGTCTTCGCAAGGTGGGGAAAGTTAAGCAGGCGGATTATGTAGAATTTTGCCTTATGCAAAAAGGCAGGAAGGGATAAGGCAACCAACGAAGAGGGTTGTGAAACGAATGAAAATAGGTGTTTTATCTTTGCATTCGCATGTTGGGGGTGGTCTTTTTCAATACACGCAAGCAGTTATTCGCGCGTTAGACAATTGGAATATTGGAGAAAAAGCGCTTTTTCTTTCTAAGGACACTGCTGCTCAAATGGTTCGGGGTTTAAAGTCTGATTGGCAGGTTGTCATTTTTCCAAAGGATATACCAGTTTTGTCTATGTCAGGTGGGACACAGGATGGCAGTTGCTCTGTGCTCGTTAAGGAAAAAGGGTTTAATCGGCGGCTTAGGAATTTTCTCTGTTCCTTTGACGTGAGCTTGATGTTATACCCGGCGCCCTCTTTTTATTCCTTTGAAGCTGGAATTCCATATTTGACAGCAGTGCATGATCTTCAGCACCGTTTGCAGCCTGAGTTTCCAGAGGTTTCGGCGGAGGGGGAATGGTTTCGGCGTGAGTATTTGTTTGCAAATAGTGTTCATTTTGCTTCTGGAGTTTTGGTTGATTCTGAAGTTGGCAAAGAAGATGTGCTCAATTGTTATGGCGACTTAATCAGCGCGGAGAAAGTGTTTCCCCTACCTTACACTTGCGCGTTGGAAGTAAACAGTTACAGAAATGTCCAACAAAACCGGTCTGTGAAGGAAAAGTATCAGCTTCCTGACAAATATCTATATTACCCGGCTCAATTTTGGCTTCACAAAAATCATGCGAGACTGATTCACGCACTTCATAATCTGCGGGTTGAATATGGTTTAGAAATTCCTCTTGTCCTTACCGGTTCAAATACGGGGCCAAGGCATGAGCGCAGAGATTTAGTATTTCAAAACTGTGTAACCCTGTCTCGGCAACTGGGGGTTGCTGATCTAATACACTACTTGGGGTATGTCCCTGAGGAGGATGTACCCGCTCTTTACTCTATGGCTGTTGCTTTGGTTTTCCCGACGTTTTTTGGCCCAACAAACATTCCCATCATAGAGGCATGGCATTTTGATTGTCCTGTGATCACCTCTGATATACGGGGTGTGAGAGAACAGGTGGGCGATGCTGCTTTGTTGGTTGATCCTTTCTCGGCGGAATCTATTCAGCAAGGTATGTTGCTTTTGTGGCAAGATGAAAAGAAGAGAATGGATCTGATTGAAAAAGGTAGAAAGAAGATTCAAGAAAGCAGCTTTGACCTATTTCGGGAGAATTTGTTCAATATCATCGAGAGGGCGTCGAAGGATTTGCCTTTATTGAGGGTTGGCGAGTCTTCCAAAGGCGAGGTGATTGTTTCGGCAATTGTATCGACTTACAATTCGGAGAAGTTTTTAGCTGGTTGCTTGCAAGATCTGGAAAATCAGACGATCGCAGATCATCTTGAGATTATTGTGGTAGATAGTGGATCAGAACAGAACGAGCGTGCGATAGTTGAAACATTTCAACGTCAATATTCAAATATTATATACATTCGGACTGAAGAGCGCGAGACCATATATGCAGCATGGAATCGGGCGATTCGAATTGCGCGCGGGAAGTATATTACCAACGCTAATACAGATGACCGTCATCACCCCCAGGCGTTTGAAAAAATGATTCAAGTTCTTGAGCAAGATGAGCGAGTTGGGGTGGTGTATTTTGACAGTGCGGTGACGAGGCAGGAAAATTCAAATTTGGAAACAGCTCCATTAGTGGGAAGGTTTCGCTGGCCTGAATTTGACCGAAAATTATTGTTCCAGGTGTGTTTCATTGGTCCCCAGCCAATGTGGAGAAGAGAACTGCACGAAAAATATGGGTTATTTGGAGAAGATTATAAAGTCGCTGGAGATTATGATTTTTGGCTTCGCGTCTCGGATAAGACAGAGTTTTTCCATATCCCTGAGGTGCTAGGTTTATATTATGAGTCGTTGGAAAGTGTAGAACATCAATTTCCACAATATGCCGCTGTTGAATCGGAGCGTGCCAGAGAAAAGTATTGGCGCGCAGAGGACGGCTCCAAACCTCATCCAGGGGGGTATTATTTGGAACGTTTTGAGAGCGCTGTGGCCATACATCAGTTGCTTGAGCCTCCCCTGGTTTCGGTTGTTGTTCCTACATATAATCGCCCACAATATCTTCAACGTGCTTTGGCTTCTATTGCCCAGCAAAGTTATTCCAATTTAGAGGTCATTGTTGTCAATGATGCTGGTGAGGATGTTCGTGGGGTTATCCGCGATTTTGAGAAAGAGCGCGCAATCAGGTATATCGTTCATGAGCATAATCAAGGAGCTGGGGCGGCGCGAAACACAGGATTTTCTGTAGCACAGGGGAAATACATTACTTTTTTGGATGATGATGACGTATTTTATCCACATCATATTCGTACTTTAGTTGATTGTTTGGAAAAGAACAATAGAGAGGTGGTTGCAGCTTATACTGATGCGATTGAAGCTGTGTTCGATTATTCCACAGAGAGCCCAAAAGAAGTCGAACGCAAGGTAACTTATTCCGAGGACTTTAACTTTGAAAATCTTTTGGCATATAACTATATCCCTATTCTTACGTTGATGTTTAGACGAGAGGTGCTTGCTTCTGTTGGTGGGTTTGATACAGGACTGGCAGCTCTTGAGGATTGGGAATGGTTGATACGTTTGGCGTCTGCAGGTAAGTTTGTTCATGTTCCTGTCGTTACTGCGGAGTATGAGGTAAAACAGAGGGGGACATCACGCAATCAACTGACACTTGAAACGATCCAGAAACTTTATTTGGAGATTTACAGGCGACATCATTCTTTGCGAACCTCCGCTTTGGCAGAGAAATGTTCAGGGATATATCGTGCAATGGTGGGTAGAGATCTGAGAGCAGATGCACCGGACCTGTTTCAGTCGGAAGTTTCTGCTAGAGACGGTAGGACGGTTTTTGAGTTTTCACCCGAGAAAATACTTGCTTATGTTCGGGGGCTTTTGGAGCGAAATGATATGGTATCCGCTGAGAATTGGTTGCAGCGTGCGGTGGCGAGCTTTCCTCAGGATGTGATGCTATTGAATACGTATGGCACTGTGCTTGGCAAGCTTGGAAAATTGAGAGAGGCGCAGTTGGTGTTTCAGCGGCTGGTGGCTCTGCAGCCAAATTCGGTTTTGGCATACTCTAATCTGGCGAGTGTGCTGGTGATGGCTGCAGAATTGGAGGCGGCGGAGAAGATCATTCTGCAAGCTTTGCGTCTTGATCCATCAGATGAGATTTCTAACCGTCTATATAACCTGATCCAGCAAAAGAAAATAGCAGCGGATTCCAAGGTAGTGGAAGATGGATACCCTGATCACTATCCTTCGATTTTTCTCTACAAAGCTATTTTCCCTTCAGGGGTGAAGTTCAGGGTTACAAATCCAACAGAACGTTATCGAGTCACCGAAGAAGAGGAAGATGTACGTTTTTTGTTGGAAAAGCTGTCTTCTCGTCATATTTTGTTTGATATTGGAGCGTGTATTGGAGTGTATTCGCTTCATGCTGCCAGGAAATGCCGCCAGGTGTTTGCATTTGAGCCGGATGTGGGCTTTCGGCAACACTTGGAGCGCAACATTATGTTGAATGAATTGACGAATGTCATTGTGATTCCTTGGGCAGTTTCGGATAAGGGTGGGGTGTTAAAGCTCTTTACTGATGGGACCGCGGGCAAATCTCCGTCTTTGGTGAATACAGGTTTTACGGAGGAAGTCGAAGTAGAGACGTATACACTCGATGAAAAAGTCAATTCGGGTGAGCTACCAGCACCGGATGTCATTAAGATGGACATCGAAGGAGCAGAGATTTTGGCTTTGCGGGGGATGGTTAATCTCCTTAACAGCCATTTGCCCAAATATGTGTTTATAGAAATACATCCTAAACTGCTGCTTGGGTTTTCCTCAACAAAAGAAGAAGTTCTGGATATTTTCTCTGCCGCAGGTTATCAGGCTATTTACCAAAAACAACGTGATTTGGAAGAACATTATCTTTTCTCACCGGTTGGCTGAGTCTTAAAGTAACGCAAACAAAGAGAAAAAATGAATATTTACCAGTCTGTAAGATTGTGGTTGATTGCCCCACAGATTACTCAAGATGAATTGGA
>JABLWW010000019.1 GCA_013178295.1 Anaerolineae bacterium | reverse complement strand
GGCAAGTGGTAGCGTCCTCGCCGCACGTATCCGCGCACATCCCGTCGCCGCAGGCACTGCCGCAGTCCTCAGGGCAGTTGCACGTGTTCTCATACGTGCCGCACACGCCGTCGCCGCAGAAGCCGCTGCCGCCTCCCCCGCAGTCGGCCGGACATGCGGCGGCAGTCTCACCTGCGCTGCACACCTGATCGCCGCAAACCGCTTTGGCGCCCGCCGCCGCGCCCCAATACGTCCAGGTGAGCGCTTTGGTAAGCTTGATGTTGTATTCCTCCGCCAGGTTGTTGCCGTTGCAGTCATCCACCGAGATATCATATACACCGCCGGGTTTTTTGACCGTCACCGAAGCGCCGGGGGGAATCGTCTTCTGCCCACCCAGCAGGTCGTCGCCCCAGCTGTCGCTGCTGCTGGGCGCCGCATACAGATAGCAGATGGTGCGGTCTGCACTGCGGTTGACCACCGTGAGATCAAAGGTGGCAACACCCGCCGCGGGCTGCGGCAGATTGGGTTTTTGCTGGGTCGGCTTGGTGCTCTGCGTTGGCTGCTGGGGCGGCTTGGTGGGCACTACCGGGGTCGGCGGGGGAGGCGGCTCACTGGGCAGGGCAGTTGCCTGGACGGTCTGCGCCAGCGCCTGGATGGCAAGCTGTGTCCCCTGCAGCGCCTGGCGCGTCTGCTCCAGCGTCTGCCCGCTATCATCACTGCCGCCTGTTCCGCACGCCAGCGAGACGAGCAGCAGCACGCTGATGACCCCCCACACACCACAACGTCTGTTCAAACAGCAACGGTTTCTCATCTTTGCCTCCACTCACCGCCCGATGATCGTCTGGAGCAGATGGCGCAGTGTCTCCATCAGCCCGCCGAAAGTCTTAAGCAGCCCGCGCAGCTCCTCCCCGCCAAGATCAGCGTAGATAAAATAGACGCACCCGGCAAGGATGGCAAGCACAGCCAGCACAATACCGACAATCGCCAGCGTGCGCCGCGAGGATTTCAATCCAAGGATTCCCAGCACAATGGCAACCAGCGCCAAAGGCCAGCCGAGGCAAGCGAGAAAGACGCCCGGGCACAGGCTGAGAATTCCCACCACCAGCGATGCAATGGCAAAACCGGCGTGGTCTTTTTTGGGGGGCAACATATTTTCCATAATCTCCTCCGGGTACGAATAAAGGCAACAAGGATAAGCGCTGTAAAAAAAAACCCCCGATTGAAAGAAGTATAGCACCACTGCGCAGAAAAAGTAAAATGAGATGCTCACCCTTTTTGGCGATGGATGTCACCAGCCCGGACACAACGAGGAAAACAAGCCGCGCGGCAGGCTTCCTCCCCCCACCGTGATATAATGAATCCAGCCGGGATGTTGGGCAAAGATGGCAGCTTCTATCTTGATTGTGGATGACGACGACCTGCTGCGGCGCAGTCTGGCGTTCAACCTCGAGCGCAGCCGCTATCAGACGCGCACCGCCGCCAGCGCCGAGGACGCTATCCAGATGGCGCGGCTTCAGCCGCCCGACCTGGTGCTGCTGGATATCGGTCTGCCGGGCATGGACGGTCTCAACGCCCTGCGCATCCTGCGCGAGGACATGCACCTGCCGGTCATCCTGCTCACCGCGCGGCGGCGCGAACTGGACGAGGTGCTGGGGCTGGAACTGGGGGCAGACGACTACGTTACCAAACCGTTCGATTTTGACGTCCTGCTGGCGCACATCAAAGCCGTACTGCGCCGCACCGCCCCATCTGCCCAAGCCGCCCCTGCCAGCCGCGCTGTCCAGGCTGGCGACCTGTTTATTGACCCCGAAACGCACACCGCCACCCTCGCCGGGCGTGCGCTGGAGCTTTCGCCGCGCGCGTTCGACCTGCTGTATGCCCTGGCAAGCCGCCCCGGAAAGCTGGTGACCACCGATGATCTTCTTGCGCAGGTGTGGGGCGCAGAATTTGCCGGACAGCCGCAGGTGGTCTATGTCCACATCCGCTGGCTGCGCGAAAAAATCGAAACCAACCCCGACGCCCCGCAGCGTCTGCTGACCGTGCGCGGGCGCGGCTACAAATATGTCCCCGTCGGAGGGTGAAGTGCATTCGCTGCGCGCCCGTCTCTTCATCAGCATCCTGCTGCCCGTGCTGGTCATCGTCCCCATCGTGGCGCTGGCAATCAACTTCCTGCTGCAAACCCAGGTGGTGCTGGCGGGCATTGCCAACGAACTCATCCGTCAGGCGGTGCTGGTGGCTGAGGCTTCCATCACGTCGGTGGAAATCTGGCAAGACCCAGCCCAGGCGCAGGCGTTTGCGGCGCGCATCAGCCCGCGCCTGAGCGCTAAACTGATGCTTTTCGACCCGCAGGGGCGGCTGGTGGTCTCCAGCGATGCCCGCGACGCCCAGTTTGTCGGCAAGGTGTATGCCATGCCCGACCTGCAAAGCCTGCTGGCAAAAGAGCCGCGCGCCGAGGTGCGCTACTACGGCACGCAGATTTCGGATGTGATCGTGCCGGTGGTCAGCCGCGACGGGCAGCTGGTGGGGTTTGTCTGGCTGACCAACCCGCTGGCTGGGCTGTATGCCCGTTCGGAACTGCTGGGGCGCATCACGCTGTGGGTGTCGCTGGCAGGTGTGATTGGCGGGCTGCTGCTGGGGCTGCTGCTGGCGCGCGATGTGGAGCGCCCGCTGAAAAACGCCAGCCGGGCGGTGTATCAGCTTGCCGAAGGCGGCGCGCCGCCGCAGACGCTGCGCGAGGAAGGTCCGGGCGAGGTGCGCCTGCTGGCGCGGGCGTTCAACACCCTGCTCGACCGGCTGCACTCCTCCGAAGAACTGCGCCGCCGCCAGCTTGCCAACACGGTGCACGAGCTGGGGCGTCCGCTGGGAGCGCTGCTGTCTGCCATCCAGGCACTCAACAGCGGCGCGGTGAAAAAGCCCGCCCTGCGCGCCGAACTGCTGCAAGGCATGGAGCGCGAGGTGCGCACCCTGCGGCGCATGCTCGACGACCTGGCACGCCTGGAGGGCAACGCAAAACCGCTCGAACTCGAACGCCAGCCGGTGACCGTGGCGCAATGGCTGCCGCCCCTGCTTGCCCCATGGGGCGAAGAAGCCCAGCGCAAGGGTCTGCGCTGGCAGACGCACATCGCCCCTGACCTGCCGGAGGCGGTGTTTGACCCGCAGCGCATTGGGCAGGCGCTGGGCAACCTGATCAGCAACGCCATCCGCTACACCCCGTCCGGCGGAGAGGTGGAAGTAACGGCTGAGGCGGCGGAGGGCAGTCTGCTGCTGCGTGTGCGCGACAGCGGCAAAGGCATCCCCCCTGAAGAACTGGCTTTCATCTTCGAACCTTTCTACCGCGGGCGCGAGGTGCGCCACAATTCGGACGGGATGGGGCTGGGGCTGACCATCGCCCGCGAGATTGCCGCGGCGCACGGCGGTCAGCTGACCGCCGAGAGCACCCCCGCCCAGGGCAGCACCTTCACCCTGTGTCTGCCGCTGACATAAAAACCCCGCGCGCTTGCGCTGTATTTTGCGTATAATAGTGTTAAGCATCTTTTTGAACGCGGCACAATCTCCCGTGAAGAGAGCGAAATACGTCAGCTTTGTTAGAGCAGTCCCTCACCAAAAAAGCGCGCCCTAGAGGACGCCGCGCCACCCCGCAGGACGCATACGGCACTTTTGTCCTCCCGCATCGGGACGAACTGGTGGTGCGCTTTTTACCCGACGGCACCATCGTCGAAGCCAATCCTGCCTACTGCCAGCTTTTGGGGTTGCTGCCGCCCGCCACCCCTGTGGGGCAGAAACTGCCGCACATCACCCCCGAAAAACGCCAGCAGGTGCTGGACTCCATCCTTGCCAACCTGCGCCCCAGCCTGCCCCTCAGCGAGGGCGAAAACTGGCACACCGGCGCCAACGGCGAACTGCGCTGTGTGCACTGGATTGACATCGGGCGCTACGACGAGCATGGGCGGCTGGTGGAAATCATCGCCACCGGGCGCGATATCACCGAGATCAAGCGCGTCCAAACGCAGCTGGAAGAGACCCGCCAGCTCAATCAGGCAATCATTGACCACTCGCCGGTAGGCATTCTGGCATACCGCCCCGACGGGCAGTGTGTGCTGGCAAACCAAGCCGCGGCGCGGGCGGTGGGGGCAACGGTGGAGCAGCTGCTGCAGCAGAACTTTCGCAAGATCGAATCGTGGAAAAAGTACGGATTGCTGGCGCTGGCGGAAAAATGCCTGCGCAGCGGCAAAAGCCAGCGCGGCGAGCTTGCCATCACCACCACCTTCGGCAAGTCCATCTGGATCGACTGTTTCTTCACCCGCTTTGCCAGCGGCGGCGAGCCGCACCTGCTGCTCATTGCCAGCGACATCACCGAGCGCAAGCAGGCAGAGCAGAACGAGCGCGAACAGCGCACCCTGGCAGAGGCACTGCGCGACAGCGCCGCAGCCCTGACGCAGTCCCTGCGGCTGGAGGAGGTGCTGGCGCAGATGCTGGAACACGTGGAGAGAGTAGTGGCACACGACGCCGCTAATATCTCACTGATCAACGAGGTCGGCATGGTGGAGGTGGCTGCGGCGCGGGAGAATGCCCGCATGGGGCTGGGAGAGTTTGTCGAATGGGTTGCCCTGCCGCTGCAAGATACCCCGCTCTACCTCTGGATGACGCACAACGCCCAGCCGGTGTGGGTGGAAGACATCCGCCGCGACCCGCGCTGGGTCAAAACCAGGCTCAACCGCATCTTTCGATCCTACGCCGCCGCGCCCATCCGTCTGCAAGATAACACACTGGGGTTTCTCAACCTCTTCAGCCGCAAGGCGGGCTTCTTCACCCCCGCGCACGCCGAGCGGCTGATGGCGTTTGCCAATCAAGCCGCCGCCGCCATCCAAAATGCACATCTCTACCGCCAGATGGAGCGCGCCATGCGTCAGACCGAAGCCCTGCGCGCTGCCGGGCTGGCAGTTGGGGCGCATCTGGAGCTGGAGGAAGTGCTGGCACAGATTTTCAAACATCTGCAGGCAGTGCTGCGCTTTGACCTGGCAGGCGTTCTGCTGGTGCGCGGCGACAGCAAGCTGGAACTGATCGGCGTACACGGCTTTGACAACCCGGCGCAGGTCATCGGGCAGCACATCCCGCTGGATGCCAGCCACCCCAACACCGTCATCATGCGCACACGCCGCCCGCTGGTGATTGATGACGTGCGCCAGCACGACATCCACCTGTGTTTGTCGCCGCACGATGAGGTCCGCGCATGGCTGGGTGCGCCGCTGATCGCCCAAAACAAGGTGATCGGCGTGCTCAACCTTGCCTGTAAAGAAAAAAACTGCTTCAGCCAGCAGGATGCCTCCCTGGCGGAAGCCTTTGCCGCCCAGGTGGCGGTGGCGCTGCACAACGCCCTGCTGTTTGCCCGTGTGGAAGAGCTGGCGGTTACCGACGGGCTGACCGGGCTTTACAACCGCCGCCATTTCTTTGCCCTCGCCGAAAACGAGTGCGAGCGCGCCCGCCGCTACGACAAACCGCTCAGTCTGCTGATGATAGATATTGACCGCTTCAAGTCATTCAACGACAGCTACGGTCACCTGGCGGGCGACCAGGCGCTGCGCGCCGTGGCAGAGACCAGCCGCGCCGCCCTGCGCCGCATGGACATCCTGGCGCGCTACGGCGGCGAGGAGTTTGTCGCCCTGCTTCCCGAAACACAGAGCTACGAGGCGCGCGAAGCCGCCGAGCGTCTGCGTCAGAACATCGCCGCGCTGGAAATCCCCCTGCCGCAGGGTGGAAGCGGGCGCGTTACGCTCAGCATTGGGCTGGCGGCAGCGCAGGGGATGCTGGTGAACCTTGAAACCATGCTCGACTGCGCCGACCGGGCGCTCTACGCCGCCAAGCAGAACGGGCGCAACCGCGTCGAAGTCTGCCGTTTGGCATAAGCATGCCGTAGGATGCGGCTTGCCCCGTCTACAAACATGCGTAGATGCGGCTTGCCCCATCGGCTTGCCCCATCGGGTTACACCCTTATCTTGCCATTCTTGGCGCGCCAGTGCTGCAAATAACGCTTGCCCGTCGGGTCGCGCTCGGTCAAAAAATCCATCCCGCGCACGCTTTCCAGCAGCGCCACCGTGCGCGGGTCAACCAGCGCCGAATCAAGCCCCCAGGGCATGGCGCCCAGCAAAAACGCCAGATCAATGCGTGTCGGGTCGGGCATACCATGCCCGGCGTTGCCAATCCCCAGCAGTGTGGCACAGCCCAGCTGGCTGTGGAACGCTGCCAGCGTCTCAAGCGTGATGCGGAAGGCGCCCGCCACCAGGGTCGAAGCCGCCATGCAGATGCCGTCCATCACCACATCCTCGCGGCGGATGCCGTACCCGGCGCACACCTCCAGGATATAACGCGCCTCCGCCAGCCGTCCCTCCACGCTCATCGGCACCAGGTGCGAATAGCGTCCCATCGGCATCCCCGCCACCACAGCGTTATAGCGTTTGACCACCGGCAGCATCGCCTCCATCACGCCCGGCTCGCCGCTCACCGAAGAGACAAAACAACGGTAGGGCCGCATCGCCTCCAGCGCGGCTGCCAGCGCCTCAGGGTTGCGCGTGTCCAGTCCAATCGGACAGCCCAGCGCGTTGTGGATTGCCACCGCGGCGCGCGGCAGCATCTCCACCTCATCCACATCCACATCCGTGACCAGAACAGCGGCCATATCGGCGCCCAGCGCTGCCCCCCGGCGGGCAATCTCCACCAGCAAATCCACCCTGCCCGCCATCAATTCGTCTTTCACACGTGGGTCTTGGTCCATAATGCGCGGCTGGTCGTTAATCAGCAGGGTGGGATACCCTGCGCCATACGTCAGCGAACCGTTGCGGCTGGTCAGTGTCGGCATCTCTTATGCTTCCCATGCAATAAACGGCACGCTGTATTTGCCAACCCCGTACAGAAAATACAGCGCCAACACCAGGGCAAACAGGAATAGAAAGATGCCCCCCAGCAGATAATCGGTGCGGGTCAGGTCGGAACTGTGCAGGTAAGTGCGGTCGGGCGAGCCGGAAAACGCCTTCGATTGCAGCACCACCTCCAGCTGCTGCGATTTGACCATGGCGCTCAGGATAAGCGGGATAGCAACCTTGGCATACACCTTGACCTTTTGGATGGCGTTCATATCCTCCACCGCCAGCCCGCGCAGCCGCTGCGCCTGAATGATAGCGCCAATCTCCTCAAACAGCAGCGGGAAGAAGCGCAGCGTGGACGAAAAAATAAACGTGATCTTGTAGGGGATGCGCGACTTGACCATCCCCACAATCATGCGGTCAACGTCGGTGGTGAAAATCCCCAGCGGGATGACCAGGGTCAGCGAGAGCGTCTTGAAGATGATGTTGACGCCGTACCAAAACCCCTCCCACGACATCCCCGCCGCCCCAAACAGCTCGCCGCCGCCGGGAAAGCGGAACATATAGTGCAGACGTTCCTGCCCTAGATAATTGAGCACCAGTTCCTCATCAAAAATGCCGTGCGCCACCAGCAGCAGCACATAAAACGGCAGCATAATCAGCAGCAGCATACGGATATACGAAACCTTCAGCCCTGCCAGCAGGCAGGCGACGATCAAAAACACGCCCAGCGCGGCGCCCAGCAGCGGGCTTTCCCACAAAAAGGCAACCACCGAAACAATGACAATCATCAACAGCTTGGGACGAAAGTCCAGACGTGTGAAAAACGAGTCCTTCTCAACTGTGCGATATTTCATCATACCCATAGCGTTTTCTCCCTCTCAACCAAGATGCCCGTTTTGCCGTTCAAAACAACCCGCCAGTTCAGCGGGCGTCAGCAGAGGATACGCGCGCCCGTCCAGCCGCTCCAGTTCCTTTGCCAGCAGCACCGCCTGCGGCGGGGTGAGGAAGGTGGACTCAAGTGTCTGTGTATCGTGATATGCCGCGCGGATGGGCGCATCCAGCAGGATGGTGCCCTTACCCATCACAATCACCCGCTGGGCATATTCAGGCATCAGATAGAGATGATGGGTAATGACAATCACCGTTTTGCCCATCTGGTGCAGCTGACGGCTGATATCCAGAATGTAGCGCGCCCCGCGGTAATCCTGCCCGGTGGTAGGCTCGTCAAAAATGATGATTTCAGGCTGCATCGCCAGGATGGCGGCGATCACCACCCGTGCCCGCTCGCCTTTGGGCAGCGAGAGCGGATGACGGTCTTTGACCTCCTCCAGCCCCATGGCTTGCAGGCTGGCAAGCGTGCGCTCCGCCACCACCTGCGGCGAATGCCCAAGCGCAGTGAGCGCAAACGAGACTTCCTTCTCAACCGTTTCGTTGAAAATCTGATTATCGGGGTTCTGCGCCACATAGCCAATGCGCCGCGCCAGCTGGCTGACCTTGAGCTGCTGCGTATCCACCCCGTCAATCATCACACTGCCCTCTGTGGGGCGCAGAATGGAGAGAAAATGCTTGACCAGGGTTGACTTTCCCGCCCCATTCTGCCCAATGATGAGCACATACTCCCCTTTGCGGATATCCAGCGAAATGCCATGCAGCGCCTGGGTGCCGTCGGGATAGACATGGCGCAGATTTTTGACCGAAAACAGCGGGGTGCCATGCGGCGCGGGCGGGGCGGGGAAAGCCGGGGGTGGCAATAATCGCCCGCCCTGCAACACACTGCGCAGCGTCTGCTTCCCCTCTTCCAGACGCACAGGAATGTTCTGCACGGGGAGGCGCTTCTGCCGCAGGGAATAAAACACGCTGCACACCTGCGGCGGACGCACCTGATTCTCCTCCAGCAGCTGCACCTGAGGGTAAATTTCATCCGGCGTTCCCAGCGCCAGCAGCCTGCCGCCCGCCAGCAGCGCCAGCCGGTCGGCGTGCTCAGCCATCTCTTCGGCGGCGTGGCTGCACATGACAATCGTCATGCCAAACTGGCGGTTGAGTTCGCGCACCACCGCAAACACCTCCTGCGCCCCCACCGGGTCAAGCTGTGAGGTGGGTTCATCCAGCACCAGCAGGCTGGGCTGCACCGCCAACCCAGCGGCAATCGCCAGCCGCTGCTTTTGCCCGCCCGAAAGCTCCGCCGGAGACTTCTTCTCATACCCGCTCAGACGCACCATCTCCAGCACGCGCGGGATGCGTCTGCGTATCTCATCCACCGGCACCTTGAGGTTCTCCAGCGGGAAGGCAATCTCATTCTCAACTGAGGTGGCAATCAGCTGGGTTTCGGGGTCTTCGAACACCGACCCCACACAGCACGCCAGTTTGCTGATGGGGTTCTCCACCGTGTCCAGCCCGCTGACATGCACACTGCCGTAAAAATCGCCGCCGTAAAACTGCGGCACAATCCCGTTCAGCGTCAGACAAAGCGTTGATTTCCCAGCCCCCGTCGGACCAATAATCCCCAAAAACTCCCCTTTGTAAATTTCCAGCGAGATATTGCGCAACACCAAACCCGGCGAGCGCGGGTATTTATAAGATACCTTATCCAGGACAGCAATGACATCTGCCATTCAACCTGCTCCTCTTCAACCGTTACACAACAACATGCTCCTGCCGGGGTGTCTGCATTGACCGGCGAGCGCCCCGGCGCTCGATATGCGCATGGGGATGCCCATACGCCAACGTTGCGATATAATGGAACTGCCCTCGGGCATGGGCGCAGCGACTGGAATTGGACAAGACCAGAGCATACTCGCTGCGCCCCATCATTCATGAGGGCAGTCCCTCCACGAGTGAATCTCAGTACAATCCGCGCTCCGGCTTGACCAGACCGATGGCGCGCAGCCCGACAATCACACCCACACCGATCACACCCGCCACAATAAAGCGGAACATGTACTCCACCGGGATGATGCTCGCCAGCAGCAGGAACACCTCCTGCGGCCAGTTGAACATGGTGTAGGTGATGGCCGTGGCAAAGAAATGCGCCACCGCAAACGAGGTCGCCGTGCAGAGGATGACGCCCAGCGCCAGCAGCACCACATTCTTGCTGCCCACCCATTTGCCAAACAGATTGCGGGTTGGCAGAACATAAAGCAGCCAGCCGATGATCTGAATCAGCGACCCCAGGACGGCTGCCCCCAGCGAAACGCCGTTGACCGAGATGGCGCGCCCGATATAATACAGCCCGCCAACCCCGCCCAAAACAGCGGCAATGATCCACCAGCCGCCGCGTTTGGCTTGAGCACTCATGCAACCGGCGGCAAAGGCGCACAGGATAGACTGCAACAGGGTAACCACTGGCACACCGGCGGTGTGCGGGGCAACAAAGATGGCAATCAGCGTGCCGATACCCACCGAGATGGCGCCAGCGATCGGCCCAAGCAAAATGCCCAGCAGTGCCCAAATGCCCTGACTGAGCGGAAAACTGCCGCCGCCTGCCAGCGCAAATGAAAATGGGATGAATGCAAGCGCGGTGGTAACAGCTGCCAAAACGACAATGTAGGCAATGGGCGCCCCGTCAATGGCTGCCCCGCCCAAAAACGCTACTTTTCGCTTTTCTCCAGTTGGTGCATCAGACATCTCTTGTTTTCTCCTTTTTTTTGAAAAATTTGAATACGACACAATGCGGGGGGAAGATCATGCGCTGATATCGGCTGCCTGTTCATACCTCCTTTCTCCAGAAAACGCCCGCTGGGGGTGCCTTTTAATTCTGCGGATGATTGAGAATGTTCCAGATAACGGTCGCCACTGCTCCAATCACCGCCGCATCCTGGCGGTACTTCGCCACGGTGACCTTACAGATATCGCAGGGCGCCAACAGCGCCCGTTCTGCCAGTTCGGCATACATGGCAGGGGCAAAGAAATCAAAAGCCATGCTCATCGCACCACCCAGCACCACATACTGCGGGTTGAGGATGTTGACCAGATTGGCAATGCCAATCCCCAGCCACACGCCGGTCTGCTGCAGCGCCTCCAGGGTGAGCGCATCGCCGCGGCTGGCGGCATCCAGAACAGCGGGCATGCTCAGCGGGGACGCAGCCGAGAGGAGCGTCTGGGTGCCGTGCGCCATACCCTCCTGCAGACGGCGGAAAAGCCCCTGCTGGCTGACAAACAGGTTCCAGCAGCCGCGGCTGCCGCAGGCACAGCGCTCGCCGTGCGGGTCAATGGACATGTGTCCGACCTCGCCCGCCAGTCCCATCGCCCCGGGAAAGACATCCTCGTTGATAACAATCCCGCCGCTGACCGTGTAACCGAGGTGGATGTACACCGAGCTGCTCACCCGCCGCGCCGCGCCAAAGTAGCTTTCGCCCAGGGCGGCCATGTGCACCAGGTTGCCGGAATAAAACGGGACGTCAAAATGTCTGCCGATGTGCTCGCGCAGCGAGACATTGCGCCAGCCAAACTCGGGCGACTGAAGCAGCGTGTCGCTGTCCAAATCCACCAGCCCCGGCACGCCCACGGCAATCCCCAAAATGGGAAAACCGCTCTGGCGCGCCTGGCGGTAGGCCTGATCCACAATCAGCAGCACACGTTCCATCACCTCGCCAACATCCTGCGAAAAGGGGTGCTGGGCATCGTGGCGCCACAGAATCTTGGGGCGCAGGTCGGTCAGCACCGCCGAGGTGTAGTCCACCCCCACCTCCACGCCGATCACCCGTCCGGCGTTGGGGTTGATCTGCAGGTTGATGGAGGGGTGCCCGACCGCCGACGGGTGCGGGTTTCCGTCCATCTCCACCAGCAGCCCCTTGTGGATCAACTCGCGCACCAGGTGGGTCACAGTGGCGCGGTTGAGTCCGGTCAGTTCTGCCAGCCGGGCACGCGAAAGGGGCGCGTGCTGGTGCAGGCAGTTGAGGATCAGCGCCAGGTTCATGTTGCGCATGTCGTTGTGGTTGATCGACAGGTGAGACGGCATGGAGGGAAGAAAGGGAGGAGGAAAAAGATATTGATTGATTTAATCAATCAATTATTATGATACATCAAAAATCGGCAAATTGCAAGACCTTTTTTTGCCCACACCCCTGCAGGATGCGGCTTGCCCCGTCGCCCCATCGGCTCCCCTCCCTTTGGGAGGGGACGGGGGAGGGCAAACCCCGCCCTCTACAAAATCCACGCACGCGCCGCGCTTGCGCAAAACCGCACCGCGCGGGATAATACAACCATGCCGCGCAATGCCAAAACCCCGCTCGCCGTCCTGGCGCTGGCGCTCGGCTGGGCACTGACCGTGCTGGTGGGCTATTACCGCTACCACAAACCGCTGCAAGCCGACCAGCTGGGAGCGCCGCTGATGGCGCTGCTCGACCTGTTTGCCGCCCTGGCGATGCTGCTGGCGGCGGGTGGGGTGGGCAGACGGCTGCTGCCCGCCGCGCGCCAATCCCCGCTGGAACGCTTTGCCCTGCAAGCCGCGGCCGGGATGGGCGCGCTGGGGCTGGTCTGGCTGGGGCTGGGCGGACTGCGCCTCTATAACCGCCCGGCAGCGCTCATCTTCACCGCCGCACTGCTGGCGCTGACGCACAAAGCCTGGCGCGCCTGGCTGGCGGAGCTGGGCGCGCTGGGTGCACTGTGGCAAACGGGCGGCAGGCTGGAGCGCTGGCTGGCAGTCTTGAGCGCACTGCTGGCAGCCATGCAGCTGCCCTGGGCGCTGTGCCCCCCCACCCGCTGGGATGCGCTCACCTATCACCTGCAGCTGCCGCGCCTGTTTGTCGAACACGGACGGCTGGCGTGGATCGCCGATAACCCCTACTGGGGGCAGGCGCAGCTGGGCGAGATGCTCTTCACCTGGGCAGCCGCCCTGCTGCGGGTGGAGACGGCGGCTGTGTTCGCCTGGCTGGCGGGGGTGGTGCTGCTGATCGGGGTCATCGGCTGGACGACGCGCCTGGCAGGCAGCGGCACAGCGGGCTGGATGACAGCCGCTGCGCTGCTGTGCGGCGCAACACCGCGCGCCCTGCTGGGCTGGGGCTATACCGACCTGCTGGCGGCGCTGATGGGGCTGGCGGCGTTTATCTGCCTCTCTGCCTGGCTGGAAGAGGGCACAACCGCGCACCTGGCGTGGCTGGGGGTCTTTGTCGGGCTGGCAGCCGGGGTCAAACTGACCGCCGCCATCCTTGCGCCGGGTGTCTATCTGTTTGCCCTGTGGCACAGCGGCAGACAGCGCGGCGCATGGCGCGCGGTGCTGATGGCTGCCGCGCTCAGCCTGCTGGTCTTTTCCCCATGGACGCTCAAAAATGGGCTGGCAAGCGGCAACCCGCTTTATCCCTACTTTGGCTCGGCTTACTGGTCGGTGGGCGGGATAGACGGCGGGATAAAAGGCATTGACCCGCTGGAAGGAGCGCTGCTCCCGCTGCTGATCACCTGGCGCGGGGTGGATCACGCCCTGCCCTACAGCACCGATGTGGGGGCACTGCTGCTGCTGTTTGCCCCAGCCGGGGTGTGGGCAGGGCGCAAAAACGCTGCCGTGCGGGCAGCACTGCTCTGTCTGCTGCTGGGCTGGGCGGGCATGCTGATCGGCGGCAGTCTGGATGACCACCTGCGTCAGGCGCGCCTGTTTTTTGTCCTGCTGCCAGCCGCCGGGCTGGTGTGCGGGCTGGGCTGGGCAGCCCTGCAGGGGGCGGCACCAGCCGGGGTGCGTCTGCGCCGACTGGGCGGGGCGCTGGCACTGCTGGTGCTGGCGCTGGCAGTCTGGCAGGAGTTGGGCATCCTGTGGCAGGGTAACCCGCTGGCAGTCATCAGCGGGGTGCGCCCGCGCCAGGACTATCTGGACGACCGCTTGGGCTGGTACGCCCCTGCCATGCGCAGCCTGCACGCCCTGCCGCCGGGCAGCAAACCCCTGCTGCTGTGGGAAGGGCGCGGGTTGTATGCCCCCGCCGCAGCCAGCAGCGACGTGTGGATCAACCGCTGGCAGATGGACTGGGAGCGGCTGGGCAGCCCGCAGGCAGTCCTCAGTGCATGGAAACAACAGGGCTATACGCATGTTATGGTTTACCGCTTCCTCGCCGACCTCCTCCGTCAGCAAGGCAGCACCCTGCCCCCCGCAGGCTGGCAGGCGTTTGACGATCTGTTACAGCGCCTCCCGCCGCCCGTCGCACTGGGCGGCATCTACGAGCTGTACACCCTGCCCTGATCAGACCTGCGCCGCCCCTTCTTCTCCCCCCTGCGCTTCGCCTCGCGGCAGCCGCGCTCCCCAGCGCAGCAGCGTCTCGGCTGTCCCCGCCGGAAGCGGCTGCGCCATCAAAAACCCCTGCAGATACGGGCAGTTGAGCGTCTTGAGCACTTCCAGCTGCTCGGCGGTCTCTACCCCCTCCGCCACCGCCTGCAGCCCCAGCTCGCGCGCCACGGTCACGACCGTGCGCACCAAATCGCCGCTGGTCGCCGCCTCCTCGCCCTCCCTGCCCATGCTGCTGACAAAACTGCGGTCAATCTTGATGGCGCTGATGGGAAAACGCTGCAAATACGCCAGCGAGGAATACCCCGTGCCAAAGTCGTCAATCTGCAGCTGCACCCCCAGCGCGGCAATCTGGCGCATCACATTGCCCGCATGCTCGGCGTTTTCGATGAACACGCTCTCGGTGATTTCCAGCCGCAGGCTGGTGGGCGGGAGACCAGTTTCTTCCAGAACGCTCTTTAGCTGTTCGTAGAACCCCTCGTCGCAAATCTGCACCCCCGAGACGTTGACGTTCATCGCCAGCGGCGGGTCTTGCGGATAGGCTTGCTGCCAGGTCTTTGCCTGACGGCATGCCTGACGCAGCACCCACGCCCCCAGCGGGATGATCAGCCCAGTCTCCTCAGCCAGGGAGATAAAATCCACCGGCATCACCAGACCATGCTGAGGGGATACCCAGCGCAGCAGGGCTTCGAACCCGCTGATGCGCTCGCCGTCCAGTGCAAAGATCGGCTGGTAATACAGCTCAAACTCGCCGTTTTCGATCGCCTGACGGATTTCGGCTTCCATCGTCAGCCGCAGCATGGCGCGGCTGCGCATCACAGGGTCAAACACCGCAAAACGGTCTTTGCCCATAGCTTTGGCGCGGTAGAGGGCAATATCGGCATCGCGCAGCACATCATCTGCCGCCTCATACCCCAGCGTCCCCAGCACCACGCCGATACTGGCAGTAACGTGGATGGTGTGCTCGTGCAGGGCAAAAGGCTTTTTGATTTCCAGGCGGATGCGCTCGGCAATCTGCGTTACCAGGCTGGTGTCGCCGATATCCTCCAGCAGGATGACAAACTCATCGCCGCCCAGCCGCGCCGCCGTATCCACCCCCCGCAGACACTGGCGCAGCCGCTCTGCCAGCGCAATCAGCAGTTCATCACCCACCGAGTGCCCCAAACTATCGTTGACCACCTTGAAGCGGTCGAGGTCTAAAAACAGCACGCCGTACGAGTTTTCGGGGGTGCGTCGGGTGCGGGCAATGGCATGCGTCAGACGGTCAACAAACAGGGCGCGGTTGGGCAGTCCGGTGAGCGTATCGTGGAAGGCATCGTGCACCAGCTGCTCCTCAGTTTGTTTGCGGGCAGTGATATCGGTCTGCGAGCCTGCCATGCGGTAGGGCAGTCCCAGCTGCTCCAGATCGCCAACCTCCTCGTCCTGCGCCGTGCGGCGCACCGCCAGCCCGCGCGCCAACACCCAGCGGTAGCTGCCGTCGTGGTGGCGGATGCGGTATTCGATTTCGAACAACTCGCTCAGCCCGCGCAGATGGTTGGCAAGCGCCATCTTCACCGATTCCACATCGTCGGGGTGGATCAGGCTGAACCAGGCTTCGGCATTCTCATCCAGCGCATCCTCGTCATACCCCAACATCTCCTTCCAGCGCCGCGAAAGGTACAGCCGGTCGCTGCGCAGGTCCCAATCCCACAGTCCGTCGTTTGCGCCGCGCACCGCCAGTTCATAACGCTCCTCGCTGGCTGCCAGGGCTTTTTGGGCGCGTTTGCGCTCTTCGATCTCGCGCACCAGTTCCTCGTTGAGCTGCGAAAGCTGGGCGGTGCGCTGTGCCACACGCTCTTCCAACTCCAGGTTCAGCTGACTGAGTTCCTGCTCGGCTTCCTCGCGGGCAGCCAGCTCATCCTCCAGCTGATCAAACAGCCGGGCGTTCTCCAGCGCAGCAGTGGTCAGGCTGGCATACACCTCCAGCGCCTGCAGCGTCTCGATGCCCATGGGCATCTGACCGTGATAGCGGGTGAGCAGCAGCACCCCCAGCTTCTGCCCGGGCTGTTTTTCGAGCAGGGTAACGATGACATTGTGGCGGTCCCAGCCGCCCAGACACTCCTCCAGCGACGAAGCGCAGGCATCCGGCACGGCATCGCGCAGGGTCATGGTCAGCCAGTCAATCTTGCCGCGCGGGATGAAAAAACTGCTCTCCCAGCGGGTGTGGCGCTTCATCTGCTGGAAGAAACGCTCTGGGAGCATCTCCTCCAGGGCGCGGCTGACGGCGGCAACCAAGCGGCGGGGCAGCCCGGTGTGGGCAACCACGCGCAGCCGCTCGCCCTGCGGATCGCACATCGCCAGCCCGGCCGCGCCAAACCCCAGCGCCTGCGCCACCCCCTCGACCAGGGTTTGCAGCAGCGCCTCGTGCGCCAGGTTGACACGCAGCGAACCGGCAGTGCGCAGAATCGCCTCCAACTGATGGCTGTAACGCTCCAGCGCCAGACGGGCGCGCTCTTTTTCTGCCTGAGCGGCGGCTTCGGCGCTCTGCTGCTGGATGATGCGCTGACGTTCGGCAAGGTCTGCCGCCATACGGTTGAAAGTGTCTGCCACCTCGCCCAATTCATCATCGCGCTGAGGGGTAATGCGCACCTGCAAGTCACCGCCGCCGATGCGCCGTACCCCATCGTGCAGGGCACTCAGCGGGCTGAGGATGATCGTCTGAAGCGTGTAGCTGGTCAGCAGGGCAAACAGCACAAACCCCGCCAGCAGCACCAGCCCCAAATACAGCCCAAACTGACGGGTGGCGGCGTAGTACTCACGCTGCGGCAGTTCCGCCACCACCGTCCACTCCGCCCCGCGCACGGGCATCTTCACCGCCATGGCGGGCGTGCCATCCAGGGCAAGCGTTGCGCCAAAGGGCGTCTCGCTGGCAGCGATAAATGCCGCCAGCTGCGGATGGCTGGAAAGATTGTCACGGGCAAGCACACGCTCAAAATCGGGGTGGGCAATGACAATGCCCTGTGCATCAAGCAGATAGACGCGCCCGCTTTCGCCAAACTTCAGTGCGGCAACCACCTGCCACAGTGCGCTGGCGTCCACACGGGCAGCCGCCACCCCGCCTTCAGCTGTTGGGATTGCCAGCACCATATAGGGGTCACGGCGCGGCGAAAGCTGCACTGCGCTGTAGTAGACCCTGCCCTGCCGAGCAGCCCGAAACCAGCTTGACTGCGGAATGCTGAAAACACCCTGCAGAACGCTCTCGCGCCCGCGGTCAATGTGGGCAGCCACCTCCCCCTGTGGAGAGAGGACGAGAATTTCAAGCAGAGAGGGGTCCTCGCTGAGAATCTTAGCTGCCGCCGCGGCGCGCGCCTGCATCTCGTCGCTGCCCAGCGTTGCCAGCGCGTCCAGCACAATGCGCTGGCGCTCCAAAAAGCCCTCCACACGGCTGACGGCAGCCAGCGCCGCCTCGCGTTGACGCTCCTGCCAGCTTGTCTCTTCCAGACGGTGCACCCGATCACCAACCAGCACCCCAATCAAAATCAGCGTGGCAAGCAGCACAGCACCGATGCGCGTGAGCAGTTGACGCCGCACACCGCCGCCCGTCAACCCAGCCAGCCATCCGCCGCTCACTGCGCACCCCCTGCAAGAAATTCCTCCCACAGCGCAGTGTACTGCTGCTCGCCAGCCGCGCTCAGCGGCAGGAGAATCTCGGCATTCTGCAGAACCTGCGGCGGGGGATAGATGACCGGGTCATTCAGCTGTTCAGCATCTATCAGCGGCAGGGCATTCTGGTTGGGCGTGGCATAGGAATTGTGTGCGGCAATGCGCGCCGCCACCTCCGGGCGCAGGTAGTAGTTCAAAAACTGGATGGCGCCCTCGGGGTTTTGGCTGCTGGCGGGGATGAGAAAATTTTCCATCCACAGTACAACGCCCTCTTGCGGCAGGGCAAAGTGGATATTGGGGTTGGGCTTTGCCCGCCAGGCATCCAGCGCGTACCCCAGCGCGGCGGTTACCTCACCGCTCTCCAGCAGCGGAGAGCACTCCTCTCCCAAACCAAAATCCTCCACAAACACCACCTGCGGACGCAGCGCCAGCAGACGCTGACGCGCCGCCTCCAAATGGCGCGGGTCTTCGCTGTTGGCGGAATAGCCCAGCGAGCGCAGCGTCAGCCCGATGCTGTCGCGCGGGGTGCCTGCCCACAGGGCAATTTTGCCTCTCTCAATGCCCAGTTCCCACAGGTCTGCCCAGCGGGTTAGTTCGCGCCCTGCCAGGTCGCGGCGGAAGAGAATCCCGCTGACGCCCCAGTTGTAGGGCACAGTATAGCGGTTGCCGGGGTCAAAGGTCAGGTCGCGGAAGCTGGGGTCAATGTGATAAAAATTGGTCAGGCGCGCCGGGTTGAGCGGCAATACCAGCCCTTCGCCTATCGCCGCGGGCAGGTAGCGGCTGTTGAGGCTGACAACGTCATACACCCCGCCGCGCCGCAGGGATTCGAGCGCCTCTTGCGAGGAGTGATACGTCTGCGTCTCCACCTGGATGCCGGTCTCGGCGGTGAAATCATCCAGCACGCTCTGCGGCAGGTCATCTTCCCAGTTGTAGATAATCAGGCGCGGCGCAGCCGTCGGCTGGGGTGAAGCGCCGCCGCAGCCCGCCAGGACACATACCAAAAGAAGAGCTGCCAGGAAGACCCCGCGCGGCAGCGTTTTGCAGACGGCAGAACTATGTCTCATTGAAAATACCAGTATTATTATATCTATGACCGCCCAAAATGACCACCTTTCAATTTTGTCAGGCGCGCCTCGACGCGCCCGACATGCCAGCGCCCCGCACCGAAGCCAGCCATCCCCTTGCTATTCAGAAGTATAATATGCCTATGACAGATGAGCACCCAGCCCATGAAAATGTGTTTGTGGCTTACACACCGCTCGGTTTTTCTGTACGTGTAAGCCACTCCTATTGGAAAATCATCACGTCCATCAAACACCCCGTCATGGCAGGGCGCGATCTGGATGTCAAAAAGGCGCTGGAACAACCTGATGAGATTCGGAGCAGCCAGAAAGACCCGACAGTTTATCTGTTTTACATACTGGAAAGAAAAGGCAGGTGGATTTGCGCTGTTGCTAAAAAGCTGAACGGAGAAGGTTTTTTGATTACGGCATATCCGACCGAAGCCATCAAAGAAGGAAGGCAAATATGGACGAGGTAAAAGTCTATTATGACCGTCAAGGGAACACGCTGACGGTCTGGTTTGGCAATCCGCAGAGCGAATATATCTGTGAGGAAACTGGCGAAGAAGTTGTGTTGATGAAGGACAAACAGGGACGCGTCATTGGTTTTGAGAAGCTCAATTTTTCCGGGCTGCCGCCGCAGTCGGTCAAGGTATCCTTTGAGACAATTGCCGGTTGAATTTTCCTGCTGCCGCGCGCCCGACATGCCAGCGCCCCGCACCGCCCAGAAACGGTTATAATGGGATCACACTGGCTGTTCCCTTACCCCCAGCCAGAAAAGGAGATTAAAATGAACGACATAATGACCGTGCAGGACGGAATGATGGTCAGTTTGGCGTACACCCTGCACGTGGACGGTGTGCTGGTGGATGAATCGGAACAGGATGAGCCGCTGGAGTTTATCCAGGGACAGGGCGATATTATCTCCGGGCTTGAGCAGGCGCTGTACGGCATGCAGGTCGGACAGCGGCGCGAGGTGCATGTCGCACCCGAAGACGGCTATGGCGAGGTGGACGAGCAGGCGATGATGTACGTGCCGCTTGCAATGTTCCCGCCCAATTTTCCCCTCCAGCCCGGTCTGGAGTTGAGCATCCGCGACCGCGAAAACAACATCCTCCCGGCGCGCATCGTGCAGGTGGAAGAAGAACGCGCCCTGCTCGACCTCAACCACCCGCTGGCAGGCAAGACGCTGGATTTCAGCGTGCAGATTGTCGCCCTGCGCCCAGCAAGCGACGCCGAGCGCCTGCAGGGGTAGGATGGGGCTTGCCCCATCACCCCAAACCCAAATTCACATCTCCTCCCAGCGCTGGATGTGGCTGAGAAACGCATCCACCACCAGCGGGTCAAAGTGTTTGCCTGTCTGCTGACGGATATACTCCAGCGCCTGCTGGCGGCTCCACGCCTTGCGGTAGGGGCGGTTGGAGGTGAGCGCATCCCACACATCCGCCACAGCAAAGATGCGCGCCGCCAGCGGTATCTCATTTTCCTTCAGCCCGCGCGGGTAGCCCGTCCCATCCCATTTCTCGTGGTGGCAGTAGGGGATATCCAGCGCATGGCGCAGATAACTGATGGGCAGCAGCATCTGATAGGCATAGATCGGATGGTGGCGCATGATTTCCCACTCGCGCTCATCCAGCGCCCCAGGTTTGAGCAGGATGGCATCCGGGATACCCATCTTGCCAATATCATGCAGCAGCGCTCCGCGGCGGATGTGGATCAGGTCATCGCCGCGCACGCCCATCACCGTCGCCAGCGCCAGCGTCAGGTCGGTAACGCGCTGGGTGTGCCCCTCGGTCTCGCGGTCGCGCAAGTCAAGCGCCTGCGACCACCCGGCAATCGTGTCGTCATAGGCAAGCGAAAGCTCCAGGTTGGAGCGCTGCAAATCTTCAAAGAGCAGGGCATTTTCGATGGCAATTGCCAGCTGCCCGGCAAGCGTCTCCAAAAAGCCAATCCACTCGCTATCGGCTTCCAGCCGCGAGCGGTGAAACAGCTCCAGCAAGCCGATCACCCGCCCTTTGGAAACCAGCGGCAGCCCGTAATATGAGACAAAACCCTCACCGCGCACCAGTTCGGGATGCGCCCAGCCCTCCAGCAGGGGTTCCAGGTCGGGGGCATAGATGGGGGCGCGTTCAAAAAACATTTTGGCGGTGCCGCCCTCGCCCACCCGCAGACGCAGTTTGACAGGCATATCGGTGCGGAAACCGCGCGCCGCGGCGAATTCGAGGATGTGGGTGTAGCGGTTCTCTAGCAGAACGCCAGCCGCATCTATTTTCAATTCGCCCAGGATATGCTCCAGCAGAAGGTTGAGCAGCAGCTTGAGCTCCAGCGTGCCGCTGATGACTTCATCCATCGCCCGCAGGGTGGTCAGACGCGCAAGACGGCGCTCGGTCTGCGTCTGCAGCAGGGTACGCTGAATGACGCCTGCGGCGGTATCCGCCATCAGGTTGAGCAGACGCTCCTCTGCTTCCTCCAGCGCGCCGCGGCTGACGACAAGCACCGTGCCGATCGTCTTCTGCTGCGCCACCAGAGGAAGACACAACAGCGAGCGCATGTCCTGCGGGATCTGCGGCAGATAGAGAAGCGGGTCATGGACAGGGTCGACGCTGCGATAGGGTTTGCCGCTCTGCGCCACATAGCCGCTGATGCCCATACCGCGCGGGATGATCTTGCCCTGCACATGCGCCAGAACGCCGACGGCGGCTTCGACGCGCCCATCACCGCTGTGCGGGTCAAACACCACCAGCGAACCGCCATCCGACTGGGTGGCTTTCATCATCTGCGTGATAATCGCTTGCAGCGTCTCTGCTTGCGAAAGCCCGGCGCGCAGCGCCTGGCTGAGCGCCGCCGCGGCTTGCAGCTCCTTCTCGCGCTGTTTGCGCTCGGTAATCTCCTCTTTGATGCCGATGAAATGCGTTACCTGCCCATTGAAATCTTTGACAGGGGTGATGATCGCCTGCTCCACATACAGCTGCCCGTTCTTGCGGCGGTTGATCAGCTCGCCGCGCCACTCTTTACCGCCGAGGATCGTATTCCACATCTGCTCGTAGAAGGCTTTGGAATGCCGCCCGGATTGCAAAATGCGCGGGTTCTGCCCGATAACCTCCCCCCAGCTATAGCCCGTCAGACGACAGAAAGCCGGGTTGACCCACTGGATGACGCCGTCGCGGTCAGTGATGACGATCCCGCTGGCAGCCGCCTCCAGCGCCGCACTTTGCAGCTCCAAGCGCTCATCCGCCATTTTCTGCTCGCTCACATCGCGGGCGATGCTACATAACATCCACCCGCCGCGGCAGTGGATGCCAAAGGTAACGCTCTGCATGATGCGCACCTGTCCGTCGCGGCGGCGGAATCTGATTTCGCTCACCCTGCCCGCCCACGGCGCCCGCCCGCTTTCCAAAAAGGCGGCGATCATCCCTTTCAAGTCTTCCAGCCGCTGGGGGGCTTTATCTTCCTCCAGCGCCGCCTCGTACTGCACCTCCCAGATCGGTCTCCCCAGCGCCTCGGCGGCGGGAATACCCGTCAACCGCTCTTGGGCGGCGTTCCAAGTGATAATGATGCCGTGCGCATCGGTGATGACAATCCCATCCGCTGACTGCTCCACCACACCGCGCAAGCGCTCCTCGCTCTCACGCAGTGCCTCTTCGGCATGGCGGCGGGCGGTGATGTCCTCAAAGACCGTATAGACCTGATACGGACGGCTTTCGCCCTGGCGAAAGAGGGGCACAGCATGAATGTTAATCCAGCGGTAGCTGTTGCTCTGCGGATTAAAGACGCCCATGACCACATCACGCACTGGCCGCCCGCTGCGCAGCGCCACCATCGCCGGGTGCTCATTGCCGGGGAAGTCACTGCCGTCCTCATGGATGGCATGCCAGCGCGGGTCAAAGGACGTGCGCCCCTGCATCTGCTCCAGCGTCAGCCCCAAAATCTCCTCCGCCGCCGGGTTGGCGGAAAAGATAAAGCCGTCCTCATCCTGATAGACCACGCCCTGTGTCATCGTCTCGAACAACAGACGGTGCTTCTCCTCCGAAAGCCGCAGGGCAATCTCTGCCTGACGGTGCTCGGCTTCATTGCGGATATTTTCCAGCGCCAGCGCCACGCTCTGCGCCAAATCGGTAAACAGCTGTACATGCTCACGGTCGAAGAAATAGGCTTCGGCAGCGTACAGCGCCAAAACCCCGCGCACGGTGTTTTCCATACACAGCGGAAAAACCGCTAAAGAGCGCCCGCTGCGCTCAGCCGCCTCCCGCGCCCACTGCGCTTCTTCATCGCGTAGATCGTTGCAAACCAGCGTCTCGCCGCTGGCGATGGCAGCCTGCGCTGGGGGCAGCAAAAATGCAAGCATCTGCTGCCGGTCTGCGTGCTGCAGGCAGACGCCGCCCGCCGCAGCCGCCAGGCTGAGTTCATCCTCCAACGGGTCATACAGCCCAACCCAGCACATACACACCGCGCTCTCCTCTACCAGCGTGCGGCAGATGTTCTCCAGCAGTTCCTCGGGGTCACGGCAGCGGGCAATTGACTGGCTGGCGCGCAGCAGCACGGCGTGCAGCAGGCTGAGATGAGCAGCTTTATGCTTGGCTTCTTTCTGATCAGTAATATCCAGCAAAACCCCCTCCAGCCCGATCGGCTGCCCGTTTTCATCATAGCGCAGGACGCATTCATCGCGAAACCAAACCGTCTGCCCATCCTTGCCCACCAGACGGTATTCCAGCGTCTGCGGCTTGCCCTCGGCGCGCATGCGCGCCAGCGCACTCAGCACGCGCTCCAGGTCTTCGGGGTGCAAGGCTTTGACAAAGCTGTCGGGGTCTGCCAGCCACTCCTCAGGGGTGTAGCCCAAACGGGCAATCTGCGGGCTGATGTAGGTAACCCCGCCGGTGGTGCGCTCATCGGTGGCATAAAAGATAGCAGGCAGACGCTCGAGCAGGACGCGCCAGTCGGTTTCCTCGCTGGGCAGGGTTTGCGCCGCAGGGGGACTTGGGGAAAGATGTTTACGCATTTAGAGAAACTTCTCCTCTCCAACCACCACCGGCTCAACAATCGCCTGGCTCCAAAAGTAATTGACCAGACGTTGTTTGAGCACGTCGGTGATAATGGTGCCCTTGGCGACCACCAGCCGCCCGCGTTTGTCATACACATCGCGCACCAGCATCATGCCCGGGATCACATCTTCGATGGGCATTTTGACCTCTTTGGGGGCAACGGCGGGGGCAGGGCGCTGGGGCGTCTCCACACTCTCCACCCCCAGCACACGGCGCTGAAAGAGCGCCAGCAGGTCGGGGTCATATTGCGAGGCATTGCGCAGCAGTTCGGCAACCGCCAGCGGCGGCGTCCCGCTGCGGGCAAGGGCACGGTCGTAATCCAGCACCAGCTTGAGGATGCGGGCAGCCATGGGGATGGCTTTGCCGCTGGGGCGCTCCTGCGCGCCATGCACAAACGGCGTCTGCTGCAAGCCGATGGCTTGGGCAACATTTTCCAGACGGGGGATGTTCTGCACCAGCTGCTGGCTGATACGCGGCACGGCCTCGATCATGCTGCGTTCGCGCTCATTGAGCGGCAGCGTTTGGTTCCACTTCTCCAGCACTTCGGGCGGCACGGTAACACTGCCCACACGGCACAGCAGGGCGGCAAGTTCCACCTCCCAGAGGTTTTCCACCTGCAGGGCAGCCGCCAGGGCACGCGCCAGCTCGCGCAGACGGGCAGCCTGAGCAAAAGCCTCCGGGTTGAGCGCCGAGAGCAGGTCAATCATGATCTTGACCGCCCCGTTGAGCGTTTTGTTGAGCAGCTCGCGCTCGCCGGTTACCAGCTGATACTGGCGCAGCCCGGCTTTAACGGCAGGGATGAACGTCTCGGGCGGGCAGGGTTTGAGCAAAAAACGGAAGATGTGCCCGCGGTTGACCGAATCGACCGCCATCTCCAGCCCGGCGGCACCGGTAAGCATGATGCGCACCGCGTCCGGGCGCAGTTTTTGCGCCTCCACCAGAAAGCTGATGCCGTCCATGCCGGGCATGTGATAATCGGAGATAATCAGAGCAAACTCGATATCCTGTTGAAGGTTCTCCAGCCCTTCGGCGCCGCTCAACGCCGCCTTGACCTCGCAGAAGTCCTCTTCCAGCAGCTGGCGGGTGAGGGCAGAAAGCACTTTGGGTTCGTCATCCACCAAAAGCACGGTTGGCAGGGTCATGTGGGTTCTCTCCTTAAGTCAGATAACTCATCCTGCAGACGAAGCGTAAAGCGTGTTGCGGGCAAGCGTCTTCCACTCCTCCAGACGCTTTTCCAAGCCTGCCCGCTGCAGGTAAGGCAGGTCAAAATACGTCTCAGGCGGCTGCGGCTCGACGGCGTTCAGCCAGTGCCACAGCCCGTTGGCAATGTGCACCGCATCCAGCACGGCAAAACTGCCCGTCGCGCCGCTCTGCGGGCGGTGATGATAGGCTACCGCCCCCACCACGCCGCCGGGCAGCCCCCAAATGCTGAGCAGATAGGCGCCCAGCTCGGCATGCGAAACGCCAAACGCCTCATACTCCGAAGATAGAACAACCGCCCCGCCAGTTACCTTTACCTGCTGGAAAAAGGCGGGGATTTTGAGCTGCAGCAGCTTGCCCACATCGTGCAGCACACCTGCCAGCTGGGCTTCGTCCTGCAGACTGGCTTCCAGCCCGGCACTGGCGGCGATGGCTTTGGCTATGCTGCCCGTTTGCAGGCTGTGCCGCCAAAGCTGGTCAATCGAGAAGAAGGCGGGCGCCGCGCTCGCCTGATACTCCCCAAAGACCTGTATCCCCAGCACCAGGGCTTTGATGGTGTTGACCCCCAAAATGGTTACCGCACGCTGCGGACTGGTGATTTTGCCCGGCAAGCCAAAAAATGCCGAATTGACCAGCTGCAAAATCTTGGCGGTCATGGCAACATCCTGAGCGATAATCTCGCCGATCTGCTTGGGGGGGTGGGGTCTTCCGATTGCAGCGCCTTCATCAGGCGTATATACAGCGTCGGAAGGCTGGGGAGCTTCTTGATGCCAGTCACCAGCTGCACCATCTGCGGGCTATTGAGCCGTTCGCGCAGACGGCAGGCGGCTTCTACCCGCTGATACAGATACGCCATATCGCAGGGTTTGGCAAAAAACTGATGCGCCAGGCGGGCGGTTTCCAGCATTTTGCCCTCTTCGGTGTTGCCCGAGAGGACAAAGCGCACCACACCCGGAAAGCGCCGGCTGACGGCTTCGAGCAGGGCGCTGCCATCCATCTCCGGCATGCGCATATCGGTAATGAGCACATCGGCTGGCATCTGCGCCAGCAGGTGCAGCGCCTCAGCACCCGAGCGGGCAAGATACACCTCCCAGTCGTCCTCATAGGCTTCGGCAGCGCGCTCAAAACCGCGCAGGGCAAGCGGGTCATCATCCACAAACAAAATGCGCCGTTTACGGGTTGGCATGTTCGCTCTCTCCTTCTTCTTGACTTCCAATGGGCAGTTCAATGGTGAACGTGGTACCCCTGCCCACCTGCGAATCAACCAAAATGCGCCCGTGATGTTTTTGCACGATGATGCTGTGCGCCAGCGCCAGCCCCTGCCCGGTGCCGCGCCCAACGCCCTTGGTGGTGAAGAACGGGTCAAAGATGCGGCTGCGGATGTCTTCGGGGATACCGGCGCCGCTGTCGGCAATGACAATCTGCACACGGTCATCCTTGCAGCGGGTAGCAATGCGGATGCTGCCCTTCTGCCCGCCATCTTTGGGCAGCACCTCCTGAATGGCTTGGGAAGCGTTGACGATCATATTCAGCACCACCTGATTGATCTCATCAATGCGGCACCACACCAGCGGCAGGTTGGGGTCTAAATCGGTCTCCAGTTCGGCGTGATATTTCCACTCGTTGCGCGAGATGGTAACTGTGGTGAGAATCCCCTGATTGATATCCGCCATGGCTTTTTCTTTGGCGGCGGGGTGCGAGAACTCGCGGATGGCAAGCACGATTTTGCGCACGCGCTCCACCCCTTCCAGCGCCTCAGCAATGGCAGGGGGCACCTGCTCGATATAGCGCTCGATCTTTTTCTCCTGCCGCAGAGCATGCAGGGCAGCCACATCTTCGGCGGTGAGCAGGCTGCCTTGCCGCGCCACGATGATGCGCTCTTCCTCGGTCAGCATCTCGCTCATACGCTCAAAGGCGCGCTGCAGGTAATGCAGATTATCGCCCACATATTGAATGGGGGTGTTGATTTCGTGGGCAATCCCCGCCGCCAGCTGTCCGATCGATTCCAGCTTTTGCGAAAGAGCATGCTGTGCCTCCTGCCGCATCTTTTCGGTGGCGTCTTCAAAGATGAGGATATGCCCAAGCAGACGCCCCTCGCGGCTTTTGACCGGTGAGACGCTGGCAGAGAGAAGCAGTTTTTGCCCATCGCTGCGCTCCAGCGTGGGCAGGCGGGCGGTGAGCGGGGCGCGCTGGCGCTCTGCCTCCCATTTCAGCAGATAGGCAAGCGGGTCGGCAGCCGCGGCACTGGCGCGGCTTGGGAGCAGACGCAATACGCTAGCCAGCGGTTTGCCGATGGCTTGTTCCGCCTGCCAGCCGGTGATGTTCTCGGCAGCGCGGTTGAAGAGGGTGATGCGCTGCTCAGCGTCAATGGAAATCAACCCCTCGCGGATGCTCAACAGCGAAACGGCAAGCACCTCTTTTTCTCTGGCAAGCATGGCTTGCACATCGCGCCGCTGGTTGATCTCGCGCTGCAAGTCCTGATAGGATGCCTGCAGGCGCTCGTGCATACGGTTGCGGGTGACGGCATTGCTGCCAATTTCGGCAACCAGGTTGAGCAGCCGCTGCTCCGCTTCTTCCACCGGACGCGTGAGGGGCAGCAGCAGCAGCACAACCCCCAGCAGTTCGGCAGCGCTCTTCAACCCAAAACACACCGCCCGCCAGCCGCTGCCGCACGCCTGACGCAGCTGCGGCGGAAAATTCGGGTCGTCTTTCAGCGCACCGCCGATATACACATCGCCGCCCTCAAAAAGGCGGGCGGGCAGGTCTTCCCCCAGCGCTGGGACGGCAAGCTGTTCAAACACACCACAGCGTGCCAACGGGCGCAGGGCACGGCTGGGCGGCTGCCGCCACAGGATAACGCCACTGCTTCCCCCCACCACACTCAAAACACTTTGCAAAAAAAGTGAGAGCAGTTCTTCCTCAGAGGAGGCAGCCCGCAGCGCCCGCGAGAGCGTATTGACGGCTTCCAGCTCGTTCAGCCGCTGGCGGAGGGCATCTTCCATCACGCGGCGGGCGCTGATATCCACCGTCTGGGCAAGAAAAAAGAGCGGGGCGTTGTCTTCGCCGCGCAGCAGGCTGATCTGCAGCAGGGCATACACCACGCCGCCGTCCTTACGCTGGTAGCGCCGCTCGAGCGTATATTGCGAAAAGTCGCCCGCCAGCGCTTTTTGGCGCAGGGCGCGGTTGGCTTGAATCTCTTGCTGGTCGGGATACGCCACCTGCTCAATGTGCATGCCCGGCATTTCTTCAAGGCGATAGCCCAGCAGCTGACACAGGGCAGGGTTGGCATAGAGATACCTACCCTCCAAATCGGTTACGCTGATGCAGATGGGTGCGGCGTCAAACAGCCGCCGTATCAGCGCCAGATACTGCCCCACAGCTTCTCTGTCCTGTTCGGACATCTGCATGCGCTCCTTCCTTGGTTTAGAAATGAACTCCGCGCTTGCAATGAATGGCAGCGTGTGCATGTATTATACAATGTTCCAAACAGAAAGAAAACTGGCAGATTCAGCAAGAGCAAAAAGCCGTAGATGGGGCTTGCCCCATCGGACTTGGCGGGGTAAACCCCGCCCTACGCCCGCCACGCGTAGATGGGGCTTGCCCCATCAGCTTGCGCCGTCGCCGTAGAGATTTTCCCGCGCGCCGCGCCCACAAACGTTGTATAATACCCAGAGGGAGAACGCACTTTCCCCCATCACACACAGCATTGCAGCCCAGCTTTTGACCAAAAGAGGCGCGTATGACTAATTTCGAAGGACTCTCCATTGGACGCTACCGCATCATTGAGCAGCTTGGGCACGGCGGCATGGCAATTGTATACAAAGCCTACGACACCACGCTGGAACGCGAGGTGGCAATCAAGTTTATCCGCCGCGAGGCTTTCAGCCCCGAAAACTTTGAGCAGATGCGCAAACGCTTTCAGCGCGAAGCCAAAGCCCTGGCTGCGCTTGACCACCCCCACATCATCAAGATTTACGACTACGGCGAACACGAGGGAACACCCTATTTTGTCATGCAGTACGTCCCCAGCGGGACGCTCAAGGAGCGCACCGGTGCCCCCATGCCCTACCGTCAGGCGGCTGCACTGCTGGCGCCCATTGCCCGCGCCCTCGCATACGCGCACAGCGAAAACATCCTTCACCGCGATATCAAACCCGCCAACATCCTGCTGACAAAAAACGGACAGACGATGCTCTCCGATTTCGGCGTCGCCCGCATCCTCGAAGCGCAGCAGCGGGAGGCCATTACCACCACCGGCGTGGGGATGGGCACGCCGGAATACATGTCGCCCGAGCAGGGAATGGGCAACCCGGTTGACCACCGCACCGACATCTACGCACTGGGAGTGGTTTTCTACGAGCTGGTTACCGGCAGCAAACCTTTTGCCGCCGATACGCCGCTGGCAGTGATTCTCAAACACCTCACCGACCCCCTGCCGCGCCCCTCAGCCCTTGCCAGCGGGCTGCCCGAGACAGTTGACCAGGTGATTTACAAAGCCATGGCAAAAGACCCCGACCAGCGCTACCAGAGCATGGAGGAATTTGCCGCCGCGCTGGAAAAGATGGCATCCGAAGCCGAGACACAACCGACAGTCTCTCCCCCTGCCGAAACGCCTGCCCCGCCACAGCCCGCGGCAGAGACCCCCACCACCGCACCCATCACGCCAGAGACGCCAGCCGCCGCCCGCCCTGCCGCCAGATGGAAGCTCTACGCCATTCTGGGAGGGCTGGCAGCGCTGGTTGTGTGCACCGCGCTGGGAATATTTGCCGCTCTCAAGCTGCTCCGTGAGCGCACCCCCGCTTCCCCCACGCCCCCGCCCGGCATCCAGCAGCCTGCCTTCCCCGCCCCGCCTACCCCCGCCTTGGGTCTGCGGCCAATACGCCCCACCGAGCCGCCCGGTATGCAGCCCGCCTTCCCCGCCTCGCGCACGCCAATGACCCAGCCGCCCGCCATGTCGGGCGACTGCGCTGGGGCCGTCCTGCCCGGCGCACGCGAGAAGTTCACCTTCGATGCAATTCTCCCCTGTCTTTCCTCCCCGCAGATGGTGCAAAAGTTCATGGCAAACAACCTGACGCCCATTGATGCCTTTGAGGTCTATGGCGAAGCCATCTACCCCCCCGCGCAGGTTGTCTATGAGGAAGGCAAGGCAGACTGCCCGGGCATGTCCGAATTTGCCGCCTGTGTCCTCTCCAAACACGGCTACGAAGCCTACAACGTAGGCATCAGCCATCTGGGACGCCACGGGCTCAACGTTACCGGCTTTGTCGGCAAAGATGGCAAGCTCTACGCCATCCCCATGGGGCGGGCAATCAACGGTCCCTTCAAAAGCTGGGAAGAACTGGCGCAGTTTTATATTGATAAAGGCGCCGCCCAGCCCGATCAAGCCATCTGGCTGTTTACACCCTGTCTGGAAAAGGTAACCCGCTTCCCCGAGGTCAAAGAGCTGCCCCACCGTGTCATCCGCTGAGGCGGCGCCCCCATCAGGAGAAAGCCAATGAACCCTGCACGCATGGAGCGTTTGGAAGCTGCGACGCGTGTGGCACTGGCATTTTATGACGCCCTCGCCCGCGGCGACATGCCAGCGATGCTGCCGCTGGTGAGCGACGACTGCATTCTGGAAAGCGCCGCCCCACCCCCGCAGGGCGAACGCCGCGCCGGAAAACAGGCGGTGAGCGCCTTCTGGCAGGCGCTCCTCCAGCACACCCCGCCCGCCGATTTGAAAATCGAAGAGGTGTTCAGCACCGCCACGCGCTGCGTGGTGCGCTGGCAGTGCGCAGGGGCACGCGGGGTGGATATCCTGCGCGTCTCACAGGGGCGCATCTGCGAAATGCTGCGCTACGTCAAAGGCTGACCCAGCAGGCAGGGACGCTTGTCGCGGCCATCCTGCATAACCGCCGCGCGGTTGGCTGTGAAAAAGAACCTCTCTACGCCGAGGTTGCCCGCCAGCGTGTGCTCGCTTGCTTCAACGGCAGTCTGCGCCGCCGCCCAATGGGCAAACCCGTCTATCAGCCCACAGGCAGAGAAAAGGTCTCTCAAATACCTGCCGAGTGGCAAGACCTGCCCCAGCCAAGACTATGCGAAACGCCAGGAGAATACGGGGTAAGCGCCTGAGGCACACGGCACACCCCCCTTGACAAACTCCCTCCAGCGGCTATAATTGAAAAAGATTTTCATTATCATCCAGGGCACCAGGCAGATGAGCGCATCAACCACCCCCACCCTCGAACAACAGTGGCTCGACCAGCTGGCGCAAGCCGGTTACCGCCCCACCGCCGCACGCCGCGTCGTCATCGAGATCGTCCTCAACACCTGCCGTGCGCTCGAACCGCTCGAAATCTTCACCCTCGCCCGCCGCCAACACCCCAAACTGGGGCTGGTGACCGTTTACCGCACGCTCGAAACGCTCGAAGCGCTCGGACTGGTGCAGCGCGTCCATCAGCCCGGCGGATGCAACATCTATCTGCGCGCCTTCGAGGGGCATCAGCACCTGCTCATCTGCACCGCCTGCGGCAGAGCCGTGTTTTTTGAGGGCGACGACCTGAGCGCCTTGATGGAACGCGCCGCCCGCCAGTCGGGGTTTGTGGTGCACGACCACTGGCTGCAGCTGTTCGGCACCTGCGCCGAATGCCGCGCTGCACAGAGCGCCCCCCTGCCTGCCTGATGCCTTCTGCGCATATCAAGAGCTTTTTAATAGAGGTAAAAATGAAAAAGGTTTTCAATATCGTTCTGCCTGCGTTTTTTTCGCTGACCCTTGCGCTTGCCGCCTGCACTCCCAACGCCCCCGCCCCTGGCGGCAAACCCAGCGTCCTGGCGGTGCAGTCCTTCCTCGCCGATATTGCTCAGAACGTGGCTGGCGATCGGCTCCAGGTCGAAACGCTCATCCCGCTGGGCGTTGACCCGCACGCCTTTGAGCCTACCCCGCAGGATGTGGTCAAAATCGCCAACAGCCAGGTGCTGATCGTCAACGGCGGCGGGTTTGAGGAGTGGCTGGACGCGGTGCTGCAAAACGCCGGGGGCAAGCGCCAGGTCATCACCGCCTCGGCTGGGCTGCAAAGCCGCAGCGCGCGCGAAGGCGAAGAAGCCGTGATGCCCGCCGCAGAAAAGGCGCAGCTGCTGTGCGCCGAACTGGGCAAAGCCCCCCAACCCTCCGCCACGCTGACCGCCTCTACCGACCGCGCCCAAGCCGCTCTGCTGACTGTGGCGCACGAAACAGCCCCATCGCCTGTGGGAGTCGACCTTGAAGCGCTGGAAGGCGCCGCATTTCACGGCGGTTATCTGCGCCTGCAAATCAGCGAAGCGGGCGAGTATCTGCTGGCGGTTGACGGCGACGGACACGTCACCCCGCGCACGCTGAAAGAGGTGGAGCTTGCGGTGGAAGAAAAGCTGACCCTCACCGACTGCGCCGGGCTGACACAGGCGCAGGTGCTCGACCTGCCAGAGGGCGAAATTCTGCTCGAATTTAACCGCTGGCAGCCAGGGCACATCACCCTGCTGGCGGCTGCGCTGGGCGGGCATCACCACGACGCGGGCGACCCGCACTTCTGGCTTGACCCGCTGCTGGTCATCCGCTATGTCGAAAACATCCGCGACGGGCTGATCGCCGCCGACCCGCAGGGGAAGGACATCTACACCCGCAACGCCGAAAGCTACATCGCCAAACTGCGCGCCCTGGATGCCGACATCCGCCAGCAGATCGAGCGCATCCCGCCCGAGCGCCGTCTGCTGGTCACCAACCACGAGAGCTTTGGCTACTTTGCCGACCGCTACGGTCTGCGCATCATCGGCACCATCATCCCCAGCGTCAGCACGGGAGCGGCTCCCTCAGCCCAGCAGATGGCGCGCCTGGTGGATCACATCCGCAGCAGCGGCGCGCCTGCCATCTTTTTGGAGACAGGCAGCAACCCGCAGCTGGCACAGCAGATCGCCGCCGAGAGCGGTGTGACGGTGGTAACCGACCTCTACACCCATTCCATCACCCCGCCGGACGGCGCCGCCCCCACCTATCTGCAGATGATGGCGCACAATGCCAAACGCATTGCCGAGGCGCTGAGCACCGCCCCCTGATGGTAACCGCCAGGTATTGAACAAAAAACTGCCCCGCCAATTGCATGCTGGCGGGGCAGATTGTTCTCTATGCCCGCTGAAAGCGGCGCGCCTGACGGGCACGCTGGATCATGAGAAACTCGCCGATGTTCTCCAGCGTGATCAGTCCCACCAGCGCCCCGCCCTGCACCACCGGCAGAATCTTCTGCCCGCCCGCCTGAATCTGCTGCGAGACGGCATCCAGCATACACGAGGCGTGCGCCAGCTGAAAATCCTTGCGCATCACATACGAGACGAGCAGATGCTCATCGTGGCTGGCAAGCGCCCGCATCAAGTCCTCGCGGGTGAGGATACCCACCACACGCCCGTCGGCGGTGACCGGAAAATCCTGCTGGCTGCCGCTGAGGACAAGCTCCGCCGCCCGACCGATGGTATCGCCGGGCGAGAGCGTCTGAAAATTGGTCATCATGGCTGCCGAGACGGGAATCCCGCCCAGCGCCGTCTTGACCTGCACCATGCTGGCTTCCTGTGCCGCGCCAATCCAGACAAACAAGGCGATAAACAGCAGGAAGGGGTTGTTGAACAGCCCGATGAACCCCAGCATCAGCGCAATTCCCTGCCCCAGCGCGGCGGCAATGTGCGTCGCCTGGGTATATTCCAGCCGCGTGGCAAGCAGAGCGCGCACCACCCGCCCGCCGTCCATCGGGAAAGCCGGAATGAGGTTGAACAGCGCCAGGGTCAGGTTGATTGCCAGCAGCCGCTGCAGAAAACTGCCCTCACTGACAGACAGGTTGAACGACACCCCCGCCCCGCCCGCCAGCAGAACCACCACCAGCGCCAGCGCAATCGCAAAATTGACCGCCGGACCAGCCAGCGCCACCCACAGCTCCTGGATGGGGTTGGTGGGCATGTACTCCAGCCGCGCCACACCGCCAAACGGCAGCAGGGTAATATCACGCGTCTGGATGCCATAGCGCCGCGCCGTCAGGGCATGCCCCAGCTCGTGCAGCAGCACACAGGCAAACAACGCCAGCAAAAAAATCACCCCGCCCAGCATCGCCTGCACATTGCGCTGCGCCAGCCAGGCGCTGAGTGCCACCCACGCCACCAGAATCAAAAAGGTGGTGTGCATAAAGATATCAATCCCTGCCACCCGTGCAATTTTCCATGACCATTTCATGACACTGTTCCTCCGCTTTCCACTTTCATATCTCCCTGATATTAGCATATTTATATTAATAATATATAAAAACGACACAGCCTGCGCCCGCATTCCCAAAAACCTTGACAAATACGCCGCATGTCATCATAATTAGAACAAATATTCTAACGCATCAGAGGGACTGCCCACACACGCCCGCCGCGCCCAAGAGCAAACGCCCATGACACGTCTGTTATATCTGCCCGATGACGAGCACTACGCCCTGTTTGAACTGGCGCTGGAAAGCGAAGCGCTGATGGCGTTAATCGCCCAGGGCGGCTGGCGTCCGCCGGGGATGGAGAGCAGTGCGGCGGGCGATTCGCTGTGCACCTTTCAACTGGGCGGGCTGGTGGTTGCTTTCCCTGCCAACCGCCGCCTGCAGGCACAGCACGACACAGCCCAGTTGGTGCTTCCCGACCGTCAGGCGCTGGTGCTGCGCGCTGTGGCAGAAGGGATGACGAACCGTCAGATTGCGCGCCAGCTCCACGTCTCGGTCAGCACGGTCAAGGGGCACATCAGCCTGCTGTTCAAGCGTTTCGGCGTGCAGACGCGCATGCAGCTCATCGCCCGTGCGGTGCGCATGGGGTTGATTGACTAAACGCGCCCGCCCCCAGCGCACCGTGTGCATCAGCCAAAACGCACGGGGTAAGTCAGTTTTTGAGCGGCTTCCAAAATGCGCGCCGCCGAAGCGCACGAGATGCCAAAGCGCGTCGCCCCGCGGCGGTACATCTCCAGCAGCGTCTCGATGCCGCGGATGCCGCCCGAAGCTTTGATCTTTGCCCGCTCGCCCACGCAGGCTTTGATCAGCGCCACATTCTCCAGCGTGGCGCCGCCCGGCGCCCACCCGCTGCCAGTTTTGATATACGCCGCCCCAGCGCGGATTGCCAGCTCGCACCCCTCGCGTATCTGATCCTCGTTGAGGTAATAGCACTCGAGAATGACCTTGAGCGGCTTGCCCTGACAGGCCTGCGCCACAGCGCGGATATCCTCATACACCCGCTGGCTGTGCCCGGAGATCAGCGCCGCCACGTCAATCACCATGTCAATCTCGTCCACGCCCATCTCCACCAGTTCCTGCGCCTCGAGCGCCTTGATGCGCGTCGTCTGCCCGCCGGAGGGGAAGCCCACATTGCCGCCCACTTTGGGGAACTCCCTGCCCGCCAGCAGCGATTTGGCATAGGGTGTCTGCGTCGGCAGCATGGTAACCAGGTAACAATCGTAGCGGATGGCGGCTTCGACCACCTCGCGGATGCGCTCGTCGCTGCTTTCGGCGCGCACGGCGCTGATATCCATCATACGCGCAATCTGCCGCGCCGATTCGATCGGTTCAGGGAGATACATCATAAGACCTCGCTCACATAAGTTGTAATCACAGGATGACAGGTGCAATTATACGGGTTTTTGCCCATCTGTCAATCCACACGCCCGCCGCGCCGTCGGATGGGGCTTGCCCCATCGCAATCATTGGCGGGGTGAACCCCCCTCCCTTTGCGCAGCACTCCCGCAGGGAGCCGGGAGGGGACGGGGGAGGGCAACCCCACGCCCCGAAACCCAACGCCATGCCGACATACCGGGGTGGGGTCTATCATCGCGGGCAAGCCCCATCTACACCGACTCGGCACAGCAATCGCTGAAGGCGGCGGCAAAGGTCATAAAGCGGTAGGCGTCGGCAAAGGTGGATGCCAGCCCCAGCGAGACGCGCACCGCCCCGGTGCTCTTATCGTTGATACAGCGGCGAAAGTCCTGATACTCCATGCGCTGGCTGAGCGAAAAGCAGGTGGTCAACTCATCCGCCGAAAGCCCCAGCGCCGTCTCGCCGCCGCCGGGGTTGCAAAAACACCCCGTGCGCAGCGAGATGCCCGCCCGGTTGGCGCGTTCCTCAACGCGCAGATGGTCAATGAAGTGCCCGTTGCGGTCGAAGAAGTTGAAAGCAATGGTGGCACCGCGCCCCTCGGCGCTCTCCGGCCCATAGATTTTGACCAGCGGCAGCCCGTTGGGGTGGCGCAGGGCGGTCATCTCTTCCAGCAGCCAGCCGCACAGGGCATGCACGCGGGTGTGGATGATGTCATAGCCGATGCTCTGGATGTGGCGCAAACCGATCTCCACCGCTGGCAGGCTGAGGTAATTGAGCGTGCCGTCCTCAAACCCCTCGGCGCCCTCGTGCAGATAGTAGCGGTCGCCCTGCACCGAAGCGACGGTGATGGTACCGCCCGCAAACCATGGGCGGTGCAGTTTGCCCAGCTTTTGACGGCGCGCCAGCAGCGCCCCCACCCCGGTGGGGTAGCCAAAGATTTTGTAGAACGAGAGGACGACAAAATCGGGGCGCACGGCAGAAAGATCGAGGCGGTTGGCGGGGGTGAAAGCAGCCGCATCCAGCAGCACATCCCAGCCGCGGGCTTGGGCGCGGGCAATCCACTCCAGGCTGTGCTGCACGCCGGAAAAGTTCGACTGCGCCGGGTAGGCAAACAGGTTATCGGCAGCCGGGTCGGCTTCTGCCAGCAGGCTTTCCAAACGCCCGGCGTCAATGCGCAGGTCGGGCGGGAGGATGGGGGCATAGACATACTGCGCTCCGCCGCGGCGGGCAAACTCGCGGATGCCGTTGACCGAGTTGTGGTTATCGAAGGTGAGCAGGTAGCGCCCACCGCGCGCAAAGGGGTAGGCTTCGCCCACCAGCTTGAGCGCACCGCTGGCATTTTGGGTGAAGATGCACACATACTCCTGCGGCGGGGCGTTGAAAAATTCCAGTGTGTAGGCTCGGGCGCGCTCCACCAGCCGCGTCATCGCCAGCGAGGTGGGGTTGCCCGAATGCGGGTTGCCGAAGACGTTTTCCAGCAGCAGCTGGCGGTGGGCTTCCACCTGCGCCTCGGCATACAAGCCTCCGCCGGTGTAATCGAGATAGACGTGCCCCAAACGGTCAAGCCGCCCGTACTGGGTGCGGCGCAGTTCGTCCAGCTGCCGGGTGTGGGTATACGCGGGAAAGCGGCGCAGAAAATCCTCCTGCGCCTCGGCAAGCGCCTCGGGCGGGTAGTGCGCCTGGCGCAGTGTGTTCTGTGTGACAGCAGAGGTCATGGGCGAAAAATGTCTCCTTTTAGATGACAGGTTAAGACCGCTATCGCTATTATACCCCCACACACTGGCGCATCCCACACACGAATCTATGGTATGATGACGGCGCGGAGGTTTAGGAGATGAAACACACGCTCCTCAGCCGGGCAAGGTGGCAAAAGGCAATCTCATGCGGCGCACAGCGCCTGGCAGAAGATGCCGCTGCGCTGTGGGCATGGGTGCGCGCTGTGCCTCTCACCCGCGGTGAGGCGCTGGCGCTGGGGATGCTGGTGTGTGCGGCGCTGCTGGTGCGCGTGGTGCGGCTCAACGCGCCCATGCAGTATGACGAAGCCTACACAGTGGTGGCGTTTGCCAGCCGCCCGCTGACGGCGGTGGTCAGCGACTATCACCTGCCCAACAATCACATTTTCCACTCGCTGCTGGTGCATTTTGCCATCCGCCTGGTGGGGATGCAGCCCTGGGCGGTGCGTCTTCCGGCGCTGTTTGCCGGTTTGCTGCTGCTGCCCGCCGCCTATGCGCTGGCGCGCACACACTACAACCGCCATGCCGCCCTGATCATGGCAGGGCTGACGGCCTATCTGCCGCTGCTGGTGGACTACTCGGTAACGGCGCGCGGTTACAGTCTGCTGCAACTGCTGACCTGTCTCCTGTTCCTGCTGGGGGGCTATCTGCTGGGCAGGCGCAGCGCGCTGGGATGGGCGCTGATCACCCTGCTGGCGGCGCTGGGGTTCTACACCGTACCGGTCATGCTCTACCCCTTTGGCGGGGTGTGGCTGTGGCTGTTTTTCTCCGCCGCGCTGGGCGAGGCAAAACCCGCCTACGGCAGTTTTTGGCGCTTCGGCATCTGTCTGCTGGCATTTGGGGCGGGCACAGCCGCACTGACGGCGCTGTGCTACCTGCCGGTGATCCTCGTTTCGGGCAGCGACGCGCTGCTGCGCAACCCGTTTGTCGCTCCGATGGGCTGGGATGCACTGATGGAAGCCCTGCCGGGCGGGGTGGGCGCAGCGTTGGCGCAGTGGGTCAGAGAAGTGCCGCCCTGGCTGACGGCGGCGCTGGTTGCGGGGGTGGTGCTTTCGCTGCCGCTCCACCGCCGTGTGTGCCGCTTCCGCCTTCCGCTGCAGGTGGTGCTGCCGCTGTGGATGACCGCCGTCACACTGGCACAGCGTCCGCAGCCGATCCCCAAAATCTGGCTTTCGCTCGTGCCGCTGTTTTTGCTGTGGGCAGCGGGCGGCTGGGCAGGGGCACTGAATGCACTGCGCGGCTGGATTGGCGCGCGCGGCGTGCATGCGGCAGTTGCCGTTGTTCTGGCACTGCTGATGCTGCTCACCGTGCTTCAAACTCTGCCCAGCCTGGGCGACTGGAACGCCAAAAGCGAGCTTGAGCAGGCGGTGATCTACCTGGCGGGCAGGGTGGAAGCGGGCGACATCATCATCGCCGATTACCCGATTGACCCGCAGGTGGGTTACTATGCCCGTCTGCACAGCATCCCCGACGTGCACTGGCGCGAATATGTCCACCGCTCCTACCGCCGCGCTTTTATCCTGGTTGACCCCGTTCAGGGGCAAACGCTGGAGAGCGTGCTGGCGCAGCGCGCCCCGCAAGCCTACCCGCTGGATGCCGCCCGCATCGAACCGCTACTGCAGGTCGGCGGCATCCACATCTATCAGGGGTTTCCTGCTCCTTAACTGCGGCGCAGGGCACTGACGCGCTTATACACCTCTGCCACCAGAAAAATCGAGGCGGCGATGAGAGCAAAGATGCCCCACCAGTTGAGCGGCAGCGGCTGAGTGCGCAGCAGTGCTTGCAGGAAGGGCAGTTCAGTCGCCAGCACATGCAGAACAAACGCCAGCGCCATGCCGATCATCAGGAAAGGATTGTTGCGCAGCGGCACACGCAGCGCCGGATGCGCTTGAAAGCATGATACCAAATTTGCCCCCTGCCGCCCGGCGGCAAGCACCCTCAGCGCAGACGCAGCAGCGAGGGGAAAGAATAGGCGGGGATGCCGCGCAGCTGCTGGTGGTCGCGGCTGCCGTGCAGAATGGCATCCGCAGCCAGCAGCCCGCTGCGGATGGCGGGGGCAATCCCCTCGCCCATATCGCGCGTGGCAAGCCCGGCGGCGTCGCCCGTCAGCAGCGCATCGGCAAGGCGCACCTCCGGGTGCGGCTGGCGCAGAAAATAGGTATAGGCTCGCGGCGGCGGGGGGTCGTCCGCCAGCAGCCCCATGCGGTGCAGTTTTTGCAGCAGGGCTTCCCAGTGGTTCTTCAGGCTGTCGCCGCGCGCCTTGAGCGGCGCGGCTTTGCCGCCCACACCGATGTTGAGCACACCGCCGCTTTTGGGCACATACCAGGCATAGCCGGGCAGGTGATTTTCCATAAACCACAGACGGCAGCGCGGGTCGCGGATGGGAGCGGCAAACTCGGCTTCCATGGCAACGATCTGCGTCTGCGGATGATGCGGGAAGACAGGCTTGAACAAACGCTGATAGACCGGGCATCCGCTGCCCCCCGCCCCCACCAGATAGCGGCAGAAAAAGGCGTCGTCCAGAATGTATCCGCCGCCCACGGCGGGGGCAATATTGCGCACCAAATGCACCTGAAACGGCGCCGCGGCGCGCTGCAGCAGCCAGTGGTCAAACTCGATGCGGCGGATGGCGTATTGCAGCGTGGGCAGGGTGAACGCCGCCCCGCCCAAGGTGATGGACATCCTGCGAAAGACAGTCAGGCTGTGGGGGTAGGCATCGGGGGAGACACCCAGGTCGTGCCACACCTGCGGGGTCACCCACCCGGCGCAGGGTTTGGCGCGCGGGAAGGGCTGACGGTCGAGGATGAGACACGACGCCCCGCCCTGCCGCAGACGCCATGCACAGGCGGCGCCTGCCGGGCCGCCGCCGACGATGATCACATCGCTGGAGATGAAACCGCCGCGGCTCATGCGTAGCGGCATTCCGGCTGCGGGGTACCCGGGCGTGTCATGACAAACTGCCACAGCTGCTGGCTGCGCGAGCGGAAGCCCCCGGCACTGCTCAACAGGTAATAACGCCACATGCGGTAAAAGCGGTCGCCGTATTTGCCGCGCAGTTGCGGCCAGGCTTTCTCAAAATTGGCGTGCCACGCCATCAGCGTTGGGTCGTAGTGCGGACCGATGTTGTGCAGGTCTTCGATGATAAACAGCCCTTCCATCGCCCGGCTGAGCTGGGCAATCGAGGGCAGCATCCCGTTGGGGAAGATGTATTTGTTCGTCCAGGCGTCGGCGTTGGTGCCGCTTTCGTTGCGCCCAATGGTGTGGATAAAGGCAATCCCATCCGGCTTGAGCGTGCGGTCAACCACCTCCATATAGGTGCGGTAGTTCTTATAGCCCACATGCTCCATCACACCGATCGAGATGACGGCGTCATACTGCCCTTCCACCTCGCGGTAATCCTGCAGACGCAGTTCCACCGGCAGCCCCTTGCACAGCTCCATCCCCAGCGCCACCTGCTCTTTGGAGACGGTAACCCCCAGCACGTGGGCACCGTATTTTTCGGCGGCATATTTGGCAAAACTGCCCCAGCCGCACCCCAGTTCGAGGATGCGCATCCCAGGGCGGGCGCCGATCTTTTTGCACACCAGTTCCAGCTTGGCTTCCTGCGCCTCGTCAAGGTTTTTGGCATCTTTCCAGTAGGCGCAGGTGTAGTTGAGGCGTTTATCGAGCATGGCTGTGTAGAGGTCGTTGCCCAGGTCGTAGTGGGCTTCGCCGATCTCAAACGCCCGCGCCCGCGACTGCAGGTTGAACAGACGGCAGCGCAGGGCATGCAGGGCAATGCGCCAGTTGCCCTTGATCTGACGGTCGAGCTTGGCGCGCAGGACGCGGTCAATAAACTGGTCAATGGCGGCGCAGTCCCACCAGCCGTCCATGTACGATTCGCCCAAGCCCAGGTTGCCCTCGCTCAGGGCGCGTTCATAGAGTTTGGGGTTGTGCACCTGAATATCCCAGGGGCGGCTGCCGTTGATTTCAATTTCGGCGCTTTCCAACAGGCGGCGTACCAGCGTTTCAGCATTTGCCATCGTGATTGCTCCTCCTCTAAGAAGTTAGATTCCAGCGCAAGCTGCAATTAAATATATAACATGAATCGGCAAAAAACGTTGCGGCGCAGGGCAAACCTTTTGTGTCAGCCTTGACAGAGGGCACATTTCACTTATAATCATGTCCGTACAGGATGACAACTTCCTGACGATTTACAGCGCCCCATCCCAAACGCCAACCCAAGAGGAGCAGAGTCAAACGCTATGGATACGTATCTCATCGCCTATGACCTGGGCACCAGCGGCAACAAAGCCGCCCTTTACAACGTCCAGGGAGCATGTGTTGCCGAGTGCTTTGAAGCCTATCAGACCTTTTACCCGCGCAGCGGCTGGCACGAGCAGCGCCCGCTGGACTGGTGGCAGGCAGTGGCTGCCAGCACGCGCCGTCTGCTGGCGGAATCGGGCGTTGACCCGGCGGCAATCGTCTGCTGTGGAATCTCTGGGCACAGTCTGGGGGTGGTGCCGCTGGATGCGCACGGCAACCTGCTGCGCGAGGCAACTCCCATCTGGTCGGATTCGCGCGCCAGCGAACAGGCACAGCGCTTCTTCCAAAACATCCCCGAAGCCGAATGGTACACCATCACCGGCAACGGCTTCCCCCCGCCGCTGTATTCGGTGTTCAAGATAATGTGGTTTCGCGACCACGAGCCGGAGATGTTTGCCCGCGTGGATAAGTTCATCGGCACCAAGGATTACATCAACTACCGTCTGACGGGGTTTATCGGCAGCGACTACTCCTACGCCTCGGGCACGGGCGTGTATGACCTGCTGGGGTGGAAGTACAGCCCGCGCCTGATTGAAGCCAGCGGTCTTTCTGCCAGCCTCTTTCCCGAGATTGTCGCCTCCACCCAGGTGATCGGCACACTGCACAGCGAGGCAGCCGCCGAACTGGGGCTGAAGCCGGGCATCAAAGTGGTGTGCGGCGGGGTGGATAACTCGTGTATGGCGCTGGGTGCCCGCAACACCCGCGAGGGGCGCGTGTATAACTCGCAGGGCTCCTCCAGCTGGATTGCCGTCAGCTCGAGCAAGCCGCTGATTGACCTGCGTGTCCGTCCGTATGTCTTTACGCATGTCCTGCCGGGGATGTTCACCTCAGCGGTCAGTACCTTTTCCGCCGGGACGAGCTTCCGCTGGGTGCGCGACCACTTTTGCCGCGACCTGAAGGAACAGGCGGAGCGCCAGCAGGTAGATGTCTATGACCTGATGACCGCCGAGGCGGCGCAGTCGCCGGTGGGCGCCAACGGTCTGCTGTTCAACCCCAACATGGCGGGCGGCACCTCGATGAGTCCCTCGGTCAACATCCGCGGGGCATTTTTGGGGCTTGACCTTGCCCACACCCGCGCCGATATCCTGCGCGCCGCCATGGAAGGCATTGCCCTCGAGCTGCGTTTGGCGCTGGACGAACTGCGCCGCATGCAGACGCTGAGCAGCGAGATGCTGGTGGTGGGCGGCGGCAGCCACAGCAGCCTGTGGCGGCAGATTTACGCCGACGTGTACGAGATGGACATCGTCAAAACCAACATTGACCAGCAAGCCGCGGCGCTGGGGGCGGCGGCTTGCGCCGCGGTGGGCGCCGGGCTGTGGCATAGCTTTGACATCGTGGATGAGATTCACCAGGTGGAAGACATCACCCGCCCCATCGCCGCCCACAGCCAGGTGTACCGCAGCTATCTGCCCATCTTTGCCCGCGCCGGAGAGCATCTTGCCGAGCTGGGCGACCGCATTGCCGCCCTGCGCACGGGGTAACGGATTCCCCTCTCCTTTTAGCTCCCTGCTGGGGTGCTGCGCAAGAGGGGGGGCAGGGCGCGGCTTGACCCCTCCCTGCCCTCCCCTTTCAGGGGAGGGTTTTCTCCTCGCGCAGCACTCCCCTCCCTTTGGAAGGGGCTGGGGGAGGGCAAGCCCCATCCCACCCGGCGGCGCGGCGCACAACGACAAAAGAGCAACAGCTCACACGCGCGCATATTTTCACGGGTGGTCGTGTATAATCTTCTTAGTGCTGGGGCGCGTGTGCAACACCCACAGACAGGCGGTGCAGATGATGATCAGCGACAAATATGACCCCGGCAGATGCATCGCCCAAGGAGACATGCCGTGCACATCTCTCGTCTGATCAAATGCTGCGCTGCACTGCTCATGCTGGCAGGCTGTGCGCAGCCCCTCAGCCTGCCGTTGATCGCTCACACGGTGCGCGTGACCGAGCATCCCCCCTGCGACTGGACGGTCAACGCCCAAAGGCTGAAAGAATTGGGATGCAGCCAAGACCTGCAAGCCTTGTGCCCGCAGCTGGCGGCGCTCGGCTGTGATGCGATCACCACGCCCGGCTTCTATCTCGGCGGGCTGCAGCCGCCCTATCCGCTGGTGGAATGTATTCACACCAGCGGCACCCCCCCCGACAAAGACCACTTCAGACAGCCGGGCGGTCTGGATCAGAGCTATCGCAGCTTTGCCGTCTTTCAGAACGGCACGTACCGGCTGATCATCAAAAAATCCGAATTCAGGGAACTCTTTGCGCCGGTCGAGTCAGCCGACGAAGCCATCAGCTACGCCACGGCGATGACCTCACTCGAGGCGCGCTACGATTTTGACCCCAGCGCGCCTGTCGAGTATCTGGTGAAGGTGCTGGAAGAAACCCACGCCGAAGAGACGCCCGATGGTTACCTTGTCCTGTTGTTTGATATTTCCGGCGGCAAAATGGGCTGCGGTCCGCACACCGCCTTTGCCGTCAAGGTGCTGGTCACGCCAGATGGCGACGTGCGCCAAGTGAGCCGTCAGGCAATTTACAAACACCAGTCCTGTTTTGATTTTGGCGCGTTGAAACTGGAAGACTGACCCAGCGCGCCGCCGCGCCGAACCCTGCGTATACCACCTGGAGGAAACACCATGCAAAGTGAACAACTGTACCAAAAGAGCGTCTCGTATTTGCACACGCTGTGCCGCACCATCCCAGAGCGCTGTGTGGGCAGCCCTGGAAATCGGCAGGCAACAGATTTTTTCAAGCGCCAAATCGCATCGCTGGGCTGGCAGACCGAAGTTTCCGAACTGGATGCGGTGGATTGGGAAAACGGCGGAGCGGCGCTGCACGTGGAAGATGAAGCCTTCAGCGTGCTGGTCAGCCCCTACGCGCTGGGATGCCGTGTGCAGGCGGAGCTGGTCAGCGCGGCGACAATCGAAGCGCTTGCGCGGCAGGAGATCGGCGGCAAAATCCTTCTGCTGCACGGCGAGATTGCCAAAGAACAGATCATGCCCAAGAATTTTGTGTTCTATAACCCCGAAGAACATCAAAGCATCATCGCCCTGCTTGAACAAAAACAGCCCGCGGCGATCATCTGCGCCACCGGCAGAAATCCCGCCGTGGCGGGGGGCGTTTACCCCTTCCCCCTGTTCGAGGACGGCGACTTCGATATCCCCTCGGTCTATACCACCGAAGAGGAAGGCAACAGGCTGCTGCCCCGCGTTGGGGCGCAGGCTGTTCTGCACTCGCGTTCAAAGCGCATCCCCGCCAAAGCCTATCAAGTGATTGCGCGCAAAGGCAAAAACATGGACGAACGTATTGTCATCACGGCGCACATCGACGCCAAGAAAGGCTCGCCAGGCGCCATTGACAACGCCACGGGGGTCATCGTCCTGCTGCTGCTGGCTGAACTGCTCAAAGATTACAGCGGGGAAAGAGGGCTTGAGATTGTGGCGTTCAACGGCGAAGATTACTACGCTGTGACAGGACAGATGGACTACATGCGCAAGAATCAGGGGCGCTTCAACACAATCGTGCTCAACATCAACATTGACGGCGCGGGTTACAAAGAGGGCAAGACAGCATTTTCGCCTTTCAACCTGCCCGCCGCGCTGCAAACGGCGGTGGACGACACGCTGGCAAAATTTGACGGCATCAGCCAGGGGGCAGCCTGGGTGCAGGGAGACCACAGCATGTTCATACAGCAGGGGTGTCCCGCCATGGCGGTCTCATCGCAGTGGTTTCTCGAGAACATGGAGAGCCAGGAGATCACCCACACCCCCAAAGACAACCCCGATATCGTTGACTGCCGCAAGCTGGTCGAAACCGCCAGCGCCCTGGCATGGTTTATTCAAAGATAAGGGAAACCGTGACCTGTTTCAAGGATTTGACCCCCTACGCATATCTCGCAGACTGCGAGCCGCTGACCCCCAAGCCGCTCAATATCGGCTGGCTGGGCGTGCAAATGCCTTTTGAAACGGGCTTCACGCCGCAGAAATTCAAGGACAAGCTACTCAGGTTTTGCCTGGATGAATACATCGTGCTGATCACGCGCGGTTTTCACGCCTGCGAGTTTTGCTGGTTTCCGTGGACGCAATGGGATGCGCATGATCGGGAAGACCGCTACGGGAGCAGCGCCCACTGGGCAAGCACCGGCAACGGAGAAATCCGCGTGCTGGGAAAATCCGCCGTATATGCCGCCCCGGCGCTTATTTATCACTATGTGGTCGAACATCACTACAAACCGCCGGATGAATTTATCGAAGCCATCCTCGCGGGAGAACCGGACTCAGAGGAGCAAACGCGCCTGCTGAGCAAATATAGAGGACGACATATTCAAACAAGGTCATCCATGAACACATACAACATTCGCATCAGAGACGAGAGAGAGACAGACATTGCCGCCATCCACGATGTCACGGCGGCGGCATTTGCAGATATGGAAATCAGCAGCCACACCGAGCAGTTTGTCATCCAGGCGCTGAGAGCCGCCAATGCCCTGACGATTTCGCTGGTGGCTGAGGTCGAGGGGCGCGTGGTGGGGCATATTGCCTTCTCCCCTGTGACAATGACGGACGGGACGCAGGGCTGGTACGGGCTTGGGCCAGTTTCGGTGCACCCCGACTTTCAGCAGTGCGGCATCGGCAAAGCGCTGATCCGGGAAGGGCTGTCGCGCCTGAAAGCCCTCAACGCCAGCGGCTGCTGTCTGGTCGGGCATCCGCAGTACTACCGCCAGTTTGGGTTCGAGAATGTGGAAGGGCTGTCGCATGAGGGCGTTCCACAGCAATTCTTCTTCGTCCTCTCATTCAATGGGAGCATCCCGCGCGGGCAAGCTGTGTTTCACGCCGCGTTCAAAGCCGAAGCCCCGCCCGCAGAGGGGTGATCACTGCCCGCTTACGGACACTGGATGAACCCCTGCGCCCACAGACAGCCCCCGCAGGCAGGCTGCACATTGCCAAAGCAGTCCTCCAGGTTGGCGTCTGCCATCTCGCACGAGTTGCACCCCGTGCAGGGCGAAAAATCAAACCCCAGCAGACGCTCACGCAGGGCAACGTAGGCAGGGTCGTTCCAAATCTCCAGCAGTCCACGCTGGTTGATGTTGCCGATAAAAAAGGCGTGCGACCGGCGCAGACGGTCATCCAGATAGGATTCATGGTCGTGCAGCAGCGGCAGACAGGGCGCTACGCTGCCGTCCCAGCGGATGGAGAGGCTGCCCTTCTCGATAAACGGGCAGCGGTCATAACCAGGTGAAACCTCCTGCCCGGCAAGCTGAAAGACGCCATAGCCCTTGAGCAGGTTGATCAGTCCCTCGGTGGTCTGATCATTGATATCCACGCGCGGCAGCGAGACCAGCGGCTGATACTCTGAGACGGTCATATCGGCGATATACAGGGCGCGGCGGTAGAGGATTTCCTCCTGCAGTTCGGGGGTGTGCGGCAGAACATTGCTGATAGAGTACCCCTCAGCCCCCAGCGAGCGCCCGATGCGCAGGATTTCGGGCAGTTGGGCGATGTTGCGGCGCATGGCAACAAAGGCGATTGCCAGGCGCGGTTCGCGGCTGTAGGTTTGGCGTTTGAGGTCGCGCAGGCGCGCCAGGTTGGCAAGCACCTGCGGCAGGGCGGCGCCCAGACGCACATCGGCATAGGATTCGGGCGTGGCGCCATCCAGCGAGACCCACAGCCGGTCAAGGCGCAGAGCGATCAGTTCGCGGCAAAGGCGTTCATCCAGCAAAATACCGTTGGTGATCAGTTCCACCGTCACGCCCAGCGCTTTGGCGGCGGCGAGCATCTCAAGGATGCGCGGGTGCGAAAGCGGCTCGCCAAACCCGCCAAAGAAGAGGCGCGGCAATGGGTCGCACTGGCGCACACCCTCCAGGATGCGCGCAAAGGTCTCGCTGCTCATGTTGCCCGGCGGCTCGTCCCACACATTGCGCATACAGGTGCGGCAGTCGAGGTTGCAGATGTTGGTTGGCTCGATGTTGACGCGCGCCAGGCTGGCGCTGGAGCGCGACAGACGCAGGACGTTCTCGTCCTCTTCCAGCCGCAGACGGGCGCCCTTTTGCAGCCCAAAACGCCGCGCCACCTCGGGCGGCAAGACCAGCCGCCCGTGTTCGTCCACTTCGATGAGAATGGGGCGTCGCTTCATGTTGTATCCCAACGCGGCGGGGGCGGCAAGCCCGTCAGCGCTAACAGATTTGCGGTGCAGCCGGTCCTTCGCTCACTTTGCCGCGGTAGATGCGCTTTTGCAGCCAGAAAGCCACGTTCACCAGCCCAATCATCACCGGCACCTCCACCAGCGGCCCGATGACGGCGGTGAACGCCTCGCCAGAGTTCAGCCCAAAGACGGCCACCGCCACGGCAATCGCCAGTTCAAAGTTGTTGCTGGCAGCCGTGAATGCCAGCGTGGCGGTTTGGCTGTAATCGGCGCCGATGGCTTTGCCCAAAAAGAAGCTGACCAGAAACATGAGCACAAAGTAGAGCAGCAGCGGAACGGCAATGCGCAGTACATCCAGCGGGATGGTCACAATCAGGTTGCCCTTGAGGCTGAACATGACCACGATGGTGAAGAGCAGTGCCGCCAGCGTGATGGGGCTGATTTTGGGGATGAAGCGGGTGTAGTACCACTGTTTGCCTTTGAGGCGCGTCAGCACCATGTTGGTGATGAACCCGGCAATGAAGGGGATGCCCAGATAGATGAACACTGACTTGGCAATTTCGCCGATGGTGATCTCCACAATGCTGCCCTGCAAGCCAAACCATGTGGGCAAAACGGTGATGAAGATGTAGGCATAGACGCTGTAAAACAGCACCTGAAAGATGCTGTTGAACGCCACCAGCCCGGCGGCGTATTCGGTATCGCCCTTTGCCAGCTCGTTCCACACAATCACCATAGCAATACAGCGCGCCAGCCCGATGAGGATCAAGCCGACCATGTAGTGCGGGTAGCCGCGCAGAAAGATAATCGCCAACAGAAACATCAGAATCGGACCGATGACCCAGTTTTGCAGCAGCGAAAGCCCCAGCACGCGCCAGTTGCGGAAGACGTCCTTTAGTTCGTCGTAATGCACCTTTGCCAGCGGGGGGTACATCATCAAAATCAGACCAATGGCGATGGGGATGTTGGTGGTGCCCACCGCAAAGCGGTTGATAAAGTTTTCCACGCCGGGCAAAAAATAGCCCAGCCCGACGCCGACCGCCATCGCCAGAAAAATCCACAGCGTCAGAAAGCGGTCAAGAAAGGATAGCCGTTTGGTTACACTGGTTTCGCTCATATCAAAAAGCTCCTATGGGGAAAGGAATTTAGCGGCTGGCGGGGGATTCCAGCGCCGAAAGTACGGTTTGGATCTGCTCTTCGCTCCATGCGAAGACATGGTTCTTCTCAATTCCCAGGTCGGTAACAACCAGATGCTGTGAGATGGGAATTCCAATGTGTTCCAGCGCCCGCCGGGCACAAGCCACGCGGCAGCCGTCAATGGCAATCACACCCGGGGCATTGCGGGCGGCATCCACCATGCCGGGGATGTGCGCCGCCACCCCAATCAGGCAGTAGATTTGGGCTTTGCCCTGTTTGTCCAGCTCGACAGCGGCGGCGTTGGAAATCTGCCCAACGTTGGATCCGCCAGCGCAGGGGAGCACCAGAAAACGGCGCTGTGAAGCACTGCATGCGCAGGGATTGCCTGCGGGGGTAGAAGAACAGCAGTCAGACATGAAGTTTCTCCGTTTGGGGAATGGATTTTTTGCAGGCCTGGTCTGCCGCCAGGTCTGGGCGGCAGAACGGGCAGGGACAGCCGGGGATGGGCATGGGCGGGGGGGCAAGCGTCTCGGGCGGCAGGTGCAGCATTTCGGCTGCACAGCGCAGCACGTCCAGGGCACGCGCATCCGCCAGGCGGTAATAGACATGCCGCCCGTCGCGGCGGGCACTTGCCAGCCCGCAGCGGCGCAGCAGGGCAAGATGCTGCGAGATAGCCGCCTGGCGCAATCCCAGGGCGGCTTCCAGATGGCAGACGCAGGAATCCTGCGCCGAGAGGACAACCAAAATCTGCATGCGCGCTGGCTGTCCGATAATTTCCAGCAGCTCGGCAATGCTTTGACAGGTCTGTGCGGATATATTCGTCATCACGAATATATTATATCCGCCGTGCCGCGTTCTGACAAGGGGCATCCCCCTCTCCTTTTAGCTCCCTGCGGGGGTGCTGTGCGAGAGAGGGGGCAGGGCGCGGCTTGACCCCACCCTGCCCTCCCTTTGCAAGGGGAGGGTTTTGCCTTCAGCCCGTAGACCCCCCTCCCTCCGGGAGGGGCCGGGGGAGGGCAAGCCCCCAAAACCCAACGCCATGCCGGTGCGGGGACGATGGGGCAAGCCCCAGCCTACCTCCCCTCCCTCCGGGAGGGGCCGGGGGAGGGCAAGCCCCCAAAACCCAACGCCATGCCGGTGCGGGGACGATGGGGCAAGCCCCATCCGACGGCGGCGCGCAGCAAGCAACACGGCAGAGCGCAAGCGGTTGCGCGGGGCAATCCATGCGGCGAATGTGTCAAACGCAAAAAATCTTGACTTTGTTTTTTGTTCGTGCTACAATATGAATGTAAGCGCTTCCATAACGTAAAAGTACATCATCTAACATAATAGACAGTTTTCATGTGCTCAGGGAGGAAAAACCGAGAAATACGCAAAAAAACGACCGCATTCCGCCCAAAAACCTGGTTAACAATGCCACTAAACGGGAAAGAAGTCAAACGAAATGGAAGCGCTTACAGGACGGGAAGATTGAAATCTGCTGCCAAAATCACCATTCTGGATGTCGCCAATGCAAGCGGCGTCTCTTTCGGCACCGTTTCGCGGGTAATCAACAACGACATCCACGTCAAACCGGAGACGCGCCAGCGCGTGTTGGATGCCATGCGGCGGCTGGGGTTTGTCGCCAACCGCCAGGCGCAGAGCCTGGCAGGAGGGAAGACCAATCTCATCGGGCTGCTGGTTCCCGACCTCGGCACCGGCTATATCGGCGAGATCATCCGCGGGATTGACGCCGAACTGGGTTTGATGGGGCTTGACCTGATTACCTACACCACGCACCGCACTGCCAGCAAGGAAGCAAATTACGTCGCCAACCTGGCACGCGGCATGGTAGACGGCTTGCTGCTCGTCCTGCCCCGCCACCCCGCCGATTACATCGAAACCCTTACGCAACGCGGCTTCCCCTTTGTCCTCATTGACCACCAGGGAACTGGCGAGAACTGCCCGGCAGTCGGCGCAACCAACTGGCAGGGCGCCTACACCGCCACTGAATATCTGATCAAGCTGGGGCATCAACGCATTGGCTTTATCACCGGCTGGATGGACCTTGGCTGTGCTCAGGACCGGCTCAAGGGGTATCGTTCGGCGCTGCGCACATACCACATCCCTGAAGCTCCCGACCTAGTGTATGAAGGCACCTTCTCCCAGCCAGACGGTTACGCCGGGGCTTCTGCTCTGCTCGACCTGCCCAACCCGCCAACGGCTATTTTCGCCTCCAACGACGTGATGGCAATGGGAGTCATGGACGCAGTGCGCAACCGCGGGCTGCGCATCCCGGATGACATCTCGGTGGTTGGGTTTGATAATATTGCCCAATCCGCTATGGTATACCCGCCGTTAACCACCGTCCAGCAGCCACTGGAACAGATGGGACGTGTGGCGACACAAATGTTGCTGGGGATCTTAAAAGACCCCGAAAAGGAAGCTGGCAGAATCGAGTTACCTACCGAATTGATTGTTCGTGGTTCAACCGCACCTCCAAAGGACAGGGCTGGATGAATGCCCAGGTCTCACCAGCCCTGCCCGTACGTAGGAGGACCCCCGAGTAGAAAGGAGTACCTCATAAGTCTATTATACGCGAAAAATCCCCCCCATTTCCAGTCTGGAATCAGAGAATCAAAACCTGTTTTCTCAATACCTTAGTAAAGGAGAAGAATATGTCTCGCAAGATATTTACGCTGTTGAGCCTTATCGTAGTTGGCGTCTTGATGCTGACCGCCTGCGGCGCTCCGCCAACACAAGCACCCCCATCTGAACCGCCAGCCACGCAGCCACCGGCTGCTCCGCCACCAGCGGAAGCGCCTGCACCCACACAGCCACCGCCAGCCCCAACACAACCGCAAGCCGAAAAGGTTACCATCACCTGGTGGCACATTCAGGTTGCCGATGACCAAAAGGCGCTGTGGCAGGGCATGGCAGATGAATACATGGCTGCCCATCCCAATGTCAATATCGAGATCACCGTGCTGGAAAACGAAGCTTTCAAAACCAAGCTGACCACCGTCATGCAGTCCGGCAACCCCCCCGATATCTTTCAGAGCTGGGGCGGCGGGACAATGAACGAATACGCCAAGGCAGGTTTGCTCAAGGATATCACCGCCGAGCTGGATAAGGACGGCTGGCGGGATACTTTCTCACCCGGCGCACTGGGTGTGTACAGCTATAATGGCGTCAATTACGGCGTGCCGCGCGATATGGGCATGGTCGGCTTCTGGTATAACAAAGACCTGTTCAAGAAGGCTGGCATCGAAACCCCGCCTACCACCTGGACAGAGTTCCTGGAAGATATCCAAAAGCTGAAGAGCGCCGGAATCACCCCCATCGCCCTGGGTGAAGGGGATAAGTGGCCTGGCGCTTTCTATTGGGAGTATCTGGCGGTGCGCATCGGCGGTCAGGCAGCATTTGACGCTGCATACAGCCGCAAAGGCGCCTTCACCGATGCGCCCTTCGTCGAAGCGGGTACAAAGCTCCAGGAGCTTGTCGCCCTCCAGCCTTTCCAGAATGGTTTTCTGGGCGCCACCTGGCCGGATGAGCAGGTTGAGATGGCAAGCGAAAAGGCTGCCATGGATTTGATGGGACAGTGGGCACCCGGAGCCTTCAAAGATGCCAGCGTGGACAAAAAAGGGCTGGGCGACAAATTGGGCTGGTTCCCCTTCCCGATGGTGGAAGGCGGCGCCGGTGACCCGGCCGACGCGCTCGGCGGCGGCAACGGGTTCGTCATTGGCAAGAACGCTCCCCCTGAGGCGGTAGACTTCCTGAAATACATCAGCAGCGTCGAGTCGCAGATCGCTCAGGCAAAGATTGGTCTTTCGGTGCCGGTGGTCAAGGGCGCCGAGGTTGGTCTGACCGATCCCTCGCTCATCGCAGTGCAGAAGGGCGCAGCAGCTGCCAAATACTTCCAGCTCTACTATGACCAGGCGCTCCCTCCGGCGGTCGGCTCGGTGGTGAATGACAGCGTCCAGGGTCTTTTTGCTGGTACGCTGACCCCGCAGCAGGCAGCTCAGGCAATTGAGGATGCCGTCGCCGCAGAGATGCAATAACCCGCACTGGCGGACGGTACAGACAGTCGTGCGGGGATTGGGTAAGATTTCAATCCCCGCACACCCATCTAGAACACGAAAGGAACTTTTTTATGGGGATACATCCCGCCAGCATCAGAACATCCAGAGGTGGAGGGGCTGCCGATTCGGCGCGGCGCAGCGACAGTCTCCTGACCGTTATCCTGTTTCTATTGCCCTCACTGGCACTTTTCCTGATTTTTGTGGTGTATCCTATTCTCCAATCTGTCTATTATAGTTTTTTCAACTGGAAAGGCTTTGGACCGGCGGTTGATTTTGTTGCCCTGAACAATTACCGGCGCATTCTGACCGACCGCGTGTTTCTGATTGCCCTGAAAAATGGGCTGATCATCATCGCGCTTTCTCTGGGGATTCAGCTTCCGCTGGCACTGGGGATAGCGCTGATGGTACGGCGTGACCTGCCCGGGCGCGCCTTCTTCCGCACCATCTTTTTTATGCCCTATGTCTTTTCCGAGGTGATGGCGGCAATCATGTGGCTGGGGCTGTATAACGCCGACCCGCAGCGCGGTTTGATCAACGCCCTGCTGGTGCTGATCCCGGGCGCAAAGCCTCAGGCATGGCTGGGGGATACCAGGCTGGTCATGCCGTGCATCTTTGTTGTACTTACCTGGAAATACTTTGGTTTTTACATGCTGCTGTTTATGACCGGGCTGCAGAACATCCCAGCCGAGCTGGAAGAAGCCGCCCGCATTGACGGCGCCAACCGCCGCCAGTTGTTCCAATACATCACCCTCCCCCTGCTGGGCAGCACCATCCGCATTTCGGCTTACATGTCGGTTCTGGGTTCGCTGCAACAATTTATTCTGGTGTGGGTGATGACACACGGCGGACCGGTCAACGCCAGCGAAGTGATGGCAACCTATATGTACCGCTTTGGCTTTGTGCGCTTTCAGCTTGGGTATGGCTCTGCGGTCGCAATTGTTATGTTTCTTATCTGTCTCATCTTTTCACTCGTCTATCAACGCCTGGCACCCCAGGCAGATTATCTGGGTGCTTACTAGGAACTGCGGCAATGATCAACACATCTTCCTTACGCAAGCACCTCCCCCAAGTGATACAGTACCTCCTGCTGGCAATTGCGGTGGTTCTCGTTCTGACGCCGGTGGTGATGATCGTTTTCGGCGGGCTGAAAACGCGCGGCGAGTTCATGACTCGCCCATACGCCCTTCCCATCCCGCCGCGCTGGGAAAACTACGGCAGCATTCTCAAAATGTCCTCTTTCTGGCTGATGCTGCGCAACAGTCTGATCGTCATGGCAGCTACTACCAGCGGGGTGGTGTTCTTTTGCTCGCTGGCAGCTTTTGTCTTTGCGCGGCTGAAATTCCGCGGCAAGGAGCTGTTCTACAACCTCTTCACCCTAGGGCTGATGTTTCCCATCAACATCGCCATCCTGCCGGTATATCTTGTACTGCGCCAGACCGAGCTGACCAACACACTGATCGGGGTCATTGTTGTGCAGACGGCTTTTCAACTATCTGGCAATATTCTCATCCTGCGCGGCTTTTTTGCCAACATCCCCGCCGAACTCCAGGATGCGGCATATATGGATGGCTGCACGCCGTTTGGTTTCTACTGGCGCATTCTTCTGCCGCTGGCGCGCCCCTCGCTTTCGGCGGTGGCAGCGCTGACGATGATCGTCAGCTGGAACGACCTCCTCGTTCCACTGGTGGCGCTGGATAAGGAAAACTTGTGGACCCTGCCGCTGGGCACCATGCAGTTTCAGGGGCAGTACGGGCAGGACTTGGCGCTGATTGCGGCGTTTGTAACACTCTCTGCGGTGCCGACAGTGATTTTCTATCTGTTCGCCGAGCGCCAGATCATCTCCGGGTTGACCGCTGGAGCAATTAAAGGCTAGGCAGGAGACAATCCATGACATCCCACATGCAACGCAATATAAAATCTCTGCTGGCGCAGATGACGCTGGATGAAAAACTTGCCCAAATGGGCTCCTGCTGGGTCTATGAACTGCAGTGCGGGGGAAAACTGGATGCGCAAAAGGTTGCGGTGAAGCTGCAACACGGCATCGGGCAGATTTCGCGCGTGGGAGGCGCATCCACATTACACCCCGCCGCTGCCGCAAAAGCAGCCAATGAGATTCAAAAATTCCTTGTCGAAAGGACGCGGCTCTCCATCCCAGCCATATTGCACGAGGAATGCTGTTCGGGGGCGATGGTGCTGGGCGGGAGCATGTTCCCTCAGATCATCGGGCTTGCCTGCAGCTTTCAGCCAGAGCTGGCAGAAGAGATGAGCGGCGAAATCCGCCGCCAGCTGCGCGCCATCGGCGCCCATCAGGGGCTGGCGCCCATGCTGGATATATGCCGCGATCCGCGTTGGGGGCGGGTGGAGGAATCCTTTGGCGAGGATGCCCTGCTTGCCAGCCAGTTTGGTATACGCTATATCCGCGGTCTGCAGGGCAACAGTCTGCGGGATGGTATTATGGCAACCGGCAAACATTTTATCGGGCACAGCCTTTCGGAAGGCGGGCTGAATTGCAGTCCGGTGCGCATCGGGTGGCACGACCTGTGGGACGTGCATCTGATGCCTTTTCAGGCTGCGATCCGCTGCGCCGGTCTGGCCGCGGTGATGAACGCCTACCCCTCGCTGGACGGCGAGGTTGTGGCTGCCTCACAGCGCATTCTCACCGAACTGCTCCGCCAAACGCTTGGGTTTGACGGGCTGTTGGTTTCGGATTACGAAGCCATCCAGATGATCCATACCTACCATCGCGCCGCACCCGATCGGGCATCCGCCGCAGCCATGGCGCTCAGGGCAGGAATCGAAGTGGAGACTCCCACCACACAATGTTACGGTGCCGACCTGAAAACCGCCCTGCAAAGAGGCGAGATCGGCATGGAATTGATCGATTCGGCAGTGAGCAGCCATCTGCGCAAAAAATACGAGCTTGGGCTGTTTGAAAACCCATTTGTTGATGAGGGGCGCGTTGCAGAAGTTTTTGAAACACGGGCGCAGCGCGCTCTGGCACGCGAAATTGCCCGCCGCAGCATGGTACTGCTTTCAAACCACGCCGCCCTGCCGCTGCCCAAGGGTATACAAAGCCTGGCAGTTATCGGACCTGCCGCTGAAAGCGGGCGCGACCTGCTTGGCGATTATTCTTACGCTTCCGTCTCTGAACTGCTGATGCACACCCGCCCACAAGGCTCCGCATTTGACGTGCCGGACATGGCAACGCTGGAGAGGCACCAGGTGAGAATCCCCTCCATCCTGGAAGCACTGCGCGAAAAACTGCCCGATGTACGGCTGGTATACGCCCGAGGATGCGCGCACACCGGCGGCGATACGTCCGGGTTTGATGAAGCTGTGCGGGCTGCCCAAAGCGCCGAGATGGTGATTCTGGTGCTTGGCAGCCGCTCCGGACAGGCGCCCGAATGCACCTGCGGCGAATTTCACGACAGTGCCGAGCTCAAATTACCCGGACTGCAAGCGCAGCTGGCAGATGCCATCTTCTCCACCGGCAAACCTGTGGTGGTGGTGCTGGTCAACGGACGCCCTTTGGCAATCCCAGAGGTGGTCGAAAAAGCTGCAGCAGTGCTGGAAGCCTGGCTGCCGGGTGAGGAGGGCGCTGCGGCAATTGCTGAGGTGCTCACCGGCGCTGTCAACCCAGGCGGGAAGCTTGCCATTACCTTCCCGCGCTGCGCCGGGCAGCTGCCGACGTTTTACAACCACCTGCCCTCCGCCGGTCACTCGTACTTTTACGGCGACTATGCCGATGCCCCTGCCACTGCACTGTTCCCCTTTGGACATGGGTTGAGCTACACAAGCTTTACCTATGCAGAGATGAACATCACGCCTGCCACAGCCAGCCCAGGCGGAGAGGTGCAAATCAGCCTCTCGCTCACCAACAGCGGTGCCCTGGCAGGCGACGAAGTGGTGCAGCTCTACACTTGCGATGAATATGCCAGCATCCCGCGCCCGGTAAAGGAACTCAAAGGTTTTTGCCGACTGCGGTTGCAGCCCGGTGAGACTCGCCGCATCACCTTTCACCTGCCGGTGAACCTGCTGGCGTTTTATGACCGCAACCTGGATCTGGTCGTCGAACCTGGGACAATCCAGGTGATGGTTGGCAGCTCCAGCGAAGATATCCGTCTGCGCGGCACATTTGAAATCTGCGGACACACACCGGCTGTGGTGGCAGAAAGGCTTTTTGGCTGTGCGGTAAGCGTTGCGTGAGGGGCAAGCCCCAGCCTACCTCCCCTCCCTCCGGGAGGGACCGGGGGAGGGCAACCCCCTTGACAGACGGACGCAAGCGGGCTATAATCACATTCAATATTATGAATATGACAGCTTCTGAACCTGTGATTCTGGAACACTTTGAGCCAGCGGCGCGGCTGCTCAAGCTGCTGGCGCACCCGGCGCGTCTGGCGATCCTGGATGTGCTGCGCCGCGAAGAAGCGTGCGTTTGTCATCTCGAAGCGGTGCTGGGGCTGCGGCAGGCGTATATTTCGCAGCAGCTGGCTCTGCTGCGCGAGGGCGGGCTGATCGAAGACCGGCGCGAGGGCTGGAACGTCTATTACCGCGTCAGCAACCGGCGTGTTTTTGACCTCATGGACATGACCGCCAGCGTTGCCGCCCCTGAAGGCATGCCCGAGGTGCGCTACGACAAGCGCAAATGTCCGTGTCCAAAATGCAACGGTGTGATTTACCCTCTGTGAGGCGGTATTTTTTTTGCCGCACAGATATTCAAAAAATTGTATATGGTTTTATTCTTAATGATACCTTCAAAATCAAACCAATACAGGAGAACAGCGTATGTTAAACATCAAAATCTTGGGCGGCGGCTGCCCCAACTGCAAAAAACTGGAAGAGGTTACCCGCAAGGTGGTGAACCGGCTTGGCTTGCAAGCCGAGTTTGAAAAGGTCACCGACATGAAAAAGATCATGGAATACCCCATCCTTTCCACGCCGGGGCTGGTGGTCAACGGCGAACTGGTGTGCTCGGGGCGCATCCCGCACGAAACCGAAATCGAAGGCTGGCTGCAATAGACATACCTTGATAAGCGGCGCTTTGTGCCGCTTAAAAACCGGCATATCTCATTCGATATTTTGAATATACTTGAGGCATTGTATGGAAATCACCGCGTTTTTGTTGAAGCTTCTCTACGGCGGGCTGGGCAACCTGGCTGCCTACCTGGCGGCACATGTGCTGCTCTGCCTGCTGCCTGCCTTTTTCATCGCCGGGGGCATGGCAGCCCTCATTCCCAAGGAAGCCATCACGCGCTTTTTGGGACGCAGGACACCCAAATACATCTCTTACCCCATGGCAGCCGCGGCTGGCTCGCTGCTGGCGGTGTGCTCGTGCACCATTGTGCCGCTGTTTGCCGGCATCCACAAAAAAGGCGCCGGGCTTGGTCCTGCCATCACGTTTCTCTTTTTTGCCCCGGCGGCAAACATCCTGGCGCTGGCGTACACCGGCGTTGCCATCGGCGCCGACCTGGCGTTTGCGCGCCTCTTTCTCTCGCTGGCGTTTGGCATCGGCATCGGCATGATTATGGCGCTCATCTTCCGCCGCTCGGACGCGCAGCACGACGAGGAGACCGACGCGACGTTTGGCGGCAAACGCGCCATGCGCCGCAGTATGACCCTCTTCTTGCTGCTCATGGCAGCCCTGCTGATCGCCGGGACGCTCAAGGTCAACCTGCTCACCGCCTCTTACGGGCAAATTGACCTGCCGCTGGCGGGGATGGACCGCTTTCAGGATTGGCTCTTCCGCCTGGTGCCCTATGATGCCGCCAAAGGCGAAGAGGGCGTCACCGCACAGGGCGCCGTTCTGATCGTTCTGCTGGCGCTGATCGGCATCTCCGCCTGGCGCGGGCTTGAGAAGGTCTATGAGGGGTTCAACGCCTGGCTGTGGGGCACGCTGGGGCTGGTCGTCCTGACCCTGCTGGTGGCGGCGGTGCGCATAAACCCGCATACAGCTGGCTTGCAGATTGAATTCACCGGACGCTTTTTGGCTGTGGCGCTGATGCTGCTGGCAGTGGCGCTGGTGGTGCGTCTGCGCTTCACCCCCGATGACCTGCGCGACTGGCTGTGGGAATCGTGGCGTTTTATCAAGCAGATTTTCCCGCTGTTGATTGTGGGTGTGTTTGCGGTGGGCGTCATCCGCCAGCTGATCCAGCCGCAATGGATTGAGACGCTGGCAGGGCAAAACACGCTGCTCGGCAACCTGGCGGGTGTGGTGTTTGGCGTCTTTATGTACTTCCCCACGCTGGTGGAAGTGCCCATCGCCAACATGTTCCTCTCATTGGGCATGCACCGCGGGCCGCTGCTGGCATATCTGATAGCTGACCCCGAGCTTTCGCTGCAGAGCATCCTCATCGTCTCGGCGATTATTGGACGTCTCAAGACATGGGTGTATGTCGGCTGGGTGGCGCTGTTCAGCACGCTGGCAGGCTTGATCTACGGCGCGTGGGTAGACGGCGCCAGTCTGGGATTGATTGCGGTGTATATTGTGCTGGTGCTGGGAATTCTGGCAGGCGCGCTGTGGCTGGTCGGACGCAGCAAACCGCTGGCGCACGCCCACCGCGCGGCAGAAAGCGACTAGAGGCACCAAGAGAAGAGTGTGTTTCGCGAGACGATGCGGGAGATCTGCCAACGCTACCCCCAAAGCCCCAAGGCGCGCATGTGGCCATGGATGGACTCCCCATGACGGCTGACAGCGCTTTTGGCTGCGCGGCGCGTGATAACACTGAAAACACTTCACGGATAAAGAAAGGCTTTTCTACCTTGAAGAATATCTATCCCTTTGCAGCGCTTGTGGGGCAGGACACAATGTGCCGCGCCCTGATTCTCAACGCGGTAGATTCGCGCATCGGGGGAGTGCTGATTCGCGGGCAGCGCGGCACGGCAAAATCCACGGCCGCGCGCGGCATTGCGGCATTATTGCCCGATGTTGCCGTGATCAAAGATTGCCGTTTTGGATGTGACCCAAACGCGCCCTCCAGCTGGTGCACAGAATGCCGCGAGCGTTTTGCTAACACCAGCGATGTGCCTACCATCACGCGGCGCACGGCATTTATCAACCTGCCGGTATCCGCCACCGAAGACCGCGTGGTGGGAACGCTGGATATCGAAGCGGCGATCCAACACGGCACACGGCGTTTTGAGCCTGGTATTCTTGCGGCTGCCAATCGAGGACTGCTCTACATCGATGAGGTCAATTTGCTGGATGACCATGTGGTGGACGTGCTTCTCGACTCGGCGGCAATGGGCATTAACATTGTCGAACGCGAGGGGATTTCGTTTTCGCATCCGGCGCGCTTTATCCTGGTTGGAACGATGAACCCTGAGGAAGGCGAACTGCGCCCGCAGCTGCTCGACCGTTTTGCCCTTTCGGTGCAGGTGCACAGTCTGCCGGGTGTCCTCGAGCGCATGAGCATCATCCAGCGCCGCCTGGAATTCGAAACCTCTCCGCAGGCTTTCTACCAGAAATGGCAGGCAGAAAGTGAGGCGCTGACCCGCAAAATTGAAGCGGCGCGCCGCAGACTGGAGGAAGTAACATACACCGACGAAAATCTGCTGCAAATCGCCGAGGTCTCAACCGCCTTTGCAGTGGAGGGGCATCGTTCTGACCTGGTCATGCTGAAGGCGGCACGCGCAAACGCCGCCTGGGAAGGACGGACGCACATCACCGTTGAGGATATTTTTCAAGCCGCTCAGCTTGCTCTGCCGCACCGTCTGCGCAAGACGCCCTTCGACCGCACCATGCCGCTGGGGGAGGATTTTTTGCGCCGTCTGCGCGAGATTCTATCCCCGCCGCCCAAAGAGACCGTCCCCGCGGCGGAGGCTTCTCCATCACCAGCAGAGGAGATGTGGAAGCAGCTTGACGACCCGCACGGTGCGTGGAAGGATTTTGTGGACACCGGGCTGCGCTAAAGCTGGCGGCGGGCAAAGTGCATGGTTTGCGGGCGGTCTGCAGCCGCGCCACAACTGCCGCGCCGCCGCGTGCGGCAGTGTGCTTCAAACTGTAATAATAGATGTCACCCTCTTGCCGCGCTGTACTGGCGGCAGAGGTTACGTCAGAGACCTTTGAGCAGGTTTGCCAGCGCCAGCAGCACAAACGCCGCCGCCACCAGCCAGAAGGCAATCCCGCTGAGCACGGGGATGGCAACCAGCTTTGCCACAATCCCCACCACGCCGACAATCACCGCAATCCACCAGGTAATGGTTTTGGGTTTTGAGAGCCGCATCACATCCTCCTTGAACAACAATCGGGTTAGATAAATTATCCCTCAAACCTGCCCCTTCGGCAAGAGAGGTTTTTCCCTCCCCCACGCCCTGGCGCTTGCGGTGCGGGCAAATCCTGTATAATAAAGGCATGACCACCTACGCCATCCGCCGCATCCTGCAAGCCATCCCGGTCATCCTCATCCTCAGTGCCTGTTTGTTTTTTCTCATCCGTCTCACACCCGGCGGCCCGCTGGCGGCTTACGAGCGCAACCCCAACATCTCGCGCCAGCAGCTGGAGCTGATGCGCCAAAAACTGGGGCTGGATGACCCGCTGCCGGTGCAGTATGTGCGCTGGCTGGGGGGCGTGCTGCAGGGCGATCTGGGGATGTCCATCAAGTTCCGCCGCCCGGTGGCAGAGATGATCCTCGAGCGCGTCCCCAACACGGCGCTGCTGGTGGGGGCTGCGTTCATCCTCACCCTGCTGATTGCCCTGCCGGTGGGGGTGCTTTCGGCGCGCAAACCCTATTCGTTTCTCGATTATCTCTTCACCTCGCTCTCGTTTATGGGGCAGTCAGTGCCCATCTACTGGCTGGGGCTGGTGATGATTCTCATCTTCTACGTGTGGCTCAACAACCCCTTCAGCGGCGCGCCGCTGATGCCTTCGGGGGGGATGTATTCGCTGGGCGGCGAGAAGAACCTGCTCGATCTGCTGTGGCATCTGGTGCTGCCGGTGGTTACCCTCAGCCTGGCATGGGCGGCGTGGTATTCGCGCTTTTTGCGCGCCAGCATGCTGGATGTGCTCCACGAAGATTACATCCGCACGGCGCGCGCCAAAGGGCTGGTAGAGCGGCTGGTGATCTACAAACACGCCCTGCGCAACGCCGTCATCCCACTGGTTACCATGATGGCGCTCGACCTGCCCAGTCTGTTCAGCGGCGGGCTGTATATCGAGACCATCTTCTCCTGGCCTGGCATGGGGCGGCTGTTTTGGGATGCCGCCCGCACGCGCGACTACCCCGTTCTGCTGGGGATTGTGGTGATCAACGCCGTGCTGATTGTGGCCTTCAACATCCTTGCCGACCTGCTCTATGCCCGTCTTGACCCGCGTGTGCGCTATGAGTGATGCCCCTGCCGCTTCCCCTGCTCCCCCCGTCCCCGAAAGTTTGGGGCGTCTGGCGCTGCGCCGTTTTCTGCGCCACAGGCTGGCGCTGGTCTCCATCGTCATCCTGCTGCTGCTGACGCTGGCAACCCTGCTTGCCCCGCTCAGCCGCTACAGCCCCACCCAGCAGTCGCCAAAAAACAAACTCCAGCCGCCCTCGGCACAGCACTGGTTTGGCACGGATGAGCTGGGGCGCGATATTTTCACCCGCATTCTGTACGGCGGGCGCATCTCGCTGGCGGTGGGGGTGACCTCGACTGTGCTGGCAACCCTGCTGGGGACGCTGATTGGGGCGGCGGCGGGTTTCAGCGGCGGCTGGCTGGATAACCTGCTGATGCGTCTGACGGATGCCTTTCTTGCCTTTCCCACGCTGTTTGTCCTCATCCTGCTGGGGGCACTGCTGCGCGAATACAACCTGGTGTGGCTGGGCAACAGCGTGTATGTGGTCATCTTCATTCTTGCCATCCTCTCCTGGATGTGGCCTGCCCGTCTGGTGCGCGGGCTGGTGCTCACCCTGCGCGAGCGCGAGTTCATCTGTGCGGCGCGCGCCCTGGGCGCCGGGAGCACACGCACGGTGCTGGTGCACATCCTTCCCAACTGTGTCGGCCCCATTCTGGTCAGCGCTACCCTGGAAACGGCCTACGCCATCATCACCGAATCGGGTCTTTCCTATCTTGGATTTGGCGTTCAACCGCCCACCCCCAGTTGGGGCAATATCCTTGCCAGCGGGCAGACGCACGTCTTTTTTGCCCCCTGGCTGGGCATCTTCCCGGGGTTGATGATCTTCATCGCCGTGATGTGCATCAACTTTATCGGCGATGGGCTGCGCGACGCCCTCGACCCCCGCTCGATCTATCCCACGTCGCGCTGACCAAAACACAAGCGAGGTGCCGTATGTTCCCCAACTCCCCCCCTTTTTTCCTCTGGTGGCGGGCAAGCAGTGTGCCGTGGGCGCAGCAGCCAATTGACCGTCCGCTGATCATTGGGCGCGGCGAGGATGCCGACATCCGCATTGACAGCAGCATCATCTCGCGCCAGCATGCGCGCATTGACCCCGCCCCGCAGGGCGTGTGGGTAACCGACCTGGGGTCGCGCAATGGCACCCTGCTGGAAGGCAGGCGCATCCCGCCCAACACGCCGCAGCTGGTGCAGCCCGGGCAGCGTTTCTACATCGGCCCAATGGAGTTTTGCGTCTCGACGCGCGGCGACGCCCCGCCCGCTGATGACGCCGCGCAGACGCCCACCGCAGACCTTCCGGCAGCCGCCCCCGTCCCGCCGCCCGCCGCAGGTGGGCACACAACTGACGTGCTGTGGTACCGCTGCGGCGGCGGGGAGTGGAGCAAAGTTGCCCTCGACCGCCCATTGACCCTCGGACGCGGATCGGAAAGCGACCTGGTCATCCCGCAGGAAGACATCTCGCGCCGCCACATCGCGCTGGAAGTCAAAGGCAAGGGCGTGCTGTGGGTAACCGACTTGGGGTCGCGCAACGGCAGTTTTGCAGGAGACAGACGTCTGCCGCCCAACACACCCCAGCCGCTCAAATACGGGCAGCGTCTGCGGCTGGGGCGCTCGACCGAAGTTGTTTACACCGCCAGCGGGGAAAAGCCGCCAGAAGCGCAGGAAAGACCCCGCCCCGCCGCCCCGCCGCCCAAACCAGGCGCCCAGGCGCGCAAAGGCGGCATCGGATGGCTGGCAGCCGTGCTGCTCGGCGGCGGGATGCTTGCCTGTGTGTGCGCGCTGGCATTTGCCGCGGGCATCTTGCTGCTGCGCCCGCACCAGCCCGCCGCGCCCCCGCCCCAGCTCGCCACCGAGATCGTCATCGCCCCGCCCACACCCACCACCCCGCCGCCCACCCCCACCCCCGCCCTGCCGCCCACCCCCAAGCCCGACCAGACCTGGCTGATCATGATTTACCAGGTCGCCGAGGATCAGCAGCTGGAATATGGGGCATTCTTCGATATCAGCGAGAGCGAGCTGATCGGCAGCAGTGCGCGCGTGCACATCGTCACCCAGCTCGACCGCTTCGACGGCGGGCTGGACGAACCCGGCGGTTGGACGAGCGCCAAACGCCTGGAAATCGCCAGCGATAACGACCTCGATCGCATCACCTCGCCGCAGGTGGACGACCTGGATGAGATCAACTCGGCAGATGCCAACCAGCTGGTGGATTTTATCCTCTGGGCGGCAGAAACCTACCCCGCCGACCGCCACGTGCTCGTCCTGTGGGACCACGGCATGGGATGGGTTGGCGGGCTGGTGGATGACACCCCGCGTAAAGAAGCCGTGATGGAGCTTAACGAGATCGAGCAGGCAATCGCCTACGCCGCCTACCACAGCGGCATCGGCAAATTTGACGTGATCGGGTTTGACGCCTGTCTGATGGGGCAGATCGAGGTCTTTGCCGCGCTGGCGCCCTACGCCGACTACATCGTCGCCTCCGAAGAGACCGAACCCATGCTCGGCTGGTCGTATGGCGATCTTTTCAGCCGTCTGGTCGAAAACCCGGATATGTCCGCCGAAGCGCTGACAGCCGCCGTCGTGGAAGGCTACATTGACCAGGACATCCTCATTGTGCATGACGAGCTGCGCGAGGTCATCTTCAAAGGCGCCAGCGCCGAAGAAGCCGCCTACGACAAGGGCAAAAACAGCACCCTCTCGGTGGTGCAGAGCACAGAGGTAGAAGCTGTGCTGCAGAATCTGGATGGCTTTATCGCCCATCTCAACCGCGCCGATCCCGAGATCATCGCCTGGGCGCGCACCAACGCCCAGCACTATGAGGATTCGTTTATGCTGGAAGACACCCCGCTGCACGAATCTTCCACCATTGACCTGGCGCACTTTGCCGCCCTGATGAAAGACAAAAGCGGCGACCCGCAGCTGGCTGCGGCTGCCGACGACCTGATTGCCGCTATCCGCCAGGCGGTGATTGCCGAAAAACACGGCAAAGAGACGCCCGGATCGGTGGGTATTTCCATTTATTTTCCGCTTTCTAAAATCTATGCCGCCACGTACGACGACCGTTACGATCTGTGCTACACCTGCATCGCCCACACCTTTGCCGACCGATCGCAGTGGCCGGCATTTTTGGAAGCCTATTACACCCGCTAATGGAGGCAAGCCATGATACCTGACCATGTCCAATACACCCTGTGCTACCGCAAGGGAGAAAACACCTGGGTTGAGATTCCCCTGACGGGTGAGCTGGTCATCGGCAGCGCGCCGCCAGCACACCTGCAGCTGCGCGAAGAGGGGGTTGCCGCGCAGCATGTCCGTTTGACGGTGGAAAAAGAGGGCGTGCACCTCACCCGTCTGGCAGAGACGGGCACGGAGGTCATCCTGCAGGGTCAGCCGCTGCCGCCGCAAACACCCACGCGGCTGACGCCCAACCACAGCTTCATCATTGGCGCTTACAGCTTCACCCTGCTGGAGTTCAAAGAAAGCGAAGAGACCCCCGCGACGGAACAACCCGCCGCGAAAGTCCCATCCCCCCAACCGGCATGGCTGCGCTGGGCGCTGGAGCGCGCCCCCCTGCTGGGCGGGCTGCTCTTTTTGGCGGCGCTGATCATCCTGCTGGCAGTGTGGCTGCTGCAGCCGCGTCAGCCTGCTGCCCCCCCCGCGCCCCCGCCCACCCCTCTGCCTGCCACTGCCACCGCCATCCCTGCCCCCTCTGCCACCGCCACCCCCGCCCCGTTTGCCCTCACCGCCATTGCCCCCACGCAGAGCGCCGCCCAACTCACCCTCTCCCCGCCCGGCATCGGTGAGATACAGATTGACCCCATCCAAATCCTCGCCAACGGGCAAACCATCACCAACGCCTGGCAGACGCTGCTCACCATCGCCGCCGGTCAGCCGATTGACCTCAACACGGTGATCAGCGGCAACAACATCGGCTTTGCCTACGGCTACGTGGGGATGAAAGGCAGCCGTCCCGACGGCAGCCCGGCATATCAAGCCATCCAGCTGCAATATCTGGGCGCCAAGGAAAACCGTCTGGTGGAGGGCGTGCTGGTGCCCGTGTGGGGCGAGGGCGAAATCCCAATCGGTTTTCAATGGAAACCCGAAATCGCCCTGGTGGGCAACGGCGAGCAGTGGGAGCGCGCCCTGGTCTATCCGGTCAAATACGCCTCGGTCGCCGACCCCGAAGCCGCCCAATACGCCGTCAACGGCAGGTACACCTACGCCAGCGGCAATCAGGTGGCGGCGCGCATCATCTTTGACGGCGACGGCAGAATGACCCATCTCTACGGCTATAAGGAAGCCAGCGGATTTCGCGGCGTGCCGTTTGAGATTCTCCCCCAAGAGGGCGATATCTTCACCATCCTGCTGCAGGAGATCGAGCTGGAGGGCAGCGGGGAAACCCCGCAGCTGCCCGAAGGTCTGCCCGATTGGATCGGACAGCTCACGGCTCTGCCGTTTGGGCAGTTTTTTGACCAGAGCGGCACCCCCGGTTATGGCAAGGGCAAGTTTATCCTCTACGAGGGCGGCATCCTGCGCTATCAGGGCGAGCCGTTCCGCTGGCAGCGCCAGCCTGCGCCAAGCGGCGATTACATCGTTGGTTTTGCGGTCGAAGACCTGGACGGCAACCTCACCTTTGCCTATGTCCCGCTGCGCGTGCGCTGAACGGCGCGGCAGGGATTCTTCTGCTATAATTCACCCGCAGGTGAAGTCTGCCAATGAACCCACAGCTTGACCAACTGCTTGCCCGTTTGGATGCCGTCATGGCGCCCAACGCGCCTGCCAACGGGCGCGGGGACGGCGGCGTGCATGTCGGCGTTGACCTGGGCACCGCCTACACCGTGCTGATTGCGCTGGACAGCACACAAACCCCCATCGGCGCGGCTTACCGCTTTGCACAGGTGGTGCGCGACGGGCTGGTGGTGGATTTTGGCGGAGCGGTGGAGCTGGTCAAAACGCTCAAGGCACAGGTCGAGCAGCAGCTGGGGCATGAACTGACGCGGGCCGCCACCGCCTACCCGCCCGGCGTCCCGCTGGCAGAGGTGCGCGCCACCGGCTATGTGCTCGAAGCCGCCGGGCTGGAGTGTGTGGGCTATGTGGACGAACCCAGCGCCGCCAACAACGTCCTCCAGGTGAAGGAGGGCGCCATTGCCGATGTGGGCGGCGGCACCACCGGCATCGCCGTCATCCACAACGGCAGGGTGGTATACACTGCCGATGAACCCACCGGCGGGACGCACTTTTCGCTGGTCATCGCCGGGGCAAAGAACATCCCCTTTGAAGAAGCCGAGCGGCTGAAAACCGACCCGGCGCGGCAAAAGGAACTCTTCCCGCTGGTGCGCCCAGTGATGGAAAAGGTGGCAGAAATCATCCGCCGTCATGTGCAGGGCAAAGAGGTGCAGCGCATCTACCTGGTGGGCGGCGCCTGCGCCTACCCCGGCATGGCGCAGGTGGTGGAGGAATATACCGGTATTGCGGCGTGTGTGCCCGGCAAGCCGCTGTTCATCACCCCCTTGGGGATTGCCATGCACGCCGCACAGGAGGCACAATGAGCGATTTTGACCTTGATCTTCAATCCATGCAGGAAGCGCGCCGCCTGGTGTGCGCGGCACGCGAGGCGCAGCAGCAGTTTATGCACGCCACGCAAGCCGAAGTTGACCGCATCTGCGCCGCCATGGCCGAAGCGGGCGCCGCAGCTGCCGAACGGCTGGGCAGGATGGCGTGCGAAGAGACCGGTTACGGCGTTCCCGAGCACAAACGGCTGAAAAACCTGCTGGCAACACAGGTGCTGTGGGATTCGATCAAAGACGTGCCCAGCGTGGGCGTCATCCACCGCGACCCGCAGCGCCAGCTGGTGGATATCGCCTGGCCAATGGGCGTGGTAGCGGCGCTGACCCCCAGCACCAACCCCACCTCCACCGTGTTCTTCAAGGTGCTGATCTCGGTCAAGGCGCGCAACGCCATCGTCATTGCCCCACACCCGGCGGCGGCAAAATGCTCGCTCGAAGCGGCGCGGGTGATGGCGGAAGCCGGGCAAAAAGCCGGAATGCCCGCCGGGCTGGTGGCATGTATGTCCAACATCCATCTGTCAGGCACCAACGAACTGATGCGCCACAAGTACACCGCCCTCATTCTGGCAACCGGCGGCGAGGAAATGGTGCGGGCGGCGCACTCGGTGGGCAAGCCCGCTTACGGCGTCGGGCCGGGCAATGTGCCGGTGTATGTTGACCGCTCGGCAAACCTGGAGCAAGCCGCCAGCGATATTGTCGCCTCCAAAGCCTTTGACCATTCGGTGATCTGCGCCACCGAGCAGGCGGTGGTTGCCGACCGCCCAATTGCCGCCCGTCTGCAGGAACTGATGCAGGCGCGCGGGGCATATTTTCTGGACGAAGCACAGAAGCAGGCGATTGCCCGTCTGCTGTTCACCCCCGGTCCGCTGATCAACCCCAAAACAGTGGGCAAAAGCCCGCAGCAGCTGGCACAGATGGCAAATATCCAGGTGCCCGAAACGGCGCGCATCCTGGTGGCAAAGCTCAACAGCGTGGGGCGCAGCGAGCCGCTCTCCGGCGAAAAGCTGACTACCGTGCTGGGCTGGTATGAAGCCGACGGCTGGCAGGCAGGCTGCGAGCGCTGCATCGAACTGATCCAATACGGCGGGCGCGGGCACTCGCTGGTCATCCACGCCCAGGATGAAGGTGTGATCCTGCAATTTGGGCTGGAGAAACCCGTCCACCGCATTTTGGTCAACACCTGGGGCACGCTGGGGGCAACCGGCATGACCACCGGGCTGATGCCCTCGATGACACTGGGCGCAGGCGGGGTGGGCGGTTCCATCACTGGCGACAACATCACCGTCCACCACATGTACAGCGTCAAACGGCTGGCGTATCCCACCACGCCCCCGCCCCCCGAAGCCGCCATGCCCGGCAGCACCGACAGCCAGCCGCGGATGGGCATCCCCGAAGAGCAAGCCATTCAGGAGATTGTGCGCCGCGTGCTCGAGCAGATGCGGCGCTGATGCAGATAGGATGGGGCTTGCCCCATTGCAAGACACCCCCCTCCCCTCGCGCAGCACACCCGCAGGGAGCTAAAAGGGGTGGGGGCTGACCCCACCCCGGCATGTCGGCATGGTGTTGGGTTTCGGGCGGGGTTCACCCTCCCCTAACCCCTCCCAGAGGGAAACTGCCCTCCCCCAACCCCTCCCAGAGGGAAACTGCCCTCCCCCAACCCCTCCCAGAGGGAGGGGAGAATCAGGGGAGGGTCTCACTTTATCTCTATCTATACGCAGTTACGGCTGTGCCGTCGGCGTTTCTTCCAGCGTGATCTCTATCTCCAGCCTTTCGCCTTCACGCAGCAGGCTGAGCTTGACCACATCCCCCGCCTGCGCCTCACCGATGGCAGCTTTCAGGTCTTTCATTGAGGCAACATCCTCGCCATTGACAGCGACAATCACATCTCCGCCAATGAGCACCTCCCTACCGTCCACCGTCAGCGGCTTGAAGCTGCCGCGCAAACCGGCTTTATCGGCTGGGCTGTCCTGCATCACACGCTGCACCAGCACACCGCGCTGATCTTTCTCCAGTCCCATCGCCTGTGCCAGTTCGGGTGTCAGGTCAACGCCCTGAAAGCCAATCCACACCCGCCCACTGACACGGCTCTGATTGGGTTCTTTCTGCTGTGTGCCCGGACGGGCAGCCAGTTCCACCTGCACGGTTTTTTCCCTGCCGTCGCGCAGAATCTTGAGCGCAACGCTTTGCCCGGCTTCACCCTTGCGGAACAGGTAGCTGACCAGATCGTCAAAGCGCTGCAGCGGTTCACCCTCGATGGCAAGGATGACATCCCCGCCGATGCGCACCTCCTGCCCGTTGATGGTCTTCTGGCGGTCGCTGCCGCGCAAACCGGCTTTATCGGCTGGGCTGTTGGGGGTCACTTCAATTACCAGCACACCGCGCTGGTTTTCATCCAGATCCATGGCTTTTGCCAGGGTCGGGGTCAGGGTGGTGCCGCTGATGCCCAGCCAGGCGTGCTCAAAGAAACCTTTCTCGATCAGCACCGGCACCACACGCTGGACAATGTTGGAAGGGATGGCAAAACCGATGCCAGCGTTGGCGCGCACCGGCGATTCGATTGCCGTGGGCACGCCGATCACCTGCCCGCGCTCATTCACCAGCACACCGCCGGAGTTGCCGGGGTTGATGGGGGCATCGGTCTGGATGATGTCGGGGATGGTATAGCTGACCCCGCTGCCCGTGCGGTCGCCCACCTCCAGCGAGCGCCCCAGCGCGCTGATAAAGCCCACCGTCATCGTCCCCGAAAGCCCAAACGGGTTACCAATGGCGACTGCCAGCTGCCCCACCTTGACCGTATCCGAATCGGCAAGCGCCAGCGGCTGAAGGCTGTCGGCGGGGGCGTCAATCTTGATCACCGCCAGGTCGGCATCCGGGTCGTTGCCCACCAGTTCGGCGTCATAGATGCGCCCATCGGCAAAGGTCACCTGGATGCTGTCGGCGCCTTCGACCACGTGGTTGTTGGTTACAATGTGCCCATCCGTATCCCATACAAACCCCGAACCCTCTGCCATCTGCTGGCGCGGCTGGGATGGCGTCTCCTCAAAGAAGGGGAAGCCAAAGCCAAAGGGCATCTGCGGCAGCTGGATGGCGGGCGTCTCCTGACGGATGATCACCTGAATGTTGACCACCGACGGGCTGACCACTTCGTAGATGCTCTCCAGCGTGCCCTGCAGGGCTGCCAGAGCGCTGCCAGAAGAGGCGGGCGGCAGCAGCGGCGGCGACTGCGTGGCAGCGGGGGTTGGCTGCTGTGCCAGCGGTGTCGGTCCGCCGGGGAGCGCGTTCTGCTGTCCCAAATAGCTCTTCGCTATCCCCAGCGCCTGCGGCAGCACACCGCAGCCGCTCAAAATCAGCGAGAGGATAAGAACACCATGCAGCAAAAACAATTTCTTTTTCATTGCACACCTCCTTTGATGTGGTGAAATGGTCTTTTTCTCTCGCTGAATAGGATAGCACAAGCGCGGGTGGTCTGTCCTTATGCGCGCCTCATGTCATGCTTAAGGAAAGCTTAAGAAACGGGGGATGATCCACAGAGCACAGACGAGGCAGAGGACATCCGCTGATGCCGATGTCTGCACATGCACGGATAAGCCCTGCCCGCGCCCAGACGTCAATCGGCGTTGATCAGCGGGGCAATCTCCTCCCAAAGCTGCGGCTGATCGAGCGCATCGGCAAACTGCCGCACCCAATATTCCACCCGCCGCCGGTCGAGATGGGGATATCTGGCAACCACAGTGCGGATGTCCGTCAGGTCTTTGGGGCGGTGCGCCACGGCTTTCATCACCACCAAGTCTTCGGGCGTGGGCAGACGCAGCCGCAGCCCGCCCACTGCCACCTCCTGGCTGCGGGCGATCATCTCCTCCTCAAATGGCAGCATCCCAAGGGCAACATCCACGTCCACACCGCTGGCGGCATGCCGCAGCAGCACCATGCGGTATTGACGGGCAAACTCCTCGGCGTCAGGGATGCGCGCCTGCAGCCCGTGCTGGGCAGCAACGCGCATCAGGCGGGGGATCTCCTCCACCTGCAGAAGAACGACGGCATCCAAATCGGCGGTGAAGCGCGGCGCACCCAGCAAACTGGCAGCCACGCCGCCCACAATCACCCCGCGCCCGCCCAGCGCCTCGATCAGCCCATTCAGCGCTTGCAGGGGGGCAGCAAACGGTTCTACCCCTGGCTGGCTTTGTCCTTCAACTGCGCCCACCGCACAAACACCCCGCTTTCGCCCGCATCGCGCTGCGCCAGACCCAGCCACACACCCAGAGCGCGGGCAGCGTTCAAGCGCCGCCAGAGCAGTTCCACATCTGCAGCGCGCTCTTCCTCGGCGCGGTGTTCCTCCAGCGCCTGCCAGCGCCGCCGCCAGGCTTTGACCTCATCCGCATTCAGCATAGTTTCATTATACTCCCTTTGCGCCACAGAAAGCCGATGGGGCAAGCCCCAGCTACAAACTCTGTGCGGGGTTCACCCCGCCAATGCCGATGGGGTGAGGATCGTTCCCCCTCAGCCAACCGGCGTGGGAACGCCCGGCACCGGAGTGGGCGCACCTGGCACCAGGGTGGGAGCGCCAGGCACTGGGGTGGGGATGCCGGGGACAGGCGTAGGCGCACCCGGCACCGGAGTGGGCGCGCCAGGCACCAGGGTGGGAGCGCCAGGCACCAGGGTGGGGATGCCGGGGACAGGCGTAGGCGCACCCGGCACCGTGGTAGGAACACCCGGCACCAGCGTAGGCGCAGCGGGAACGGACGTGGGGGCACTGCTGGCAGAGGTGGGAGCGGCGGGCTGAGTCGGGCTGCCCTGCGGGGCGGCGGAGCACGCGGCTGGCTCCGGCAGGAAGACCGCCCGCACCACCTGTTTGGCTTTCTCCACCATCTGGGCTGTATCCATCGCCGGGTCGGCGTAGGAGAACGCATAGGCGTTCTCATTTGCGATGATCACCACCGTGCCCATGTTGAACATCCCGCTTGAGACGCTGGCATACGCGTTTGGTCCAAATTCGGGGACGGGTTCGATCTGCATCCCGCATTTTTGCTGAAGCGCGATGTCCATCTGATAGAGTTCCAGCAGCGGCTTGCTCATCAACGCCTCAATTTCGGGCGGGAAGGGCGTGGCGGTGTTCGTGCCGCCTGAATAGCCCACGCTGCAGCCCTTTTGGTACTGGGCGATCTCGTTGAGAAAGTTCTTTTTTGCCTGGTCGCCGATGGTAACCGCCACGTAGATGCCTTTGCCGCTGTTGGCGAAGAAGGGGCAGACCGAATACTCGGACGAGGCGCTTGACACGGGCGGGTTGGGCATCTCGCCAAGCACACTGCAGGCTTTCATTACGCTGAACAGCTTGCAGGCGTCGGTCTCGCTGAGCAGCGGCGGGCTTTGCGTGGTGACAGTCGGGGTGGGAAAGGCTGGGGGTGGGTTGGTCGGCGCGGCGTCTGTGGCGGGCGGCGGAGACGCGCTTGGGGAAGAGAGCGGCGCGCTAAAAGGCAGGCTGCAAGCCAGAGCAGCCAGAATAAGGACAAACACGGCAAAAAATGGTTGCGGGCGCATAAGAATGTGCCTCCCTCCTGAAAAGTTGGAAACAATATCATTATACATCCGCCAGGAAATTTTGAGGCATTGCGCCCACTCCCATCACCCGTAGGATGGGCTTGCCCCATCGCAAGATGCTCCTCTCCCAGAGGGAGGGGACGGGGGAGGGCAATACCCCCTCCCAAAGTAGGTTGGGTTGAGCGCTCTTCGCTCTGCGCCACTGCGTGCGCGAAACCCAACGCACCCCCGTATGGGCATACACATGGGTCCGCCACTGGGGTTAAAAAACGACAAAACAACCTAAACCCCGGCCAATGCTGGAGAGGGGTTTGTCAGATGGGTGAAAACAATCCTACGCCCGCAGGGGCGGCACGCAGGGCGGGGTCAAACCTCGCCAAGCCCGCGGGCGGCACGGCGGGCTGCCAGGCGGTCTATCGTCAGCACCAGCAGCGCCCCCAGCAGCATCAGCACAATGGAAGCGCCTGCCTCGACGCTCATCTCAGGCAGGAGCAGCGTCTCGTGCCCCCAGCCATCGCTCGCGGCGGGGTGGGCGGCTTTCCATGGCCACACCTTGCGCAGCGAACCGAGCATGATGCCCATCAGCGCGGCAATGACGGCATCGTGCCAGCGCCGCAGCAGATAGCGCAGCAGACGCACAAAGCTCATCAGCCCAGCCACACAGCCAGCCGCCACCACCGCCAGCCTGATCACGTCAAGACGCACCACCGCATCCAGCACAGCGGTATATTTGCCCATCAGCACCAGAATAAACGCCCCCGAAATGCCCGGCAGGATCATGGCGCACACTGCCACAAACCCGCTGAGAAAGTAAAACCACAGCGCCTCGGGGGTTTGCAGCGGGGCGGCGCCGATCAGCGCAAACATTCCCACGGCGGCTGCCAGCATCAGCGCCACCAGCGCCGGACGCCAGCGCTGCACCTTGCGGCGCACAACGAAGATCGAAGCCAGCACCAGCCCAAAGAAAAACGCCCACACCAGCGCAGGGTGATGGTGCAGCAGCCAGCTCAACCCCTCCGCCAGGGTGAAGACCGCCAGCAGAATCCCCGTCCCCAGTGCCAGCAAAAAGCGCCACGGAAACCCGGCAAACGCCTCGCGCCAGCGCAGGGCTGCCAGACGGCGCACAAACGTCAGATCAACAGCGTGGATGGCGTGCAGCAGTTCGTCGTAAATCCCCAGAATAAACGCCATCGTCCCACCAGAAACGCCCGGCACCACATCCGCCGCTCCCATGCAGAAGCCGCGCAGGGTGATGAGTAAATCGTCCTTCCAGCCGCGCCGTGCGGCGGTTGTTTTGCCATCCATGTTGGCCATCTTTCTCCCAGTAGTTGCAATGTGCTCCCCGCCGTCCGCGGGCGGCGGCAGCGTGAGCGCATATTCTACCATGCTTTGCCAGCCAGTGCGGCGGCGGGAGAGGCTGTTGGCAAGATTGCAACATGGAAACCAAATATCCCACGCCAAACCGCCCCAAGCGCGCCGCGGCGGGCATCTTGCAAATGAGAGGATGTATAATAAAAAAGCTTTTGACTTTGGAAAAACTCTCATGAAAATCCAAATTGCAGACAATATAACGCAAACAGCCCTCGCTGTTCTCCTGGAGGCAGTCAAGACGTCCAGCGATATTCGTGTTGCCGTAGCATTCATCTCCAGCGACGGTCTCTCCTGTATCATGCCCGCCATTGAGCAGGCACTGGAGGCAGACTCATTGGTGGAATTTCTGGTCGGCATGGATCCCAGCGCAACAGACCCCGCGGCGATCACACAATTGCATTCCATTCTGCGCCGCTCGCGTCGAGGCGGTCTGCTTTGCTTTGCACCCCGTCATGCCTCCGCAATCTATCATCCCAAAATGTATCTAGCAAGGAGCGATCAAACCGCCACCGCCATCATTGGATCATCCAACCTGACACGCAGGGGATTATGTTCCAACATCGAAGCCAATGTGGTGATCACCGATACAGCCGAATCGGAGCTTATCGCTGAAATCTACAACACATATTACCGGCTCAAATATCATCCCGACCGCGTCATCCCCGATGATGAATTCCTCGATTTGTTCGCCGAGCTATGCCAGCGGCAAAGGTTCTACCAGCAGCGACAAGCCAGGGATGCCAAACTGGCAAATCTTAAACAAACTTTTATCAACAAGGCAAAACAGCTTGAACGTCCTCAACCCGCCAAAACAGACCTGTTTGGGTGGCTTAAGCTGGTTTACGAAGCCCTCCCAGAAGGAGAGTTTACCAACCAGCAAATCTATGAACAGGAAGAAGTTTTTAGACAATCCTATCCGCAGAATCTGAATATCAGAGCAAAAATCAGACAGCAGCTACAACTGCTGGAAAAGCTGCATTTGATTGAACATGTTGAAAAAGGTGTGTGGAAGAAAAAGGCGTAAACCCCCGCCTGAGGCGACAATTTGGCAGGCCGCCAAGACCTCACTGCGGGGCATACCCCCGGCAGTGTGCCGCTTCGGCTGACCGATATTCCCGCGCGCCAAAGCGCCGCAGGCGTGCCGCGGCAGGCATCTTGCAAATACAATCGGAGGATGTATAATAACAAAAATCTCTTGTCAAAAGCGGGGACAAGTGGGCATCTTGAGTTAAAAAATACCTAGAGATAAGGAGAAAACGCTATGCACAACAGAGGCTTGCTTTTGATTTTGACGTGTGGGGTGTTGAGTCTGGCATGTACGTGGAGCGGGTGGGCAGGACAGACTGCCGCGCCGACTACCGCGCCTGTGGAAACCGCCGTCTCCGCACCGCCTGCCACATCCGCCCCCCCTGTTGTAAAGCCGCCTGCCGCCTCGCCATGCGGCAACGGCACTTGCGAAGGACCCGAAAACCCCAAAAACTGCCCCGCCGACTGCCCCCCGCAGAACGCAGCACCCTCCGAAGCGCCTCCAAATGCGCCATCCGCCGCCCCGCCTGCCAACCGGCCTGCCAAAACTCCGCAAGGCGCGCCTGGGGCACAAGGCGAACTGCGTCTTGAAACGCACGAGGTAATCAACCCTGCCAGCGGCGCCAAGCTGTTTGCCACGGCGGTTTATCCTGCCAGTTGGGATGGACAAAGCCGCCTGCCAGCGCTGGTGCTGGTGCCTGGCGGCAGCGGCAGCGGGCAGTCATTCCTGCGCGAGGACGCTTCGCACCCCGCCACCGCCGCCCGCCCAACGACAGCCTCCCTGCTCACCGAGGCGGGGTTTGCCGTGATCGTCTTTGACCCCGACGGGCGCGGCAGAAGCGGCGGAAAAGAAGACAACAACGGCTTTATCCAGCAGGACGGGCTGGCAGCAGTCATCCGCGCCGCGGCTGGCTGGCAGGGGATTGACCCCGCCCGCATGGCTCTGGTGACCTACTCGTATGGAATCACGATGGGCAGCGGAGCATTAGCGCGCTACCCCGATTTGCCCATCCGCTTTCTGATTGACTGGGAAGGTCCCGCCAACCGCGACGACACCGGCGGCTGCGATGCCTCTCATCTCGGACACCTCAGCGATGTCGCTTCCTGCACTGATGAAGCCTTTTGGGCACAGCGCGAAGCCAGCACCTTCATCGGTCAGATTCGCATCCCCTATCAGCGCGTCCAATCCGAAAAAGACCACGTCCAGCCCGATCAGGCGCACACTGTGCTGATGATCAACAACGCGATCAACGGCGGTGTGCCGTGGGTGCGCTTGAACAGCGAGCCGCCCAACCAAACGTACACACTGGCAACCCTGCCCGCCCTGCTGCCCGAAAGCATGGACCCAAGCCGCGACCAGATCATCGCTGATTTTGCCAGCCAACTCATGGCGCAGTAGAGCACTTGCACATTTTTTTGCCACAGGAGCCTTATTCAGATGAAAAGACATCTTCTCCAAATCATCTCGTTGTGGATCGCGGCAAGTCTGGCGTGCACGTGGAGCGGGCAGGCGGGACCGACCGCCGCGCCGACCGCCGCGCCTGCGGAAACTGCCGTCTCCGCCCCCCCTGCCACGTCTGCCCCCCCCGCCAAGCCGCCTGCCGCCTCGCCATGCGGCAACGGTATCTGCGAAGGACCCGAAAACCCCAAAAACTGCCCGGCCGACTGCCCCCCGCCGACCGCGCCTTCAAGCGCGCCCTCCATGCCTGCGCCCTCTCCCGCTGCCGCACAACAGGATGCCGTGCTCTATATGGGCATCATGGTGCACCTGGAGGGCTGGAACGATGGAGAGGAACAGGAGCGCTTTGAACGCCATGCGGAGAAAATGCGCGCGTATGCCAGCCTGTTTGAGCGCTACGGCGCAAAACTGACATGGGAAAGCAAAGAGGTTACCGAGGGCATCATACGCTGGGGGGATAATGTGCTGCTGGAGATGGAACAGCGCGGGCACGGCGTAGGGGTGCACGCGGATGTTGGCGGGCAAGCATCATACAACTGCAAAAACTTTGCCGCCGACCTGCGCGCCAAAAAAGAACAGCTTGAGTCGCTGGGGGTCACCGTGCGGCATGTTTCGGGGATCGTCTCGCACTGCGATTGGGTCACCGCCGCCGCCGAGGCTGGGTATCTTTTCACCACCGGGCAGGTGGCTTATGCGGTCATGTCCATGCCGCCCGACCAGCGCCCGCCCGAGTACCGCAACTGTCCCTCGCCCAGCGCCTGCCACGACATCTTCCCGCCCGAACTTGCCGACCGTCTGCACCCGTGGCGCATGAACAGCGGCAGCGACTGGCTCAACGATGCCCCCAACGGCAGGCTGGTGATGCTGCCTGCCAGCGGCGGACTTGCCTATATGGGGCAAAACGAGGAATTTACCCAAGCCGATGTGGACGCCGCCATTGCCGAACTGGAACAAGCCATTGCCCTCGCCCAGCCCGGCCGCGTGAACACCTATTACTTGGGCTGGAGTCTGGGCAAGGCGCTGGATGAAAACTTGCTGGAAAACTGGCTGGAACGCATTCAGCGCTATGTGGCCGAGGGCAGCGTGCAGTGGAAGACACTGCCGGAGATGTACGACGCTTACATCGCCAGCGGCGGGTAGACGCTGGGCACTGCGCGACCCTATTGACAGCGGGGGGGTTAAATGTATAATGAAAACAGACAGCGCCGTTGTCGGCTGAGAGAAAAAGGGGTGCATAAGGCACCCCTGAACATTTTATTTTTGTCATGGAGGAGTAAGGAAATGAAAAAGCTGGTCGTTCTATTCTCTGTGTGGATGGTTTTTGCCATGCTGCTGGGTGCCTGTCAGCCGCAGATCGTGGAAAAAACCGTCGAGGTTGAGAAAGTAGTCGAAAAGCAGGTGGAGGTCGAAAAGACGGTCGTCGTCGAGGTTGAGAAGAAAGCCGCCGGAGCGGATATCAAAATGGCAGCCATCTTCCCCGGCGTGGTTACCGATGCCGACTATAACACCCTGGCGTTTGTCGGTCTCAACGCAGTCAAATCCAATCTGGGCGCAGAGATCGCCTACTCGGAAAGCGTGCCGGTGCCGGATGTTGACCGCGCCATGCGCGAATACATTGACGCCGGTTACAACGTGGTGTGGACGCACGGCGGGCAATTTGTCAATCAGACGGTTGAACTTGCCAAGCAGTTCCCGGATGTGGTCTTTATCGCCGAGGGCGATGCTGCGGTGGAAAACCCGCCTGCCAATCTGTGGTTTATTGACCGCAACTTCCACATAGGATACTATGCCATCGGTGTGCTGGCGGCAAAAGCCAGCAAGAGCGGCAAAATCGGCTACATCGGCGGGTTGACGCTGCCCTTCTCGTATGCTGAAGTGCATGCCATCGAGCAAGCCATTGCCGAGCAGGGTTTGACGGTGGAATTCAAGCCAGTATGGGCGGGCGATTTCAATGACCCGACCAAGGCGCGCCAGGTTGCCGATGCAATGATTGCCGACGGGGCAGATGTCATTATGGGATCGCTCAACCTGGGCATGTTTGGGCTGTTTGAGGCGGTCAAAGCCGTGCCAGATAAGGGCATTCTGGTTACCGCCAAATACACCGACAAGACCAGTTTTGCGCCCACCAATTACGTTACCTCACTGCTTTACGACTTTGAGAAGCCGATGATGGACATCACCCAGAAGATCATCGCTGGCGAAAAAGGCGGCTATTATCCGCTGGGCTTTGACACGGGCGTTGCGGTGCAGATGCCGCTCAAGAATGTGGATGAAGCCCTCAATGCCGAGATCGAAGCGCTGGTAGCGGATATCATCTCCGGCAAGATCGAGGTCAAGAAAGACAATACCCCCATCGAATAAACGGGCGCTCTGCGGAGCGCAAAACCGCGTCCGGCTGGCGCATCTGTTGTACAACACAAACAGTGTGTCTGCCGGGCGCGGCGGCGCTGTCTGTTTGGCTCTGGATGTGAAAGCGCTGGGGCATGGCGTCCCTCCATGCCCCAAAAGAAAAAAGGAAAAACACGAACATGACCGATGAGACGATCATTCTGGAAATGAAGGGGATTTACAAAGCCTTTGACCAGAATCAGGCGCTGGATGACGTCAGCTTTGCATTGCGGAAGCGAGAGATTCACGGACTGCTGGGCGGCAACGGCGCAGGCAAGACGACCCTGATGAATATTCTCTACGGGCTGTACCGCATGGACCGCGGCAGCGTGCTGCGCGGCGGCAGGGAAATTGATATCCGTTCGCCGCGCGATGCCATCCGCCACGGAATTGCCATGGTGCACCAGCACTTTTTGCAGGTGGAAACCTACAGCGTGATGGAGAACATCGTCTTGGGGAGCGATGTCAAACATCCCTATACCATGAATCTGGCAGAGGAACGGCATAAGGTAAGTGAACTGGCAGAGCGCTTTGGGCTGCAGGTGGATTTGGACGCTGCGGTGGAAGGGTTGACCATGGGGGCACGTCAGAAGGTGGAAATCCTCAAATCGCTCTACCGCGGGGTGGATATCCTTATTCTGGACGAACCTACCACCAACCTGACCCCGCAGGAGGTGGACACGCTCTTTGAATCGCTGCGGGTGATGGTTAATGAAGGCTTGAGCATTGTCTTCATCACCCACAAACTGCGCGAGGTGCTGAGCGTGTGCGACCGCATCACCGTGCTGCGCAACGGCAAGAACATCCTCACCTTGGGGCGCGGCGAAGCCAGCGAAGAGGCATTTGTGCGCGCTATGGTGGGAGAAGAGATGAATGTGGAAAAGAGCATCTTTTTCTCCAAAGGCAAACTCGGCGAGGAAGCCCTGCGGGTGGGCGAAACGCCGGTATTGGAGATGGAAAATGTCCACCTGACGCGCAGCGACGGCATTGCACTGCTCAAAGACATAACCCTTACGGTATATGAGAGCGAGATTTTGGGGATTGCCGGGGTGGCAGGCAATGGACAGCGCGAGCTGGCGGAAGTGATCATGGGCGTGCAGCCGCCGAGCGGGGGGCGCATCCGCGTGCGCGGGGTGGCAGAGGGCAGCGCCAGCGGCGACCTGCTGCGGCAAGGCGTCGCTTATATCCCTGAAGACCGCCTGCACGACGGCTTTTTGCCCAAAGCCAACGTTGCCACCAACCTGATACTGGGTTTTCACCGCCAGCCGCCATACAGCCGCGGCGTTTTTTTGGACTGGAACAAGGTCTTTGAAACGGCACGCGGGCTGATTCGGGAATACAACATCAAAACGCAAAGCCCGGCGGATGCAGGCGGCAATCTTTCGGGCGGCAACATTCAGCGGGTGATGATCGCACGCGCCTTCTCGCGCCCGGCAAAGCTGCTGGTGGCGCACAACCCCACGCGCGGGTTGGACATCCCTTCGATGGAATTTGTCTATCAAAAGCTGCTGGAAGGCAAAAAGGGCGGCATGGCAACCCTGCTGCTTTCCGAAGACCTGGACGAACTGTTGCTGCTGTGCAACCGCATTGTGGTGCTCTACCGCGGCGAAATTGTGGGCGTGCTGCCGCGCAGCCGGTTCGAAAAATATGAGATTGGCAGGATGATGAGCGGTGTCAGAACAAACGTTTAACCCCCCCTTACCTCAAAAGACCGTGTTGCAAACAGCGGCGCAGAAAGCCGTGCCGTATCTTGCCGCGGTGATTGTATCCTTCCTTGTGGCGGGCGTTTTTATCGCTGCCATGGGGTTTGATGTGCTCAAAGCCTATGAGACGATCTTTTTCACCTCTTTCCGCAGCCTCAATGGGTTTGTGCAGACACTGCTCAAACTCATCCCGCTCATGCTGCACGCCTACGCCTTTACGGTGCCGCTGACCGCCGGCAAGTACAACATCGGGGCGGAGGGTCAGTTTCTGGCAGGAGCGATTGGGGCGACGGCAGTGGGAATTGTTTTTGCCAGTCTGCCACCGCTGGTACTGCTGCCGCTGGTGCTGTTGGGCGGCATTTTGGCGGGCGCCTTTTGGGGGCTGATCCCCGGCTGGCTGCTTTACCGCTTTTCGATCAACGAAATTCTTACCACCACGCTGTTCAACTTTGTCTCGTTCAACCTGGTGGATTTCATCGCCACCAAAGTGTGGGCAGATACCGCCGCCGGGCACCCAACCACCATTGCCATTGGAGAGGGGGGATGGCTGCCATTGCTGGTGAACCGCCCACCGCTGCACGCCGGGATTCTACTGGCGCTGGCGCTGGCGGCAGCGGTGTATGTATACACCAACCGCACCGTAGCGGGATACGATCTGGTGGCAACCGGCGCCAACCCGCGCGCGGCAAAGGTGTATGGAATCAACGTGCGCAGGATGTTTATTCTCTCGCTGGTTTTGGCAGGGGCAATCGCCGGGCTTTCGGGCGCTATCGAAGTCGCCGGGGTGCAGCACAGGCTGATCGAGGGCATGCAGTCCAACTTTCTCGTCCTGGGGCTGATCATCGGTCTGCTGGCAAAAGGCAACAACCTGGCAGTGCCGTTTGTCGCCTTCTTCATTGCCATCCTGGAAGTGGGTGCCAGCGCCATGCAGCGCACGCTGATGATCCCGGTGCAGATGATCTTCATCGTGGAGGCGCTGGTGCTTGTGTTTGTTTTGATGTCGGATGTGATTGGTAGGAGGCGGCGATGAGCGAAAGTTTGACCATCATCAACTTTCTCAAGCTGATTTTGCTGACGATGGTACCGTTTGTTCTGGCAGGGCAGGGCACCATGCTGGGCGGACGGACAGGGGTGTTCAACGTGGCGCAGGAAGGTATTATGCTGGTGGGGGCATCGGTGGGCTTTCTGGCCAGCTGGCTGAGCGGCAGTCTGTTTGTAGGCATGCTGGCGGCAATGGCTGCGGGCGGGCTGTTTGGGCTGGCGCTGGCGTACTTTACCACCAGCCTGAAGATGAACCAGTTTGTAATTGGGCTGGCGCTGTTCTTTATCGGATTGGGGCTTTCCACCCTGCTGCCCAAACTGGTGATCGGTGTCACGCTCACCCCACCGCTCATCCCCACTTTGCAGGATGTCCCCATCCCGCTGTTGAGCAAAATTCCCATTTTGGGCGCCATCTTCTTCAGCCAAAACTGGCTGGTGTACGCTTCGGTGGGGCTTTCAGTGTTGTTGTACTACCTGCTGTATAAGACCAGTTTGGGGCTTGCGCTGCGGGCAGTGGGCGAAAACTCAGCAGCTGCCGACAGTCTAGGGATCAGCGTGCCGCGCATGCGCTACGCCGCCAGCATCATCGGCGGGATGCTAATCGGGCTGGCGGGGGCGTATCTGCCCATGGTCTATACCGGCACGTTCACCGAGAACATGGTCAAAGGGCGCGGCTGGCTGGCGATTGCGCTGACATTCTTTGGCGGCTGGTCGCCGCACACCATCTTTTACGGCTCGCTGTTTTTTGCCGGAGTGGAGGTGCTGGCTTACCGCGTGCAGGTCATCGGCAGCATCATTCCCTATCAATTTCTGCTCATGCTGCCCTACCTGGCAACAATCCTGGTGATGGTGTTCACCTTCCGCAAATCGCGGGTGCCCGCCTTTTTGGGGCAGAATTACGACCGCGAAAAGCGCGTCCTGTGAGCAACACAGCCGCGGCTCACCCCAATGGGTGAGCCGCCTGTTTTACTCCACCACCGCAAAAGATACAATCCGCAAAGTTTGTGTGATCTGCGCATGATCTCTCCACAGAAGCCTGCACGTGTGCAAGGTGCGGCGCAAATGACACAGAGCATTTGACGGGAAATGCGGCAACCGCAGGATGGGTTCTGCCGTATGCGCACAATCAGCCGGGAGAAAGACAAGAAGAGGAGGAGAAAGACACCCTCTTGACAAGCCGCCAAAAACCCCTATAATAAGACTAATTTAGTCTATATTCTCAGGAGGCGGCAGATGAAGATTGCAAACAACGTTACCGAGCTGATCGGCAACACCCCGCTGGTGCGGCTCAACCGCATCACCGCCGGTTTGCAGGCTGAGGTGGTCGCCAAGCTGGAGTTCTTCAACCCCGCCCACAGCGTCAAAGACCGCATCGGAGCCGCCATGCTAGATGCAGCCCAGCGTGAGGGCAAGATCACGCCCGAGACAATTGTGGTCGAACCCACCAGCGGCAACACCGGCATTGCGCTGGCGATGGTGTGTGCGGCGCGCGGCATCCGCTGTGTGCTGGTGATGCCGGATACCTTCAGCAAAGAGCGGCGTATGCTGCTGCGCGCCTATGGGGCTGAGCTGGTGCTCACCCCCGGCAGTGAGGGGATGGCTGGCGCCATCAAAAAAGCCGAAGAACTGGTTGCCTCCGACCCGCGCTACTTTATGCCCCAACAGTTCAACAACCCCGCCAACCCCGAAATCCACCGCCGCACCACCGCCGAGGAAATCTGGCGCGATACCGACGGCAAAGCCGATATCCTGGTGGCGGGCGTGGGCACCGGCGGCACGATCACCGGTGTGGGCGAGGTGCTCAAAGCCCGCAAGCCTTCATTTAAATGCGTTGCGGTCGAGCCGGACGCCTCGCCGGTGCTCTCCGGCGGGCAAAAGGGGCCGCACCTGATTCAGGGCATCGGCGCCGGGTTTGTCCCGCAGGTGCTCAACACCGCCGTCTATGACGAGGTCATCCGCGTGACCAATGACGACGCTATCGAAACCGCCCGCCGTATGGCAAAGGAAGAAGGACTGCTGGTAGGCATCTCCTCCGGCGCCGCCACCTGGGCCGCCCTGCAGGTTGCCCGGCGCAGCGAAAACTATGGTAAACTTATCGTGGTGATTATCCCCTCGTTTGGCGAGCGCTACCTGAGCACGGCGCTGTTCGCCAACCTGGCAGACTAAGCCGCACAACCTTAACAACCGACTGCAAGAAAACACTCTTATCCAGAGAGGTGGAGGGACGGGCCCTGTGAAACCTCGACAACCAGCCGCTTGCGGCATGGTGCCAATTCCCGCAGAAAAATTCTGGAAGATGAGAGGCTACCCTGCTTTTGAGCGCCTCTTCTTATCCAGAAGAGGCTTTTTTTATCCATCACCGCCCCGCTTCCCGCGGCGGGCACCCAGCAAAGAAAGGACATCCTCATGAACCCTAACAATCACACTTCCACCCCGCGCACGTTTGGCTTCAGCACGCGCCAGCTGCACGCCGGGCAGCAGCCCGACCCAACCACCGGCGCCTGCGCTGTACCTATCTATCAGACCACCTCGTATGTCTTCAAAGATACCGACCACGCGGCGCGCCTGTTTGCCCTCGAGGAGAGCGGCAACATCTACACCCGCATCATGAACCCCACCACCGAGGTCTTTGAACAGCGCATGGCAGACCTAGAAGGCGGCGTGGGCGCCCTGGCTGCCAGCTCGGGGCACGCCGCCCAGACGCTCGCCATCCTCACCCTGTGCCAGGCGGGCGATCATATCGTCTCTTCCTCTGCGCTCTACGGCGGCACCTACACCCAGTTCACCCATACCTTCCCGCGCCTGGGAATCGAGGTCACGCTGGTGGATGCCAGCGACCCGCAGAACTTCGCCCGCGCCATCCGCCCCAACACCAAAATCCTCTACGGCGAGACGCTGGGCAACCCGCGCATTGACGTGTTCCCCTTTGACGAGGTGGCGGCCATCGCCCGTGCCGAACGCATCCCGTTGATGATTGACAACACCTTCGCCACCCCCTACCTCTGCCGACCGTTTGAGTGGGGCGCTAACATCATTACCCACTCGACCACCAAATTCATCGGCGGGCACGGCAACTCAATCGGCGGGGTGATCGTGGACGGCGGCAATTTCGATTGGGCAGGCAGCGGGCGTTTTGCCAACTTCACCAACCCCGACCCCAGCTATCACGGGATGCGCTATGCCGATTTGGGAGCGACGGCTTTTATCACCAAAGCCCGCGTGCAGATGCTGCGCGATATCGGCGCCTGCCAGTCGCCGTTCAATTCCTTCCTCTTCCTGCTGGGGCTTGAGACGCTCAGCCTGCGCATGGAGCGCCATGTGCACAACGCCAAAGCGGTTGCCGAGTTCCTCAGCCAGCATCCCAAGGTGAGCTGGGTCTCCTATCCCGCCCTGCCTGCCCATCCCGGTTATGCCGCGGCGCAAAAATATCTGCCCAAAGGACCCGGCGCCATCCTCGGGTTTGGCATCCGCGGCGGTGTGGCGGCGGGCAAGCGCTTCATTGACAGCCTCAAGCTCTTCAGCCATCTTGCCAATGTGGGCGACGCCCGTTCGCTCGCCATTCACCCCGCCAGCACCACCCACAGCCAGCTCACCCCCGAACAGCAGGCTTCGGCGGGCGTCTCGCCCGATTTTGTCCGCCTCAGCATCGGTCTGGAGGATATCGAAGACATCCTGTGGGACCTCGACCAGGCGCTGAACGCATAACACCCATCCAAACCACACAGAAAGAATAATAGAGGTATTGCTATGCCCGTAAAAATTCCCAACGACCTGCCCGCCAAAGAGATTCTCACCAATGAAAATATTTTCATTATGGATGAGGACCGCGCCCTGCATCAGGACATCCGCCCGCTGGAGATTGCCATCCTCAACCTGATGCCGACCAAGGTTGCCACCGAAACCCAGCTGCTGCGGCTGCTGGGCAACACCCCGCTGCAGATCAACATCACCCTGTTCTATCCCAATTCGCACAAATCCAAAAACACACCCGAAGAGCATCTGCTGGCGTTTTATCAGACTTTTGACGAGATCCGCGAGCGCAAGTTTGACGGGCTGGTCATCACCGGCGCGCCGGTTGAGCAGATGCCGTTTGAGGAGGTGGATTACTGGGATGAACTGGTGGAGATCATGGACTGGTCGCTGGTGAACGTCTTTTCCACCTTTCATATCTGCTGGGGAGCACAAGCCGGGCTGTATTATCACTACGGCATCCCCAAATACCCACTGCCGGAAAAGATGTTTGGCGTGTTTGAGCATTATGTGACCCGCAAAAACATCAAACTGCTGCGCGGGTTTGACGACCGCTTTTACGCCCCGCACTCGCGCCACACCGAAATCCGCCGCGAGGACATCGAAAAGTGTCCCGATCTGGAAATCCTTGCCGAATCGGAGGAAGCCGGTATCTACATCGTCAGTTCGCAGAAGGGGCATCAGATTTTTGTCCCCGGGCATTCGGAATATGACCCGCTGACGCTGCACAACGAATATGTGCGCGACGTCAACAAAGGACTGCCCATTGCCATCCCTAAAAACTACTACCCCAACGACGACCCCAGCCAGCCGCCGGTGGTGCGCTGGCGCAGCCATGCCAACCTGCTCTACGGCAACTGGCTGAACTACTACGTCTATCAGGAGACGCCCTACGACCTGCGGCGCATCCCGCGCAGCATGCACAACGGCGGTTAGCAGGCACAAGGGAAAGCAGCACCGCCATTCACAGACGCCGCTGCAGCGGGGGTGTTCAGCCCGCTGCAGCGGCATGAGCGCGTCTTACGGCAGGCTAAAAACCAAACAGCGCGTCGTCAGTGGGAACGCCAGCTCTTGCATTTTTCGCAGTTTATTGTGTTATAATATCCCGTATAACCCATAAAACAACCATCTTAATGGGAAATCACTGCAAGAAGACGTTGACAATGGCAAGCATCAAAACAGTCAAGAAGGAAATTGACGCTGCCTGCCCCATTTTGGGCAGCATCCACCACACCACCGCGGTGGAGTTTATCGCCGTGTGAGGCAGCCGGGCACGAGGAGGTCAATCTGAAAAGACGCCCCGCCCCCCTGCCGCAAAAAGCGCCAAGTTTGCAGGCGGCGCTGGAGGCATCCCGCACCGTCTGCGAAACGGCAGATAACATTGACGCCTGTCTGGCAAAAAGGCTGCGTCAGCTGCGCATGCAGCGCGGTCTCACCCTGCGCACATTGGCGCAGCGCAGCGGGCTGGCAATCAACACCTTGAGCAGCATCGAAAACGGCAAAACCTCGCCTTCGGTGAGCACGCTGCAGCGGCTGGCAGGCTGTCTGGAGGTGGCGCTGCGTGATCTTTTTGAAAACCCGCAAGAGGCAGTACGGGTGGCACACGTCAGCGCTGGGCAGCGGCACGGCGTGTGGGTCAAGGACAACCTGCTGGAACACCTTGCCCCCGCGCTGGCAGAAAACGCGCTCCAGCCGCTTGTCCTCACCCTGCAGCCCGGCGCAGACAGCGGCACACTGCCGATTGTGCATAGCGGCTATGAACTCATTTACTGTCTTGAGGGCAGTCTGCGCTACTTCATCGAGGGCAAGCCCTATCTGCTTCATGCTGGCGACAGCCTGGTGTTTGAATCCTATCTGCCGCACCGCTGGGAAAATCCCAGCGCTCTGCCCGCCAGGTTTCTGCTGGTCATGACGCCCGGCGACCCGCGCGACTCGCCCGCCGAACGGCACTTTATTCAGCTTTATCACAAGGAGAATCCGATGAAACTGGCTTTTATCACCGACGACGGCAGTACCATCAGCCGTCATTTTGGCCGCGCCCGTTTTTATAAAGTGGTTACCATTGAAGACGGCAAGGTAACCGCTACGGAGATGCGCGACAAGCTTGGTCATCAACACTTTGCCGCCGAAGAAGCCCACGGACATGAACATGAGCATGGGCACGGGCAGCAGCACGGCTTCGACCCCGCCTCGCAAAGCCGCCACCAGCGCATGGCTGCCGCCATTCACGACTGTCAGATGCTCATCGGCGGAGGGATGGGGATGGGCGCCTATCAGAGTTTGCAAACGCTCAACATTAAGCCCATCCTGACCGACCTGACCTCGATTGACGAAGCCGTCCAGGCATACCTCAACGGCACGCTGGTTGACCGCAGCGAGCAGCTGGTGCATTAGAGGCAGGGCGCGGGCATTGTCTGGGCAGCACGGCGGGCATGGCAGACAGCCGCCAACTGGCAGGCGGAAGACGCAGACAACGGAAACGGCATCTTCACAGCAAGAAGACGCCTGCTATATAAAAAATTAAAATCTCTGTTATAATATCTATACCAAGATCACATCCAAAAAGCGCGCAATGTGCGCTTTTTGTATCCATTAGAGGTTTTAGGATGATTCGCGATACTCATATTCCGCTGTTCGATCTGGTGATGAGTTTGTGTAATGCCATTGACTTGATCAGCCCGCGCGTGGTCGGTCATCAAAAGCGGGTTGCCCATATTGCCTACAGTGTCGCCCGCGAGATGAATTTTGCGCCGCGCGAGCGAAACCTGCTGCTTCTGGCAGGCGCCCTGCACGACAGCGGCGCTCTTTCGCTGCGCGAACGGCTGGAGGCGCTCGATTTTGAAGTCAAAGACCCCCACCGCCACGCCAAAGTGGGCTATCTGCTCTTTCGCGACTTTTCCCCGCTTGCCGAGAGTGCCCATTTTATCCGCTTTCACCACGTGCGCTGGGAAAACGGCAAAGGGGAGATGTTCGAGGGTCAAGCGGTGCCCGAAGGCAGCCAGATCCTCCACCTGGCGGACCGCGTTGAGGTGCTCATCAAGAAAGACATTCCTATTTTGGAACAGGCGAAAACCATTTGCGAGACCATTCGCCCCCAAAGCGGCAGGATGTTTCACCCGCAGCATGTGGAGGCTTTTTTGTCCTGCGCCCAGCGCGAAAGCTTTTGGCTTGACCTGGTCTCAGAGGATATTGATGCCATTCTGCGCAGCGAGGCGCGCCTTTCTGTTCTGGAGCTGGATATGAACGCCCTGCTGGAATTGGGACATCTTTTTGCCCATCTGATTGACTTCCGCAGCCGCTTTACGGTGGCGCATTCCTGCGGCGTGGCTTCGACCGCCGAAATTCTGGCACAGCGGATGGGTTTTTCACGGCGGGGATACCAAACGCTGCGCGTAGCGGGTTACCTGCACGACCTGGGCAAACTGGCAGTGCCCAAAGAGGTTTTGGAAAAACCTGGTCCCCTCTCGCCGCAGGAGTGGAATCTGATGCGCACCCACACCTATCACACCTACCGCACATTGGCAACGGTCAAAGACCTGGAAGACGTCAACGCCTATGCCGCCTGTCACCACGAACGTTTGGATGGCAACGGCTACCCGTTTCACTACACTGGCGATGCCCTGCCGCTGGGAGCGCGCATCATGGCAGTGGCGGACGTGTTTACCGCGCTGATGGAAGACCGCCCCTACCGTCCCGGAATGGAGCGCGATGAAACGCTGAAAATGATGCGCATCATGACCAAAAACGGCGAGCTGGACGGGCAGATCATGGAACTGCTGGAAGAAAACGTCGAGGAGATTGATCAGCGCCGCATTGAGGTGCAGCGCAACGCCTGGCAGTTTTATCACCAAAAAGAGGCAAGCGAGAAGGCGCTGGGAAATTAAGCAGCAAAACCCTGCGTACTTACCCTGTATCACCCAATCTGGCAGGTGGTTCTGCAAGCAGGCGGTCTTGCGGCAGCGGGTGGCGTTGCGGCAAGCGGACGATTTGCGGCAGGCAGGCGGTTTTGCGGTAGAATGAAGGCGTCATGCTGCGGGGGCGCCCTTTTCCAAGAACGGTGCTGATTGTACTGCTGGGGCTGGCGGCGTTGTTTTTCTCGCCCGCCTTCTCGGCGCTGATCGCGCGCCTGCTGAGCGAGCTGACGCCCTCGCGCTTTGCGCTGTTCACCACCGTCTTTTTGGGCATCTTTATCGAGGCGCTGCCGTTTCTGCTGATGGGCGCTTTGGCTTCCGGACTGGTGGAAACGTTTGTCGCGCCCGAGGCGCTGCAACGCTTCATTCCGCACCGGGCGCTTGCCGCGGCGCTGATGGGTAGTCTGATGGGGTTTCTCTTCCCGGTGTGCGAGTGCGGCGTGGTACCGCTGCTGCGCGCTGTTTTGGTGGAACGGGTTGCCCCGCCGGAGCAGCCGTACTTATTCCCATGACACGCCTCGACCGTACCGCACTGCTGATACTGCTGGCTGCCCTGCTGCTCACTGCAGCGGCGCTGGCGCTAGCGCAGAGTCGCTCCCTGCCGCTGGGCGTTGTGTGTTCGCAGCCGGACGGCTGTGAGCAAATCACCCTGCTGGGCGAGATGCTTTTCTCTTTTTCGGCAGCGGTGGATGCTCCCCGCGCCGAGCAGGCGTTCTGGATGCAGCCGCCCGTCCCAGCCCGCTGGCTGTGGCTGGATGAACGCCGTGCCCGCTGGCAGGCGCAGCAGCCGCTGCAAGGCGGGGTAACGTACCGCTTTGGTTTTTCGGCGGCGCAGGCGGGCAAAAATGGTCAGCCGCTTGCCGCGGCGGCATGGCAGGCGGCGGCGCGCACCCCGCTGGCGCTCTACCGCTCGGCTGACGGTGAGTTATGGGTTGCAGACCCCGCCCAGCCCGATTCTGCCCGCCGCTGGACACAGACAGACGGTAAGGCGGCAGCGCGGCAGCCGCTGGCGTTTGGCGGGGAGGCAGTCTTTGCTGTGGAAAATGACGCCGGGGGCGCTGACCTGTGGCGGATAGGGCGCGGGGAAGATACGGCGCGCCTGCTGCTGAAGTGCGCCGCCGAGACATGCACCCCGCTGGCATGGTCGCCGCGTGGGGATATTCTGCTCTATCTGCGCGCCGCGCCCGGCGCCGCCGATGGTGAGGCGTATTTGCTGGATATATCCAGCGGGCAGAGCACAGCGCTGTTTGCCGACGGGCAGCGCGTCGGCTATGGGGCAGCCTGGTCGCCCGACGGCGGCTGGCTTGCCGTGCGCGATGAACGCCAGGCGGGTATCCGCGTGCTGGCGCTCAACGGGGAAGCGGCGTTCTTTGTCCCCTCAGCCGGGGGCGGGGCTGGCTGCTGGGCAGAAAGCGGCGGGCGGCTGTATCTCTACTTTGACGACCTGGCGCGCGGGGTGAGCAGCTTTCGCGGCGTCATTCGGCGGCTGGAGATGCCCAGCGGGGCGGTGGAGACGGTTGCCGGGGACGCGACAGACCGCATCGGCTTTAGCTACAAAAGCCCCGTCTGCCGCCCATTTGCGCAGGGGGCATTTGTCGTCGCTGCCCAGCCCGACCCGCAGGTGCCCGGCGCGCAGCTGTGGCTGATGGATGCCGAAGGGCGGCGGCAGGCGGTCATCCTGGAGGGGTTTGACCTTGTGGCGGGCGGGCTGGCATGGAGACCCGACGGCGGCGCGCTGCTGTACCACGTCTTTGCCCTGCCCGGCGGGGCGGCGCAGGGGGAGGTGCGCGTCTGGAATCTCAACGGGGCAGGCGAGACGCTGCGGCTGGCTGGCGCGGCGGCTTTCCCCGTCTGGCTGCCGTGAGCGGGCGTTTCAGGGAGCTTCCTGCTCGGCTTCCTTGAGATGCACCGCGGCTTCGAGCAGGGTCTTTGCCGCCTCGAAGGTGAAGGTTTCATCCACCTCCAGGCGCGCCACATAGCCATGCGGGCTAAAACCGGGCAGGGCAGCCACCTGACGCTCAAATTGCCCCACCGCCTGCGGGATGCAGTCCAGATAGCCGTATCCGTCCATCCTGCCAAGGTTCCAGGTAACCTCGATGCGCGCCGCAGCCTTGCCGCGCGGGGCGCACAGCACCAGCAGGTTGAAGCGGTGCGGGAGGCGGGCAAAACGACCGCTGCGGTGCGGGGCGGTCTTGAGTTTGAGGTAGATGCGCCCCGGGCGCGGGCACTGGACAACACCATCCGCCTGTTTCCAGCCGGCAATCAGCAGATTGAAGACGGCGCGGGCGTGCGGCGGGCAGGCTTCCAGTGTCTGGGCGCTGTTTTCGGGGGTGGTCAGGCGGAAGGGGGGTGAAGGCTGTACCTGATCATGCACCACAGCGCAGGCAAGCTGATGCATCGCCTTGACCAGACGGCGGGCATGCCGCAGGGTGAAGCGCTCGCCGACCGGCAGATAGGCTGATGCGGGGGTAAAGCGCAGGCTGCCCAGCCGTTGAACGCTCTTGCGGTAGTTCTCCAGCGCCCCGGGGGCAAAGCCGCACAGGTTCTTCAGCCCGCCCCAATTGAGGATGATGACGTCCTCTTTGGCGGCGTCCGGCACAAGCAGATGCGCCAGGTGCAGACACCGCTCGCCAAAGGGGATGTTGAGGGTAATGGTGCTGGGGGTGGTGGAAACCGTATAGCCAAGCCGCTGCCACTGTTCCATCAGTTCGCAGAAGATGCGCTGGGTATGCTCGCTTACCCCGCGCAGCACCGCGGCGACAACGGCAAACTCATCCGGGGTCATTTTGATGTTGGGCAGATGGATGGGACGCTGCGGCTGCCCAACTGGACGGGAGGGAGATGCGTAGCCCTTCAGCCGCCGCTCAAGCTGCCAGCGCAAAGCGCTCACCGCACCCACCATCTGGTGAAGGACATCGCCCGCCCGCTCATATTCACTCCCGGCATCCACCAGCGGGCAGGCGGTGAGATACAGCCCGCGCGGGTCAAGGGCATAGTGAGCGGTCGCCAGCCAGTCCACGCCCGGCGCCAGCAGCAGCAAGTCCATGGCTGAAAGGGGGGCGGGGATTTCATCCTGGCGCAGCATGGGCACGTTGACCACCGCAAAGCACAGCGTATCACAGCGCACAACGGCAATCGCGCCGTGCATATCGCCCAGCCCGACATCCACCCAAGCCAGCACATCCTCCACCCCGGAGGGGTGCAGTCCGTTCACCTCCAGCACGCTGGCGGTCAGCTGCCAGAGATGGTCGAAAGAGGAGGGAAGCGCGTCTGCATCCATGGCTGTCCGTTCACGGGCGGCGATAGAAAACCGCTGGAATTATTATAGCGCAGACGGGCAAAAAAATGTCAAGCGCGGCGGGGCGTTATTCGACGCGGATTTCGACCAGCCATTTGACCCATTTGTTGCCATCCAGGGCAGGGAAGACCGCCCGCAGCGGAAAACCGTGCAGGATGGGCAGCGGCTCGCCTTCCCATTCATAAGCAAGGAAGTTCTCTGCGGCAAGCGCCTGGTTGAGCGGGACGGAAGCCTGATAGCCGTCGGCGCTGATGAGGGTGATGCGCTGGGCATCCGCAGCAATCCCTGCCCGCTGCAAAATGGGCGCCAGCGGCGCGCCCGACCACTGGGCCACATCGGTGAAGAAGCCGGGGCACACCAGCGGCGGTGAGGCGCTCACCTTTGGCATACAGCGCAGTTCGTCATACGCCAGCTGGTAGGGGTGCTGCACCTTACCGGAGATGGTCAGGCGGTAGCTGATCAGGTCAACCTGCGGGGCGCCGCCGGTAACATGCAGCCCGGTGCTTGGGTCGAGGTCGGTGTAGCCGGGGGTGAGGGCAGGCAGGGTGGGGACAACGACTTCTGTCAGCGGGCAGGCAGGCGGCTGGGGAGTGGCGGGGGCGGGTGTGGCGGTTGGCGCGGGCGGAGCAGCAGCAGGTACAGCGCAACCGGCAGCCAGCAGAATCATTACCATTAAGAAAATCAGCCTGTTCATGGGAAAATCCTTTCTACCGTTAAACCGTCAGGCGCAAAGCGCGAGAGAACACCTGACGCGTTCCCATTGTACCCCCATTTGCGCGGCGCGGGCAGACATGTCATCGAAACGCGTTACTGCCGACCGGCGTCAGCAACCCCTCCTCGCCTGGATGGGGCGCGCAGGCGGCGGCGAGGATACCATCGTCGTTATCCTCCCCCCTCTGCATGGGACGCGCAAGCGGCGGCGGTGCGAGAGCGCGCCGCGTATTGTGCTCTCAACCGACTGCCAGCACCCCTTGGTCAGGGAGGCGCATCTTGCGCAGGGTGGGCACGTCGTAGTACTCCTGGCGCGGGGCATAGCCCAGCACGCCGTTGGGGCAGTGCTCGATGCACAGTCCGCAGCCCTTGCACAGCGCGCCATCAATCTGCACCACCCCGTCAGCATTGTAAGTCAGCGCACCCTGACGATGACACCATGTTGTGCACTCGCGGCAGCCCTGGCATTTTTCGGGGAAGTCGACGCGGGCAACAAAAAAGCTGGGAATCTGTCCCCATTCCAGTTCGGGGCTCCAATGGCAGCCGCACCACTGATCGCAGTTACACAGCCAGGTGACATTGGGCCCCATGCGCCAGCCGATGGTCTGATAACAGCCTTTGGCGCGCCATTCGGCGACCACCTCCTTAGCTTGCTGTTTGGTGAGCGGCTCAAAAGGCTGCGACTTGTCTTTGAACGTGATCTTTGCGGCATTGTTCATCCCAATACAGCGGAAGATCTGCGGATGCGACGAGTCCAGATGCGCGGCGCACGAGCAAACGCTCAAACCCAACTCGTTAGAGAGGTCAATGGCCTTGAATGCCGACTCGGCATCCGGCAGCACCTGGAAGGAATGCAGACTTTTGGTGATCCAATTCCACAAAGCAAGCTGCACGCCCGACCAGCGCTGTGTCCCATAACGCTGGCGTTTGGAGATGGATTTGAGACCCGGCACAACGATCCCGTTGTACATGATGCGGTCAACAAAATCCTGAATGACCCCGCTGGAAACGTGGTTAGCGGGTTGCAAATACCAAAGGTTTTGAGCGACATGCTCGCCGCACGAACGACACATGGCAGTCTCCTCTGTTTTGGGTGGGTATGGGATTAGAGATATTATAGAGCATTCCCGGCAAAGCTACAAGCTCCAATGAAGCCTCCCGTGGTATTTGCCATAAATCTCTGTTTTGGGTATACTAACAGCAATCCGTTTTTCATTATGGGTGAACCAGGTGGTAAAACCAATGCTCATTCTGACCCTGATTCAAAATGTGGCGCTGCTGATTGCCCTGACAGCGGGGTTCGAGGTGTTTATGGCGCGCTTCCGGCGCGGCACGCTGATCTATCAACTGCTGGTGGGGCTGTTGTTTGGCGGCGTGGCAGTGGTGAGCATGATGACCCCCTTCCGCTGGTCGGAGGGCATTATCTTTGACGGGCGCTCGATCATCATCTGCGTCAGCGGGATGTTTGGCGGTCCGCTGGCAGCGCTGATCTCGACGCTGATGGCTGGCAGCTACCGTATGTGGCTGGGCGGCGTGGGGGCTCCGGTGGGGGTGGCGGTGATTGCCGAAGCGGCGCTGGTGGGGGTGGGCAGCTACTATCTGCGCCAGCGGCTGGGGCGCGCCTACCGCGGCTGGGAGCTGTGGGGAATTGGTCTGCTGGTGCATGTCATCATGGTGGCGCTTTTTCTGCTCCTGCCAAATGGCACGGCGGTGGTGCGCCAGGTGGGCGTCGTTACGCTGGTTCTCTACCCCCCGGCGCTGATGCTGGTGTGTCTGCTGTTTCAAGATCAGGAAGCGCACGTGCAAAGCAGCTGGCTGCTGCGCGAGAGCGAAGAGCGCTACCGCACACTGGTGGAGCAGGCTTCGGACGGCATCTTTGTGGTGGACGCACAGCGCAATGTGGTGGACGTCAACCCCAGCGGCTGTGCCATGCTGGGTTACAGCCGCGAGGAGCTGTGCCAGCGCAACCTCAACGAATTGATTTACGCTGAAGACCTGCCCGGCACAGAGCAGCACTTTGCTGCCATGCAGCAAGGCAAAACGGTACGCATGGAACACCGTCTGGTGCACCGCGACGGGTCTCTGGTGGCGGTAGAGGTCAGCGGGCGCAAGCTGCCGGACGGGCGGCTGCAGGGGATTGTGCGCGACGTGGGCGAGCGCAGGCGGGCGCAAGCCGCTCTGGCGGCCCGCGAGAAGCTGCTCAACAAAATCCTGGACATCCTGCCGGTGGGGCTGTGGCTGGCTGACCGGCAGGGCAGGCTGGTGCGCAGCAACCCGGAGGGCAGAAGGATTTGGGGCGCCGAGCCGCTGGTGGGGCGCGAGGAGTACGGCGTTTTTCGGGCGCGGCGGCTGCCCTCCGGCGAAGAAGTGGCAGCTGACGACTGGGCACTGGTGCATACGATCAACGAAGGCGCAACCGTGCTGGGCGAGATGCTGGAGATTGACGCCTTTGACGGGCAGAAACGCGCCATCCTCAACTACTGTGCCCCGGTGCTGGATGAGGAAGGCAAGGTGGAAGCGGCTGTGATCGTCAACCTGGACATCACCGCCCTGCGCAAGGCAGAGGAAGAAAAAGAGCGTCTGAGCGCACAGCTGCTCCAGGCGCAGAAGATGGAATCGATCGGCAGGCTGGCAGGCGGTGTTGCCCACGATTTCAACAACTGGCTGGCGGTCATTTTGGGGCGGGTGGAGAAAGTCCTGCCGCGCCTTTCGCCACAGGATGCCATTTACAACGATCTGATGGAAATCCGCAAGGCTGCCGAGCGCGCCGCCAATCTGACGCGCCAGCTGCTGGCATTTGCCCGCCAGCAGACCGCCCAGCCGCGCCTGCTGGATTTGAACACCACCATTAGCAACATGCTGACGATGCTGCGGCGGCTGATCGGCGAGGACATCGAACTCATCTGGCGTCCGGGGGATGGGCTTTGGGCGGTGGAGATGGATCCCTCACAGGTGGATCAGGTGCTGGCAAACCTGCTGGTCAATGCCCGCGATGCCATCAACGGCGTGGGGCAGGTGGTGATCGAGACACGCAACGTGGTATGCGATGCGCGCTACCAGACGGCGGATGTCAGCTTTATCCCCGGCGAGTATGTGCTGCTGACGGTCAGCGACACGGGCAGCGGGATGGACGAGCAGGTGCAGTCGCATCTGTTTGAACCCTTTTTCACCACCAAAGAAGTGGGCAAGGGCACCGGGCTGGGGCTGGCAACCGTATACGGCATTGTGCGGCAGAACGGCGGGTGGATACACGTCTATAGCGAGCCGGAAAAGGGCACCACGTTTCACATTTACCTGCCGCGCGCCAGCGGTCAGGCAGCGAAGGAAGAAGAGGAAGGGCTGCATCCTGCGCTGGCAGAGCGTCCCGGAGGCAGCGAGACCGTCCTGCTGGTGGAGGACGAACTGCCTCTGCTGGAGATGGCAGCCGACACGCTCAGCGAGCTGGGGTATGTGGTGCTGACGGCAAACTCGCCGGGCGACGCCCTGCGGCTGGTGCAGGGAGAGGACAGTGCGATTGACCTGTTGATCACCGATGTGATCATGCCGGGGATGAACGGGCGCGAACTGGCGGAGCAGCTGCGCGCCCTGCAGCCGCAGATGCGCTGTCTGTTTATGTCGGGCTACACCGCCGACATCATTGCCAATCACGGGATGCTGGAAGAGGGGGTGAGTTTTATCCAGAAGCCCTTTACATTGGATGGGCTGGCATCCAGCGTACGGCGTGCCCTGGAAGCGGGCAGGCAAGGGCAGTAAAAGCGCGGCGGCGGGGGACGGGGCAGCACGGGGGGTGGCGGCGGGAGGATAAGCCACCCGCGGCGGCAGCCAGCCACACGCCACCCCGGCGGCAGGAAGACGGCAGCGGCCAGGCGGCGGGGAGGATAAGGCAAACGCGGCGGCAGCCAGCCACACGCCATCCAGGCGGCAGGAGTGGCAGCGGCAGGCGGCGGGAAGACAAAGCAGCGGCAGCAGCGTTGTACAGCACCGCGTTTTGGGAGGTGCAGGTGTGTTTTGACAAAATTCGGCTATACGCATTACAGAAAACCGCTAGCAACCCACCGCCTACAATCCGCCCCCCATCGCTCAGCGCCGCCGCACATTGTAACCTTAAAATTTCTCGCAAAACCTGCGCCACGCTTGCACCATCGCCACCGCGGGCATATAATACCTGTGAGCGACAGCGGTAAAGCGTGCAGCCAGGCGATATTGCGCCCCAACCCGCCAAACCGCCCGCTTCTCTCCCGTTTCCGGCGTCGTGCAGTGCGCGGCGTCCGCCCCCCAGGAAAGTTAAAAACCCAATTTTCCCGCCCCGGACGATAAACCCCCGCCCGGGATGTGGTTGTTTTTTTTGGAGGTATCATGGAAATATCCAATCTGATCATCGTTCAGGGCTGCCCGGTTGCCGATGGCGGAGCGCCGTGCTGCAGAATGTGCGCCGGAAACTGGCCGGGGACAAAAATCACCACCCACGCCCTGACGCGGGCGGTGAGGAGAATGAAAGTTTCGCCGCACAAGCTCGGCTGCCAACCGCTCAAGGAACGCGCCGAAGCTGGGCTGAAAGCGGTGCGCCAGTTGATGAACGAGCCGCTGACGGAGGCGGAAAAAGCGTCCTCCGCCCGCCTGTCCTCCTGAACGCGGCTAGACGCCCCACTCGGCCGGATCGAGTTCCAGGTTCCAGTCATATTTGGGGCTGCGTGAGGGGCGCTTATAGGGGGCGAGGTCAATCGTCCCTGCCTGCCAGTCGCGGGCAAAGCGCAGCAGCGCCAGGGCAGCGATCTGACTGGCGGGCAAACGCAGCTCCTCTGCCAGCGTCTTGATATACTGGCGCAGCTGCGGCGGGATGTCGTAGCAGGTGTGCTGCTCGCGGCGCTCGCGGATTTTGCGCCGCTCCTTGATCACCTTTTCGCGCTGGCGGCGCGAGAGGCGCGCCTCCTGTTTGAGGCGCTCTTCCTGCCCGATCAGCGCCCGCACGGCCGGATCAGCGCGCAGGGCGGCGGGGTCAAAATCAATCAAATTGTCGCCTTCAGCGGGTTTTCGTCTTGCCGGGCTCATCGCAGCAGTACCTCCTCCACACGGTCCACCATCTGGATATACCCGCCCACACTCTGCCCGCGTGTGTGTGTATACCCGAGCAGCGCCCGTGCCTGCGGGGCATACTCCCACAGCGTTTTACCATAGCGGGTCGATTCGCGGCAGTGAACATCCTGCGGGATGGGCGGCCAAACCTGTTCTTTGAAATGCCGCGCCAGATGTTTGAGCTGCAGCAGGCTCTCATTGGTCTGGCGGTCGTAAAAGGTGGGGATGATCGCCCCCAGCTGACAGGTACTGATGCGGCTCAGCCCCTGCAGGGTGGTGAGCACATCGCGCACTCCCTTGACCGCCAGCTGGTCAAGGCGGGTAGGGATGAGGATATAATGCGCCGCCACCATGGCTGCTGTGTGGAGCACATCCATTGAGGGGGCGCAGTCGAGAATGACGACATCATAGCTGGCATCTTTGAGCAGGTCATCCAGGACATACTCACGCATATCGGCGGCGCCGAGAGCAATCTTGAGCTGGGTGGTGGTGCGATCGCTGCGGACGACATCCAGCCGCGGGCGCCCGCTGGGAGTTACCCCCTGCGCCAGCGGCAGCGCCATGCCGGGAAAGAGCAGACGGTAGAGGTCATTGCCTGTTTCCAGCCCAAGACAATCAGCCACATTGCCCTGGGCATCAAGGTCAATCAACAGGGTGTGGTAGTCGCGCTGTGCCAGTCCATGCGCCAGCGTGACGGCGGTGGTAGTTTTGCCCACCCCGCCTTTTTGATTGACAACTGCCAGAATGATCATACGATTGGCTCCTCAGTGATTTGGTTTGTAAGGGGTCTCCATAGAGATGGAAGACGGCACAAAAAACACGGACTCCCGGCGGCTGACAGGAGGTGATGTGTAGACGGCACAGATGCCTGCGCTTGCGGCAGGCCACACGTGCAACACAGATACCCGGCTGCCGGTGAGGGGTTGTGCGCCGTAGATAAGACACAGCGCAGAGACCCGCTGCGCCATGCGTGGCGGCGGCGTCCTGCGGCTGCACCAGCGCTGGCGCAATGCGTTTCGCAAAGCATCGTGTTTATCCTCATAAGGTAGACCCTTGTAATTATACAACGTCTACCCTAAAAAGTCAAAGGGTATCCCTATAGGGTAGACCTTGACGTACCACAACGTCTACCCTTATTTTTGCAAACCCCTTCCATCTCGCCTCTTTCGCCATGGCGGGAGTTTGGGGGATACCTGCCACCCCACAAGCCCGCTCTGCACGCAAAAAAGCGGGTGGGCGCGCCGCGGCGGACAAAAAACAGCGGCGTGCTGCTCTGGCGCCGCTCCATCCCCGCAGCGCAAAGCGGCTGCGGTTTTCTGCGGCATGCGCACAAAGCGATATAATAGAGTACGGCATGGACTAACCGGGCAACAAGGATGCGAAAGAGGTTTGCATGGATTGTATCGTTATCGCCAATCAGAAAGGCGGGGTCGCCAAGACAACCACCGCCGTCAACCTGGCCGCCGGGCTGGCGCTGTATGAATATCGCTTACACCCGCGTCAGCCGCAGCGCGTGCTGCTGATTGATATGGATCCGCAGGGCAACGCCGCGGCGATTGTTTCACACGGCATTTTTGGCGGGGGAAATGGGGGAGGAGAAGAGACAGCAAGCGAGCTTTCCATTGCTAATCTGCTGGCTGACGACAACCCCCCGGCGGTGGTTGACCTGCGGCAACAGGCGCGCATCCCGACCCTGCTGCCGCAATCCAATCTGGACTACATCCCCGTCAACCGTCCGGCGCTGGCGGCGGCTGCCCAGCGGCTGGTCTCGGCGGAGGCAAGGGAATACCGTCTGGCGGAGTGTATCACGCAGCTGGAACAGCTTTACCGCTACGTGGTGATTGACACCCGCCCGGCGTATGACCTGCTGCTGCTCAACGCCCTGACCGCCGCCCATGTGCTGATCATCCCGGTTGAAGTCAGCGGGCTGGGAATGGCGAGCCTGCCGGATATGAACGCCACGCTGCAGCGTGTGCAGCGGCGGCTCAACCGCAACCTGCGGCTGCTGGGCATCCTGCCCTCCAAGTGCAACCTGCAGCGCAGCGAAGCGCAAATGGTGCTGGAGGCGCTGCAACAGGAATACGGCGGGCTGCTGTTTGACCCCATCCGTGAGCGGGCAGAGGTCTCGGTCGCCAACACCGAGGGGCTGGACATCTTCTCCTACCGTCCGCCGCGTCCGCAGGCTGAGGGGAAAATGGCGTTCACCTCGCCGTCGGCACAGGAATTTGCGCGGCTGGTGGAGGAGGTACTGCGGCGGCTGGGGGCGGGCAGATAGACAGGGCACGCCGGGGGAAGCAGGGGGCAGGCAGGAATGCAGGCAGACGGGGGAGAGACGCGGCGGCACGCTGCGCCCAGAAGGGGGAAAAGAGCGGCAGCATGGACGGCAAATAGACACAGATCGGGTAAGACGCCAGCAGGCAGCGGCGGGGGGCAGCGCGGCAGGTGAGAAACCGGGAGATTGCAGGAATGTTGCCCCCGCAAATGGCTTGCGCCGCGCGGTGCACCTGCGATAGAATTAATTGTGCCCGCGGGCACATTTTCCAGGAGGTGCAGACCGATGCCCAAACCACGCGTTCAAATTTCCAGCCGCCAGCTTTCGCCCAGCGCACCGCAAGCCAGCCAGGAGGACAACTGGGAGGACAGCGCCTCCCCTGTCAGCGGCCGGCGCCCCAGTGCCAAACGGGTGGAGCTGATCCCCATCGCCCGCATCATGCCGGATGCCTATCAGGCGCGTACGCTGCTTCCGCCGCAGATCGCCGAGCGTTTCTTCCGCTTTGAGATTGATTGGTATGACGCCGCCCGTCAGTGGCTGGAGCTTGCCCGCCAGCATCCCGCCATCGCTCAGCGGGTCAATTCCCTGCTCTCGCTGGGCAGTTCGATGCATGAATACGGGCAGGTGAAAACCGTCACCGGATCATGGCAGACGATCGACGGGCGCACCGTGTTTGTCCTCGAAACCGGCGAGCGGCGCTTTTGGGGGGTGGCGCTCAACACTGTGTACTATGCCCTCTCGGATGAACCGCTGCTGGAAGCTGTCTCAGTAGCCGCCCCCAACCGCATCCGCCAGGTGGTAGAAAACGAGAAATACGAGACCCCCAACGCCGTCACCCGCGCCCGGGCAGTGGCGGCGCTGATCCTGCACTTTTACGACATCTATCCCCAGCACGGGGTGGAGGGGCGCAACGATTACCACCGCGCCGCGCTGGACAAGCGGCTGACCCGCGTCACCTGGGCGGAGATCGAGCGCATCATGGGCATCGGACGCCCGGCGCTGGTGCGTCATCTGCAAATCCTCGAACTGCCCGATCATCTGCTGGAGATGGCCGACCTGTACAACGTCCCCGAGCGCATCCTGCGCGAGATCCGCCAGCTGCCCAAAAACCAGTGGGAGGCGGCGCTGACCGCCGCTATCGAGCAGGGGCTGACCTCCGAGGACATCCCCAGCCTCGCACCGCCTGCCCCGCGCCCCGCGGATAGCGTCCGCACCACACCGCCGCGCCCGGCTGACGCAGCCACCCGCACCGCCCGCCGTGTAAAAACACTGCTGGCAGGGGTTGACACACCCGGCGGGGTTGACAGCGCCGCGCTGGCGGATGCACTGTGTGTCCTGCTCAAGGGACGCGAGCCGATCCTGCGCATGGCGGAGAGGCTGGAAAGCCTCGCCCGTCAGCTGCGGCTGCGGGCATAGTGTCCCCCTTCAGCGCCATGTTTGTCACCGCCCGCCACAGCCTGCCACCGCCCCCGCCTTTCAACCCGCCTCGCCTTCCGCCAGCGCCGCCCACTCTCTGCAACAGCGGCAAATGTGTGCCCGCGGGCACACATTTGCCGCAACGCGGGTGCGCAACCTTTTTATACGCTTAAGTGTATCTTCTTATCCGACTTGACCGTGTATGCCACACGCTCAGCCCGTCATTGATACACTTAAGGGTATACCTCCCGCTCTTGCCCGTGCAGACTGCACGCCCAATCCCCACTTGATATCCCCTTAAGTGCATATTTCTGTGGGCGCTGTATGTCCAGTGCATTTCCGACATCTTCCCCGATGTATCTTTTTTGCATCTGCCCACCCACACCGTACGCCGCGCTGTTCCCCTTCTGCACTTAAGCGTACACTGGTATAATCAGGACATCTTATCCCCTCAGGAGCAGTCCGCATGACCGACGACCCGCACAGCACGCCCCCCGCCGCCAGCCCCAAACCCCTGCGCTACGAAACCGTCCTCTTTGAGGGCAGCCTCATCCCCTGCGCGCTGGCAGACGACCTCAACATCTACATCCCGATCAGCGCCGTGTGCGATATCCTCGGCATTGACGCCAATGCCCAATCCCAGCACATCCGCCGCCGCCGCGACCTGAGCCGCGGGCTGGCGCAGATCGAGTTTGAAGTCCGCCACGGTGAAAAAGCCGTCCGCCGCCAGAAGCTCAACGCCATTTCGCTCACCCGTTTTCACACCTGGCTCTCGCACATCAGCGCCGATGAGGTCAAAAACGAGGACGCCCGCGCTGCCCTGGAAAAGATGCAGGACAACCTCGCCGATGTGGTCTATGCCTACTTCGGCCGCCCACTGATGCCCAAAGACGTGCTGGCAGAGCAGGAGGGCAGCCTCCCGCCCGACCTGCGCGCTTTTTATGCGGGGATCGAGCAGGCACGCCAGGCAAGACACCTGGCGCAGACCGTCAGCGACCGCATGGCAGCCCTCGAAGACCGTCTCGACGGGCTGGAGGCGCGCCTGACGCCGCGCCTCGAGGAGTTTATCACCCCCGACCAGCAGCGTCAGTTTATCCGTATCGTCAATATCCTCGGCGACCTGCTCAAAAAGAAAAACAAGGGCGACATCCCCACCGTGCACAACACGCTCAAAGACCAGTTCGCCTTCACCTCCTACAAGCTCATCCCCGCCGATCAGTTTGATGCCATCCTCGCCTTTTGCGCCCAGTGGCACGCCAAGCTGACCCCGCCGGGCACCCCGCTGCCGGAGGACTTTACCCGCCCAACGCAGAAGAGGCTGTTATGAGCGCCACGCTGCCCCCAAGACTGTCCGCACCCGCCCTACTGCTGCACCAGGAATGCCCGCTGTGAGCCGTCCCGCCACCCAGCAGCACTTTCTTTATCTTTCCGCCGCCAGCTGGGGCGAAGCCAAACGCCGCGCCGTGCTCGAAGCCACCACCGCCAGCAAACTGCTCAACCGTCTGCTGCAAGCCTACCTCGAGCAGCCCATGCCTGCACCCGCCGCCCACCCCCGCCAGCGCGGCAGCGAGCTTGACCTCTACGCCCGCCGCTCGGTACACCTGGAAACCACACTGTGGCAGGGCATCACCGCCCGCGCCGCCGCCGAAGGGCGTTCGGTCTCCGCCATCGCCGAGCAGCTGCTGCGCGCCTATCTGGGCATCTCCTGAGCGGCTGTCGGGCTGCGGCGCAATGCACCCGATCCGCCGCCGCTCCCCGTCTTCATCCCCCGCCAAGCCACGCTCTGCACCTGCTGTCGCCACTCGCCGCATCCCTGCCGCGCACCGCCGCGCACCATCCTCCATCTTTGCCGCGCCACACCGACAGGCACATCGCCCCCCACCTTCCCACTGCACCAGGCACACCGCCCCCCCACCTTCCCACTGCACCGACAGGCACATCGCCCCCCGCCCTCACGCCGCACCGACAGGCACACCGCCCCCACCCTCACGCTGCACCAGGCACAACGCCCCCACCCTCACGCTGCACCAGGCACAACCACCCCTGCCCTCACGCTGCACCCGCGCTGCACCACGCCGACGGGCACGCCGTGTCCGCCGACCCCACCGCCTAAGCCAAAGCGACAGCCCGCCGCCTCACTGGATCTCGCGCCAGACAAACGCCAGCATTTCGCTTTGCGGCAGGGTCAGCGTTTGCTGCGGTGGGAAAACCGCCCCGCACACGCCATCCTTGCACTTGCACTCGGCATCCATGCGGTTGCTGCTGCAGTCAATGGCAGTGTATGAGACCGTCCATGTCCCCGAGGCTGTGGTGGGCAAAAAGGCATAGAACATGCCGTCAGCGCCGGTCATCGCATCCGTGCGCCCGCTGCCCTGTGTCAGCGCAAACTGGATGCCGCTGACCGGCTGAAACAGCGCATCCACCACCTGCCCGCGCACCACCTGTACATCCACTGGCTGTAACAGCGGCGCCGCCCGCAGGTCAACATTGGCTTGCAAAAAGCGGGCAAATACCCAGCCGGTCGTCTCATCCTGCGCCTGGACGTAGATCCACTCCTCGCCGGGTGCCTTGCCCAGCACGGTAAAGGTGGTGTCGCGCTTGACATTCATCACCACTGCAAACAACCGTCCGGGGTTGGCGCGCACATTGACATTGTCGGCTGTGATCTGCGCCTCAAAAGGCACAAACGGCGTCGGACTGGGGGGCAGGGTGGGCTGCGGCGTGGCAGTGGGCGGCGGTGGCACGGTAGGCAGTGAAGGGGGCGGCGGCGCGCTGGTCGGCGGGGCAGGGGTCTCCGTCGGTTGCAGCACAAACGGCGCAAAACGGCATCCCAGCGACACCACCAACAACACCACCAAGAGCAGCAAAACCGGTTGATATCGCATCGCGCACCTCCTCAACCGCCCGGCGGCGGAAAACAGCATACCCGTTTACTTTCATTATAGCCATCGCGGCGCAAATGTCCACACCCCCGCGCCCGCGATCCCGCTCCGTAACAGGGTATCATGACATCCAGCGGCAGGGCGGCTTTTCCCGCCCCACGTCCACCCGTCTCAATCCGCACCGCCGCGGCGCCTTGCGAACTCTGCCAAAGCCCCGCCCGCCTGTGCTATAATCGCCTCAGGCGGGACACCACATCCCCCGCCGCAGGAGCTTCCCATGTGCGATACGTTTGTTGCCCTGGCTGACGCCACTCCCAACGGCACAGCCCTGTTTGCCAAAAACAGCGACCGCGACCCCAATGAAGCCCATCATCTGCTGCTCATCCCCGCCGCCGACCATCCGCTCGGCGCACAGGTGCAATGCACCTACACCGCCATCCCGCAGGTTGCCCACACCCACGCCGTCCTGCTGGCAAAACCCTTCTGGATATGGGGGGCAGAGATGGGCGCCAACCAGCATGGCGTGGTCATCGGCAACGAGGCGCTCTTCTCGCGCCTGCCCGCGGGCAAAAAGCCGGGGCTGATCGGGATGGACTTGCTGCGGCTGGCGCTGGAACGCGCCGCCAGCGCCGCTGAGGCGCTGGAGGTCATCATCCAGCTCATTGAGAGCTATGGACAATCGGGCAACTGCGGGTTTTCTCACCCCATCTACTATCACAACAGCTTTCTCATCGCCGACCCGCACCAGGCATGGGTGCTGGAGACGGTTGACCGTCAATGGGCAGCCGAGCAGGTGCACACCGTGCGCTCGATCTCCAACGCCATCACCATTGGCGGGCGCTGGGACAGGGCATCGTCAGACCTGGTGCGCCTCGCCGTCCAGCGCGGCTGGTGCCGCCGCGCCGAGGACTTTGACTTTGCCCGCTGCTACTCCGACCGCCTCTACACCCGCTTTGCCGACGGTGTGCGGCGGCAGCAGTGCAGCACACAAGCCCTGCATGCCATATCCGGCAGGCTAAACACCGCGGCGATGATGGATATCCTCCGCTCGCACCGCGCCGACCCCAGCGGTTTTGCCCCAGATGCCGCCCTGACGGGTGCCGATATCTGCATGCACGCCGGGTTTGGACCGATCCGCATCTCACAGACCACCGGCAGCATGGTCTCGCAGCTAACACCCGAACGGCAGACCCACTGGCTGACGGGCTGCGCCGCCCCGTGTCTGGCGTTGTTCTTCCCCGTATGGATGGACGCCGGGCTGCCAAACATGGGCGCCGCCCCCGGCGGCAGGTACAACCCGCAGTCCTTCTTCTGGCAGCACGAGCGGCTGCACCGCGCTGTGCTGGCAGATTACCCCACCCGCGCCGCCGCCATCCAGCCTGAACGGCAGGCGCTACAGGAGGAATTCATCGCCGAGGCGGAGGCGGCGCAAGACCTGCCCGCCGCCCAACGGCTGGCGCTCTCACAGCGCTGTGTTGACCGCGCCCGTCAGGCTTACGCCCGCTGGCTGGAGCAGGTGTGCGCCCTGCCCATCCGCACCCCGCCGCGTTTCTACTACCGCAGTGCCTGGGACGGCTTCAACCGCGCTGCCGCCATGCCCCCTGCAACTGGGGAAAGATAACATGCCCTCGTACTGGGACCCGTCTGGCAGATACCTGTGCCGCCATCGGCGAGGCGGATTTCTGGCTTAAACACCGTCAGCGCATCCTGAGCGGTCTGGAAGGCAGCGCCCTTGAGGTGTGCTGCGGCGGCGGGCAGCTGGTGTTGGAGATGCTGTGCGACAGACTGGACGCATGGGGGATTGACCGCTCGCCGCGCATGGTGCGCCGCGCCCGGCAGCTGCTGCGGCGGCATGGGTTTGACCCACAGCGCATCCTTCTGGCGGATGTCGCCCATCTGCCCTTTGCCGATGGGCAGTTTGACAGTGTGCTTTCCGGTGGTGCCATCGCCCTGTTCAACCCCGCCCTGCAGCAGGCTGCCATCGCCGAGATGGGACGTGTGGCGCGCCGTCAGGTGCGCTTGCTGGAAAGTTTTGAGAAACGCAAGGGGTTCTACTGGGGGCGGCTGCTGGCGTTTTCGTTTGACGGGATGCACCCCATCCCGCCCGCAGCCTTCCATGCCGCCGGTCTGGAGGTGCACGCCGAATGGGATATCTTCGGCGGGGCGTTCTCCTATCTGCGCTGCCGCAAACGCTAAAACCGCCCGCGACAGGGTGGATCATTGCAAGCCATGTGTATTTCTGCCAATCAAAGCGCCCAAAAGGACAGCAGCACCGCACCCCCCTGTTTCCCCCCGCCAGCCACCCGCCGCTCTGTCAGCGCACGTCAATCACGTATTCGCGCACCTGCGGCAGCGGCTGCCGCCTGCGGCGCGCCACCAGCAGCAACACCAGCCATAACAACACAATCTGAAGCAATCCACTGCGCCGCATATCCACAACCTCGTCTGCCAATAAGATGATGCCCCCATTATACCCCCGTTTTGCCCACCCGCCAAAGAGAAAAATGCCCCAGCCACCCGTCAGCCCCGCCCCCACTTGTATCCGCCCACAAAACCCTCTATACTCAATACATCAATCTGCAAAGCGGAGGTGCGCGATGAAAAACCTTTTGCCCATCACGGCGGTGATCCTGGTCTGTTTGGCAGCCGCGGCATGTGTCCAACAGACCTTCAACCCCGCCGCCGTGGCACAGCCACAGCCCAGCGCCACCCCTGCCCCCAGCGCTACCCCCAGCGCCAATAACAAGGGCTGGGGCGAGATCGAGCTTAACTATCTGCACACCATCAGCAGCGGCGTGTTCAAGACCTCGCTCAAACATCTCGTCTTCGACATCACCTGGAACGAGCAGAAATCCATCTGGGAGGCAAAATCCGACAAATGGGTGGGGCGGGGTGAGGCAACCCTCCACGACAGCGGCATCACCTGCAACGGCAGCTACTTCGCCAATGTCCAGATGACCTCTGGGGTAATCGTGCCGCCCAACCCGCTTAAAATCCTCGGCGACTGCAAGCTGGTGGCGCAGTTCCACAATCAGTATGAGGCGTTTCCCTTCAGTTGTGATAACGGCATCTCCTTTACCAACGAGGCAACCACTTCCATTGTCGGACCGCTCGTCTTTGACCTGCGCATCGGCAGCCGCGAGCACGCCAGCGGCAACCCCGGCGAAGAATGGACGTCCATCTACGAATACGTCATCACCCGGTTGAAGCTGCCTCCTGAGTATTTGCTCCCCTACTGCGACACCTCGGGCGTGCTCGACAGCCGCACCAAAGTGCCCACCGACCCGCTTGACAAAATCCTCACCCCGCGCCCCAAGCCGTGAAGAAATAAGCCGTGCCGCCGCGCCAATAGCCTGCCGGCGGCGATATTATGAGCTCGCGATAAACCTCTGTCAAGCAGCATAAGACAAGGGGCAATTAAGTTAACGCCCGTCAAGGTGTGCTATATATGTCCGCTATGTAAAGATTTTCTGGTATACTGAATTCCATCAAAATCCCAAATTCTTCTCAAGCCGATGATTACTAAACAACATCTCGAAGAACTAAAAAGCAAAAAGCTTGATGGGTTATATGCTTTCCTAAGGACAAATCGCGATCAGCGCGATCTTCTTTTTATTCTGGAGAACCTTGGACACCTGCCTGCTTTTTTTGACGGTGACGTTTTGCTGCCCTTTGTCCACCATCCCAGTGCCGGGGTGCGTTTCTGGGCAGTAAAAAACCTTGGCAAGCTTGAATCGCCCAAATATTTTAACGTGCTAGTGGAAATCGCCCAAAAGGACAACGACTCGATGGTGCGGCGGGAAGCAGTTTCTTCAATCGGAAGAATGCGGCTGCCACAATCGCAGTCTGTTTTATTTGAAATGCTGTCGGATAATGACCCCAAGGTTGTATTGCAAGCTATTCGAGGGTTGCTTGTTTTCAAGGAAGACCCTGCCGTACGCGCTGAGCTGTTCAAGCTCACTGCTCATCCCAACGAGATGGTACAGAGTGTAATACGCCGCGAGCTCTTGAATGGACGAATAACCCGCACCAGCATACCTCATCCAGTAAGCCCATCCTTTATGCAGGATACAGTGGTGCAAGGAGACGTGCGCGAGGTGCTGAAGCTGGTACCTGATGAATCTATTCATCT
>JABLWW010000018.1 GCA_013178295.1 Anaerolineae bacterium | reverse complement strand
CAGATGGTGACCGACCTGATGGACGAAATCGCCGAGACCGACGCCAACCCTGTCCTGCTCTACGAAGAGGGCAAAGGTCTCAAGGTGGTGGACGCCAGAATTATCTTGAAGAAAAAGTAATCCGTAGGTAAGATACCCCTCTCACCCCTGCCGTGCAAGCAGGGGTGAGAGGTAGAGTCTGGGTTTTCCCTTAGGAGACTCCTCCCAGCTCCATTTTCCCCAAATAGATCAGTGACTCGGGGTCCTCGACAGCATCCACGGCGTAGCGCTGAACAACCGCACGCACGCGTTCAAGGTCATGCTCGCTCGCCAGCGCCAGCATGCGCGCCACATCGCTAATATCCTGGGTGTGCGCGGTTTCGATTTTCATCAACACCAAGTAGGGCAAATCAAGAACCGGAAAACCGGCGGCATCCTGACGCGTGTTTTTCAACGCCTCGCCAGCCCAAAGAGCATTTCCGAAGAGGATATCTACTTCTGTGCCTTCAGGGGAGCGCACAACTTTGCCTGGGATGGCTGGTTCGGAGACAATTTCGTAGCCTGCCTGCACCATTTTCTGGATGGCTTGCTGGCTATCCTGTGGATGCACAAGGATATCCATGTCCTATGTGGAACGCTCGGGCATGTAGGCACGCGTGGCAACACCGCCAACAACCGCCCAGCAGATGCCCGTTAGTATCTGTCTGAGATCAGACCAGGTTTGCATGGCAGTCCTCCGGTAAAGAAACGCAATATCGCTTCCGCTGCCGGGGCGGATACGTTTTTTTACAGATGTTGATCAGCAAATGCCGCTTCTGCGCTGGCGTCAAGACGCCCTTTTCCGCAGCAATGGCGAAAACTTTGAAAGACGAATCACGCATAATCAGAGCATAACATATCCCTCCCGCCTTTCTGTACCCGCCTCAGGCAGGGCATTTGCCCCCTCGCAGGAGATTTGACCCACAGATTTGGCATATTTTCTCTCTTCACTGATTCAATTTTATGAATCTTTTGCAACAATTTTCGTGAACCTATTGACATGAATTTTACAATTCTTTATAATATTCATAATTTCCACAGGTGATTCACAATTTTGAATAGTTATGAGCAAACCCTCAACAAGCGGTAGTCAGAATGCAGACAGGTTGGCATTTCTTGCCGAGATCGCTGCCCTGCATTTTGAAGACGGGCTGACCCAAACAGAGATAGCAACGCGGACAGGATACTCGCCTTCGATGATATCCCGTCTGCTTCTCGAAGCCCGTAAGCAGGGGATCATTGAAGTCCGCATTCACCATCCGCACCGACGGCGCACCGATATGGAGCGCGAGTTGGAAGAGCTGCTTAACCTCAAAGCCGTGCGAGTGATGGTGCACAGCATCCACGGATACCCGCAGCGGCTGCGCCATTTGGGAAACCTTGCCGCCAGACTAGTTGAAGAACTCGTGCACAACAATATGACCATCGGCGTCACTTGGGGCCCGGCGGTCTATGAAACCATCAATGCAATGCGCCCGGGAACAGTCTTTGGTGTGCATGTAGTTCAGATGACCGGCTCGATCCAATCGTTGAGCACGCAAATGGACGGACAGGAGCTAGCCCGTAACCTTGCCCGTGCCCTCATTGGCTATTACACACCCTTGCCAGCCCCTGCTGTAGTTGATAGCGAAGCCACCCGCGACGCGCTCATCAGAGACCCTCATATTCAGAAGGTTCTGGAACAGTTTGCCAACATTGAACTGGCACTGCTCGAATTAGACTCTCTTGACCCCGAGCACTCCAGCCTGCTCCAGGCTGGTTATCTTACCGTGGAACAGCTTGAGGAATTGGAACAAAATGGCGCGGTTGGGGACGTGTGTGCCAGAGGATTTGATCTTTATGGAAATTTGTTGGATATTCCTTTGACCAGGCGCGTGATTGGGATTACCGCCGAGGAACTGACTGTCATCCCATTAAAGCTGGCAATTGCTGGCGGACATGCGGTTATCCTGCCCATTATTGGCGCAGCGCGGGCAGAACTGATCAACATGCTGGTAACCGACGAGGAAGCCGCTACCGGCGTTTTACAAATCTTAAAAAGGATGGGAATGCGCTAATGTGGACAAACGGAAAGGGCACACTTAGATGAATTCAGCTGCTTCGGCAATCATTTTGATGCTGGGGATTGCTTGGCTGATCCAGTTTGGCTTCTCCTACTGGCAGCTACGACGATACTATAAGCGAATAGCGCAGCTGCGCCGTGATGGGCTGGTCTGGATTGGCATGGAAGGTTCGGCATGGAAAAGACGGGTTTACGCCGCTCTGGTCATTGACCAGAATGAACGCATCGTTCACGCTGAGCAATTATCCGGCTGGACTATTCTGGCAGGGCTCAAGCCAATTCCTGGACTTGCCGGGCGTCCTATCAGCGACCTTTTGGACGACCAGATTGACTTACAAATCAATAAGAAACTGCTTTTGGCGCTTCGCAACGCATTAAAACACCGCCAGGATATTGCAGATAAAGCAGCGAAGGCTGGCAACGACACAACCAGCGTTTCCGAACTGGAAACTGCCACTACTAGCCAGCCAATTAACACAGACGCATGTTGTGGAAGAAAGGAGGCAGCAATATAAATTCATCATAGATAAATACATTACTTTCAACTTCTGTGTAAAAAATTTGTTTCGTTTGTATTTCATCTAATCTCTTCTAAGGAGGAATCTCGCAATGGTACAAGCAGCTATATGGTTTATCGGCATCTTTCAAAAAGGCGGCGAGGTCTTCACCAGTCTGGTTACCGGAATTATTCCCCTGGTAATCGTTCTGATGACCGCAGTCAATGCGCTTATTGCCCTCATCGGGCCTGAAAGAGTGGATGCCCTGGGTAAATTTGCAGCCAAACCGGGTGTGCTATATATTCCCCTGCGATATGTTGTGCTCCCATTCGTTTCGGTGTTTGTTTTGTGCAACCCAATGGCATACACCATGGGGCGCTTTCTGCCCGAGAAACTCAAACCCGCCTTCTACGATTCAGCAGTTTCGTTTGTACACCCGCCGCTTGGAATCTTTCCCCACGTCAACCCCGGGGAGTTATTCGTCTGGATGGGCATTGCTCAGGGTGTGGAACAAGCTTATGGGCATGAGGCTGTGGCAGCACTTGCTGTCCGCTATTTGCTGGTCGGTCTGGTTGTCATTCTGATCCGCGGCATTGTAACCGAACGCATCACCGCCATTATGTGGAAGAAAGAAGCAGCATAAAGGAGACTTGATAATGAAAGGCATAACCAAATTCCTCGAAAAAATCGGGCGCGGCGTTGGTAAAGTTGTTGGCGCCCTCTATCAAGCCGGACGTGATTCGATTGACCAGGTGATTAAGAACATCTTGCCCTTCATGGCGTTCATCTCATTCGTGATTGGCCTCATCCTGGTTACCGGCGTTGGCGACCTGCTGGCTAAAGCGCTGCAGCCGCTTGCCAATAATCCCATTGGTCTGGTCATCATGTCTCTGATCATTGGGCTGCCTGTCTTATCACCTCTTTTGGGACCCGGCGCAGTTATTGCACAGATCATCGGCACCCTGCTGGGAACGCTGTTTGCCAATAAAACCCTGCCAGTAGCTACCGCGCTGCCCGCCCTCTTCGCTATCAATCCTCAAGTTGGCTGCGACTTCATCCCCGTTGGTCTTGCGCTGGGCGAAGCAGAACCTGAAACAGTGGAAGTAGGCGTGCCAGCGGTATTGTTCTCCCGTTTGATCACCGGTCCTATTGCAGTGATTATTGCCTGGCTGGCAAGCTTTGGTCTATAAAGTGTAACCCTCTACCTTCCTTTCTTCCCCATGGAGCGCCGGTTGCGGTCAACAACCGCAACCGGCGGAGGAAAGGGAGACCGGCAGTCTTCCTCATCGCCATGAACGGACTGCCAGACACCTTATCAGGTTAATTATATCGTATCTTAATCAAGGAGTTGATAATATGGCGGAAGAAAAAAAATACCGTAAAGTCCGCATCAAAAAAGGACCTAAAGGTTGGGGCGGGCCCTTAGTCATTGAACCAAAACCCGGTCGCGACCTGATTTACTCGGTAACAGGCGGCGGGATACATCCGGTTGCCCAACGCATTGCGGACTTGACCGGTGGAACCCCGTTCGATGGCTTTAAATCCAAGGCGGCTTTTGAAGAAATTGCCGTAGCCGTGATCGACTGCGGCGGTACGGCACGCGTTGGCGTTTACCCCATGAAGAAAGTGCCGACGGTGGATATTTACCCAACCTCGCCATCCGGTCCCTTGTTCCGCTTTATTACCGAAGAGTTATTCTGCTCAGGGGTTCGGGTGGAAGACATTGAATTGATCGAATAATCGCCAGCAATCCTCCCCTGATCCTCTTTGCTGATGACCCAGGGGCAAAAAAGAATAACAAAATATGATGAGCGCCGGCCGCGTTTATCCCCAAAAGACTGTTGTTCCGGCGCTTATCTTTGTGATGTTAAATTTTTTTGCCTACTCTCCTTATTCTGGTGATTATATGATCAAATATCAGGCAAACGTTACCTTTATCGGGCCGATGGTTTCTGAATTTATCGAAAACCACATCCTGATTCTTTTTGGCGAAAGCGCGCCCGAAGAATTGATGGAATTTGCCATCATTCATGACGGCAAAAATCTGATCAAACCGCTTGCCGTTAACGATTCAGTACAAATCGGAGAGTCATCTTACAAGGTACTCGCAATTGGCGAAGTTGCTAATACCAACCTCGCCAATTTGGGGCACCTGGTGCTCAAATTCAACGGCAACACAAGCGTAGAAATGCCAGGAGATGTGTGTTTGGAGGAGAAGCCACTGCCGCCCATACAAGTTGGTGAAAAAATTATGATTTATGATTGAAATTGAGGAAATATGTCTCTAAAAGATTTATTGCGTGAAAATGAACAAACCAGCGGCGCACCCTTGCGCGTTGGGCTGGTTGGCGCTGGTCAAATGGGTACCGGGCTTATCAGCCAAATCGAAAAGATGGTCGGTATGCGCATTGTCGCCGTGGCAGATGTCATCCCCAATCGGGCAAAAATGGCTTACCAGGAAGCCAGTGTTGATCCGTCCATTGTCGTTCAGGAAGAGAACGACCCCCTCAAGGCAGGAAAGCTCATTGAGCAAGGCAAACGCATAGCCAGCCATTCTTCCGAATTAATCGTCAACATCCCCGAAATTGATGTGCTGGTTGAGTGCACTGGCATCCCAGAAGTTGGCGCGGTGGTCTGCCATCAAGCCATCCTTGCCGGAAAACACATCGTCAACATGAACGTAGAAACCGACTGCACGGTGGGGTTTTATCTGGCAAAGATGGCGCAAACTACCGGCAATGTTTACACCCTCACCACAGGAGATGAGCCGGGAACGCTCAAAGAGTTATACGATTTTGCTGACGCGCTTGGCTTTGAAATCGTGTCCGTAGTTAAAGGGAAGAACAATCCACTTGACCCCAGCGCAAACCCGGACACTTTGGCAGCCAGAGCAAAAGCCGTGAATGCCAGTGCAAAAATGCTGGCTTCCTTTGTGGACGGCACAAAAACGATGGTCGAAATGACTTCTATTGGAAATGGTATTGGCTATGTGCCCGATGTGCGCGGCGCTCACGGCCCGCAAGTTGCCCTCAAAGACCTGGCAAAGGTCTATGTCCCAAAGACCGACGGCGGTATTATGAGTCAAAAATATGTGGTTGATTACGCAGTGGGGGATATCGCTCCCGGTGTATTCATCATCATCACCACCGACCAGCCCAAAATCATTGCCGACCTCAGATATCTAAAAGTCAATGGTCACGGCAACTATTGGGCACTGTACCGCCCATATCATCTTTGTAACCTTGAAACGCCCATCGCCATCGCCCGCGCTTACCTATACGGCGAAGTCACCCTGAACACACTGCGCCCACCAGTCGCAGAAACCATCGCCATTGCCAAACGCGACCTCAAAACCGGAGAAAAAATTGACTACTTGGGCGGCTATACGGTCTATGGTTGCATCGAAAAAGCAAAGATAACCCAACGTGAAGGACTTGTCCCGCTGGGCATCAGCGTTGGCGCTACTGTCATCAAAGATATCAAAAAAGGCGAACCCCTGCATTATGATGAGGTGGAGTTGGATGAAAATCAGACGATCTTTCACCTGCGCAAATTGCAGGACAAGATGGTTGCGTCTTCAACACACTGAACAATGTTTAGCCCGGGGAGCAAATAGTGTTTTTCCCCGGGCTAAACAAAACGAGGTTTTGCATGTTCGACCGCTTAAGCAAAGCATCCAGAGATGTGGTTAACCTTGTTAGTACGCAATCTCGGGTCGATGCAAAAACCCGCGATATTCTCATTCCCCGTCCCACCCGAAAAATTCTGGTCGAAACAGCCCGCCTTGTGTTTGAAGAGAATCTGTCGGCGGGTTTTTTAAGCGAGCTCAGCATGCGCTTATCTGGTGGCAAAATGGCAATCAACGCCCTAAACACCTCCTTTGCAACACTCAGCGAGGGAGACTTTGCCATCCTCAACCTCAACAACGGAAAAACCGTAACCAGTGTGATCCCAAGCCGACGGGTGGGTTGGCACTGTCTGGCTTATAACCTCACGAATGCCAATTTTGCTATATTATGTCAGCCAGTGGCGTCTATGATTATGGCTCACAAGATGGCACTGCCAGATTTTGCCCTCTTTGAAGATGCCGAAGAAGCCATTGACAGAATAACCTGCTCCACGCCCGACGATGACACCCTAAGAAAGCTCATCCCCGAAAATCATGCTATCCTGATCCGCGGCTGCGGTTTGTTCGTTTGGGGCGAGACCCCGCAGTCCACTTTGGCGCGCGCCGCTCTCGTCAACCGTCTGTGTGAAATCAGCATAGCCGCTTATTGAGCAAGGAGAGATATGCCCGAAATCAGTCTCACCATCCAACATGACGCAGGACTACACGCCAGACCGCTTGCGCAATTTGTCAAAACGGTCAAATTATATAACGCCGATGTCCAAGTTTACAATATTTCCACAGGAAAAGGACCTGCCAACGGCGCCAGCCCGGTGAAATTGATGCTGCTATCGGTTACAAAAGGACAAACTATTCGCATTGTCTCCGAAGGTCCAGATTCTCAACAAGTTCTTGATGCGCTCGAAAGGCTCATTCAAAATAACTTTTCAAGCGAGGAGTAAATATGCGCCGCTACCAAGGAATACCTGCTTCGCCCGGGATTGGTTATGGCCCAGCCTGGATTTACCATCCAGTAAAAGCTGGCGCTGTAAGTATGGAACGCGTCAATGACCCACAAGCAGAGTGGATGCGTTTGAACGCGGCGATGAACCTGGCTCGTCGTCAGCTTCTGGCACTGGAAGAAAAAACTCTTAAGGATATCGGCGAAGCAGAAGCGGCAATTTTTCAGGCACACCGCGAATTCCTGGATGACGTTGAGATGATGAACGACATCAAAAACGCTATATTGTGCCGCAACCTGAACGCCGAAGCAGCGGTAAAAACCACCTTCGATGAAGCCGCCGCCGCCTTCGCTGAACTGGACGATCCATACTTCAAAGCCCGCGCTCAGGATATCAAAGATGTGGCTGACCGCTTATTACGCTGCCTGCAAGGTAAAGAAGAAGGTCTCACAGAAGCTTTGAGTCAGCCCTCCATTATCATTGCAGACGATCTGACCCCATCGGATACAGTGCAATTTGACAAGACTAAAATTCTTGGGTTGTGTACTGCCAAAGGCGGGCCCACTTCGCATACTGCCATTCTTGCCCGCAGTTTGGGAGTCCCGGCTGTCGTCAGTGTGGCGTTCGATTACAACGAAATAGAAAACGACACGCTCACGATTCTTGACGGAGAAAATGGAGAGGTAGTCTTTGGTCCCGCTCTGGATGAATTGGAAACGGCCAAAGAGAAGCGCCGTTTGTGGGAGGCAGAACGTCAGGCATTACTTTCTGCAAAAAATCAGCCTGCCGCTACTTTGGATGGACACAGGGTCGAGGTAGTAGCAAACATCGGCGGAATTGAAGATGCTGAAAAAGCGGTAGAAATGGGCGCAGAAGGTGTTGGTCTTTTTCGCACAGAATTTCTGTATCTGGACCGCACGGAGCTGCTCAACCTGGACGAACAGATTTTCATTTACAAAAAGGTGATGGACATCCTGGATGGGCGTCCGTTGGTGGTTCGTACGCTGGATATCGGCGGTGATAAAAGCGTTCCCTATCTGGGACTGAAAGAAGAAGCCAATCCCTTTCTCGGCTGGCGCGGCATCCGTATGATTTGGGAACGACCAGATATTCTCGCTAACCAATTTGAAGCCCTGCTCTTGGCAGGCGTAAACGCCGACCTGCGTATCATGCTGCCAATGGTCTCCGGTGTGCAGGAGGTGAAACGCGCCCGAGAAATTTTTGACGAGGTGCGCTCCCGCCTGACCGCGCAGGGAAAAGCTATTGCCAGCAAAGTGCAATTTGGCATCATGATCGAGGTACCCTCCGCCGCGTTGCTGACTGGCCATCTGGCACCCATTGTGGATTTCTTCAGCATCGGGACAAACGACCTTACCCAGTACACTTTGGCTGTGGACAGAACAAACGACCGCGTGGCGGCGCTGGCAAGTCCCTATAACCCTGCTGTGCTTAAACTGATTGCAATCACAATTGAAGAAGCCCACAAAAACGGCAAGTGGGTCGGTCTTTGCGGCGAGCTTGCGGGGGAGAAAATGGCAGTTCCATTGCTGCTCGGTATGGGACTGGATGAGTTCAGCATGGCTGCGCCGAACATCCCAGGCGTCAAGCAGACCATCCGGCAGTGGTCGCTTGCACGCGCCAAAGAAGTTGCTCAACAGGCCCTGTCTATGGGAAGCCATATTGAGGTGATTAACTATCTCAAGAGTCTGCTGCCCAATTAAACCCGACCCGCTTTCAACCTACATTTAGATTCCTTGAACCATGACAAATGCGAAAAAGGTTGATTTTCTCAAAAACGGCATTGCTCAGCTAGCCATCCTGGTACCCCATTTGGAAGAGGCAGTCGAAAATTATTGGAAGCAGTTTGGCATTGGCAACTGGCATATTTACACCTACGCTAAGCCGCTGGTCAAAAAAATGACCTATCACGGCAAACCCGCCGAATACAAGATGCGGGTGGCGCTATCCTATTTTGGCGACATGCGCGTCGAGTTAATTGAGATCGTAGAAGGTAGCACAATTTATGCGGATTTTGTCAAGGAACACGGCTACGGCGTGCATCATTTTGGTGTGCTGGTCGAAAACATGGAAGAAGCACTGGCAGAAGCCAAACGCGCGGGTTTTGAAGTGATCATGGAAGGCAGCGGTTTTGGGCTTGATGGAGACGGGTACTATGCCTATTTGGATACAGAAAACGCCATTGGCGTTACCATCGAACTCATCGAGCGCCCCAAAGGACGTATGCCTCCAGAAGCCATTTTGTTCCCCGCATAACCAATCAACGCGGCAAAATAGCAGGCGCGGCACTAGCCCACCTTACAAAATCTATCCGCCGATAGCACAGCTCCCTTCCCTTGCAAACGAGGTCTGGGGGTCGTAGGCTAAAACGCCCGCAAGTTATGCACTCTGGATGGCTTGCTCAAGGAGCGCCAGCCCGCGCTGCACCTCGTCCTCCGTGATCACCAACGGCGGCGCAATGCGCACCGTCCCGCCGGAATAGATGCTCCAACTGAGGATCAACCCCAACTCCTGGGCGCGCTGCACAATGCGCTTTGTCTCTTCGGCGCTGGCAAACTCCAACCCGATCATCAGCCCTTTGCCGCGTACATCTTTGATCACGGCGTATTTGCGCTGCATCTGGCGCAGCCTCTCCTGGATGTGCACGCCAAGCTGATCAGCGCGCGCAACCAGCCGCTCGCGCAGAATGATGTTGAGACTCGCCAACCCGGCGGCGCATGAGACCGGATGCCCGCCAAAGGTGGTCATGTGCGCAAGCGGCGGGTCGGTGAGCAAACGCATCACCTCGGGTCTGCTGATAAACCCGCCCAACGGCATCCCACCACCAATAGCTTTCGCCACCACCAGGATATCCGGCACCACCCCCCAGTGCTCGCAGGCAAAAAAGCGCCCCGTGCGCCCAAAGCCGGTCTGTATCTCATCCAGCACGAGAAATGCCCCGCGTGCATCGCAAAGCTGGCGCAGCCCGGGCAGAAAGTCATCCGAAGGCACGTGTACTCCGCCTTCGCCCTGGATCGGCTCGACAATCACCATCCCCACCGCATCCGTCACCGCCCGCCGGGCGGCTTCGAGATCGTTGAAAGGGACAAAGGTTACCCCCGGCAGCAGCGGCTCAAACGGCTTGCGATAGACCTCGCGCCACGAAATCGAAAGCGCCCCGCAGGTGCGCCCATGAAACGCACCCTCAAAGGCAACAATCCCGTGTCTGCCCGTTGCCCGCCGCGCCAGCTTGATGGCGCCTTCGATGGCTTCTGTCCCGCTGTTGGTGAAGAAAATAGTCTCCAGCCCATGCGGCGTCAATTGCGCCAGACGGCGCGCCAGCTCCACCTGCGGTGGGATAACTGCCTTGCCAAACACAGTAGCGTGCAACATGCGTTGCGCCTGATCGCAGATAGCTTGCACCACTTCAGGATGCGTATGCCCGACATTATTGACCGCAATCCCTGAAATAAAATCAAGATAGCTTTTGCCCTCGGCGTCCCACAGCATACATCCCTGCGAACGGACAAAGACTAGCGACTTGCCAAAAGGCGTGGTCTGCGCCACATAGCGCAGGTCGTCTTCCCGCAGGCACTCAACCTCTTTTTGACAAAGGATCTTATTATCCAAGAGCCTTTCCTCTGTAATGATTTTTTAAATTATGCTCGGGGGATGCGCTTTTTTCGCCACATCAACAATGGCGTCCAATTTTTCAATTACTTCTGAATCTATCAGCTCTTTTGGAACCAACGAAGCTAACTCATAATAGCCGCTTTTTCTAAGAAGGTTAGGGAGTTGTAATTTCTCATAGTATCGTTCGAAAAGGGGATCAAGAAAATCATCGCTCGCTTTTATATCTTCAGACCATGGATCTGCTTTTCCCAAAGTTTTCAAAGCTCTAGATACACTTTCGATAGAGTCTTTCATTGCATTTCGCCGCTTTTCAATCTCTGGATACCCAAGCAAGTCTCTTTCCAATCCAATTTCCGCATAAGCCATCAATACCTCTTCCGACACCAGGTAATTCTCAATCTCCCTGCGTTTCCACATTAACTCGATCAGAGGAGTATTCATCTGTAAAGCCTTATCAATCCGGTCAAAAATGGCAATACCTATCAAATCACGTTTGGCTTCTAAAAGCCCATAAAAATGACTTCTGGCTTTTTCAGGAATATTTCCGCCAACGTAGAAAACAAAAGCGTTTTGCAACAACTCAGAAGCCGGGTGATTAAGCGTATTAGCAAAAGCCTGCAATATTGCCAAGTCAGTTGATCCTTCCAGATAAAGCACCCAGCCTTTTTGCTCCGCCTGATAGTACTGGTCAAAACCCAATTCAGTTAATGACTTAAGCACCTGACTTGCACGCCCATCGATACGATGAGGCTTTCCCACAAATGCAACCACCACATCACGATCTGCAGCCTCATTCAACACCACTTCCGAATGGCTGGCAGCAATGATTTGTGAGCCTTGTTCCTCAGCCACAGACGTGATCAGATGATAAATTTGTCTTTGCCTAAGGATCTCCAGATGCGCATCCGGCTCATCCAACAGCAAGACCGAGCCAGGATTGGAGTATAAATACGCTAAAAGAAGCAATGTCTGCTGCAAACCGCGCCCAGATGTCGAGATATCCAAAATTTTTCCATCTGGCTGTTTATAGGACAATATAATTTCTCCACGTTCGGGAAGCAACTCGGGTTTTTGTAAATCAACACCAAATAACTTCTTTAGATGAACAACAAGATCCCCCCACTTCTCTTTAGCGAGAACGTTGTAACATAAATTTCTTAACACCTGCGCTGTTTGGCCTTGCCCAATTAGGAAAGCTATTTCGCCAGGCTGTTTTACAAACTCTCTTTCTGCAAGGCCAGACATAGGTGGAAGATATGCTAACGCAATCTCTTTAGCTTCTTCGGGGATAGGCATTCGTGTGGAATTCTTAGCACCTGCATCTGCCAGTGGGCGGCAATAAAAAGATTCATTGTTGGCGTAATCAAATTCCAAACCACATTGCCATATTTTGCCGCGAGCGATACCCTCTACACAAATCTCGATGCGCACATTTTGTGTATAACGGCCGCCGCGCGATCTATCTACATTCCTAACATGCAAATTCCGCCACAAGAGATTTGCATCCGGAATCGGTATAGCTGTCAGGTCACGGCGGTTGACCGTTACACCCGGCCTCTGGCCTGCTTCACCACTTCCACGCTTCTCAATCCATTTCTTTAGCCCTACGTCCCATAACGCCAGAGCTTGAAGCGCTGTTGTTTTTCCTGAGTTGTTGGGCCCAATGAGAACCACATTCTTTCCCAGATCAAATTCAACCTCATCAAAGCGTTTAAAGTTTTTGATGCGAATATTCGTCAGCAACACACTAGATCGAATGGTCGCTGTCATTTTGCCAGCCAATTCTCCACTTCAACCGCCAGATCGCGGTAGGCTTGCGTCTGTGGGTTATTCGGCTCGTACTCGGTCAGCGGCATGCCCGCCCCAGCCGCTTCCGAAACGCGCACCGAGCGTCCGATCATCACTGGCAGCACAGGCAGCCCCGCCCGCTTGATGGTTTCCACCGCTTCGCGGTGGTAGGTCATGCGCCCGTCATAAAACGTGACCAGAATGCCCAGCAGATACAAGGCAGGGTTGAGTTCGGCGCGCACTGTCTCCAGCGAATCGAGCACCAGCCGCACACCGCGCAGATCAAGGATAGACGGCTGGCAGGGAATCAGCACTGCGTCCGCCGCCGCCAGCCCATTGGTGGTCAGCAGCCCCACCGCTGGCGGGCAGTCAATGATGGTCAGGTCATAGTGATCGTGCAGGGCAGCCAGCGCCTTTCTGAGCACTGTCTCACGCCCCAGCCGCGAACTCAATCCCATCTCCACATTGGCAAGTGCCAGGTCCGAAGGGCAAATATCCAGATTCTCCGCAACCGGGGTGATGATATCGGATAGGGAGAGCTTGCCAGGTTGCGCCCCGCCCAGCACCTCCGCCAGACTGCGCCCCTCGCAATCGCCCGTTCCGGTGGCACCGGTCAGGCTGGCTTGCGGGTCAAGGTCAATCAACAGCACACGGCATCCCTTTTGCGCCAGAATGGCGCCCAGATTGGCGGCGGTGGTGGTTTTCCCCGTCCCCCCTTTATGATTTGCGATTGCCAGGACTTTCATCAGTTCACTCCATCAAAATATGTTGTCATGTTCGCGAACCCAAGCGCACTTCACAGGTACATTGTAGCATAAATGCGAAACGCGGGTGAAGCGATTGACAAACGCATTGAAAATCGCTATACTGTAACTGGTATGACCTCTTACCATTATCCCAAAGGAGTTTTTGCCAATGCACTGGACACCCCCGCCAAAACCCGCCGAACTGACCGAACACCGTCTGCTGCAAGCCATCCTCGACGGGCAGTTTCCCATTGACAGCAACCTCCCCGCCGAGCGCGAACTGGCTGCCCTGCTGGGTGTTACCCGCCCCACACTGCGCGAAACGCTGCAAAGACTGGCGCGCGACGGCTGGCTGGAAATCCGCCACGGCAAGCCCACCCGCGTGCGTAACTACTGGGTGGAGGGCAATCTTGCCGTCCTGGCGCACATCGCCCGGCGGCAAGACCACCTGCCGCAGGATTTTATCCCCAACCTGCTTTCTATCCGCTGTCTGCTGGCACCTGCCTACACGCGCCTGGCAATTCACAACGATGCAGAGTCCATCGCCCAACTGCTGGCAACATACCCCGATCTGGCAGATACGCCCGAAGCCTACACCCAAGCCGACTGGGAGTTACACCGCTCGCTGACGATTGCCTCACGCAATCCGGTGTTCACGCTCATTCTCAACGGGTTTTGCGAGCTGTATGCCATCATGGGCAAACGCTATTTTGCCCTGCCCGCCGCCCGCGCCTATTCGCAGCAGTTTTATCAGAAGCTGCTTGACTGCGCCCGCCAGGCGGACGAGGACGCCGCCGAAACGCTCACCCGCCAGGTGATGGCGGAGAGTATGCGCTTCTGGCAGCAGGTTTCTCAATCGTCTTTGCCAAAGGAGATATAAGCTATGTGGAGCGGCAACTGGCGTGAACATCTCTGGTCGGCACTCGACCGCACCTGGGACGTGATCATCATCGGCGGCGGCGTCACCGGCGCCGGGCTGCTGCGGGCTGCCCGCCGCGCCGGGCTGGAGGCGCTGCTGGTAGAGGCGGGCGACTTTTCCTTTGGCACCTCCAGCCGATCCTCCAAACTGGTGCACGGCGGACTGCGCTACCTGCGCAATGCCCAATTCGACGTGGTCAGCGAATCGGTCAAAGAGCGTGAGCGCTTGCTCAAGGAAGCGCCGCATCTGGTTACCCCGCTGCAGTTCATCTTCCCCACCTACACCTCCGACCGTTTTGCCGGATGGAAAATGCGCACCGGCATTTTCATCTACGACCTGATGGCGCCCAAATGGGATCACCGCTGCTATGCACGCCGCAAACTGCTTGTCCTCTGTCCGCAGCTCAACCCCAACGGGTTGATTGACGGACACAGCTACGGCGACGCGGCGGTGGACGACAGCCGCATGGTGCTGCGGCTGCTGCGCGAAGCCGTTCAAGACGGCGCGGCGGCAATCAATTATGCCGCCGTGACGGGGCTGCTGCGCACGTCCTCCGGCAGGGTGTGCGGGGTTGTGCTGCAAGACCGTTCCCCAAGCAGAGAGGGGCGCGCCCTGGAAATTGCCGCACGCCTGGTGATCAACGCCAGCGGGCCATGGACCGATGACATCCGCCAATACGTCAACGCCCCGCCGCGCCTGCGCAAACAGCGCGGCAGCCATCTGGTGTTCCCACAGCAACGGCTGCCGCTCAAGGCTGCCATCACCCTCATCCATCCTAGAGACCAGCGCGCTCTGTTTGTCATCCCCTGGGAAGGCGTCACCCTGATCGGCACCACCGATATTGACCACACCCCCCAGCCCGGCAAAGAGGAGCCGGTCATCAGCGCCGAAGAGTTCGATTATCTTTTGGAAGCCGGGCGCGCCCTCTTTCCAAGTCTGGAACTCGGCGCACAGGACGTGATTGCCACCTTTGCCGGTGTGCGCCCCATCATTCCTGGCGGAGCGGCGCACCCCTCCAAAGAATCGCGCCGCCATGCCATCTGGCAGGAGGAAGGGCTGCTAACCGTCACCGGCGGCAAGCTGACCATCTTTCGGCGTATGGCGCTGCAAACACTGCAAGCCGCCTCTGCCCTGCTCGGCAGAGACCTCAACCTGGAGGCGCGCCTGCCGTTTTTCAACCCCCTGCCGCCCAAACCGCGCGGGCTGACGCTGGACGACACCCTCTGGCTGCACCTGGCAGGGCGCTACGCCGCCGAAGCGCTGGATATCCTCGAGCACTGCCCAAAAGACGAACTGACCGCCATCGAACCGCTGGCGCACCTGTGGGCAGAACTGCGCTGGGCAGCGCGCTGTGAGGGGGTGATCCACCTCGATGATTTGCTGCTGCGCCGCGTGCGGCTGGGGCTGCTCCTGCCGCAGGGCGGGCAAACACACATGTCAGCCATCCGCGCCATCTGCCAACCGGAGCTGGGCTGGGATGACGCCCGATGGCAGCAGGAAGAAGATCGCTATCGGCGTATCTGGCAGACGCATTACAGTCCCGGCGCCGCAGCGTAGTTTTGACAGGGGCGTCCTGATGTTTGGATTTGCCCCAAACCATTTTCTCAAGAAAGGGGTTCCCATGTCAAAAGATCACGCTTTCACCCCCGCCTGGTACGAAGGACAGCTACCACCGCGCTCGTACCGCTCGCTTTTCAAGTGGGGCGACCCCAACGAGCACAAGCACCCCAACCACCGTTTGTATGCCCTGCTCAAAAGCGCCCTGCACATGTGCGATGACGATTTTCGCCAGCCGCATTCCCTCGGTTTGGAAACAGTGGACGTGGACGTTCCGCCGCGCCTCAGCACCGTCCACCTCCAAACCCTCACCGGCATGGTGGGCAGCGAAAACGCCCTGACAGATACCTACACCCGCCTCAAAGCCTCGTATGGCAAAACGATGGTGGATTTGCTCCGTCTGCGGCAAAAGACCATCGAAAACATCCCCGACATCGTCCTGCGCCCGCGCCAGCGCGAGGATATTGTCAGCATTGTGCGCTACTGCAACGAGCACAGAATACCGCTTTACGTGTTTGGCGGCGGATCCAGCGTCACGCGCGGCATGGAAGCCGTGTGCGGCGGCGTCACGCTGGATATGAATATTCACATGAAGCGCGTGCTCGCCTTCAACGAAAGTGACCAAACCATCACAGTGGAAGCCGGAATGTGGGGTCCTGAACTGGAGGCGACCCTCAACCAGGCGCCCGAGCGGCTACATGCTGCCCGGCGTTATACCTGCGGGCACTTTCCCCAGTCGTTTGAATATTCCAGCGTGGGCGGCTGGATTGTGACCCGCGGCGCAGGACAAAATTCGACCTACTACGGCAAAATCGAGGATCTTGTCCTGGCACAGGAATACGTCACGCCTGCCGGGATTATTCAGACCAGCCCTTGGCCGCGCCACGCCACTGGAGCGGATATTGATCAAATCATGATTGGCAGCGAGGGCGCCTTTGGGGTACTGACCGCCGCCACGCTCAAAGTATTCCGCTTTATGCCGCACAACCGGCGCAATTTCAGCTATATGTTCCGCACCTGGCAGGACGGGCTGAACGCCTGCCGCGAGATCATGCAGTGCGAAGCCGGATTCCCCTCCGTGTTCCGCCTTTCCGACCCCGAGGAGACCGAAGTCGCCATGAAGCTCTACGGCGTGGAGGGCACCCCGGCAGACGGGTTGTTGAGACGTCTCGGCTATGCGCAAATGGAGAAGTGCCTCCTGCTTGGCTGCACCGACGGCGAGCGCGGCTTTGCCCGCAACCTGGCGCAGCGCGTGGCACAAATCTGCCGCGATTACCGCGCCTTCCCCCTTTCGGCGTTCAACGTCACCCAGCGCTGGGAAAAAGACCGCTTCCGCGACCCCTATCTGCGCGAAGACCTGCTCGATTACGGCATTATCATTGACACGCTCGAATGCGCCGTCACCTGGTCGCAGGCTGAAAAAGTGCACAGCGCCGTGCGGGCATATCTCAAAAGCCGCCCGAACACCATTTGCATGACCCACCTCTCGCACGCTTACCCGCAGGGCAGCAACCTGTATTTTATCTTCATTACCCGCCTTAGCAGCATGCGCGACTATCTTGAACTGCTCTACGGCATCCTCGAGGTCATCCAGCAAAACGGCGCCGCCATCAGCCATCATCACGGCATCGGCAAACAGACTGCCCCATGGCTGGAAGAAAACATCGGAAGCGCCCAGATGGACGTCCTGCGCGCCCTGAAAAAGCACTTTGACCCCCACAACATCATGAACCCCGGCGGCACCTTGGGGCTGGATATGACCCCCGAGCAGCGCGCCAAACGCTGGGGACTGTGAGCGCTTGCATTTTGCAACATCTGGATTATAATGCTAAGCAGAAATTGTTTTTTGCTTAGCGAAAGGATGCCATGACTGAAAATTTAAGTGTTAAAGTCAGCAAACGCTATCAGATTGCCGTACCCCAACTCGCCCGCCAGCAACTCAACATCCAGAGCGGTGACAGACTCCTCGTGGATATCCAGGATGGGATGATCATCCTGATCCCCAAGCCCGCCAGCTACACCCGCCACCTGGCAGGACTGCACAAAAGCATCTGGGAAGACTCCACCGCCCAATATGATCTGGATAAGGAACGCAACGCATGGGCAGACTCAGCGAACGCATAGCTGCCTTTTCTTGCGTTGGACTGGATACTTCGATCCTCATTTACCATCTGGAAGCACATCCCAACTACGCCCCCCTGACAGAAGAACTGCTCAACAGCATTGAGCAAAACCGCTGGCGCGCAGTAACCTCAGTGATCACCTTGATGGAACTAACTGTAAAACCCTGGCAGCTTGGCAGACAGGACATTGCGCGTCAGTATGAAACCCTGCTTTTCCACTTTCCCAACCTGAGCATTGTCCCCATTGACCGTGAAATTGCCCGCCATGCCGCCCAATTGCGCGCAAAATTCGCCCTGCGCCCGCCGGATGCGCTGCAAGTAGCCGCCTGCCGATTGCACCACGCCGAGGCGTTTATCACCAATGACCGCCGCCTGGAACATCTTGATCCGTTGATCCCAATTGTCGTATTGGATAATTTTTACACCTTTCGAGCATGAGGAGCCCGAATTCTCCATAAAACTCTACAGCGTGGAGAAGCCCCCCAGTAGCAGCTTGGGGTTGGAACCGCTTGTCATAACGTCAGGATTATTCTACAATATCCAGTGATGCTGCAACTTTTGACACAGGAACTCAAACAGGGTCTTCGCGCTATTTACGGAGACACTCTCAAAGGAGTGTATCTGTTTGGTTCCTATGCGCGCGGCGAGCAAAGCGATGATTCTGATGTGGATGTGGTCATTGTTCTTGAACATCTCAGGCGATACGGCGAGGAAATTGAACGCACTGGTGAACTCATCAGCAGCATCTCGCTTAAATACAACCTGACCGTCAGCCGCGTGTTTTGCGACCTCGACCAGTGGAATCACAGCCAGTTGCCGCTTTTTCTCAACATTCGTTCTGAGGCTGTTGCAATATGAACGCAGGCACCCTTGACCTGCTGAATAAGGCTGAGAAAGCGATCCTTGCGGCAGAGAAACTGCTGGATGATGAAAGTCTTGTGCAGTTCTCAATTGGACGTGCCTATTATGCGATGTTCTATGTCGCCGAAGCTCTGCTCAACGAAAAGGGGATTCACTACAGCAAACATGGAAAAGTACAGGCAGCCTATGGAGAACATTTCGCCAAGACGAACATCCTCGACCCGCGCTACCACCGCTGGCTGCTGAACGCTTTTGACCGGCGTAACATTGGCGATTATGGCATTCAGATTGAGTTTAACCTCGACGAAGCGCAGGAATTGATCAATCAGGCAAAAGATTTCTTAAATGCTGCGTACAATTATCTTAACATTGCTCAAAATACACCTTGACCCACTGACCACAATCGTGATGTTGGATAATTTTTGTGGGGACATGAGGATAGTCTAATAGACAAACAGGATTACACTCCCACATCCATACAGTATAAAATGATGTAGAATCGCTATAGATCATGTCCCCTGAAAACCTGCTTGCCATTGATAACGGCACCCAATCGGTGCGTGCCCTGCTTTTTGACCCGCGCGGCAACCTGATCGCCCGCGCCCGTGTCCCCTTTGAGCCTTACTACTCCACCGCACCCGGTCTGGCGGAGCAGGATGTGCAGGTCTTTTGGGACGCGCTGTGCCAGGCATGTCAGCAGGTCTGGCAGCAGCCGGGCGTGCAGCGCGAAAGCGTCGCCGCCGTCGCGCTCACCACCCAGCGCTCGACCATCGTCAACGTGGATCAAAACGGCAACCCGCTGCGTCCGGCAATCGTCTGGCTTGACCAGCGCCGTACTGAGGGGCTGCCCCCCATCGGCGGTTTGTGGGGCATCGCCTTTGCGCTGGCAGGCGCCAGCGAAACCGCCGCCTATCTTCAGGCAGAAGCTGAAGCCAACTGGCTGCGCACCTATCAGCCGCAAATATGGAACGCCACCTATAAATATCTGTTCCTCTCCGGCTATCTGACATACCGCCTCACCGGGCGCTTTGTCGATTCGATCGGCTGTCAGGTGGGCTATGTTCCTTTCGACTATAAAACCCAGCGCTGGGCAAACAAATGGGATTGGAAATGGCAGGCGGTGCCGATGGACGCCGCCATGCTGCCCGATCTGATCCCGCCCGCCAGCCCGCTGGGAGAAATCACCCCCCAAGCCTCCGTCGAAAGCGGCATCCCTGCCGGGCTGCCGCTGATCGCCGCCGCCGCCGACAAAGCCTGCGAGGTCATCGGCTGCGGCTGTCTGGAATCGCACATCGGATGTCTCAGTTACGGCACCACTGCCACCATCAACACCACCCACCGCCGCTATATCGAGGTTATCCCGCTCATCCCGCCCTACCCCTCCGCCGTCCCCTCCGCCTACACGCTGGAGGTACAAGTCTATCGCGGGTATTGGATGGTCAGCTGGTTCAAACAGGAATTTGGGCTGCGCGAGCAAACCCTGGCAAAGCAGCGCGGGCTGGAAACCGAGACGCTGTTTGAAGATCTGGTCAAAGCCGTCCCGCCGGGGTGCAACGGGCTGGTGTTGCAGCCTTTCTGGTCGCCGGGTCTGCGCTATCCGGGACCCGAGGCGCGCGGCGCCATTGTAGGCTTTAACGACACACATACCCGCGCCCACATCTACCGCGCCATCCTTGAGGGGCTGGCTTATGCACTGCGTGAAGGGGCAGAGCGCACAGTCCAGCGCAGCGGGGTTGTCATCCGCGAGCTGCGCGTTTCAGGCGGCGGCAGCCAGAGCGATGCCGCCATGCAGCTTACCGCCGATATCTTTGGGCTGCCCGCTTCACGCCCTCATATATATGAAGCCTCCGGACTTGGCGCAGCCATTGATGCCGCCGTTGGCGCAGGCATCCACCCCAATTTTCAAACAGCCGTCAGAGAAATGACGCGTTTGGGTGAGACGTTTGAACCCAACCCCGCCCGTCAGCGCATCTACGACGACCTGTACCACAGCGTCTATCTGCAAATGTACCCGCGCCTGCGCCCGCTGTATCATGCCCTGCGGCGCATGGCGGGGAAAGCAGGCGGCTGATCAGAAAGCCAGGCAGTGCAGAAGACCCGCATCTGTCAAGGATTAAGTTCTACTGTAAAGACCCAGTTCTCCGCCTCAAAGCGGTAGCCAAGCGCTTGATAGAATTTTTCAAGGGCTTCATCATCCTGCATTCCGTCTGGCTTTTGCACAACACGCGGTCCACCGCCCCCGCCGCCGCTGCCCTGAAAAGTCTCCCAGTCAATCTGGATGCCCTGCTGGCGCAATATCTCATTTGCTGCCGCAAGCTCCTCATGCGGAATGACCTCCGGCATACTTTGTGATAGCCCATGCACGCTCAACGTCAGCATTTCGGGCTGCTGGTGATGCCCCAGCGCAAACCCCAGCCTGACACAGCGTCCTTCAGCGGAAAACGTTGCCCACGGCGGGCGCTCGTTCATCCCATAATCCGAATCTGAAATCAGCGCATAGTCCTGAACTTGCGTCTGCGTCTGCCCAATTTGGAGAGTAACATCGCGGTCATATATTCCCCAATCCGCCGGGCTGGGTTTTTGATAACACAGAAAGACGCGGGTAAAGGACGGCGTGATTTCCAGCTTCTCCAGACGCATTTCCAGCCCCTGCGAAACAAGCGACTGCCGCGGCGTCAGCGTCAGCGCTGGGTAAAGCGGCAAATCAAGATCAAAGGCAAACACCTGCCCGCCCTGAGGCGACCAGGGATCAATGACCACATGCAGACTTCCCTGAAAGCTGCCGATGCCGTGCGTGCCAGCGTTCAATGGCTCTTCAAAGCCAAGCGAAACAAGATAGATGCTCGGATCATTTTCATCCATGCGCATCGAGAACCCGCCGCTGTTGACCATCTCTCCCTGCGCGTTGATTAGCTCCACACCAACCGCCGGGGGCTGCGCACCTGCCGCACTTTCCACGCGAAACGCAACCGCCGCCCGCAGCGCGTCAACATACGCCTGCAGCAGGGTAACTTTGACATCGTTAATCGTCTGCGATGCCAGCGGGGTAATGCCTGGGATGACAACGTGCTGGGGCAAGGTAAGCACAACAAATTGCCATCCCCGCGATGAATCCGCCGACTCGCCCTCGACACCATCCACCACCAGCCGCAAAGCTTTGGCATTCGGCACAGCGGACGGGAACACCACCTCAACGCAGCGCTGGTCGCCCTCATCCACAGCCGCAGCGCGCTGGGCAGGCACACCATCCCCTACCCAAATGCCATCCATCTCTTTAGACAGATATAGAACCGCCTTTTCCAGATTCGGGCGATCGGCAGAGGCTGCACGGCAGAGCTTTGCGCGCGTCTGATGCGGCGTCAGAATCACCCATTCCAGGCGCACTTCCACACCGCTGACGCGCGTCAGATACACATTCCCTCCACCGTAAGGCGCAAGGTTGACGCGCACCTGCGGCGCAGCGAAACGAAAGACATCCACCACCCGATCCTGCGCATCCAGAAGAGGGATTGCCACAGACACATCCGTCAGCGTCTCCCCAACTTCAAAGGTTGCCATATCGCGCACAATCTGATACACAACGTATCTGCCCTCCAGACCGTTTTCGGTTTGAGAAAGCGTCATCCCTGCGCCGCTGTACTGCTCGGGCTGAAGCCTGCCAAAATCAAGCTGCGGGATGTCAAGCCGCAGGTCATTGGGCAAACCATTTACAGAGAAACCAATTGCCTGCCACATATCACTCAGATAGACCCAGTTCAGGGTGATAGCAACACCCTGCCGCGTTTGCGTTTCTCCCAGCGGCACTGCAGGCAGCAGGGGTGTTGCAGTGGGCAGCGCCGCGGGCGGCGCAGTGACGTTCATCTCGCTCACCAGCCCCGCCTGACTGACCGCCTCCAGCCCTGCATCATCCCTAAAGTAGTGATACAAGGCATACGCTGCACCGCTGATCAGCGCCAGCCCGATGAGAACGAGCAAAATCGTCCAGATCAATCTCCATTGAGGTCTCATGTTCGTCATCTCCTTTTGTTCAAGGCGCGCCGCAATCTGCGGCCAGAGGTTTGTGTGATCGGGCACTTCACGGCGGGCGATGGATTGCAAAGCCATTTTCAAGCGCTCTTCAGCGTTCATCCTGCGCTCCTTTGCGAAACACTGCCTGCATGCGGGAACGGGCGCGGTTCAACAGCCATTTGACCGTCCCCGCAGCAACGCCAAGCTCAGCGGACATTTCCTTTTCGCTCCAGCCCAAAAAATAGCGCTGTACCAGCACAGCCCGCTGGCGGGGTGAAAGGCTTTGTAATGCCTCGAGCACGCGGCGCTGAAATTCCAGCGCCTCAACCTCGTCCTCGGCAGACGGCGCACCCCCCAAAAGGTTCTCCAGCCATGTTGCATCCGCTTCAGCGCCAGCGCGCACATTCCTGTCATCGCTTTGGGCGGCTTTCACCGCGGCACGGACAACCACACGCATCAGCCAGGGCTCAAACGGACGGGAAGCATCAAAGCTGCGAACAGCGCGCGGCAGGCGCAAAAAGCAGTCCTGCACAACGTCTTCTGCCAGCTTAAGATCACGGGTGATGAAGTTGGCAGTCCGCAAGGCTTTCACCTGATAGCGCAGCACCACAAACTCCAATGCGTTCATATCACCCGTCTTCAGACGCTGAATCGCCGTCCGTTCGTCCATCATCCTCCATGATTGATCCAATGCGCGCACATCTTACTGTATATAGCCTCGCCGATGGCAAAAGGTTGGGTAGGCATCAATCGTATCACAAATTGAAACGCCAAAATAAGCTATACTGATGTGAACAAAGGTCAACAGAAAGGCTTTCAATGTCAAAAAACTCTCGTGTCGCGCTTCTCTCTCTGCTTGCCGCCCTTGTGCTTGCCTGCGGCACCCAAACCGCGCCCAATTCCCCTCCTGCGCCAGTCACAGCGCCGCCCTCGCCTGTCATCCCGACAGCGCCAATCAAAACACCCCCACAGCCGCTACCGAGCGGCGAAAAACCGCCTTTCAATCCCTTTGAAAACCTGAACGCCGAGCAGAAGGACTGTCTGCTAAAAAACTGGGGAGAAGAAGCTTTCCAAGCCATCACCAGTTTTCAACGCCCTCCCACTCCGCAGGAAGAACCAGCCATGCAGGATTGCGGTCTCGCCGCCCCCAGCCAGCCCCGCACAAACGAGCAGCCGCCGCAAGGCGCGATGCCCGATCAAGGACCGTATTATCATCAAATCATGCTCGCCCGCAGCGCCGACGGGTTGAACTGGGAGACATTCCCCAACCCCATCCGCCAGCACGCTTCTGTGCCCGAAATTGCCCTGCTGGAAAGCGGAGACCTGATGATCTACTTTGTGGATGGCGCAGCGGATAACCTGGGAGCCATCCGTCTGCGTCCTGAAGCGTTTCACCCCTGGGATAGCATTCCACCGCAGAGCGAGGGGCTGCCCCCTGCTTATTACCAGCCTGAAGCGTGGGAAGATGTGGAACTGAACTTCGACTATCCCCCCACACAAAAAATGGTTGATCCCGACCTTGTTGTTATCCCTAACGCAGTGACGCGCCTGTTTTTCTTTGGCGCCACCCACCCCATAAAACTAGACGATCCACATTCCATCTACAGCGCCATGGGCACCTCGGATGGCACATATTTTGGCGTGGACATGGGCGAGCGTATCACTCTGGTCGGAATCACCGACCCCAGCGTGGTTTATCTGCCCGACGGCAGCTGGCTGATGGCACTTTCACGCGGCATGGAGACCGTGCTTGCCCGCAGCGAGGACGGCGGTAGCTTCACCGAAAACGGCGTAGTGGTCAAGAGCGGCGGCGTGCCCGAATTGACCGTCCTGCCGGGTGGCGCGCTGCGTCTCTATGTTACTGCCCCCGGCGGTCGCATCGCCAGTCTGATCTCCGCTGACGGCGGCGACACCTGGAGAGAGGAAGAAGGCGCGCGCATCAAGGCGCAGCCTGGCAACATCGCCGCCGATCCCTCTGTCATCCAGCTTCCCGACGGCAACTGGCTAATGGCATGGAAGCAAAACATGCCTAGCGGTACGGCACCTCCACCACCTTCGCCATAATCTCGTCTTCCAGCCGTTTGATCTCCGCCTTGAGACGCGCCTCGATTTCCGCGAGCGCCGCCATGAACACCTCACCGCTGGCGCGTCGTTTGATTTCAACCTGATTCTCCTTCAACCCGCGCTCGCTGACCGTTACCCGCAGCGGCAAACCGATCAGGTCGGCGTCGTTAAAGCGCACCCCGGCGGTCATATCCTCGCGGTCGTCAAAGAGCACCTCGATCCCCGCTTTGGTCAGGTCGGCATACAGCTGTTCGGCAACCGCTTCACCGCCCTTGAGCGCGATCAAATGCACCTGATACGGTGCTACGGTAATGGGCAGTTTAAGCCCATACGCGTCGTTGTGCTCCTCCGCCACACAGGCAAGCAACCGTCCGCTGCCAATGCCATACGAACCCATAATCACCGGCTTGGCTTCGCCGTTCTCATCCAGATAGGTGCAGCCCAGCGCATCACTGTAGCGCGTTCCCAGCTTGAAGATGTTGCCCACCTCCACACCGCGCGCTGTGCGCAGCGCAGAACCACAAACGGCGCAGGCATGCCCATCCTCTGCCAGGGCAATATCCGCCACAATACTGGCGGTGTAGTCGCGTCCGTAGTTGACATTGCGCAGGTGATAGCCCTCGCGGTTGGCGCCCGCCACTAGGTTGGGCGATTGGGGAACCATCTCATCCACCACTACCAGCACATCCTTCAACCCCACCGGAGAGGCGTATCCTGGCACAGCTCCCACCTCCACAATCTCCTCCTCATGCGCCGGACGCAGCGCCTTGGCTTTGACCGCGTTGGCAAGCTTGGTCTCGTTGACCTCCATATCGCCGCGCACCACCGCAAAGACGAATTTGCTCACATCTTCCTGCCCTTCGGTGATGGTCGCCACCATAAACACGGCTTTGGCGGTTTTGCTTTTGGGAATATTGAGAAACTTCGCTAAATCTTCGATGGTGGACGTGTGCGGCGTTTCCACCGGCTGCATCTCCTGCAGTGGCTCCGGCGCGGCAGCCGGTTTGCGGAAAACCGCCACCTGACGGTTGGCAGTGTACCCGCACGAATCGCACAGCACCAGCGTATCCTCGCCAATCGGGGTAAGATACATAAACTCGTGCGCCATCTTGCCGCCCATCATCCCTACATCCGATTTGACCGAAACCACCGGGATGCCGCAGCGGTGAAAGATGTTGTAATACGCCTGATAGTGGGCGCGGTATTGTTTATCCAGCCCCTCCTCGTCGCGGTCGAGTGAGTAGCTGTCCTTCATGGTGAATTCGCGCACGCGGATCAAACCAGCCCGCGGGCGGGGGTCATCACGCCACTTGGTTTGGATGTGATAGACCAGCATGGGAAGCTGGCGGTACGAACGCACATGCTTGCGGGTAATATCCGCCACTACCTCCTCGTGCGTCATCGCCAGCACCATATCGTGGTTATTTTTATCGTAAAAACGCCCCATCTCCGAACCAATCTGATACCAGCGCCCGGTCTCCTTCCAAACATCGGCAGGGTGAATGACCGGCATGGTGATTTCCTGCCCGCCAATGGCGTTGATTTCCTCGCGCATGATGTTTTCGATCTTGGTAAGCGAGCGGTGCGCAAAATGCAGATAGCTGAAGATGCCCGCCCCCAGCTGACAAATATATCCAGCCCGCAGCAGCAGCTTGTGGCTGGTTACCTCCGCATCAGAGGGCGCTTCGCGCAATGTACTTCCAAAATATTGGCTCAGTCTCATGAATGATTGCTCCTCAAGAAAATAATGCCCTTATTTTAACCGTTTTTTTGCAAATCCATACCAGCAAAACCCTACCATTTAGGGAAAAAAGAAGATGAAAGAAAACAGGTATAATTAGCCGCGCGAGGTGAAACCAGTGGAAACATACCGTATTTTGCAACATCCCATTCTGGGTGAAATCCAACAGGGAAAACCTGTCGAAATCGAAGTGGACGGCAAGACCATTTCTGCCTTTGAGGGCGAGCCAATCGCCGCCGCACTGCTGGCGGCAGGTATCCGCGTTTTTCGCTACACCACTAAAAGGCACGAAGCGCGGGGTGTCTTTTGCGCTATCGGGCGCTGTACCGACTGCATGATGATCGTGGACGGCATTCCCAACGTGCGTACCTGCATCACGCCGGTCAAAGCCGGGATGAAGATTCAGACGCAGGTAGGTTTGGGCAAGCCGCAGGAGATGCAGCCATGAGAGAGACAGAATTTGCCATCGTTGGCGCAGGACCGGCGGGGCTTTCGGCAGCCATCGAAGCCGCCCGCGCCGGTGTGCAGGTGACGCTGATTGACGAAAACGAAAAACCCGGCGGACAGCTTTTCAAGCAAATTCACAAATTCTTTGGCTCCAAAGAACACTACGCTGGCGTGCGCGGGATTGATATTGGCTATCAGCTTCTTGATGAAGTCGAAAAATGCGGCGCAGAGGTCATGCTCAATTCGGTGGTGTGGGGCATCTTTGAGAACCTCGATCTGGGCATCATCCAGAACGGCAAACGCAACCTGCACCTGCAACCCAAAAAGGTGCTGCTGGCGACCGGTGCGGTGGAAAACGCCCTCGCCTTCCCCGGATGGACTCTGGCAGGTGTGATGGGCGCCGGTGCCATTCAGACCTTGGTCAACGTCCACCGCGTTCTGCCCGGCAAACGCATCCTCATGGTCGGTTCGGGCAATGTCGGACTGATTGTCAGCTATCAGCTGCTTCAGGCAGGCGCCGAGGTGGTTGCGCTGGTAGAAGCCGCCCCGCGCATCGGCGGCTATGCCGTACACGCCAGCAAGGTGGCGCGGCGCGGCGTGCCCATCCTGGTTTCGACCACCGTCAAAGAAGCGCTGGGCAAAGAGACGGTTGAGCAAGCTGTGCTCGTCTCGCTGGATGAAAACTGGAAGCCCATTCCCGGCAGCGAGCGGACATTGGACGTGGATGTCATCTGTCTGGCGTGCGGACTTTCGCCTCTAGCAGAACTGGCGTGGATGGCTGGGGTAGATTTCACCTACATTCCGCAGTTTGGCGGATGGATGCCGCTGCACAACGAAAATATGGAAACCACGCGCTCAGGATTATATATCGCTGGCGATCTGGCGGGCATCGAAGAAGCCAGCACTGCCATCGAAGAGGGACGTCTGGCAGGTGTCGCCGCCGCCGAGTCGCTGGGGTATCTTTCTCCCGCTGCAGCGGAAGAACAGAAAACCGTCATCCGCAAACGGCTGAATCAGCTACGCGAAGGCCCCTTTGGCGAAGCACGCAAAGAGATCAAAGAACAACTGGCATTTGGAGGCGGAAAATGGCGCTACTAAAAAACGGCTATCTCAGTCAGGATGAACTGCAAAAACTGCCTGGGGTTCCCACCCCTGAACGTCTGGCAAAAGGCCCGGTTGTTGTGATCGAGTGCGCACAGGAAATCCCCTGCAACCCCTGCGAAACCGCCTGCGCCAAAGGTGCCATCCACATTGGCGAGAATATCATCGAACTACCCGTTTTGGAAGAAGAAAAGTGCAGCGGGTGCGCTCTGTGCGTTGCCGCCTGCCCCGGTCAGGCGATTTTTGTGGTGGATGCCACTTACTCAGAGACTGAAGGCACGGTAACCCTTCCCTACGAATATCTGCCACTGCCTCAAAAAGGCGATCTTGTTGATGGGCTGAACCGCGCTGGAGAGGCGGTGTGCACTGCGCGGGTGCTGCGCGTGGTCAACCCAGAAAAATACGATCACACGGCCGTCATCACCATCGCCGTGCCCAAAGCGCTGATCATGGAAGTGCGCAGCCTGAGGCGCAAGCAGTCTGAGGTTTAATCAAACATCAAATTCAGATAAAAACATCTGGGGCGTCAAAACTTTGACCGAGAATTTACCCAAGTAAGGGTAATGTTTGACGTTCCCGGTGATTAAAGCAGCTGCGCCGCTGCTCACCGCCAGCTCGGCAAATGGTAAATCATCTATATCAGGAATATCTTCTTTTGCTATGTGTAAAGGTTGGCTGTCAAACCAGCATCCCGAAACGCTGATAAAGTTCAACACAGCTTTGACCTGCTCTGGTGCCAGCTGAAATCTCGGACGTTGCAATACACTCTGATATTCTGTGAGAACGCGAATATCTAATACAACCCGCAGTGTACCGCTCAAAACAAGATCCAAAATTTTTCCAGGTGCGCTGTTTTGCCGAAGCAAAGCTGAAACCAAGACATTCGTATCAATGACAACCAGCATGGTTTATCGTTTCCGCGCCGCTCTTATCTCAGCTTCGATTTCCTCATCCGTTATCTGATCAAGCCCAAAACTTTTGGTGCTGGAACGAATCGTCTCAACCGCCAATTGGGCTTTTAATTGCAGCGCCTGATACAACATCTCCGTTTCTGAGATTGTCAACCCAAATTCACGCGTCAACGCATCTGCTCTGGTTGTTTGAACCCGCTCCAGCACAGATTCCAGATGTATGCCTCTGGTTTCTAGACTTTTGCGCAGAGCTTCAAATAACTCTTCGATAGCCATCTCCAGCGTTTTGATCAGAACCCCCTGCTCTGTAGTAACAAAGGTCACCAAATCACCCCTTTTGAGATTAAGCTGACGGCGAATCCGCTGAGGGATAGTTACCTGTCCTTTTTCCTGAACTCGAACGGTCGTGATCACAAGAACCTCCAAAAAGTCATACGGTCATACTGTTATTATAGCACAACTGCCATGTTGAAGAATTCTTCAGGTATCTGATATACTCTTGCAGCAAGGAGCGCACAACATGAAAATTCTCACCGTTGATATTGGCACCGGAACACAGGATATTTTCCTTTTCGATTCGCTGTTAGGCGTCGAAAACGGCTACAAACTGATTCTCCCCTCTCCCACCATGATGGTGCGGCGGCGCATCCAGCAAGCCACGCAGCGCGGTCAACCCGTCCTGCTCAGCGGGGTCATCATGGGCGGCGGACCGAGCCAGTGGGCAGCCGAAGACCACCTGCGCGCCGCTTTGCCACTCTATGCCACACCCGACGCCGCCCGCAGCTTCAACGATGACCTGGACGCAGTGCGCGCCAGCGGTGTAACCGTGATCAGCGAGGACGAAGCCGCCCGTTTGCCCTCGTCCGTCGTGCACATCGAAATGAAAGATTTTGACTTTGCCGCTATCGCCGCCGCCTTCGAGCTTTTTGGCATTTCGCTGTCTGACCTTGCCGCTGCGGCTGTGGCAGTATTTGATCATGGCAATTCGCCACCCGATTACTCTGACCGTCAGTTCCGCTTTGACTACCTTGACCGGCAAATCCGCACATCCAACCGCCTGAGCGCCTTTGCCTTTTTGTCAAATGACATCCCAGCTGATATGACCCGTCTGCAGGCAGTGGCGCGCTCGGCTGGGGCGCTGGATTTTCCGCTGGTGGTGATGGACACCGCCCCCGCCGCCGTGCTGGGCGCCACGTTTGACCCGCGCATCCGCACACGACAGCGCGTGATGATTGCCAACGTCGGCAACTTCCACACGCTCGCCTTCCGTCTCGGTCCGACGGGCATCGAGGGTCTTTTTGAACACCACACCGGCTTTCTCGATTGCGCCAAACTCGACCGCCTGCTGATCTCGCTGGCAGACGGCAGTCTGACGCACGCCCATGTCTTTGGCGACCAGGGGCACGGCGCGCTCATCTACCATGACCAGCCGCTGGGCTTCCCCGCTGATGATTACGGTGTAGCAGTTACCGGACCGCGCCGCTCGCTGATGGCCGACTCGGCTCTGCGCCCGTATTTTGCCGCCCCCTTCGGCGATATGATGATCACCGGCTGTTTTGGTCTGCTGGCTGCCACCGCCGATCTCATCCCCAGCTTGTACGAACACATCTGCCCTGCGCTGACCAGCCCCCACGCCAACCAGCGCGCCCCATGGGACGCAGACTGACCACTGACCCCGCAGCAAATATGTCTTTCTCATCCAACAACACCCCAGCCCATACCCATCATTTCGGCAGCACAGACGTCCAAAACGAGCGCAGAACGCGGCATGTTGTCCTGCTCACCCTGATAATGATGATCATCGAGATCGCCGCCGGTTGGAAATTCGGGTCAATGGCGCTGCTGGCAGACGGCTGGCACATGGGCACACACGCCGGAGCGCTGGGCATCTCGCTGTTTGCATACGTTTTCTCGCGTCGCAACGCTCATAATCCCAGGTTCACCTTTGGCAGCGGAAAAGTGAGCGTTTTGGGCGGATATACCAGTGCTGTTGTGCTTTTGGTGGTTGCCCTGCTGATGGCATCCGAATCGATTGGGCGGCTGTTCAACCCGCGCACCATTCAATTTGACGAAGCGATCCTGGTTGCCGTGCTGGGGCTGCTGGTCAACCTGCTCAGCGCGTTCCTGCTGACCGGCGGCAAACACGCGCACCTATCTTCCAGCCACGACGAAGCGCACCACACACACCTGCATCACGACCATAACCTGCGGGCAGCCTATCTGCACGTGCTGGCAGATGCGCTCACCTCACTGCTGGCAATCTTTGCCCTGACGACGGGCAAGGTGTTCGGATGGGTATGGATGGACGCGCTCATGGGATTGGCTGGCGCGGCGGTCATCACCCGCTGGTCGCTCGACCTGATCAAACCCACCGCCGCTATCCTGCTCGACAGCCGCGCCGACTCACAGACCGCCAACCGCATCTACGCCATCCTGCAAAACGAGGGGCAAAGCCGCGTCACTGATCTGCATCTCTGGCACCTGGACAGTCAGTACCTTGCCGCGGAGATTGCGCTTGAAACGCCGCACCCCCAGCCAGCCGGGTATTACAAAACCCTTTTGACGGACATTCCGCATCTCGCCCATATCACCATTGAGGTCAACCGGGCGTCCGAATAGCTGATCCAGGACAGCGCCTGCGTCCCAACCTACCTGCCGCGCCGCCTGCGGTGCAGCGCGCTCGCCATCCCTCCGATAACCGCCACAGCGGGGACAAGCGCCGCCGAGGCGCAAAGCGGCGATTTTGAAGGCGGCGGCGTGACCGGGGATGTTACTACCACAGCAGGCGTGTCGGAAGCCGACGGTGCAGGTGTGTCTGTAGGCGTTGCTGCTTCGGGTGTGCTGGTCGCTGATGGCGTAAAGACCATCACAGGCGTCTGCGTGGGCAGAGAGAACACCGGCGTCTGTGTCAGCCAGGGAAAATCGTAGCCGTCTTCCACCTCCAGCATCGCCTCCGGGAACATGGAAGAGATGCTGGCGGCAATTTCGCGCACTTTGGGATCATTGGGCGCCAGTTGCAGCGCAGTGTGGATTTCCTCTATCCCCCGCAAGGTCACTGTGGTTGGTCCCTGCCCCCAGGATTCCCAGTACGACTTGCTCACCAGTAAATCGGCAAAACCGGCGTGCCACTGGGCATCGCCCGGCAGAATTTCAAGGCATTTTTGGTATGCTTTGAGGCTCAAATCGTAAAGCTCGCGTCCACCGTCATCCTCACGGTAACCCTTGTTCACAAAGAAAATCTGCTTATACGCCCTGCCCAGCCGCCCCCAGGCTTCGCCGTCGCCGGGGTTGCGGTTTGTCTCTTGCTGCGCTTTGAGCACCGCCTGCCAGGCAGCCGGCGTGACCAGGACAAATTCCATGTTCTGCACAAGACCATCTTCGCCAGGCTCAAAATCCTCAAAATGCCAGCGCGCTTCGTTGCCTTCAAAAACGGCGCCGGGGGTGGTAGAAGCCCAGCCAATCTGCATATCCAGGACGACATTCTGCGGGGTGGCTGCATAGGGAAGCCGCAGGATGATGTCGGCACTGCCAATGCTGCCCTTCCACCCCGCGCCAGTCTCCAAAACATAATAGAAGGCTGTGTAAGGCGGATAGCCCGTCCCCTTTAGAGTATACGCCACCTGAATCAGTGTGTCCTTTGCGGCAGGGAATTGCACATCAAACTCCGCCCAGGGAAGCAGCACGTCGGCGTAGCGCAACGCCGGATAGTTTGCCCGCCGCCAGTTAACTTGCCTGCCATTGACCGTGATGACCATGTCGGTAATTTCCGGAAACTCGCCGCGCCCATTGCTGGCGCTGATGGGAAAGCGCACCGCCAGTTGCTCATCCACACCGCCCAGGTTGTGCATGGTGAAATCGGCGCGGATGCGTGCGCTTGCCAGACTCCCCGGTCGGGTATCATTTTGTACCTCTATCAGCACCGTTTCGGCCACCATGCGCACCTGCGTTGCCTCAGCACCCGGCTGCGGGTTGGCGCCCGGCGGAAAATACGGCGGGGCAACATCCGCCAACACCGCCGAAGGGGGTATCAGCAGAAAAAGCAGCAGAAGAAACACAAGGATTTTCTTCATAATGCACCAGCTTTCTGTATCGCAACAAAATCTTTTTTTGATTATATACCCGTACCCAAACATTCTCTGTCGCTTTTGTCTTGACAAGTTACCAAAACAAATTTAATATATAAGCCCTATTAAATATTTAGGTAACTAACAAGATGAGCGTCTCAATGGAAACCTGTCTAGAGACATTTAGAAAAGCGATTGAGCAATTGATGCGTCTGTCCATGCATGATTTCTGGCGCTATGCAAAAAGTCAGGGGCTGTCCATGTCGCAAATGATGGCGCTGCGCCAGATTCACTACCGTGATGATTGCAACATCTCGAGCATCAGCGACGAGCTAGGGATCACCAGCGCCGCTTCCAGCCAGCTGCTTGACCGGCTGGTGCAACAGGGTCTGGTCATCCGCAGCGAACATCCGCAAGATCGGCGCAATAAACAGCTCGCCCTGAGCGAAAAAGGTCAGCGCATTTTGCAAGAAGGCTTGCAGGCGCGCCAGCGCTGGATACAGACCCTGATTGAGCGGCTCAACGATGAAGAACGCCAAAAGGTCAGCGAGGCGCTGCACATCTTGATTGAAAAGACGACCAATTTGCATTGAAGCATCCATTGGAGTATTCCGTATCATGCTACGTATTCTGAAGTATCTCAAACCCTTTTTACCTTTCATCCTGCTCAATATTGTCTTGTTGTTTCTTCAGGCAAACGCCGATCTGGCACTGCCTGATTACATGTCGCACATCATCAATATCGGCATCCAGCAAGGCGGTGTGGAAAGCACTGTTCCACAGGCGCTGCGGCAAAATACTTTTGAACATCTGCTGCTTTTTCTGAACAAAGATGAACAGGCAATGATGCAGATGTATTACCGGCAAATAGACAATACAACGCCGAATGTTGAAACTTACCGTGCCCAATACCCGGCGCTGGCAGAACAGCCGCTCTATATCCTGCAGGATAGCGGCGCCACCGCCGCGCAACAGCTCACCCCATTCATGGGGGAAAGCCTGGTCATCGTCACGGGAATCGAACAGATGATGACCAATCCAGCGGCATCAAGCGCCCTGCTGCCTTCCATGGGCAATTTTGATCCTTCCAAACTCCCCCCCGGTGCGGATGTTTTTGCGCTGCTCAGCCGTCTGCCCGAAGCCCAGCGGATGCAAATCCGCTCCGCCGTTCGCGAGCGCTTCGCAGCAATTGGCGGCGAAAAAGCGCTTACGCAGGCGGCCGCGCGGGCGGTCAAAGCCGAATACGAGGCGCTGGGCATGGACACCCTGCGTCTGCAAAACACTTACATCCTGCGCGTTGGCGGGCAGATGCTGCTCATTGCACTGGTATCCGCAATTGCCACCATTACCGTCGGTTTTCTTTCGGCGCGTACGGCCGCCGGGCTGGCGCGCGACCTGCGTCGTTTTCTCTTTGAAAAGGTGATGCGCTTCTCAAGCGCCGAGTTGGAGCGCTTCTCCATCGCTTCACTCATCACCCGTTCCACCAACGACATCAGCCAGATTCAGATTGCCGTCATGATCATGATGCGGATGGTCATTTACGCCCCAATTATCGGCATCGGCGGCATCCTGCGCGCTCTCACCAAAAGCGCCTCGATGTGGTGGGTCATTGCGCTGGCGGTGATTGTCCTGCTTGGGATCGTCACAACCATCTTCAGCATTGTTACGCCGCGCTTCAGGATCATTCAGGCGCTGATGGACCGCCTGAACCTGATTGCCCGCGAGAACCTCTCCGGCATGATGGTGGTGCGCGCCTTCAACCGCGAGACGTATGAGACCCAGCGCTTCGATCGGGCGAACCGCGAACTGACGCAGACCACGCTGTTTGTCAACCGCACTTTTGTTGCCATGATGCCGCTGATGATGCTGCTGATGAACGGTCTTTCGGTGCTCATCATCTGGGCTGGCGGGCAGCAGGTAGCGCAAATGCGGCTGCAGGTCGGCGATATGATGGCGTTCATGCAATATGCCATGCAGATTGTCTTTGCCTTCATGATGCTTTCCATGTTGTTCATTTTGCTGCCGCGCGCCGGGGTGGCTGCCAACCGCGTGGCAGATGTGTTGGAGACCAATTTAACCATTCTCGACCCGCCACACCCCAAAACCTTCCCCGAACCCTTTCGCGGGCGCATCGAGTTTCGGCAGGTCTCTTTCCGCTACCCTGACGCCGAAGAAGATGTTTTACACAACCTTACCTTCACCATTCCCGCCGGTCAAACGGTGGGCATCATCGGCACCACCGGCTCCGGGAAGTCCACACTGGTCAACCTGATTCTGCGTTTCTATGATGTTACCGAAGGTGCCATTTACATGGACGGGGTGGACATCCGCCAGGTGCGTCTGAGCGACCTGCGCGACAAAATTGGCTATGTCCCGCAGCAAAGCAACCTGTTCAGCGGGACGGTGGAAAGCAACCTGCGCTATGCCGCCGAAGATGCCGCCGAGGAAACCCTGCGGCAGGCGCTGGAAACCGCACAGGCGGCCGATTTTATCCTTACCCAACCCGATGGGCTGACAACGCCGGTATCGCAGGGTGGGGTCAACTTTTCCGGCGGTCAGCGCCAGCGGCTGAGTATTGCCCGCGCGCTGGCAAAACGTCCGCCGATTTACATCTTCGATGACAGCTTTTCGGCACTGGATTACCAAACCGACGCCCGCCTGCGCCGTGCGCTCAAACAGAGCGTGCGCGGCAGTACGGTCATCATCGTTTCACAACGTGTCGCCACCATCAAGGACGCCGACCAGATTCTGGTGCTGGATGAAGGGCGTTTGCTGTGCGCCGATACCCACGAGGAACTGCTACGCAAATGCGCGGTTTACCGAGAAATTGCCCTGTCACAGCTCAAACTGCGAGAGGAGACATTGGTATGACAACGACACCTCGACCCTCTGGCAATGGTTTTCGCAATCTTCCTGCGGGGCGCCCACCAGTCATTGGCGGACGCGGACCCTTCGGCGGCGGACCTCCCGGCGGACATCTCCCCTTTGGAAAAGTAGAAAAGCCGCGTGATTTGAAAGGCACGCTGCGTAAACTCATTGCCTATCTCGGCATACACAAATTGACCATTGTGTTGGTTTTGCTTTTGTCAATCGGCTCAACCGTCTTTTCCATCATTGGCCCAAAAATCCTCGGTGGGGCAACCACCAAACTCTTTGAAGGCGTGATGGCGCAAATCTCCGCCACGGGCGGGATTGACTTTGCCGCTATCGAACGCATTCTCCTTACCGTGCTGGGGCTGTATCTTTTCTCCTCAGTGCTCGCCTTTGTGCAGGGCTGGCTGATGACCGACGTTGCCGTGCAAATCACCTATCAGCTGCGCAAGGACGTCATGGAGAAAATCCAGCGCATGCCTTTCCGCTACTTTGACGGCACCACACACGGCGAGGTGCTTTCGCGCCTGACCAATGACGTGGACACGATTAATCAAACGCTCAACCAAAGCCTGATGCAGATGGTAACTTCGCTGGTAACGGTGGTGGGGGTGCTGGTAGTGATGTTGAGCATCAGCTGGCAGATGACGCTTGCCGCACTGCTCATCGTGCCGCTCGCGATGGGGGTGGTAACGCTTATCATCCGCCAGTCGCAGCGTTTTTTCAGCCAGCAGCAGGAATATATTGGTCATGTCAACGGACATGTGGAAGAGATGTTCGGCGGACACACCATTATCAAAGCCTTTAACGGAGAAGAAAAAAGCCTGCGCAAGTTCGATGCATACAATACCGCGCTTGAGCGTGTGGCGTGGAAGGCGCAGTTTCTCTCCGGAATCATGATGCCGGTGATGAACCTGATTGGCAATTTGGGATATGTGGTGGTGGTTATCCTGGGCGTCTGGCTGGCGATCCGCCAGTTGATCACCATCGGCGACATTCAAGCGTTTATTCAATATGTGCGCTCGTTCACCCAGCCCATCACCCAACTGGCAAACATCTCCAACGTTCTCCAACAGACCATCGCCGCGGCCGAGCGCGTCTTTGAATTTCTGGCAGAGGAAGAAGAACCCCCTGAAACCGAAAGCCCGCTCAGCGCAGAACACATCACCGGACAGGTGGAGTTCCGCAATGTGCATTTCGGTTATCTGCCCAACCAGCCGATCATTCGCGGCTTTTCGGCAACCATCAAACCCGGGCAAAAGGTTGCCATCGTTGGTCCAACCGGCGCCGGAAAGACCACGCTGGTCAAATTGCTGATGCGTTTCTACGATGTCAATCAAGGCGAAATTCTGGTTGACGGACACAACATCAAAGAATACCGCCGGGCAGATTTGCGCTGCATGTTCGGCATGGTGCTGCAAGACACCTGGCTGTTCAACGGTAGTATTCTGGATAACATCCGCTACGGGCGCGAAGATGCCGATGAAAGCCAAGCCGCCGCCGCCGCCAAAGCTGCTCAGATTGACCACTTTATCCGCACCCTGCCGGAAGGCTATCAGATGGAGCTGAATGAAGAAGTTACCAACATCTCGCAAGGGCAAAAACAGCTTCTGACGATTGCCCGCGCCATCCTGACAGACCCGGCAATGCTAATTCTGGACGAAGCGACCAGTTCGGTGGATACGCATACCGAATTGCTTATCCGCGAGGCGATGGACAAACTGATGCAGGGACGTACCAGCTTTATCATCGCCCATCGGCTCTCTACCATCCGCAACGCCGATTTGATTCTGGTATTACGCGATGGCAATATTGTGGAACAGGGTACACACAATGATCTGCTGGCGCGCAATGGCTTCTATGCCGAACTATATAACAGTCAGTTTGAGAAGAACGGGGTGGAAGCTGGGCAAACTGGAGGATGAAAGTCTTTTGCCCCCATTTCAGATAGGGATAAGATTGCCGAGAACATGAAATACCCATTTGGGAGAGTTCTGTATGGTGATTGCTGTGATTGAGCCTAAAAAAAGCTGAACGCGGTCAAAAAAAATGACCATTCCGTGATAGAATCTCCCCTGTTTAGCAATGTTTTTTACATCGTTTCTGGGAACAGCCACCTGCTGGAGTTGAAAGAATACCAGGGTATTATCACCCTGCCGCCAAGCAATTTTGTTACTTTGTTGAAAATGGATAAAAAGTGACCGCCGATACACGTCTGATTGCTGAAAAAGAAAAAAGCGACGCCGCGCTCAGTTCGGTGATTGCCGCAGTGGCGCTGACCACGCTGAAAATCATCGTTGGCGTAATTACCGGCAGTCTGGGCATCCTTGCCGAAGCTGCCCACTCCGCCCTTGACCTGGTTGCCGCGTTGGTTACCTTCCTGGCGGTGCGTCTCTCAGGCAAACCAGCCGACCGCGCCCACCTGTACGGGCACGGCAAAGTGGAAAACCTTTCCGCCCTTTTTGAAACCCTGCTGCTGCTGGTTACCTGCGGCTGGATCATTTACGAAGCCGTGCAGCGCATTTTCTTCAAGCAGGTAGAGATCGAAGTCAGCATCTGGGCTTTTCTGGTCATGTTTGTGTCCATCATTGTGGATATTACCCGCTCGCGCGTCCTTTATCGTGCCGCGCGCAAGCACAACAGCCAGGCGCTGGAAGCCGACGCACTGCACTTCAGCACTGATATCTGGAGTTCGAGTGTGGTTATCGCCGGGCTGTTGTTTGTCAAAATCGGCGAGTGGGTGCCAAACCTGCGCTTTCTGCACAAAGCGGATGCCGTCGCCGCGCTGGGCGTGGCGCTGATCGTGATTTACGTCAGCATTGAATTGGGCATACGCACCGTCCAGGCGTTACTGGATGCCGCCCCGCAGGGGCTAGCAGAGAAGATCACCAGCGCCGTGGAAGCCGTGCCCGGGGTGGATAACTGTCATAATGTGCGCCTGCGCTATATGGGCGCCCATCTGTTTGTGGATACGCACATCCTGGTTGACGGCAGCCAGCCGCTTGAAGAAGCCCACCAGATTACCGAACTGGTCGAACAGGCAGTGCAAAACATCGTCCCCAATTCAGATGTTACCGTGCACCCTGAACCAACCCCTCTCCCCTCTGAGCCGCCGCAAGAATAGCCCGCCAAGGGTTTACTTTTCCGCCTCCATCAGATTGCCGTTGTGTTCTTCGGCAAGCGACCAGGCGACAATTCTGCCGCGTCCTGAATTCTTGGCGATGTACAGCGCACGGTCAGCCCGCGAAATCAGCGTTTCCAGGTCAAAGCACTGTTCATCACGGCTTGCCAGTCCGATGCTGGCAGACAGCGTAATCTCAAGATCATTGATGCGGAACGGCTGACGGACAATATTGGCAAGCACACGTTCGGCGACCTGTAACGCCCTGTGCAGCGGCGTTTCGGGCATAAGGATGACAAACTCCTCGCCGCCATAGCGCGCCACCGTATCCACCTCGCGCAGACCAGTGAGGCATTCCTTTGCCAGACAACGCAGCGCCTCATCACCGATCAGATGCCCATAAGTATCGTTGACCTGCTTGAAATAATCCAGGTCGAGAATGAGCAGTGAAATATTGCTGCCATAGCGCTGCGAACGCTGAAACTCGCGTTCAGCCACCTCAAAGAAATACTGACGGTCAAACAACCCCGTCAGCGGGTCGGTGATCGCCATCTGCCGCACCTGCTCAAATAGCAGCGCATTCTGGATGGCAATGGCAGCTTCATTGGCAAACAGCTGTGCTATATTGGCATCCGCCTGGCTATAAGCCCCCACCTTGAGGCTGTCAATCGTCAGATAACCAATCAGCTGGTCATGGTACACAAAGGGCGCGCCAATCCAGCCGTGCACCTGAAAGGTATCACCCCAGCCCTGAAAGCGCGGGTCAAGCTGGGCATCTTCGAGAACAAGCGGTTTGCGCAAACGCCCAATTTCTACGAACAACGGGTCATCCTTCGGAAAAATCTGCCCGACATATTCCTGCGAAGTCAGCTGCCCGCTGGTGGCTGCCAGCAGCAAGCCTTCCTCCTGCAGGAGAAAAATAGACGCGTTATCATACGGCACGACCTTGCCAACAAAAGAGAGAACTATTTTCAGCGTATCGTCTATCGTCTGCGCATCCAGCAGAGCGATGGAAGCCTGACGCAGGATTTCGGCTTCGTTAGCGCGCGTCTGTGCGGCTTCAAAAAACAGCGCGTTCTGCATTGCCAGGGCAGCATGTCCGGAAAAAGCCGCCAGCAGGTCAGCATCCCGCTGGGTGTAGCTGTCGGGCACGCTTCGGTCGAGGCAAAGAAAGGCAATGACATGGTTTTGTGCAATGACCGGCGCCCCCGCCCAACAGCGAACATGTCGAGATTCTTCCAAGTACTGCCAGGTCGGGTCAAGGGTTACATCGGCAACAACCAGCGGCTTCCCGCTCACATACAAGCGGTGTAATGCCATATCGGGGACAATAGGTATCGAACGCGATTCAAGCCGCCCCGGCAGGCTGGCATCAATGCGCTCAAAGCCGCGCGTGCGCGCCACAACCGCATGGTCGCCGTGCACCAGCAAGACGCTGGCAGTATCATAAGGCACGATTCGTTCAATTTGCTCAAGCAAGCGGTCAAGAATCTGTTCAAAATTGAGCGTGGAAGTCAGCGCAGAAGAGACTTCGCCCAGCATCTGTGCCAGGTAGCGCTGTTCGCATTCCGATTGATACAACGCCCGCACTTGCGCTTCGGCATGGCGCAAACGCTCTTCACGTCCGCGCAGTGTTTCCTCTGCCTGCACTTTTTGCTGCATGAGCCGCTTCCAGCGCCGCGTGTAGTACCAGGCATTCAACCCCAGCAGCAGCGTAATTCCCGCCTCCAGCACATCAAACCGAAACCACATACGGTAAATAAAATAACTCCCCCACAGGAGAATGCTGATTACCAAAAAAGGCTCCCACCTCGAGAATGATTTCGGTTTCATAGAGGACTCATATCAAACCCAGCCGTTATGGCTCATTATAGGCAGGGAAGTACATCATTTCCATAAACTTTTCCGTAAAATCCGCGTAAGCCGTCAGCTCGATATAGCGCACCCGTTTGGCAAGACGGGCTGCCTCGGTGCGTTTGCGCCGCGAAAGCAGCATCTGCTTGGCGCCCATCCCGGCAGCGTTGCCCACCTGGTGAAAATAACCCCGCGGCACATCCGGAAACATCCCCACCCGCACCGCGCTGCCAATATCGAGAAACGTGCCAAACGCCCCGGCAACCACCCACTGCTCGACCCGCAGCGCGGCAATGCCTGCTTCTGCCAGCAAAATTTCGATACCGGCGCGGATGGCGGCTTTGGCAAGCTGTATCTCATGCACATCGCGGCGCGTGACCACCACCTGTCTGCCATGACCGCTTTTTTCAGCGGGAACGAGCACAAACTCAGCGTTCTCGTTAAACCATGTGGTATACGCACCGCGTTTGCGCAAGGCGCCGCGCCGGTCAACAATCCCTTTATCCAGCATTTCAGAGATCGCTTTGAGGATGCCCGTCCCGCAGATGCCCACCGCTGGCGACCCGCCCACCGTGCTGACCTGCACCCCGTCATTGCCAATGTGCACGCTTTCCACCGCCCCAGACGCAGCGCGCATTCCGTCATGAATATGCGCCCCCTCAAAAGCCGGTCCAGAGGCGGTAGAACAGGTCAACAGCCGACCGCGCTTTGCCAGACTGATTTCGGTATTGGTGCCAATGTCCACCAGGATCATGGTCTTATCGCCCGTGTATGCCTGCGAAGCCAGCAAAGCCGCGGTGTGATCCGCCCCGACGTAACCGGCAATGTTGGCTGGCAGATACACCCACGCCCCGCGCGCAATCTCCAATCCCAGTTCGGCAGCGCGCACCTCAAGCGGGTCAGCAACCGCCGGGACATAAGGCGCCAAGCCCAGCTGACGCACCGGCAAACCGCACAGAAAATGATGCATGGCAGTGTTGCCCACCACCACCGCGTCCACAATCTGCTCCTGAGAGATGCCCGTCTGACGGCGCAAATCGGCGATGGTCGTGTTGAGCGCTTCCACCACGCGGGTTTGCAACAGCCGCAGATTTTCTGCCCCCTGATTGGCAAAAGCAATGCGGCTGACCACATCCTCGCCATAAGCAATCTGTGGGTTCATCACCCCGGCGCTGGCAAGCGTGCCCCCGTTTTCCAGATTCACCAGGTAAACGGCAATCTTGGTTGAACCCAAATCCACCGCCAGACCAACCAACGGCGCGCCAGCACGCAGCACCGAAACCAGATGGGCGCCATTGTGGGAAGTGCGCAGCGCCAGCCGCCCTGCCCATTCCTGACGACGGAGAGGTTCGGCAATCAGCCGCACGGCGGTAGTATCCAGATTCACCTCAAGCGGATGCTCGCCCGCCGCAAGCGCCTCGCGCACCCGCGTAAAATCTGCCCGCAGGTCTTCCTGACTGGGCGGCGGCAAACACACCTCCACCCCGCAGACAACAGGCTCTGGCGTCACCTGCGCCTCTCTTCCCTCCAGAAGCATTTTCTGCGCCCGCGGCAGCGACTCGGGAGGAATTTCCACCGTAACGTCGCTCAAAGGATGCGCCTGGCACGCCAGACGAAAGCCATCCAGGATATCCTGCGGCGGCAGATGCTCCTCCTCTGAGGCAGTCAACGCTGAAAGTTTGCCGCTCACCAGCCGCAAACGGCACAAACCGCAAATACCCACCCCCCCACAGGCAGCAACCAGGTCAACACCCGCCTGCTGCGCTGCAGCCAGCAGGTTAACACCTTCTTCCACCTCAACCCGCCGACCTGCCGGTTCGAGGATCACCAGGTGTTTGCGCGGTTGCCGGGACATTGAAAAATACGATTAGCGGTTTTTGACTACGGTTGCGATAGCTTGCAAATGCTGCGGCGTGGTACCGCAACAGCCGCCCACAATGCGCGCTCCTTCGGCGATCCAGGTGTTGGTGTAGGCCCCCATCATCTCCGGGGTCACATCATATATTGGACGGTTCTCCTCGTCCAGTTTTGGCAGCCCGGCGTTGGGCTTAAACCAAATGGGCAACCTGGCGGACGCTGCCAGCTCCTGGAGCGCGCTGAGATTATCGTCCAGGCTGCGCCCGCAGTTGATCCCCAGCACATCCACATCCAGAGCGGACATCTCCTGCGCCATCTTTTGTGGTCGAACGCCCATCATGGTGCGTGTGCCGCGATCGTAGCTGAAGGAAACCACCAGCGGCAGCGAGCAAACCGAACGCACCCCCTTCACCGCCGCAGTGGCTTCTCCCAAATCAAACTGGGTTTCGATAACCAGAAAATCCACCCCGGCTTCAGCCAGCACACGCGCCTGCGCGGCAAATTGCGCTTCTGCCTCTTCGGGCTCCATGCTGCCCATCGGCTTGAGCAGCTGTCCAGTAGGTCCAATCGAACCGGCGACAAAAACATCTGCATCGCCCACCGCCTGGCGCGCCAGCTCCACCGCCCGCCGGTTGACCTCTGCCATGCGCTCGCCCCAGCCGTGTCCCTGCAGTTTGACCGCCGTCCCGCCAAAGGTGTTGGTCAGGATAATATCCGCCCCCGCCTGGACAAACTCCCGCTCCAGCCGCACCACCTCGTCCGGGCGGTCAAACAACCACGCCTCAGTTGGGGTGCCAGTAGGCAAACCGCGCGCCTGCAAATTGGTGCCCGTGGCGCCATCGGCTACCAGGATTTCACCAGCTTTCAAACGCTCCAGAAACGACAACCCTGCCATCTTACCACCTCCCCAAACATATTATGATTTGCTTTTATATCGCCCGACAGGCAACCCTCCTGTCAGACCTCACGATCCGAACACAAATTAGAACACAACAAAGCCTTGCGGTTTGCTTCCCCCGCAAGCCAGCTGCGCGTCTACAGCTGCCGCCGCAACAGGCGGATCAGCTCACCAGGTCTTTTGCCAGCGCCACCGCCCGGCTGGCATCCGGTGCATACCCATCGGCGCCAATCTCCTCGGCATATTTCGCCGTGAGGGGCGCACCGCCCACCATGACCTTGACCTTACCGCGCAGCCCGGCAGCTTTGAGCGCTTCGATGGTTGTCTTCATGTTGGGCATGGTGGTTGTCAGCAAAGCCGACATGGCAACAATGTTGGCACCGTTTTTCTCCACCGCTTCCACAAATTTCTCAGGAGGCACATCCGAACCCAAATCAATGATTTCAAAAGCTGCGCCCTCCAGCATCATACACACCAGATTCTTGCCAATATCATGCAGGTCGCCTTTGACCGTACCCGCCACCACCTTGCCGATTGACTGAATATTGGCTTCCACCATCTTGGGTTTGAGCACCGCCAGACCGGCTTGCATAGCGCGGGCAGCAATCAGCATCTCGGGAACAAAATACTCGCCTTCCTCAAACAGACGCCCCACCTCGCTCATGGCTGCCACCATGCCTTCATTCAGGATATAGCCCGGCTCCAGCCCGGCATCCAGCGCTTCCTGCACCTTTTGAGGCGTCAGCTTTTGATCCCCGTCAATGATGCTTTGAAAGATTTCCTTAAGCACCTCTTCCATCCGTTTCACCTCCATAAAATATGGCTACGATTATACTCGATATTATCAATACATATAAGACAGTTAAACTATATCGAGCCACATCTCTTGAGGCCGAACATTACAAAACACGCCCCACCCCACTTTGGCAACCCCAATACTGAAGGCGAGGCAGTCAATCACTCAAATGGTGCGCTCGCGCATTTTGGCGCTCAGGTAATCCATCGAAGCCACCACAATGGCAATGGCAAGCATCTGTGCGCTAGCCGCGCGGTAGTTCAGCAGGTTGATATTTTGCTGCAACAGAAACCCAATTCCGCCGCCGCCAGCAAAACCAATGATGGTGGACATACGTACGTTGATATCCCAACGGTACATGGTAAAAGAGATATACGGCGGAATAATTTGAGGGATGACGGCATAGACGATCGTCTGCAAACGGTTAGCGCCGGTAGCCTTCACCGCCTCCACCGGGCCAGGCAGAATACTCTCTACCTGTTCTGAATAGAGCTTGGCAAGCGCGGCAATTGTATGCAGCGAAAGCGCCAGGACGCCAGCAAAGGGGCCAATTCCCACCCACACAGCAAAGACGATCACCATGACCAGCGATTCAATTGAGCGCAGTGCGTTAAAAATGGTGCGCGCAATAAAATAGATCACCATTCCCACCGGCAATTCCTGGTTGGGACGGCAAAGGAATGCCAGAAGCAGCCCTGCTGCCCCGCCGATAACCGCTGGCGCCCATAAAGTGATTCTGGGGTCGCCAATCTGATAAAACCAATCAATCGCTTGCAAAGTTAACACCAGAAGCACAGCGCCCGCTAGCGCAGAAAGCAAAACGCTCAATGGTTTGGCAAGCAAAGGCGTCGTTTGCCGAGCTATCCGATTTCCAAGCTGCCCGGCATACGCAGCGAAAACCCCTGCACCTGCCAGCGAGACCAGCGCTACCAGCGCCATATTAAGAATTTCCCCCAGGTCTGCAATAAACAGCCCCAGAAAACCAAAAGCTCCCAAAGCCTTAGCCAGCTTATCCCCAACTACCATTGCCAGACTGGAAAGCAGAAACAGACTAAAAATTCCTGCAAGCAGCGCCGCGGCGATAGCCGCCCCGCGCAAAACCAGCACAAACAGAGAAGGCTTGACGCTTTCTTCTTGCTGCGGCAGCGCCCAACGTATCCCGCCAACCATGACTGCCACCCCAACGCCTATTCCTGCCAGCATTACCAGCGGCATTTGCAGCGCAGGACGCATTAGGGCTGCAACCCATGCCGCCAGCTTTCCCCCCAGATAAAACCCCAGCGGGAGCGCCAAGATGTTCAATGCCACACTCGTCAGCGGGCTGGTAATATCTTTCATCAGGTTTTGGGCGGCAAAAAAGCTCAATGGAATAGCTATCAGCGTTCCAATGGTCGTTGCAAGCAATGCCAGAAAAACCGTCTCGACAATTTTATCCCACGTGTCACGCGCAGTTTGCGAAAGCTGTGGCATGCCAACCCGCTGCCGGGTAACGCCGCGGATATAATTGACCTCATTTGCCTCACGTTTGGGCAATTTCACCTCAAGGCGGAAGCGTCCATCTTCATCTGTCTGTATTGTTCCCAAATTGAGCTTAACCCCGCTAGGAGGGATAAAACTCAGCGGTCCGCTTTGATTTGGCTGAAAGTGAAACCCTTCCACCACCACCATATCACCGGGCGCGGCGCACGGGGGCGTAATGAGCATATACGGCTGACTGGTATCCACCGCTGGGGATGTATATCCCTCAGGCGGGCAAGGCACCATGATGGGGGCATTGACTTCAAACTCTTTGTACTGATACGTCAACAAATCTGGCTTGGCAAGCGCACGCAGAATGCGCACTAACTGTGTCTGACGGCGTTCAGATTTTGTTTCCTGAAGATTAACTTTGGTAACCTGAAAGCCATAAGCATAAATCACCAATCCAGCAAAAATAGCCGCCCCCAAGCCAATTGATTTAAGCATCTGGCGGGAATTGCGTACAAACATGGCGATCTTACCCAACCCGCTCGGCTTCCCGTCCATAGATTTCTTTAAACTTTTCATCGTCAATCTCTGTCGGAAGACCATCAAATACCAGTTTCCCCTGGTTTAAAGCGATCACCCGATTTGCGTAGCGGTGCACCAAATCTAAAAAATGCAGGCTACACAATACTGTTACGCCTTCCTTGTTAACCTGTTCCAAATATTGCATAATGCTGTGCGCTAAAACTGGATCCAGGCTGGCAACTGGTTCATCGGCGAGGATCATTTGCGGCTCCTGCATCATTGCGCGTGCAATCCCCACCCGCTGCTGTTGCCCGCCGCTCAGCTCATCAGCCCGCACCATTGCCTTGTCGCGTATCCCAACCCGCTCCAGTTCGCCCAGTGCCTTTTCAACATCAGCTCTTGAAAAACGATTGATCAGACTCCAAAACGGGTTAACATATCCCAATCTTCCTGCCAGCACATTGGTCAACACCGATGAACGCGCCACCAGGTTAAAATGTTGAAAAACCATGCCTATTTTACGCCGTACGTGGCGCATTTCATCCTGCGAGGCAGCTGTAATATCATAGCCATCCCAGATAATTTTTCCACTGGTGGGATCAACAAGGCGATTGATACAGCGCAGCAGAGTTGATTTTCCCGACCCGCTCAAACCAATTACTGCCAGGAACTGCCCCTTGGGCACTTCAAAGCTAACCCGATCCAACGCCAGTACGCCGCCCTCATAAATCTTAGTAAGCTCACGCACCTCAAGCATGATCTATATCTCAAATCCTGTTTTAAACGGAAACCCTCTTGTAACAGCAGCACAAAAAACGAACAGCAAACACACATAATAACATCCCGGACAGAGCGGGTATTGTGCTAGCTCTGTCCGGGACATTTGAGCGTAAAGTTTATTTGCCTAAGCTTTCCAGAGTAATTCCGACCGCCTCAACCATTTTGCGCACAAAGTCGTATTCTTCGTCTTTGGCTTCGGTGATGCCGGTCCAGTTATAGAAATCCTTGCTCCCGATCGATTCTTTCCAGCTATCCGTCTTGGAAAAATCTAACAAGGCGGCAATGATTTTCTCGCGCACATCCGCCGGGAATTCCGGGCCAAATGACAGGGTATCATTGGGAATACCCTGCGAGATTGTCAAAATGCGCACCTTCTGAATGACATCCGGAGCCTCCTCGCGAATATTGATACGGGCATCCAATACCTTCCATCCGCCGCATTCAATACCCTTGCCGTCTTCGGTAACCGCACACTGATCCAGCAGCTCGTCAGGGATATCCGGGGGATCGCCTTCCTTCCAGGGTTCCTCGCCTTCAGGCTTCAGCGGCGGGGTGTAGAAGGTGGTGGCAAAATCCACTTCACCGTTATAAACTGCTTTGACCGCTTGCGGATGTCCGCCCGTCTCAACCTTTTCGCCAACTTCCACGCCAGCCTCCTGCAGCATCACCAAAGGCACCATGTAGCCTGAAGTTGAGCCGGGGTCTGTCAGCCCCCATTTTTTACCAGCCAAATCCTGCAAGGTTTTGTACTCGCTATCGCGCGCCACCAAAAACTGCGCCCAATAGACCGCTGAACCATAACGCACCGCTTTAATGCCAACATCAACGCCGCACAACTGGTTTGCTAAAACATATCCCAAGGCGGGGATAAAGCCCATCGAGTTTTTCGGCGAAGCGCACATCTCTTCAATTGTCGCAGCATACGAGGTTGGGACGCTCACCTCAAAAGTCAAACCGGTGGCTTCATTGAGGGCTTTTGCCATAATTTCGCCGCCTGCAACAATCGCCTGAGCATCCACCGAAGGAACAAACAACACCTTAATCGGGTTCTCCGCGCTGCCAATTTCAGGCTCAGGAGTGGCAGTGGGCGGCGGCGGGGGCGCCTCGGTGGGGGGAACTTCGGTCGGCGGGGGCGCCTCGGTGGGGGGAACTTCGGTCGGTGCAGGCGCTGGCTGGCAAGCGGCAAGCGCCATGCTCAACACAACAACAAGCGCTAGAACAACAAAAAACACTCTCTTGAACATTTTTCTCTCCTTATTGTCAAGTTTTTAGAAAACACGATTGACGCGCCGGTCAATTCCCCTATATCTTACCTCAAAACGAGAACTTTTTGTTATGAAAATGTATTTGTATTGTTAACCTTGATTTAAGGCATCAATAAACACAGCCAAGACCATCCCCTGCAAATATTTACCTCTTGATTGAAAATGTCGAAAATCACAATCAAATCATACCCAACTCTGCCGCTTTTTCAGCCTTACGTCAAAAGAGATTTGCTGTATACTTAACCCTACAGGCAAGTCAGCCCTGCCGCGTGGGTCGCAGCGCGTAGCGGCGGAATCTATGGTAGAGCAAACATGAACAAACAATTTTTGGAATCGGATGATGATGGGCTGCTGATCCGCGATGCTGGGGAATGGGTAGAAAATAAGTTATATTTTTTATCACAGTACCTTCACCGTTTCATCGTATCGATGAGCGAGAAACAATGGCGTGCGATCAATTATATTGATTTATTTAGCGGTCCGGGGAAAAATAGATTACCAAATGGGAAAATTTTGAAAGGTTCGCCGCTTATTGCAATAAGTCAAGAGAAAACTTTTGACAAATACTTTTTTTCAGATATTGACCTGGAAAACATTGAGACACTAAAAAAGCGATGCGCAACTTTCCTAGAATATGGAAAAATTTCTTTCCAAGTAGGCGATGCGAACATAGTGGTGGAAGAGGTTGCTCAAACTATCGAAAAGGAAAACCAGGTTTATATACCGAACACCTGGACTTCACTCAATCTTGCATTTCTTGATCCACACGGCTTGGAATTAAACTGGCACACGGTTGAACGTCTTGCACAATTGCGCACTGATATGATCATTTACTATCCGCAGATGGGAATTAGCAGGGAAGCTCCAAGAGAAATTAACATATCACCCCAAACTCCCATTGATAATTTCTTTGGTGACACCCATTGGCGCGATATATACTGCCAACATCTATCAGTGGGTACATCTTTACACCGTCCGCTTCTCGACTACTATAAAAGCAAACTGAAAGCTTTTGGTTATCAAGTGGACGACCCATTGGATGAGCCTGTGTTCAAAAACTCAAAAGATGCTCCATTATATCGCCTTCTTTTTGTTTGCAAATCATCACTCGGCAACAAGTTTTGGAAAGACGTAACAAGAAAGATGGCAAACGGGCAAATGAAATTGTTATAAATAGAATTTTTGCGCTATAATAATTATAGGTTTTGATACTCAAAAGGCATAACCGTGAGTAAATCATCCATTGAATGGACAGAATCAACATGGAACCCCTTGACAGGCTGTAATAAAATCAGTGCGGGTTGCAAACATTGCTATGCAGAACGTATGGCAGAACGGCTAAAGGCAATGGGGCAAGAGAAGTACCAAAATGGTTTTACACTTACGTTGCACCCCGAGGTACTCAACGAGCCATTATCGTGGCATAAACCTCAAATGATTTTTGTCAATTCAATGAGCGATCTGTTTCACGAGAGCGCTCCTGTTGCATTTATTTTGAGTATCTTTGATGTCATGCGCCGTGCCCATTGGCATACTTTCCAAATTCTTACCAAGCGTGCCGAACGATTGCTTGAACTTGATCCCATCTTGGAATGGCCTGGAAATGTCTGGATGGGTGTCAGTGTTGAAAACCAGGATTACGCCTATCGGATTGATTACTTACAAAAAACCCGCGCAAGGATAAAGTTCTTGTCGCTAGAACCTCTTTTAGGTCCTATTCCAACCTTGAGTCTGAAAGGGATTCACTGGGTTATTGTCGGCGGTGAGTCGGGACCATATGCACGTCCTATTAAGATTGAATGGGTGCGCGAAATTCGTGATCAATGCCTTGCCAATAGAGTACCCTTCTTCTTCAAACAATGGGGGGGGATAAATAAAAAAAAGGCAGGACGAGTACTCGATGGGCAAACGTGGGATCAAACACCTTTGCCGTTATTTTCTGTATAAACTGTTCTGCTTGCACAAGTCCCCGCCTGCAAATTTTGTTTTGGAAACAATGATCCCCTCACAGCAGCACAGGGGCAGGGTTTCACTTCCCCCGCCGCCCCAGCGCCAAATGCCGTTAAAATCAAGCTATGCGTCAAAGCAGCGCAAGACCTGCCCGCTTTGGGCGTGTGTTCAGCTTCATACTCGCTGCGGCAGCAACCCTTTTTCTGCTTGCTGCTGCGTGGTGTCTGTGGGCGCTGACAGACCTGCCTGCCATTGACCCGGAACACTGGCGCGTGCAAACCCCCAGCGTGCGCATCACCGACCGCAACGGGCAGGTGCTTTACGAGGTTCTCGACCCGCAGGGCGGACGCCAGATCAGCCTGCCGCTGGAACGCATCCCGCCTGCCCTGCGTCAGGCAACCATCGCTACCGAGGATAAAAGCTTCTACCAGAACCCGGGCGTGGACGCGTTCGGCGTTCTGCGCGCTCTGTGGATCAACCTGCGCGGCGGCGAGGTACTTGCTGGCGGCAGCACCATCACCCAGCAGGTTGCCCGTACGCTGCTGATGACCCCCGCCGAGCGCAGCCAGCGCAGCCTGCGGCGCAAGCTGCGCGAAGCCGTGCTCGCCTGGCAAATCACCCAGCGCTACACCAAAGACGAAATCCTGGCACTGTACCTCAATCAGACCTACTACGGCGGGATGACCTACGGCGCCGAAGCCGCGGCGCGCACATACTTTGGCAAACCTGTGGAACAGCTCAGCCTGGCGGAATGCGCCCTGCTTGCCGGTCTGCCGCAGGCGCCAGCCCTGTATAACCCCTTCACCAACCCGGAAGCCGCCCAACAGCGGCGGGCAATGGTGCTGGGGTTGATGGAAAAACAAGGCTACATCACCTCCGAACAGCGTCGATCTGCCGATCAACAGCCGCTGGCGCTGGCAAGTGCCCCCTACCCCATGCAGGCGCCGCACTTTGTGATGCTGGTGCGTTCTTCGATAGACCGCCTTTACACCCCGCAAGAAATCCTCGAAAGCGGCGGGCTGGTGGTGCGCACCACGCTTGACCTCAACGCCCAGCGCAGCGCCGAAAAAGCAGTCGCTGATCAGCTGGAAAAACTGCGCAAAAGCGGGGCAAAACACAATGTCAACAATGCCGCGGTTGTGGCGCTTGACCCGCACAGCGGCGAGGTGCTGGCAATGGTTGGCAGCCCCGATTACTTTGACGCCCGGCACAACGGCGCCATCAACATGGCAATCATGCCGCGCCAGCCCGGATCGGCGCTCAAACCCTTTCTCTACGCGCTGGCGCTCGACCCCGCTGCGCCTCAGCCATGGACTGCCGCTACGATGATTCTGGACGTAAGCACCCACTTTCAGACGCGCGACGGCAAACTCTACACCCCGACAAACTTCAACAACCAGGAAAACGGTCCGGTGCTGGTGCGCGAAGCGCTGGCTTCCTCGCTCAACATCCCGGCTGTCATCACGCTGCATCATCTGGGGCTGGAAAATTTTATCCGTCTGATGCACACGCTGGGCGTGGATACCCTCTCGCTGGAAGATGCCGACATTGCCCTGGCGCTGGGCGGCGGGCAGGTGCGTCTGCTCGATCTGACGGCTGCCTACGCTGCGCTGGCAAACGGCGGCTACCGTGTGCAGCCCGTTTTTATCCTCGATATCCACAGCGCAGACGGAAAGACGCTCTACACCGCGCCGCAGCCCAACGCGGCGCGCGTTCTGGATGCGCGCGTCGCATGGCTCATTTCAGACATTCTCAGCGACGACAACGCCCGCCGTTTGGGTTTTCCAGCGCACAGCGCGCTCAACATCGGGCAACCGGCAGCCGCCAAAACAGGCACCACCTCCAATTTTCACGATAACTGGACGCTGGGTTATACCCCTGATCTGGCAGTGGGCGTGTGGGTGGGCAACACCAAAAACGAACCCATGTACAACATCACCGGGCTGGGCGGGGCGGCACCCATCTGGCATGTTGTCATGCGCAGGCTGCTGGCAGGAAAACCCCCGCAGGCATTTGAGCGCCCCCCTGGTTTGGTGCAGGCAGAGGTCTGTGCCCTTTCGGGGATGCTCCCCAGCGCAGCCTGCACCCAGCGCAAACTGGAGTGGTTTATCGAGGGCACCCTGCCACAACAAACGGACACGATGGTGCGCCGCGTGTTGATTGACACCGCCAGCGGGACGCTCGCCAGCGAGCAGACGCCGCCCGAACGGCGCATGGAGGTCATTGCCCTTGACCTGCCGCCGCAAGCTGCGGCATGGGCACGGCAGCGCGGTCTGCTGCTATGGGCAGATTTGCTGCAAGGACAGTCAGCGGCTGCGCCAGCCCAGACAGCGCAGGCAGGGCTGATCATCGTCTCGCCGGGAGAGGGCGCGCTGTACACCATCTCGCCCCGCCTGCCCGCCGAGAGCCAGCAAATACGCCTGGAAGCCAGCGCCGCCGCCGGTTTGAGCAATGTGGTCATCTATCTGAACAACAAGGCGCTGGAGACCACCTCCCAGCCGCCCTACACCGCATGGTGGCAACTTGCGCCCGGCAGCCACACCGTATGGGCGCAGGCAGAGGGCGCAGATGGCAAACGCATCACAAGCCCGCCCGTCCATTTTAGCGTGCAGGCAATGCCATAATCTTCTCAGCGCGCTTTTACCTCACCACAAACACGCTGCCCGCCCCGCGCGCATACACATCGGCAAAGTACACCTCCTGCCCGGTGGGCGGGATGACCTGATACGTGCCAGGGGTGACGGCGCGCACACGATAGCGGTAGATATAGATTCCGGCTGGCAGCCAATCGGCAAACAGGGCAACTTTTTCATCGCGCAGTTCCACATGGCGGAAGTACCACCATCCCCAGCCCTCCCTGTCAAAGCGCCCCCAATCAAACGACTGATACGGGCTGCCCTGCGAACTTGTCTTGAGCGTGCTGTCTACAGCTTCCAAGCCTGCTGGCAGCGGGTCGGTGATCATCACATAGTGCAGCCTGTTGGGCACCACAATGGTCAGCTCGGCTTCTAGAATCTCGCCCGCTGCGGCGGTGTTGATCGGCTTGTCGGGGTCGCTCTGACGGAAATAGCGCCGACTGATGGAAAAACCCTGATCGAGCGGCTGAATCTGATCCACTGGCAGGTCAAGCGTCAAAAACGCACTGTAATACATCCTGCCCTCGCCATCGCTGCGCCCAAAGACCAGACGGTTCGCCCCGTCTGTCAGCAGATCGGCAATATCCACACGCAGTGCGCGGACATCGCGCAGGTTTTGCTGGTTGACCTGCCCTTCCTGCAGCGTCTTGCCGTTGAGCGACAAGGCATACGCATAATTGGCTTTCAATTCGCCGCTCACTTCCAGCCAGTTTGCCAGTGTGGTCAACACCCAGGCGGTTTCGTATGTCCCCAGCCAGCAGCCATTGCGGCGGTGGTGCATCAGCCAGCGGATGCCGTTGACCGTCATACTGCTCTGCGGGTCAATCTGCACCAGCGCATGCAGGACAATGGCGGTGGTACGCGTGTCAGTGTTCCAGTTCCATGGGTCGGGGTCTTTTTCTTCCCAGCTGGCGCCGCTGGCAGAGCGTGTTGCTGCGGCTTCCAGCTCCGAAACCAGGGTTTTCGATCGCTCGTCCTGTGGGTTGAGCAGATGAATCGCCTGTGCCAGAAAAGCCCTGGCGTGCAGCGAAAGCGTCAGCCGCTGCTCGTAAAGCCTGTCAATCAACGCAAAGTAATAGCTGCCGTGACGGGCAAGCGTGTAGAGCATAAACGCCTGACGGTTGCTGCGCACAAGAGGAGAAAGCCCCTGATCACCCTCTAGCTGCTCCATCTGATCCCTGAGGTAGCCCAGTCCATTCTCCAGAGCATTCTCATCCACCGTGTAACCGCTGTCGAGCATCTCTGCCATTCCCAGCAGCACATAGGTGCTGACCAGCGGGTCGCTCTCCATCCCGCTCCACCAGCCCCAGCCGCCATCGTAATTCTGCTGGTTGTAAAGCTGCTGCAGCGAGGCGCTCACCTGGCGGTCGAGTTTCTCCGCCAGGCTTTTATCCTCAAAACCTGAGGTTTGCAATGCCCGCAGCAGTGCCGCGGACGGCAGGATGCGCGAAACATTGACATCCACACTCTGATAGGCATACGTTTCCAGATATTCCAGACCGCTCTCCATCCCCGCCGCCAGCGAAGGCTCAATCTGAACACGGAGATTACCCGAACTGACCTGATAGCGGCGCGGCAGGTAGATCAACTCGCTGCGCGTCTCGGCTGCGCCTACCTCGCCAGAGGTGCCCACCGTTTCCGGCGCCTGATAGCGGTAGATGGGAATCCCCTGTCCTTCCAGCGTTCCCAGCGGCGGCAGCGAAGAATCCGCATACCCGCCGCCCTGGGCGCGGAAGAGCAGGTCAGCGCGCTGGCTGTCCGGCGGGACGCGCACCCTCCATGTGACCAACGCCTGTTGCCCGCTCTGCAGCACCACTTCCTGATCGGCTTTATCCAACAGTTCTACCCCTTTTGCCTCCAGACTGGCGGTGATGGTCAACGCTTTGCCCGTGTCGTTGTGAACAGCCGCCGCCACCTGCGCCTGGTCGCCGATAACAAAAAAGCGCGGCGTTTGCGGGCGCACCATCAGCGCCTTGCGGCTGATAATGTCACTGGTGGTTTCGCCCACCAGTGTATCGTTGGTAACCGCGCGGGCATCCATACGCCAGGTGGTCAGATTATCCGGCAGGGTAATGGTTACCTCTGCCTTGCCCTGTTCATCCGTCTGCACCAGAGCGTTCCAGTAGGCGGTATCCTCAAATTTCTGACGTACCCCCACTACCCCCAGATACGGACTCTCCTTTCCGCCATCGCCCATTGCCCGCCCCTCCACCATCTCGTTGAGCATGGCGTTATACGCATCCACATTCATCGAATGCGAAAGGATGGTGCGTACCGAAAGACCGCGCATCCCGTAAAAGAACGTCTCCAGCGGCGGGCTGTTCGGCTCGCTCAGCGCCAGAACCGCTAGGTCGGTCAACGCCAGCGAAAGCTCGGCAGACACGGGTTTGCCGTCCGCATCCAGCGTGCGGATGGCATAGGTAACCTTTTCCCCCGGCGCTGCCTGGGTGCGGTCCGGCGTCAGAGACATCTGAAGCACCTTCTTTTCGGTGGAGACGTTGATGCGCGTGATAGCGGTCTTAAACGATGGCAGCGGGTTGGTGTCATCCACGCCCTTGACCACCGTTACCGAGACATACACCGCCGGAGCCATATCCTCACCGATGGGCAGGTGGTAAATGGTTGAATTGCTGGTCAGAAGCAGCACCTCTTTCTGACGTACCTTGCCGCGTTCCACCGTTACCAGCGCATACGCCTCCCCCTGAAACGGGGAAGCGATGAGAATCTCGGCGTTCATTCCCGGCTGATAGCTGCTGCGGTCGCTCACCAGCTGAAACGTGCGGTCGCTTGACTGCCGCCAGGGAATATACCCGGCTCCCGCCACCCACAGATAGGCAGCCGACTTGTTGACCCTGCCCTGCGCATCGGTAACCGTTACCACCGCACGGTAGATGCCGCCTTTCGACGGGGTGAAACGCACCGCCGCCTTGCCCTCTGCATCCGTTACCTGGTCGAAGGTGCCCGCCGGGACGTCTTTGACATTCGTCTCCCAGCGCAGCACACCCTGTGCGTCTTGTTTCTGCACGCTGTACCACTGGCGCTCGCTGATTGCCACGCTGACCGTCTGATTTGCAACCGGGTCGCCATCCCAATCCAGCACCACCACTTCAAAGGTCTGTTCCTCGCCCTCCTTGCCCACGTATTTGCTTGGGCGAATGCCGCCATACAGCGCGGCGCGGTGGGCGGTAACATCCACCCGGCTGCTGACCAGGTTGCCGGAAAAATCGGTAATGTTGGCTTCCAGCGTCAACTGCTGGCTGGCGCTGGTGGTGGGAATCTCCACCGGGACTTTGAAAACCGCCACGCCTTTCTCATCCGTCACCAGCCGCCCTTTTGAAATTTCTTTTTGCCCCTCATATTCATAGCGGTAGGCGCGCCAGTCGTCATCCAGCGCCGCGCTCGAAAAGCTGTAGCCGGAGTAGGCTTCCGGCGGGGTATAGACAAACGGACGGGCGCGCAACACCCAGCTGACCGACGCCTGGTCAAGCGCCCCGCCAGAGTAGTACGAAGCCTCCACCCGCGCCGTGAACGCTTCTCCCAAAAGCAAGTTTGTTGGGTCGGCGCTCAGGTCAACCTGGAATTCAGGTTTGCGGTACTCCGCCACATTGAACTCCACCCCGCCATAGTTTCGGTCGTCCTCGCCGGGCTGCCGGACCCACACGCTGTATGTCCCCAGCGCGGCTTCTTCAGCAAGGGTGAAAGAGCCGTCAAACGTCCCCGAAGCCGAAAGCGGCAGCACCTGCTGACTGACTTGTTTGTCGTAATCGTAAATCAGCACTTCCACCTCTTTCAAATCCGGCAGGAGGTAGTTGAGGTCATCGTCGCGGCGCACAATGCCCTTGAAATACACCGTCTGTCCGGGACGGTAGATGGGGCGGTCAGTGTAAATATACGCTAACGTGTTGAACCCTTCGCCAGCGTAGAAGGTATCCGTGTATCCAAAGGCGTACGGCGATACTTCCTCATTCCAATTACTTTGCGCAAAGGTGAACGCTTCCCCCTCCGCACTGACGGCATAGCGCGTTTCATACCCCGGGTCAACGTTGAGATGCAGCAAGCCGTCTTTATCGGTTGCGCCGCTTCCCAGCCCAACCCATTTCTCATTGCCGCTCAACCCATACAGTTCGAGCTTTAGCCCGGCAAGCGGCTTGCCGCTGGCAGCCTCGGTTGCCCACACCAGCGCATCGCCCGGACTGTTTTTGAACGCCAAAAAGATATCCGTAATCACAAAATAGCGGCTGTCCAGATACTGGCTGTCATGCTCAATATCTTGGCTGTCAAGCGTCAAAAAATATGCCCCCGGCGGCAGCGGTTCACCATTGAGCGTGCGGATTTCCACCTTGTCCAGCGAACCCTCATCCCGTCTGCCTTTGGTTGTATAGCGAAAATCGGCTACCAGCATTTCCTTTGTGTAGTTGCGGTCTTCATCAGGGACAAACTTTGCCAGGTCGGCGGGGTTGACACGGTAGATTTTAAAGTCCAGACTCTCTACGTTGGTATAAGAGACATAAAACGCCTGCTCGGCGCTGGTGCGGTAGATGGGCTGGTAAAGCATATTCAGATAGGCACTGGGATGAGCCGCGGCGGTGGAAAAGCGCACTGTCTTTCCCTCGCGCAGCAAGTTGCCATACGCGTCCTGCATACCGGGCAGAATCTCAACCGTATACTGCGTCGAGGGCTTGAGTCCATAAAACGTGGCGCTGTTATTGCTCTCATCGTAGTACCAGTCCGGCTGCCCGCCCGGTCTGCCTGGCAGGGATGGCGAGAACCTGACCCGCGCCGGGATGGTATTAACCCGCATCGGCGTCTTGAACTGGATGGAAAAGACGAACATGTCCGCATTTTCATCGCCATCTGCCGGAGAGGTCGAAACGACAGCGGGAGCGGTAACCGTGCGGAATTCCCATTGGAGAGCGCTCGCCAGCGCACCGCCATCGGCGGCTTGCGCGTCTGTGCTCAGTTGCAGCGTATAGGGCGAATCGAGGCTGAGCATCTGCTGCAGGGTTACGGTGAGCACACGGCTGTCAGCGCTCCACACGGCGCGGAAGGGCAGCAAACGCCCGCCCGAATCGGTGATCTGCAGAGCGCGCTGTGTGCTGGCGCGTTCCATCGCCTGAGTAAAGACGATTTTGATCTTGGGCGACAGCGAAACCCCAGCCCCCTGTCCTGGATCGTACACGTCATACTCTTTTTCATCTACCACAAAGCTGTAGAGAGCAGGAGGCAGTGTGGTAAATCGCCAGGTATAGGCTTCTGCCATTGCCATATCTGCCTCTCCGCTGGAATCCTTTAGCCCGGCTGCTACGCTGGCGCGGTAGGTGGTGGCGCTCGTCAGCGGCTTTTGCGGCTGAAAGACATACACAGAGGTGCTCACCCATCTCCCTGTTCCTTCCAGCGGCGGGTCAAAGGTCAATGGTTGGGGCAGGTCTTCCTGCTCCTCAGCAATTCCCAGCGCCGCCACCGGGCGGTTGAAAAAGACGGTGATGTCGCTATCGACATCCACACCCACCTGCCCATCGGCAGGCAACGTCTGACTGACCGCCAGCGAAGCGACGGTTCGAAAGCGGAACGAGAAGGCATTGCCCATTTCCACCCCTGCCGCCGAGCGCGCTGCGGGCTGCAGCACAACGCGGTAATATGCACCCTGCCGCAGCGGGCGGGCAGGCTGAAACGTCAGATGCTCCTTCCCCTGCCAGCCGAAACTGCCGCGCAGCGTCTGCCCGTCTTCGTCCGTCATGCTGAAAGCCTTCTCGACGCTTTGCGTGTCCATAGCGCGGTCAAAGACCAGCTCCACGGCGGCATCCGCAGCAGGCTGATCTTCCGGCAGCGGGCGGTAATCAATCACCTGCGGGGGGACTGATTCGACATCGACAGCCGAAAGGTCAGGAGGAGTGTACGCTGGCGCGGCAGGCGGGGTCTGCTCTGCTGCCGGAGGCGTCATTGTAGTCGCCAGCGGCGCCGCTTGGGGAGCACAGCTCGCCAGCAGCGCCAACATCAAAAGCCATGCAACTACACGCTTGCGGTTTCGCTGAGATTTCATCATAGCACCTCATTTCAGCCTCGCCGCACAATATCAGCACACCCCGACCAATGCGCGGCAAAGCAACCGTTTCATAAGAATCCGTTGATCTGTTAACGCATTATACCGTCTTTCGGTTCCCCGCCAAAACCTGCAAAACGATACACTGCCATGAAAATACCCCTGCGCCGCGGGCTGGGATATAATATCCACCTGTCAGAAGGGAGTGTGTCAAGATGGAACGTACCGTACCCAAAACTGCATCCGAAGAAATCGAGCTTTTTCTGCGCACCGTCTTCTCGCTGCTGCGCGCCACCAGCGAGGTGGACATCCGCACGCTCGAAGAAGTGCACGCCGGAATGAACTCGCTGCTGCATCAGGGAGCGCGCAGCCAGTCACCCGACACATCTGCCTTCATTTACACCCTTCTGCGTCTGCCAGAGTGTATGCCACAGACACGCTCGGTTATCTTGGGGCAAAGCTCAAAGGTCTTTGCCGAACGCGGTTATGACGTGGAAAGCTGGCAGGAAGTCAGCGCCCGCGCCCGCCGACGGCGCTGTTTTTTTGACCCCTCCAGCGGAGTGCTTGCCTGTTTTATCGGCAGCCGCACGGATATCGAAGACCTCATCCCCACCCTGACCGCCTATCAAATCGAATGGAACAAGCTCAACCTGCTGCTGCAACGTCTGCCGCCCGCGCTGAAGCTCGAAGATGCCGTTGCCGATGGGGCTGCCTTCTCAGCGCTGGCAAATGCCCTGCTCATGGAAACGGACGACCTGGCACGCCTGCGCACCATTTGGGGCAGCGCCTTTGCCGCCAACCTCTACACCATCCAGAAACAAAAATGCGACCTGCGAGTACGCTTGTTGAGCGGCTCGCTGGCAGAGTATTGGCGCTCGACGCGCGCCTGGTGGGAGAACATCGAGCGCATCTGCCCCGATTTGCTCGAACGTCCGGTGTATTTCATCTCCAGCAACACCCACAGCATCCTCAACCTGGCAACCGGCTTTGCCTTGCAGTACAAACAAACGCTGGTGGAATTCCTGGAAGAGAAGGAAAACGCTGCGCTGCTTGCGGAGTGGCAGTCCATCCAAAACTGTCATTCAGCCTGCGGCGAAGAGAACTTCTTTTACTACCTGCTCAAAAAATATCAACAAAGCCCACACGGGCAGCGCCTGATTGCGGAACAGAAAGCCTACGAACAGCGCTGCGGCATCATGCGCATCCCCAGCGAGCACTATCTGGATGTGGAAGCACAGGTGATTGAGGTCTCGCGCCTGCCTTTTGAAAACCTTGACCCGCGTCTGCAAACCGAAAACATGACCCTCCTGCGCCGCAGCGACGCCCTCATCCTGAACATTGATTACCCGCTGGGGCTGGCAGCCTATAACGTCCTCACCAAAGTCGCCGAGCATGCCGACCCGATTCTGGGAGTATATATCATGGGCAAAGCTGCCACGCTCAACGGCGTCATCGGGGATGTGATGATCCCCAATGTGGTACACGATGAGCATTCGCAGAACACCTATCTCTTCCAAAATGCCTTCAGCGCCGCCGACGTTGCCCCTTATCTCGTCTATGGCACGGTTCTGGATAATCAAAAAGCGGTCAGCGTGCTGGGTACCTTTTTGCAAAACGCCCGCATCATGGACGTTATCTACCGCGAGGGGTATACCGATATCGAAATGGAAGCCGGACCTTACCTCTCGGCAGTGTATGAGATGTACCGCCCCAAACGGCATCCGGTGAACGAAATCGTCAATCTCTATGGGCTGCCGTTTGATCTGGGAATTGTGCATTACGCTTCGGACACGCCGCTGAGCAAGGGCAAAAATCTGGGTGCCGGGACGCTTTCCTATTTTGGCATGGATTCGACCTATGCCGCCTCGCTTGCCATTTTGCGCCGCATTCTGCAAAAAGAAATCGAGCGCGCCGGGCAAAGCACACCCACCCGCTACACAGTGAAGTAAGCCGTATGCTCAAACGCTACCTGCGCTGGAACCGCACCAGTTACTACATGATGAGCGCGTTTGTGGCGCTGCTCTTTCTCATCGGTTATATCTGGTGGCCGCTGGTGGTGGAATATCTCAACACCTTCAACCCCGAGATTCCCATCTGGTGGCAAATTGACTGGCTGCTGCTGGGCAACTTTGCCGCCATGTCGCTGCTCATCATGGCAAACGCCAACATCAAAACCGACCTGCCCATCGTGCTGGTGGGTTTTGCCGGGGGACTGGTGATTGAAAGCTGGGGCACGCAGACCAATCTGTGGTATTACTACACCTTTGAACGCCCGCCGCTGTGGATCATCCCTGCCTGGCCAATCGCCAGCCTGTCCATTGACCGCCTCTACCGCGCCCTCAACCACCTGACCCGCCGTCTGCCCGACCGGCTCTTTGCTGTGCTCTACTGGCTGCTCTTTGCCAGTTTCTATGCCATCATGATCCCCTTTGTGTGGGTCAGCGTGGACAAATCCTTGACGCGGATGGCGCTTTTGCTGTGTGCGTTTCTGATCCTCACCCCCACCGACAAGCGCGCCATGACCCTCACCTTCATCGCCGGGGCAGGGCTGGGCTACTTTTTGGAACGCTGGGGGACGACGCGGCTGTGCTGGAACTATTACACCCTGCAAACGCCGCCATTGTTTGCCGTTCTGGCACACGGCATGGCAGCGGTGGCATTCTGGCGCACGGTGCAGCTCTATTGGGTCTTTTCCAGGCGTGTGCGCCGTCAAGCCAGCCCCAAGCACCAACCCCATCCATCTGAGCCATGCGTTGATGACGTTCTCCCCACCCTTTAGGGGCGGGGATTTGCAGTTTGTGCCGCGCGGCAGCGGAGCGATGATTTAAGCAGCTCTTGTTGCACCCGCGAGGGGAGCGACCTCGATGTCCCTCTCTATGATTCTGGGTAGCGACGTTTCAATCCACGCCCCCCGCGAGGGGAGCGACCTCCTGTCGGTTGGGGTACTGTTACTCCATCTCCTGTTTCAATCCACGCCCCCCGCGAGGGGAGCGACAAGTCGGTGCTCCGCCCAAGCCTATCCCGGATTGTTTCAATCCACGCCCCCCGCGAGGGGAGCGACTCGTCTACCAAACTAGGGCATTTCAACTCGTAAGTTTCAATCCACGCCCCCCGCGAGGGGAGCGACTCGTCTACCAAACTAGGGCATTTCAACTCGTAAGTTTCAATCCACGCCCCCCGCGAGGGGAGCGACATTATGCCATACTCATCTATTAGTGAAGCTAGGAGTTTCAATCCACGCCCCCCGCGAGGGGAGCGAC
>JABLWW010000017.1 GCA_013178295.1 Anaerolineae bacterium | reverse complement strand
ACCAAACTAGGGCATTTCAACTCGTAAGTTTCAATCCACGCCCCCCGCGAGGGGAGCGACATTATGCCATACTCATCTATTAGTGAAGCTAGGAGTTTCAATCCACGCCCCCCGCGAGGGGAGCGACATGAGTCGCAAGCTGGCGCAGATGCGGCTGGGACTGTTTCAATCCACGCCCCCCGCGAGGGGAGCGACTTCGTTGTGATTAGCGATGGTCAACCAGATGATGAGTTTCAATCCACGCCCCCCGCGAGGGGAGCGACGTCCCGATGGAGCTTGACAATCTCTGAAAGCGGGTTTCAATCCACGCCCCCCGCGAGGGGAGCGACGTCTCTTTTTGTATATCTCCTTTAGCTCATCCTGAGTTTCAATCCACGCCCCCCGCGAGGGGAGCGACGCGGCAGCATGTCGAGCTGTGACAGCCGCGGTGGAGTTTCAATCCACGCCCCCCGCGAGGGGAGCGACGCACCCAACGGGGCAGCCTTGCACAGGAGGAAAGTTTCAATCCACGCCCCCCGCGAGGGGAGCGACTTTTTGCTTTTCTTCCTCAGTCAGCTTTTGCTTATGTTTCAATCCACGCCCCCCGCGAGGGGAGCGACTATGCCAAAAAGGATGCGGCAGATCAGTTACGGAGTTTCAATCCACGCCCCCCGCGAGGGGAGCGACCAGCCTCCCACGTCTTCAGGACGGATGCGTGTCAGTTTCAATCCACGCCCCCCGCGAGGGGAGCGACTTTCAACCCGGCGATATTCTTCAGGTTGACGATGTTTCAATCCACGCCCCCCGCGAGGGGAGCGACCCGGGAGGGTCATTAATAGCACAACCAAAAGGGGGTTTCAATCCACGCCCCCCGCGAGGGGAGCGACGTCAACAAGTGCGGCGCCGGTCATCATGTGGGGTTTCAATCCACGCCCCCCGCGAGGGGAGCGACACCCCCCCAGCTACAATGAGCGATAGATAGCCTTCGTTTCAATCCACGCCCCCCGCGAGGGGAGCGACTAATTTCATCCAACACATCAGGATAATGAGAGAAGTTTCAATCCACGCCCCCCGCGAGGGGAGCGACGCTTATCTATCCACTTATAGCGGGCAGTGGGAGGTTTCAATCCACGCCCCCCGCGAGGGGAGCGACGCGGCTTCTCAACGTTTATCACGACCAATCTAAAGTTTCAATCCACGCCCCCCGCGAGGGGAGCGACGGCACAAATCTCATATACACAAGCAGAGTACGCGTTTCAATCCACGCCCCCCGCGAGGGGAGCGACGCGGAGCGCATTACACGCCAGCGGGCGCTTGCCGAGGTTTCAATCCACGCCCCCCGCGAGGGGAGCGACCGTTGAGAAACCACCAGCATCACGCGGTGTAGTTCCAGTTTCAATCCACGCCCCCCGCGAGGGGAGCGACAAATCGAAGAAATTGCAGAAGATTGGTCTGTGATGTTTCAATCCACGCCCCCCGCGAGGGGAGCGACCTACTATTTATTATCTTATACTAGCAAGACTTATCGTTTCAATCCACGCCCCCCGCGAGGGGAGCGACGCGTCTGTCCCATCACGTCAAACACGCGCTGGATGTTTCAATCCACGCCCCCCGCGAGGGGAGCGACAAAAGCGGTGAAATCACCCTAAATCACCCCTTGACGTTTCAATCCACGCCCCCCGCGAGGGGAGCGACTGTCCTCGATGACTCTCACCGTCAAAGCGGCTGAAGTTTCAATCCACGCCCCCCGCGAGGGGAGCGACAGCTGCGGTTTTGGCGTTGAAGCATGGGAGTAGAGTTTCAATCCACGCCCCCCGCGAGGGGAGCGACCATAGTCTAGGATTGATCCACATCCATCAACCGCGTTTCAATCCACGCCCCCCGCGAGGGGAGCGACTTTAGGAAGAGACACTTGCAAAACACCACCACCCCAGTTTCAATCCACGCCCCCCGCGAGGGGAGCGACCTATACTGATTACATGCCGCGCGGCGCACAACCGTTTCAATCCACGCCCCCCGCGAGGGGAGCGACGCCAACCAGACACATCACGATAAGTAAGAGTAACCAGTTTCAATCCACGCCCCCCGCGAGGGGAGCGACGGTTCGATTCCTGACCGCCGCTCTCGCCGGTGCGGTTTCAATCCACGCCCCCCGCGAGGGGAGCGACAAGCCAAGATATTTGCCTCTCCTCTAGATATATGGTTTCAATCCACGCCCCCCGCGAGGGGAGCGACTCGCGCTGTCCACTGGTTGCCGATATGCAAGTTGTTTCAATCCACGCCCCCCGCGAGGGGAGCGACTGTTTTCCGGCGGGTCACTTACAAAGAGCGGCGGGTTTCAATCCACGCCCCCCGCGAGGGGAGCGACATGCTGGGCTTGGCAAGATTCCGACAATTATCGAGTTTCAATCCACGCCCCCCGCGAGGGGAGCGACGCAAAGATCCTATGTTATAAGACATCTCACCTATTTGTTTCAATCCACGCCCCCCGCGAGGGGAGCGACGATTATACAAACTGGTGCAACTCTGTAGGTGGTAGTTTCAATCCACGCCCCCCGCGAGGGGAGCGACGGGGAGGATATGAGTTCACAGGAGGGCGGGCAAAGTTTCAATCCACGCCCCCCGCGAGGGGAGCGACCACCCGCACACGTATAATAGCACATAGCGGGTAAGTTTCAATCCACGCCCCCCGCGAGGGGAGCGACCGAGTTACGGCAGTTTAGTGGATATCTGGCGACGGTTTCAATCCACGCCCCCCGCGAGGGGAGCGACGGGTTTATCCATTTAGCCCGATTGTTGATTGCCAGTTTCAATCCACGCCCCCCGCGAGGGGAGCGACCGAACAGCATATTATGCAGCCTGATGCGTATTACGTTTCAATCCACGCCCCCCGCGAGGGGAGCGACGACTTGCCCGTTCCATGCCCGTCTTGCGGCAAGGTTTCAATCCACGCCCCCCGCGAGGGGAGCGACCTGCTTGCGCCTGTAGAACTGCCTGAGCCTATAGTTTCAATCCACGCCCCCCGCGAGGGGAGCGACGTCACAGGACACGCTGCTGCAACGGCTTGGGTATGTTTCAATCCACGCCCCCCGCGAGGGGAGCGACTCCTGCCTGGGGAAAATGCCGAGTTGCGAAACCTGTTTCAATCCACGCCCCCCGCGAGGGGAGCGACCGAATCGTTACAACGGTTGTAACGATGATGTAACGTTTCAATCCACGCCCCCCGCGAGGGGAGCGACCCCTTTGCAGCTCGCCATTTTCGACGACGGCGAAGTTTCAATCCACGCCCCCCGCGAGGGGAGCGACACGATAATGAGTGATGCCGACAGGGCATTTTGGTGTGTTTCAATCCACGCCCCCCGCGAGGGGAGCGACTTTACAGTTTGGAAACCTGTTGCTTATCGAGCATGTTTCAATCCACGCCCCCCGCGAGGGGAGCGACCCTGGAGCGGCGTAAGCGGCGCCAATCGCCATTGGTTTCAATCCACGCCCCCCGCGAGGGGAGCGACTGATGAAGGAGGCTGCTAATGAGTAACTTTACACGTTTCAATCCACGCCCCCCGCGAGGGGAGCGACAACATGTCCGAGAAGGTCAGAGAGGTGATTGACGTTTCAATCCACGCCCCCCGCGAGGGGAGCGACGAGGCTGCTTTATGGGGATATGCTGGTCGAGCTGTTTCAATCCACGCCCCCCGCGAGGGGAGCGACTTGTCTCTTATCGCGCGGATAAAACACGTTCCGTTGTTTCAATCCACGCCCCCCGCGAGGGGAGCGACTTGCGACCAATACATGAACTTTATTGGTTTCGCACCAGTTTCAATCCACGCCCCCCGCGAGGGGAGCGACGGGTTGACGATCCTTGAGGCGCAAGTAACCACCATGTTTCAATCCACGCCCCCCGCGAGGGGAGCGACTTGATAGTTTTTGCAAACACCACAAAGGAGATTGTTTCAATCCACGCCCCCCGCGAGGGGAGCGACGCCGCTCATGCGGCGTGGGAGTGAGATAGCGCGCGTTTCAATCCACGCCCCCCGCGAGGGGAGCGACTTATCGGATTCGGCGTAGGAAAGCCAACTAATTGGTTTCAATCCACGCCCCCCGCGAGGGGAGCGACTTGAACTAAAAGAAAGTATAGCACAGATGAAAGAGTTTCAATCCACGCCCCCCGCGAGGGGAGCGACCTGATGTTTGGCGCATGAAAGCGGCTAACGCTGCGTTTCAATCCACGCCCCCCGCGAGGGGAGCGACTTCAACGAACGCCACCGTACGCGGGTCGTTGCGCGTTTCAATCCACGCCCCCCGCGAGGGGAGCGACGTAATACATAAACCGTGTCGGTGTGGCGGCGATGGTTTCAATCCACGCCCCCCGCGAGGGGAGCGACTAGAGGAGACGGCATCAATGAGATGGTCAATCTACGTTTCAATCCACGCCCCCCGCGAGGGGAGCGACTTCCGGGTTATACCAACATGGCAACATGGCGAGAGTTTCAATCCACGCCCCCCGCGAGGGGAGCGACTTACGTCCTCGACATGACCGTCTGGTACCGCGGGTTTCAATCCACGCCCCCCGCGAGGGGAGCGACCACACAAGATGGCTGCGACCACCGCCTCAGACGGAGTTTCAATCCACGCCCCCCGCGAGGGGAGCGACTTGACACTTGTCTGAGGCGACAGCTATGACCGAGTTTCAATCCACGCCCCCCGCGAGGGGAGCGACATCATTCGGATCGAGATAACCCCACCTGCGCATGAGTTTCAATCCACGCCCCCCGCGAGGGGAGCGACTGGGATAGGAGAAGTAAGATGATGACAATCAACGTTGTTTCAATCCACGCCCCCCGCGAGGGGAGCGACTTTGCGCGTTTTCCGCGCGCCTCTGCTTCAAGCAGTTTCAATCCACGCCCCCCGCGAGGGGAGCGACGAAGCAGGTGGCAAAGCTGTACGGGTTGACGATCGTTTCAATCCACGCCCCCCGCGAGGGGAGCGACCTGGCGGCTTACGAGGATGGGCTGGGCAGCAGAGTTTCAATCCACGCCCCCCGCGAGGGGAGCGACCCCATCATGTCCTTTTTGTTGACAACCCCAACCTCTGTTTCAATCCACGCCCCCCGCGAGGGGAGCGACAACTTGTCATGGGAAAAAATAGACAATGTGTTGTTGTTGTTTCAATCCACGCCCCCCGCGAGGGGAGCGACTAAAGTAACACTTTTTCGCTTTTGGCAACAACAGTTTCAATCCACGCCCCCCGCGAGGGGAGCGACGCCCAAGTCTTTGCTATTCATTGGTACACTCCTTGTTTCAATCCACGCCCCCCGCGAGGGGAGCGACTATTCGCACATTGACCAACAGCGATACGTATGCGTTTCAATCCACGCCCCCCGCGAGGGGAGCGACTTGTTATCGGAGGTTATACAATGCGTTTCGTATTGTTTCAATCCACGCCCCCCGCGAGGGGAGCGACGATGCTTTCCAGCATATCAACAGCATCCTGGGCGTTTCAATCCACGCCCCCCGCGAGGGGAGCGACCAGGTTAGCAACACTTTCCAGCATATTTCTGGCTTGTTTCAATCCACGCCCCCCGCGAGGGGAGCGACAGGCAACCAGCGGTACGGCCTGAACCCGGTAACATTGTTTCAATCCACGCCCCCCGCGAGGGGAGCGACATGGGGTTATGTGTATAAACCGTGAGACAACAAAGTTTCAATCCACGCCCCCCGCGAGGGGAGCGACCCCATCGCTTCGAGAGCTTTGTTCGCGCAATTGGTTTCAATCCACGCCCCCCGCGAGGGGAGCGACATACCACACTCCCTACCTTAGAGCAGAACGCACGTGTTTCAATCCACGCCCCCCGCGAGGGGAGCGACTAGCATCTCTTGCCCGGCTAGTTTTCCCTTCGCCGTTTCAATCCACGCCCCCCGCGAGGGGAGCGACCCTTTGACCGCCTGCGCCCAACCAAATCGCTCAGCGTGTTTCAATCCACGCCCCCCGCGAGGGGAGCGACGCGGCAAATCTGGCTGTCCGTGCATGTGATCCAGGTTTCAATCCACGCCCCCCGCGAGGGGAGCGACCAAGCCTGGAATTTTCCAAATGTTTCTCGTTTGGTTTCAATCCACGCCCCCCGCGAGGGGAGCGACCTGAGTACTCTGGATTATCCGTTCGATTGTGCCGTGTTTCAATCCACGCCCCCCGCGAGGGGAGCGACTTGGCCATATCCGTACCGCCGCCGAAATAGGTTGGTTTCAATCCACGCCCCCCGCGAGGGGAGCGACGCCCCCCAAGAGTACCCAGCTCTACGTGCAACAACAGTTTCAATCCACGCCCCCCGCGAGGGGAGCGACGCTTCTGGGCAGTCCAGATACATACTGATCGATGTTTCAATCCACGCCCCCCGCGAGGGGAGCGACATTTGACAAGGCTATGATTGGCTGGAGACTGTTTGTTTCAATCCACGCCCCCCGCGAGGGGAGCGACTTCCTGCAGCCGATCACATTTCCCTGTTCGTCCCGTTTCAATCCACGCCCCCCGCGAGGGGAGCGACTCAATTCGGCTGACAGCGAGGGTGGATTGCGCGGGGTTTCAATCCACGCCCCCCGCGAGGGGAGCGACAGGTAATTGCTCAAATCCGTTGTATTGAACTCACGTTTCAATCCACGCCCCCCGCGAGGGGAGCGACTATCTCGCCATATATATTCTCGGCAACCCCATCAGGTTTCAATCCACGCCCCCCGCGAGGGGAGCGACGATCCAGGAACATCTCATTCCATTGCCCAGCAAGCAAGTTTCAATCCACGCCCCCCGCGAGGGGAGCGACTGGATGCCGAGCCTGGAACTGACGCCAGAACAGCGGTTTCAATCCACGCCCCCCGCGAGGGGAGCGACCGCAACATCTGGCATCTACCCCTTATTTTAACACCAGATATGGTGATTCCCCCCTTTTCTCAGATGTTTATTGCTCAGTTTTTAGCCTCTATTCGGTTGTTAAGGTGCTATTTTGCCTGCGAACCTGCCTGTAATTTCATGTGCGCTTATGGTTCGCAAAAATCTTGTCACACAATCAATGTGCCTTCCAAGTCAAATGTGCTTTTCGCACCAATATGTTCAACACGCCCACGCCAATCGTCTCCCAGATAGTAATAACGCAGACTGTCTTTCTCCGCATCAATCAACTTTTCAAGTCTTGCCTTAAGCTTCTTCAGACAAGCGGCATCAATGAGACATTCAAAAACCGAGTTTTGCACACGCTGTCCGTAATCCTGACAGGCTTTGGCTACCTGACGCAGACGCTTTTTCCCGGCTTCAGTTTCAGTATTGACATCATACGTGATCAACACCATCATCACAACCTCCCAGCTCTAGCTCCAAAAGAAAGGCGGGTAAGCGTCCAAATCACCGCGCAGACAGCGCGCCAGCAGCATGGCTTGAACATGCGGAATTAAGCCAAAGGGAATACGCTCTTTCAGATAGGGATGAACGATCTCTTCCTGCTTTCTTTCCTGCCAGGCGGTCAACACTGTTTTGCGTGTCTCGTCGTCCATTAATATTCCGCCGCTTTCTTTTTGAACAAACCCCTTGGCATTGACCTGTTTGCGGTTGACTAAAGAGAGCGCCAGACGGTCTGCAAAAACGGGGCGCAGTTCTTCCATCATATCTAATGCCAGCGAGGGACGCCCTGGACGGTCGGTATGCAGAAAGCCCACATAAGGGTCAAGCCCAACCCCTTCTAAGGCAGAAGCAACCTCATGCGTCAAGAGTGTGTATAGAAACGAGAGCAAGGCGTTCATGTTATCCAGCGGGGGACGGCGGTTGCGTTCTTCAAAACGAAAATCTTCGTTCTGTTGTAAAATCATCTGCCCAAACACGCCGAAATAAATTTTTGCCGCGCTGCCTTCAAACGCCATCAGTTCGCCGGTTGTTTTGCATTGTGGCAGCACCTGAAGGGTTTGTTTGAGAAAGGTGGAAGCCTGCCGCAGCGCTGCCGTATCCACCAGCATGGCGTGGTCGCGCAGCGCTCGTTCGATCACCTTACGCGCGTTATACACCTTGCCAATCAAAAACGAGGCGGCAAGCGGCACACTGCGCGTCTCTTCCTCCGAAAGCACATATTGTTTCTTGCGCAGCAGCACATTTCCCTGTACTTTTCCGCTCACACGCGCCAAAAAACGCCCCGAAGGGTTGAGAAAGCACAAGCCAATATTTCTTTCTGCACATGCGCCCATCAACGCCGGGCTGACGCCCTGATAGTTGAAACAAACGATATTCTCCAAATTGTGCAGCGGCAGGCGCGTGGAGACATGTTCTTCTTTTTTGATGACGATGTTTTCACCATCCAGCGAAAGATAGACATCCGGGGTAGTAATATAGAGAACGTTCGCAAGGCGTTTCATGGCAAATCAGTCTCTTTCGATCTGCTGGCGGATGTATTGCGATGCGGGGAGAATGTCTTCTTGCAAGCCGGGCAAGCAGATATCTGCCAGCGAACAGGAACGGCAGGCTTTGGAAGGTTTGACACGCGGGGTGTAACCGCGCTGAAAATAGGCATGCATTTCATCACAGGCTTTTTCTACAATGGAGCGCAATGTGCTGTTGAACTCCACGCTCTGGCGGTGTCGGGTTTGTCCGTAATACAGCCAACCGTTGGGGATGCTGACGGAAAGCATTTCTTCTAAGCACATTGCCTGCGCGCAAAGCTGCGCTTCGTCCATTGGGTCGCGCTTGGGTTTGCCGCGTTTATATTCCACCGGGGCGGGCTGGTAAAGACCCTCCCGCCCCGCAAGTTTGACGCCTTGATCGCACCGCGTGAATTCGACTACATCGCAGACACCGTTCAACCCCAAACGGTAAGAGGCGACTGGCACAGCGCGGGCGGTGACCACACCACCGCGCGTCTCGCTGAAAAAGGGGTCATCTGTGCGCTGGTGCAGCAGCTTCCCCTCCACGGTGAGCACGTTTTCCTGCCACTGTCTTTCGACGTGGATCAGCGCCCACTGGCGGCGGCAGAAAAGGAAGTGCTGGATGCCCGAAAGCGGCAAAAGTTCGTCGGGGGTGTATTCACGCTTCGTCATTCGTATCTTTGCTCTTCAAATTTCTGGGTTACAATTTTTCAATCAGCTCTACGCCTTGTGGCACTCCGCTGCGATCAACAGATACGATATAGTCTCCAAAGCTACGCGGCGGGTTAGCTTCCGGTTTTCTGCTGACTTTAATCAGATCAAACAGCTTGTGGGCAGGGGCATTGCCCAAATCGCTTTCATGCTTGAAAATGAAAAGTTTGCGAGTTGCCATCTTGCCGCGCGCTGCCGAGCGGTCATGCTCGAACATGTTGACCAGCGCATCCCAGAAGAGCTCCAAATCCTCTTGTGAGAAGCCTGTGCCTTTGGTTGGGTCATTGGCAAGTTTGGCGGAGATGTAACCTTCCACGCGATACAGCCCATAGGGAACGATGTGCTTGCGTCCCATTGTGCGCTCTTTTTCGGCTTCCTCTTCACGGGTAACGGTCAGGCGGGTAATGGTTACTTCCTGCTGAACAATGGGGTCAATACTGCGTGAAAAGTTCAGCTGTACCGGACCGCGCACCTGACCACAGTTATCTCCCACACTTAGCACCGCTCCAAACGTGCGGATATCGAAAAAGTTTTTGCACATCCAGGCACGGGCTTCATTGACTTTGTCGGGTGGGGCTTTCTTACCCGGCTCCAGCCCAACAGCAAGATAGGCTTCACGGTGATTGGCGTTTAAGGGAATACCCTCCTTGATGTAGATACGATAACCTGTAGCATCCCCCTTGACCATTTCCACATAGTTGCGAATTTTACGCTTCAGGCAGACATCGGTCACAATGCCATAGCCGGTTTCGGGGTCAATGCGCGGCATGTTGCCTGCATCGGGGTCGCCATTGGGATTGCCGTTTTCGACATCATATAACAACACAAATTCATAGCGGTTTTTGATCGGGGTAGTCATGTTTTATCTCCTTAGATTTGTAGATTGATATTCAATTTGATTGGTCATTTGATTGTTCTGTTCCAGCAGTACGATCGCTGTTTTTTACATAAAAGTCGGCACGCTGATGATAGTAGCCCAAGACAAAAATGCCCTGTTCATCCAGAGAAAGCCGCGTTGGGAATGGTTTGGCCTCGAGCAAGCTTAGTAATTCCTGGATTTTTCTATCTGCAACACCCCCATATTCGGCTTTGGCTGTGTGATGATGCGAGAGCCGCAAAAGGGTGGGGAAAACACTGGCAGGTGATGCACAGGCAGACGTAAAATAGCGGTCTTTGATCGTGGCGTTGATGTTTTGCCCCAGCGCATCTTTCTGTGCTTTTTCCAACACAGCGAACAGACGTCCCAGCACATAGGCAGGGTGAGTATAAGATTCGTTAAGTGACATTTGTAAAGCCTCCTGATAAGGGTTTTGTGTTTGACGGCGGTACTTACGCAAAAGATGCGCCTTGATATAGGCAGCACGAATGTAATTGATCTTGACATTACGTTTTCTGGCATCATCATTGCTCTCATCACTGTCGTGGCGAACACGGTTAATGATGGCGGCATATAAACCTTCAGGGTACGGCGCGCCAGTAAGAATGCAACGCATCAATGCCCCACCCAGAAGCGACCAGGATGTTTTGAGTTCTTCGTCCTGCCGCGTCACTTTGGGAGAAACGCACTCTGCCAGGATGCGGAAGGGCGAAAGATAATCGGGCTGGTTTGGGTGCTCCTTCTCAATTTTCAAGTCTTCGTAGTGTTGCACAATACGTTCGGCAAATATGCCAAACGGCTCGGTCAGAAAGAAACGCACTGCCAGCCGCGCTACGCTGGGTGCAAGCCCCAGAACGTAAAAGCGCGTGTTCCCTTTTAGCCCTTGTTCTTGGCAAAACGCATCGATATCTACAGGTTTTCCTTGCTCTATCTTTTTCCAAACATCTTGCAGCATTCTTTCGCCATCTTGATCTCGTCTGCGTTCCGCCTCATTGGTTTCTATTTCTTCTTGTTGGTATTTCGGGTTTAAAAGGCTGTAGAAAACGCTTGCGTAGCGCTTACTTTCACTTTCTGCCCAGTACACCACTGTGGTATCGCCCAGATAAATTTTGGGATTAGGGTTTTGATCGGAAAGCAGATAGTTCAGCGCAACACCGTAGCCCGAAGCCACCCACTGGCTGATGGGCGAATTCAAACCCTGTTCCTTTCCATAGGATTCAGAAGCATCCAGATTGAAACTGACCAATGAAACCCCTGTGCTTTTAGCGTCTCGCACACCCTTGATGCTGGGATGCAAACGGGCTATCGGTTCAACGCGACCCGTTACCAGACATTGCATTGTGATTGCCTTTTGCCCCGATTTGTATTCTTCCCACACACGCCTGATTTCTGGATCATCCAGCGTGTTCTGTCCTTGTACCCAAAAAATCAGGTTGCCCCCTTGAAGCAAGCCTTCCTTATGGCGGGCGATGATCGGATTATCCTGGGCTTGCTGTGGGTTGTACTTTTGCAGGAACGTTCTCACAGCACGAGCGGCGGGGCTGTCGGCTTGCGAAAGGAGTTCAATGTTAAGTTGACGGAAGGCTTCAAAACGCTCTTGGGCGTATGCCGGGTCTTTTGCCTCTTTCTCGGTCAGTCCCAACGCATAAGCGGCGTTATCACATAAAAAATTGGCGGCGACATTCAAACTGCGTTTGACCTGTTCGGGAACATTCATACGCCTGGGGCGTTCAACCGTTTTCTTGCCGCTTTGAACAGGGGTAAACAGGGGGATGATGTCTAACAACTCGCCTTCAAGTGAAACATTGAGCGCATAGCTTACCGGTGCATTGCTGTAAGCAGGTTCGGCGATCTCCACATTAGGGTCTTTGCGCAAAATCTGGTAGTAGTCATAGAGCGCCTGCAGAATCATTGCCGCACCCTCACTTCTGTTAGGTCAATGATGCCATCTTCCATTTCGGCCTCGAAAAATGTTGGACGGATGTCGCGCAGATTGGAGAAATCAAAATCATAGAGCATCCAACCCACTCGGCGCTTGCCGCTCAGGGCGCTTTTGGGAATATCGCCTTTATCCTCGATGATCTCGACTTTGGCGGGAAACTCGCGCGTTCCCAAACAGGGCGCGTGAAAATACTGCCCCTGCCGCAGGCGGCGCAGGGCGATGTTGTAATGCCCTTCTTCGCTGTCGCGCTCGCCCCATTTTTCCTCCACTTTCTCAAAATGCGCCTCGATAACATAATCCACGTCCTTTAGAACCATCGCGGCGCGCTGCTGGCGGTTATCCACCACCGATATGTAAAGCGGCTTTTGCGCACCTTTCATCACCTGCTCAGCGTTGTGCACAGACGCTTTTTCGCTTACCTCATTGCGGCGGATATTGGTAAAGCGAATTTCGTTTAGGACGTGCACCTTATCTATCACCCAGCGGATGGCGGGTTTCCAATAGACCGCCTCGAGGATGCCGCGCGCGGCTGATGGGGTGATGACATCATAACTGACCCGTTCCGCCTTCATTTCCGGACGGGTAAACAGGGCATAGTCGCCGCGCACGCGAACGGTGATTCCGTATCCCATAAGTAGATCTCCTTTCTTTTCAAAAGTTTATTCAACAAATTAGAAAAATAATCCGACAGCGCTTTCGCTCTCGGGGACAAGCAGACCTCTGTCAAGGTCATAGTACGCATCAAAATTATCGGGGTTAAGAACGGCATACGTGTCATGAATGGTCAAAATCACTCCTTTCGTACTTAGTTTATCGAATTCACTCTGATAGATCGAAACCGTATAAGGCTGAAGTTTTCGTAAGGTAGAGGATGGGTACTGCGTGTACTTTAGCTCCTCGATCAGGTCTCTTGCCTCCTTGTTAAAAGGGATGATAACGGTTTCAGTGGCATCTTCAATGATTTGGAACTGACGTGCCGCAGTCTCAAACTGGAATTTGCCATCATCGTTGAAGTAGTCCATGATGCGTTTGTAATCAAACGATATGTGCGGATCTTGCAAGTTGTAAAGCTGGCTGAAGTATGCGTCAATTGCCGCAATGGAAATTGGCATTTTGGCGTGATCCCGCAGCACCATGCGGCAAACTTCTACCGCCTGAGCAATATAGCGCGGCGTTTTCTTGATCAGCTCTGATTTTGGCTCAAAGACGAATAAATCGCTCACCTTATTGTGCATGTTGCGGTTAACGCGCCCTGCTGCCTGATTGATCGAATCCAACCCCGTCAGCGCGCGGTAACCGACCGGGAAGTCCAAATCAATACCCGCCTCCATCACAGTGGTTGAAACCACGCGGCAGGGTTGTTTGTTTTCCAGCCGCGTTCGAATTTCGTCAATTTTTTGCTTACGATGCGCCGGACACAGCAGCGTTGAAAGATGATAATTGCCCTCGCCCTTCAGCATCTGGAACAACCCGCTGGCGTGACGCCGGGTGTTGACAATACATAGGACTTGATCGTGTCCATTGAGGCGATCCGCCAAATCCGCATCGGTCAATGTTCCCAGGTTTTTGACCTCGACGCGCTTATAGAAGTCAAATAAATCCTGAGGGTTAGGCGCAAGCTCCATGACGGGCGTCCCTGGCGGAAGGAATTTCTCTAAATTTGGCTGAGTCGCGGTGCAGAATACAGCACTTGCCCCATAATTTGTCACCAACTCCCAAACCGCGCTTATTGCCGGTTTCATATACTCGCGCGGCAGCATTTGAGCTTCATCAAAAATGATGACGCTTCTAGCGATGTTATGCAACTTGCGGCAGCGCGATGATTTATTGGCAAAAAGCGATTCAAAAAATTGCACATTGGTCGTAACGACAATAGGGATATCCCAATTTTCTGCTGCGAGTTTGAGTTTGGCATAAGCGCTGTTGGTGCTGTCATCGCTCTGCCGCTGCTTTTGTTCCCAGTCAAAGTTGGAATGATGTTCCAACACATTTTCTTCGCCGAGAATAGCTTTGAATACCTTGGCATTTTGCTCAATAATGGTGGTGAACGGAATGACATAGATGATGCGCTGCAGTCCATGCTGTCTGGCATGGTTGAGCGCGAATGCCATAGACGAGAGAGTCTTTCCGCCGCCGGTGGGAACGGTGAGCTTGAAAAACCCCGGGGGTTCTGCCGCTTTCTCCACACAGGCTTTCAGAGTTTCCGTGCGTTTGCGGTTGATATCGGTTTTGGGGTTCTCGAAGCGACGCAAATGCTTGTTAAGTTTTTCGCTCAAAGTTTGGATGTCAGCATATCCACCGCGCGGTTTTTGACCTCTCATGTATGTCTCAGTTTCCTGAAAGTCGGCATCAACAACCGCCGAGTAAATCATTCGAGTCAGGAAAGCCAGTGAAAACCCCCTCCGTCCTTTCAATGGACGAATGTGTAATTGTTGCGGAAACGGCAAGCTTGATAGGTCAAGGTCGGTGTTGTAGGCACTGTAATCGCACACTTTTGTTTTTAGCCGTGCGGAAAGCGTGCCGTCTCCCTGAAAATCGGTGATGTCGCCATAATCCAACAGACCGCTATGATGCCCGGTGATAACATACGCCAGAAGCTGGGCAATTGGTTCTTGTGGTGTGCTTTTGAGCAAAGCTAATAATTCTTTAGCGCCAGCAGTCGAATGGTCAACGCGGACTGTTTTTCCAGCAAGCCGTTGCTGAAATTCGCGCGAGTACTTACCCAAGTCGTGTACCAACCCGGCAATATATGCCAGGTCTGCCACATTTGCAACGCGGCCAAATTCGCGCGCCATCTCAGCGGTGTTTTTTAAATGTGCGACAAGCGGCTGCCAACTCTCGCAAGATTCGTTATCCCGTCGGTGGGCAAAGAAGCCAACGGGCTTGTCGTGATTTGTTTCATTCGATTCCATACACCCTCGTCATTTTGCATACTTCTTGGATCAACGTTTGGCGCAGTCCTTCGGGCTGCAACACCTCACAACTAGCCCCCCACCCCCGAATCCACGGCATCATCTCCTGCGGGTCGGCAATCAGTGCATGCCAGAGCAGGCTGCCATCGGCAAGATGCTCCACCTGCTCTGTGCGATGCCAGCGTGTTTCCAACACACGCGGCGCCACGTTTGGGCTGAATTTGAGCGTTACCTTGATCGGCTCTTCTTCGGTAAACCAAATCCCCCACGCATACCTGAAAAGCTCCCCCGGATCAAAATCCTGCGGAATGACATATTTTTGTGGAGTCAGCTCAATGCGTTCAATCCGCTCGACTTTGAAGGTGCGCAGTGCGCCGGGCGGGTCGCGGTAGCCAATGACATGCACGGCTTGCCCAATGGCATACGGCTCGATAAAATACGGGGAAAACAGATATTCGCTTACCTGTCCGCTTTCTTTGCGGTGCCAAACCCTAACCATCCGTTCTTCCGCCCAGGCACGGGTGAGAACTTCCAGCGTGCGCAGAAAATTGGGGTCTTGCCGCAGATCAGCCTCACCCATCGCATCGGCAGACTTTTTGATGTGTCTGCTGATGCGCGGGGCAACCCGCTCAAGAGCATCGCCCAGCTTGCACAGCGCCGTAGCAGCATGGGGGTTGTGCTTGTCCATGCGCGTGGCAAGCAAGCGCACTGCCAAATGCAGCGCCATTGCCTCATCCAGGCTGATCTCCAATTTAAGCCGATAAGCCGAACGATCGAGACGGATGCGTCCATCCTCTTGAACAATGGTCGGATAAATTTTCTGAAAATCATCCAGGTTGCGGTGAATCACCGAACGGTGAACATCCAGACGGCGGGCAATTTCAGCCTGCGACAAACCTTCGGGATTTGCCAAAAGCAATTCTTCAATTTTCAGCAGACGTTGCGTTTTGTTTTCAGCACGAGACATTGCACAATACCCCAAATCAAAAAGTTTTTTGTTCTAAATAGGAGCAATTCAAGCTGCTTACCCCAAGTATATCCACACCGTGTTGCAATTAATGCAACACACATCAGACATTTCCGAATTTTAAGATTCTTGTGCGGTGTCTAACATCATCACCCTCTTTTGCCTCACAAATACAAATCCACCACAATTGATCCCGCCGAGACTGCATCACCCTCCACAATCTCGCCCGAGCCTACGCAGCATAGTAATTTTTTTCTAAAAATAATCTTATAATAAAAATTCAGAAAACGCAATCCTCAACCCGGTTGACAAACAACCCACCTGCCGCATTGCGCGCAATCATCCTTCACGCTTCAGCAGGACGACCGCACCCCCCGGCAAGCAAAACGTCTTGGGATAAGCTATAATTTGTAAAACGCATTCCTTCTGCTACCACGCGCTGGCGTTGATCAAGATTTTTTAGAGGACTGTATCCAGACAATGCTCTTGCCGGGATATGTATTCTTTCTCATTTTGCTTTCCGCTCTAACCCCATGGTTGTACCGCTGGCTGAGAGGACGGACAGGCACGCTGTTGGGGTTGCTCATCTTGCTCTCCGCCGTCATGCTGTGGGGGTGGTGGCTGCCAAGCAACATCCAACATCAAACCCTGCACACAAGCTTCGATTGGGCGACACAACTGGGTGTCGCCTTTTCTTTTCATCTGGACGGCTTGAGCTATCTGATGGCGGTCCTGATCACGGGCATCGGCGGGTTGATTATCATGTATGGCGGTGCATATCTGGCAAACCATCCGTCTCTGCCGCGCTTTTTGACCATTGTGTTGTTGTTTATGAGCGCCATGCTGGGTGTGGTGTTAAGCGGTAATGCCCTGTTGCTGTTTTTATTCTGGGAACTCACCAGCATCACCTCGTTTTTGCTCATCGGTTTTGATCACGACCGCCCCAACGCCCGCGCCGGTGCCTGGCAGGCGCTGCTGGTCACCGCCAGCGGCGGGCTTGCCATGCTGGCTGGCTTTGCCTTGCTGTATATCACCAGCAATACGTTCGAGATTCAAACCTGGCTGCAGCACGCCCAAGATATCCAGCAGCATCCCCTCGCTCCAGCCGCTTTCATTCTCATTCTGATCGGCGCCATGGCAAAATCGGCGCAATTCCCCTTTCACTTCTGGCTGCCCAATGCCATGGAAGCCCCCACCCCGGTCAGCGCCTATCTGCATTCAGCTACAATGGTCAAAGCCGGGGTCTATTTGCTGGCGCGCCTGTTCCCGCTCTTTGGCAGCTTGCCCATTTGGGGAAACAGCGTACCGCTGATCGGGATGATCACGCTGACGGGCGGTGCGCTTTTGGCGCTTGGGCAGACCGATCTCAAGCGCATCCTGGCTTATACCACCGTGGGCGCGCTGGGGGGGTTGGTCTTTTTGCTCGGTTTGGGCACCCCCATTGCCATCAAAGCCATGCCGGTATTTCTGCTGGCGCACGCATTGTACAAAGGTTGTTTGTTTCTTGTTGCTGGCGGGATTGACCATGCCGTCCACAACCGCAACATCACCGAATTGGGCGGGTTGTCAAAAGCCATGCCCTATACCGCCCTGGCGGCGGTGCTTTCATCGCTGGCAATGGTGGGGCTGCCGCCCTTCCTTGGCTTTATTGCCAAAGAACTCTCTTATGAGAGCATCCTAACCACAGGAGACCCCATGTTGACCGTTCTGGCGGTTATCGGGTTTGTCGCCATGGCAGGGGTTGCCTTGTGGCTCGGCTTTGCGCCATTCTGGGCAAAACCAGCCCGCCAGTTTCACCCGCACGCCGAAACCCCACCGCTGTATCTCCCGCCGCTCATTCTCGCTCTGTGCGGTCTTCTCACAGGCATTGCGCCGCAGACAACTGCCAACATGCTGATTAAACCAGCCGTCATGGCAATCTCGCCGCAAGTCTCCACAGTGAAGCTGACACTATGGCATGGCGTCACACCGTATCTGCTGCTCAGCGCGCTGACGGTGCTGCTGGCAGGCGCAATGTATCCACTGCGCCATTCCCTCATTGCATTGGCAACGCGCCTCTGGAACAAAGTGCGTTTTCTCGGACCGGCAAACCTGTACAACAAAGCCCTCGAAACGATCCTCGCCTTTGCCGCCTGGCAAACGCGCATGCTGCAAAGCGGATATTTGCGCTTCTACGTGTTGGTTATCGCCCTGACGACCATAGCACTCACCACATATACCGCATGGACGCGGCTGGCAGGAAGTTTTCCGCTGCCAGCCTGGACTGCCCCGCGCTTCTACGACTATGTGCTAACCGCAATTATCATCATCGCAGCCATCACAGTTACCCGCACCACTTCGCGCTTGGCAACCATCGCCATGTTGGGCGCCATCGGCTATAGCATCGCCATCCTTTTTATGCTGTACAGCGCCCCCGACCTTTCGATGGTGCAGTTTGCCATCGAAACGCTGACCGTCATTCTGTTTGTGCTCGTCATCTATCGGCTGCCCAAGTTTATTCAGCGCACAAGACGCATCCCCAATGTTTCTGACCTGATCATTTCATTAGCCAGCGGCGGGTTGATGACCCTGCTCATGCTGCTTGTTTCTTCCCATGCCAGCGAATCCACCGTCAGCGATTTTTACAGCCGCAACAGTCTATCGAATGCCTATGGGCGCAACATTGTCAATGTGATCCTGGTAGATTTCCGCGGGCTGGATACATTGGGCGAAATCACCGTATTGGCAATCGCCGCGATTGGTGTGTTGGCACTGATTCAACTGACCCTTGGCGATAAGGAAACGCTTTCAATCCCCCAACGCAAGATACAAAAATCCATCTTGCTTGAAAGCTCGGCTTTATATATGACGCCATTATTGCTGATTTTTTCCATTTTCCTGTTGTTGCGCGGGCACAATAAAATCGGCGGTGGTTTTGTCGGTGGGTTGGTGGCAGCCAGCGCGCTCATGTTATACGCCATTGCCATCTCGCCCGACGCTTTGCGCAAGCTCATCAGCATCAAACCGCGCCTGTTGGTTGCCAGCGGCTTATTCATTGCATTAGTCAGCGGGCTGATTGGCATGCTCTGGGGAAAACCTTTCATGACGGGGCTGTGGCTGCCGCAAACATTCGCCGTAATTGGCAAAGTGGGGACACCCATCCTTTTCGATGTCGGTGTGTACCTGGCGGTGATTGGAGTTGTATTGTGGATTCTCCTCACCTTCGCAAAGGAATAAGCGCATGATTTTGTTATTTGCCATTGCTTCTGGGGTATTGTTTGCAAGCGGGATTTACATGCTCTCGCGCCGCAGTCTGGTTAAAATTCTGATTGGGCTGCTGCTGCTTAGCTATGCGGTCAATTTGCTGCTGTTTTCCTCTGCCAACCTCGTCCCTGCCAGACCGCCAATTATCCCCCCTGGCGAAACCACGCCCCTGCCCGGTTTTGCCGATCCTGTTCCACAAGCGCTGATTCTGACCGCAATTGTGATTAGCTTTGGCACAATTGCATTCGCTATGGTGCTTATCCGCCAATCGCATATCGTCTCCGGTACGGATGACATGAATGAAATGCTGTGTAGTGATCTTCCCTGTGGAACAGATGAGGTCGTGGACAAACGCAGCATTGAAGTGGATGAAAATGGAGATGCCGTAACATCATGATTGTTTTCGTTGTCATCGCGCCGCTCACCTTTGCAATTCTCATGCTGCTGCTCTCCAACCGCCCGCAAATACAACGCTGGATATCCCTGTTGGCTTCAGCGACGATACTTACCATCGCCGTTCTTATTTTTCGTCTCACGCTAACAAACGGCATTCAAACCATACAGGCCGGCAACTGGCGGGCACCCTTCGGAATCACACTGGTTGTAGATACATTCAGCGCGGTGATGCTGGTCATCAGTGGCGCTTTAGCGCTCATCCTTGCCGCTTATAGCATTGGACAAATTGACCCACAGAGGACAAAAGCGGGGTTTTACCCCCTGTTTTTCTTTCTGCTCACGGGGGTAAATGGCGCCTTTTGCGCCGGAGACCTGTTTAACCTCTATGTCTGGTTTGAAGTGATGTTGATGGCTTCCTTCGTGCTGATTGCCTTGGGCGGAGAGCGCACACAAATCGAGGGCGCCGTAAAGTACCTAATCCCCAACCTGCTGGCTTCCACTTTGTTCCTTTGCGCCATTGGGCTGCTTTACAACATGGTTGGAACGCTCAACATGGCAGAAATGGCGTTGCGTCTGAATCACGTACAGCCCTACGGGCAAGTTACTGTGGTGGCAGTCTTGCTATTAATTGCCTTTGGCATCAAGTCAGCCTTGTTTCCCTTGTTCTTCTGGCTGCCAGCTTCTTATCACACGCCGCCGGTTACCATCACCGCCCTGTTTTCCGGGCTGCTGACCAAAGTGGGCGTGTATGCGTTGTATCGTGTCTTCACGCTGCTTTTCACGCAGGACGCCGTTTACACACATACGCTGATTCTGATACTGGCTGGCTTCACCATGGTCACTGGAGTCTTTGGCGCCACGGCGCAGACAGATATGAGACGTCTGCTTTCATTTCACATCATCAGTCAAATTGGTTATCTGTTGATGGGGCTGGGGTTGTTTCGTCAGCAGGCGCTGGCGGCTGGGATGTATTTCATGGTGCATGTGATTCTTGCCAAAACAGCGCTGTTTATGGTCTCCGGAATTATTTTTGAATTAAAAGGCTCTTATAACCTCAAAAAACTGGGGGGATTATATGCCGCAAAACCTTCTCTATCTCTCATGTTTTTATTGCCAGCGCTTTCGCTGGCAGGTCTGCCGCCGCTTTCGGGCTTTTTCGCCAAACTGGTCTTGATCATCGCCGGTTTTGAATTGCAGCAATACCTTATTGTCGCAGTGGGTCTCTTTGTGAGCTTTTTCACGCTGTATTCAATGACAAAAATCTGGAATGAAGCATTTTGGAAGAGCACATCTGAGGACGCTCATACAACCGTCGCACGCGTCAACGCATGGCTGTGGGTGCCAACGCTTGCACTGGTTGCCCTCTCAACCGCCGCCGGTGTTCTCGCTGCGCCGCTGTACGGCGTATGTCAGATGGCAGCAATGCAAATCAGTAACCCATCCACCTACATCACGGCTGTATTGGGGGCAATGCCATGAATTTATTTCTGGTCAACCTCCTGCTTGCGCTCGCTTGGGTTGCTCTCACAGGCAGTTTTCAGCCTGTTGATTTGCTGTTTGGTTTCTTGCTCGGTTATGGTGTGCTCTGGCTGGCTTTCCGCTCCACGCGCTCCAAACGATACTTCTCGCGTTTTCCAAAAGTTGTTGAGTTTGTGCTCTTTTTCGTTAAAGAGTTGCTTCTGGCAAATCTGCGCATGGCAGTAACCATCCTTTCGCCCAAGATGCAATTGCGCCCGGGCGTGGTGGCCGTTCCTCTTGACTTGAAGACCCGCGCTGGGATCGTATTTCTGGCAAATATGATCACGCTCACGCCCGGCACGCTTAGCCTGGATATATCCGTTGACCGCAAGATGTTGTATGTGCATACGGTCTGGCTGGAAGACGCCGAAAAATTTCGCTCTGCTATTAAACAAGAGTATGAAAGACGCGTGAAGGAGATCGTCGAGGCATGATAGAAATCTTGTGGAACATCATTCTGTTGTTAATTTCATTAGGGTTGATTGGCGCATTTGTTCGCCTCATCCGTGGGCCGTATCTCCCTGACCGCGTGGTGGCATTGGATTTGATCAGCGTCATTGCAATGGGTTTTATCATCGTCTATGCAGTTCGCTTTAATCAGGTCAATTTCCTGGATGTCGCCATCATCCTGGCGCTGATCACGTTTCTTGGTACGGTTGCTTTTGCCTATTACCTGGAGAGAAGAGTCTGAGCCATGCAAGAAATTGTGATCATGCTCTTGATGTTGCTTGGGGCAATTTTGATCTTCCTGGCTGGAGTGGGCATTCTCAGAATGCCTGACGTCTTTCTGCGTATGTCAGCAACTGCCAAAGCTGGCACGTTAGGTGTAGGGTTGATTTTGACCGCCGCCGCCCTTCATTTCAATGAATTTGGCATTTATGCCCGAGTGATTGCAATCATCTTTTTCATCCTTCTCACTGCACCGATCGCAGCCCATATCATTGGGCGCGCGGCTTACTTCGATGGTGTTCCCCTCTGGGAAGATACGGTTCAGGATGATCTCAAAAAACACTACCGTATCTCCGACCATGCTCTATACAGTGGGGAATTGCCGAGCGAGGAATTTCTCGTACCGCAGAAAGAAGCAGATGATTTTAGCGAAGAGCCGGAATAGGGTCTCTATACCTCATCATTAAACCGCCCAGCCTTTTTGGCAAAGGCATCCTCTTGTGCATCCTGCGGCGGGTTTTCGGGAAAGTAGATCGTAAAGGTCGTCCCCTGCCCCGGCTGGCTTTCCACATCAATGCCGCCGCGATGGGCATTGACAATCCCCAACACGATGGACAGCCCCAACCCCGTCCCCTGCCCCAGCGGCTTGGTGGTGAAAAACGGGTCAAAGATGTTGCGGATAATTTCCTGTGGAATGCCTGCGCCGGTGTCGCTTACCTTAAGGATAATGACACCGTTTTGTGGGTCATGCTGGGTTTGAATGAAAATACGCCCGCCGCGCGGGCGCGGCATGGCATCGCGCGCATTGCTCACCAGATTAATCAGCACCTGCAAAATTTGATTGCGGTCACACCACATCGGCGGCAGTTCTGGCAAGAGTTCGGTGGAGACATAGATATTTGACCAGGACTTCAGCTGATGTTCCATCAGCTTCAACATCTCCCTAATAAGGTCATTGAGATTGTAGTACTCCATCTTACCGCTGCCCGAACGGGCATAGTTGAGCAATGAACGGATAATTTCCGCACTGCGCCAGGCGCTTTGGTTGATCATTTCCAAGCGGCGTTTGAGCAGGTCGCTGTCAATCTCCTCACCGCGTTCCAGCCGCCCAAGCAGCACCTCGCTGGCGCCGGTGATGATCTGCAAAGGCGAATTGAGTTCGTGCGCCACGCCCGCCGCCAGTGTGCCCAGATCGGCCATCTTCTGCGAGGTTTGCAGCATCTCCTCCGAGCGCTTGCGCTCGGTGATATCAATCCAAATCCCCTGCCAGTTTTGTGGATTACCCAGCGCATCCAGGGTCAGTGTGGATTCGTTGTACACCCACACCACATGCCCATCTTTGGCGACCATGCGATACTCCATGCGGAAAGTACCCCCAGTGCGCATACAGCGGTTGTTCATTTCAGAAACCCGCTCAAGATCCTCAGGATGGATCACACGCATCCAAAGCCCAACATCCGCCAGCCACTCTTCAACAGAATATCCCAGCATGGTTTCCACATGAGGGCTGATATACACAAAGCCCTTGTTCTCTCCAAGGTTTTCCAGGTAAAACACCGCATGAAAGCGTTCGATCAGGTCGCGGTAGCGCTGTTCCGCCTGACGCAGCGCTGCCTCCATTTGCTTACGTTCGGTAATATCATACATGATCCCATGCCATACCTTTTCGCTCTCGCCCAAAAGGTCAATCAGCACGGCATCGTCATGTATCCAGATCACGCGTCCATCGCGGGTATACATGCGGTATTCGGCAACGAAATTTTCGCCGCTGGCACGACAGCGCTCATTGAGCGCCAGCACCCAGTCGCGGTCATCGGGGTGCAGCAGTTTGACCCACAGTTGCGGATCTGCCAGCCACTCTTCAACGGTATACCCCAGCAGCGTCTCAATCTGCGGGCTGGTATACAGCGCAGAGCTAACGGCATCGTTAGCATCCAAATACGTCACGGCGTTAATATGCTCAACCAGCTGACGGTAGCGCTGTTCAGCTTGCTGACGCGCCGCCAGTTCATTTTTGAGAGTCTCATACAGGCGGGCATTATCCAGCGCCAGAGCCGCCAGCGCGGCGTAGCGTGCCACCCAATCAAAGTCGCCTGGCGTAAAGCGGCGGCTGGGATCAGCATGCGACATTCCCAGCACGCCAATCACCTGCCCGCCCGATTTGAGCGGGTAGCCCATCACCGCGTGCAGCGTCCGCTCGGGATCCATGTGATCGGCGCGCCCCTCCCAAACGGCATAATCTTCGATAATCAGCGGCTCGCCGCTCTGCCACACCTTGCCGCTCAGCCCCTCGCCAATGGAGAGACGATGTCCCAGCTTTTGGCGCGAGGTAGTAATCGCCCGCACCACCAGCTGCGGCGGGGAGATACTCTCATCTAGCGCATAGATGAACACCTCAGCAACATCAAACAGCTGGGCAGCATGGTCAACAATGCTCTCCAGGAGTTCATCGGTATCCAGACGATTAAGCAGTGAAAGCGAAGTTTGGTGCAGCGCCTCAAGAAACTGATTTTGCTTTTTGAGCGCCTCTTCAGCCTGCTGGCGCAAATGCAGCTGCTGGCTCAGTTCGCCGGTGCTTTCCGCCACACGCCGCCGCAGTGTTATCGTCCACAACGCCAGTACGCCCAGCAAAAGCACCGCCACGCTCACGCCAAACAACATTCCCCGCCATACGGGTTGGCTCACTTCCAGCGGAGACGGCTGTAATTGCACCCACCTGGAATAAATCTGTCTTTTCTCAGCAGGCGAGAGCGAAGCCAGCCCCTTATCCAGAATCCTGTTCAACTGTGGTTCATCACTGCGTGTGGCAATCGCCAGCGGGTTATCCTTACCCGAATCGCCCGCCACGCGCAGGTTAGAGATCCCCTGTTTTTCAATGTAGTACGAAGCAATTGCCAGATTGACCACCGTAGCGTCGGCGCGATAGAACGAGACCTCCAGCAGTGCCTGCAAGTCATCATCCACCGGCTTGATGACCACCTCCGGATAGTTACTCTCGATATATTCATGCAGCGCATTGCCGCGCGTGACTGCCACCGTCATTCCCCCCATATCTTCCAGGCGGTAGTTTCCGGGCATGTTATCGCGTACGATAATCACATTGGGGATATCCACAATCGGCTGGGTAAACAACAGATACTGCTGGCGCTCCGGGGTGATTTGGGCAGCGGTGATCCCGTCAATCTGACGCTCTTTTGCCTGCTGCAACACTTCATCCCATGTCTCCAGACGCACAAACTCAAAGCGGTAATCCATGCGCTCTTCAATCAACCTGAAGTAATCAGCGATCATCCCGCGGTACATGCCGCTCTGGTCAAAAAACTCAAGCGGCGGAAAATTCGGGTCAGGCGCCAGCCGCACCACAGGGCGCGAATTAAGCCAGGCGCGTTCCTCGGCGGTCAATATGTCCCGCGCAATCCCCGACTCCTGGCGATAAATGAAATAGCCGCCAGCGGCAGCCATAATAACGGCAAGCAAAACATAAATGAGAACGCTAAGACGGTTTTTCATCGAGACACGCCGATTAATCATATATCAATTAACGGCAATACACAAGACAGCCCTGCCGCTCATCGGGAGACAAACGGCAGGGCTCTTCAGGATCAAAACAGCCGGTCGGCTATGCGTTTGAATGTTTGACCCGCCGCAGGGCAAGCGCCACAACTGCCAGCGGCAGCGCGGCAGATGCGCAGGGCAGCCGTCGGCTTCTGCCCTCCGGCTGGGGCTGCTCTTGCTCAGGCTGAGGCGGCTGCTCTTCCGCCGCGGCAGGGGGCGGTGCAAGCGTTGGCTGCGCCGCTGGGGCTTCGCCTTCTCCTTCCGCCAGAGAAATATCATCTACCCAAAAATTGCCTTCCTGCGGCGCTTCATCGCTGAAATTGAAGCTGTAGCCCATCACCTGCGCCGCGTTGAACTGCATCGGTCCGCTGTTATCTGCCCACGGGGCGCGGTTGAAGCTCTCCCAAGGGATAAACACCTGTGCCCACTCAGAAGCGCTTTCGGGCGGCAGTTCGACGTAAAATTCAAATGGGGCAGTGCCCTCCGGCGTGCCAATTTGCAGCCCCAGCATGGACCCCTGCCCAGCCTGCTCGCTTCTCATCCACAACGCCAGCCCGCGCGCGGCGCTCCAGTCCTGCGGGCTGCCATAAAAGGGTCCACAGCCTGCCCACCCTCCGGCTTTGACGTTGTAACGGATGCGCAGCGAACTCTTGCCCGAACGGGCATAGGTGCCGTCCGAGACGCACTCAATGGACGACCCCTGCTCATCATGATACGACTCGAGCGAACCGCCAGCTTCAAAATCGTCAATGACACCCGATACCGCCGAAACAGCGCCCCCTTCTGCAGGTTGTTCCGCAGGCGGCGGGGCGTTCTGATCTTGCGCGGGCATGGGCGGTGCGGGCAAAACCACCGGCGCGCCAGACTTCCAGCGGTGATAAAACACATTCAGCAACGGCACAAACTCATCAGTGGCTTTCTGGCTTCCGGCTGCGCTGGGGTGATCATCCTCACTGGGATACACCAGCGTATTGCCTCCAGCATTGTTGATGTACTCCACCTGCCCGTCTTTCCAGCGGTGATGGTTGTCAGTTCCAGTAAGAACATTGTAAAAGTCAAAGACAAAGACATTGTTGCCCTGATACCCCGCCAGCCACTCCGTCATCAGCCAGTTATTGAAAGCGCGGGCGTTCTTGGCAAAGGTCGGATCGCTGACCGGCGGGGCGGTGATGACCACAAACATCTTGTCTGGGCGGGTGATAAAGTATTCCAGGAGCGAATTATAGATGTATTTGGCGCTGCCTACCGTGTAATCATAGCTGCCGGGCGTCGGCGGGTCATCCGGGTTGCCATCCAGGTTGGAATTTGGAAAACAAGATTTGAACATCACAATCTGGTTCTCGCCGCCGGGGTCTGGCAGGGTGCGGGTATACTCGGAGTGCTGACCGCTTTCCCGATACAGCGCCTGAAGCACGCGGTCGCTGCGCTCCGCACCGAACCACTCAGGCCAATTGACAATATCCGTGCGATCGCCAATGGAATCCGGGCCCCATCCATAGTTGGTGTCGCTGACAAAATAGTTGTTCTGCCCCAGTGTGCGCCCAAGATTGCCATAGCCATCCCGCAGCCAGTTCTCACCAGTCGAATGATGAATAAAAATCAATTTGACCGGCTGCTCCGGCGGAGCGGGGTTATCCGCCTGCGCCAACGCTGGACGCGGCACCCACAAACCAAACACAAAAACAGACATCGTCAGCAGAATTGCTGAGAGCTTCACCAAAAAGGGCGCGCGCATCGCTCCTCCTCTCTTTTGACCAATCAGAACCCGAAAGACACATCTATTATGGCAGACTTGCGCCTGTTTTTCAATGCCCAAAAACGGCACGCCCCAGAGCGCCTACTTTAGCTGTGTCAACATCTTGATGATCTCGTTGTTTTGGCGCACCAGCAGCATCAGCCCCATAAAGTTGTACTCGGTACCCATCACAAGCTGCTTCTCTACCGTATCCACCTTTCCACCCCCATAGACCTCTTTTTTGTACTGTTCCAGCATCTGAGTAGTAAGGGTATTCACGTTTTCAGTGTACTTGTTGACGCTTTGCACCATACTGGCGCGCTGGGCGGCTGCCATCTGATCGCGCGCCATGTCCAGATACAGCCCAAAGGCGGATACTGCAACCTGCAACAATAGAAGCACGGCGATCACAATCAGCAGCACATTCTGCAAAGAGCTTTTCTTCTTTTCGGATGCAGACGTCCGCGTCCGTTTTTCTTTCTCAATAAAAGCTCCTTCTGTCTGCAGGGGCATATCTTCTGTTTCCATACAAAAATCTCCTTCTTTGTGTTAACAGATATTTGTACCTTCGCTATTTATGATTGTATAACAATATCCCCGCGCGGCGCAAAAATTTTCTCTAGACGTTTGCCATCAAAATGTGGTAAAGTTAGCCTCTGTGCAATACTTTCTCGCCGCCGTTCCCATTCTTACCCTGTTGGGACTGATGACCCTTCTACGCTGGAGCGGTCTGCGTGCCGGACCGGTGAGCTGGCTGGTGTGCTTGGCAGTTGCCGGGCTGGCGTTTGGACTTACGCCGCAGGTGTGGTGGGTTTCGCAGGTCAAGGGGCTGCTGCTATCGGTCTATCTGCTGATTGTGCTATGGACTTCGCTGCTGCTCTATAATCTGGTGCAGCAGGCAGGCGGGATCGAAGCGCTGGCGCAAATGCTGGAACGTTCGCTGGGCGATCGCTCTCTATTGCTGGTTCTGATTGCCTGGGCGTTTAGCGGCATCCTCGAAGGGCTGGCAGGATTAGGGCTACCAATTGCCATCTCGGCGCCGATTCTGGTGGGGCTGGGCATCTCACCGCTCACCGCCGTGGCTGCCGCAGCGGTCGGGCACGCCTGGTCAATCACTTTTGGCAATATGGGGGTTGTTTTTCAAACGCTGATGGGACTGACCGGGCTGGAAGCCGCTGAGTTGTACCCCTATCCAGCACTGATGCTGGGGTTCACCTGCGTGGTGTGTGGGCTGGCGGCTGCGCTCATTTTGGGACAGGGACGCCGCTGGCTGGCGGTGATCGCGCTGGGGCTGCTCATGGCTGGCGTGCAATATGGGCTGGCGGCTGCAGGGTTGCCCGGCTTGGGCGCGCTGGGCGCCGGGCTGGCGGTTATCTTTGTCAGCATCCTGCTGCGCAAACGCAGCGCAAACGCCCACACCACAGAGAATGCCAAAACGCCAACTGCGCGGCTGCTGGCAGGCTTGGGCAGCTACGGCGGTCTGGCGATTCTGATGACCCTTCTCTCACTGCCGGGACGCATTCACGATGCCGCCTACCCGTTGATGTGGCGCATGTCGTTTGACGCCGTGACCACGCGCAACGGCTTCACCACGCCCGCTGGTTACGGACCGGTCTTTCGCCTGTGGATGCACCCGGGCACCTCTATCCTCATTACCGCATTGGTCAGCTATGTGGTCTACCGCCTCAGCGGGCTGGCACAAGCAGGCGCCATGCGCTCCGCTGCCCGCGCCACATGGAAAGCCGCCGCGCCCACCTCGATCGGGGTCATTGCCACGGTCGGGCTGGCAACCATGATGGATCATTGTGGAATGTCCATGCTGCTGGCGCAGGGGCTGGCAGATTCGATGGGTGCCGTCTTCCCGATCGTCTCGCCGCTGGTGGGCATGCTGGGTGCATTTGCCACCGGCAGCAACAACAACTCGAATGTGCTCTTCGTCTCGCTGCAAAAGAACGTCGCCCTGCTGCTGCATATCAACCCGCTGATTCTAATCGCCACCCAGACAACCGGCGGAGCGCTGGGAAGCATGATTGCGCCCGCCAAATTGATTGTGGGGTGCAGCACGGTCAATCTGCTGGGCAAGGAAGGCGAAGCCCTGCGCCGCACACTGCCGTGGGGTATCGGCATCGGTTTGCTGGTCGGATTGGTGGCACTGGCATTGGCAGCTGTGCCGTTTTAGGCGTCATTCCACCTTTTCGGAAAAGAGGTGTTTCTTGAAAGAATCCTTACCCATTCAGACAAACCGCTCATCGGCACTGCAATTTGTGCTTCTGTTTGGGCTGATCAGCGCGCTGGGGGACATCACCTACGAAAGCGGGCGCGGCGTCAGCGGTCCCTATTTGGCGCTGCTGGGCGCCAGTGCTGCCGCCATCGGCACGGTCTCGGGGCTGGGCGAGTTTTTGGGGTATGCTCTGCGGCTGGTTTCGGGGTATGTGGCTGCACGCACCCGCGCCTACTGGGCTGCCGTTTTTCTTGGCTATGGTCTGCTGGTCAGCATTCCCCTGATGGCTTATGCCAACCGTTGGGAGCTTGCCGCGGCATTGCTGATTGTGGAACGCATCGGCAAAGCCATCCGCTCGCCAGCCAAGGATACCATGCTCTCTTACGCCACCCACTCGATGGGGCGCGGCTGGGGTTTCGCCATCCACGAAGCGCTTGACCAGCTGGGCGGGATCATCGGACCGCTTCTCTTCAGCGCTGTGTTTGCCCTGCGCAACAGCTACCGCGACGGATTCAGCGTTCTGTGGATACCTGTCATCCTGATCATCGCAGTCATTTTGGCGGTGCGTCTGCGCGTGCCCAACCCCGAAAAGCTGGAAAGCGCCCCCTCAGCTGCCGAGACGCAGCAGACAGCAGAAAAGCGCCTGCCGCGCGTGTTCTGGGTCTATGCCCTGTTCACCTTTTTTGGCGTCGCTGGATTTGTTGGTTTTCCAATCCTGGCGTATCATTGGGTAGCGCGCTCTGTTTTCCCCGCAGAACACATCCCCATCCTGTATGCCGTCGCCATGGGGGTCGATGCGCTGGCGGCGCTGGCAGTTGGCAAACGCTACGACAAAGTCGGGCTAAAATCGCTACGTCTCATCCCTCTGCTTACCCTGCTGGTGCCCTTCTTTGCCATCTCACAAAATGACATCCTGGCAATCCTGAGCGTTGCTTTGTGGGGAGTGGTAATGGCGATTCACGAGACAACCATGCGCGCCGCAGTTGCTGATCTGATCTCCAAACAACAGCGGGCTTTTGCTTATGGCATTTTCAATACGCTTTACGGCGTAGCATGGCTGATCGGCGGCGCGGCGATGGGCGTGCTATATGATGTTTCCACCCTCGGGTTATTTATTTACGTGATCGTCTTCGAGCTTGCTGCCCTGCTGGCATTTCTCTTTCTGCAAAGAGCCACCCGCCGCGCGGCGGTATAGCCAGCCGCAGATACGACGCTGCTTGCTCCATTTCCATACAAAACGCCGTCTCTTGGCATACCTGCAAACTAAACAGCGGAAGGCGCGACGGGTTGCCCCAAACGGATAAACCAACGCGCAAAAACCGCCGCAGGCAGACGGCGCAGCACACGTACCATAACCACAAAAACGAGAAAGACAAATACCGCGCGTCCCCAAAACAGACCGCTTATATCAGCGCCAATGGCAAGCAGGACAAGCGTATCCTCAATCAGGCTGTGAAACACACTCATCAGCGATAGCGAAAAGAACACATCCCGATAGGCAATTCTCCCCGAGCGTGCTTCGTTAATCACCAGTCCGCTGCCAAAGGTCAGCCCCAGCACCATGCCGATAATGGTGATGGGCACAGCGGCTGCCCCAATGCCAATCTGCCGCAGCACAGGCGAAAGCGCCCGCACCAGCACATCGGTAATCTTCAACCAGTTGAGCAGACGCATCAGCGTCATCAGCCCCAAAATGATGAGAAAAATGGAGGCAAGATTTTTGACCTGCGAAAGCGACCAGGCAAGCCAGCCAGCATCCTGCTGCGGCACATCCAGGATGACATGCGCGCTTGCCTGCAGAAACCCGGTCAGGCGGCAGATGTTGAAAAACACAACGCCATAGACGAAAGCGATCACAATACGGAAGACCAGCTGAAACCACAAGCGCAAACCCGCCTGCTGGGCAATCCGCCCTTCCACCGGAAGCCCGTGCGCAATGGCAATCATCGAACCGATCACCGTCGCCTGAGCCACCGTCAGCGGTGTGGAAGGTGCCAGCGTGGCAATCATCAGCAGCGCCGGGTAAAAACCAACCACCATGCTGGTCGCCCATACCAGCCCCATATTGCCAGGCAGTCCCGCCAGCCCCATCAGCGGCGCAAGCCCCTGCCCAATCCAGCGCACCACCCCCAGCTGGTCGAGCAGACGGGTGGCGATCAGCAGCGGGATCATCACCTTGTAAAGTTCCAGGCTGGTGCGCAGTGCATCGAGCAAAACCTGTTTGAGTGTTGCGAAAAGGGCAGACCCCATATCCTTTGCCCGCGCCGCAAATACACCTTCTGTTTCTGTTTTCATATTATCTTAATCTCCGAAGGTGTAATTATATCGCTGAAAGTGCTCTGGCATCATTGGGATACAGCATCCACTGGAAGCCGCGCGCCAGTATGCGCGCATCATTCTGCTTTGCCGCCTGGCACATGACCAGACTGTGCTGCAACAGTTTGAAAACAAGTAGAAATGCACCCTGGCAGATTTGCGCACGCGTTACGAGGCAAAGGACAAAGAAGACCCCATAGCAGACGACAATTACCTGGAATGGCAGTGGTATGTCAATGCAGATGAAATGGTCAAAGCCCTGCTGGATGCCGTAACCAGGAGATAACGCTCTCATGCTCCAGGCAAAGGGTGGCAAAACCAGGTGTCGTTGGGATAATGCTCCCCATTGGGACAATGTCTCTACATTCCCTCACCCGGAACACACTCTCTTCTGATGCGATAGATGTGCACCGCCGAACACCAGCACAAGGACAAGCGCAGCAAGAACATACAAGATCGCCAGAGCGGTCACAGAAACAGCGGTGACCATCACGCCAAACATATTGAGCACAATGTGAAAGAGCGCCACCGGCAAAAGACTGCCTTTGGTGCTGTTGTAAAGCCAGGTATAGATAAAAGCTTCCGCAGCAGTTGCCACAAACCAGGGCAGAAAGGGATACTCCGACATCGGGTTTCCCACCCAAAAGAAAAGCGGCAAGTGCCACAATCCCCACAAAACACCGACAATCAGGGTAGCCGCCAAAGCGCTATAGCGTTTCTGTAAATGCGGCAAAGCAAAACCGCGCCAACCAACTTCTTCCCACGGGTTAGAGAACAACGACATGACAAAAGCAGAAATCGCCAGGGGAAACAGATTGCCTTGAGGCTCCACCCGTGCTGCGGAAAAGCCAAGCACTTTGGTGAGGAACTGTCCTGAGAAGAGAAGAAAAATAGGGGCTAACAGCGCAATCACATACCACACCAGACCAACACGCCATTGGATCAGTGCCGAGAGCAATGCCCTGACGCGTGCCCGGTCGTAAGCGGCATCCGTCACAATCACAGCCGCCAGAGCGGGCGCAAGCGCAGGCAGGATAAGAAGGAATTGAAAATAAGGATGGTCAAACGGGGCGATGCCGCGAGACCCTATGACCGCCGGTATCCAACCAAGCCACGCCATGCTGAAGGCTAGAAGGTAAAACCAAACAAGCGGATATTTGCGCATTCTCTCGCTGCCCTGTGTGCATGTGCGGGATAGCTATTATTAAATTATAGCAAAAGCTTTGATCGCCCCGGCAAAAATCAGGCTGAGCTGTCAAGCGTGCGGTTGGAATTCCGCCAGATACTTCTCGCGGTTTGCGGCGCGGCTGATCTTGCCGCTGGAGGTCTTAATCAGCCATTTGCGCCCCACCAGACGCACATCCGAGAGGGTAATTTCACTCTGCTGCACCACCCGCAGACGTAAGAGACGTTCAATCTCACGGTGTTCGTCTTCGCCGCTATGCCCATCCGCCAGTTCACACACCATCACCACCGCCTCGGAGCCAACCCGCTCGTCAAAAACGCCAAAAGCCACCGCCCTGCCGGGATGAATGCCGGGGATGTTGTTGGCGATGGCTTCCAAATCCTGGGGATAGATATTCTTGCCGCCGACAATGATCAGGTCTTTTTTGCGCCCGGCAATGTAGAGATGCCCATCCGCAATGTAGCCCATATCGCCGGTGAAATACCAGCCATCGCGCAGCGCCTGGGCAGTTATGTCGGGGCGGTGATAGTACTCGGTCAGCATCGAGTTGCTGCGCAGAATCACCTCACCCACGTGCCGCTCCGGCAGACGGTTGCCATGATCATCGGCAATGGCAACCTCACAGCCGCTAATCGGTGTTCCACAGCTGACCATGGCGGTGCTTCCTGCGCTCGCGGGCGGCGCTGGGACAGCCTGGCGCGCACGCTGCAACGCATCGGTGCTGACCCAGTCCACGTGCGGCGCAACACCCGGCTGGCTTTGCGTCACGGCAAAGGTGTTCTCCGCCATGGCATAACAGGTTGCCAGCGCCTCTTCCCTGAAACCATAGGGGGCAAACCGCTCAAGGAACATGGCATGGCTTTCGGCGCGGCACGGCTCGGAGCAGTTGATCACCATCCGCAAACTGTCCAGACGCAGCCCCTCAAGATCGCGTTTGCTGATAGCGCGCACGCAGTGATTATAGGCAAAATTGGGCAGCCAGCACAGCGTGCCGCGGTGTTCATGGATAGCGCGCATCAGGATTTTCGGGCTGCGCGTCCAGTGAAACGGAGACATCCACACCACAGGCACCCCCGCCACCACTGGCATCACCAGACTGGCAATCAGTCCCATATCATGATACAGCGGCAGCCAGCTGACAATGACATCCTGTGCGCCAAGCTGAATCGCCTCACTGTAGGCGTCAATCTGGTTCAATACCGCGCGGTGCGAGAGCGCCACACCCTTCTGCAGACCGGTTGTGCCGCTGCTGTGCTGCAAAAAGGCTATTCGCTCACCATCCGGCTGGCTGACGACAAAATTGCCGCTTACCAGGTCAACGGATGTGTCGTTGGTTGCCAGCACCTGGCAACCAACATCCGCCAGCAAAGCGCGCAGTTCATCTTTGAAACCCGGAAAAGTAATCACCGCCCGCACCCCCTCCTGAGCAATCAGGTCATGCACACGCTGCATGTAGATCGCCGGGTCGAGCTTCTCCGTCAGAAAAGGGAAAATAGAAGGCACCGCCCCCAGATACATGGCTCCCCAGAAAGCATACAACAGTTCGCGGCAGTGCTGTAAAACCAGCACCACCAGATCGCCAGGGGCAATGCCAATGGACTGTAAAGCGCGTGCATACGCCAGCGACTGCGTATGAAACTGCGCAGCGCGGATAAACTCCTTTTCGCCGTTTTCCTCGATAAACACCAGCGTCAAAAGGTCAGGCTGGGCAGCCGCGCGGGCAATCACCGGCTGAATCAGGTTGTCGTACTCCGCCGCCAGCCGCATCCTCACCCCTCAAGCACACGGGCGGTCATCTGCCGCAGCGTATCCATCTTTTGTACCGTCAGGTCAACATCCGGAATATACACACCAAACTCGGTTTCGATAAAGACGCCAATCTGCGCTAGCGAAAACGAATCGATAAACCCACCTGTGATCAGCGGCTCATCCTCCTGCAAGGGATAGTCCGCCTTGCAGATCAGTTCGCGGCAGATATATTCCTTGAGCTTGCGGCTCACCGTTGCGGCATCCATGCAGACCTCGATGGGGAGGGAGACCTGTGCGCTATTGCTTGCCCTTCTGCTGGCGCAGACGCTCTGTTTCGGCGGCGCGGTGGGCACCATCACACAGCGGCTTATTCTTAGAAAGCCCACAGCAGCACAGCGTCACGCGGTTGCGCGTTTCAAGCGGTTTACCATCGGAACGCTCAACTGGAATGTTGCCGGTTACCCACAGCGGGCCCTGAATGGGTCCCTCATCGGTGATTTCAGTAGTTACCGCAATCTGCTGAGGATAATCCGGTTCAATATCCTCGCCGCCCTCCTCCAGCGAATAGGCAAACGAACCGGAGGGGCAGCGCTCGATCATCGCCATCACTTGAGAACGGATCAACGTGTCGCCCGTCTGCGGGGTCAGTTTTTCAATATCTGTCTCGCGGGTGGCGCAATAGCCTGATTCGCAGCACAGCGAGTAATCGCGCTTGACCACAATGTTGACCCCGCCGGGATAAATCACCTGCCGGTCAGCCGTGTTGCCCGTATCGGCGGTTTCAGTGCCGTCAAAACCTACTTTCTTGTGCATTCCATCGCAAAAGGGTTTATCCTGGCTGTGCCCGCAGCGGCACAGAAAGTAAGGCTCCTCAGTTTCAATTTGCCCTTCGGTTTTCCAGGTCAACGGCTCTCCATATTCCGAAACCACCTGTGTTTTGCGCACCAGCGGGATGCCACCCTCAACGCGGTAAGGCCCATTCGGTCTGACGACGATCCTTTTCTGCGGTTTACCCGTTTCGGCTTCTGTCATGATATACCTCCAAACGCAATCTATCTCCGTAATTGAGCGTATTATAACCCCAGTCAGAGAGAAGCGAACTTTTTCAAAAACGCCGTCCTCAGCGCAGCCATAAAGAGAGCGCCACCGTAGCCAGAATGCAAAGCAGCAGCCCCAGAATGATCCCGGCGGCGATCTTCAGCGAGCGGTTCTGCCGTGCAAGTCTCTGATGCTCGATCTCTTCCAGCTTGCGGCGTGCCGCCTCAATCTGCGCTGGGCTGACATTGCCCGCCTCGCGCAAGATCATCTCAATGCGTGCCAGCGTGTTGCCCAACTCATACAGCCTCAGCGCCCTTTGCCACACCTCATCGTCCGAAAGCGGCTTTTCCGCGCCGGGTGTGGGCATCTCATCCTGTATTGGAGCGGCTGGCAGCTGCGCAGAGGAAGAAACCGTTTGCGCTTCTGGCTGTGCTTGCTTCACCGCTGCCTCTCCCCGTTGTACATCCAGGCTCTCTTCACCGCGCCGCGGCGGGGACGCCGCAGGTTTGTGCACAGCTGCCTGACGCGCCAGCGCACTGGCAGCGGCAAATGTCATCCATTCTTCACGGTGTTCGAGAAGCGCAGCTGGCAAATCGGTAAAGCAGATACGCGAGCCTCCCTGCTCCACCAGGAATGCCGAGCCGCACCGCGCACAAGCCAGGCGATCGGGCAAATCGGGTTCGCGGTGAACGTGCAGCGGCGCGGCGCCGCACAACGGACAGCGCGACTTTAACGCCCAGTCATCCGGGATTGTGGCACGCGGCAGAATGGCAGACATCGGCTACTCCGTGCCCCGCATCCGCAGACGCTGGATAAACAACAGCAGCGCCGTCAACATGACCATCATCAAAATGATGATGCCAAAAAACACCGCCGCCGCATAGAGGAAAAACGAGAGCACGCTTGGCTGCCCCTTCTTGTCCCCAACCACCTCAACGGCCTGCCCGGTCTGGTCAGGGTTTCCCTCGCCACCCTCCACACCGCTTTGCACCTCGCCCCCCGACGGGCTGACGATCATCAGCTCCTTAATTGCCTGTTCGTTGATAATGCCAAATACAATCAACGCCACCGAAACAAACAACAGCGAAAGCAGGATGATCGTATCACGCCGACTGGTGTCTTCTTTTGATTTCATCATACATCTGTCCCTTACCCTGATAAACTCCTAAAAATATTATACAACATTCAAACTTTCTTGATAACTTCTTCATAAATTATCGGTAACATCGGTTTAATCATAAAAACATCAGAAAGGATTTGAACAGCAATGAATAGAACAACTCCCACAGGTACAGATGCGGCGACAAAGGTGCGCAGTTTCTGGTGGATTGATGCGGCTCTCTTTTCCAGCGCGGCACTGGCAATACTCTCTGGAATATACTTTTTGTTTTTGCCATCCGGAGGTTACCAGGGTGGGCGCAACCCGTTTTACGGGGTCACGATTATCTTCCCGCGTGACACCTGGGATATTCTCCACACCTGGAGCGGGGTTATCATGATCGCTATCGCCGCAATCCATCTTTTGGTTCATTGGAGCTGGGTCGTCGGGACAATCAAGCGGATCATTGGCGACCTCAGCGGGCAATGCACATGCAAAATGAGCAGCCGTCTGTGGAGCAACCTGATCATCGACAGCCTGACGGCGGTCAGCTTTTCGCTTTCAGCAATCTCAGGTCTGTATTTTCTCTTCTTCTCCCACAGTAATGTGACGCTTTTGTTGAGCCGCAATGCTTGGGATCTTCTTCATACATGGTCAAGCGTGGTGTTTATCATCACCGCACTGATACATTTTGCCATTCACTGGAAATGGATTGTCGTTGTAACAGGTAAAATGCTGCGAAAAGACAAACCCTGCCGCAAACTTCAAGACAGCGCACAGGTTATTGGCTGATTCTTTGCGCCGCCAATAAATCTTTCCCCGCCCCATCAAGCATCTTAAACATCATCAAACTGGGAGGCTCAGGATAAATTCTGCGCCTCCCAGTGGATGATTGCGCGCCTGGAGGGTGCCTCCGTGCAGTTCTGCCAAACGGCGGGCAATCGCCAGCCCCAGCCCGCTCCCCCCGTCCTCGCGGCTGCGAGCAGAATCAACACGGTAAAAACGTTCAAAAATACGTTCCATGGCTTCAGGGGGAATGCCTGCCCCGCTATCACGCACAGAAAGCACCGCCGCCCCTGCTTCACAGCGCAAGCTGATGGAGACTTCGCCGCTCTGCGGGGTATGGCGCAGAGCGTTTTGCAACAGGTTATTGAGTATCTGCTGAATACGTTCGGGGTCAACGTTCACTAGAGGGCAGGCTGATGACAGGTCGCAATGCAGGTGAATATCGCGCCGGACAGCCTGGCTTTTGAATTGTTCGACAACATCTTCAACCAGCTGCGCCAGGTCAGTCTCACGGCGCATCAGCACCAGCTCCCCCGCATCTGCCAGCGCCAATGTGCGCAGGTCTTCTACCAGGCGGGTGAGAAGCAGGTTTTGGTGCAACACCACACCCAGATTTTCCAGATTCAGAGGATATACCCCATCCTGCAGCGCCTCAAGATGCGCCCGCTGCACCGCCAAAGGATTGCGCAGCTCATGGGCAATGTCAGCGGTCAACGCACGCCGCCTGGTTTCCGCTGCCTGTAAAGCCGCCGCCATGCGGTTGAATGCCTCACCTAACTGTGAAAGCTCCCTGGCGCCCCCCACAGAAACGCGCTGTGTCAGGTCTCCCTGCGCCATACGCTTTGCCGCACGGGTCAGCTGGTTGAGCGGTCGCAGAAGCAGCGAGACCATCAGCAACGACAGGGCAAGCGCCAGCAGCGCGGCGATCCAGGCAGATTTAAGGGAAGCGCGGTAGAGAACCTCCAGCAGCGCATCCTCCGTATCCTCGCTGGGGGGTGAGCCGCCCGGTAAAAGATAACCCACGCGTGCGCCATCCACTTCGATAGGAACAGCCGAGCGCAGTTCCTCCTCAGACACAAAACCAGCCCCCAGCATACCAGCAGGGGCATACACCAGAAGCCCATTAACATCTGCCAGTCTAAGCTCGTTCCAATGGGGACCACGCCCGCCTCCCTGCCCCTGCCCCCTCTCGCCGCGTCCGCTTGCGTCAAACAACGCTTCGACACCTTCCCATGTGCCATGCTGACGGTAAAAGCTTTCCAGGTCGGCAACATGCCCCTCCACTCCCATCCATCCCCCGCGCCCAATGAATGAACGCACCTGTACTGCCATCTCCTGACGCGTAAAAACCGCCACCGCTGTCAGGGTAACCACAATGAGCAGTACAAAGGCAAGAAAAAGTCGCAAACGCATAGAGGCAATATGGCAAAGAATATCAGAGAAAGCGCACCCAGAATAAAGTATTTACGTCTTGGCAAAACGGTAGCCAACACCAAAGACCGTTTCGATATAGGAGGGGTGACGGGGGTCTTCTTCTATTTTAGAGCGCAAATTTTTGATATGTGCGTCAATGGTGCGTTCATACCCCTCATAGGCAACACCCTGTGCAGCCTCAAGAAGCTGCATCCGGCTGAACACTCTGCCGGGGTGGGCAGCGAGGGTTTTGAGAAGGTTGAATTCGGTAGGGGTTAGGTCAATGAGCGTTCCCCCACGCCGGACGGTATAGGCATCCAGGTCAATTTCCAAATCTGCTGCGCGCAGAACATGCGCCACCACCTGAACGCTTTGCGCCCGCCGCAGCACTGCCCGCACCCGCGCCACTACCTCGCGCGGTGAAAAGGGTTTGGTGATGTAATCATCTGCTCCAAGCTCCAAACCGATCAGGCGGTCAATTTCCTCCACGCGCGCCGTGACCATAATGATGGGGGTATCGGACTGGCGGCGAATGGCGCGCGCCACATCCAACCCATCCATCCCTGGCAAGTTGAGATCGAGCAAAACCAGGTCGGGGCGCGCTTTTTCCCACAATGCCAGACCTTCATCTCCGCGTCCACAGGAAAGCACATGAAAACCGCCCTGCTCCAGATACGACCGCAGCACCTTCACCAATTCGCTTTCATCCTCAATGATCAGAACCGTTGTCATATTCTGATTATAGTAACTTTCACAGCCTTTGCGCGCTTCCTTCATAATATCTTCACATCTTTGAGATAAGATCAATCTAAAGCTGTATGGGAAATCAAATCCCTTTCTTTTCACAGCAACACATTATTTGTACAAAAGGAGTAACAAACATGTTGAAAAAAATCTTGATTATCAGCGGAGGAATCTTGATTGTTGGAGTCTTAGCGGCAGGCGCGCTCATCCGCACCACCGCCGTGCTTGCCCGCCAGAACGGCGAAACGCTGAACGGAAATGCTTCCCCGGCAGGTCTGCACAATGGATGGGGAAATGCGCAGGCATACCATCAGGGTTATCCTAATCACGACACTCCTAAAGCTTTCGGAAATGGCCAGCAGAACGGCAATGGCAACGGCAATGGCAATGCAAATGGACAAGGTGCGCGCGGCGTACAGGATGGAAGCGGACCGATCGAAACGCGCGAGTGGGTAACGCTGAACGGCAGTGTGAGCGCTGTCGATAGCTACAGCATGACCTTTCAAACTGCAGACAGCAGCACGATTGAGATTGCACCGCGCGCCTGGCGTTATGCACAGGAACAGGGCTTTAGCGTCAATGCAGGCGACAGCGTCAGTGTCCAGGGCTTTTATGATGAAGACGGGGAGTTTGAAGCCGCCGTCATCACCAACCTTGCCAGCGGTCAAAGCGTCACACTGCGCGACCAAAACGGACGCCCCTTGTGGGCTGGCGGCAGGCGTGGCGGAAGCTAGACGTCTAAAAGAGCGATTAAACTTCGAGAGCCAGGGTTGCCGCCACGCCCTGGCTCTCTTTCATAAGGAGGAGAAGAAATGAATCCACTCTATGTGTCTTTATCATAGCTTAACCCTGTTGATTGTGCTTGATGCTTACCGTACGGTTAACGTACGATTACCCAATGATTGCCAGAATATCACAGCCAGGACTAAATATACCCCCAACGTGAGCAGCGCTAGAGCAAAACTCGATATTTTTTCCAAGAGGTTATGCTACAATCATTTTGAGCAATGTTGCGTGGGTATGGGAGCGGATGTTTGATACCCGGTTGTGATAATTCAAATTCAATTTCCCTCATAGGAGGCAACGATGGCTACCGTACAGGGTTTGGATGTCAGCAAGTGGCAGGATGATAACACCACCCCACAGCAGATTGACTTCAACAAAGCCAAACGCGCCGGGGCGTATTTTGTCTTTATCAAAGCCAGTCAGGATGTGTACGCCGACCCCGATTTTGCCTATAACTGGAATGCCGCCAAAACCGCCGGGCTGATCCGCGGCGCTTACCACTTCTTCGACTATCGCAAATCGCCCAAAACGCAGGCTGATTACCTTGCCAGCCTGCTCAAAGACGACTGGGGCGAACTGCCTCCCGTGCTCGATTTTGAAAAACACCCCGCCTGGGATTTGCCCACCCGCGACAAGTGTCTGAGGATGATCAAAGAGTTCTTCACCCAGTTGGAAACCACCTGCCCCAAAAAACCCCTCTTCTACACCAACCCCAGCATGATCAAATATACCCTCAGCCCCATCCCCGACTGGCTGCTGGAACACCCATTGTGGATCGCCCATTACTATGTCAGCGCGCCCAGCTACAAACCCTGGGCAAAGTGGCATTTCTGGCAATATTCTGATCGCGGGGATGGGCTTGCTTACGGGATGGAGAGCCTCCAGGTGGATATGAACTGGTGGAACGGCACACTGGAAGAATTGCATCAGTTTGCCAATCTTGAGCCGCCTCCCCCGCCGCCGCCCACGCTGGAAGAACGCCTGGCAAAGCTGGAAGCCGAAGCGCGGGCGCACGGGTGGAACGTATAGGACATGCACTCGCTGCGCATCGCCATCAGCTTCCTCACCACCCTTGCACTGCGCCCTGACGGCGAAATCCGCCGCGGTGACCTGGGGCGCGCGGCGGCATGGTTTCCGACAGTGGGACTGCTCATCGGTGTGCTGACCGCCGCAGCCCTAACGCTCTTTCATTTTCTCTTTGCTCCGCTGCTGTGCGCCGCCCTGACCATTGCCGTGTGGGTTTTTCTCACCGGTGCGCTGCACCTGGATGGACTGGCAGATTGCTGCGACGCCCTGTTTGTCTCCGCTCCGCCGCAGCGGCGGCTGGAGATTCTGCGCGACCCGCGGCGCGGGGCATTTGGGCTGACCGGGCTGGTGCTCTTTCTCATCCTCAAGACAGCTGCGCTGGCTTCCCTGATCGAAACAGAGGGAAACGGACTGTGGTTTGCCAGCCTTGCGAATGCCATCACCGCCATTCTTCTGGCAACTGTCTTTGCGCGCTGGATGGTGCTGTTTGCCGCCCGTCAGCCGCTCGCCCGTCAAGACGGGCTGGGCGCCGACCTCGCCATGCAGCTCACCCCACGCAGCCTGCTACTGGCTGGGCTGCTGCCCGTCCTCTGGATAGCAGTTACTGGCGTGCGCGGAGTGATTGCCGCGGCGGCTGCGGCGCTGCTCGTTCTGATTATCGTCCGCTTTGCCCGCACACAGCTGGGCGGCGTCACTGGCGATGTGTTTGGCTTGTTAATTGAGCTTGTCGAGCTAACCGTGCTGCTTGTCTTCTGCGCCCGCTTTTGAGTTGTGCACACAGATTGCTCGGTGGGTAGGCGCAGGCTTTTCTTCCAGTATAATATCATCATGGTTTGCGTGGAATTGTTGTACTTCGATGGTTGCCCTTCATGGAAGGAGGGGTTAGAGAATCTCAAAAAGGCGCTGGAGGCAGAGGGGATGGATGCGCAGAATATCCGTTTGGTTCAAGTGCTGGATAACGAGCAGGCGCAGCGCGAGCGTTTTTTGGGCTCACCCTCATTTCGAGTCAATGGGCGCGACTTGTGGGAGGAGGAACGACAGCAGTATCGCTTAAGCTGCCGCGTCTATCCAACGCCACACGGGCTGAAAGGCGCTCCCAGCGTTGAGATGCTGCGTGAGAAACTCCGCGCCCTGGGCACTGCACCGTGAGTGGACGTTTGACGTTAATTCTCGGCGGGGCGCGCAGCGGCAAAAGCGCCTATGCCCAGCAGCTTGCCGAACAAAGCGGTCTGCGCGTGGTGTATGTTGCCACCGCACAAGCCGGAGATGAAGAAATGGCACGGCGCATTGCTGCCCACCGTGCCGCCCGTCCGGCAGTATGGCAGACGCTCGAAGCGCCGCTGCATGTAGGCAATTCTATCAACGCTTTTTTGCGCGCCGAAGAACGCAACAACTCCTCCCCCGCTGGCACAGGAACGCTGGTGCTGGTGGACTGCCTGACCCTGCTGGCAAGCAATGTCATCCTCGCCCTGCCCGATCCGCCAGCGCCCGAAGACGCCGAAGCCGCCCTGGATGCGGAGATTGACAGCCTGCTCAATGCCTATCGCAACAGCCAGGCAGAATGGATCATCGTCTCCAACGAGGTCGGACTGGGTCTTGTGCCACCCTACCCGCTGGGCAGAGCCTACCGCGATGCGCTGGGGCGCGCCAACCAGCGGCTGGCTGCCGTCGCCGATCGAGTCTTTTTCATGATTGCCGGTATTCCAATGCCCATCAAACCGCCAACGCCAAGCTGACCTGCGTTGCGGGGCTTTCCTCTTGTAAACGCAAGCCGCTGTGCATGATACGGACAAGCATATTGCACCCCCTCCTTATACCGTAGATAATCGTTTCTCTTGCTCGACCTTTTGCCTGATCTCTTTGAGAATCTCATTCTGCCGCTGGGCAATATAGCGCGACAAGCACTGCTCGGTGTATTTATCCGGGTGGGTCTGTACGCCAATACGAACACCGCCCCGCAAATTGGAGACCTGCACAATGTTCCTCACCTCACCAGCCAGACGAATATTACGTCCAATGCCCTGCTCATCGGGCAGGGTGAACGAAAGTTTCACGCGTTCACCGCGCGATAGGTTTGCTGAAACAGCCAGTGAAACATTCAAAAAGACAGCCGCACCGTGCAGCGAAATATCTATCAGAAAAGCTTTAAGCGCAACCTCCTGCGCGGCAAGCTCTTCGTTTTCGATCAACACTTCCATCAGGTCTTTTGGCTCCACCCGCACAAACGAACGGTTACCCACAGGGTGATTAATTGGCTCAAAACCGGTAAGCAAAACCGTTTCATTAAGCAGATCAATCCCCAGCAGCGAAGCCCGCACAACCTTTGCCACCGATACGCTGTACAGGTAAGTCAACTTCTCCTCGCGCATGCATAGAATCTGGTTGGCATGCACATGAAAACGCACACTGTTCGCCCCACTTTCTACGGCTCTACCATAGTATGAAATCGGCACCCCCTTATACACATTCATAAACCGTATATTTTCCTCTGTGCCCGCCAGTTTTTGAAACATCACAAGATAATCCGGCATGAGGAGGCACCGACCTCGATAATGATATGATGTAAAATTATGTTATATTGTATCACGATACCAAGCTTTTACACTGAAACCCTGGTCTTCTGGTTAAAACCAAAGCGAGGCTAAGCGAGCAATGCAAAACAAACCACCCGGCTGGTCTCCCCAAACCAAGCTGCTTGTGTCTTTTATCATCCTGGTTTGCGCCGCCTATCTGCTGTACAAATTCAGCGAGGCAATCAAACCCATGGTGCTGGCGATGATTCTCGCCTTTGTGCTCAACCCGCTGGTCAGCAGTGTACAGCGCCGTCTGCGTATCAAACGTTCACTGGCGGCGCTGCTGGTATTTTTGGCATTGCTCGCAGTTCTGGCTGCCGCGCTGGCACTGCTAATGCCGCTGGCGTTGGATCAGCTGACCAAACTGGTGGGCGCGGTGGAAGAATTGCTCAAACAGGGTGAGGAATTGTTTAGCGGTCAGATGGTCATTTTAGGATTTACGGTCAACGGTCCAGACTTGCTTAACTTGCTCCTCAGTTCGCTCCGCAACACCGAAAAGCCGCTTGGCAGCATCAATATCCTTCAGTTGCTTACTGAAACATTCGAAATATTTATCTGGGTTACATTTATCATCTTTATCGCGTTCTACATGATTGTGGACAGCGACAAACTAATGCGTTGGATGGAACGCGTCATTCTGCCAGCGTATCGCAACGATTTTGTGCGCATCCGTGATGAGATCAACATCATCTGGAGCGCATTTTTTCGCGGTCAGGTTCTTCTTTCTCTGATTATCACCGCTATTGTATCGCTTTTCTGCTTTGCAATTGGGATGCCATACGCTTTGTTGTTGGGGATATGGGCAGGGGTGCTGGAATTTCTCCCCAGTATTGGACACAGCATCTGGCTGATGACCGCCTCGCTGGTGGCGTTCATCGCTGGTTCAATATGGCTTCCCGTTCCCAACTGGGTTTTGTTTTTAATTGTGCTTGCCTTTTATCTCTTTTACACCCAGTTCGATCTCAATTATCTTATCCCGCGCATCATCGGGCGCAGTGTCCACCTGCCCCAGCTGGTGGTGCTGCTGGGGCTGATTGCCGGGGCTTCGCTGTTGGGCGTGATTGGCGTGCCACTGGCAGCCCCGACCATCGCTTCGCTGCGCGTCATCATGCGTTACATCAACAGCCGCCTGTTCGATGAGGCCTTTCCCGATGATATTGCCACCCCCGCTCTGCCGCCGCCCGACCTGCGCTGGTGGCAGAAAAGGATTGTCCGCCATGACCCACGCGATTAAGCCGCTTTCACTGTTCCTCTTTGCCTTTATGACATTAGCAGTGTTCGGTGCGTGCGGCTCTTTCGATGCGCTTTCGCTCCCGACGCGCTCAGCCCTTTCTTCTGCCAGCCCATCTTCTCCCACCGTCGCTCAGACTTCAAAATTTACCCCTGCTGCCTCCTCCACCTCATCACCTGCGACAGCAACCGCGGCAGACGCGCTGCCGCCCACCCAAACCGCCGCGCCTTCCCTCAGCGCAACGCCGCTGAAGACCTCCACGATAGCCTTTACCCCAACGCGCACCAAACTGCCCGATTACCGCTGCGAGCTGTATGACCAAACCCCGCGCAACGGATCATCCCTGCTCCCCAATGCCGACTTTGACGGCCGCTGGATCGTCAAAAACACCGGCGCAAAAACATGGCAGGCAGGCGAGGTGGTCTTCCGTTATATCTCTGGATACGAATTCCAAAAAAGATATGGTGAGTTAGCGATTGGGGTTGTCAAACCCAACAAAACTGCCAAAATCATTGTGGATATGCTGATGCCGCTTGAGCCGGGCGTTTACAAAGCCTTATGGGGGATTACGCTGGAAAAGGACGACAGCATCATTTGCATGGAGGAGCTTATCTTATATATCCAGCCTATCAAATCGCATACACCTTCTATGGACGGAAAATATTAGACAAAAAAAATACGGAGTAAAGCGCTCTACATTTTCCTATATTGCTTTATAATTAAAGCTGCCTGAAATCGGGTTTATCTTTATTATTTTTATGGAGGCATCATGGCTCAGAAGCCTGTCATCAAAATTGGACATCTCAAAATTACCGATCACCTTGTACTTGGCATCACCGCAGACAAACTGCAAAAAGGCATCGAGACCTTCAAATATTGCGATATCGAAACCAAGGCCTATCGCGGTTGGAACCCGCTTGCCGAAGACCTGCGCGCCGGAAATCTGGACGGCGCCTGCATCCTGGCGCCGATTGCCATGGAGCTGTACCACTCCAAAAAACAGCACCACATGGTATTGCAAATGCACAAAGAGGGCAGCACTATTGTAGTTAACAAACGTGCCAATATCCAGAAGCTGGAAGACTTCAAGGGCAAAAATGTGCTCATCCCGCATTACCTTTCCGCCCATCATTTGCTTTTTGATAAACTGCTGCGGGAAAACGGACTGGAGATTGGAGCAGGCAAAGACCTGGTATTTGACGTCGTTGCGCCTTCGGATATCCCCGAGATCATGGAATGGGACGAAAAGGGGCAGGTTGCCGGGTTTATTGTCGCCGAGCCGTTTGGCGCCCAGGTGGTCAAAGAGGGCTATGGCAACGAGTTCAAGCTCTCTAAGGAAATCTGGCCCAACCACCCCTGCTGTGTGCTGGTGCTTAGAGAAGATGTGATCGAAAGCAACCCGGACGGTGTGCACGAGCTGGTCAACAGCCTGGTGGCTTCCGGGCTGAGTGTGCGTCAAGATGTCAACAACGCCATTGAGGTAGGGGCAAAGTTCCTCAGCCAGGATGTTGAGGTGATGCGCGCCGTGCTGACCGACCCGCGCGAGCGCGTGACCTATCACGAACTCAAACCGGTGTTGGAAGACCTGGAATATATGCAGAATTACATGACGGGCACCATTCAAGCCATGTCGGCAAAGATTGACCTGGAAAAGTTTGTTGACATGCAGTTTGCCCGCGCCGCTGGAGCAAAGTAAGCTCAGCTGGCGGGAGGTCGTTGGAAATCACCTCGCGCGCCAAAGTCAATCTCCTCCTCTCTGTTCTTGCAACGCTGATTTTTCTTCAGACAGCGTGCAGACTGGCGCAGCCCAGCCCGGATGTTTCTGCCTCAGAGACATCCCCGTCGCCTGCCCCATCTTTATCCTCCCCCACACGCGGCGCGGATGCTGCCCCCCGCTGGCAGCCCGTGCCGCGCATCACCTGGCAATGGCAGCTCAGCGCGCCTCCGGTGGACACTTCCTTCACTGCCGATGCGTACGACATTGATCTGTTCGATAACACTCCCGACGTGGTCTCCCGTCTGCACGCGCAGGGGAGCAAAGTCATCTGCTACATCAGTGCGGGAAGCTGGGAGGACTGGCGCGAAGACAAAGACCGCTTCCCAAACGAAATCATTGGAAAAAAATACATCGGCTGGAGCGGCGAAAGATGGCTGGATATCCGCCGCATTGACCTGCTCGCCCCCATCATGCGCGCCCGCCTCGACCTGTGCAAAAGCAAAGGCTTTGACGCCGTTGAACCCGACAACATTGACGGCTATGATACCGACACCGGCTTCCCACTGACCTATGAAGACCAGCTGCGTTACAACTTGTGGCTGGCGGAGGAAGCCCACGCCCGCAATTTAGCCATTGCTCTCAAAAACAACCCCGAGCAGGTTACCGACTTGCTGCCCTTCTACGACTTTGCCATCAGCGAGGATTGTTTTGCACAGGGCTGGTGTGAGAAGATGCTGCCTTTCATTCATTCAGGCAAGGCTGTTCTGGCAGCCGAGTACACCGACACTGGCATTCAGTTACAGGATGTCTGCCCGCAGGCAAGCCAAATGAGCTTCTCCGTCATCCTCAAGAACCGTTCGCTGGATGCACCCCGCCAGACCTGCCCGTAAGCTTGCGTCAAAAAGTATTCCTTTCTAGAAAAAAACCAGAGGATAAAGCGATGCCCAAAATCACATTGATCGGCGCCGGAAGCCTGGAATTCACCGCCAAACTGACGCGCGATATCCTCACCTTCCCCCTGCTGTGCGATGCCACACTATGCCTGATGGATATTGACCCCGAGCGGCTGGATTTTGCGCATCAGGCAGTGCGCAAGATCATCGGCATGGGGAACTACCCGGCAAAAGTGGAAGCCACCCTTGACCGGCGTCAGGCTCTGCAAGGCGCTGATTACGTCCTCTGCACCATCCTCAGCGGCGGCACGGAGGTGTGGCGGCACGATATCGAAATCCCCAAAAAATACGGCATAGACCTTAACGTGGGAGATACGCGCGGCCCGGCGGGAATCTTTCGCTTTCTGCGCACGCTGCCGGTGATGCTTTCTATTGTCAAAGACATGGAAACATGCTGCCCCAATGCAATGTTGCTCAACTACACCAACCCCATGGCAATGCTATGCGGCGCACTGCAGCGCAGTACGTTTATCACTGTGACCGGGCTGTGTCACAGTGTGCAGGGCACCGCCGAGATGCTGGCGCGCTGGATCGGCGCCCCTATGGAAGAAATTGCTTACACCTGCGCCGGGATCAACCATCAGGCGTGGTATCTCAAATACACCTGGAAGGGGCAGGATGCCTATCCGCTGGTCCGCAAAGCCATCACCGAGCGCCCTGAAGTGTACAACGAGGAAATCGTGCGCAATGAGATGTTTCTTCACCTCGACTATTATGTAACCGAATCCAGCGGGCACAATTCGGAATACAACGCCTGGTTTCGCAAACGTCCCGACCTGATCGAAAAATACTGCACCCACGGCACAGGCTGGAACCCCGGCGAGTATGCCTATATCCTCAAAGAATATCAGCGCCGCGAAAACACCTGGAAAGACGAAGTTCGTGCATGGCTTGCCGCCGAGAAGCCCATCGCGCTCGCGCGCGGACAGGAATATGCCGCCTGCATTATCAATGCCCTCGAAGGCGGAGAACCTTTTGCCTTCAACGGCAATGTACCCAATACCCATCTCATCACCAATCTGCCCCCCGGCTGCTGTGTGGAGGTTCCGGTATACGCCGATAAAGGCGGGCTGCACCCGCTGTATGTCGGGGCGCTGCCACCCCACCTGGCAGCGCTGACGGGTCTCAACGCTCAGATCGAAGAGATGGCAATCACCGCCGCATTGCACGGCGACCGCCGTCTGGTCTATCATGCCATTGCCAACGACCCACTGACTGCGGCAGTGCTTTCGCTGGCGGAGATTAAAGACATGGTAGACGAAATGTTTGCGCAAAACCGCGGCTACCTGCCACAGTTTACCTTTTGAAAACGGAGAAACCATGCCACCTGTTACCCTTTCGATCGGAAAAACGCGCGGCTTGCAACAGTGTTCAAGCCCGCGCGGCGTTTTCACCTGTTTGGCGCTGGATCACCGCCAGAACCTGCGCCGCGCCCTCAATCCGCAAGACCCGGCAGCGGTCAGCGATGTGCAGCTCTCTGCTTTCAAAGTTGCGGTGTGCGCCGCGCTGGCGCAGCAAGCTACCGCCGTCCTGCTCGACCCCGAATACGGGGCGGCACAGGCGGTCGCGGCGGATGCCATCCCCGGCGGCTGCGGGCTGGTGGTGGCGCTCGAGTCCACCGGCTACGGCGGCGAATCCACCGCCCGCCAGAGCCAGATTTTGCCCGACTGGAGCGTGGAAAAAGCCAAACGGATGGGCGCCAGCATGGCAAAACTGCTGGTCTATTATCACCCCGCTTCGTCCGCCGCACCTGAAATCGAAGACTTCACCCGCCGCGTGGCAGCCGAATGTCAGGCGCACGACCTGGCGCTGATGCTTGAGCCGCTGTCCTATTCACTCGACCCAGCCAAAAAGCTTCCCAGCGACGAAAAACGCCGCGTGGTGGTTGAAACGGCGCACCGCCTCACCGCTATCCCCGGCGTTGATCTGCTCAAAGTTGAGTTCCCGCTGGACGCCGACGACATGGATGAAACCCGCTGGGCAGACGCCTGTGCCGAAATCAACCGCTCTTCACGCGTTCCATGGATTCTGCTCTCGGCGGCGGTCAGCTTTGACCTCTATCTGCGCCAGGTAACCATTGCATGCCGCGCTGGCGCATCCGGCATCGCCGTCGGGCGCGCCGTGTGGCAGGAAGCCGTACAAATGTCCGCCGAAGCGCGCACCGGCTTTCTCGCTACCACCGCCCGTCAGCGGCTGGCACGTCTAAGCGCCCTTTGTCAGGCGCTTGCCCGCCCGTGGAACGAATTTTACACGGCAGAGGCGCCGCTGGATTGGTACAGGATGTATTGAAACATGCCCGACCTGCTCATCATCTCCCCCAACGCGGCTGTTGACCGCACCGCCATCATTCCCAACTACACCCTGGGCAAGATTCACCGCCCGCAGCAGCTGGTGGCGCTGGCAGGCGGCAAGGGTCTGAACGTAGGGCGCGCCGTACAGCGGCTGGGCGGGGCAGCGCACGTTTTCACCATCCTTGCCGGTCACCGCGGGCGCTGGATGATGGAGCAGATGCAGGCAGAGGGGGTCGCCATGAGCGCGGTTTGGGATGAGGGTGAAACGCGCGACTGCTATTCGGTGATTGACCCCGTCAGCGGGCTGGTTACAGAGGTCTTTGAGCACGCCGTCCCCATCTCTCCCCGCACGTGGCAGGCATTTGAAACGCTCATCCTTGAGCACCTCGCGGCGGCAAAGATGCTCGCCTGCTCCGGCAATCTGCCGCCCGGCGCGCCACCTGATGGTTATGCGCGCCTGATCCACGCCGCCAAGCAAGCCGGACTGCTCACCTTTGCCGATACCTACGGCGAACCGCTGCGCCATGCCTTACAAGCCCAGCCGCACGTGCTCAAGGTCAATGGGGTCGAGGCAGGCGGCTTGCTGGGAACAGCCATCGAAACCCTGCAGGACGCCCTGAAGGCTGCGCTCTGCCTGCGCGGCATGGGGATACCAATGGTGGTCATCACGCTGGGCAAAAACGGGGCGGTGGGGGTGGACGACAGCGGCGGATGGCAGATCATCTCACCACAGGTGCAGACCGTATCCGCCACGGGCAGCGGCGACTGCTTCCTGGCTGGGCTGATGGTGACGCTGCAGCGCGGTGCGGCTTTCCCCGCTGCGCTGCGGCTGGCAGCTGGCGCCGCTACCGCCAATGTCCTCATGCCCGGGGCGGGCATCTTTGACCCGGCGGCTGCCAGAGAAATTGCGGAACAAGTGCAGATAACGCCTGTGTGAACAAGCTCGCGTGTCTGGTATTGGGCTATAATTAAAACATGACTCGTATGGAAGATATTCAAGCGCTGGCAGATCGCATTATTCGTGAGTTTCAGCCACAGCGCATCATCCTCTTTGGTTCCTACGCCTGGGGAAATCCCTCTCCCGACTCGGATGTTGATCTGCTGGTCATCCTGCCTTTTGAGGGAAAAAGCTGGCAGATGGCTTCCCGCATTCGCAGCCGCGCATGTCCGTCATTTCCGATGGATTTGCTGGTGCGGACTCCCGAGCAGGTAAGTGCCCGTCTTGCACAGGGCGACTCGTTTCTCAAAGAAATAACCTCGCGGGGAATCGTGCTACATGAAACCTGAAACTGCCGAATGGGTTGCAAAAGCTGAAGGCGACTGGCACACAGCACAACGCGAGATTCAAGCCACAGAATACCCAAACTACGATGGCGTTTGCTTTCATGCCCAGCAAGCGGTTGAAAAATATCTCAAAGCAGTGATCGCTTTCAGCGGGAAAATCATCCCGCGCACACACAATTTGGAAGAGTTGCAGCAAGCTGTTCTGATGCTTGGCCAGCCTCGTCACTTTCTGAACTGGACTTGACCGTGCTGACGGCTTATGCTGTTGAATTGCGTTATGACATTGAGTTTTAGCTTACTAAAGAAGAAGCGCTCGAAGCGGTAAACCTCGCCGAGAAAGTGCGCCAAGCAATCGAAGAGATTCTTCCAGAAGGGTTGTTTGAGAATCACTCCTCGACCTGATTTTTACCGACAGGATAGACGATGTGGAAAACGGTCTTGCGCTGTGAGCTGGTCAATTTGCAAACGCTACAAAAGATAGAGGCATGGCTTGCCTGGTGCAAAACGCACCACGTGCCCTACCGCGAGCGCGTCCACCGCCCGCCGTATGTCCTCAGCGGCGTCTTCGAGTTGGAAGTCTCGCTGGAAGAGTACGAAAAAGCCCGGCGCATCGAGCTGCCGCCGGGCAATATTGAGACTTAACGCTACGCCCTCACATCCGGGTTGGGGAGCATGAAGTCGCGGATGACGGCGACAAAGTCATGCCAGGCAGCGATAAAGGTGCGCAGCGTGCGCACAGTGGCGCCGTAGGTGTCAAACTCGGCAATGCTCATCCCGTTTTCGTCATAGGCTTTGCGGAAATCGGGGATTTTGTCGTACAACGCTTTGACAATCTCTTCCTTGACCGGCACGCTCATGCGCTCTTCCACCTTGACATCCGACTCGTTGAACTTGACCTGCCACTTCCACGGCATGGTCAGCGAGCAGTCGCCGCCGATGAACTCCGTCCAGTGGTAAAAATTGCGGTAAGCGGCTGCCAGCAGACGAGCGCGGTAACCGCGCTGTTTGAAGATGCCATACGCCTTCTTGAAACATGCCACACCAGCCCACTCCAGATACTCGGGGTCAATGTCAATGTGATCCAGCCCCACCAGAACCTTCATCCAGTCATCCGTGCGCCCGATCATCATCGTGGCAATCGGAGACATGCTGTCAACATCCTTGCCCTCTTTCTCGCGGCGGCGCAGACCACGCTCCACCGCCTCGGCAACAGCGATCACCTGCGGCACGGTAAAGCTCACCGTCACGTTGACATTGGCGCCCTGATAGGTAGCTTCTTCCACCATCTCGAGACCGGCTTTGGTGGCGGGAACCTTGATGTTGAAGTTGGGCACCAAGCTGTGAAAATGCAGCGTCTGCTCCAGAATGGCTTTGGAATTGCGGTAAAGCGCCGGGTTGGTCTGAATGGAAAGCCGCCCGCGCTTGCCTTTGGACTGCTCAAAAATGGGCAGCAACAGCTTGGAGCCATTCACCGCCAGCGCTTCATACACCTTCCAGGCAACTTCGATCTCCGACCAGGTTGGGTTATCACGGATCGTTTTATGGATAAAGTCGTTCCACAGGTGCATCTCTTTTTTGAGCACTTCCAGCACAATCTGCGGGTTGCTGGTTGCTCCGACCGCGCCGCGCTCAATGGCGTAGGTCAGTTCTTCAACGGAACATGAATCGTTCCAGTAATTGGTCGGCGTTGTGCACGCCATTTCATGCAGTGGACTTTTGTACTGGCTTGCCATCATTTTAAGCTCCTTGTTATATCACAAAAACCTTTATACGTCTTGACTGACGCGCATCTGCGCTGTATCAACATACTTTCGATTATCGATTATATCTTAAATGCGTCCCATTCGCAACTCTTTGCAAACATTTGCAAATATGATTTTAGCACAAACCACCGCCCACGGGGGGCACAACCACCACTTCGGCATCTGCGGGAATCTCCGTCTCCAGCGGGCAGGCTGCACCGTTGATCATCGCCGCGCAGGCTTCGTACCTTCCCGCACCCAAATGCGCCAGCAGATCGCGGATCGTCCAGCCCTCAGGTATCTCGCCCTGCCATATTCCAGGTGTTTGAGGGGATGCAAGCCGCCGCAACGTACCATAGAGCTTCACTTTGATCCACATCGCTGCTCAGACGACCATCCGCTTGCACCTATTGACGCCCGGCTGCGCTGCGTTCAGCCAGCAGCTGCCACACCCAGCCAACACCCAATTCCTCAAGTTTTGCCTCGCCGGGCACACCGCGTTCATCCCAGCCCATCATGGCGTAGTACAGCTGTTTGCCTCTCTCAAACTGCTGGCGGTCAATACAATGCCCCTTAAGCGTCCCGCCGCGCAGGGGTTCAAACATCCTGTCCGGCAGCCGGTCATCATCCGCCGAAAAACCACGCCTTACATTGAAAGCGCGCGCCATCGTAACACCGCGCTCGCCCGCCTTAAGCACTTCAAACAAGCTGGTTTTCCAGCCGGTTACCGCGCCAACCACCTCTGCCAACTGGTTGAGGCTGATGGCGCGAAACTCCGGCACGGCGGTAAAAATGCACCAATCGAGCACGTCATGCACTCCCCAGATATATTGCAGATAGATGAACAGACGCACCTTTGCCGCGCTGAGGTCTTCGGCGGGCACTGGTTCGAGGATTCCCGTCGGGTTGAGGTCTGTCAGGTCAACCCAGTTGAATTCGGCGCTTGGGTCGCCGGGGTTTGTAAACCATGGATCATGCGCCGCCTGAAGGTGATCGGCACCGGTTGGCGAAACAGCATATCCCAGCGCCACCCCCCACTTGCCGCGCGGCTCATGATTGGCAAATTCCTGTCCTTTGGAAGTCATCGAATACTTTTCGCTGCCCCTGCCGATCTTGCTTGCCGCCGCCCAACTGCCCTCCGCCAACAGGTCGCCAAAGCCGCGCCGCGATGCAATGGCATCAATCAGATCAAGATATGTGTGCGGGTCATTCCACTTCAGCCGCAACCCACCCGTATCTGCCTCACTGATCAGCCCGCGCTCAAAGCATTCCACCGCCCACGAAAGGGTCAAACCCGTAGAGATGGTGTCCAGCCCCAGCGCGTTGCAGCGTTCATTGCACGCCGCCACCGCGTAAATATCATCCACACCCAGATTAGAACCGAGCAATCCAATCGATTCGTACTCTGGACCGCCATAATTGCGAGTAACCTTGAAGGCGCCCTTTTCTCCCTCCACCGAGCGTTTGCACGATACAGCGCAGGCATAGCAGGTTTCGGTGCTTCCGTTAAGTTCGCGCTTCATTGTCTCCCCACCGATCTTTTCCGCCCCTTCAAATGACCCATCCTGAAAGTTATAGGTGGGCAGCATGCCCGCCACGCTCACCGGCACAATGCCTTTGGATGTGCCCAGCTCGTGATGCAATGAAACAGCCGGGTGGATCTTGACGCTGCGCGAGAACCAGGTGGCAATTTGGTTCAGCTTTTCGGGATCGGCAATTTTCAACCTGCGGTGTGTGCCGCGCACGGCAACGGCGCGCAGGTTTTTGCTGCCCATCACCGCCCCCAGCCCGCCGCGCCCATGAAAGTTACGGCAGTCAGCGGTGATATTGGCATAGCGCACCAGGTTCTCTCCGGCAATTCCGCATTGCAGGGTGCGCGCTTTTGCCCCATGCCGGTTGCGTAGAATCTCCATGACCTCGTGGGTCAGCCTGCCGTGCAGATCATCCGCTGGTAGGATTTGCACATGCTCGTCTTCAATCCACAGGTAAACCAGTTTGTCCGCCTTTCCCTCAATGATGATCCCATCCCAAGTGGCAAATTTCAGCTCTGCCCCCCACCATCCTCCACATTGTGAATCTGCCAGCCCACCAGTCAGCGGCGAGATTGCCGCGGCGGTGTGGCGCGCCTGTCCAGAGATGGGCGCACCAGTTACCACTGAGGTCATCAAGATGAGCTTATTTTGCGGGCTGAGCGGCTTTGTGTCAGGCGCAACCTCTTTGAGCAGAAAGTGCAGCGCCAGATTGCGCCCGCCCATATAGTAGCGGTACAGCAATGGGTCAAGCTCTACCACCTGCGTGGTGCGGGAAGTCAAATCTACTCGCAGAATCCTGTTCCAAAATCCGGCAAATTTTTGCTCCATGTCTCTTCTCCATCACCATATTTCGCATTCAATCCCGATCAAACGGCAGAACATGCGCAATTCTTCTACATAGTTGCCGTTGACCATGTGAATGTGATTTGAACCAAAATTTTTAGCAAAATCAAGCCCGGCTGACGAGCGCACAAAAGCCTGCGGAAAGACGCCTGTTGTGCGCTTCAGTTCGCCGTTGTGGCGTCCCTCCACCTGACCGGCAATCACTGCCATCCAATATTCACCGGCTCTGCGGCACAAACGCGCCAGAGTTACCTCCTGCGCTACCACCACCGCCGGAAGTGCACCGCCCCCGCCCTTGCCAAAAACATGCGGTACAATACGCACCTTAGAAAGCCCAGTGGGGTCTTGTTGATCGGCGTAAAAGGAAGCTGAGAGAGCGCCGCAGTTCGCCAGCGTCCACACGCCGTTTTGCTGGTTGTACCAGCGCATATCCAGCAGCGCGGTGGGTTTTCCTTCTGAAATCAAGTGAAGGATTTGCATGGTGAGCGCCCCGTCCGCATCCGATTCACATGCGTGCACAACGGACGGTTTTTGTCCCTCGGCGTCCCACACTCCGTTGATCAACATGTGCGCCACACATTGAGAGACATAACCATCGCTCATCTCAGGCTGGCACTTGACGCCGATGAAATTGAAGCAGTGCGTTTCGAGCAGCTTTTTTGTGGCAAGGTAACTGCGCACCTGACGTTCCAGCGACAGCGGATTGAACAGGTTGCCATATTCCACGCCGCCCACCTGCGCCAGCAGCCAGTCGAGATGCTTTTGTACCTCTTCCTCAGGCAGGCTGTTTGCCAGTTCCACAATGGCGCACTGATCCAGCAGTTCAATATCCACGCCAAACAGGCGCTGCCATTGCGCCGGGTCGGCTGTGGCGGTAAAGATGCCCAAACTGCGCCCGCCAAAAAGCCCCAGCGTTTGCCCACGCAGTTGGCTGCGCGCCGAAGCCGCCCGAACAAAAGCAATGATCTTGCGGCGCGCCTCGTCGCTGTCGTGCTCAAAGAAACGCACATGCGAACAGCCGATCTGATCCAGCGCCCCGCCTGCTCCCAGCACACCCACAATGCTTGAAGTTTCCGGGCGGTCATTGCCCAGCAACGCAATGGGCAGCGGTAAATAATTGTTCAGCTTGATGCTGAAAACCGGATCAGCCCAGATGGGAATATGGATGATGAGCGCCTGCGCCCCAAACGAGAGGGCACGCTTGCTAAAATCTTCAATCTCTTGAACAGAAGTCATCACCTCCGATTCGATAAAGGGGGCGGTCTGCCGCAGCCAGTCGAGCTTTGTCAGTTCCTCACACACCAGCGCCTCACGGCGGGTAAAAAAATCACGGCGGCCGTCAGCTAAATGGGCAATTGCGATCTTGATGGACACTTTTCCCTCGTTTCCCTGTTCAGTTCTGCCTGCGGCTGCTGTTGAGATAGACCGCCAGCAGAATCACCATACCTTTTACGGCTGGCTGCATGGTGACCGGCACACCCAGCAGATTCATAATGTTGTTGAGCACGCCCAGAATCACCACGCCGATGAACGTTCCTGCCACCGTGCCCAAACCGCCCGAAAGGCTGGCACCACCGATGGACGCCGCAGCAATCGAATCCAGCGCGATCCACGTCCCGGCTTGAGGGTCTCCCAAACCCACGCGCGAGACAAAAAGGATACCCGCCACCCCTGCCAGCAGAGAAGAGATGATGTACACCGCCATCTTAACCACCCACACCGGCACGCCGGAAAGAAACGCCGCGCGTTCATTCCCGCCTGTTGCAAAGGCAAAATGCCCCGGGCTGGTGCGCAGATACAGCGCCACCAGTATCAGAAACAGCACGCAAACAAACAGCGGCGCCGGGACACCCCAATAACTGTCTTTGAAGAAATCGGTAAAACCCTGAGGGATTTCCGCCCCGCCCAGTCCAGTATAGACCGTTCCGCCGCGACTGCCCGCAGCATCGCTCAGGATTTTGGAAACCGAGTAGCCAATCTGCATACTTGCCAGGGTAACCACAAAAGCCGGTAGACGCACAAACGTTACCAGCGAACCGTTCACCAGACCAAAAACCAGCGAGCCCGCCAGCGCCACCGCAAACGAACCCACCAGCCCGTAATCTTGAAACAACACCACCAGTACACTGCTGACCGCCATGACCGCCCCCACGCTCAGGTCAATCCCTGCCAGAACGATGACCAAAAATTGCCCCAGCGTTACAATAATCAACCCTGCATTCTGCAACACCAGGTTCACCAGGTTGCGGGGTTGTAAAAACACGCCACCCGAAAGCACCGCCGCCAGCGCCGAAAGCCCCACCAGAACCAGCAGAACGCGCAACACAGCCCGGGTGTCAAAACTTTTTGTGGATAAAAATTGGTTGATGACTGTTATCATACGCTTCCTTAACGCAAACGGCTTGGGCGGCGCACCTGACTCAGCGCTACCGCCAGAAGAATCAGCACCCCTTTGACCGTGCCCTGCCAGTAGGGCGAGATGCCTACCAGATTTAACACACTGTTGATCACGCCAAAAAGCACCACACCCACCAGGGTGCCGGTTACCGTACCAACGCCGCCAAAGAGACTGCCTCCGCCGACAATCACCGCGGCGATGCTCTCCAGTTCGTAGTTGTTTGCGCCAATGGGCGAACCGGAGTGCAGTCTGGCTGTCCAGATGACCCCGCCAATCGCCGTGAGCAACCCTGAAAGCGCGTACACCAGCAGCTTGACCTTTTTCACATCCACGCCCGAAAGACGGGCGCTCTCCTCGCTGCCGCCCACTGCATAAATATGACGCCCCAGGCGGCGGTATTTCACAAAATACAGCAACAACAGGCTGACCAGCACCAGCAAAATCGCCGAAACCGGCACACCTCCCAAATTGGCGCGCCCAAAATTGGTAAAAGCCTCCACATCCACCGAGACCGGTTTGGCATCCGAAATCACCAACGCCAACCCGCGCCCCACACCCAGCATGCCCAGCGTCACCACAAATGGAGGGATGCGGGTGCGTGAGACAATCAAGCCGCTGATCACCCCCAAAAACGTGGACGCCGCCAGCCCGCCTGCTATGGCTGGAAACACGCCATACCTGTTCATCAGCACCGCCACCACAATGGACGTGAACGCCACCAGCGAACCCTGCGAGAGATCAATCCCGGCAGTAAGAATGACCAGCAACTGCCCCAGCGCCAGAAAACCGATAATGGAATACTGGTAGAGAATAGCAACAAAATTGCGCTCACCAAAAAAGTTGGGCACAAATGCGCTGGCAACGACAAAAAGAACAAGCAATGCCGCCAGCGCGCTGTTGCTGCCCACCCACTCGAGGATACGGTTCAGATGCTTCAGCCCGGTCATACCATCTCGCTTTCCAACCGCAGGGCAAATGCCAAAATCTTCTCCTCGCTGGCTTCTGCCGCTGGCACCTCCGCCACAATCCGCCCTTTTGCCATGACCAGAATGCGGTCTGCCTGCGTCAAAATTTCGGGCAGGTCTGAAGAGATCATCAAAATTGCTTTACCCTCCGTTTTCATCTCATACATCAGTTTATAGATTTCCAGGCGCGCCCCCACATCCACACCGCGCGTTGGCTCATCCAGAATCAACACATCGCACTTTGCCGCCAACAGCTTACCCAGCACCACTTTCTGCTGGTTGCCGCCGCTCATATACGTTACCTGTAAATTCGGGTTAGCAGGGCGCACCTCCAGTTTGGATAGCAGGCTGGCAACTTCCCGCCGGATGCTTTTCCATGGAACAACACCCGCCCGCGAGCTTTTTTGCACCAGGCTGTACGCCATGTTCTCCGCCATGCTGCGCTGCAAGACCAACCCCTCTTCTTTGCGGCTCTCCGGCAACATGCCAATCCCCAGCCCGAGGGCAACCATCGGCGAAGTGGGGCGGATACGTCTGCCATTCAGGTAAATTTCACCATGCTGCAGCGGGTCAGCGCCCACCAGCAGCCGTGCCATCTCGGTGCGCCCGGCGCCCACCAGCCCAGCGACCCCCACAATTTCCCCTCTGCGCAGCACAAAATTGATGTCTTCCACCACAGGGGAGCGAGACAGATTCTTGACCCGCAAGATTTCCTCCCCCAACAGGCTGTGCCCATTGCGCAGCGAAAAGTCAATCTCGCGCCCCACCATTGCCCTAACCAGCGAGGGCTTATCAAATTCGGCGATCAAGCCGCTGCGCACCAGATACCCATCGCGCAGCACGGTAACCCGATCGCCAATTTGAAAAATTTCATCCAGATGATGCGAAATGTAAAGAATAGCGATTCCCTGTGCCTTGAGACGCCGGATGATATTAAACAATAACTCAATCTCTGAACTGGTGAATACCGCCGTAGGTTCATCCAGGATCAGCACCTGGCTGTTCAAAGAAAGCGCCTTGGCAATTGCCACCATCTGCTGGTGTGCCACTTTCAAATTGCCAACTGCAACGTCAATGGGAAGATGCGCCCCCATATCATCCAGGATGCGCCTTGCCTGACTGCGCACCGCCGCCCAGTCAATGCTGCCGCCTTTTCCCAATGGCTCATTCCCCAAAGCAATATTCTCGGCTGCGGTCAGCGAAGGTATCAGGTCAATTTCCTGATAAATGGTATTGATGCCGTTCTCCCTCGCCCAACGCGGGGTAATGTTTTTCAACAACTGTCCCTGATAATGTATCGTGCCGTGGTCAGGCTGATATGCCCCCGACATGATCTTGATCAGCGTAGATTTTCCGGCGCCGTTTTCCCCCACCACCCCATGCACCTCGCCAGGGTAGAGGTCTATATCCACATCATGCAGAACCGTGATGCCAGAAAAGGATTTGCTGATTTTCTTCAGCGATAAAACGGGCGCCGCTGTTTCCAACGTTTTCTCCTTGTCAATGCTCCATCAACGAACAGCTACTGCACAAAAAAATCGGACGATTAGAGCTTTTGGCAAGGAGAGGCGTGCTATAATGTAGGTAACCTTCTGTGGTTTGTCTTGCTGGTGCGCAACCCCGGCGGAACCATGGGAGGTTCTTTAACAAACCGTGGAGAAGATGAACGCACATCCAGGCACTGCCTCTCCTCACACCGTACACATCAAGCCAGGCTAGAACTCCAGACCAGCAGCTTTGATCTGTTCAAGGTACTTCTGGGCTTCCTCTTTCTTGTCAGCATCGAAGACCTTGATATCCACCTGCTGTCGTGCGGGAACATCTTTGCCAGCCAGAATATCCATGCAGCTCTGAATGGCTTTTTCGCCAAAGTATGGCGGGGTCTGCGTCTCGCGGGCAAAATCACCCGCTACCACCGCTTCAATCGCCTTGTAGTGACCGCCTTCGCCGAGGATATAGCCCAACAACTCGGTGCGCCCGGCATTCTTGATGGCTTCAAGGGCACCCATGGTCATATCACTGTAGTCGGAGCGCACAACATCAATCTCTCCAGCGGGGAAGCGCTGTAAGAAGTCTTCCATCACCTTCATGCCGCCATCTTTGGTAAAGCCAGCATCCGCCGTGGCGACCACTTTGATATTGGGATACGCCGCCATGACCTCATCCCAGCCTTTGTTGGCGTCAATCACTGGGGAAGCGCCAGCCAGACCCTGTACATGCACCACGTTGCCCTTCGGCTCGCCATATTTCTTGGTGAGCAGTTCAACGGTTTTCTCTGCCAGCAGTTTACCGGAGAGAACATGGCTCTGGGTAATTTCGGTCTTATACATTCCCTTGCCAGGTTCGGCTTCAATGGTGCGGTCAATGATCACCAGCGGAACACCGGCTTCCTCCGCCAGCTGCACCACCGGTGCAGAGGCTTTGGATTCCAGCGGCGAGACGATCAGACAGGCGGGCTTCTGCGCCAGCATGTTCTCGACATCTGCCAGCTGTTTGGAAGCATCCTGGTTGGCATCAATGCTGATCAGTTTAACGCCGAACTTCTCTGCCTGGGCTTCCATATCCTTCTGGTTGGTTACACGCCAGGCGTTGACCAGCTCTGCCTGTGAATAGGCAATCAGGATTTCTTTGCTCTCCGGTGCGGCGGGGGCAGCAGGCTCTGCGGGCGCGGCCGGGGCAGCAGGTTCAGCCGGTGCGGCAGGCTGCTCGGCGGGAGGCGCCGCCGGTGCTTCGGTGGGCTTGGGAGCGCAGGCGCCAAGCAGCACCACCAGCAGCATCACAACAACAAACAGTTTGAATATGTGTTTCATCTTTTTCTCCTTGGTTTATATGTTTGGAAAATATGGTCTAACAAACCGTACCATCTACGCTTATCTGGTTCACGGTATCGCACCCGCTGATTGCCACCGCACAAAGCGACACCGATATGCTTTCACCTCCTTTCAAAGATAGTTGATTGCCCCTCTCAAAAGCCCTTTGCAAGCCTGCCGGGATGCCAGACCAGGGCTCCAACGCCACGACATACGCCTGATTCCACCAGGGAAAACCGGGGGCACGCCCATAGACCAGCCAAAACCACACAAAGGGAAAAACCTCCAGCGGCCAAGCCATACCAAAACCCAGCCTTCTGGCGTCATCCCAAACAGCGTACCACCCGGCGGATAACTCCTTGAGATAGAGACGCTCACAAAAACCAGCGTCCGCTGCAGCCACCCGCGAAAGATCAAGCGTTTGACTGCCAGCTGGCACCACAGGCCAGTCGTACACCGCCCCGGGTTTGAGAATACCGCTGGGGGCAAACTGCGGGTCATCCACCTCGACCTTTGCCGCCGGGACGAGAAGACGTACCCCGGCATGTAGAAAAGGCGCGCCAAAAGCCGGATGATGCCCCCACATCACATCCACAGGTTCCGGAGAGCAATTGGTCAACACTTCATCCAGAAAGAGCACAGGTTTCCCCCGCTCCATGCGCATCACCCGTTCCAGATGCAGCGGCGTGCGCACACCGTCGACCTGCAGACGCAGCGCAATGCGCTCGGCTGTGTCCTCAAGAATATCGCAGTCCCATCCCAGATGAGTCACTTCACCGTGCAGCCCCAGCTCGGCGCCGCGATAAATGGCTGGGCCTCCGCCGGGCAGAATTTCCTGCCAGCCGCCGTGAAACGAATCCAGAAAAGCGCCCAGTTCGGACTCTTTGGTCGCTTTGAAACGCCGCGGGTTGATCAGCCCCTGCGGCGAGCGCCACAGAAAATCGGTATCGCTGGGTTTGTGCAAAAACTGGAAGATATCAGCGCCTTTATCCAGCAACACCCCCACGCGCAACATATCATTTTCCAGGAAAATCGTGCGCATGCCTTTGTAGACCAACTCATCCATGATACGGCAGCCATAATGACGGTATTTTGCAATTGGCATGGCAGTCTCGTTTCTAGCTTCTCACCGCAGCCGTCGAATTGCGCACCACCAGATCAACGTCCAGCAGTTGCGACTTGGGTTTCTTTTTCTTTTCCAAATACTGCACCAACAGCCGGGCAGCGCGCACTCCTTTTTCAAATGCTGGCTGGCGAATGGTGGTCAGCGGGGGGTAAATACATTCGCTGAGGGGAATATCGTCAAACCCAATCACCGAGACATCGCGAGGCACATTCAACCCGCTTTCCTGGATAGCTTTGATAGCGCCCATCGCCAGTAAGTCGTTGACCAGAAAAAAAGCCGTCGGGTTTGCCCTGCGCAGCATTTCGTGGGCGGCGCTGCACCCACCGGAGATGGAAGCGTCACCCGAGATCATCACCAGATTGTCATCATAGGCAATGCCATGCTCTTGCAGTGTTTCGCGGTAGCCGTTCAGACGCTCGATGCTGCTCGCCAAACGCGGCTTGCCGATGAAAGCAATACGGCGGTGTCCAAGTGAAATGAGATGTTCCATTGCCAAACGGGCGCCGCGCTTGTTATCCACATCTACATAGACCATTTCTTTTTCATCCGGGATCATGGAAGTAGAAATGAAAGGCGCTTCGGCATCATACAGGGACTTAAAGATATTCTTGTGCAGCGAACCCGGGCTGAGGATGATAAAACCGTCCACCCGCTTTTGTTTGTAAATGTCCACATAGTTCTGGCTGTGCGGGTAGCAAATGAGGAGATAATAGCCGAGCCGGTCAACCTCGGTGGAGACGCCGCGCATCACCTCGACATAGAAGGGATTGGAAAAGATATACTGCGCCTCATGCGGGATAATCAAGCCGATGGATTGCGATTTTTGGAGAGAGATAGCTTTTGCCAGGGCATGGGGATGAAAATCATACTGTTCGATGAGCGCCATGATGGTCTCGCGCGTCTGCTGGCTGACATCGGGTTTGTTGTTGAGCACGCGTGAGACGGTGGTTTTGGAAACTCCTGCCAGGCGTGCGATTTCGTCAATTGTGATGGCGGGCATGGGGTAATCTTTTCTCCTTTCTCTGTTTTTCGTAACCGGTTTCTGTAACCATTACCGTTACCGATACCGTAACCGGTTACGTAATATTTTATACCGTTTGCTCCCCATGTCAAGAGGTTTGTACGGCTTAAGACAAATGTCATACCCATACCATGATATTTGTCAGCGCCCCATCCGCCTTCGTTTGCACTAGTCGCTAAGAATTATTGTGCTAGAATTGACAGCAGATGAAGCCTGACCACCAGCCGGGCATCCGGCTGCGGCAATTAAGCGTTTCGATCTGAGGTCGCTCACATGGGCAAACACAAAGACAAGAAAAAACTGGCTGGTCCATGGCGCAACGTTCACGGCGCCATTTGGTTGATCGGTCTGGCAATTCTGGCGCTCAAAGACTGGTGGTGGCCCGGCATCCTGGTGCTGGTGGCGCTGAGCATGCTGCTGGAAGCCGCCCTGATGCAGTTCGTCCCGCACGCCTTCAAAGAAGAAGAGGAAGACAAAGACAAGACGCCCACGACTCCCGCCGCCCCGCCCACAGCGCAAACCCCCGCAGCCCCTGCCACCGCCGAACACCGCACCGATCTGCTGCCCAGCACCTGCCCCAAATGCGGCGCCCCCGTACGCGGAAACGAAGTACGCTGGACGGGAAGCCAATCTGCCGAATGCTCGTTCTGCGGCGCTAACCTGCCGATGACAACGCCCTAACAGAAACCCATGAACCTCCAAAAATGGCGTGACATTTTGCGCCGCTTTTCCGGCGCGGGTGTGTATCCGCACGAGCTGGCGTTTTTGCTGGATACCCCGCTGCGCCATCTCATGATCTCGCCGCGCCAACTGGCAGACCGGCTGCACCTTTCACCATATTTCAACGTGCTGGAGATCGGACCAGGTCCGGGCTTCTTCAGCCTGGAGGTGGCGCGCCGCATCCCCAACGGCAGACTGGCGCTGCTCGATATTCAACACCAGATGCTGGCAAAGTGCACCGCCAAGCTGGCGCGCTCTGCCGTCAAAAATTATTGTGCGGTGCAGGGCAGTGCAGAGCACCTGCCTTTTGCCTCACAGCGGTTTGACGCCGCGTTTATGGTCACGGTGCTGGGAGAGGTGCCCCAGCCGCGGGAATGCCTTAGCGAGGTTCGCCGTTTGCTGCAGGCAGGCGGTCTGCTTTCCATCACCGAGCAAAGCGGCGACCCAGACCTGCTTTCGCCGCAGGTGCTGCAAAACATGGCGGCCGACTGCGGTTTTGTGCTGGAGGAGCGTTTCTCGTTCCGCGGCGGCTTTACGCTCAACTTCAGAAGCGCTGTCCCGCCCTCTCCATAGCAAGCGGTGCGCGGCCGCCCGCTTCAGTCCTGAAGATACCCGCACCAATGCGCACCGTCTGCGCGGCTTGACCGCTGAGCATCCTATCACGGATGATGCGTTCAATCAGACAAAAGCACAGGGGCGGCGATGATGGTCATAGATACCAAAACGTAAGCAGCTACAAGCCATTCAAAAACGCTTCTACCGCCTGCAGAAACGCCTGCGGCTGCTCCTCGTGCGGCACATGACCGGCATCCGCAATCATCTCCAGACGTGCGTTGGGCAGCGCCTGCGCCAGACGGGTACTATCAGCAGGCGGAATCACGCGGTCATTATCGCCTGTGATCACCAGCACCGGCATGGCAAATGCATCCAGACGCTCTGCCAGCCCCGGCGGACGGCTGGCAAGGGTCAACTCCCACAAGGCGATATCCCAATCCGCCACCTGAAGCGGTTTTTGATAAAGCGCCAGCGTTTCGGCAGATATTTTCTGCGGGTCATTCCAGGCGCGGTAGAGCAGTTCAAGCCCCTGCGTCTGGATGCGCCGCGCCAGCAGTGGCCCCAAGCGGCGCATCTGCGGCGTCTCCATCAGCCAGCGCAGCCCAGCGGGCAGGCTGGCATCCACATACACTGCCGGGTCAACCAGAACCAGCGCCGCAACCCGCTCGGGGTGTGCCAGGGCAAACTGCATTGCCACCGTCCCGCCCGCCGAATGTCCCACCAGGATGACACGCTGTGCGTCAAAGTGATCCAGCAACCCCTGCAGCAATGCCACCTGCGCCGCAGGCGAATAGGGATTTTCGCCCTGCCAGGTTGTCGAGCGCTCGGTAAGACCAAATGCCGGGCGGTCATAGGCAATCACCGTGCCAAAACGGCTGAGCGCGGGCATCACCTCGCGCCAGGAATACAAACTGGCGCCAAAGCCATGCAGCAGAACAAACACCGCTTCGCCCTCCCCCGCCGTCTTGAGATGCACATCCAGGTCATTGATGGTAACAAACTGACTGTCGGCATCCGCCAGGGCGCGGGGTGGCTGTACACCCTCTAGCGGCGGGACGGGCAGCAGCCACGGAACAAGCAGAAAAAGCAGCAGCACCGCCGCCAAAATCACCCCTGCCAGGCGCAAAATCCGCCGTCTCATTGGCCCTCCCCACCTGCCGCCTGCATTCCCAGCGCCACTGCGCCCAGCGCTCCGGCATAACCGCCCAGCAGCGGCGGGACAATATAGTTCTCGATTTCCTCCCCCAGCGCCGGGCTGCCAACATAGCCATTGAGCAGCTGCGCCGTTTTGCGGCGTACCAGCGGGAAGAGCAGCGCCCGCTGCATCACCCCGCCGCCCAACACAATACGCTGGGGTGAGATCAGCAAAATGACATTGACCAGCGCCCGGGCGATATACTCCGCCTCCAGCTGCCATGCCGGGTGATCGTCGGGCAGCGTCTCGGCAGGCTGCCCCCAGCGCTGGCGCAGGGCAGTGCCAGATGCCAGCCCCTCAAAACAATCGCCATGATAGGGGCACACGCCGCCAAAAACATCCCCGGCGCCGCGGGGAATGCCAATGTGTCCGGATTCGGGATGCACCAGCCCGTGCAGCGGTTTTCCGTGAACGATAAACCCACCGCCGATTCCTGTGCCGATGGTGAAATATGCCACCGGGTCTGCTCCGCGCCCCGCCCCCCACAGATATTCACCCAGCGCGGCGGCGTTGACATCCGTATCAAACCCCAGCGGCAGCCCAAACGCAGCGCGCAAACGCCCGGCAAAATCCACCCCCGCCCAGCCCGGCTTGGGGGTATTGGTGATATACCCATAGGTCGGCGAAGCGGGGTCAAGGTCAAGCGGTCCAAAAGAGGCTACACCGATTGCCTGCATGGGATATGCGGACGCCTGTTCCTCAAAAAAAGCAATCGTCCTGCCCAGCGTCTCATCAGGGGTGGTGGTGGCAAAGCGCGTTTCAGCCTGCACAACCCCGGCTGCGTCAGCCACGATGCAGACAAACTTCGTCCCGCCTGCTTCAACCCCGCCAAAAAAGCCCATCAATACACCTCAACCTGATTTCTACGGATTATACCCCCGCGCTGCACCCGCCTCAGACAGCCGGGCTGCGCCGTAGCCGCGCCGCCACAAGCGTGATCGCCACCAGCCCAAAAGTGATCCAGGTGGGGATGACCACTGCCGCAACCGCAGCGTGTTTGACCGCAATCCCTGCCAGCGCCCAGAGCAGCACCAGCGCATACGCCACATCGCGGCGGGTGAAGTTCATCAGCACGGCAATTGCCAGCACGGCTGCCAGCACAACCGCCATCCATATCTCCGGCGCAACGCCAAAACCATCCCAGCGCAGGTCATCAAGCAGGGTGGTCACATTCGCCACCGTTGCCACCGTGATCCACCCCAAATAGATGCTGAACGGCAAACGCACCGCCCATGTCTCGGCGGAAGACACCCTGCTCCGTCCAATCCCCAGCCGCAGATAGGTGATGATGAGCGTTGCCAGCAGCGCCAGCATGGCAACCAGCGTCAGCGCAAACTGGTTGTAATGCCACAAGAAAATCCAGGCGCTGTTTGCCAGCCCGCCCAGCGAGACCCACCAGCCAGCCGCCCGCAGACGGGGGTTCTCACGCTGCGCAGGCAGCACCTGAAAGACAGCAAAAGCGATCAGCCCCAGATAAATCACCCCCCAGATCGAAAACACATACCCGGCAGGGACAAAATACACCGCAAAGCGGTCAGAAATCTGCCCGGTGGTCTGCCCGTTAATCGGCAAAGCGTTTGCCATGAAGTTGACAATAAGGGTCAGCAACACGGTCAGAACAACAGCAATCTGGCGGATGGTGTCTTTCATTTCTGCTCCTCAAGCGGCTGAATTGCCAGGATGGCATATTGGCGTTTTTGCAGCGCCGAAAGCAGGGCAAAAAACTTTTTCATCAGCCCATATTTGCGGTCAAAGAGGCGGTCAATCTGCGGGTGTACCGACCGGTCAGTAACTTCATGGGCTTTTGCCGCCACCCACCCGCCGAGCAATTCGCCGTCCACCTTGCAGGGGGCGATGTTCACCTGCGGGTTGTTGCGGATGCGCTTGACTTTGCCGGATTGCGCCTGGGTGCGGATGTAAATCGTATTGCCATCCTGCACAAACCAGACCGGCGTTCTCACCCCCACCCCGCTTTTGCGAAAGGTCTCCACGTTGAGATATTGATATTTTGATAACTGTTCAAGTACAGACATGTGACTCTCCTTATTGATGACTGTCATACCTAGATTATGCCACATGGTTCTACTTTGTACAATGTTTTATTTGGTTTGTATAATGTTTTATGGCTCATGGCGCGCCCTGCCCCTCCAACATCAGCCGCTCGCGGCGGGCAGGCAAAACGATGTGCCGATAGGTAAAGCCAACCACCCAAAACATCAGCGCCGCGCTAAACACACCCGGTGACCACAAACCCAAATTCTGGATCAGATACCCCCCAATCGAAGGCGCAACAACCCTGCTTATCGCCTCGAGCGACGCCGAGATGCCCAGGATTCCCCCCATTTCCTCAGGCGGCACCGACTTGCTGATAGCGCTCTGGAGAATCGTATTCAACACACCACCAGCAAGCGAAAGCGGCAACAGAATAATCAGCAACAGCCACAGTTTTGTAGTAAATCCCCACACCAGCAGCGAGAACGCCATCAGCCACAGCCCGGCAGTAATCAGCCAGTTATCGCGAAAACGACGCGTCAACATGCCGATCAGCCCCCCCTGCACTACCACCGAAAGCACACCCACGTAAGCTAATACATACCCTGTGGTCTGCGCATTCAACCCAATCCCCTGCGCATAGAGCGAAAAGATGGTCTGAAAAGTGGCAAAAGCCAAACCGTAAAAAAGACGGATGTGTAGAAGTGGGCCGACTTTGGGCCTGTTGAGGGCATGCAGCAGTGCCTGGAGGGTAAAAGGGGCGCGTTGACGCCGCAACGCCTTCTCCTTCTGTTCACCCGCAAGCGACTCGGGCAGAAAGAAAAAGATCGAAAGCCAATTGGCAAAAAAGACCGCTGCGGCAACAAACGCGGGAAAGTTGTATCCCCAACGACTAAGTGTCCCACCCGCTGCCGGACCAATGATGAAACCCAAGCCAAATGCCGCCCCAATCAACCCCAGACTCTTGGCGCGGTTTTGTTCATCGGTGATATCGGCAATATATGCCTGTGCCACAGTAATATTCCCGCCAGTCAGCCCATCCACCACACGGCTGAAAAACAACACCCCGATGACAAAGAGATTCTCTGCCTGAGGCGCAGCAAGTGAGGCAAACATTCTGCCCAGGGGGTCAGCAAAACCCATCAACAAAAAACCCGCCACACTCCCCGCCTCAGAGAACAGCAAAATCGGGCGGCGGCCGTAACGGTCTGAAAGACGCCCCAGAAACGGCGCACCCACCAGCTGCGCGGCTGCATACGATGCCACCAGCAAACCCACTACTGCAGGCGCCGCGCCATAGGATTCGGCATAATAGGGCAGCAAAGGCAGAATCAGACCAAAGCCCAGCATGTCCATAAAAACGATAATAAAAATCGTAAACAAACGATAACGTCTCATTCTTTCACACCACCTGATAGGATATCAAAGCTATTCTAGCATAATTTGTATAAAGTATATGGTTTTTATCTATTTTGTACAATGTTTGCTCAACCCTGGTTTTTTTGGTTTTAACAACCGATCTTACAGGTTCGACGGCTGCGCCTTCCGCCCAGACGCTGCCGTGCAAAGAAATCATCAAGACACCTCACCTCTTACCGCTCTTATACCGCGAAATCCTTGACAAAAACCAAGATTTTATCTATAATTTCACATATAGATATATGTGCATATATGAATATAAGGTTATACGATGTTAAACCAACAACTCCGTGACGAAATCATGCTGCTGCACGCCCAGGTTTGCGGCGCGCTGGCAGACCCCTCGCGCATCCTCATCCTCTACAGCATTGCCGAACAGCCGCGCTCGGTCGGCGAACTGGTCAAGATGCTCGACCTCAGCCAGCCGACCGTCTCGCGCCATCTGCAGAACCTGCGCGACCGCCGTCTGGTGGTCGCCAGCCGCGAAGGGCAAAACGTGTTCTATTCGCTGGCAGATCCGCGCGTCATCCAGGCGCTTGACCTGCTGCGGGCAGTGCTGGCAGATAACCTCTTGCATCAGGGCAACCTGGCGGAGAAAGTGGAAACCACACCTATTTCTGGAGGTATAGAAAAAACATGAAGACATTTTTAATTCTTGGCGCAGGCACAGCCGGAACGCTGATTGCTCACAAGATGGCAAAGCATCTCGACTCGCGTCAATGGAAGATCATCATGGTGGACAAAGATGACGACCATTTCTACCAGCCTGGCTATCTTTTCATCCCCTTTGAGATGTACAAACCGCAGGACGTGGTCAAACCCAAACACAAATTCATCCCGCGCAGTGTCGAATTTATCCTCTCGGAGATCGAACTGATTGACCCCGAGACGCAGCGTGTGACGCTGGCAAAAGACAAGCGCGTCATCCCCTACGATTATCTGGTGATTGCTACCGGCGCCGACATCTACCCCGAAGAGACCCCTGGGCTGAAAGACGGCGCCTGGCGGCAGAACATCTTCGACTTCTACACCGCCGACGGCGCCACTGCCCTGGCGCAACACCTCAAGAACTGGCAGGGCGGGCGACTGGTGGTCAACGTGGTGGAAAACCCCATCAAATGCCCGGTGGCGCCGCTGGAGTTTCTGCTGCTGGCAGACTGGTACTTTGCCAAACGCGGGATGCGCAATAAGGTCGAACTGGTCTATGCCACCCCTCTCTCGGGCGCCTTCACCAAACCCGTCTCTGCCAAAGCCCTGGGCGACCTGCTTGCCAGGCGCGGCATTCACATGGAGACTGACTTCTACCTGGCAGAGGTGGATACGGGCAGCAATAAGCTTGTCTCGTACGATGAGCGCGAAGTGGAATATGACCTGCTGGTCAGCGTGCCCCTCAACATGGGCGCCCCGGTGATCAAACGCTCAGGGATGGGGGATGAACTCAATTACGTGCACACCAACAAAGAGACTCTCCAGTCGCAGAAATGGGAAAACATCTGGGTGCTGGGCGATGCCGCCAACATCCCCGCCTCCAAAGCCGGGTCGGTCATCCACTTTCAGGTCGAAGGGGCATACAAAAACATCCTTAACCATATGCAGGGCAAGGAAATGACCCACACATTTGACGGGCACTCGCTGTGCTACATCGAGAGCGGTTACGGCAAGGCGGTGATGATTGACTTCTCTTATGACACGGAACCTTTGCCTGGCAGTTATCCCTTCCCGCTGATCGGACCGTTCTCGCTGCTCAAGGAAACGCGCATCAACCATTGGGGCAAGCTGGCTTTCCGCCCCATGTATTACGAGCTGATGCTCAAGGGAATTGACGTTCCCCTGCCCAGCAAATATAGCAAACTCGGCAAAGTAACCAACAAATAACCAAGTTATCCAATACATTTTCAGGAGATTGAATTATGCCAACCAAGAAAATCGCAGGTTTTGAAGTACAGGTCAACGATGAAGGCTTTATGACCAACCCCGCCGAATGGAACAAAGAGATCGCCGTTGCGCTGGCAAAAGAAGAAGGTATTGAAGAACTGACCGACGCCCATTGGAAAGTGATCGAATTCTGCCGTCAAAGCGCGGCTGCCAGCGGTGCGGCACCCACCCTGCGCGCCATCACCAACGGCGCTGGCGTCAGCACCAAAGACCTGTTTGCGCTCTTCCCCAAGGGTCCCGCCAAGAAAGTCGCCCGCATTTCCGGGCTGGGAAAACCCGAAGGCTGTGTATAAAATCAACATCCTTTATCTGATCAGGAGACAAAACAATGGCTGAAGAAACCCGCAAAATGGCGTTTATCTGTTCCAAAGGCAACCTCGACATGGCGTATCCAGCGCTGGTGATGGGCTGGGCGGCGCTGGGCAATGGTATTGACGTTACCATCTTCTTCACCTTCTGGGGACTCGACCTGATCAACAAAGCCCGCGTTGATCACCTCGAAATTCCCCCCATCGCTAACACCAGCATGAAAATGAACATGATGGGCATTCCGGGCTATATCGGCATCCCGCAGTTTATGGGCATCATCCCCGGCATGACCCCCTTTGCCACCAAGCTGATGAAAGAGAAGATGAAAGCGCTGGGCGTCCCGCCGGTGCGCGAATATCTGCAAATGCTGGTGGACGCTGGCGCCAAGCTGTACGCCTGCAAGATGTCGGTGGATATGATGGGTCTTAAGAAAGAAGACTTTGTGGACGGCGTCATTGATATCGTTACCGCTGGCGACTTCATGGATATGACCGAGAACGCACAGATTATCTTTATCTAGCCCTCCCCTCTTCCTGGCAAACAACCCCGCCCCGCCCGCTTTTTTGAGCCAAAGCAGACGGGGCGATGCGGCGTTAAGGGGGCAAAGCCTGAAAGGTACCTGTTGTACACGCGGAGGTGATATTGGGGGCAGAGGATGTCACTGGTTTGACAGGATATGCTATAATTCATAAGGAAAGCGCGATTATCATAATATAAATTTCTTTATCCAAAGGTGCAACGGGAAGATCTGATGTTTGTCAACCGGCATGCTGAGCTTGAACTGCTAGAAAAACGCTACGCATCGGGCAAAGCCGAGTTGTTTGTCCTTTACGGACGACGACGGGTAGGCAAGACCGAACTGTTAGCTCATTTCTGCGAAGGCAAACCATCTATTTTCTTTGTTTCAGACCTGGGTTCAGAGATATCCCTGCGAGCCTCTCTCTCTGCCGCAGTGAACACGGCTTTGTTTGGGCAAAACCAGATCAACGCTGTATATTCCAACTGGGAAGACTTGTTCCACGCCCTTGCCCGGGCAGCGCAGGGTGAGCGACTGGTGGTCGTTTTAGATGAATTCCCATATCTGGTGACCGCACACCCACCCCTGGCAACCATCCTACAGCGCGTCTGGGACCAAACCTTGAAGAACAGCCAAATCATGCTCATTCTGTGCGGATCATACATTGGCATGATGGAAGCGACCGTTTTGGGGTACCAGGCGCCGCTATATGGCAGAAGGACAGCGCAGTATCTGCTGGAGCCATTACAATTTCGAGATGCCCGGCTTTTTTATCCGTCGTTCTCACAAGAGGATCAGGTGCGCGCCTACGCCGTTTACGGCGGCACACCGGCCTACCTGCAAACCATCCAACCCAAGCAGACATTGAAGCAGAATATCTTGGATGGAATTTTCACCCGTGGATCATTTTTGTACGATGAGGTGCGTTTTATCCTGCAACAAGAACTGCGCGAGCCGCGTAACTATTTTGCCATTCTGCAGGCAATTGCCGCCGGAAAAACCCGCCTAAATGAAATCAAGCAAGCCACCGGCATTGAAGGTGCTACCGCATATTTGGATACCCTACAACAATTGCACCTGGTGGAACGCCACGTCCCGGTGACGGAAAGCCAGCCGCAAAAGAGCCGGCGCGGGATGTATCGCCTCAAAGATCATTATCTGCGCTTCTGGTTTCGCTATGTCCATCCCAACCGTTCGCAGCTCGAACGCGGCGGGGGACAAATCCTCCTGGAAAATCAGGTGCTGCCCGAAATAGACCATTTCTCCAGCCTGGCGTTTGAAGAAGTTTGCCAGCAGTTCTTCTGGCAGGCTGGGTTATCTGGTCAACTATCTTTTTTCCCCAGCCATGTCGGCAACTGGTGGAACGCCAACGAAGAGATTGATCTGATCGTGCTGGGGGAGCGGGATGCGATGCTGGTGGAATGCAAATGGAGCAGCAAACCGGCAGGTGTGGATGTTCTAGCGGATCTGGAGCGCAAAGCTCAGATTGTTCTATCCGAACTTGCGCAACGACAAATCCGCTATGCGTTGTGTTCCCGCTCCGGTTTCACCCCGCAGCTGCTAGAAGAAGCAAAGCGAAGGCATGACGTGGATTTGTACGATTTGGCGGAGATCGTAGGATAAGTATTCTTAGTATCAGTATGTTTCAAGGTTATTTCTCTCGCCAATGCTATAATTCTCAGACATGAAAATCGTTGCCTTCAGCGGCGGCGTGGGCGGCGCCAAACTTGCCGATGGGCTTGCCCAATGCCTGCCGCCTTCCAATCTAACCGTCATTGTCAACACCGGCGATGACTTTGATCATCTCGGTCTGCGCATCTGCCCCGACCTGGATACGGTGGTGTACACGCTTGCCGGGCTGGCAAACCCCGCCACCGGCTGGGGGCGCGCCGAAGAAACCTGGAACGCCCTCGAGACGCTCCAAACGCTGGGCAGTGAAACCTGGTTCAAGCTTGGCGACCGCGACCTGGGGCTGCACCTCGAACGCACGCGCCGTCTGGCGGCGGGCGAAACGCTCAGCCAGGTCACACAGCACATCTGCCGCTGCTGGGGTATCGAGCACCGCATCCTGCCCGTGAGCGACCAGCGCATCGCCACCATCGTTGATACGGTGGAATACGGCGAGCTACCTTTTCAGCAGTATTTCGTCAAACACCAGTGCCATCCAGCGGTGAAAGGCTTCCGCTTTGAGGGCATCGAGACGGCGCAGGCGGCACCCGGCGTGTTATCCGCCATCCATCGGGCAGACGCCGTCGTGCTGACGCCCTCCAACCCATGGGTAAGCCTTGACCCAATCCTCTGCGTGCCGGGCATCCGTCAGGCGCTCGAGAAAAAACGTATCCTCGCTGTCTCACCCATCATCGCCGGAAAAACCGTCAAAGGACCGGCGGCAAAGATGTTCGACGAACTGGGGATTGCACCTTCGGCGCTGGCGGTGGCGCAGCACTACCACGACTTGATCGAGACGCTGGTTATTGACCGGCAGGATGAAAGCCAAAGCCAGTCCATCGCCGCGCTGGGAATCACCCCCCTTGTGACCGATACCATCATGAAAACCCGCGCCGACCGCAAACGCCTGGCGCAGGAAATCCTTAACTATTTGCAAACCCTGACCGCATGAGCGCGCACGCCGCCCCTTTGCCGCTTTCCAACCTGTGGATGATCGTCCCCGCCAAACCACTGTGTGAGGGCAAATCGCGCCTGGCGGGCGTTCTGCCGCCTGCCGAAAGGCAATGCCTCAACCGGGATATGCTGATTCACACACTGCAAACGGCAGCCTCGCTGCAGGAGGCACACCATCTGCTGGTCATCAGCCGCGACCCCAGCGTCCTCAAGCTGGCAGAGGAGCACGGCGCCCTGCCCCTGCAGGAAGAGGGTAGCGGTCTTAACCGCGCTTTGTATCAGGCATCCAATCATGCCCGCGCCCACGGCGCGGATGGCGTGCTCGTTCTGCCTACCGACTTGCCCAACGTCACCGCCGAGGACCTGCGGACATTCATCCAGATGTGCCAGCCGCCGGGCATGGTGATTGCCCCCGACCAGCGCCGCATAGGCACCAACGCCCTGCTCATCGCCCCGCCGGGCAGTATGCGTTTTCTGTTTGGCGAACGCTCGTTTCATCTGCACGTTGCCGAAGGGCGTGCCTGCGGACTGCACGTCGCCATCTGCGAGCGACCCGCTTTTGGGCTGGATATTGACCTGCCGCAGGATTTGCACACGCGCAATCAACCTCCTGCTGACGGATACGAACGCGGTCCTTCCCCGCCGTAATGATGGCGTCTGCAATCAGTTCGCTTTTACTGAGGATGCGATTAAGGTTTGCGCACAGGGATAAGCCCCTCAAGCCGTTCGAGTTGTTCACGGTCTAGTGTCACCAGCGGCGTGGCAAAACGTTGCGCAACTGCGGCATAGATTGCATCAACACCGCGCAGCCGGTGACGGGCAGCGATTTCAGAAGAAAGCTCCACCAGCGACGCATCCACATCAATCAGCGTTAGATTAGGAAGGTTTTTCACCTCAAGCGCCAGCCTCAGGGCAAGCTCAGCATTGTTTTGCTTGCGGGTAATCGCAGCGGCTAATTCTGTCAACAACAGGACAGGAGCGATGAGCGGGACACCGTTCGCTTTTTGCTCTGCGAGGAAACGCCAGCTTTGCAGACTGCCTTGCTCAGTGGGGCTGAAGGCGTTGACAAAAACACTGGCATCCACCGTGAGCGGCGAATTCATCGGCGCATCTCTGAAAGCAGGTCTACGGAATGCTTGTCGTTTTGCCAGCCTTTGCCCAGTTCCTCTCGCAGGCTTTCCAATCTTTTCCAGACGGCATCAGCATCCGCTTGTCTAATTTCTCCATCCAGGGGGACAAGCAGAGCAGCCGCTTTGCCGCGCTGGGTAATGATATAGCGGGTTCGCTGTTCACGCACGCTGCGCACCAGTTCGGATGCGCGCGTTTTTAATTCACGAATGCCGATTTCTTTTGTCATGGCAACACATTGGTTCCTTTTGTGACTACATTGTAGTGCATCCAGAGCCAATTGTCAAGCATGGCAGAGTCTCAGCCAAAACACAGGGCAAGCGCGCTTTTTGGGGATTGACAAACCGGTCAAACAGCATATAATAAAAACATACCAACCAGTCGGTTTTTTAAACGATAGACATGAAAAATCAACAACGCTCCGAAGAAACCCGCACCCGCATTCTGGCTGCCGCCCTGGATTGCTTTGCACGCTACGGCTACGCAGCCAGCGGTGTGGCAGAAATCTGTCAGGCAGCTGGGGTGAGCAAAGGCGCCTTTTACCACCACTTTGCCGGAAAACAGGCGCTCTTTCAGAGCCTGCTGGGCGACTGGCTGACAGACCTGGAGCAAACGCTTACCCGCGCTGCCAGCACGGCAAACAGCGTCCCCGAACGACTGACCAACATGGCGCGCATGGCACGGCTAATCTTCCACTCCAACAGCCCGCAGACATCCTTCCTCCTCGAGTTCTGGTCGCAAGCCAGCCGCGACGCAGCCGTCCGTCAGGCAATCATTGCCCCCTACCGCCGTTTTCAGCGCTACTTTGCCGATCTCATCCAGCAAGGGGTTGACGAAGGCACGCTGCAACCGGTCAACGCCCTCGCCGCCGCACAGACGCTCATCTCACTCACCAGCGGTCTGTTTCTCCAACATCTGGTTGACCCGCAGGGCGCAGACTGGGCACAGGCGACTGAAGACGCCATCCACCTGTTGCTGCACGGGTTACAAAAACCAGAGGGAGGCGCGCCATGATTCTGGTGACCGGCGCCAGCGGGCATGTCGGCAACGTTCTGGTGCGCGAGCTGATTGCCAGACGGAAAAGGGTGCGCGCCCTGGTGCTGCCGGGCGAAGCCTGCCCCTCGCTTGATGGGCTGCCGATTGAGCGGGTAGAGGGCAACGTCCTCGATCCCATCTCGCTGGAGCGCGCCATGCAGGGGGTGGAGTTTGTCTATCATCTGGCAGGCATCATCTCCATCGTTCCTGGCGCTGAGGCATTGATGCGCCGCGTCAATGTGGAAGGGGTGCGCAACGTTGCCCGCGCTGCGCTCCAGGCTGGTGTGCGGCGCATGGTGCATGTCAGTTCCATCCATGCCTTCAAGCGTCTGCCGCTGGGGCACACCATTGACGAAACCACCCCGCTTGCCCCAGACAGCCCAGCTGGCGCCTACGACCGCACCAAAGCCGAAGGCACTCTGGCGCTGCTCGAGGTGGTTAAAGAGGGATTGGATGCCGTCATCGCTTGCCCGACCGGTGTGATCGGTCCGTATGACTTTTTGCAATCCGAGATGGGGCAAACCATCCTCGGCTTTGCACGCAAAAAGCCGCACGTGCTGGTGGACGGCGCCTATGACTTTGTGGATGTGCGCGACGTGGCGCATGGGTTAATCCTCGCCTGTGAAAAGGGGCGGCGCGGCGAAATCTACATCCTGTCAGGCAACCGCGTCCACCTGGCGCAGATACGCACCATCGTGCAGGAGCTTGTCGGCATCCAGTCCGAACTGCTTATCCTGCCACGCGGTCTGGCAAAAGCCGCCGCAGCGCTGATGAACTACATCTACCGCTGGACAAAAACCACTCCCAGCTTCACCACTTACGCCCTGCAGACGGTGAGCGACAATTCCTGCTTTAGCTGCCAAAAAGCGCGCCGCGAGCTGGGATACCGCCCGCGCCCGCTGCACACAACCATCGCCGATACACTGGAGTGGTGGAAACGCCGCAGCCAGAGCGAATGAGCGCGCAAGAAGTGGATAGAAACGCCCCGCGCCGCATCGTATAATATCTGCATGACACCTAAACAAAAAACTGAAGATATTTTCTGGCAGGCATGTCTGGGAAAAGACCCCGCCTTCGATGGGCAGTTTGTCCTGGCAGTGCGCACTACCGGCATCTACTGCCGCCCCTCATGCCCGGCGCGCACCCCGCGCCGCGAGAACGTGCGCTTTTTCCGCCTCCCACAACTGGCAAAAGCCGCCGGTTTCCGCCCCTGCAAACGCTGCCAGCCGGACGAAGCCCACCCCGTTGACCCGCAGCTGGAGCTGATTGCCGACGTATGTCGCTTTTTGGATGCGCACTACCAACAAGCCATCACCCTGGCAAAACTGGGAAAGCACTTCCACACCAGCCCCAATCATCTGCAGCGCCTTTTCAAAGCTTATACCGGAATCTCCCCAGCGGGGTATCTGCTTGCCCGCCGTATGGGAACGCTCAGAGCCGCTCTGGAGAAGGGCAGCGCCGTCAGTCAGGCGATTTATGAAGCCGGTTTCACATCCCCCAGCCGCGTCTACGAAAGAGCCGACTCGATGCTCGGCATGACGCCCGCCGCATACCGCAGGCAGGGCAGCGGGGAACGCATTTACTACACCATCACCGACTGCCCGCTGGGTAAACTGCTGGTGGCACACACAGAGCGCGGCGTGTGCGCCGTGCGGCTGGGCGATCGGGAAGATGAACTGGAACAAACGCTGCAAGATGAATTTCGCTCGGCTACATTGCTGCGCGACGACACCCACAGTACGTGGGTGCAAACCCTGCTTGCCTATTTAGAGAGCAGCCTGCCGCACCCCGACCTGCCGTTGGACGTGCGCGGCAGCGCTTTTCAGATGCGCGTCTGGCAGGCGTTGCAGCGCATCCCGCCCAGCGAAACGCGCACCTATGCTCAGGTGGCGGAAGACATCGGCAGCCCCTCGGCAGTGCGGGCGGTTGCCAACGCCTGTGCCGCCAACCCGGCCGCCCTGGTCATCCCTTGCCACCGCGTGGTGCGCAGCGACGGCGGGCTGGGCGGCTACCGCTGGGGAATTGAACGCAAGCAGAAACTGCTGGAGCATGAACAAACCAAAGGTTTCTCTTGTTGACCTCGCCTAAGTATCAATATTATTCTATAATAGTATCATGACACCAAACCGTGCGCCTCTCGAAGAACTACCCGAGATCACCCGACGCATCCTGGCAGTGAGCAAACCCGAAAAGATCATCTTGTTTGGCTCGCATGCGCGCGGCGATGCCAGAGATGACAGCGATCTGGACTTGTTGGTGGTACTTGAAGGTGTTGAAAAACCTCGTGCGGAGAGCGTGCGTTTGCTACGCGCCCTGCGCGGCCTAGCTGTACCGGTGGATATTTTGGTAACGACCCCGCAGCGCTTGGAACGCTACCGGCATACCAACGGATTGGTATACCAATCTGCCCTCCTGGAAGGAAAAGTGATCTATGAGCGCCCAACCGCCCCATGATTGGGTAAAAGAGTGGCTCGGGCGTGCTCGTTCGGACCTCGTGCTATGCAAGACAGCCCTGGAGACCCCCGGTATATTACGAGAGGATGCCTGCTATCATGCCCAGCAATCTGTTGAAAAGGCGCTCAAAGCCCTGCTGACAGCAATGAATGTTGCATACCCGCGTACTCATTCACTGGATGTGCTGCTCTGCCCCATGCCGCAATTCTCCCCAAAATTGATACTTGACATCGGTCTTCTTTTTGTATATAATTGGATATATTTTATCCTTTTTAGCTGATTTCCCCTCTCTCTCCCCTCACACCCAGGAAACAGCCTGTTTTGAATATAGGAGGTGAACATGAAAATCAAATTAAAACAATCGCTCAAATGGGCGATTATCGTTGTTTTCGCCATCGGGCTTTTTGTCCCTGTCGGCGTGCCGGTGTACGCTCAGGATAATCCCCCGCCCCCAGACGGCGGCGCACCGCCAGCGGAAAGCAGCCCCGCTCCCTCCGACAGCGGCGGCGAAAGCGCCCCCTCCGACAGCGGCGGCGAAAGCGCTCCCTCCGACAGCGGCGGCGAAAGCGCTCCCTCCGACAGCGGCGGCGAAAGCGCTCCCTCCGACAGCGGCGGCGAAAGCGCTCCCTCCGACAGCGGCGGCGAAAGCGCCCCACCTGACAGCGGCGGCGAAAGCGCTCCCTCCGACAGCGGCGGCGAAAGCGCCCCACCTGACAGCGGCGGCGAAAGCGCTCCCTCCGACAGCGGCGGCGAAAGCGCCCCACCTGACAGCGGCGGGAGCGACTCCGAAGAAACTCCCATTGCAGAACTTTTGGTACAGGCAGCCGAGCAAGACAGCGAGATCGTGGTGCTTGACGAAGAAGGCGAAGAAGTGCCGCTTGCCAGCAAAGAGGCGATGGAAGCGCTCAGCCCGGGTTCCGTTGCCGACCCATGGTTTGACGCTGGCGGCGGCGTCATTGTTGGATACTCCGCCACAGGCATCTGTCTTCCTGCTGTCACCGAATGTAACACCAGCAGCACGCCCATCCAGGACGCCCTGGACGACAGCCGCTCGGATGGAAAAACCGTCTATGTTGAAGCCGGAACATACAACGAGAACATCGTCATCCGCAAGACCGTCTCGCTGGTAGGCGCTGGCGCAGCAACTACTTTCCTCAACGGGGTGAGCGGCGGCGAAGCTGTCGTAACCATTCTGACTAACGGCAGCAGCATCTTGCTTTCAGGTTTCACCATCACCAGCGTGCCGGGCGAATACCAGTACGCCATCCTCTTCGCCCCGCATGAAGACGATGATTTCTTCGTCGCCGCAGACGATGAAGAAGGCGAAGATTACCTCGAAGAGGAGGATACCCCCACAATCACCATTGAAGAGAACGTCATCCAATCCACATTCCCCATCGCAGGGAGCATGAGATCAGTCTATGGCGAGGGTTACGGGCATACATTGGACTTTAACAACAACCAGGTAACCACCAATGGCTACGCCATGGATTTGAACGGCTTTCAAGATTCGACCATTGCCAACAACGTCTTCACTGGCAAAGATATCGATCTTAGCTTTACGGCGTTAGTCAGCCTACAAAACTTTGGCGGCAACAACAGCTTCCTCAACAACACGGTGCAAAAAGTTAACCAGACAGCATCCTACGTGGACGGGCTATACATTGGTGGATACGGCACGGGCAACTGGAGCATCACCCACAATCTGTTCAACGGCGCCGGCGGAGATGACGACTGGGGTATTTACATCTCGGGCGTGCCTTACGAAAGCAATATCCAGATTCACTACAACGACATCCTCAATTGGGTGGGGTTTGGGGTGAACAATGAAAACGACTTCGTACCCTCCTTTTCCCTTTTTGATGAAGAAACGGATTTTGACTCCGGTGAATTCATTGTAGATGCGCGCTGGAACTGCTGGGGTTCTGCCAGCGGTCCCTACCACCCCGACCTCAACCCTGGTGCCACAGGCAGTCCGGTGAGCGACAACGTCCTCTTTGACCCCTGGCTGGATTGCGGCGTGGACGGCGGCGATGGTGAACCGCTGGATGATGGCGCTTCCGACGACCCATCTGAAGGCAGCAGCCCCAGCGGGTTGCCCATCCCGGTTACCGGCGGCGGGCTGGTGAAGGTTGCTTGCGATGAACCGTTTGTCATCTCTCTTCCCAACGGCGACCGCGTCCTCATCTATGGGCTGTGCGGCGACTTCTGGGCTTCGCTGGTGAGTGAGAGCGAAAACACTCTGCCGCAGAACGTCGAGGGGTTCTTCTCCGGCATGACCCTGCAGCTGTTCAAAGGCAGCGACCCCAACAACCTCACCCCGCTGACCGAACTACCCGAGGGCGCGCGTATCGTGTGGTCATTTGTCGCCCCTCCCTCTACTGAATCCCAAAACAGCCTTTTCTGGCAGCCGGTCAACTGGAACGAAGTCCCCCACAGCGTCAACGGCAACCGCGTCGAGATCAATTACAACCAGACCGGTACCATGGTGCTGACCACACCGTAGCCCGCATGGTGCGGCGGGGGGATGCATCTTACAACTGAATAGACAGAAAGACAACACAGGCGGCATCAGCCGCCTGTGCGCTTTGTTGCCAGCGCCAGCTCACGCCTCCCACAGGGATTGCTCCTGCCCCTCCCCTTTTTGCCTGCACGCCTCACAATAGCCAAACAGCACCAGGTGGTTGGTTGCCACCTGAAAATGATGCCCGGCTTCGACCTGCGCAAACCACCCTCTGACCAAATCATCACCGAGCGTGATCACTGCACCGCAGCCATGACACACCAGATGATGATGACGGCAGCCGCCCACCGCCTCATAAACCACCGCCCCGCAGCCCATATCCGACACGGAGATTTTGCCTGCCAGCGCCAGACGTTCCAGGGCGCGGTAAACCGTCGAAGGGTTCAACGAAGGCAGCCGCTGACGCACCTGCTCATACACCTGATGGGCATTGAGATGCGTTTGACTATCTTGCAACGTTTCAAGAATAAAATGGTTGACCGAGGTTGTTCGCACAGGACGTCTCCGTTACAAATATTTGCAATTGCAATTATTTGCATTATAATTCAATTGTCCAGATTTTAATAGCCCTTTATACCATACTGGAGGTTCAACATGCTCTTCTCTCCCAAACCCATGCACATCCCGGACGGTTTTCTGTCCAATCTGGTTGCCGTTGTCCTATGGGTCATTTCGATTGTATTTATTGCAATTGCGCTGCGCAAAAGCAACCGCTCCCTGGGCGAGCGTCAGGTGCCGCTGATGGGGATTCTGGCAGCCGCCATCTTTGCCGGTCAGATGCTCAACTTTTCCGTCACTGGCGGCACGTCCGGGCATCTTCTGGGGGCTGCGCTGGCAGCCATCCTGCTCGGTCCCTGGCCAGCGGTGCTGGTGATGACCTCGGTGGTTTCGGTACAGGCGCTGATCTTTCAAGACGGCGGCATTCTGGCATTGGGCGCCAACCTGTTCAACATGGCGGTGGTGGGCGTGTTTGTCGCCTATGCGGTGTACACCCTGATCCAAAAGCTCACCGGGCAGCAACGCTGGGGGATTCTGGTAGGCGGGTTTGCTGCTGCGTGGGCATCCATCTTCATCGCCTCGCTCTCCTGCGCCTTGCAGCTGGCGCTCTCGGGCACCTCCCCAGCAAACATTGCCGTCCCGGCGATGGGGTCAATTCACGCTCTGATCGGCATCGGCGAGGGCATTATCACGCTGGGGGCGCTGGCGTTCCTCTTCGCCGCGCGGCGCGACCTGCTCAGCCCGCAAAGCAGGGGCGCAAGCGACAAGGTTGTCCTGATCGGCGGCGGTGTGCTCACCCTGCTGTTGGCGATGCTTTCGCCGCTGGCTTCTTCGCACCCCGACGGACTGGAGTGGGTGGCAGAAGAGCATGGCTTCATCCAGGCAGCCCGCGACGCCTTCTACAACATCATCCCCGATTACGTTATGCCAGGCATCTCCAATGAGGCGCTGGCAACCATTGTCGCCGGGGTGATTGGCGCGCTGATCGTGTTTGCCCTTGCTTACTTTGTCGCCCGCAGCCGCGCAAAAAAAGCCGAAGCTGTTGGTGAATGAGTCAGACAAAGGATTTTCCACAGCCGAATACTGACGCCAGGGTGAAGCTCATCCTCACCCTGGCGATGATTTTCGCTTTGGGGTTCACCCCGCACGGAAGCTGGCCAGCTTATGTCCTTTTCTTTAGTCTGGTGATCTCGGCCGCGGTCTATTTCCAGCTACGGGTGATGATGGTGCTGCGCCGCGCGCTTGTGGCGCTGCCGTTTATCCTCGCCGCCCTGCCGCTGATCTTTGCCGGACCGCCGCCCATTCAGCAATTGCCACTGGCAGGCGGGTGGAGTCTGCCTTTCAGCCCTGCGGGGGCTGAGCGCTTTGTCAGCATTGCTCTCAAATCCTATATCTCGGTGCAGGCTGCCATCATCCTCACCGCTGTAACACCTACCCCTGACCTGCTGCGCGCCCTGCACCATCTGAGGGTGCCGCGCACGCTGGTGGTCATCTTGAGCCTGATGGCGCATTACCTCGTTATTTTGAAAGAAGAAGCCCTGCGTTTGTTGCACGCCCGCCAGAGCCGCAGCAGCCGCCTGCCCATGCCAACGCCGCGCCCACCCGGGGGCAGTCTGTGGTGGCGCGGACAGGTTACCGGCGGGATGGCAGGCAACCTCCTCCTGCGCTCTCTGGAACGCAGCGAACGGGTATACGCCGCCATGTGTGCGCGCGGTTACAACGGCAAACCGCCTTTCACCCAAGCCGCACCCCTCTCCGCTGCCCAGCGCGGGGTTATTATCCTGGGGATCGCCGCCAACCTGCTGATTCTGCTGACGGGCATCTTGATTGGGGAAAGCTGATGCTGCCAATCATCGAAGCCAGCGCCGTCTCCTTCCGCTATCCGGATGGGCATCTCGCCCTCCAAGATGTGTCGTTCCATTTGCACGCGGGCGAAAAAGTTGCCCTGCTGGGCGCCAACGGCGCCGGAAAGTCCACTCTGCTGCTGGCGCTCAACGGCATCTTGCGCGCTGAGGGCAGAATCCGCGTTTGCGGGATGGAACTCAACGACCACAATCTGCCGCTGATCCGCGCCAGGGTGGGAGTCATTTTCCAGAACCCCGATGACCAGCTGTTTTCGCCCAGCGTCTATGAAGATGTCGCTTATGGACCATACTACCAGGGGCTCAACGGAGACGAAATCGAACAGCGCGTCAACCAGGCGTTGCAAGCGGTGGGGATGCAGGCTTTCGCCCGCCGCCATCCCTTTCATCTTAGCGGCGGCGAGAAAAAGCGTGTCGCCATTGCCACCGTTCTCTCCATGCAGCCCTCCGTGCTGGTTTTTGACGAACCCACCTCCGGGCTTGACCCGCGCGCCCGCCGCGAACTGCTGGAACTGCTATCCAGTCTGCCGCAGACCATGCTAATTGCCACCCACGACCTGGATTTTGTCAGCCGCCTCACCACCCGCTCGATTGTTCTCAATCAGGGTAAAATTACCGCCGATCAACCTACCGCAGCGCTATTGCATGACGAGCAATTCCTCTACCAGAACGGTCTGCGCTGAGCTGATTTGACCCGAATAAGAGCACAATCCATGCAGGCAGAGCAGCTAAAAAGACTATTGGAGCAGGTCAGAGAGGGGCATCTCCCCATCGAAGAAGCCTTCGAGCGGATTGCTTCCCTGCCGTTGCAGCCAATCGAAGACTACGCTCGTCTCGACCATCACCGCGCCCTGCGGACAGGCATCCCAGAAGTCATCCTTGCCCAGGGCAAGACGCCCGACCAGGTGGCAGAGATTTTTGCGCACATGGCAGAAAAGAGCGACCAGGTGCTGGCAACCCGTTTGAGCGCCGAGGTGTATGCACAGATTCGCCAGCGGCTGCCCGAAGAAGCAATATATCATCAACTGGCGCGGGTGTTGTATCTGGATAAAAACCCACAGCGCAAAAAACGCAAGGGCATCCTGGTGCTGACTGCAGGCAGCGCCGATATCCCCGTCGCCGAAGAGGCTGCCATCACCTCTGAATTGATGGGCAACCAGGTTGAACGCATTTATGATGTGGGCGTCGCCGGGCTGCACCGTTTGCTGTACCACCTCACGGCGCTGCAAAAAGCGCGCGTCCTCATTGTCGTTGCCGGGATGGAAGGCGCCCTGCCAAGCGTGGTAGGCGGGCTGGTGCGCGCCCCCGTCATCGCCGTCCCTACCAGCGTGGGATACGGCGCCAGCTTCAACGGGCTGGCTGCTCTGCTGGCAATGCTCAATAGCTGCGCCAGCGGCGTGGCGGTAGTCAACATTGACAACGGTTTTGGCGCCGGTTGCCTGGCGGCAAAAATCAACCGCATGGGAAGCGCGGCGAGATGAAAGCGGATAAACCCATCTCCACGTCTGCGGATGACAGCCTGCTCCCTCCGCCACTGGCGCACAAATGGCAGGCGCTGCTCGCCGACCTGCAGAGGCTGGGAAGCGCCATCGTGGCTTATTCCGGCGGGGTGGATAGCGGTCTGCTGGCTTTTGCCGCCCACCATGCGCTCGGCAGCCGTATGCTGGCGGTAACCCTGCGCTCCGAACTAGAATCCGCCAGCCAGATTGAAAACGCCGCCGTCTTTGCCCGCCAGATAGGGTTCCCCCACCTCATCCTGCCGCTGGACACCCTCAATGAACCTCAAGTGCGCAACAACACACCCGAGCGCTGCTATTACTGTAAAAAAACCATGCTGAATCATCTGCACCGGCTGGCAAAAGAGAAAGGTTATGCTGCTGTGATTGAGGGACAGAATAAGGATGATGAAAACGAACACCGCCCGGGGCGGCGCGCGGTGCAGGAAAGCGCCACCCGCTCCCCGCTGGCAGAAAACGGGCTGCACAAAAGCGAAATCCGTCAGATTGCCCGCTTCTTCGGTTTGAGTCTGTGGGATTTGCCCGCCACGCCCTGCCTGGCAACGCGCTTTCCCTACGGCGAGACGCTGGAGCCTGCCGATCTGCAACGCGTTGCCCAGGCAGAAGATTTTCTGCGACAGATGGGGTTTGCGGTGGTGCGTGTGCGCTCTCAACAGCGATCCGCCCGCATCGAGATACCCCCCGAAGAGATGCCCGCCCTGCTGGCACAACGTGCGGAAGTTGCCGCCCATCTGCAGAAATTAGGGTTTGTTCACATCAGCCTTGACCTGCACGGCTACCAGCAGGGAAGCTACGACCAAAGAAGCGCCACATGACCATCCTCTACTGCGATTGTTTCTCCGGAATCAGCGGCGATATGTTCCTCGCTGCGCTGCTGGATGCCGGTCTCCCGCCCGATTATCTGACCGAGCAGCTACGCAAGCTGGGGCTGGATGAATTCGAGGGGCTTGACGTGCGCAAGGTGCAGCGCGGCGCATTGCAGGCTGCGCTGCTGGAGCTTTACATCCATCCACACGGGGAACACGACCACGCCGCGCATGACCACCACGCGCACCAGCGCGGGCTGAGCGACATCCGCGCCCTCATACAGGCAAGCACACTCTCATCCAGGGTGCAGCAGACCAGCCTGACAATCTTTGAAAAGCTGGCGCAGGCAGAAGCCAAAGTGCACGGCGTAACGCCCGACGAGGTGCATTTCCACGAGGTAGGGGCGGTAGATTCAATCCTGGATATTGTCGGCGCGGCGGTCGGGCTGGAATACTTTGACGTTCAGGCGGTGTATGCCTCTCCCCTGCCGCTGGGCAGCGGGGAAGTGCACACACAGCACGGGACGCTGCCCATTCCCGCCCCGGCCGCGCTGGAGTTGATGCGCATGGCACAGGCGCCGCTGCGGGCATGCAACGCCACTGTCGAACTGGTAACCCCCACCGGGGCGGCGATTCTGGCTGCGCTGGCAACCTTTGAACAGCCTGAAATGCGCCTGCTGCGCACCGGTACGGGCAGCGGCAAACGCGATCTGCCCTGGCCAAATATCTTGCGGGTGCTGATCGGCGATGTGGCAGAGATGTGTCAGACGCATGTGGAAATCGAAACCAATGTAGATGATATGAACCCGCAGGTGCTGGGGCATACCATGACGCGCCTTCTGCAAACCGGGGCGCTGGATGTCTATTTCACCCCTATTTACATGAAGAAGAACCGCCCGGCAACCCGTATCTCGGTCATCGCCCGCAGTGAAGATGAGGAGACACTCAGCGGCATCTTGCTGCGCGAGACCAGCACGCTGGGGGTGCGCATCACCGCTCTGCGCCGCCGTGAAGCCCAGCGCCAGGTGTGCACTGTCGCCACGCGCTTCGGAGAAATCCCGCTCAAGCTCAAGATCATTGACGGCAAAGTGGTACAGGCAGCGCCGGAATATGATGCCTGTGTCAGGGCTGCCGAACAGCATCAGGTGCCGCTGACGCAGGTGATGCAAGAAGCCATGCTGCAAGCCCATACGTGCATGTTCGATGCCGTGCCGCCCACAGCAAGATAAATTGGGGGGATCCTTCCTGTAGAATTTGCCGTATAATGATGACAAAGGGGGTTTGATAGGCGTTTACGGTGAATTGTAAGGAGATTCCCATGAACAGATTGTTTTCCCAGAAGATGAGCCGCAGAAAATTTATCACTGGCGTGTCCACTGCCCTGCTTGGACTAGTCATTGGATGCCGCCAGGAGCAAAAACTAAGCCCGTCTCCTCAAGCGCCGCCGCTACAGGCAACGCCAGCCGCGCCGCTTGTTCCGCACATCACCCTGCTGCCCCCGGCAGGCGATGCCGTCCCGGATATGATCCTGCACAACGCCAAAGTGCTCACGGTAGATGCGCGCGACAGCATCGCCCAGGCAATTGCCATTAAAGACAGCGTCATCCAAAAAGTGGGCAGCGACCAGGAGGTACTCGCCACGGCAGGGGAGAACACCCAACGTGTGGATGTTGGCGGACGGGTGATCACACCGGGGCTGATTGACGCACATATCCATCTGCGCGCCGTAGGGCTGAACAATGTTTACTTCATGCCCCTCATCCCGCCAGAGGTGGTGGATGTGCAGTCGCTGCAAAAAGCGCTGGCAGAACTGGTCAAAAAAAGCGCTCCGGGCGAGTGGATACAGGGGTATTACATGGCGCTGAGAGATAAGCCCATTCCCGACCGTTACGACCTGGATGCGGTCTCGGCGGATAACCCGGTCTTTATCATGCAGATCAGCGGGCACTACGGGGTAGCAAACTCTGCCGCCCTGCAGCTTGCGGGTGTGAACGCCTCGACCCAAAGCCCGGCGGGGGGCATCATCGAAAAAGATAAAAACGGCGAACCCACCGGCGTCTTTTTCAACCATGTTGCTATGGATATCCTGCGCAAGGCTACCCCACCCATCACCGAGGAGATGACACGCGACGGCATCCTGACGGTGCAGCCTCTGATGGCGGCAACGGGCATGACCAGCTTCCATGACAACAACATTCGCGACCTGAAAACCATCCGTATCTATCAGGAGCTTGCCAAAAACGGGCAGATGTACCTGCGCAGCACGCTGTATTACACGCTGGAATATCAGCAGAATCTGCAAAACCTTGCAAAAATAGACTATTACGAAGATGCCCTCACCCGCTTTGCCGGTTACAAAATCCTGATAGACGGTTCAGGTTTGACTGCCTTCTGTCACGAAAAACACAACGGGGTGGCATGGACAAAGACTACCTGGGAAGCGGACATCTATCAACAGACCATCCGCGCCCTGCATGATTCTGGGGGGCAGATTTCCGTACACTGCGTTGGCGACGCTGCGGTTGATCTAACCATTGACGCCTATGAGGCAGCCATGAACGCCAACCCGCGCCCCGACCCGCGTCACCGCATTGAGCACGCCGTGCTGACCACCCCCCAGGCGACCCAGCGGATAAAAGATTTGGGCATCCTGATCCACACCAACCCGCAGTTTCTCTACATTTTTGGTAGCGGGTTTATTCAGATTTTTGGCGAGCATAGAGCAGAGCGCATCATCCCCACCCGCGAGTGGCTGGAAAGCGGGGTGCATCTCTCCATTGGGTCGGATGCCCCCAGCTGTCCATGGTACGCGCCCTGCGCCACCCTGGCGGGTGCCATGAACCGCATGGCGTATACCAAACAGGTCATTGGAAGCGATCAGGCGCTGACCTTCATGGAAGCGCTGCGGGCGCACACCTACGAAGCAGCCTACGCAGCCCACGAAGAACACCTCAAAGGCAGCATCGAGCCGGGAAAATACGCCGACCTGGCTGTCTGGCAGCAAGACCCCGAAGGCATGACGCCCGGCGAACTCTTCAATATGCCGCCCATGTATATGACCCTTGTAGGCGGGAAGGTGGTTCATCAAGCCTGACCGAACAAAGAGCCGAGTAAAAGCCTGTCGGGTTTGATGTGAGGTGTTGATTGTTGATGTATAATTGCAATATCAGGATATTGCAAAGGAGGTATTTCTTGATCACTCAGGTTAGTATCGGTCAAATCAAACGCGATATTTCAGAACTTGTCAATCGCGTCAGTTATGCTGGGGAGAGAATCATTCTGACATCGCGCGGCAAACCCAAAGCAGCGCTTATCAGCATGGAAGACTACGAGCGTCTCGTAAGAAGCGAAAACCGCTCCACCAGCATCGCTCAGTGGCTCGAAGAAACGCAAAAACTCTCCAACCAGATCACAAAACGCCGGGGTAAGATGGTAGATGTTGATCACATCCTGGATGCTTCCCGCCACGACCTGGAGGAACGGTGAAGCTTGCATGGGTCGTCCTGGATGCAAGTGTGGTGATCAAGGCTATTCTGCCCAATCCGCTCCAGCGACATTGCCAGGCATGCATTGCCGGTTTTTCAAATCTGAAGCCAGCCGCTCCGATGCTTTGGGCGTATGAAACCACTTCTGCAATTACCAAAGCGGTTCATTTCAAACAAATCACAGAAGCGGAGGCGCTGCTTGCTCTGGGCATTATCAACGCCCTCGGAGTTCAGCTATTTATTCCAGACGAGGAGCATAACATTGCCGCCTTTCAATGGGCAAAGAGATTGAAACGTGCCTCTGCGTATGATGCTTACTATCTTGCATTGGCGCAAACCCTTGAATGTCATTTTTGGACGGCAGATAACCGACTGATAAATGCGCTCAAAGATGCAAATGTGGATTGGCTGCACCACGTAGGAGAAATGAAGCCTCTCGAATAAAAACTAACAAATCGGCATAAGGATCAGTGCGGTCAAAAATACATTGCGAGACGGTATGCGATCCAGAATCGCCCTTATCATTATTTCCCTGCTGGCACTGATGCTCAACGCCCCGCCGCGGGTGCAGGGGTGGAAGTATGCCAATGAGGCGCTCACCCCGCTGGCGGGCATTGCAGCGGTCTCCAATGGCATGCCTGTCCCCCCACCGCAACCGTGCGCTGACCTGAACACCGACGGCAGTGTGGAATGCCTCAGCCTGCACCACGGGCAGGTGAGCATCCAAACGCCCTCAGCCGCGGTTGTGTGGCAAAGCCCGCCCGAATGGCGGGTGCAGCAGGCTGGGCTGACCGATCTCAACCGCGATGGCACCCCTGAAGCCGCTTTGCTCGTCTGGCGGCGCTTTTCCCCCTGGCCAATTGACCGCTACCTGCCGCACGGCGGGCGGATTGCCGGTTTTCATGACCAGGAGGGGTTAAGCTGTCATCTGATCCTCATCGGCTGGAACGGGAAACGCTACGGCGAATTATGGGCGGGGTCGGCGCTTGCCCGTCCGCTGCGCGCCTTCCACGCCGCTGACCTGGACAGCGACGGGCAGCAGGAACTGGTAGTGCTCGAAGGGGAATACAAAGACCCTGCTCTTCTCCCCGCGCGCACGCTGGCGGTGTGGGAATGGAACGGATTTGGTTTTTCGCTGCTCGCCCGCCACGCGGGGCGCTTTCACCATTTGGCTATCTTGCCGGGCGCTGCGGGCGCTGTTATTCTGGTTGGGCAGGCGCTTATCTTACAGTAGCCATCCCTATAAAACAAAAGTTAATCACTTAACAAATCCCAAAGTATCAAGACGAAGTACTATTTGTTACAAGCTGTCGCAACGCCAATTCGCGACGCAAACGGCGCGAATCCACGTAAATGATGGCATCAATCCCTCGTCGTATAGCAGCCGAGGTACGCCATGGGTGCGCATCTATCCAAAGAGTTTTACCAGGTACAATTTGCCCATTGCTACGAAGCACAGAGAAAATATCCCCATAGATATCCTTAAGTTTGAGAGAGGATGTGAACACAAGTCGGTTCGATGAGAACAACAGCCGCAAGGCTGCAACATGGCTGGCGATTTGCTCCAGCCACTCCGGTGGATATTCCGAAACCAGATACAGTGTATAGCCTCTCTTTCGCAATGCGTCAGCGACCTGTAATGTGTCTTCATCCGCATGAACAGTGCGCAGAATGCCCTCCAGAAGTTGCGCGCTCTCGATAGCCGGCAAACTCAGTGCTCCGGCACGTTTCAGAAAGCTGTAAGGAGTTAGTTCTCCGATAAAAAGAGCTTGTTCCAGGTCTTGCAACGCCAAACGCTGTTGATCATTGAGTAAGAGACCATGTTTGCACAAAACTTCCTGTATGACAGTTGTAATGTGCGGCAGTATCACGCCGCCTGCCATAAAAAAGAAGAGGTCAATCGCTTTTGCAGAGATCACTCACCCACCACCTGAATAAGGAATGAGCGTTGCTTGCGTTCAGGCTGCATATCCACGACCACCACATCCTGCCACTCACCTAGCGCCAGATCACCATTCACAACTGGTAGAGCCGCATAGGGAGAAACAAGCGCTGTACGCACGTGCGCTGCGCCATTGACATCATATCCGCGCAGATGATGCAAATAATTACTACTGCTTGGAATTAGTCGTTCAAGTGTATCTTCCAAATCTACTAAAAAGCCAGCCTCATGTTCAACAACAATTACCCCGCCAGTGGTATGCTGAAAAAAGACTAATAAAATACCATTGTGTATTCTAGAACGTTCAACAGCCCTGCGCAATATTTCCGTAATATTAAGGGAAAACCAAACGCCGCACGAATCAAAATGGACTGTTTCAGAGAATACCATACCAAATCAAGTATTACCTCAGGGGTTGATTTCCAATACAATGCCGCAAGAACCTTAGTAACATCCTTTTGTTCTGCTGATTCCGTTTAACATCTAAGAATTGATCCATGCTCGCAAACGGCGAATCGTCTCTTGAACGGGGGGATCGGGGTTAAGTGCATAATCCGCGCTCAGCTCTGCCGAAACGACACCGTCAAATCCACGTTGACGCAGTGCGGAGAAAAAGGCTTTGAAATCAAATGTTCCATCACCAGGAACAAGATTCTGCTGACGTTTACCATCGTTATCATTCACCTGCACCAAAAACAGTTTTTCGCTCAAGATATCCAACGCCTGGTCAAACGTCTCGTTGCTTAAGTGCAAATGTCCAGTATCAAGCACAACACCTAAATTAGACCGATTGAGCTGATGCACCATTTTCATGGCATCCGCTGCGGTATTGATCAAATCAAACACCGCAACATTAACTGGCTCAAGTATCACTTTCAAGGAAAGCCGCTCTGCCTCATCACAAACGATTTTCAAGCTCTCGGCGAACAGATTCCATCCTTCTGCCGGAGTCTGACCATGAAGTAATCTTGGCGGGCAAATCAGGAGGTAGCTAGCCCCCAAAATTGCAGCATTTTCGGCACACAGGCGAACATATTCCAGCGAATCTGCCCGAACGATCGGATTTGGGCTTGCCAAATTATGCGGATACCGAAAAAAAGCGGGCAAAAACGAAGCAACCCGCATCCCATGTTGCTCAATCAGTGTCCTAAGACTCTCAAGACCATGTTGATCATAATCACGGCGATAGACATGCGGGCGCCCACCCCAGATATCTACCACGTCATACCCTGCCGCTGCCAAGCGCGGGATCACAGCTTCCAATGGAAAGTTGACATAGACTGACGTTGCAATACCGAGTTTCATGAAGCAGCTCTTTTATGGTAAAGGAGGTGCGTCTTTGCGAGCCTCGGCTACAATTTCAATATACTTACGACACTGCTCGGTGATCCAGTTGAGACCATGCTGTTTGACCATCTCATAATCAAAGAAATTGCGCGCTCCCGAAATGGCACAAGCGCCAGCCTTGATATATTCTCCTGCCGTTTCAGGATTGATTCCTCCAGAAGGAATAAGATTGACTTGTGGATAGACCATTTTTAGGTTCGTCATATATTTTGGCCCGGCGACCGCTGCAGGGAAGATTTTCACCATCTCGGCGCCAGCTTCGATAGCAGTAAGCACCTCCGTGGCGGTAAAGGCGCCAATGTAACATGCTGCGCCATAACGATGTGCGGTTTCAATCACAGAGGGTATCATCGCCGGAGAAACAATGATACGCGCCCCTGCAAGAAAAGCATCGCGGGCAGCTGCACTATCCAACGTTGTCCCAGCGGCAATATAGACTTTGCTACCAAAAGCATTTGAAATGGCTTCAAAATATCTCAATACACCAGGAGTAGTCATGGTGATTTCAAGCACGCGAATACCCCCATCTACCATCGCCTGCACATAGGGAAGAACATCTTTTTCTAGATGTTTCAGCTTTATGGCGGGCAAAACGCCTGTTTTTTTCGTCCAGTATACGGCCTGTTCGCATTCATTCAATAGCTCAATGTCCATCAAACAATCCTTTCCAATATATTGAGAATTTATCTTTGTACCCTGCCAGATACATCCCCCTTGACCAGTTCCATAACTTCCTCAACGGTTACCAGATTAAAATCTCCGCTGATAGTCTGTTTTAGGGCAGAAGCAGCAGCAGCAAATTCAGTAGTCTCCCGCAACGATTTCCCTGTGACCAACCCATAAATTAAGCCAGCAGAAAAAGAAGCGCCTCCACCTCCACGATCCACAAGATGAATTTGATACTCTCGCGAATGGCAAAATTCTTTACCATCATACACAAGTACAGACCAGCCATTATCCGAAGCAGAATGGCTTTGTCGTAGCGTCGTAGCAATATAGCCAAAACCAAAACACTCCTTCATCTGCAAAAAGACGTCTTTATAACCTTCAATATTTAACTCACCCTTGAAAACATCCGTATTGGAAGGCTTAAAGCCAAGCATGATCTCGGCATCCTCTTCGTTACCAATACACACATCCACATATTGCATCAGTGAGGTCATTACTTGACGAGCTTTGTCTGGCGGCCAAAGCTTGCGACGATAGTTTAAATCCACACTGACCGTTACCCCATGCTTTTTAGCCGTCAAAAGCGCATGTTGCGTGATTGCAGCGGTTTTATCGCTCAACGCGGGAGTAATCCCTGAGACATGAAACCAGCCTGCGTCGGAAAAAATGGTCTCAAAATCAAAGTCAGTAAGCTCCGCTTCGGCGATGGCAGAATGTTTTCGGTCATAGACTACTCGAGAAGGTCTAATGGAAGCACCATTCTCATAAAAGTTAAGCCCTAGCCTTTCGCCACCAAAAGAAATAAACTCCGTGCTAACCCCATGACTGCGGATAGCATTCAACGCTGCCCTGCCTAGGGGATTATCGGGCAGTTTGGTAACATACGCAACTGGAACACCAAAACGCGCCAACGTGGTGGCAACGATAGCCTCATCGCCGCCATAGTAGGCATCAAAAGCTGTCGCCTGCTCAATTCTCAAATTGCCAGAAGGCATCAGCCGCAGCATCATCTCGCCCATACAGATTACCTTTTTCATCCATCCACTCCACATTGAGGATTTTATGTTTCCAAGACACCAAAAATCGTCGCCGGGCTTCCGTCCAAGTCACGGATCATCCAGGGTGCCACAATCACCTGCGAAAGCCCTGTCAGATCTTGATCGAGATTCATATCTTCAATCACTAAAAACCTGCCCCCGTTGCCTGCAAGCAAAACGTTATGTGCCGCCATCGTCTTATCCAATGCTACAATGCAAGCCAGTGAGGGAACATCCATGCCCACAGCACGAAGGCAAGGGAAGTGATCCAGCAACCACTTAACGCTCTCAACACCAAAACCTGGACTCCTCAAACTAAAGCGGAGCGGGTCGCTACGACGCACAACGCCATAATCGAAACGGAAAAGTAAAATGTCAGCTTGTGTATCTCTTTCCAACAGGGGCATCAAATGTTCTGGAAGAACAATCGTTTCATCTGGCAATAGCAGGTCAAATACTAATGGGCGATGAAAAAGGAATTCTTCCGCTTTAAAGTCGGTAATTGTGATCCCATTCTCAATGACATGGCAGGGCGCATCCACATGTGTTCCAGTATGACTGACAAGCTTAATGGTGGTTACATTGGCTTCATTGCCAGCTTTTAGGCTAAGAAAGGGGGTAAATTCCGGCTTTGGAATCGCCGGAGGGTTAGGATCATCTGGGCTGAGTGGATAATTGAGAAAAATGTACGTTTTCGTCATCCTATTTTGTCCTGCGTGAAATTTTTTATCCAAGATTCATCCCAAAGGCTTGGGAAAGCATTTTTGACATAGGGGTGCTCGGCGATTACCCTTTCATCAAGCTCTAAACCAAGCCCCGCCGCATCCGACAACACAAAGAAACCATTCTTAACTGGATTCCACCCTTTCACCAGTGCACTGCGCCATGGGACATCAAAATCGGAAAATGTCTCTTGGACAAAGAAGTTGGGGGTGCTGATGTCAAAGTGCAAACATGAAGCCAACGCCACCGGACCAACCGAGCAATGCGGCGCGACATAGATATCCTGCGCAGCAGCCATAGCGGCAATCTTTTTACTAATCAGCAAACCGCCACAGTGTGCAATATCCATTTGAACAAAATCAACGGCCCGCAGCGCAAAGAGATGTTGAAAATCGGCAATTGTATACAGCCGCTCACCAGCAGCTATCGGGGTACGTACCGAATCCTTCACTTTTGCCAGCAGATCAACGCACTCCGGCGCAATCGGCTCTTCACACCATGTAGGCTCATATTTTTCAAAACGACGGCAAAGCTCAATAGCTGTTGAGACATTAAAGCGCCCATGAAATTCAATCATCAGGTGATTATGGGGACCAATCGCTTGACGCACAGCTGCCACAAGGGCTTCCGCCTCCTCGACCTGTTCGCGCTCAAGAGTTTTCCACGCGGTGCCAAAAGGATCAAACTTTACTCCCCGATAGCCGCGCCGAATGGCTTCCTGTGCACGCTCAGCGTACTCGTTCGGCGTGCGCGCACCACCATACCAGCCATTTGCATAAGCTGGCAAGGCATTGTGGCAACGCCCACCCAACAGACGGAAAACCGGCTGCCCGCAAGCTTTGCCCACAATATCCCACAACGCTATTTCCGTTCCGCTAATAGCCGTTAAGACAGTCGGTCCACCTTGATACTGATCGCGGATCATATTGCCTATTACCGATTCAATATCAAATGGGTCTTTGCCAATTACCCTATCTGCTACCCACTCATGACAGATGGTTTCAACCGTTTTTTCCTGCCATTCAAGGGAAGCTTCGCCAATTCCCGTAAGGCCGGTGTCTGTCGTTAGGCGGATGAACAGATAGTTGCGGAGTCCTGCATTCGTTAGAAAAGTTTCAAATCGAGTAATACGCATAGTTCATACCTTTCACCACCTCACATCAATTATCCTTCACCTGGCCAGCCGCTTTTCTTCAACCAAGCAAGGGCTTCCTTATCCGACTGTTCAGCATCCAGCGGAAGCTGAATTACCCCCCCGCCATGCGCCAGCGAAAGCTCACCTGCCACCAACAGTTCATAGGCACGGTAGCCATCCCATCCAGTGACAAGCGGCTTCTCAAGACCGCGGATAGCGTTGAGAAAGTTCTCAATTTGTCCCATAAAGCCGCCAAATTCCTCATCGAATAAGAGCGTATTTGGGACAATTGGAGTCCAATATTTCGAACCTCCCATTTCGCTATCGTGTAGCGTAAGCTTGTACTGATCATCTACATCCAGCCAGGCATAATCCCCATAGACCTCAACGCGCTCCCAAGGCTTAAAACTTAATGCGCTGGAAGATGTATATACTGTCCCAATCGCACCAGAGCAAAACTCATACTGACAGATGGCATTATCTACTGGAAATTTACGTTTATTCTTTGCGTAACGATTGACACCCACTGCTCGTACTGTATGCACATCCCCCATCAAATACCGCGTCAGGTCAAAAACATGAATGGTGCCCGATTCAAATAAATCCACATAAGGATATCCAAGATTAAACTTACCAATATACATTGCCGGGTTGCAGATAGGGCCTTCATCGATAAATTGCTTTGCCCGCCGATAAGGGGGTGAATAACGCTTGTTCGAAACCGTCATCAACACAATGCCCTTCTCATCCGCCAGACAACACATTTCTCGTGCGTCTGTCAGCGATCGGGTGATTGGCTTCTCAACCAGTACAGGGATACCCGCCTCAAGACATGCAATTGTGTGCTCGGCGTGTAAATCATCAAAGCTTGCCACAATAACCCCATCCAGTGGCTCGTTTTTGATCATCTCGCGATAATCTGCATACCACTTCCCGCCAAAAACCTGTTCAACTTTTCTTGCTTGCACCTCTGTGCGTAACGCAAATGCTGTCACTTCCACAGGTTCCCAGATGGTTTGCAACCTTTTAATAGCAGGCCAATGTTTTGATTGCACGACAGGTCCTGCCCCGATGAAACCAATCTTTAGCTTTTTTTTCGAAGCCCGCTGCTCATCAAACCCAACACCATACACATCCCCTAAATCAAAAGCTTTTCGATAAGGAGTATGCCCATAAGTGTCCTCTAACATCCTTTCCTCCTATCGTAAAAAAATCAATGACCACTTACTGTTTCATTTCCAGAAAGTGTTGACCCTTGTCCTTTTACAATCATCCGACGGCTCATGACCTCAAAGAAAAGGGCAATAAGGATAATAAAACCTTTATAGAGGTAGAATGATGAATCGCGCATCCCCAGCGTACTTAGTCCATTGTTAAGTATGGCGATGAACAACACACCAATAAGCGTTTTTCCAAGATTGCCCTCGCCACCCGTCATGCTGTTTCCGCCAATAATAACAGCCACTATGGCGTCAAACTCCAATCCATAGACAGCGTTTGGCGCCCCAGCCGAAAGACGAGAAACGGTTACCAGCGTGCCTGTCCAAACCAGAAAAGCGCTTATGAGAAAGATCAGCAGGGTATATAGAGCAGTATTGACACCAGCCTGTTTAGTAGCTTCGCTATCGCCCCCCAAAGCATAGGTGTAGCGCCCCAGACGAGTGTACCCCAGAAGAAACCATCCAAGTACAAATGAAAGGATGATGAGCAAGATAATCGGGCTTACCCCCAGAAAGGAGGCATTGTTCATAAACTCTACAAAACGACTTTGGAAAGGAATCGAATCCGCGCTGGTGAGTCCAAGCGCCAACCCCCGTGCCCAAATCATTGCCGCCAGGGTCACAATGACTGAGTTAATCCGAAAATATGATATCAGCGCCCCATTAAACAAACCCACCAGCAAGCTAACGCCCAGCGCTGCGCCAGCGGCGATCCACATATTGTTCGTATGGGTATATACCAGCGCCAGAACGACACCCGCCAGGGCAATCGCTGCACCCGGCGAAAGATCAAAGTTACCAGAGATGATCGAAAAGGTAACCCCCACAGCAACGATTGCTAATGCGGCATTTTGTTCAAGGATATTCTTGAGATTTTGTAGGGTGAAAAACCGTTCATTCAAAAAAGTGAAAATTACTAAAAGAACAATCACCATTAGCAAAAGCCCATAGGTTTGCAGCACCCTTCCAAAGACTAAGCGAAAATCGCGTTGGTTGTTGGGCATAGCGTTCTCCTAACCAGCCGATCTGACTTTGCTCAAACGATCAAGAACCGCGGCAATGAGGATAATGAAACCGTTCACTGCGCTCTGCAACGTCCCGGGGATGCCTTTGATCGTAAGATAATTCAAGATCATTCCGACAATAATGGCACCCAGGAGCGTTTTCTCCAGCCTACCTGACCCACCAGAAAGACTAGCACCACCTAGAATAACCGCTGTAATAACATCAAACTCAATGCGCAAACCTACAGCAGGGCTAACCGCACTAAGGCGTGAGATAAGCACCAAACCGCCCACACCAGCCGTGAAACCACACAGAGTGTAGGCAAAAATCTTTACCCGCTCCACTGGAATTCCACACAAATAGGTAGCTTTTTGGTTGCCGCCAATGGCGTACAGATATCTACCAAAACTCGTTTGGCTCAGGATAAACCAGAAGATGAGGTACATCACCAGCATCACAATGACGACTAACGGAAAAAATAAAATGCTCTCATTTGCCACAAATTTGAACAGAGGAGCTTTTACCCATGCCCAAGAATTGTCCAGCCAAAGAATTGACTGCGCCAGTCCACGAATGGCAATCATGGTGCCCAAGGTAACAATAATGGGGCTGATTTTGGCTTTCTCAACCAGAACACCATTGAGAAGCCCAACCAATGCCGAAGCCAAAAGACCTAACAGGATAGCTATCGGAGTATTGGTGACCTCATGGTTAATAAAATACATGGTAGTCGCCCCCGCCAACAGCGCCACAGAACCAACCGATAAGTCAATACCGCCAATTAGGATGACCATTGTCATTCCAATTGCCATGATGGCTACCACAGAAACTTGCTTAAAAATATTGACAATATTCTGCACCAGCAGAAAGCGCGGGGCAGTCGCACCAAAAACGATTGCCAGCAGAATCACAATGAACAGAATTCCAAACTGGCTAAAGATAGAGGAGATAACCTCTCCCTTTCTAAATTCCACTGTTCGCTTTGCAAGAGGTGGAGTACTAGAAGTTTCGAGCGGATTGTTAGTCATGGGGAACACCACCTTGAATTTCGAATAATAACTTTTCTTCGCTGACCTCCACTTTGTCGAAGATTTTAGCCAGACGTCCCTTGTACATGACAAAAACACGATCTGAGATACCCATAACCTCCACATGATCTGTAGAAACAACAATGATAGACTTGCCTTCGTTCGCCAGAGAGCTTAATAAGCGATATATCTCTGCTTTCGCGCCAACGTCAATACCCCGTGTTGGCTCAATAAAAAGAAGTATTTCTAGATTGCGCAACAACCAGCGCGCCACAATCGTCTTTTGCTGATTGCCGCCGCTTAGCGTTCGTAAGCGCGTGTTTGCAGACCTCGTCACAATATTCACTTTACGGATGAACTCTTCGACACGAGAATGTTCCTTGCGATGATTGACTACAGGAATCCATTTAGATAAGCGAAAGAATGCCAAAGAAGGCAGAGTCATATTTTCCTTGACGCTCATTTCCAGAATCAGACCCTCTTCTTTGCGGTTCTCCGTGAGGAGACAAATTCCATGATAGATGGCTTCAGAAGGCGAGGAAATGCGCACAGGTTTTCCATTACGCCTTATAACACCGGCAACTTGATTCTCAATGCCAAAAAGAGCGCGAGCCAGCTCATTCTGTCCTGCACCCAGCAACCCAGTAATACCAATGATTTCGCCGCGTCGCACCTGAAAGGTTACATCACGGACTTTTTTACCAACAGACAGGCCTTGTACCTCTAAAACCACTTCCTGCTTAGGGAGATGCTTGGTTGCAGTGTCAGAACGGTAAAAGTTCTCCAGCTTTTGACCGATCATCATCTCAATCAGAGCGCTTTCGCTGGTGTTATGGATGTCAACACAGCCAACCGTTTGCCCATTGCGCAGCACAGTGCCGCGATCACAGTAAGTAATAACTTCCTTCAGACGATGGGTGATAAAAATAATAGCCACCCCTTGAGAGCGAAGGCGTTTGAGAATATCGAAGAGGTGTTTAGTATCATCACCAGTTAGTGGGGCAGTAGGTTCATCCAGAATAAGCACCTTAGGATTGTGCGAAAGCGCTTTAGCAATCTCAACCAACTGGCGCTGTGCCAGTGGAATGTCAGCAATTTTTGTGTGAATATCAATATGATCAATGCCTACAGATTCCAAAATCTGACGTGAGCGATTAAAAATAGTTTTATTATCTAGCAAAAGCCATTTTCCCGGCTCGCGCCCTAAAAAGATGTTTTGGGCAACAGTCAAATTGGGCAACAGGCTTAACTCTTGATATACAATAGCTATTCCCTTGTTGAGCGAATCGCTGGGGTGTCTAAGATGTATAGGTTGCTCTTCCATACAAATGGTGCCTTCATCAGCGCTATATACCCCTGCAAGAATTTTCATAAGCGTTGATTTTCCTGCACCATTTTGGCCAATTAAGGAGTGAATCTCGCCACGCTTGACTGAAAAATTCACCCGGTTTAGCGCCAACACACCCGGGAAGCGTTTGGTGATTCCTGTCATTTCAAGAATAGGGGGACTCTCCTGTAAAGATTGCGTCATGGCTGTGTTTCTAATAACTTAAATCATGAAGTATAATTTTGTAAGTATGGCTCTGGTTTTGACTATGTTGTTCTCTTCCCAGAGCCACCCACTGATGTGGAGGCTTATGCGAGTGACAGAACATAAGCCTCCGTTCGCTTTTTATTTGCTCATATATTCGTTGATGATGTCACCCAAACTCTTCTCAAAGGGGAACGAAGAAATCTTTTCCTTCTGATCTTTTGCAAGCAACATGATCTTATCCACGTTTTCGGAGGTTACCAGCGTCCCCTTAATTTTGACTTCGGCGCCTACATCTTCGCCCATGGCAATCCTGAAAGGCACCCATGCCTTCCAGAAACCCGTATATTCAGGCGCGTACAGAAATGTGCAGGACATCTTACCCTGTTGGATAGCTTCCAATGCAAAGTCCGACCCATCCACGGAAGTTACAATGATCTGCTCGCCGACTTTGCCGGGCTTACCGTCCCATAGTCTGCCAGCCTGTTCAATCGTGTTAGACGCAGGCACTGTTAAGCCATCACTGTTTCCATAAATCAGGTCCAGGTCCGGGTAAGCTGTGAGCCAGTTCTCCATAATTTCAACCGCTTTCTTGGGATCCCAGCCAGTAGGCTCTTTGGCAACAACCTCGATGCCAGGATACTTCTTCATCATTTCTTCCCAGCCGCCAGTACGAGCTTCATTCAACCCTTGCCCTAATAGCCCTTGCAGATTAGCTACCTTGCCAACATAGTCGCCGTTCTTCTGTTTGAGCAGTTCAGTGCCATATTTACCAACCTCATTGCCGGTGTACCACTCATCAAAACCAAGCACAGTGGCGCAACCATCGGTTTGGCTATGCAGACAAATAACAGGAATACCGGCTGCTTTGGCTTTTTCCATAGCTGGACCAAAGGCTTTGACATCGATGAAGTTGACAGCAATGGCATCTACTTTTTCATTAACCAGATTCTCAAATGCCTGGATTTGCTTGTTAACATCACCCTCGCCAGAGGTAACTTTGAGTTCAAAACCATACCGACGAGCAGCTTCTTTGGCTCCTTCTACCTCTCCCAAATGAAAGGGATGGCTCAGGTCAATCTGCACCAGACCCACAACTTTTTTGCTTTCTGTAGCGGGTGGTGCAGCTTCCTCCTGCGTTGGTTTGGCTTCTTCCTGCGTTGGTTTGGCTTCCTCTTGGGCCGGTTTTTCTTGTTGTGCTTCGCTGGTGGGGGCAGGGGCAGGCTGGCAGGCAGCGAGCAAAAGCACTACAACCAAGAGTACACCCAACACATTAACCAGATTACGTTTCATCTTTCTCTCCTTTCGGTATCACAGAAAATGTAGTAGACGTACAAGAATTAAGTGGGATACATGATTAAAGAATTTGGTTGCTTTTCACCTCCATTCTCCCTTTGCTAATAAATCACACACATGACGCGAGAATGACTCGATGGGACGTTTTGAAATTATCCCGCGCTTGCACCTTCTCCCAAGCTCTGCTTAACAGCATTTTCAGAATAGATAAGATGAGATACCATCGTTTCGTACGCGCTTTCAGGATCATGGTTCTTAATACAGGCGAGCAGTTTTTCATGTGCTGAGAGACCAGCTTGCGTTGCTCCTGGATTTGCGAACCCCTTGGCAATCACCTCCCGCAACTGATCTACTAATGGTTTGAGTAGCAGAGGCTGAAAAGGATTGTTTGTAGCGCGCGCCAATGCCAAGTGAAATTCAAGATCAGCGCTTGTCCATTCCCCGTTGTCAACGTCGCTCATGCTAGTGCGCATACGCTCAACCAGAGCCTCTAGTTCCGCAATTTGTTCAGGGGTAGCACGCTGAGCAGCAAGGCGAGCATTGAAACCTTCCAAAGCAATGCGCGTTTCATATAGGGCATCAACCGCTGTGCTCGCACCAATCAAACGAATATAGCGCCCCAAAGCCGAAGTGGTTGTTCCAGAGCTGGGTGGGGCAACAAAAGCGCCGCTGCCATCGAGAACTTGAACCAGACCACGTTCTTGCAAAACTTTAAGCGCCTCTCGCACAACGTTGCGACTGACCTCAAACTGATCTGCTAAATTCTGCTCTGATGGCAAACGTGAGCCAATTTCATATTGCCCATCTAAGATGGCTTTTTCTACTTCCTCAGCAACCAATTCATACAAGCGGGAACGAGCAATCTTTTTAAACACAATAAGGGTATCCTTTCAGAGTATTTTGCGGGCGGCAGGGATTTTTATTAAGAGTACTACTTTATGGTAAAATATGTAGAGCTATTCTGCTGTAATGCTATTCTACATCTTTCAGTATATATCGTTTCTCAAATAAAGTCAAGGAGATTTCACATGATAGTTTGCAAATTGGATGAACTTGGTTGGCAGATGCGCCTGGATCAAAATATGCAAAAAGCGCTTCAGTTTTTGCAACGTGATGATTTAGGGATACTTCCGAATGGGCGAATTGAGATTGACGGCGAGAGCGTGTATGCGCGCATTCTGGAGTATGAGACCATTCCCCTTGAACAATTAAATTTTGAAGCTCACAAGAAATATATTGACATTCATTTTGTAGTCGCCGGTAAGGAGACCATTGGCTATATCCATGTCGGAAAACTTGCAGACCGTCAGGAGTACAACATCCAAAAGGATACATTCCATGCATCCCCCGCCAACTCCGAGGAGATTACATGGATTATCCTTTCCCCAGGCGAGGCAGCGGTATTTTATCCAACGGATGCACACGCGCCCAAAGGGGTCGCCGTTTCCCCATGTGTTCTAAAGAAGATCGTGCTTAAGGTGGCTGCACAGTAAATTAGCAAATTCACCTGTCTTACGATGCAAAGTTGTTATTAACTTATTGTGCTCTTGACAGACTGTTTAGCCCATAAGCTATCCCCGCATCATATTCGCATCTCTCACCGTACAAAAGAGCCAAAATATGCCAGACTAGCTCATCTCACCGCCTTTTCTACATCCTATGACCCCACCGGCGCTTGCAGACGGTTGACCTCATGCAGACAGCGCGGCAGCAGGGCGATCTTTTTCCACAGGGTGGTATGGGCGCGCAAGCCGAACACCTGATACTGGATGGTTTCGATTTCATCCAGGATGGCGCGGTATAGCAGCGCCGCCACGCCCACCGCCGGGCGCGCCTTTGGTGCAAGCATGGCAACGCCCGGCAGCGCCTGCGCATACAGCGCACGGGCACGCACAATCTCAAAGCGCATCAGGGCAATAAAACGCTGGTCAAAGACACCTTCCAGAATATCGGCGCGCGTCAAGCCGAATGCCGTCAGGTCTTCCTCCGGCAGATAGACACGCCCAAACTGCGCATCCTCGCCGACATCGCGCAGGATGTTGGTCAACTGCAGGGCAATACCCAGCCGGACGGCATAAGGCTTTGCCTGCTCAAAAGTTGCTCCCTCGCGCATCCCGATGATCGGCATCGAAAGCAGCCCGACCGTAGAAGCTACCCGGTAGCAGTACCCCTGCAGCTCTTCCCAGGTCTGATATCTATGGTTGACCAAATCCATCGCCACCCCGTCAATCAACTCCTCCTGATAGCGGACATCCACCCCAAACACCTGGCGGGCAATGCTCCAGGCGCGCAGCACGGCGTGGTTCTGCTGCTGCGGCGGCTGGCGCGCCTGAAGACGCCATTCCTCCAACGCTTCGGGGGTTACCTTGTGTTCGTCCACCAGGTCATCGGTATAGCGGCAGAAGGCGTATAAGGCGCGCACCGCGCGGCGCTGGATGTGCGGCAGCAGCGCTGTGGCAAAGTGAAAGGTCTTGGACTTGGCGCGGATGATGCCTTCCACCTGCGCAAAGGACGGGTCATTCATCTGAACTTCAGCTTTGCCCGCCATCCCTGCATACCCTCTGCCAGCCACCCCACGCCTCCGCTCAAGCCCCCTTGGTAATCAGATCATCTACAATTTTGGAGGAAGACAGAACCCCCGGCACGCCCGCCCCCGGATGGGTGCCAGCCCCGACAAAATACAAATTGTCAAACTCTTCGGATTGATTGTGCGGGCGGAACCACGCCGACTGCGTCAGAATCGGCTGCACCGAAAAAGCCGCACCCTTGTAGCTGCTAAGCACATCACGGAAGTGCAGCGGGTCAATGTGGTGCAGGGCGACAATGTTTTCGCGCAGTCCCGGCAGATAATTCTCTTCGAGGAATTTCAAAATCTTATCGCGGTAGGGAATCGCCATTGTTGTCCAATCCACCGACGCATCCAGATGCGGAACCGGCGCCAGGACGTAAAAATTCTCCATCCCCTCCGGCGCAATTGAGGCATCGGTGAGGGTGGGCATGTGTAGATAAAGCGAGAAATCGTCCGCCAGGATCTTTTTATTGAAAATATCCTCCAACAGCGGTTTATAGCGGTTGGAAAGGATGATGTTGTGATGCGCCAGCGGCGTATCGCGGTAGAGACGTTTGGTGCCAAAATAAATCACAAACAGCGACATACTGTATCTGAGCGCATCCAGACGGGCATTGGTGTATTTTCGGCGTGCCTGCGCCGGGATCAGATAACGATAGGTGAAGGCAACATCGGCATTAGAAACCACCGCGTCGGCAGGATGCAGGCTGCCATCCTGCAGACGAACGCCTTTGACCTTGCGCCCTTCGGTAACAATCTCACTCACGCGGGTGTTGAGGTGAAGTTTGCCGCCCGAGTCCTCAAAAAAGCGCACCAGCCCGCGCACAATCGCCCCGGTGCCGCCGACGGCATAATGCACACCCCATTCCCGCTCCAGATAGTGAATGAGAGTGTAGATGCTGGTGGTGTCAAAGGGGTTGCCGCCCACCAGCAGCGGGTGAAAAGAACAAATCTGACGCAGAAAGTCATTTTTGAGAAACTGGGATACATACCCATACACCGAAAGATACGACTGCAAACGAATCAAATCCGGGGCAATCTTGAGCATGTCGGTAACATGCAGGAAGGGCTTATCAGCAAGCTGGACAAATCCCTTCTCAAAAATGGGGCGGGTAGAGGTGATAAAACGCTGATAGCCTTGCACATCGCGCGGGTTGAGTTTTTCGATTTGCGCCAGCATGGCTTGCAAATCGTTGTTATAGTCAAACGCATAGCCGGTGTGGTCAAAAATGCGGTAAAACGGGTTGACCGGCACAAGGCGGAAGTACTCTTCGGTTTTCTTTCCGCCCACAGCAAAGATATCGTCAAACATAAACGGGGCGGTGATGACCGTCGGTCCGCCATCAAACTGAAAACCGTTGATCTCATAGACATACGCCCGCCCGCCGGGTTTGTCGCGCTGTTCAAAGATTTCCACGTCAAAACCGCGCGCCGCCAAACGCGCCGCAACCCCAAGCCCTCCAAATCCGCTGCCAATCACAATGATCTTTTTTTTCATAAAATTCCTCCAATTCGTGCTTATTGTATCATCCCTTTTAAAAAATACAATGTTTGTATAATGTTTTATATTTTGCGCAATATCTGCGTGCGCAAAAATGCGCCCAAAAAAGGCGGCAGGGGCAAAGAAGCCAGTACCAAAATATCCTCCCACCAGGGGTTGGCTTCGTTGAGAAAGCCAAAAATGCGCTGCGGGGGATTGTTGCGGAACAGCGCCGTAAACGCCCGTTTGGTCTGATGCCCCTGGCGGTACATCACATTGAGCATCACCTGATCAAACCAGCGGTAACGGCGCGGCGAGAGATGCACATGGGTCGGGTCGCCATAGCGCCGCAGCGAATCTGCCATCTGACGCGCATCCTGCCAGATGCGCCAGAACGCATACCCTGAAGAGGGCTTGACCCTGCCGCCAAGCGTGCCGATTGCCCACACCCGCTCGCCCAAACGGCGCGGGAAGGGATAATCGGTCATTGGGATACGGTTTTGCTCCACATCCAGCACACGATAGCGCTCAACCCCCACCACAGAGGCAAGATACTCTTTGAGCGCGGTTTCATACTCGGATTGCGGCAAAAGATTCTCGGAAAAGAGGGTATATTCAACCAGCGCCCGCTGCGGGCTGAAGGGCAGCACGTACATAAAACGCATCACCCCGTGCTGAGGTGTGCGAAAATCAAACAGCGTGAGGGCTTCGGCGTCAAACGCCTGCTTCTCCGTTTCCACTTCCCAGCCCAAAAAGTGCTGCTGCAACAGGTGATAGCGCTTGCGATCGACTTGTACAGAGCCGGGCAGGACGCGGCTGTCGAATACCCACTTTGCCGCATAGACATTCCCATCGCGGGTGTGCACGCGCGGCTGAAGCGGGTCATCCTCGATGCGCACAACCTCCGCCTGCACAAAATCCACCCCGCCGCAACGGGCAAAATGCGCCCGCATCCAGTCATAAAAATCAATCCCGCGCAGCATGACGTACTGCCAGTCGCCCAGCGGAATCTTCTTTTCAAACCCCTCACCGTAAAACCACATCTGCTTCCAGGTGCGGTAATACACCTCCTCCAGCCCAGTGGCGGCATTCGTCCAGAAGCACCAGGTGCGGTCGTTCTTGCGTTTGTTGTCCAAATCGAGGATGAGAATGGAAGGTTTCTCCCCCTCGACGCAGGTCAGCTGATAAGCCAGGCTCAAACCAGCCGCTCCGCCGCCTGCCAAAATATAATCATAATTGGGCATGTTTCACCTGCATCCACAACCCGCCCCTGGGACGCAGGGTGACCAGAGGGTCAACATGCACCTCTGCGCCCGGCGGAAGAGAAAGCTGAAAACGCGCCAGCAGATGCGCCAAAATGGTGCGCGCCTCAATCAAGGCAAACTGAAAGCCAATACACAAACGCGGTCCGCCACCAAAGGGGATATACGCAAAGCGGCGCGGTTTTTCCGTCTGCGGCGCAAAGCGCTCAGGGTAAAACGCTTCAGGGTCTTGCCAGAAAGCCGGATGACGGTGGATGGCATAGGGGCTGATGATGACCAGCGCGTTGGCGGGGATGGTGTGCCCCATGATTTTATCCTCTGCGATCGAACGCCGCGAGAGCATCCAGGCAGGCGGATACAGCCGCAAAGCCTCGTCAAACACCTGCCCAATCAGCGTCAGCTGCTCGTAATCCGCCTCGGTGGGCGGGCGGTCTGCCAGAACGGTTTTGATTTCCTCGCGCAAACGGGGGTAGTACTGCGGATTCTGCGAGAGCAGATACCATGTCCAGGTCAGCGCCGATGCCACCGTCTCGTGCCCGGCGATAAACAGGGTGATGACCTCGTCGCGTACCTGCACATCCCCAAAGTTCAGCCCGGCATCCTGGCGGGCTTGCAGCAGCACAGCCAGCAGGTTCTCCTCGCTGGGTGGGCTGGCTTCTGCCGAGCGGATGATGCGCAGACAAATTTCATCCAGCATGCGGAGGGCGCGGCGGTTGCGCAGATTGGAAGCGGTGGGAAACGAATCCGGCGGCATCCATGGATGGCGCACACGCTCCACCAGGTGGTCAAGGGCGGTGATCACCGCGTTGGTCAACTGTCTGGCTTCGCTTTGTATCTCTACCCCAAACAGAAAACGATTGACTATTTGCAGCGCCAGTTCCATCATCTCCTGGTCAACGTTGACCAGCGTGCCGCTGTCAGCCGCCTGTGACCAGCGCTGGATGACCGGCGGGATGATCTCCTGTATCAAGGGTATCAGCGCCATCAGTTTGCTGCGACCAAAAGACGGCTGAAGCAGACGGCGGTTGCGCTGCCAGGTCTCGCGGTCATTGGTCAACAAGCCATAACCGGTAATCTTGCGCAGCTGGTTATACTGGATGGTATTTTTGGTGTAGTTTTGGTAGTTCTCCTGAAGCACATGGGCGATGGCTTCTGGATGGTTGAGAAAATAGGCGCTGAATTTGCCCTGGCCGAGCAGGACAACATCCCCATATTTCTGCCCCACCTCGTGCAGAAACATGGGCATCTGTTGTTGAATACGTCTGAGATGCGCAAGCAACTCGCGCATTGGCAGTTTTTGAATTGGTGCCATTTTCTACCCTGACCTGTTTAAGCTTTTGCGTATTAAAGTTATTATAAGATGGTATAGAATGAAAGCAAGGAGAAAAATGTTATGAAAACTCAAACTGGACGCTTTTTTGTCTGCGTTCTGCTGGCGCTGATGCTTGCCTGCACCTGCGGGATGCCGCAGAGCAGCAAACCCACCACACCGCCCGAACCGCCGCCGGTGCAGCCGCCAACCGAAGTGCCGCAAACGGTGGATATCCAGGCAAAGGATGTCTACCCGCCGCCCTTTGCCCACTTTGAGCCGCCGCAGGTTTCCCTGCCGCCCGTCTATGGCGGCAAAGATTACACCCTGCCCGTCAAGCTGGAGCAGGTCAAAGGGTTAGAAAATATCGAGTTGAGCCAGGAAGCCAAACAACTGCTCAGCCAGAACGGTTTTGTGGTTACCCGCCCCGTGCCAGGCGAATTCCGCGAGTTTTATCAGGTATATGAGCGCACACGCTACGAAGACATTGACGTCTTCATCACCACCGATTCGGTGCTGCATGTCTACCATCTGATTTTCGACAAAATGCTGCGCGACCTGGAAACAAACTTTTTCATCCCCTATCTTGAATCCTTCACAGCTGCCATGCTCAAGACCTGCCAGGAGCAGTACACACAGCTCAAAAACACCCCGCTGGAAGAACAGGCGCTGCGCAACCTGGCATACTTCAGCGTGGCTGCCCGCCTGCTTGAACTCTCTATCCAACCCCCTGCCGAAGCCGCAAAGCTGGCTGAAGAAGAGCTTGCCCTCATCAACACCCACAGCGGCGTGGCAGTTTCCCCCATCTGGGCGCGCAGCGATCAGGCACAGGATAAGCAGCTCATCGAAGACTACAGCCAGTATATCCCACGCGGGCACTACACACGCAGCGAAGCCCTGCAGCGCTACTTCCGCGCCATGATGTGGTACGGACGGATGACCTTCCGTCTGCGCGACACTTTTGAAACCCAGCGCGCCCTGCTGCTGACACAGGCGATCCGCAAGGCGCAAGCTGCAGACGGCACGCCCGCCATGCAGCTGTGGCAAAACATCTACGAGCCGACGGTGTTTCTGGTTGGCAAAGCGGATGACCTTTCCTACGGCGAGTATGGGGCGGTTTCCGACGCCGTGTTTGGCGCGTCGCCCAATCTCGAAGCGTTTGGCGATGAAACCCTGATGGCGCAGTTTTATCAGGCTGCCAAAAACCTGCCCCCGCCGCAGGTCAACTCGATGTGGGTGTGGATTTGGGAAGACCGCGACGAAGCCACACAGGGTTTCCGCGTCATGGGACAGCGCTTCACGCTGGACGCCTACATCTTCCAGCAGCTCATCTGGCGGCAGGTGGGCACAATGGAAAAGCCGCGCGACCTGCCCAAAGCACTGGATGTGCTGGCGGCAATGGGTTCGGCGGAGGCACGCCAGATTTTGCGCGAGATGGGCGAGGATGAATACGAGAACTACCCGCAACAGATGGAGAAGATAACCCAAGAGGTCGGCTCGCTGGGGCTGGATTCGTGGACGCAGAACGTGTATTGGTCATGGCTCTACACCCTGCAAGCCGTCTTTGCGCCCAAAAATGAAAGCTACCCCAACTTGATGCGCACGCAAGCCTGGACGCGCAAAGACCTGCACACAGCACTCGGATCGTACACCGAGCTGAAACACGATACGATCCTGTATGCCAAGCAGGTGATGGCAGAGATGGGCGGCGGAGGCGAGGACAAAGTGCCGCACGGGTTTGTTGAGCTTAACCCTGAAGTTTATGCAAGGCTATACGCATTGGCGCAGATGACCCGCGATGGTCTCCAGCAGCGTAATTTACTTGACCCCGCCGTCGGCGAAAACCTCGAAAATTTGATCGACCTCCTCGCCTTCCTCCAGTCCGCTTCCCAGCGCCAGCTTGCCGGTGAAACGCTCTCGGATGACGACTATTGGCGTATCAAGTATTACGGCGGTGAGCTTGAAGCCCTCACCATCGCCGCCGCCGACAAGGAAACGGATGACGCCTCAAGCCGCGACCTGAGCGACCAGAAAGCCGCCCTGGTGGCAGACGTGGCTACCGGCATGGGGCGTGTTCTCGAAGAGGCAATTGGGCAGCCGACATACATTTACGTCATCCTGCCGGATGAGCCGCTGCGCATTGCCATCGGCGCTGTCTACAGCTACTATGAGTTCGTGGTCAGCCCCGAAGAGCGCATGACCGATGAGACCTGGCAGCAAAAAGTCGAGCGCGGCGACACCCCGCCCCACCCCGAATGGACAAGCATCTTTCTGTCGCCGTAATCCACACGGCCCCTGAGACCTGACAGCCAAAACCTGTCAGGTCTCATGCAACACATGCTCAAAAAGCTTATCCTTCTGCTGCTGGCGATTGCTCTGCTGGCGCTACGCCCTGCCCCGCAGCCAGCCACGCTGGCGTTGATGGGAGATGTAATGCTCGGGCGCGGCGTGGCGCAGGCACACGCCGCGCGAGACTGGGAGCGCGCCTTTTCCGCCATTGCCCCGCACGTGCAGCGCGCCGACCTGGCGCTGGCAAATCTTGAATCGCCGCTGACCACTGCCAACACGCCAGCTTTGACCCGCACCGCAAGGAATTACAACCTGTGCGCCGCAGCGCAAAGCGTCCAGGCGCTGCACAGCGCCGGGATCGACATCCTTGCGCTGGCAAACAACCACGCCAGCGACTGCTCCCCCCATGGAGCGGACGAGACCCGCACCATTTTGGAAAGCAACGGAATGCGCGCCATCACTGCTGACACGCCGGTATACCACTCGGTGGGCGGCGTTCATCTGGCATTCTATGCCTTTGACGATGTCGCCGCCCCGCTCGACATTGCCAGCACAGCGCAGCGTATTGCCCAATCCCGCCGCCAGGGCCGGCTGCCGGTGATTTCCATCCACTGGGGGACGGAGTATCACCCCGCGCCCGACAGCCGCCAGCGCCAGATGGCACAGGCTTTTGCCGACTCGGGCGCGGTGCTGGTTTGGGGGCATCATCCGCACGTTCTGCAGCCCATCGCATGGTTACAGGGCGCAGGGCAGGCACGTCCAACATTGATAGCGTACAGTTTGGGCAACGCTCTTTTTGACCAGCCCTCGCCGCCGGACGTGCGCCGATCAGTCCTGCTGCTGGTGACAATCAACGCACAGGGGGTGCAGTCCTTTGAAATTCTGCCGCTGGAGATTGACTTCCCGGCATGCGTCGTCCGCCCGGCAGTAGAAGGCTCAGCCGCCGCCGTGCAGCACAGGTTGGGGGTGCAATCATCACAGGCGCAGTAAGCGAGCGTCTGCTCTCTTCTTCATCCCAACGAGCCGCTTTCGTAGAGACCCATTTCTAGACGATATCTCTCGCGCACATCGCCAAGACTGACCATGCCGCCGTTTATCTGCAAAAACCAATGCTCCCAGCCGTTGCAGGGTGCATGATTCATGTAATGGCTGCCAGCCTGATGAATGCTGCCTTCAAAACCGTCCGCGGTGCGCAGGCGGGCGTCAGGTTTGATCGTGGCAGTTTTAGCCGGGTCTTTGCGGAAAAACAGCTTCTGCCCGGGCTGAACGTATCCATTTTCGAGCAACGCCGCAAATTCCACCTTCGGCGCAGACCTGGCTTTGCTCCTCACATCGAACGCTGCCGCGTCAAACGCCTCTGGCTGAACAGCGTCAATACGCTTTTGGGCAACTTCGATATACTTTTTCTCTCTCTCAATACCAATCCAATTGCGATGCAAGCGTTTGGCAACCACGCCCGTTGTGCCGCTGCCAAAAAACGGATCAAGGACAACATCCCCAGGATTGCTGGATGACAAGATGACCCGATACAGTAACGCTTCTGGTTTTTGGGTCGAGTGGGCTTTCACGCCGTTTTCATCCCGCACACGTTCCACACCCGTTGCCAGCGACAAAAGCCACCAATCGGAGCGCATTTGTTTTTCGTCATTCAAATCTTTCATGGCTTGGTGATTGAACGTATATTTGGCGCCCTTGCCCGTGCTTGCCCATATCAGGGTTTCGTGCGCATTGGTAAAACGAACGCCGCGAAAATTGGGCATCGGGTTGGTTTTGATCCAAATGACATCGTTGAGGATCCAGAACCCCAAATCCTGCATCACCGCTCCCACACGGAAAATGTTGTGGTACGTTCCAATCACCCAGATGGTGCCAGTGGGTTTCAAAACCCGCTGGCAGGCGGCAAGCCAGTTTCGGGTAAACGCATCATACGCCTGCAAGGATTCAAACTGATCCCAGTCATCATCTACTGCGTCCACCCTGGTCATGTTTGGGCGGTGCAGTTCATTTTGCAGTTGCAGATGATAGGGCGGGTCGGCAAAAATGAGGTCAATGGACTTTTCTGGCAGGGCGTTGAGGGTTTCGATGCAGTCGCCTTCAATGATCTGATTGAGGGGTAATTTCATGGTTTCTCATCTCCAAACCATGATTGTAAGGCTATTTCATTCTAAAAGCCGAATTTTTGGGACAAATGAGAGTTACCCCACCACCTGCCCCACAGACTCACGGCTTCTGCACAATATAGTTGTCAAACGCGGCAATAAACCCGCCCTCGTCAAACGTCTCGGCAAACAGACCAATATCACCGCTTGCCCAGGTATTATCAAACGCCTCGGCAACCAGCATGTTGTCGACCGCCAGGAGCAAATGCTCACCCACACAGGCGGCGGTGATGCGCCCCGCCCCGCCGGGCGGGATGGCGCTGGAGAGCGCCCAGTAGCTCAAAAACGTATATTCGCCGTTCTCGTAGCGCCAGATGGAAGAGTAACCGTCTTCGGTAACCTCCAGCCCGTAGTAATCCCCCGTACCTTTCTGAAAACGGCACAGCACGCCAAAACCGCCCATCCCGGTCGGTTTGTAAGGGTAGGCATCCACGCTGATCACCACGTCGCTTTCACTTCTGCCCAGCCAAGTGTTGACAATAAAATTGCGCGGCACCACACCAATCAGATATTCGCCGTCTTGGTAGTTGAGGTAGCTGTCCTCGTCCTCGCCCACATACCAGCCGCTTCCAGCATTGGAAAAGTCATCCTGAAAGATGATCGAGCCTGAAGGCGCATACTCTTCCTCGCTTGCCATGCCCTGCACGATGTTGACCTGCCCGGCGCGGGCGGCTTGCAGATAGGGCAGCGCCAGCTTGAGCGGGCGCAGGGCATTGATAAACCCGCCGGTGGGGATACACGAGTCGCGCCCATCCACCACGCCGTCCTCGTTGGTATCCACCAAACGGCGGCAGTCGGCATACTGGTCATCGCCGCCGTAACCCAGCTGGGTGGGGATGCCGATCATCTCGCCTTTTTCGTTGACCGCCAGCCCGCCGCTGTTGCCGCCAGCAATGGTGGCAGAGGTCTTGATGAAAGCGCGGTTGCCATATTCGGGCTGCGAGGTAAAGCCGCTCACCTCGCCACGCGTCAGCGTCACCGTCTCGCCGCCGATCGAGGGGTAGCCAATGATCACCAGCGGGTCACCCAGCTGCAGGGCGTCCGAATCGCCCAGCGGGACATGCGGCAGGTTGAGCGTCGCCGGATCAACTGGGTTGCCGTACAGGTCATGCGTGATGCGGATGACAGCGATATCCAGATTTTGATCAAGCTGCATCACCTCTGCCTGGTAGCGCGGCTCGGGGGGCTGATCCTGCGCCACAGTCATTGCCACAACCAGGCGCGCAATTTCGCCAAACTCCTTGCTGGAAGACACCACATGTGCATTGGTGAGGATAAATCCATCCGGGGTCACAATCGTTCCCGACCCCCACCAGCCCTGCTCTTCGCCGCGGGCGGTGTTGACCATGGCAATAATCTGCACCACCGCACGATAAGGGATGCGGTCGCGCAACAGCCCCGCTTCAGGGATATCCATCGGCAGGGGGGTGGAAACCTGCAGTGTCTGGCTGCCCTGCGGCAGCACAACAGCGGTGGCTGCGGCAGACAGCTCTTTTGACCCACGCGACGCCGCCCGTAGCAAACCAACCCCGCCCGCCAGCAAAAACACACCCACGCACACCAGCAGCACCAACAGGACGCCGCAGGTCAATACCCAAAAAGTGTTTTTTCCCCGCCCAACTGGGGGCTGGGGCAAAGAAGAACGATACGAGAAGGATTCCATAACAACCTCTGCAGGATATTGCCAAGCAACCGATAACGTTCTCTTTATTATACATCCTTCGCCGCACCTGCAGATTGTTGCCGCAAGCGCTGAACGTTGTATAATCTTCTTAGAAGAGAGAAAAGGACGGCATGGTGGAGAAAAAAGAAAAGAGCGGCAAAAAACACTCCAGCTCCAAGCAAATGAGGTATGACGCAGCGCAGTTGTACCATGCAATTATTGACGCGGTGCAAGACCCGGTGCATATTGTTGACGCCGAACTGCGCTTTGTCTTTGGCAACGCAGCCATGCGCAAGTGGCTCAAACGATTGGGACACAAAAAAGGTGCGCGCGGCGAGTCGCTGTTTGACCTCTGCCCCTTTTTAGGGGAGGCCCAACGCCACGAATATGCATACGTCCTGCAAAACGCAAAGCCATTTTTCTCGGAAGACCGCATCTTTTACAACGGGCAGGCGCTCGCCGCCGAGACGCAGAAAATCCCGCTGTGCGACGCAAACGGCAACGTCACCCACGTGGTAACGGTCATTCACGACATCAGCGAACGGGTGTTTGCCAGCGAGCAGATACAGAGGCTGAACGCCGAGCTGGAACGCAAAGTCCAGGAGCGCACCCGATCGCTGGAAGAGGAAATTGCCGCGCGGCAAACAGTGGAAGAGCAGCTGCGCCGCCAGCAGCGCTTTGCCGAGGCGCTTGCCAGCGCAGCCGCCGACCTGAACAGCACGCTTGACCTGGAGACGCTGCTCGACCGCATCCTCGATAACATCGCCCGGGTTGTCCCGCATGATGCCGCGGACGTGATGCTCATCGAAAACGGCACTGCCCATGTGGTGCGCGCCAGGGGATATGAGCAGCGCGGTGTGCTGGAAGGGGTGCTGGCGCTGCGCTTTGATGTTTCCCAAACCAACAATCTGGCATCCATGAAGGAGCACAAACAGCCGGTCGTCATTCCAGATGTCAACGTCTACCCCGGCTGGGTATACGACCCGGCGTCCAGCTGGATTAGGTCGTATGCCTCCGCCCCGATTGTGATCAACGAAGAAGTCGTCGGCTTTCTCAACGTAAGTAGCGCCCAAACAGGGTTCTTTACGCCGGATGACGCCGCCCGGCTGAAAGCATTCGCCGACCATGCCGGGCTGGCAATCAAAAACGCGCGCTTATACACCGCCGCCCGCCGCGAAGAGGAGCGCTTCAACAGCCTGTTCAACCAGACCAGCGTGTGCATCGCCGACACCAGCGGTAGATTCGTCCAGGTCAGCCAGCATTTCTGCGCACTTGTAGGCTATACGCAGGAAGAACTGCGGCAGATGACCTTCCAGCAGCTTACCCACCCCGACGACCTCGAAACAGACCTCAGCAATGTGCGCCGTATGGAGCGCGGCGAGATTGATAACTTTATCATCGAAAAACGCTACCTGCACAAGAACGGCAGCCATGTATGGGTCAACATCAACATCTATGCCGTGCGCGATGCACAGGGGTATATCAAACAGACTGTCGGCGTCGCCCAGGACATCACCCAGCGCAAACAGATGGAAGCCGCCCTGCGGCAGGGCGAGCAGCGTTTTCGCAGCCTGTTTGAGCAGGGCGCCGTCGGTATTGTTGACCGTCAGGGCTATTTTACCGAAGCCAGCCGCGACCTGTGCCGCTTGCTGGGCTATACACTCGAAGAACTGCGCAGCCTGACCTTCCAGCAGCTTACCCACCCCGACGACCTCGAAAAAGACCTGGAACTGACCCGCCGCGCATACAACGGTGAAATCGAAAGTTTTGTAATCGAAAAACGCTTTATCCGCAAGGATGGCGGAGTTGTCTGGGTCAGCATGTATGTCTCACCATTACGGGGTGAGGATGGCGAGGTACAGGGCGATCTGGGCGTTCTGCACGATATCACCGACCGCAAGCGGGCAGAAGAGGCGCTGCGCCAGAGCGAGGAACTGTTCCGCAGTCTGTTTGAACTTTCGCCGTTTGGCGCCTCGCTCACTGATCTCAGCGGGTACTATTTGCGCGTCAACCCGGCTTACTGCAACATGCTCGGCTACAGCGAGCAAGAACTTCTGGGACTGCACTACCAGGCTGTCTCCTACCCGGACGAACAGGAGATCGAAACCAACCGCAGACTGCGTGAACAACTGCTGCGCGGCGAGATCAACGCATTTGAAATGGAAAAACGCTTTGTCCACAAAGACGGGCGCGTGCTCAACGCCATTCTGCGTCTCACTGTGGCGCGCGACGCAAACGGCGCCCCGTTGTACATGGTGGGGCAGATCATTGACATCACCGAACGCAAGAGAATAGAGGCGGAGATGATCGCCGCGCAAAAGATGACTGGGCTGGGGACGCTGGCAGCCGGGATCGCCCACGAGCTGAACACCCCGCTGCAAATCGTAACCGCCGCCAGTGAAATCCTGCTGCAAAAGCTGGAAGAAGGCAAACTGGAAGAGGACAAACTGCGCCGCAGCCTGAACAACATCCACCAGAGTGCCTGGCGCATGGCGGAAACCATCCGCTCGCTGCGCGTCTATACGCGCTCAGTTGAGGAGGCATACGTGCCGCACGACCTGAACGCCATTGTGCAGGATACACTGCTGCTCATCGAACACCAGCTTAAAACCTGGTCAAACGTTGCGGTGGAAACGCGCCTGGCGCAGGACATGCCGCCCATTCGCTGCGAACGCAATAAAATCTCGCAAGCGCTGATCAACCTGCTGACCAACGCCCGCGACGCCATGCCTGAAGGCGGCAGAATTGTCATCACGACGGATTACGACCCGCAGCAGCAGCGCTTCATGCTGCAGGTGAGCGACAGCGGTGTGGGCATCCCGCCAGAGGTGCAAAAGCGCATCTTTGATCCCTTTTACACCACCAAGGGGGTTGGCAAAGGCACCGGGTTGGGGCTTTCAATCGTTATGGGTACGGTGCAGGCGCACGGCGGGGAAATCCAGCTGGAAAGCGCCCCCAACGCCGGGGCAACATTCACCATCTACTTGCCCGAAAACCCGCCGGATAGCGGCGCCTCGCCTGCGAAAGACCCTTTTGCCGGTACCTTTGACGGCTGAGCACAGACAGCCCCGCCCGGCGCACGCCTGATCCCCGCGCGGCTCTTATATAACGCACTGCGTATTGACAGAACCCTTTTTTCGGGTGATAAAGGGTATGTCGCTCTTTAGCGGTATGCCGAACACAATACTGGTATGGAGGAAGCATCATGGCAAGACCAATGTGGCTGGTGAATCTGCTCAAAAAGAATTTCAAAAACCGCTTCCTCTTTGCACGTCTGACGCGGCAGTCGGCACTGGTGCGGCGCTTCATTGACTACATGATTTTTGAGGGGGATGAAATTTATTACCTGCCCAAAGACCGCCTGGTGATCCATCAGTCTGTTGAACGGCAGACAGAGATGGCGGCTCCGTCGCAGGTGGTGCGTCATTTTGTCGAACAGGCAGCCCACATCTGGAAAATGGACCACTGCATCTGCCGCGAGGCGGAAGGCTGCCGCGACTACCCCACGGATTTGGGGTGCATCATGATGGGCGATGCCGTGCTGCACATCAGCCCCAAGCTGGGACATTTGGTCGCCAAACAGGAGGCACTTGAGCACCTCGAGCGCGCCCGCCAGGCAGGGTTGATCCACATGGTGGGGCGCAACAAATTGGATACCGTCTGGGCGGGAGCGGTGCCGGGAGAGCGCCTGCTGACGATCTGCAACTGCTGCCCGTGCTGCTGTCTGTATCAGGTACTGCCGGATCTGCACCCCTCTATCAGCCGCAAGATCACCAAAATGCCCGGCGTGGTGATTGCTTTTGAGGCGGCAAAGTGCACAGGCTGCGGGGAATGCGCCCGTCCACAGGTGTGTTTTGTGCGCGCCATCAGCATGCAGAATAAACGCCCAATACGCTCGGAGATTTGCGTCGGCTGCGGGCGCTGTGTGGAGGTCTGCCCGCATGGCGCATTATCGCTGGTCATCGAGGACACACGCTTTATTGAAGAGACCATCTACCGTCTCGCACAAAAGGTGGATGTAACCCCCGCCCCCCCAAGCGCCCAGACAAACGTTCTCAGACACGCCCGCCGCAAACCCAAGCCATCCGATACCCTCACCTGAAGCGCACCCCGCGCTGCGATCAGCATCCACAACGACCTTTTTTGCCCGTCTTTGCCCATTGCTGATACAATAGCGCCATGCAGCCGCCAAGCGCCCCTGCCGCCGAAGCAAACCCGCCAACGCCGCCCCCTTCCCGACAAAGAGAGTTCTGGAGCGGGGCAAAGGATGAACTGCCCATCTTATTGGGCGTGGCGCCTTTTGGGGTGATTTTTGGCGCGCTGGCAATGGGGGCTGGTCTTTCGATGGCGGCGGCGCAAGCCATGTCGTCGGTGATTTTTGCCGGTTCAGCGCAGTTCATCGCTGTCCAGCTGATCCACGGCGGGGCGTCGGCAGTAGTAATTTTGACGGTGGTTTTTGTCGTCAACCTGCGCCATGCCCTTTACAGCGCATCGCTGGCGCCCTATCTCCAGCATCTCACACCAGCCTGGAAAACCCTGCTGTCTTATCTGCTGACCGATGAAGCCTACGCGGTGACTGTCATGCGTTTTCAGCGCGGCAGAGAATCACCCCAGCGGCACTGGTATTTTCTCGGCGCGGGGCTGACGCTGTGGCTGTGCTGGCAAATCAGCACGGCAGTTGGCATTCTCATCGGCGATCTGCTTCCAAAAAACCTGCCGCTCAGTTTTGCCCTGCCGCTGACCTTTATTGCGCTGGTGGCACCGGCGCTCAAAGGACGGGCGGAGATTGTCGCCGCGGCGGTTGCTGCTCTGGCGGGGCTGCTGACCATCAGCTTTCCATACAAAACGGGCATTCTCCTTGCCGCGCTGGCGGGCATCCTCGCCGGGATGGCAGTCGAGGCACAACGGAAATGAACATCTGGATCACCATTGCCATCGCTGGTTTGCTGACGTTTTGCATTCGCTACTCGTTCATCTTCTTGTTGGGGCGGGCAAAGATGCCCGCCTGGCTGGAGCGGGCGCTGTATTTTGTCCCCATCACGGCGCTCTCGGCGATCATCCTGCCGGAGGTGGCGCAGCACGGCGGGACGTTGCAGCTTTCACCGCGCAATCCGCAAATTGGCGCGGCGCTTCTGGCAGGGCTGGTTGCGCTACGCACCAAAAATGTGGTGTGGAGCATCGCCGTTGGGATGGCTGCCCTGCTGGTGTTGGAGGCTTTGCTGTAAGCGGCATGCGCAAGAGGATATTGTCATTTTCTGACAATTTTATGGGGGGTTATTGACTTTTACCGACAAACATCCTATAATGTTTTATATCCTCTTTCCCTCATACGGAGAGAACCTCCGCTATGTCCCACAAACTTGACAAAATTGACGAGCAGATTATCCGTCTGCTGCAGGAGGACGGGCGGATGCCCGCAGTTGAGATTGCGCGCCGTCTGGACAACGGCATCACCGAGCGCATGGTACGCTTTCGTCTCAAAAAGATGCAGCAAGACGGCGTCATCCGCATCAGCGCGGTGCTCAACGCTGAGAAAGTCGGTTACCCGGTGACCGCCGATGTATGGGTGGAGGTGGAAGGCGGTCAGGTGATGGAAATTGCCCGCCAGCTTGCCCAGCTTCCGCAGGTGTGCTACGTGGCGCTCTCAACCGGCGAGATTGACATCAGTTTACAGGTGCGGGCGCGCGATAACCTCGAACTGCACCATATCGTGACCAACCACATCAGCACGGTGCCGGGCGTCAAAAAAGCCACCATGGTCATCCTGCCGCGCATCCTGATGGACATCCACGAGTGGCGTATCCCCCTCAATGCAACGGAGCAGAGCCAGCCATGAGCGTCTATCTCAAACGCGCCGCAGGAACAAGCGAAACCACGGAAGACGAAGCCAAAATCCGCCAGGCGGTGGAGAACATCATCGAGGATATTGCCGTGTGCGGCGACAGCGCCATCCGTCAGCTTTCGGAGCGTTTTGACGGCTGGTCGCCGCCCAGTTTTCGCCTTTCGCAAGCGGAGATTGATGCGCTGGTCTCCTCCATCCCGCAGGCAGTCATGGCAGACCTGCGCTTTGCGCAGGAGCAGGTGCGGCGGTTTGCCGAAGCGCAGCGCAAGGCGCTGAACGACATTGAAATCGAGACGCTGCCCGGCGTCATTTTGGGGCACAGACACATTCCCATCGAGAGCGTCGGCTGCTACATCCCCGGCGGGCGCTATCCGCTGGTCTCGTCTGCCATCATGTGCATTGTCCCTGCCAGGGTGGCGGGGGTGCGGCGCGTGGTTGCCTGCACGCCGCCCTCGGGCGGCAAACCGCCAGCCGCCAGCGTGGCGGCTATGGCGCTGGCTGGCGCAGATGAGATTTACATCCTCGGCGGGGTACAGGCGGTGGCTGCCATGGCGCTGGGGAGCGAAAGCATCAAGCCGGTGGATATGATCGTCGGTCCGGGCAATGCCTATGTCGCCGAAGCCAAGCGCCAGCTCTTCGGGCGGGTGGGGATTGACCTGATCGCCGGTCCTTCGGAGGTGCTGGTGATTGCCGATGAAAGCGCCGATGCCGAGATGGTTGCCGCCGATCTCATCGGTCAGGCGGAGCACGGAGTCAACTCGCCCTGTGTGCTGCTCACCACCAGCGAACTGCTGGCACAAGCGGTTGCCAGCCAGATCGAGCGCCAGCTGCGAACCCTGCCCACCGGCGATGTAGCCGCGCAGGCATGGCGTGCCTGCGGCGAGATCATCCTTGTCAGCAGCCTCGAAGAAGCCGTGCAGGAAGCCAACCGTCTGGCGTTTGAGCACGTGGAGGTGCTGACCAAAGACCCGCAGTACTTCCTTGAGCGTCTGACCAACTACGGGTCGCTGTTTTTGGGCGCCGAAACCTGCGTCCCCTACGGCGACTTTGCCATTGGCACCAACCACACCCTGCCCACCGGCAGAGCCGCACGCTATACCGGCGGGTTGTGGGTGGGCAAGTATCTCAAAACCGTTACCTATCAAAAGTGCACGCCGCAGGCAAGCCTGATGGTAGGCGAGCACTGCGCCCGGCTGGCAGAACTGGAGGGCTGTCTGGGGCACAAAGCCCAGGTGGATTTGCGGCTGGAGCGATACACCCAGAGCGGGAAGCGGGCACAGTAGAGAAAGGAGGACGCCGTCATTTATACCCTTCTCATCCGTTTCAACCCTACCCCTGTGTACTTTTACCCATTTATTTGATCAAGGAGGTTTATACGATGTCTGGAGCAGAAAAAGTGTTTGCCCGCCGCGCCAGCGGTCTGGTGCGCGGTCTTTCGCTGGTGGATGCGCTCGGCGTCGCCATCATGAACATCGGCGTCTCCCCCAGCATGTTTTTTATGATCAGCGTCGGTTTGCTGATCTACCCCGGCGGCAACCTGATCATCGCCGCCATTCTCGGCTTTTTGCTGGGCGGGATCAGCTTTCCGCTGGTGTGGGGGATTCTCGGCGGCAGCATGCCGCGCTCCGGCGGCGAGTATGTGTATAACTCGCGCATCCTTGGACCGGTGATCGCCGTCGCCGAAAGCTTTGGCAACGCCTGGGCGTGGATTTTGTGGATCACCACCCTGGCGCCTTATGTGGTCAACCCGGGGCTGACCATGCTCTTTGGCTACTTTGGGCTGGAGCACCTCAACGAAGCCATCACCAGCTTTTGGGGGCTGTTCCTGCTCTCCAGCCTGGTGAATGTCATCGCCTTCCTGCTGCTGGCGTTTGGCATGAAGTTCTACGCCAAAGCGCAGCGCGTGGCGATGGCAATCGGTTTGCTGGGGACGGTGGTGTGTCTGCTGGTGCTGACCTTCACCACGCACGATGGTTTTGTCGCCTCGTGGAACGCGCTGGCAGCCAAATATGGCTCGCTGGATTACAACGGCTTTTTGCAGGCAGCCAAGGTATACATGGAAGAGGGCGGCGCAGCCCTGCCCAGCACCTGGAACTGGCCGGATACCATCGGGCTGATGATTGCCGGTTCGTGGCTGATTATCTACTCCTACGCCGTCGCCTTTATTGCCGGTGAGGTCAAACGCCCGGATAAAACCCTGCTGGGCGGCAGCTTCTTTGCCTGTCTCATCCCCACCGTGCTGATGATCTGGTGCGGCATTGTGCTCTATCAGAACGTAGGATATGAGTTCACCGTGGCGGCTTCGTATGTGGACGGCGCAGGCGGCGGGCTGGAGGGCTATACCTTCCCCTGGTCAACCCACTTTATGGGGCTGGCGGCGGTGCTGACGCAGAACCCGATCATCCTCGGCTTGTTTGCCATCTCGTTCATCGCCTTCAGCGTGTGGTTTGTCGCCATGTCGTACCTGGCGTTCCCGCGCATCCTGTTTGCCTGGGGCATGGACCGTGTCGGTCCCAAGTGGTTCACCGATATCAACCACAAAACCGCCACCCCAATCAAAACCATGGCGCTGCTGTTTGTCATCGGCGAGATTCTGCTCGTCCCCTTCTGTCTGTTTGAGGACTTCCGTCTGGGGTTCGTGGTAACCACGCTGGAGGTGGTCTCGGTCTTTGGCGTAACAGCCATCTCAGCCGTGCTGTTTGCCCACCGCAAACAGGTCAAGAACATCTGGGAAGCCTCGCCTTATAAGAACTGGAAGCTGTTCGGCATCCCGGTCATCACCCTGGCGGGCATCCTCAACCTGATTTACCTTGCCATTCTGTTCTACGGCTTTTTCTTCACCATTGAGGGCTTCAAGGTCTGGCCGTATGCCACCTTTGCCGCCATCTGGATTCTCGGCATCCTGTGGTACTTCTACTGGAAGAAACGCAACAGCACCTCCGGCATTGACGTCAGCATGGCATTTGAAGAACTGCCGCCCGATTAGCAAGACAACAAGACCAAGACCTGACGGGTTTGCCGCATCACCCGTCAGGTCTGAAAAGGAGCATGATGAAAATCTTTTTTGTGAGCGACATTCACGCCTCCAACCACTGTTACCGCAAGTTTCTCAACGCGCTCAAAATCTACAAAGTGGATATGGGCATCCTGCTGGGCGATCTGACCGGCAAACTGCTCATCCCGCTGGTGGAAAAAGCCGGAGGCGGATGGGAGACGAACTTTCTCGGCAACCCGGTTGAGGCACACACCGAGCAGGAACTGACAGAACTCAAACGGCAGATTGAAATGGTGGGGTATTACTGGAAGCAGATGACGCCGGACGAATTTGAAGACCTGCGCCAACACCCCGAAAAACAGGATGCCTTGTTTCACGAACTGGCGCTGCAGCGGCTGCGGGAGTGGATGGCGCTGGCGGACGAACGGCTGGCGGGCAGCGGTCTCAAGCTTTACATGGCGCCCGGCAACGACGACGTGATGGAAGTGGACGACATCATCAGCGATTCGGAGGTGATCGTCAACTGCAACGACCGCGTGGTGATGGTCGGCGAGCACGAGATGGTCACCTTTGCCTGGGCAAACCCCACACCGTGGGACACACCGCGCGAAAAACCGGACGAGGAACTACAGCCCATGCTTGAGGCGCTGATCGCTCAGGTGAAGGACGTCAAAAATTCGATTTTCAACCTGCACGCCCCGCCCTATGGGTTTGCGCTTGACCTGGCGCCCGAACTGACCAAAGACCTGATTCAGGCGGTGGACCGCAAAATCCATGTCGGCAGCCGCGCGGTTGCCAACGTGATTCAGAAATACCAGCCCTTCCTCAGCCTGCACGGGCACATCCACGAATCGCGCGGCATTCAAAAGGTAGGCAGAACGACAATGATCAACCCCGGCAGCGAGTACTCGGAAGGCGTGCTGCGCGGCGTGGTCTTGCAGATCGAAAACGGCAAGCTCAAAGATTACATCTTCACCTCTGGTTAGCAAGGAGTGCGCATGAGCGACAAAGCATTCAGACTGCCCAATGACATCCCCCTGGAGGAATACCCCAAGCCGGAGGTGTTCATCACGGAAGCGCGGCGGCTGACCGAAGCGGCGCAGAAGGAAGGGCTGATCCTGCGCGTGATGGGCGCCTTTGCGGTGCGCAACTACTTCCCCGAATACATTGACCTCTACAACCAGATGAAGCGGCTGGGCGAGCGTGTCTTTACCGATATTGACTTTGCCGCCTACGGAAAGCAGCGCGGCAAGCTGGTGTCTTTCTTTGAACGGCAGGGGTATGACTTTGACAAAGATACCATGATGTACTTTGGGCAGGAGCGGCACATTTACTTTTCCGACCGCTATACCGAGCGTGTGCCGATGATTGACGTCTTTTTTGACCGTCTGGATATGAATCACTGCATCAGCTATCTTGGGCGGCTGGAGCTTGACCCGTATTCGGTCTCGGTTACCGACTTGCTGCTGCAAAAACTGCAAATTGTGCAGATGAACGATAAGGATTACAAGGACGCCATGCTCATCCTGCTGGCGGCACCGCTGGCAGAAAAAGAAGAGGGCAGCGTCAACCTGCGCTATCTGGCAAAGCTGATGGCAGACGATTGGGGATTTTACTACACCGCCACCACCAATCTCAAAAATATTGCTGATTACACCGAAAAAGTTGAAGCCCTGAACGAGGAGCAGCGCCGCGTCATCCGCGCCAAGGCGGAGCAAATCCATCAGGCGATTGAGGACGAACCCAAATCGCTTAAGTGGAAGCTGCGCGCCATGAGCGGAACAAAGACACGATGGTATAAGGAAGTCTCCGACTGGGATTGAGACTCCCCTGCGCGGACACCGCGCCCGCCGCCCTGCACAGCCAACACAAACGCGGCGGATAAATACACCAAATTTTTTTCGTAAAACGACAAAAAATGACGTTGAAGGAATGTAAAACGACAACCATCTGATATCAGTTACCCCAAGGAGTATAAACCATGACACCAAGTTACGAAAAAAGCAAGGCTCTGTGGCAGAAAGCCAAAGAGGTCATCCCGCTGGGGGTCAGCTCCAGCTTCCGCTTTCACGGACCGGAGAACACGCGCTATGTCGCCCGCGCCAAAGGCGCCTATTACTGGGACGTGGACGGCAACCGCTACATTGACTACGCCCTGGCATGGGGTCCAGTGATTTTGGGGCACGCCTACGACGAGGTGGATAACTACGTCTTCGAGCAGGTGCGCATGCGCGGCACCACCACCGCTCTGACCACCGACCTGGAAGTGGAGGCGGCGGAGAAGTTTGTCGCCATGTGCCCGTGCGTGGAGAAGGTGCGGCTGGTCAACTCGGGCACCGAAGCCACCATGCACGCCCTGCGTCTGGCGCGCGGCTACACCGGGCGCGATAAATACATCAAGTTCGAGGGCGCCTACCACGGTGTGCACGACTATGTGCTCTACTCGATGTACGCCAACCCCGTCCCGGCGTATGGCACGCGGCGCAGCCCGCTGCCCGTCCCCGAAAGCTCCGGCATCCCCAAGGCGGTCAACAGCACCGTCATCACCGTGCCCTATAACGACTTTGAAGCCCTCGACCTGGCGCTGAAGCGCTCATGGCAGGATGTCGCCGCCATCCTCATCGAGCCGGTGCTGGGCAACTGCGCCTGCATCGGTCCGCTGGAGGGGTATCTGGAGTTTATCCGTCAGAAGTGCGACGAGTACGGGATCGTGCTCATCTTTGACGAGGTGAAGACCGGCTTTCACCTTGCCAAAGGCGGGGCGCAGGAATATTACAAGGTCATCCCCGACCTGGCAACCTACGCCAAAGCTATCGGCAACGGCTACCCGTGTGCGGCGTTTGGCGGCAAGAAGGAGCTGATGGACATGATCGCCGTCGGGCAGGTGGAGCAGGACGGCACATACTGCGGCAACGTGGTGAGCGTGGCAGCCATCAACGCCACACTGGGCAAGATCATGCGCGAGCCGGTGCTGGAGACGATCTTTGCGCGCGGGCGCAAACTGCAGGAAGGTCTGCGCTCAATCTTTGCCGAAGAGGGCATCCCCGCCATCGTTACCGAGCACCCGGCGATGTTCGGCGTGATCTTCTCCGAGACGATGCCGCGCGACCAGCGCGAATGGGAGAACACCGAAAAAGCCATGCTCTCCAAGATCGTGGTGGAGGCGCAGAAGCGCGGCATCTCCAAACACGAGGTGATCCGCGAGCCGTATTTCCTCTCCTACAGCCACAGCGACGCCGATATTGACGAGACGCTCAACGTGATGGCGGACGTCACCCATCAGGTCAAGGCAACCTGGAAGAAGTAAGAAAAAGCAGGCATTGCTCCCCTTGACAAAAGGGGGGGTCATCATGACCCCCCCCTTTGTGTTTGTGACAAAGAGGTTGGGTTTCGCCCTCCCCTTTTAGCTCTCTGCGGGAGTGCTGGGCAAGGGAGGGAAGTGAGGTGTAGGGCGGGGTTCACCCCGCCAATGCCGATAGGACGATGGGGCAAGCCCCATCCTACGGCTCACCCCCCTCCCTCCGGGAGGGGACAGGGGAGGGCAACCCCCAAAAACCCAACGCCGTGCCGATGTGTAATGTTGGGTTTCGCACACGCTGTGGCGCTCAACGCAACCTGCGGACTGCCTGGGGGACACAATGGAAACCGCCCGCCAGCTGTTTTCCGTGCCTGCACTGCGCCACTGGCAAGCGGCGTCCAGAATAGTGATAAAATGATATTGTGAAAATCTACCTTGACCTTTGTGCCATCCAAAGACCGCTGGACACACCGCGTCAAGTTCGGATGGTTCTTGAAGCAGAAGCTGTTTTGGGGCTTATCGCCTTTTGTGATGGCGGTCAGGCGGAAATCCTTTCGTCAGAAGCGCTGCTTTACGAAAGCGAGCAGAGCAATTTAGCCATTCGAAGGGAGCATACACTGGCCATTTTGGCAAAAGCGAAAAAGCTCATCAGCGTAACCGAAAAAGATAAAAAGCGAGCGGCGGAGTTAACCGCATCCGGCATTAAACCACTGGATGCACTTCATCTTGCTCTGGCAGAATCAGGGAACGCCGATTACTTCTGCACTTGTGACGATAAGTTGTTGCGAAATGCCAGGAAGATCAAAGGTTTATCAGTAAAAGTTATGAATCCTGTGGATTTGGTTCAGGAGATTGAGAAATGATTACAGACGCAAGACCACTGGTAGAAATCAACCAACAAGCTATCCGTTTGTTGTATAAAGAATTGGGGGTAGTGGACGCTGTTCGTTTTCTAAAGCAGTTTACGCAGGGCTATGGCGACTACACCCATGAGCGTGAGTCCATATTCGCCAACAAGTCTTTAGATGATATTGTGGACGAAATTGAGAAGCGGCGCAGCCAGCACGCGTAGAGCAGACCCCTGAGGTTGACCTCGCCGATGCCGATAGGGTGATGGGGCAAGCCCCATCCTACGGCTCACCCCCAAAAACCCAACGCCGTGCCGATGCGGGGACGATGGGGCAAGCCCCATCCTACGCATGTTCGTAGGGCGGGGTTCACCCCGTCGATAGCAATGGGCAAGCTACATGCCCTCCCCTGTCCCCTCCCATGGGGAGGGGAGCAGTTGCGGCGACATGCAGGGAGCAGGATCAAGCCCGCGGGCGGGCGTTTCTCTCTTCCAGCCAGCGTTTAAACGAACGCTGGCTCTCGCCGGATGGTCTCCCCGCCAGGATATTCTCAACACTGATATCCTCATCCAGGTCTGGCCAATGGATGCCAACACCTTCCCCAATCAGCCGCCAGTGACTGCGCTCGGCTGGCGTGGCGTGCACCAGCCGCGGGTACCATGCCAGCGGCAGCAAAACTGTGCGCCCGTCTTCCAGTTCCACCGTCAACGTCTCCTCTGAAACGCTGACATTTTGCACCCTTGCCAGATTGACCTCAATCATTAAAGTACTCATCCCAACACCTTAACAGCTGCTCTTTATTCTCCAAAACCAGGCTCTGTATTTTACCAAGTTCAACCCTGCTAAAACCGCTGCTTGCCTGCAGACGCACTGGCTCAAGCCAGAATTTTGCATAGCGGCTGCCCTCTTCAACGTGAACATGCGGCGGTTCGTTGCGGTCACCAGAATAGAAAAAGAAACGCAGTGCACCTATTCTTAAGAACGTGGGCATGGCTGCACATACTCCATCGGTTAGAGTATAGCACAAACCAGCGCACGCAATCCAGCAAGCCATCGTCCGGGGTTCACCCCGCCAATGCCGATAGGACGATGGGGCAAGCCCCCATCCTACGGCTCACCCCCCTCCCTCCGGGAGGGGCCGGGGGAGGGCAACCCCAAAAACCCAACGCCGTGCCGATGCGGGGACGATGGGGCAAGCCCCATCCTACGGCTCACCCCCAAAAACCCAACGCCGTGCCGATGCGGGGACGATGGGGCAAGCCCCATCCTACATGTGATAAGCAGAGTTTGCCCCCTGTGGAAAGAGAGAATGCCCTGCCCCCTCTCCTAAGAGGAGAGGGGGCAGGGGGTGAGGTATCTACGCCGCTGGGGACGGGGCAAGCCCCTTCCCCCAGACCCCCTGCCCCAGATTCAGAAATTCAGAATCCAGCATCCAGTATATCAGAATCATGGCGAGCCCCCTACGGGGATGTCCCAAGCGCGCAACGGAAGCCGCCGTCGCTGGTGTCGTTGGTGACGGACGGAACGCTCCTGCCGCGGTTGGCAGCCCGCACGCTGATAACGACGTAGTACCACGAGCCGCCGCGCACCACACGATACTCCCCGGATGACGCTCCCTTCGGGTTCTCGCGCGGCGAGTTGGCATAATAATTTGCGTCATACCAGTCCGCCACCCACTCCCACACGTTCCCCGCCATGTCCAGCGCCCCGTACGGACTCGCCCCTTCAGGGTAGCTCCCCACCGCTGACGTATCCCCTACACAGTAATTCCCAGCATCATAATTCGCCAGGCCGCACGACGGCGCACCATCCCCCCACGGGTATTCCCGCCCGTCCGTCCCACGCGCCGCCTTTTCCCACTCCGCCTCGCTCGGCAGCCGCCTCCCCGCCCAGCGGCAGTAGGCATCTGCCATGTGCCAATCCACGTTGATCACCGGGTAGTCGGCATAGCTGCTGTTACCGTAGTAGTCGCTGCGCGTGGCAGATCCCCTGCTTCCCGGCTCGTCGCATGCCCCATCCTGCACGCATTTGGCATACATGGCATTCGTCACCTCGGTGCGGTCAATCCAATAGGCATCCAGATACACCGTGTGCACCGGGCGTTCATCATAATCTCCCTCTTGCGACCCCATCTCAAATTCCCCCGCCGGTACATACACCAGCTCCATCCCGTCTTTTTCAGAGATCATCGTCGCACCCACCCCCAGCGTCGCCGTTGGCGTAGGGGTCATGGTCGGCGTTGCGGTGGACGTTGCCGTCGCCGTTGGCGTCGGCGTGGCAAACAGGGGCGCCGCCGCTCGCCCGGCGGCAAACACCAGCAACACCACCACCACCAGCCCGATCAACCCCAGCCCCCACACCCAGCGCGGCAGACCGCCTGCCCGCAGAGATTGTTGAGCCACATCACCCACACTGACAGCCAGCGGGCGCACCACAGCCAGATCATCGCGCGTCTCCTCGTCCCCCTCCAGCGCCGGCGTCCTCTGCACTGCTGCCACAGGGCGCGGCGCCGTCTCCGTCCTCTCCACTTCCTCCCCGCGCAGCGCCCGCTCCAGCGCCGCAGCAAATTCCTCCATGCTCCCCCACCTCTGGCTCACATCCCGCGCCAGCGCTCGCTCCACCAGCGCCGCCCCTGCCGCACTCAGCCCCTCCGCCTTCTGGCGCACGTCCGGCAGCGGCTCGCTCATCTGTTTCAGCAGCACCTCCCCAGGCGTCTTCCCCGTGTACGGCTTCTCTCCGCTCAACATCTCATACAGCACCACCCCCAACGCATACACATCCACCTGCGGCGTGATCTCCCCGCGCCACTGCTCCGGCGCCATGTATTCCGGCGTCCCTACTCCCATCCCCGTGCTCGTCAGGTGCGTCATCTCCTCCCCCTCCACAATCTTCACAATCCCAAAGTCCGCCAGCATCGGCTGACCGCTCTTGCTCAATAAGATGTTGCCCGGTTTGACGTCGCGGTGCACCAGCCCCTCATCGTGCGCATACGCCAGCGCCTGCATCAGCGGCAGCAGCAGACGCCCGGCTTCCTCCAGCGTCATCTTGCGCCCCATCCTCTGCCGCAGCGTCCCACCACTCAAGTATGGCATCACCAAATACGGCGTCCCATCGTGTTCGCCGTAATCAATCACCTTGACGATGTTGGGGTGCGTCAGCCGCGCCAGCGCTTTGGCTTCGCGCGCAAAACGCCCCAGCACGCGCTGCAACTGCAGCGGCGGGAACACCTCGGTACGGATGACCTTGACCGCCACTTCGCTTTCCAAACGCTGGTCATAGGCTTTATACACCGTTGCCATGCCCCCCTCGCCCAGCAGCGCATCCACGTGGTAGCGTCCTGCCACCGTCTGCCCAATCCAACCGCCCATTTCTCCAATTCCTCCTGGCTGCCAGAAAACCATGACCTCTTTATTGTACACAACCCCGCCCCAGTTGCGCAAGCCATCTAAGCAGATTCTCATCCAACGCTGGACAAAAATCGTGATTCTATTTATGATAAAGCGTATGCAGATTATCGGTAATTGGATTGCTTAAAAAGGAGTTTGATATGAAACACCTCACGCGTCGAGAATTCCTGCGCTGTGCCGCCATTGGCGCCGGAGCGCTGGGGGTTGCCGCCTGTAGCCCACGCCCAGCCACGCCTGCCGCTCCGCAGCCCATCCCTACGGCAACCCAAACCCCCGTTTCCGCCGCCCATGCCTCCCCTTCGCACACACCGATTGCCCCATCGTTAGAGCCCAGCACTCAGCCAAGCATGGCGCAGAGCGATGCTTATCTTGCCGTTGCGCGCCATGGCGACCCCGAAACGCTGACCCGCCGCGCCCTTGCCGCGCTGGGCGGCATGCAGCGTTTTGTCCCACACGGGGCACGCGTCATCATCAAACCCAACATCTGCACCGCCCGCAGCTATGAATATGCCGCCACCACCAACCCGTGGGTGGTAGCTGCCCTGGTCAAGCTGTGTCTCGAGGCGGGCGCCGCCAGGGTGCAGGTGATGGACTACCCCTTTGGCGGGCCGGCGGAGCAGGTCTATGCCGTCAGCGGCATCGAAGAACAGGTACGCGCCAGCGGCGGCGAAATGGTGGTGATGACCAAATTCAAGTTTGTGGATACCGACATCCCGCAGGGGCAGTCGCTGAAGCGTGCCGCCATTTACGATGACATCCTCAAAGCCGATGTGATCATCAACGCCCCCATTGCCAAAAATCACGGTCTGGCAGGGCTGACGCTGGGGATGAAAAACCTGATGGGCGTCATCCGCGACCGCCCGCCGCTTCACTGGAACCTCGGGCAAAACCTGGCAGACCTGACCAGCCGCGTGCGCCCCACCCTGACCGTCATTGACGCCGTGCGCATGCTGATGGCAAACGGCCCCACCGGCGGAAACCTGAACGACGTCAAACAAGCCGATACGGTCATCGCCAGCGCCGATATCGTCGCCGCCGACGCGTATGCTTCTACCCTCTTTGGCTGGCAGGAAACGCTTCCTTATGTCCAGGCAGGCGCCGCCATGGGGCTGGGACGCAGCGACCTCGAAAACCTGAAAATCGAAGAGATCAACGCCGCCGCTTAATCGCCCGCAGACAACGCCCTTTTCACACAGCCACAGCCAGCTACGCCTGCGGGCGCAGGTCATCGCGTCCCCCAAACAGTGGTACAATACTGCCGCAACCTTTTCAACGGGAAATTCAATGCTCAAACGCGTCCTGCAGGCGGCACATTTTCCTCTTTTTCTGCTTGTCATCTCCATCACCTCGTATGGTTTGCTCAGCCCATGGCTGGGCTTCCATTGGGATGACTGGCAAGCCGTATGGTGGAAACATACCTTTGGGGCAAGCGGCTTTTTTGAATATTTCTCCGGCGACCGCCCTCCGTTGGCAATCATTTATTATTTCACCCACTCGCTGCTCAGTACCGACCCGCTCCAGTGGCAGATCGCCGCTCTGCTCAGCCGCTGGCTGGCAGCCGTCCTGCTCTGGTGGACGTTAAAACAAATCTGGCGCAACCAGCCAGAACTGACCGCCTGGGCTGCGCTGCTGTTTGTGGTCTATCCGGGTTTCAAGCAGCAGCCGGTTTCTGTCGTCTGGACAAACGGCATCCTGCTCTTCGCCGCCCAGTTCCTTTCATGGGGCGTCATGCTCAAAGCACTGCAACACAAAGGGGCAAAGGGTTACCTCCTCACGGCGATATCCCTGCTCAGCCTGGCATTGTGCATTTTCTCCACCGAATACTTCATCGGCTTGGAAGCGCTGCGACCTGTCCTTATCTGGCTTTCTCAGACAGAAAAGTCCGCCCCGCCGCGCCAGCGTCTGCGCTGGGTGCTGCGTCAATGGCTGCCGTATCTCATGCTGCTGGCTTGTTATGCGGTCTGGCGCGTGCTGGTGATCGGTTTTCCCACCTACCAGCCTTCTCTGGTAGAGGCTGTTTCCAACGGAGAACAGAGCAATCTCATCACCCAAATTTTCAAGATACCCTATAACCTGTTGCTGACCTCCTGGATTGCCTGGAGTGAAACGTTCCGCTTCCCGTTGCAGGAGGATATGACAACAGCATCCTCGCGTCTGCACTGGCTGATCGTTCTCGCCACTGCCATCTTCACCTTTCTTTATCTAAAAAACTTCAACCGTCTGGGCAAACAAACCACCCAAAGCGACGCCGATCCGCTTGCGTGGGATTCCGCTTCCTTGCAAATCATCCGCAGCGGCTTGTTGGTGTTATGCTCTGCCGGGTTGCCATTCTGGATCGCCGACCTGCCCATCGAAACCCGCTTCCCCTATGACCGCTTTACGCTGGCATTCATCCCCGGCTGCGCCCTGCTCATGGTAGGCTTGCTGCAATGGATAATGCGCAGACGCCTTCAGAAAATTATATTTCTCAGCCTGCTGGTCAGCATGGCTGTTGGATCAAATTTTTCCTCCACCGTTACATTCCGCCGTGAGTGGGAAACGCAGAAAAACTTCTTCTGGCAGTTATCCTGGCGAGCACCGCAGATCGTCCCGGGGACTTTTCTGCTTGCCTACGCACTGCCCTTTCAATACTCCAGCGACAACTCGCTGACCGCCCCTCTCAACTGGCTGTATGCCCCCCAGCACAACTCGCTTGATCTACCCTATTTTCTGGGATATATGCCCGTGCGCATGGGCAGAAGCCTGCCCAAAGCAGAAGACCTCCAGCCCGGCCTCCCCATCAGACAGGGCTACCGCAGTGCCATGTTTCAGGGCAACACCTCTAATATGCTTTTGATCCACTACTCACCTCCGGGGTGCGTGCGTGTCATCAACCCGCTTGTTGATCGGGACATACGAACCTTCCCCCGCGAAATCGAAGAGATACTCTCCTTTTCAAACACCGCGCAGATTGACCACTCGCCAAGCCAGCCAGCCGTGCCGCCAGCGCACATTTTTGGCGATGAACCTCCACACAACACATGGTGCTACTTCTTTGAAAAAGCCGAACTTGCCCGCCAGCGCAGTGACTGGCAACAGGTGGTAGAATTGGGAAATCAGGCTTTTGGGCAGGGTCTCGCCCCGACTGAGATGTCCGAGATGCTCGTCTTTATTGACGGCTATGCCCAGTATGGAGACTGGGAAAAATCGCTCGAGCTGACCGTTCAAACATTCCAGGCAAAACCAGACCTGCACCTCAAACTGTGCTTCCTGATGGGGCGGTTGCACGAAGAACACGCCCCATCCCAAAGGGCTTTGGAAGCCCTCCGCAAAACAAAAGAGTTTATGGATTGCCAATAAAAAGATAAAGCGCATGGATCAAGCTCCCCTTTCAATATCTGTGGTCATACCGGTCTATAACGCAGCCAACTCCCTTGAGCCGCTCAGCCTGCGCCTGATCAACGTCCTGACAGAAATTGCATCACAATACGAAATCATCTTCGTCAACGACGGCAGCCACGACAACAGCTGGCAAATCATTTGCGACCTAAGTCAGCGGTATGCCACCATCCGAGGCATCAACCTGATGCGCAATTATGGGCAGCACAACGCCACACTGTGCGGGGTACGCAGCGCGCAACATGAGATAATCGTTACCATGGACGACGACCTTCAACACCCGCCTGAGGAAATTCCGCACCTCCTTAAAAAGCTGGCTGAGGGGTATGACGTCGTTTACGGTTCGCCAAAAAAATTGCCCCACTCACTGTGGCGCAATCTGTCCTCGCGGGTTACCAAGATCACCCTGGCATTTGTCATGGGAATTACAACCATCCGCGATATCAGCGCCTTCCGCGCTTTCCGCACCGAGCTGCGCAAGGCTTTTGTCAATTTTCAAAGCCCGGGCGTTATCTTGGATGTATTGCTTGCCTGGGGCACCACCCGTTTTGCCAGCGTCGCCGTTGATGAGCACCCGCGCCAAATCGGTCATTCCAACTACACCTTCATGAAATTGCTCAAACAGGTTTTCTTGATCCTGACCGGATTCAGCACCGCCCCACTGCGCTTTGCCAGCCTGCTGGGTTTTGCACTCACCTTGTTCGGGCTTGGCATCTTCGCCTATGTGGTCATTCTCTACCTCACCGCAGGCAGCATTCCGGGGTTCCCATTCCTTGCCTCCATCATTTCAATCTTCAGCGGAACACAGCTTTTCACACTGGGGATTTTTGGCGAGTATCTGGCGCATGTTTTTGACCGCTCCATGGATCGCCCCTCCTATGTCATCGGGGAAACCACTCCTCCATCTCACAAGTAGCTTGCAGACATGAAGTGCGTGATTTTGCAGCCCTCGTACATCCCCTGGCGCGGGTACTTTCACCAGATTTTTAAGGCAGATGTCTTTGTTTTTTACGACGACGTGCAATATGACAAGCGCGGCTGGCGCAACCGCAACCGCATCAAGACCCCGCAGGGGACAAAATGGTTAACTATTCCAGTGCACAGCCGCGGTGCGCAAATCGAGCATACTCCCATTCATGCGATCAAAATTGACTGGGAGCAGCCCTGGAATACCCAGCATCTCAAAGCACTGCAGCATTCCTACGCCAAAGCCCCCTACTACAACCAATACCGTCAGGCTTTGGAGCAATACTATCAGCAGAAATTCGAGTATCTTGCCGATTTTGACATCTGCCTGACCACCACATTGGCAGGCTGGCTGGGCATCCGCCACACCCAGTTCATCCGTTCGTCTGAATTGCACACCAGTGGAAATAAAACCGACAAATTGATCCAGATTCTGCGCAAACTGGGCGCCGACCACTACATCAGCGGACCAGCCGCAAAAGCCTACATCGAAGAAGAAAAGTTCAAGGAAGCTGGTATTCGTTTAGAATATATGACATATCAGTACCCGCCATACCCGCAGTTATACCCGCCGTATGACCCGCAGGTCTCCATTCTGGATCTACTATTCATGACCGGCGACAAGGCGCTCCAATACATCATCCAGCCCGAAGCATAAAGCCAAGACAAGCTTTTTTGATTTGGGCATCGACGCCAAAACAAAAAAGATAGGGACAACATGGATTTTGAAACCAACCTGAACGAAATACGCGATTACTTCCACCACAAACTAACTTCCTATGGCGCTTCACCACAGGGTGCTGACTGGAACTCGGATGAGGCGCAGCAAACCCGCTTCGACCAGCTTTTAAAGATCATCCCAGACCCGCATCAGAGCTTCTCACTGCTGGATTATGGCTGCGGCTATGCTGCCGTTCTGGATTACATCGAAAAGAAAGGGTATGCTTGCAATAGATTTATCGGCTATGATATTCTTGATTCGATGGTTATCAAAGCACAGCAGCTTCACCCCAATCATCCCTATGCCATCTTTACGACATCCATTGATGAAATCCCCTGTGTAGATTACGCCATTGCCAGCGGCGTTTTCAACATCCGCCTGCAAGCCGGCTATGAAGAATGGACTTCCTACACTCTGCAATGTCTGAGCAAGCTCAACCAACTCACCCACAAGGGCTTTGCCGCCAATTTCTTAACCAGCTATTCAGACCCAGAGCGGATGCGCCCCGACCTCTACTATGCCAACCCATGCTTTCTTTTCGATTATTGTAAAAGGAACTTTTCAAAAGATGTGGCATTGCTCCACGACTACCACCTCTATGACTTTACCATACTCGTGCGCAAATTTGCTTAACCACCTAAGGAAATAGCCTCACCAATGACTGAAATTCTCATTGACTTTAATAAACCCACCCTGTGCGGCAACGAGATTGCCTATATTATGCAGGCGTTTGAACGAGCACACATATCCGGCGATGGTTACTTCACCAAACAATGCCAGCAGCTTTTAGAGGAAGAACTTGGTGTGCGCAAAGCTATTTTGACCACCTCATGCACACATGCACTGGAAATCGCCGCCCTGTTGTTAAATCTCCAACCCGGAGATGAGGTTATCCTTCCGGCATTCACCTTTGTCTCCACCGCCAACGCCTTCGTTCTGCATGGCGCCACCCCAGTATTTATTGACATCCGCCCGGACACAATGAACCTCAACGAGGACTTGTTGCAAAGCAAAATCACCCCGCGCACAAAAGCCATTGTTGTCGTCCATTATGCTGGCGTAGGGTGTAACATGGACGCTATTCTGTCAATTGCCCGCAGGTATCACATTCCGGTCATTGAAGATAATGCGCATGGTTTGTTTGGCAAATACCGCGGCAGGTATCTGGGTACAATCGGTGAGATTGCTACCCAAAGCTTTCACGAGACAAAAAACATCACCTGTGGAGAAGGCGGCGCCTTGCTGTTGAATGACGCAAAGTACACCGAACGCGCTGAAATCATCCGCGAAAAGGGAACCAACCGCAGCCGCTTCTTCCGCGGTCAGATTGACAAATACACCTGGGTGGACATTGGCTCCAGCTTTCTCCCTTCAGATATCCTTGCTGCAGTGCTGCTCGCCCAACTGGAAAACTGGCAAACCATCCAGAACACACGCAAAAAAATCTGGCATCACTATCATCAGCATCTTACACAGTGGGCACAACAGCATCGCATCCAACTCCCTTTTGTGCCCCCTGAATGTGAGCAGACCTACCACATGTATTATATTGTGCTACCTTCTCTGGAGATACGCCAGGAGCTAATAGAGTATCTGCGCCGCAGGGGAATTGTCAGCGTCTTCCATTATCAGCCATTACACTTGTCTGAGATGGGCAGAAAGTTTGGCGGCAAACCAGGAGACTGCCCAGTCAGCGAAAAAATGGGCGATTGTCTGTTACGGCTGCCGTTTTACAACACGATTTCAGAGGCGGAACAGGATAGCGTCCTCAAAGCCCTGCAAGACTTTTTCAGTCCTTGAGCTTGATAATTGGCGCCGAAGGCACTGCCAATTTCGCAGAGCTAACGCCCTTGTTGGGCGATTCGACCAGCGCCAGATGAATGGTCAGTTCTCCTGGATCGCCCTTCAAAGGCACCACCAGACGGGGTATATCAAGCGTGGAGATCAACGCCCCTTTACCTATCATCAAAGTCGGCGGTGAAATGGTTGACTCAAACCCCGTATGTGATAACTTGACGCTCGCCCTGCCTGTGATGACATTGCCCAGCTCTGCAACCCCGCTCTGTGCCAGGGCATCCATTTCCTTTAGCTCCTCCCCCAGCACACCCGAAACGATCTTCAAGGCAGTCTCCTCGCTCATACTGTAAAAAACCATCCCCAGCACATCGCCCACCAGGCTGAGGATCACAGTAATCTCATCGGTGATATAAGCCCCCTTATCCAGCGCAAGCTGCCCGCGCTGCATTTGCACATTCGCTTCTGCTTGTAAGACCTCATAAGCAGCTTCCACAAACGGTATCAAATACTTAACATTCATTGATCACTATCCTCAATCACTCTCATCTAGCGAAAAAAGCAGAGACGCCAAACTGATAATCTCAAGGAATCGAGATGGGGACAAAGTTATGGTCTCCAGCGCCCGGCGGGCTCTCACGCAAAGCCAAATGCACAACAATATCGCCGAATTCGGTAACCAAAGGCACCACGATACGGGAAAAATCCAATGTAGAAATCTGGATGCCGCGTCCGTGTATCAAAGTCGGTGGAGAAATATTGGAGCGATAACCACTTTCCGACAACTTGATCGTTGCTCGCCCGGTGATCACGTTGCCCAGCTCAGCAATGCCGCTTTGCGCAAGATTATCAAATTCCTTGAACTCCTGTTCGGTGATACGCGAGACAATTGCCAAACAGGTTTCAACGGAGAAGCCATATAGAACAACACCCTGCACCTCTCCAACCAGACTGATCAGCACGGTAACATCATCCGTGGTCAGAGAAGCTTTCTGCAGGCTCAGTGTTCCCCTTCGCACCTCTGCCTGCACTTCCGCCTTCAGTACTTCCGAAGCAGCTTCCACAAACGGGTTCATGAATTTTACATTGGACATGCACTTCCTCCTTATCATCGCCAGAATTAACAAGGCAAACGGCTGGCGCTCTTGGAAAACACCTATCACGACTTCACATAGAACGAAAAACCGGTACTGCGAAATGAGAACTCCTGAGGTCGGGGGATAATTTCTGTGCCGCCAACAAAAAGCACACCGCCCGAACGCAGCGAATCGGAAAACCGTTGATAGAGCAATTGTTTTGTCTCCGTTGTGAAATAGATAACCACATTACGGCAAACGATCAAATCAAAGTCCCTTTCATATTCCCCAAAGATCAGGTCAAGCTCACGAAAAGTGACCTTTTCAATCAAAAAAGAATTGACATAGAATGGGGGACCACCAGGCTTAAAAAAGGAACTCCTCTGAATAGGAGAGATGTTGCGCACCTCTTCCGCAACATAAGGGCCTCCCATTCTGGCTTTTTCCAGCGCGCCGCGGTCCAAATCCGTTGCCAGGATATATGCCTTTTTACCAGGGGATAACTCTTCTAATAACATTGCCAATGTATAAGGTTCAGCGCCTGTAGAACAACCCGCACTCCAAATCCGCACCTGTCTATTGCGTTTCAATGCAGACTGTATCAATTCTGGCAATATGTTTTCGCGCAAATATTTCCAGCGTTCTGGATCACGAAAAAACTCCGTTACATTAATAGTGAGATAATCCCTAAAACGTCTTAACTCAACCTCATCCCGTTTAATACGCTCAAAATAAGCATCCCAGTTGGGAGCTCCAGAACGCGCAAGCCAGGAATCCAAACGCCTGCGCATTTGCTCGTCCTTATAGGGGTCAAGATTAATCCCCACAACCGAGTGAATCTTGCCCTTTAGCTGACGATATACTTCAAGATCCATACCTTAATTCTCGACCGCTCTTACAATTGCATCAGCAATTTGCGGCAAAGGGACAACCTCATTGGCAAAACCCGCCTCTGTTACACTGCGCGGCATCCCCCACACCACACAAGTTTGCTCTGCTTCTGCAATCACCCACCCTCCTGAGCCATGTACCAACCCGGCGCCATTCGTCCCATCATTTCCCATACCAGTCAAAATAACTCCAACCACCCGCTCTTTATACCGCTGTGCGATGGAAAGCATGGTAACATCCACAGCCGGACGCACCCCATGTACAGGCGGGTTTTGATTAAGGGTAAACTTTCCCTGAGTATCCAACAGCAGATGAAACCCACCTGGCGCCATCAGACAGCGACCTGCAACAAGTTCATCACCTGGCTCTGCTTCCTTCACAGAAATCTTTGAAGCCGCATCCAGCCGCTCTGCCAGAGACCGGGTAAATCCCGCTGGCATGTGTTGAACAATCACAACCGCTGCGGGAAGATTTGGCGGCAGCTGCGGAATAACCGTGTTCAGGGCGCGCGGACCACCCGTTGAAGAACCAATGACAACCACTTTTTCATGCTGAAGCAGCGCGCGCACCTTCTTCTCAGCTGTTTGAGGGCGCGGCGGTGCACTTGTCGCTTTGCTCAGCCCCCATACCTTGGCTTTAGAGGCACGCAATACCTTTTCTGCCACCTCGCCCAAAATCGAATCAATGTTGGCTTTGAATGCCGGTTTAGCGACAAAGTCCACTGCCCCCAGCGTCAATGCCTGAACAGTCTCCACCGCGCCTTCTGTGGTAAGGCTGCTCAACATAATGACCGGACGCGGAAACTTTGCCATAATCTCACGCAATGTGGATAAGCCGTCTAATCTCGGCATTTCCACGTCCAAAGTAATAACATCCGGCTGTAATTCAGGTATCAAATTAAGCGCTTCTCTGCCATCGCGCGCACTACCCACAACGACAATGCCTGGCGTTTCATTTAAATGCTTTGAGATTGTGAAACGCATAAAGGCAGAGTCGTCCACAACCAGGACTCGTACCGGCGGCGCTGCAACAGGATTTGCACTCATGCCATTAAGCCAAGAGTTTTGTAATTGCGCTCAAAACTCGCTCTCGTTCAAACGGCTTGACAACAAAGTCTCGCGCCCCCGACTTAATCGCTTCCAAAACCACCGACTCCTGCCCAAGAGCAGTCAGCATGACCACCCGCGCTTTCGGATCAATGGCACGGATCTCTTTCAAAGCGGTCAACCCGTCCATCTCTGGCATCGTAATATCCATCAGAACCACATCGGGTTTCTGCGTTTTGTAGGCTTCGACCGCCAGCGCGCCATTTTCAGCTTCGATGACTTCATACCCATCGCCTATCAACATTTTTGAGATGCGCATTCGTAGAAACTCAGCATCATCAACAATCAAAATTTTTGCCATCCTTTTTTTCCTCCAAAAATTAGGTTTATTGCTATTCAAATAATGGAATGATTACAAACATCTCTAAAACTCCCGTTCCTGTTCTCCCATCATTCGCAATGTCATCTTACCTGTAGCGATATACAACCGAACAGTGCGCCCAATCTTGCCTCCCACTTCTTCGCTTTTGGGTTTGATGCCCAACTTTGCCAATGTTGCATGCATAGCTTCAATGTTGCGGTTGCCAATATCAAAAGACGAAGAAAGGCTGCTTACATTCAGCATATTTGCTCCCCCTGCCACCTTTGTGATTAGACGATTCTTTACTGCACCTACTTTTGTCAGCTCATCCAGCAACAACGCGATCCCTGTATCCACATACTTTGGGGACAGCTCTTTAGTATCCGAATTGAAAGGCAAGACTGCATGCAGCAAACCACCCACCCGTACCGCCGGATCATACATCCCCACCCCAATGCAGGAGCCAAGCCCAAACGCCACCAAGACATCGTCAGGGTTACGGCTGACCTTTAATTCCGCAAGCCCTATGGCAATCGAATTAGCCATTTAAACCTTCACCTGCAAGCTTTAATTTTTCCAGCGTTTCGGGATCGGGGATGATCCAAAAATCTGCATTGGTCTCTCGGTTGGCAAAAGCAAACGTGCTCTGAAACATCAACACATTTTGCTCAACCCGTCCCATCGTAGCAATAATCACATCCATGATCGCCCCCACCATATCCACCATCACCGCTGGCGGCGTCGGGCGCGAGGCAATACCAGTTAGTTCAGAAACCGCATTTAGGAAGAAGGTGCCAGTCAGATTTCCAATTTCTGCCAGAGCAGACCTCTCCAGAGAGCCAAGGGTCTTTGTGGTGCCAAATGGCAAATCCATGACCAGATCAGCCAATTCCAAAGCCTTTTGATAAGGCAGAATCAACATGATCTGCCCACTGATTTCACCCTCCACGCGCAGATAAATTCCAACTGCGTCCATCTCCGGCCCACCCAGAGTGTTGGCAATCTCCTGAAGAGAAACCGCACAAACTTTGGAATCTACCACCTGCAGCATCTGCCCAACCATTCCCGCAAAACCCTTGGCAGCATTTTCAAACCCGTGCGAAATGATCTGCTGCAGCTTATCCACATATTGCTTTTGCTTTGCGTCTGACATTACTCACCATGCCTTCTGAACATGAACCGCCACGCTAGCCGCGTTCACCGTCCGTAGTGCGCACCCACATGTCTGGATAGATCCTGAACATCAAGTATCAATATCACCTGACCATCGCCAAGAATAGCCGCGCTGGAAATCCCATAAACCTCGCCAACCAGTGGGCCTAGCGATTTGACCACCACCTCTTCTTGCCCTAGCAGTGTATCCACCACCAGACCCATCTGCGTTGAACCAGATGCCACAACAACAATATGCTGATAGGCTGATGCATCCTGATTAGGCAAACCAAACGCCTTGGATAGATAGAGCAAGGGGAGCACCTTCTCACGAAGAACTATCACGGGGAAATTGTTCACCGAGCGGATATCCTTTTGGGTAATCCGCAACGTTTCGAGAACAGTAACCAGAGGAACCGCAAAAATACACGGCTCAACCTTGACCAGGAGAGTTGGCACAATTGCCAGGGTAAGCGGCAACGTGATTTGAAAACGCGTTCCCCGTCCTGGCCATGTCTCCACAGAGATATTGCCATTTAATCTCTGGATGTTGTTGCGCACAATATCCAAACCAACCCCACGCCCGGAAATATCGCTGACGACTTTGGCTGTGGAAAAGCCAGACATAAAAATCAAGTTGATAGCTTCACTGGTACCCATAGAGGCTGCTTCCGCCTCCGTAATCAATCCTTTTTGCACCGCTGCTGCCTTAACCCTTTCGACATCAATGCCCCTGCCATCATCCTCTACAGTAAGCAGGATTCTGCCCTGTTCATGCTGCGCCGACATCAGTATCCTTGCCGTCTCAGGCTTACCATTCTGCAGCCGCACCTCGGGGGTCTCAACACCGTGATCAATCGAGTTGCGCACCAGATGAATAAGAGGGTCTTGCAGCTCCTCGATTACAGATCGGTCTAACTCTGTCTCTTCTCCCTCAATGACAAGCTCCAACTTCTTACCAAACTTGTTGGACAGATCCCGCACCATGCGTGGAAATTTGTGAAACACATTCGAAACGGGCAACATACGAATGCTCATCACTTCTTTTTGAAGCTGGTCGGTAATCCGTCCGATATGTGCTACTGTTTCAGACAAATTGTCCACCTGTGCATCCCCCCGGAAACGGGCCTCAAAGCTACCCCGCACCTGATAGAGCCTGTTTCTATCCGTGATCAATTCTCCCACCAGGTTCATCAATTTATCCAGTCGCTCAACACTCGTGCGCACTGTCTTTTCTGCCGCCGTTTTTGCCTGAGGTTGCGTTGTGCGCCCAAGTTCCCATTCTAAATTGCGAACAGCTTCAGCTGGCGGCTGTATTGTCGTTGGCGCCTCTGAAGGAACGCTGGCTGTCTTCTCCCCACCATCCAGCGCTTCAACAACCACCTTTTCAATCTCGCTGATTGCGCCGATTTCCTTGCGAATTTCCTCAATAGAGGCCTGTGTCTTTATTTGCGCCTCAAAACGCTGCACCGGTTTGGCAGTCTCAATCTCTTCCTGCGAGGGTTCCATACGAACGATCTCGCCAAAACCCTGCAAAGTCATCAACACCTGCATAGCCCTCGCCGCTGAAGCAATACTATCCTGGGCGATAAACACCTCAACATGTATGGAACACCCACTCTCGGCAGGCGCCGCCTGTTCCTGCACTTTTGGCATGGAAACAGCAATCTGTTCCTTATCTTCTTGAAATGTGGATAGACTTGAAAAACGCTCCGCCAGAGCTTCTACATTGACCGAGCTGGCGCGCCGCTGCACAACCTCCTCACGCAATAAGCGCAACGCATCTACTGCTTCCAGACACAAATCCACAAATGCGGTCGAGATTTCAACCTCTCTTTTGCGGACGCCATCCAATGCATTCTCCAGGGCATGTGTCAGGGTGACCATCCGCTTATGCCCAATCATCCCAGAGGTGCCTTTCAGCGTATGCGCGGCGCGGAAGAGCGCCTGCACCAAATCTATATCTTCGCTTTCCTGCTCCAGTCTGATCAACCCTTCATCCAAAACCTGCAACTGCTCATCAGTTTCGGCAAGGAAAATGGGCATCTCGTCCTGATCTAAGTCAAAAACCAATTCCATACACACCTACCATAAACGGCATCCAACAATCCGCCCAAAAATATTGATAATATGCCAAATTATACTATGCAATTATTTTTTATATACAACAGAATACGGCTCTGTTTTTGCGCAAAACCCTGAAATCCCCCCGCTTTATGACAGATTTTCTCAATGCCGCAGTTCCCCGCGTTTGGCTTTCAGACGATAAACAAAAGCAAAAACCTCTGCCACCAAAGCGTATAACTCGGGTGGAATAGCCTCATTCAGGTCAACCTGACATAACGCTTCTGCCAAAATAGGATCATCTCGAATGGGCAATCCATGAAAACGAGCAATCTCCAGGATTCTCTCCGCCACCAGACCGCGCCCGCTTGCAATCACCCGCGGTGCCTCATCCTTCTCAGGATCATACGAAAGCGCCACCGCTCTTTTCAATTCCTCTCGCTGTTCCTTACCCGCAAGTCCGGACTGTTCACTCATCATACAAAGACTCCGTCTTAAGCCTCTATATCTACCCGTATAGGTTCATTAGCACGAAGCACAGCCGCTGGCGGTTTTACTTCACAACGCAGGAACTGCATGTGATATCCAAGCTGCCCAAGACGCTGTTCAAAATCAGGGAGCTCCTCTTCGACTAATCGCTGCCATTCTTCATCCGGAACGGTCATCCACGCACCGACACGTTTCTCCACCATGGACAAATCAACCTGGATGACGGTGCCATCTTCCAGATTAATTGACAGGACAATCCGGTTATTATCAGCGTCAATGGAATTTCCTTCTTCGTCCGCACGATACGCAATTTTGAGAAGGGCGTTTTGCATGTCCGCCAGATCTTTCAAACTTCCAGCGTTTAGCAGCAAATGCATCATCAGCCACGGCGGATTGGTCGGGTCAGCGTTACGAGCACTATTGAGAAGCTGCATCTGACGCAGATTGTCCATAAAACGGTCTAGCTCCCTGACAAGATCGGTGTTCCCAGTTTTTGCCAGTTCGCGCCGCAAAAGGGCAAACGCCAGCATTCCAGAAGCGGCATCCGCATCGTCTGGTAGTTCGCCCGATTCTTGCAGAAATTGCATCAACTGAGACTCAAGCGACTTACCCAACACAGACACCGCCCGGCTGAGCTGCGTCATGATTTCGGCTGGTGACAGACTCCAATTCACCGAAGCGCTTTGCAAAGAAACCATGACCCTCTCCGCAAGCGCCCTCGTTTCGGCAGGCAAATTGGTCTTCAACAATTGCGCCAGTTGCGTCTGAAGGCGCTCCAGCGACTCCGTCAACGAGGGCAATTGCTGCAAAGCGAGGCTGAGCGTACCGGCAGAAAGCGGCAGACCGTTAGAAAGCAAGGACGCAGCAACATCCGCTTCAGCCTGCCCCCAATTCGCAATGCCTGCTAAAGCATTTTGCATATTGGCAAGCAATTCCGGAGTAATTGGCAGTCCGGCACTTAGCAAAGCCCGCCCAATGTTAAGCGTGGCAGCATTCAGCGGCAAGCCATTGACTAGCAGCAAATTCTGCGCCAGGATCGTCCACTGGTTGGCAGCAGTGGACGCAGCAACATTAGGTCTGATCAGTTGCAGTTGCAGAACCCCGTCCACCATCCCCTTAACCAGGAACAACGCATGCCGCTGGTTAGCCAGTAACAGCGCCTGATCCCCCCCCATTACCCGCCCGACGACCTGTTGACCGTGAACAACCATTGTCACCTGATCACCGCTTACACGCAAAATCTCAGCAGAAATTCGCTGGTTAACCCGAAATTCCGCTGGCTGGCTGGTGAGCGGCGTTTCAACAAATCGAACCGAGTTAGCGCCCGAGATGTTCATTGTTCAATAATACAAAACTTCTTTTTTCATTATACTTCTTTAGGCAAAGGACTGCACCGGTCAGCGATGCAGTCCTTTGTAAAACCAATGGGGTACGATGCTCGTTTACCGATATACTACGTAATATGTATTATCGTCTTAGGTTGACCAATTCTTGAAGCATTTGGTCAGCCGTGTTAATGATCCTCGTCGAAGCCTGAAAACCGCGTTGTGCCATAATCATAGCAGCGAACTCGCGACTCATGTCTGTATTCGACCCTTCCACATAACCAGAAGCAACAGTACCCTTATCGCCCGAACCCGCTGGACCAATGCGCGGCAACCCTGAGTTCAAACCAACCGAATACGTGTTATTGCCCTGACGGAACAAGCCAGCAGGATTATTGAACGTTGCAAGCGCAAACTGTCCCAACACCCGCTGAGAGCCGTTCGAATAAACGCCGTAGATCGTACCATCTGTATCCGATACATTGAAGCCGTTGAGCGATCCGCCGGGCAAGCCATTTTGGCTGGAAGCAGCAACCGTATAGCCAGTATTGAGCATGGTCAAACCGGAAAGATCAACGGTAATATCCCAGGGAACAGTGCCATCGCTGCCAGTCACACCACTTAGGACAACATTCTGGCTGGTATACTCAATTTGCCCAAAGTTGTTAAACAACACACCGCCAATAGGAGAATGCGCGGCATCGCCAGTCTGAACCTGAAGGGGAGGATTGGCAGTCCAGAAATTGTAGTCATTGGGTGTTACTGTAGGATCCTGAATCCAGTGCACCGTCCAGTAGAGAGGTCCATTGACATCCAGACCACCCCCTCCCGCTGGGTTACCCTGATAATCCACGCCACCCGGATCGCCTGGGTTGGGTGTGTCCGGTGCGCTGGAACGCACAAACGTCAATGTGATGTTCTTCATCTTGCCCAGCGAATCATACACACCAAAGGTTACGGAGAAGTTCCCCAAAGCCTCGTATCCTGGCAGCATGGTTGGCGGGGGACCCGGATTCCACGCCGGGCGGTTGCGGTTGGCTTCAGCGCTCAGGTTGCCGGTCAGCACCACCTCCGATGTCTGCAAAGCCACCGAAGAGTCAATCGGTATGCGAATACCAGTAACTGGCTGTCCGGTATCCAGTGTCTGTGTATTCAAATCAGCCTGCCAGCCTTGCACACGCATACCCGTAGATGCGTTAACCAAATAGCCTTCCGAATCCATCAGCAGATTCCCATCTCTTGAATATACCTGACCAAAGGCTCCGCTCTCATAAACAAAGAAGCCATCACCCTGAATGGCGATATCCAGTCCCCGCCCGGTGCTCTGCAGCGCACCCTGCGTAAAAGTAGGAGAAACTGTCCCCATCACCGATCCCAGCCCCACCTGGATAGGGTTAATACCGCCCAGAGTATCTGTCGGAGCAGCGCCCGTGCGTAGCGTTTGTGCAAACTGATCCTTAAAGCTCATGTAACTGGCTTTGAAACCCGGCGTGTTGACATTTGCCAGATTGTCCGCCACAACATCCATATATTGTGAGTGAACAAACAAGGCATTAATCGCCGTAAACATTGAACGTATCATTTTTGCCTCCTTTTGGTTGAACAGGCCTCCTCAAGGAGGGCCAGCCTGTCCAAATAAACCAAGATAAATTTGATAAATTTTTAACCTTCTTTTGTATCTGCCTTGGGCGCGTTGCCGGTATTGCTGCCCGATTCCGGTTTCTCCGCATCGGCAAAAACCACAGTGTCAATTTGCGTAAAGACACCTTCCTTGCGGCGGTTCATATCCACCGTCGTAACAACCATACGTTCACGCACATTGACAATAAACGCAAGATCATCCATCAGAATCAAAGATTCTTTGGCACCGTGCGCCTCAGCTTTATCCACCGCAGTAGATAGTCTGCCAATGCTTTTCTCATCCATCTCCACAGCGCGCACCTCAAGACGTTTCTGGGCATGATTGGAGAATTTGATTTTCTTCGCCTCTTCGAGGTGTTCGGCAAACGACTGCCCACCCGACTGAGCAGCCTGAGGTTTATTGGGCTGAGGAGTAGAGGGTTGAACTGGGTTGAGACGAATAGGATCAGCCATTAATTTTCTCCTTTCCGCACAGCAACAACATCCGCCAGCTTGACCAGCGCATCTCCGGCAACCAGCATGACATCATTGTTTTCAACTACAACCGATTCCACCAACGACTCCATCAACGTCCCATAGGCATCTTTGAAGGAAACAACCTTTCCCATCATTGCAGCAGCAGAGAGAAGTCCATTCGAGCGGCTTAACTCCTTCATAGTTTCACTTAGATTCTTAAGCTCCTGGACAGAATTCATCTGCGCCATTTGACTGATCATCTCGTTTTCCTTCATTGGCTCAAACGGGTTCTGATTGCGCATCTGCGCCAGCAGCATGGCCATAAACGCCTCCGCCTCAAGCTGAGCAGCTTGCTTGCCTGGCTCCGTCCGCGACTTTGCACTATCAATCGAAATGCTGTTTGACACTTCTGATACTGGCATATCTGCCTCCTTCTCTACGCCCTTGCATCCAGGGCAGACAACATCCCCATAGCGTTGAGCTGTGTGCCTGTTTCGCCTGGCTCGTTGGCAAGCATCGGCTGATGTGCCGCAAAATGGTGTTGCGGCTTGTATTGCCATGCGGCATTCTCCTGCGCGTTTTGATTGCCCACCGACATGTTGCCAACCTTGACACCAGCTTCCAGCAGGGAACGCTGCAGTTGCTCAAGATTGTGCTCGAGCAGGCGGTTTGTTGAAGCTCTATCCGCGCTGAGGACAACCTGCAAACCGTCCGCATTGCTGACCAGTTTGATCTCAACGCGCCCAAGCTCCTGCGGATAAATCTGCAACCGGATCGTCTGCTGTCCAGTTTTCGCCATCTCCTGCACGCCATCACTGATCTGCTGAATGACATACATTGGGCGTGCATTTTCTGGAATTTCGATTTTTGCCGCAGCCGCTTGGGCAATTGCGTATGTTTGAGATTGAGCATCAATCAAAACCAGTTTGGCCTCGGGTACGTCGCGCTCGCCCTTTTCCTGAACGAGTTGAACCTTGACTTCTTGCGCAACATCAGCCGCTTTAAGGGCTTCAGTCGCTTTCGTCTCGGTCACACCATCCGACGCGGCAACCTTGCTGACACCTGTAGGGCGGGAAGTTGCGGCATCCACAGCCTGAACAACCTGTTTGGTCTTCGGATGTGCCGCTTTTGCAAACCCGACGCCTTTTTCTGCCACCGACACCCCTGCCTGAACCTGTGTATTATTCGCCACAGAGATTGGCTTTTGTGACACAATCTGTCCCGTCTGGAGAACAGGTTGCGCACCACGACCAGCAGTCCCGGTCAACTGCTTTTCACTCTGAGCAAGCTTGGGCATAAAATTCATCTGCGAAGATGTAAGCATGACAGACGCAACCACAACAGGTTCGGTTTTCTTTTCTTCCGCCTGCTTATGGCTTGCCTGTTCAGCCTGTGCGTCATCGCGGTGGCGTTCAACTGCTTTGTTTTGGCTATTATGCCCGCTCTCTTGCACTTTGGTTTCAAGAGACTCCTGGAAAGAGCGCTCTTCACCAGAGCTTACCGCCTCATTTTTAGGAGGGCTAGGCGCTGCCCGCGCATGGATAAGTATTTCTGGAACATTCATATTTACCTCGCTTGTGATATAGTTTTAAGGAGATTAAGTTTTTTGCTAACGACCGAAGTCAATGCCTGATAGCGGACACCGGTCTCCGCCATTTGCAAAAGCTCCTGGTCGATATCAACATTATTACCATCCGCACGCGTGCTTCCACCTTTACGCAAACCTGCCTGATACAGATCGCTGGGATCAGATGCGCTGGCAGCCTGATGCCCGGCATGTGTGGTCGCCATAGACATTCGCCGCTCACCGCGCATTGCCTGCTGTAACGTGGCTTCAAAATTCACTTCCTTTGCTTTGTACTCAGGCGTATCAACATTGGCGACATTCTGTGCCAGCACATCGCGCCGCAGGGTAAGCCCATCCAGCGCCCGCTTGGCAATCGTAAAAGAAAAATCCGAGAAGAGCTTATCAAACATGTCCAACTCCTCTTATTGATACATCTTATAATTCTGCAATACCCGCCCAACATACTCCTGTGTCTCACGATAAGGCGGTATGCCGCCATATGCATGAACTGCCCCTGGACCAGCATTGTACGCTGCCAGGGCAAGCGCCACATTGCCGTCATAACGATCTAAAAGTTGACGAAGATAACGCACGCCGCCATCAACGTTTTGTTGAGGATCAAAAGCATCTGTAACACCCAATTCGCGGGCAGTGTCCGGCATCAACTGCATCAGCCCCTGCGCCCCGGACGGAGAAACTGCACCAGCATTGAAACCCGACTCCGCCTGTATCACCGCCTCCACAAGCTGCGCATCAACATCATAACGCTTGCTGACTGAGCAGATGATATTCTTGAAGGAAGCCATGTTCCCTTCAGCCACATCGCCAGCAAAGTGTGCCGTGCGGCTTCCAAAACTGCGCTCAGAAAGATATATCTCCAACAATCTGGAAAATAGCTGATAAAGCGAACTTGACGATACGTCACCATATATACCCGTCATTTGGTTTATTCCTCCCTCCCACTGACAGGCTGACGATGCGCCTTGCTGACATAAATATCATCCTGCAAAATCTTTTCCTGGCTGTTAACCCGCTCCATAAACTTAGCCATTTCCTTTTCTTTTAACTTTTCAAACACCGCTTCATCTTGTTTTGCTTGAACCAATTCTGCTTGCTTACTCTCAATTAACTTATCAAAGGATTGAATAATATATTCCTGTTTTTCAATATCGTTTTGGGTTCGTCTGAGGTTAAAGCGTGTTTGGGTAATACTGGATAAATCCATCTCTCCGCTTTGGAGCTCCGACAATTCCATCAACATCCGTTCCTGCTCGAGATTCAAACTCTCCAAAACCCCCAAAGCCTCATGTCTTGCTTGCACAAGACGACCAAGCTCGCCCTCGATAATTTCGACGCGGCGGTGATGATAATCCAGCACAGACTGTAGAGAAAACTTAGGCGGCATTGTCTGCTCCTGTTCCAATAATTGCTTCCATTAAGGTCAATGTTTCATCAAAGTCCGAAAAATCAGGTCCCTGCTGTAAAAGGTAGTTAATGGCTGGCAGCGCTGCAATAGCGGCGTCAATCTCGGCATCCGAACCTGGGGCATACGCGCCTATATTGATCAGGTCTCTGGCTTTTTCATACGTTGCCATTAATTTTCGAATTGTTGCTGCCCAAGACTGATGTTCCTTCGAGGTAATTGCTGGCATCAGACGGCTGACGCTGCCAAGGACATCGATGGCGGGATAATGATTGCGCGTGGCAAGCTGACGGCTGAGGATAATATGCCCGTCTAGTATTCCCCGCACCGCATCACTGATTGGTTCATTAAAATCGTCTCCCTCTACCAATACTGTAAAGTACCCTGTGATAGAACCTCTCCTGCCGGTGCCAGCCCGCTCCAGCAGCTTGGGGAGCAAAGCAAAAACCGAAGGGGTATACCCACGACTTGCAGGCGGTTCGCCGATTGCCAGTCCTATTTCGCGTTGCGCCATGGCAAAACGGGTTACGGAATCCATCAGAAAAGTAACGTCCATTCCCTCATCACGGAAAAACTCCGCTATCGTCATCGCCACCCACGCCGCCTTAAGACGCAGTAAAGCAGGCTTATCCGAAGTGGATACAACCACCACCGAACGCTTCAAGCCCTCAGGACCAAGATCACGTTCAACAAACTCGCGTACCTCACGCCCGCGTTCACCGATCAGGGCAATCACGGAAACATCCGACTTAGAGCTGCGAGCAATTGAACCCAAAAGCGTGCTCTTACCCACCCCACTTCCTGCAAAAATACCCATTCTCTGCCCTTTGCCGCAGGTCAGCAAGCCATCAATGGCTCGCACCCCTGTTACCAGCGGCTCCCGAATTGGCTGGCGTTCCAGAGGATGAGGTGCAGGGTTATTAATGGCTCTTCTCTGGACATCTCCCAAACTTCCTAGTTCATCCAATGGCTGCCCCAAACCATCCAGAACACGCCCCATCAGCTGATGTCCAACTGGAGCCAGGAAAACTGTACCCATTGGGTACACCTGACACTCAGGCTGGATACCAGACATATCGCCCAACGGCATCAAGAGGGTGCTGCGGTTGCGAAAGCCAACCACCTCAGACAAAATAGGGGCAGAGTTCTTTGCTTGAATCTCGCATATCTCACCAATCTGGCAATCGAGACCAATAGCCTCCACTGTCAGACCAATCACATGCACTACTCTTCCCGAAGACCTGAGTGTTTGCAGTTGACTCAGCGCCTCATGATAGCGCGCCAGATTGGGAGGTGCATACGGATTCATTCCTCAGTCATCTCCTCTCTATTCTTGAGCGTCGAAGATATCTCCTGCTGTATCAACGCCAGTTGCGCTTCAATACGGCTGTCCACCGACCCAAATTCTCCCTCAATAAAGCAGCCTCCCGGCAAAACCTCCTGGCTGGCTACCAATTGAATTTTTTGACCATTCACAACCAGTTCAGATTCCTGCCAAAGAGAAAGCAGGCGGCTTTGATCTTCCGGATGCATATAAACCCGCAAATTACCCAAACGCGCCGCCTCAGTAATCGCGCGCCCGACCATTTCTTCAATCGCTGAAGCGTCCAGCCTGTAGCCATTACCAAATAGCTTTTGCGCAATGGCTTGTACCATGCCAATAATGTCCTCTTCCGCCCTGGCAAGAACATCATCCCGCCACTGCTTCGTCTCATTAAGGACTGTCGCAACCATACCCAGCAAATGCTGCGCCTCTGTACGGGCAGCCTCGATACCCTGTGTACGCGCCTCTTCAAAAATTTGATCGCGTTGCGCCCGTGCCTCCTGGAGCAGACGCTCAGCTTGCATCTGCGCCTGCTTAATCATCTCCTCAGTCCTCAGCCTGGCTTCCTCCGCATCTTTCTGAGCACGAATCAAAATCTCTTCGGCACTTTTCCGGAGCGCTTCTATTTCCTCTCTGGTAACCTTTTCTTCCTCTGCAACTGTCTCTTCAACTGCCTTTTCCTCTGCAACCTGAAATTCCTCCGCTACCCATACCCTCAAATTTGCAGGGGATGACGGCGCACCCAAGTGCTTTGTAACAGTTGCTTCTACACCCCCTTCCTCGCGGGTTCTCACATTGACTTGTGTCGCGTGAAAAGAAGCAAACTCATACTGCTGCACGCGTTTTGCTGCTGTCTGTGCCCCAATCTCCGGGAAGTGTACCTCCTGTATCTTTTCAGAACTCACCGGCTGATCATACATCCTAGTCTCAGGCTGAGCAACCATGTTCAAATCCATTGGTTTCCACGCCTGAACAAAGTCAGCGGCCTGCGCAGCTTTGATGACACTAGAGGATGACTTCATTAGCGCCGCCTCCCGCAATGACAATCTCACCAGCATCTTCCAAAGCGCGCACCGCCTCAACAATGCGACGCTGGGCAGCATAAACATCCTTAGCGAGCTGCGGCCCCAAAATTTCCAGTTCTTCCTTAAGACTCTCACGCGCACGTTCAGACATATTCTTAAAAATCTGTTCCTTCAGCGATTCCGGCGCAGCCTTGAGTGACATGGTCAGGTCCTGCTTGCTGACCTCGCGCAACACACGCTGCATGGTGCGATCATCCAACTTACTCAAATCATCAAAGGTGAACAAGTTCTCGCGAATCTCCTCTACCAACTTCGGATCCGTCGGCTCCAGCGTCTCAAAGATACGCTTCTGCACATCTCGGTCAACCTGGTTCAAAACCTTTACCAGAAAGCTCACGCCGCCAGTGGCACGAAAATCAGCTGCGCTGAGAACCCCCGATAATTTTTGCTTTAAGTTTCGCTCCACTACCTGAACCACCTGCGGAGAGACTCTGTCCATTCTCGCCAGTCGAAGTGTGACCTGAACCTGAACATCATTGGGCATCTGAGTCAGGATATCCGCCGCCAGTTTCGCCTCCAGATAAGACAACACCAAAGCAATGGTCTGCGGGTGTTCATCCTGCAAAAGAACCGCTACCTCTGCCGAATTGGCATTGCGCAACATCTCAAACGAAGACAGCTGCTGGCGGGCAGAGATGCGCTCCAGGATTTCCGCACCACGTCTGGGCCCCACCGCCCGTGATAGCAGTTGACGGGTATACTCTGCGCCTCCTCCCATTAAATCCACGCCAGAAAGCGATAACGCATAAGCTTCTTCCAATGCCTGGCGTCTTACTTCAGGATGAACAGTGCCAGACTCACTGATAGCCAGAAGAAGACGCTCAATTTCAGCCTCGCCCAGATACTGCAAAACCCGCGACGAGGCATCCACACCTAATGCGAGTAATAGGGATGTTGCCTTCTCCAACCCGGATGCGATTCTTGTATCCGAAAGTTGCGAAACAATATCGCTCATCTGGTCTTATCCTCTTTCAACCACATACGAATAATCTCTGCCAGCCCTGCCGGGTCCTGTTCCGCCATCCGTGAAACAAGTTTTTTGAGCATCTCATTGTCTACATCTTCAGAAACCTCCGGTTGTTGCCCCACCGTCGGCATTTGAGCGGGCTTCTTTGGCAACACCTGTCCACCAGGTTTATGTTCTGGCATTGATTTGCCTGCCGGGGGCGGCTGAATTGGGTTACCACCAGGCACATTTTTACCGTTCATCATATCACCTACTCTCTCTGCTTATCTTCGTTCAACCACAACTGGATAATTTCCGCCACCCGAGCCGGGTTATCGTCTGCCAGACGCGCAACCACCCGCTGCATTTGTTCCTCCTCTGGAGTCTGCACAATCAATGGCTCCTTCTTCGGCTTTGGCGGTGGCAATATCACTGGCGCTACTTCTTCCTCCGTGATTGAGGGGCCAAGCATTTGCTCAATAGAGGGCAAAGATACACCTGCACCAGCAGGCAGCGGCGCTACCTCAGTGACCGGTTTCAAGACAGGTGTCCACACTTCAACCGAAGCCATCCGCAAATTACGCAACAGGCGCATCACATACCAGAACAGAAATGCCGCCACCAGAACAATTGCCACAATCTGGATAATGGTAATAATCGTTGCGTTGCGCTGGCTTTTGGCTAATTCCTCAGCCTGTTGTTCTGAATATGTGCGATCAAAAGCCAAGGACTGCACCGAAATAACGTCACCACGATCCTGATCAATGCCCGCCGCTGCAGAGATAGCTGTCTGCAGGGTCGTCAGCTGTTGAGCATCTGTGATTCCATCTACCAACACAGAAAGCGAAATGCGGTCAATGTCTCCTGGATAAATCGTCTGCTGTGTTTCTGACATGGATATTTCATAATTGGTGGTAACCTCAGTGCGCGAATATACCAGGTTGCCTTCCTGTCCGGTTGTTCCTGTTTCCTGCGCGCCCGGCAGATTGGTTGTGGCGCCGGGCACACCGGCCACCACCGTACTGTCTGTCGAATAGCTCTCCTGAAGTTGCTGCGCACTGCGAACGGCAACCGGCGTTGGGTCAAAACTCTGGGTAGTAACCAGTTTATCCGACCAGTCCAGTGTAACACTGACCTGCACCACCGATTTGTTCGGGCCTAAAACGGTTTCCAGAAGGTCTTTTACCTTTTTCTGGACATCGTTTGCCACGGCCATTTCAGCAGTTCTGCGACTATCCACCTGCGACATCGCACCAGCAGCCCCACCCGCGCCAGCACCAGCCGCCAGCAAGTTGCCTTCTGTATCCACCACAGCCACATTTTCAGGATCAAGCCCTTCCACCGAATTGGCAACGAGAAAAGTGATCGCCCTCACCTGACCAGCATCTAACATAGCACCTGCTTTAACCTTGACAGTTACAGAGGCTGTCGTTGCCTTTTGCTCACTTGTAAACAGGGTCTCCTCAGGTGTTACAATATGCACCCGCACCGCCTCGATAGGCTCCATACTGGCAATCGTACGTTCCAATTCGCCCGCCAGCGCACGCTGATAATTTACCTTTTGGGTAAATTCTGTCATTCCAAGCGTATTGCCGCTGAAAAGCTCATATCCCACTGTGCTCTGCTTAGGTAAACCCTCACGCGCCATCATCAAACGCACATTATAGATTTGATCGGACGGCACCAGAATTGTATCTGTTCCCCGTAGTTGATAGGAAATGTTCGCAGCCTGCAACTTTTCCACAATCGCAGCAGCATCCGACTCCGCTAAATTGCTGAATGCCACACCATACGTGGGTGTAGTTGCCCAAAAAATGAGTACGGGAACCACAATCACAAGAACCGCTATCAGCGTAATCAAGATCACCTTCTGTGGTGTTCGTTGGCGCTGCCAGAAATTGCCTATCTGTGTAAGCAGACGTTGAATCATGGGTCAATGTCCTCTCACAATTATATGGTCATGCGCGTTACTTCTTTGTATGCTTCCACCAAACGATCGCGAATCGCCAGAGCCACTTTAAAAGCAATATCCGTCTGTTCTGTGGCAATCATCAGCTGATGCAAATCAACGTCCTCTCCCGCTGCCAGCTTCTTCAAGAGATTATCACTTTCATACTGGCTGCTCTGGAGATCGTTCAAAATTTGGCTGAATGTTTTGCCAACCTGTGCAGCCGTATCTGTGGCATTTGTCCGCTTGCTTTCTTTACCCAATAAAATCAGGGGAACTTCGGTAGATTGAACTTTTGGTATTTGCATATTCTGCTCTCTCTAAAAAATTCGAGACCTTTTATCTGCCAATTTCCAGCGCGCGCTGCGCCATCACTCGCGCCGAATTGACAATGCTCAGATTAGCTTCGTAAGACCGCGTGGCTGATAACATATTTGTCATCTCAACCACCAGGTTCACATTTGGATATGTGACATACCCGTCTTCGTCTGCATCAGGATGCGATGGGCTAAACACTTTTGTGCCCGGAGTATCATCCGTAACAATCTTGCTCACTTCAACACCATTCAGACTTAAGGCTTTCTCTCCCACCGTGCGATTAATCAGCAGCATATCCGCAAAAGGAATACGACGATCCAGCGCCCGAAATACCACGTCCTTGCGCTGGTATGGCTTGCCTGTATCTGTACGGGTGGTTTCTGCATTCGCCACATTATTGGCAATCGTATCCAGCCGCAACCGCTGCGCGCTGAGCGCCGAAGAACCAATCCGAAAAGCACGCAAATAACCCATTGTTCGCTCCTTTCAGGGCAGCCATTGAGATGCCCTCTGGTATTGAGGATAACATAAGCCCTTCATCCAGGCTATAAAGCCAAAATGAAGGGCAGATAAATTTTCCGTGAATGAATAAATAATATGCGGGAAACAGTCTTTAAGCTGATGCCTGCGCCGAGGTTTGAACCTGTGCAATTTCGATTGAAGAAGTGTTCATCCGCTTTTCAACGGTAGCCCATGCCTCGCGCAATTCGCTCAATAGATTTTTTACCTGTACAAAATCGCGCGCTCGCAGTTGATCCAGCAAATAATTATATAGAGCAAGCAATCCCCCTGCCACCTCCGGATAGTCATAATCTAATGCATCACGTAACGCAATGATGGCTTTGACAGCCGTCTCAAAATCCTCGCGCTCGCAGGACGTAATGGCTAAATCGTAAGCCATCACCACCAGACGGATTGGGCTAGCATTCATTACGTCAGCTTGTTTATATTGACTTGCACCATACGCCGTGGGCATGATTACATCTCCTATCCAATCAATACCTATGATAATTATACAGTCTTTTTACACTATCGGTCAAATCTCGATTTTATTGAGTCCCCCAGCGACACAAATTTTTACGCAAAATTTAACAGCAACCCTCCAACCCAGCATTACACTCCATACCAGGTTGAAGGGCTATGCCGCCTTTAAAAGCCACAAAAACTAAATCGGGTAGTTCAACAGTTCGCCGGGGGGCAAATCTTTGATTGCTTCGGGCGGGATAGTGGCGATCACCTTGTCCGTAGCACGATCAACAATCAAAATCGTAACCTCATGCTTTTCAGCATCCACCCGAAACTTGAGGCTGGTGTCTTTGCCGATCGGCAAATGCTCTTCGCGGAAGCTCTCGGCTGGTGGTTCTTCTTTCTTCTCTACATCAACCAACCGCGCCTTCGTGTTGGCTTCCTTCGGTTTAGCAACCTGTTGGCGCGCCGAAGCCATCTGTTGCGTCTGTTGCTGCATTGCCTGGGCATTTTGAATATCTACCCGGTTAACGCCTGAAACCATATTTTCTGCCATATATTCACCTCCATTCTCGGACCTCCCTGTCCAAGTTAGGAAACGCCACTGCCATTGGGATCCTTCCCTTTCTGAAACACAATGCCTCTATGCCAGGTAGTTATAGATGTTGGAAAATGCGCTCAATGTCGTCCCCAATGTTTTCTGCTGGTACAGCAATGTATTCATCTGCTCATCCAGAGTGTAGTAATAGTCTAAAAGCTGCTGCTCTCTTGCCGCAAGACGGGTTTCCTCGCTTTCAATCTGCCGCGACAGCGCCGACCTGCGTTCATCAAAGCTGTTCATCGAATAGGTAACATAACCTGAAGTGCCAATATAGCCATTCATCAGATTCTTGAATCCAGTCAGTTTGACATCCAGAAAAGTCTTGACATCGTTGAAGTTGCTCGTAAGGGCAGTATTCAGTTTGCTGACATCGGTAATTTTGAGCATTAAATCGTTATCCAGCGAAATTCCCAATGCCTCAAAATTTCTGAAAGCGCCCGAGCTCGTGCTGAACCCTGCCAGGTCTGCCAGTTCGCGGCGCAAACCGCGGATCGAAAAATCATCTGCCAACGCACCGCGCTCATACTTTTTATCATCAACCTTCTTGCTGCCAGTCTTCAACGCCAAATAATTTTGCAGTTCATTGAATTTGACAACAAAATCCTCGATGGACTTGCGCAATGAGGTGACGTCATCGCTGATGGTGAGCGTTGCGGTCTTTCCCACCGCATCCGAAGCCAGGTTGAGTGTTACACCCGATATCAGATCGGTGATCGAATTTTTGCTGCGAGTAACTTCGACACCATTCAGCTTGAATTTCGCATCCGCCGCTTCCGAAAGAACATTGTCTGCCTTGAGCGACCCCGAGCTAAAAATGCCCAAACTATCCAGGACACCGCCTGTCTGGCTCAGAGCCAATGCATACGCCGTCCCGGTGTAATTTGCCGTCAGCACGAGCCGACGGTCAATCACCGAGGCTGTTACCTCTTGACCTGAGGCAAAACCCGCAGAGTTGATCTTGGACGAAAGCGTATATAATGTATCCGTGTTAGTTACCGAGATAACCTTGCTGTTGATCTCTATCGTCCCTGTTAAACCCAGAGCCACGTCACTGCCAGTTTGCTGGTCGGACTGCACACTGTGGGCTTTGGCAAGGCTGGCGCCGCTATAACTAAAGTCAATAGTATATGTTCCCGGAGAAGCGCTGGCAGTAGCGCTGGCTGTCAGAACCGTCGCCCCTGAAGGCGCACCCGAAACGGTCGCTGTACGTGCAATGCCGCTGGCAGCGTAAGAAGCCATACTCTCCTTCAGGCTGCTGGCTGCGCTGTCCAACCCCTCCAAAGCTGTCTTAAGATCGGTGAAGATCGACTTGCGAACATCCAGGTTATCCCGTTCCTGGGTATAACGCTCCAGCCGCTGCTGCCGCTCGGCTTTTAGCGTCAGCTCAATGAGATTCATCCAGGTCGGATCAAGATTATAAGACGAGGAACTGCTTGTCGATAGCACCATTTCCAAACCTCCAGGTAGCACTGTAGGGGGCGCCGGGCGCCCCCCACATCAAAAACCTATTTGTTAAGCAGCTCCGACTAGCGGAAGAGCGAGAGCAGGAACTGCGGCGCCTGGTTGGCTTGGGCAAGCATTGCCACTGCGGTTTGCTGCAACACCAGGTACTTGCTGGCATTCACCTGTTCCTCTGCCATGTTGGCATTCATGATACGGTTGTATGCAGATTCGATATTGATGCGGGCAGCTGAGGCGGCTTCTTCCTTGATCGTCATCCTCGCCATCAGCGAGCCAAGATCCGCCATGCTCTGGTTGACAATATCCATCGCCCGATCAATCGCCGACATGTATTCGGCTGCCTTGGAAGCTGTGGAGACGTTGACAACATACTGCCCCATCTCCTCAAACTCAAAGGTCATCTTCTGCCCTTCGGTGAGCTGACTCCAGGACTCAAGCCCAAATCTGACACCCACACCGGTCTCATATTGCGCCGCGGCACTACCGGAGGCGACATACATGGCACTCGCCGCTGAGCCAGTCGTCAGATTACCGTCGCTCAACACCTGACGCACCAACCCAGAACTGTCTTTCATTTGTATCTTGACATCACCCGACTTGATGTATTCAAAGGTGATCTGCGCACCGGTCTGGATCGCCCCCACATCAATGTTCAGCGTCAAACCAACTTGGGTTGAACCATCGGAAAGCGCCAGCGACCCGGTAGATGCCAGCACATTTGTCCCGCTGGCAGCCGTCTCACCGCTCAGCGTGTTGATCAGGTTATAGGAAACACACCCTGAGGTAGTAACATTGGTGATATCCAGCCGATACGTACCACTGGCGAGCTCATCCGCCGCCGCAGCAACACAACCAGAGGTCAGACTATTGAAGCCAATCACATTGCTGGTGGTCAAGTTAATCGTGCCCTGTGTGGTGCCATCGGCCGCAACCGCCGAACCCGAAGCCATATCAACAACATACAGCCCATACGCACCGGTCTTGATCGAGCTTAGCTTGGATGAGGTTGTTGACTGGGCAAGGCTGCCGCTGACAAACGATTGGTCAACAACGTCTTCTGTTAGGGTTACCGCATCTTTCTTGGTGGCAACGCGCAGCGAGATGGCATCATGCTTCTGGCTCAACGACCACACAGTGGTTTCGCCAGCATCCACACCCGTCTGGAAGGTCTTGGATGTGCTGCCATCCAGCAGTCGGACGCCATTCCACTTAGTCTCATTGATGATATCATCAATCTGTGCCGCAAAGGCTTGCAGCTGCGACTGGATCGTCTGGCGCTCGGTAGTGCCCAGCGTATCACTGGCTGCCTGGTTGGCTTTGGAACGCATCTTGGTGAGGATGTCGGTCAGTTTGTTAATACCAGACTCTGCAACAGAAAGCATGTTCTTCGCATCGCTGATATTATCCATGGTTACCCGCAGGCCCTCTGCACGGGCGTTCATTTTGGTCGCAATCGTCAAACCCGCCGGGTCATCCGCTGCGCTGTTGATGCGCTTGCCGGTCGCCAGGCGTGTCTGGGTTGCAGCCAGTTTGTTGTTGATGTCCAGTAATGACTGCAGGGAATACATTGCTCCAATGTTGGAGCCGATACGAGTGAGATCTACGTTAGGCATTTTTACACCTCCATGTGAATAAAAACTTATTTGGGATCCTTCCCAACCGATTTGGAGTTCAGCTTACTGGTACTGTTCTCCGTTGACTATTATCTATATCGTCAGGTTAGCAAGAAACTTTATGCCCAAACGTAAAAAAGACGTAAAAAAACCTTACACAGACCTTACAACCTGATAAAAACCCCTTATAGCCCCTCTCCAAAATCGGCGCGTGCCATGCCACACAACTCCTGATACCGCTCCACATCGCCTACACTGCGCAAGTGCTCCGCCAGACCCTGCAAAAGCTCATTCGCTATTGTCTCCTTCAGTTGTGGGAGGATGCGGTTAGCGCGCAGGACAGGAACGCCAATTTCAGCTGCCTGCGCCATTTTCCCCTGCCGCAGCAGAGCCAGCGCCAACCTGCCAAGAATATCTACCTCATCACGTCCCTGCGCCAGCATAGCATAAAAGGCATTCTCAGCCCGAAAGTAATCCCCCGCCCACATAAAATAATCCCCCAAACCGCGCAACACCTCATAGCTACCCGGCGCAATTTGCCATGCGGTCGAAAGCGCATTCCAGACACCCGCCACATCCTGCATCCCAAAGCAAACCGCCGCCAGACTGGTATATAAAATGACTTTGTGGGTATACTTCTGCATCAACTCTTCAATAACAAGACGGGCAGCGTCAAAATCCCCACGGGCATAGCCATCCTTCATCTGTAAAAGCCGATCGAAGTGCCATACCATCTCCGGGCGGCGAGCCACCTCTTTTTCATCCAATGCAACCGCTTTTGCTGACGGAGGCTGCCGCTGCATCGCCACCTCGTGCATCCAGCGTTTTAGTTCATCCCCTTCAAACACAAAAGGCTCTTCAATTGCGGCGCCAGACGAATGCCCGGCAAGCGCAAACACAGATCGTAGCGTACGGAAGACACTCTCATCCGCCACCTGTGAGAACTTCTCCACTTCAATAAACCGCTTCTGGGTATAAACAACGCCATCTCCCCCCCTGCCACGCGCCAGCTTGCTTTCCATCTCTTCCAGCGAACGGCAGAAGTAATGATTCAGCTGCACTTTCTCAACGTGATTGGGAAAAAGCTGGTCATCAACGCGAAAGCCGTTCTCATTAACGCAAAAAAAGTCCTGCCGAAAGGTAAACCCATGCGGAGAGTCAGGCAATAAAACCCGAGATGGCTGCACGATACACTTGACTGCCCTATTGAAAGGGTGGACTTCCGGCGTGCGCAAACGGAAAGCCGCAATTTGCCCATCCTGTGGCTTGTGCTGACATCCACCTGAGCCAAAGAAGAGCGAACTGACCGCCAATCCCCCGTATGGCTCATATTCGGCAAGCAATTCCCTCAAATCCGTTGTGGTTTTTGGCACCAGAACCTCGTCAGCATCAATAAACCCCATCCAGCGTGAAGTATGCCCAAACATCTGCAAGCAATGGTCATACGCAAACAATTGCGCCGGAAAACCGGCAATATCCATCACCGTCACCCACCCCCGGCGAATATAATCATCCAAGACCTGACGGACCTTTACCTTGCTTTCGTTATCATAAATATAAAAGTGCTCAACCCCCACCAGGATATGGTAATCTACCCACTCCTGCAAATAGTCCTCTTCGTCCCGCGCAATCAGGCAAAGGCTAAGGGCATACACGCCTGCTATCCTCCCTGGACATTATCAATAATCTCCTGATACGTCGCCACAATCTTATCCACGTTATCGTCAATCCCCTGTGCTATGCCAAAGCGATATGGCTCCCCCGCCGCCATTTCACGATACGCCTCAAGTCTGTCAACCATGTCCAACAGCGTCTGCTCCCATGCCTCTGCCGTGTTCTGCACCAGCACGCCGTAATTCCGTATATCTTCATACGCCGGGCCATCAGAAGCTGCCCATGGTACTTTCAACACCATGTATTCCAGCGGCTTAATCCAGCTGCGCCGTTCATCATACGCGCCCTGCAGCGGCGCCAGACCAATATCAAAATTGACCACCACGCCAGGCCATTGGCTGAAAGGCACAAACCCTTGAAAAACTTTTCTATCCTCAGGCAAATCAACATGATCATACACACGCTTATCCCCGCAAATCATCACCTTCACCGCTGGTCGCGCCTGCAAAACCCGCCGCAACGCCTCAAGCACACCGCTATCGGTAAAACTTTGCAAATGCGAGAGACTCCCCCCCCAGCCAATAATCACTCCATCATGCGGCTTGCGCTCGGCGGTCAGATAATTGGTCAGGTCAATATAGTTCGGTACTAAATAGGCATCCACATAATCCTGCCAGTCCCGCATCAAGACCTTTGACGGAACAGTGATTGCATCCACCATGCGCAAACCCCACTTAAACTGCGTCAGGGGCACAGGGTCAATCCTGCCTTCAATGCGTTCTCCTTTCTCATTCACAGAAAACGTCTTCCCCTCAAACCAATAAGGATACGAAGGGTTATCCGGCGTCATCAGGTGATAGGCATCATCAAAGTTTGCCGCCACTGGCTTGCCCTTTGCCTTCAAACGCTGGATCGCCGCTAAAACCGTTGTGCGCAGATTGCGCTCAACCAGCACAATATCCGACTGATCCAGAAACCCCTGCACCTCTGCGCTGTTTCTCTCAAAATCAAACAAATCCACCAGAAAGGCTGTGTGAACGCCGCTGCGATTGATCGCCCGGGCAGGCATGGCGCAGCGCCATTCCGAAGTGTTCCACTCGTATGGGCGGTCAGCATAGACATAGGTGATTTTCATCCATGTACTCCTCTTTGTTCGTGAAATGACCTCTCCCTTTGTTTTTCAAGCATAAACCGCAAATGCCTCACAATGAACAAATCTGGCAAAAGTTCTGTTAGATTTTGCAATTCCAATTGCGCCTCAGAATAACGCCCTATTAAGAGCCATTGTTCCACCAAACGGGCACGCAGCAGCAAATTTCCAGGATCAACTGCCAACGCCTTCTCGTAAAACGCCGCGGCCTGTGAATAATTTCCCACAGTAGCATACATTTTCGCACATGCAATCAGTGCTTCCGGCAAATCTGGCGCAATAACACACGCTTTTTCAAAAGCCTCGACAGCCCGATCTAAAGCGCCTTTTCTGTCCAAAAGCGCGTGTGCCCGCGCAATCTGTTCACGCGCTGCCTGCCAACGCTGCTTTACTTCAGGGCCAAAAAAGATATCTTCATCGCTCGAAATCCCCTGCCATTTCTCTAACAAGTACCGCAAGTTCTTGTCTTGAGTAACATACAATGGGTGTTGGCCTGTGCTAGTGCTCGCGCTCTGATAATGAAACAGCACAGCGGCGGGCTGGTATACAACACGGTCACCCCTCTGCCGAACCCGCCAACAAAAATCCACATCCTCATACACCCCTTTACCAAAGCGCTCATCCCAACCACCCAGTTCATTCCAAACGGAACGCCGCGTTAGAAGACAAGCACCTGTAACCGCATTGACATCCCGCATCACATTCACCGCTGCAACATCTGCAGGATATCCCACAAACGGATGGTAAACCTTTCTCGAGCAGCGGGCAACACCCGCATGTTGTATTTTCCCTGCCAGCAAACGATTGAAACTCAATGGATATAATAACTTCGCCCCAACTACAGCAATATCCTTCGCGGTAGGAAGCATCGCGTCTAACCAGCCATTTTCTACTGCCTCGATATCCGAGTTGAGAAAAAGGATAAACGGCGCTTCGCCATAAGAAGCCCCCAGCTTACAAGCACCAACAAAACCCAAATTCATTGACGTTCTTAACAGAGCAACACGGGGATGACCAGCATACGTTTGTAAGACATTTCGTGTCGCCTCATCCGGAGAACAATCATCCACCAAGATCAAATGCACATCGTCTGAAGTGGTGTGCAGTGCAGAGTCAACACACTTTTGTAAAAGATTCCCCTGTCCATATACAGGAATTACAACATCAACGCTCCAACGACTGCCCTTCACATCTATTTGCTTGACTGCTTCTTTTCCAGAAACATTTGAATCGCAAGTAACGGGTTGAGGGTAATACGCCAAATCACCGAGAGCATGCGGCAAAGGAATATTCAACAAGGGAAGCTGAGAACGTTCCAAAAGCCCTAACAGTTCTTCCCTTTCCTGTTGAGAGAAGAGCGATAAAAGCAGGTCCACCCCGTTCCATTCTCGTTCAACTGCCAAAACAGCAATCTGATTTCTTAATGCCATTTGATTGTCAGGGTCTAGTTCCAACGCATTCTGATAACAAGTTAAAGCAAACCCCAAGTCACTTACAGGTTCATCTATCCAAGGCACGGGGCACAAAGCCGCAACATTCCCAAGACTGACCCAGGCATTTGCTTTTTGTTTGTTGTCCCTGACATCCAATTGATACAGTTTCTCAATAGGCATCTCACGACGATAGCTGGACAGTAACCGACGCGCTTCTGACTGTGTATTCGGATTGCTCTCAGTCAAAGTTTGCTGTCCATGATGAAAAAAACTCAACACAAAGGGCACTCGTACAGGCTGCAAACCTGCCCGAACAAACCGCAAGTAAAATTCATAATCGCCAAGCACTTGATAGCTGGTATCAAACAATCCCAATTTATCGAACACTCTTCTGCGCCACACAGGATGGCAGCCTAGAATACAATAAAACAGTGCATGCGAAGGTTGGTACGGTGGGTGTATCACACGACGTATCACCGAACTATCCGCAACAGCATTTGGCTGCGAAACCCAAACATAGTCACAGTAAGCCAGGTCCGCCTGTGGATAAGTTTCCAATGCGGCTGTCATCATCTCAAGCGCATCTGCACGATGCGCATCATCTGTATTTGCGGTTGTAATATACAAACCGCGCGCCATTTTAACTCCCCGATTCCATGCCTGGTACAAAGTCTCGCGCTGTGTGCGGAGGTAGACAATGTTTTTATAACGACTCTGAAAATCTCGTACGATCTCTGCTTCGTTTTGTTGCGAACCGCTGTCAATCACAATAATCTCAAGCTTATCGGATATGGTTTGGCGTTCCAAATCCTCAAGACAGGCCTGCAAATACTGGGCACTGTTGTAAGTTGACACAATAGCAGAAATTAAACACTCCCCCTCCAGATTGGACTGCTCATCAACCTGGTACATCTCAGCAAGAGCCGCCCGACCTGCTGGAGAACGAGGTACGAATCCCAAGCCCGCCATCATCAGCGCACGCGGACGATCCAAAGCGCTGCCTGATCGTGACAAATGGACAACCCTCTGCAAACGCTCATTGAAAAGTCTTTGATACTTGCGAACAATCCTTGCCCTTTCAGCGTATACCCTATCCAATTTACCAGATAAGCGATCCGCATGTTCCAAATATAGACCTGTAAACTGCGGAACGTGACGCAGCTCATAGTGAAGCCCCATTCTCAGCCAAAATTCCTGATCGCCAATGGCTTCAAAACTTTCGTCAAAGAGACCAATGACTTCATGAACCGAAGCCCGCCACATTGGATGAGGGCCCACCATGCTCATTTCTAAAAGGTCCTCAAAGTGATAGTCTGGCCATTGGTAAACGCCAGACAATGTATGATGCTCAAACGTCTCGTGCGGAATGCAGGTTAGGTATGTATCTCCATAAACCAGAGCTACTTCGGGGTGCACATCCAGTTCGTGAGCAAGCAACTCATACGCATCCGGGCGTAAACGATCATTGGTACTGAATGTGGTTAGATATTTTCCCCTTGCTTCACAGATCGCGATGTTCCATGCAGCATATACCCCAATCCGCTGCGGCGTACGAATGTAACGAATATTCGAGTACCTTTTTTGAAATCCTTCAACAATAGCCCTTTCATTTTGTGGTGATGCAGCATCAATCACAATAATCTCTACATCACCCGCAATCGTCTGATTCTCCAAGTCCGTAAGGCATTCTTCAATAAACTCCTCAGAATTGTATGTAGAGACAATTGCTGTTACCCGAAAAGATCGTTCAGCTTCTAACTTATCCAAACGATACGAACCCAAACCTTCCATAGCCTAGAGCACCCTAGCAGAGATAGAAAAACTTATTGTATCAGCCCACAAAACTCTATTGCCTGATCCATCGAACATCTAAGCCAAGTCTCTCCAAAGCACACTAATACAATTTCTCAATAATAGTGAGACAGCTCGGTAAGAATCGGATGCTGAGGCGATAACTGAACCACTTGCCGCAATGCTTTTGATGCAACCTGCTTGTTTCCAAATCGATCCGCCAGCCGAGCTAGCCAAACCCAAGCTTCCAAATTCTTACTATCATTACGGACAGCCATCATAAACCAACGAAGCGCTTCTTCAAATCTTTCGCGCCGATAATAAACTTCTCCTAGCACTCTCATTGCCGTGCTGTTCAGCGGCTCTGAGATCAAGACCTCCATACAGCTTCGTTCAGCCAAATCAAGATTATCCTCTCCTAACGCTTTCATCATCTGCTCAAGATAAGGGGCAACGTCTTCTTTTATAGGGAGTCTCTTTCGCAAAGGCGGTGTCCATGTTTTATGCATCATTACAAAGGTAAAACCCCGCTGTTCTGCCTCCGACAATAACCTATCCAATTCATCTCCAAGATTTTGACGCACATATTTTTCCGGGTCATCTTTTGGAATAGAATGCTCAAAGAACTTGGGATGTGCTCTTTGTAATTCTGGAAGAAACTCTGTATAGCTATGCTTCTCGGAGTAACTCCAAAAAAGTTTATCGTTAGGAGCCCGCCCATCAAAACCCCAAAAGTAGACCTCCTTTGCCAGGGTGCAAGCCAATGGCAGTAATCCTATCGTCAAAATATTATTAAAACCAGGAAGAAAAAACTCCTGGGTCATGTCAATGTCAAGACGGTCCGGAGGGTAAAGAATAGGGATAGGCAATAACTGGCTGTAAAATTCTCCTAGCTCACGCCGCACAATGGGATCACAATAATCCGGATAAGCAAAAAAAGTCTCACTGCTTGCCAGACATTTTGCAAGGTCACGCCGAAAAGAACGGGCAAAGGACGTAAAACCAAAATGGTAAATGGGATCGGCGGCCACAATAAAATGGGGAGCAAGGTGCCTCCAAAGCGCTTCATCCCGCACAATCGTATTACATACGATACGATAACCATCATTCCAATCCCTAGACATAGCCTTCTCTAAAGACGGGCCTGTCCCAAAAACATAAGCCTTCTTCAATCCCATTTTTCGCAATCGATTAACATAGCCAACAAAACGCTCTTTCGCATCTGCCAAACATTCTTTTGAACAAGGTTGAAGATATTTGAGTAATTGCAACCACTCCCACCCGTCCAGCCAATTGTTTCGGTAGTCTATATTGAAAACGCGCTCCCGGCGCTGAAGAAAAACCTGCGGCACATGCTCAGAGGCACAAAACAGTAATATCGGATCGTCATTTTCCAAAATCTCCGCTGGAAGCGCCTTTGTCAAGTATTCGATCTTGTCCACCATCGGAACATAAAAACGCGCTCGCGCTTCTATCTCTTCCAATTCGCTTTGCGTAGCCCCCGGCGCAATCACCCACAGGCGGATAAATTTCCGATCATTTTTCTCAGCATCCTCGTTCAGATACTTATCCAGTGCTATTTCAAATTTTTCCAAAAAGCAGTCGCGCACAAAAAATAATGCGTTTGCTGTCATTCCATCATGGATTGTGTGGTAAGGAACACAAATTAACGGCTCTTTCTTCGCCAATAAAGCCGAGGAATGCTGCTCTTGACCACCGGCAAAAACATACGCACAATAACCCAAACTCCGCGCATGTTCGACCACATCGTGATATGGCAAAGCGGCATGCAATTGTATTCTCCCTTCCACAAATCTACACGCCACCACGTTCGGGCGCAATCTTCCAAAATCAAGTCTTTGAAAGGCCTGAACAACATTTGCTTCGCCATCAATAAGCATCAAATCCGATTCACAACAACTCTCATCACAACAGTCATCTAGCGACAGCGCTTGTAACCAATGCATATCAGAAAACTGAGCAAAGGAAGCCTTCAAGCGAACCATATTCATTGGGTCAGAAACAAAACCAAAAACCCGCCAACCCCGATTGACAAAAGGCAGCAAAACCTCCTCCTCACCAACCCCTATATAGAAAAGAGCCCCCTGCAAACGGGGAGGATAATCTAGCCTCAAAAGAAGTTCAATCTCCGGAAGCTGTTTCTTCATCAGTGCCATCCTAAATTCGTTCAATTTGCCTCAAATAGGCAAGCCCTCTTAATCATCTTTCCCGAGAAAAAACCGGCCATGATCACTTCAAATATTGGGGACCCAATTCAACAAAGACTGAATGATTGGGAGCAAGCTCTGATAGCTTTATCAATGCCTTATATGCCACCTCTGTATTGCCAAACAGATCAGCGATCTTTGCCAGCCCCGCCCAAGCAGGCACACAAGAGGAATCATTCCGCGTTGCACGGATAAACCACTGGAGAGAGTCCTCATACCGCTCACGACGATACTCCAGATCACCCAACGCAGCCAAAATCTCAGCATGATAAGGTTCTGTCATCAACGCATCCAAATAGTGGCGCTCGGCAGTATCCAAATCACCTTGAGCAAACGCTTCCTCAGCCATCTTCAACAAGGGGGTAACATCTTCATGCACAGCCAGTCTTTTTCTCAAAGTGGGAGTCCATGTCTTATGCATCATTGTAAACGAGAACCCTCTTTGTTCGGCCTGTGTCATCAGCGCATCTAATTCATCTCCATGCACCTGACGTACATATTTCTCTGGGTCGTTTTGGGGAACATAATGTTCGAAAAATTTGGGGTGCGCCTTTTGTAGCTCCGAAAGTAGCTCTGGGTAGCTATGCTTTGGCGAGTTGCTCCAAAAGAGGCGGTCATTTGGCGCTCTCCCATCAAAACCCCAAAGATAAATGTTTTTGGAGAGTGTGCAGGCAACAGGCAGCAAAGCTAGTGCCAAAACATTACCCAAGCCAGGAAAACAAAATTCTGTTGTCATATCAATATCCAAACGGCGGATTGCGCCATTTACTGGAACTGGCACAAGCCACTCGGCAAACTCCCCCAGCTCACGGCGCACAATGACATCAAAATCCACCGGGTAAACAAAATATGTACCCCCTTCTCTCAAACGCTTGGCAAGATCACTGCGAAAGGCATACGCAAACGCAGTATGGCCAAAATGATAAATTGCATCTGCCGCGACAATAAAATGGGGGGCTATATGCTTCCACAATTCCACATCCCGAACAATGGTATTACAAACAACTCGATAACCATCCCCCCAATCCCGTGTAATAGCTTTCTCAAGCGTAGGCCCTGTGCCAAAAATATACGTTTTCTCCATTCGCTCAAGACGTAACTGTTCAACATAGTGGACAAATTTTCGCTTTGAATTTGTCAGCCAATCAGGAGGAGGAACATCAAGATACCTCGCTAAATAAATCCAATCCCAACCATCTGTCGGGTTTCTTCGATAATCTACATTGAACACACGATGCCGTTGGGATAAAACAATGTCTGGCACTACCGCTGGGTCGCAGAATAATAAAATCGGGTCGCGGGTGTTTAGAATCTCACCAGGGATAGTGCTCGTCAGCACCTCTAGTTTATCAACCTCAGGTACATAAAAACGAGCACGCCGCTTAATATCTTCCAATTC
>JABLWW010000016.1 GCA_013178295.1 Anaerolineae bacterium | reverse complement strand
CCCACACGTACCCTTACCCCTACTATTACACGCACACCTACACGTACCCCCACCCTCACGCGCACACCCACACGCACCTTTACCCCCACGCTCACGCGCACATCCACACGCACCCCCACCGTCACGCGTACACCCACGCGTACCTTCACCCCCACCCTCACGCGCATGCCCACACGCACCTTCACCCCCACTCTTACGCGCACGCCCACACGCACCTTGACCCCCACTCTTACGCGCACGCCCACACGCACCCCCACCTCCACTCTCACACGCACCCCCACTGCTACCATGACGCATACACCCACACGCACACCTGCCATCACCCTCACGCGCACACCCACTTCCCCTCCTACCAGCCTGCCGACCTCCTCATCCCCTAGCGTGATCTTCAATGCGAACTTTGAAAGCGGTAATTTGTCCTATTTTGACGGCAACAGGGGTGAGTACTTTGGCAAAGGCGTCTATTGGGACATTAAAGCAGTTAGCAGCCCCGCGATCGGGGGTTATTCTGCCGCCCTCACCATCGGATCTGGCTCCTCCACCGCCGCTTACTTATTCACTTATACAGCCCCCTCCACCCCTTTGGCAGACTATTCTGCTGATTTCTACATCCCAAGCAATATTGTTCCCGACACATGGTGGAATGTCTGGCAGTGGAAGAGTGTAGATAACACGTATAACAAGCCCATCATCAGCCTCAATATTCTAAAATATGGGGGAGTACTACAAGTCGTCATGTTCTATACGCCAGGGGGAGTCTCCACAAACCCAACACAGTCTTTCTGGCAGTCTAACCCTCTGCCTTTTCCCACCAACCGTTGGGTTAATATTACCGGCTCTTACATGTCAAAGTCAGACAACACCGGTTATGTCATCATCTATCAGGATGGGGTGAAGATTTTCGAGAAGAGCGGCTTCCAAACAAAACCCGGCGACAAAAATGTACTGTGGAGCGTCAATAGCTATGCCGACCGCATCAGCCCCAACCCCGCCACCATCTACATTGATAACATGCGTATCACCCAAAAGTAAAAAGTGTCTGTCTTAAGACAAAGCAGCATTCTTTTCCACAGCAACCATCTACTGCTTGTCCAGATATAACAAGCTGCCTTTGTACATCAAAGTCTCCAAATTTCTCCACCGCGAATTTCTAAAATTAGCACCTCTTTCATCAGATTATCTGGTAATATTAGAGAAAAGTTTTTAAGGAAGCTCCATGGCAATAAAGAAGGCTTTGTTTACAGTATTAGGATATCTGTCTCTCATCGCTATCCTTACAGGCTGCGTTTCTCAACGAGATATCGAAGTGGCATGTTTGCAAACCCTTTCTGTCCTAACCCCGGTGTGTATGTGCGAATCCACGACACAATCGCCAGTAAGCAACGCCACGCCCTCCCCTTCTTTACATGAAACATCCACTACGGTGCCGGATGCAATACAATCCCTTTCATCTACCCCGCAAATTCAAACGCCCCCATCCCCAATAAGCAATCCCCCTATCTTTAATGCGGATTTCGAGAACGGCGACCTATCCGCCTTTACAGAACCCGGCGGAGAATATTTTGGCAAAGGCGTTTTTTATGACCACGCGATTGTCTCTGAGCCTGCTGTTGGAAATTACTCTGCCGCTTTGAGTATTGGTTCGGGAGACTCCACCGCCGCGTACTTATTTGTTTACCGCACACCCTCCACACCGCTTGCCATATATTCCGCAGACTACTGGATACCCAGCGAAATCATCCCAGATGACTGGTGGAACGTATGGCAGTGGAAAAGCAAAAATGAAACTTACGACAAACCAACTGTTACCTTGAATTTACTGCAATTGGACGGCGTCTTACAAGTTGTTTTGTTTCACACCCCAGGAGCAAAATCCACAAACGAAACGCAGGTTTTTTATCAGGTATCCCCCTTACCTTTTCCTACAAATCAGTGGGTTAACCTGAGCGGCACCTATCTTGCCAAGGAGGATGATACGGGGTCTGTGATCATATCTCAGAACGGCGTCAAGATTTTTGAAGTTGTCAACATTTTAACCAAGCCAGGCAATGAAAAGGTATTATGGAGCATCAACAGTTACGCTGATGCAATTTTCCCAAATCCGGCTACAATATATGTAGATAATATTCAAATACGCGAGATACAGTAAAATAACGCATAGAAACCAAAAACATACGTGTCGTTATCCTATTTAAAGATGCGCTCCCCATATCCAGCAATCGTTAGCAGACGACGTCAGTTAATGCTTAAGCGAGCGATTGACCTTTTGCTGATTTTCATTGCACTGCCCATCTTGGTGCCACTGATGCTCTTGATTTCCATACTGATCAGGCTTGATTCTCCTGGCACGGTTTTTTTTATACAAAAACGCGCTGGTCTCCATTGCATCCCTTTCAATTGCTTTAAGTTTCGCACCATGTATGCCAACGCCGATCAGACCATTCATCAAAAGCACATCGAAGCCTATGCCGCTGGCAGGCTCAACGAAAGCAATGGCGTAAAACTGACCAATGACGTACGTATCACCCGCGTGGGTAAACTGTTGCGACGCTCAAGTTTAGATGAATTGCCTCAAATCATCAACGTCATCAAAGGGGAAATGAGTCTGGTAGGCCCGCGCCCCCTGCCAATGTACGAGGTCGAGCAGTTTGACTTATGGCATAATGAGAGGTTCTTAATGCCACCAGGAATTACTGGGCTATGGCAAGTAAAAGGAAGAAGTTATGTATCCTTTGACGACCAGCTTAGAATGGACATTCGCTATATCCGTAAATGGTCTATCTGGCTGGATATTCAACTAATTTTCGAAACCATTCCAGCAATGTTATCTGCAAAAGGCGCTGGATGATAAATTTTTTGACCCATTAGCGCATCAATCAAGATCATTATATTTCTATGCCCGAAGTATCTGCTGAAGAATGGGACGCCTTTTTCTCCCAACACCCGCAAGCACATTACCAACAATCCTCCTGCTGGGGAGAGCTCAAATGCGGGTATGGTTATGATAAGCCAGTATATGTTATTGCCTCTACTGCTGGTGCTCAGATTCTCTTCCCGCGCCTACCACTTGGAATAAAGGTAGGTTACATTCCCAACGGCCCGATTGGCAATCACTGGCAAGAACTGTGGCATGAAGTCGATATAGCCTGTCGCAAACGGGGAGCCATCTTCCTCAAAGTGGAACCAGACCACCTTGAACCAGTGGATGACCAGTTACTGGAGGAAATGGCTGGGTTCCAAAGAGTGGTGGAATATATTCAACCCAGAAGAAATATTGTGCTTGATCTAAAGGGAAATGCCGAAGATTGGCTGACTAACATGCACAAAACAACACGTAAGAACATTAGAAAAGCGATCAAGACGGGCTTAATCCTCTCGGAGTCCGAAGATATCCCCACATTTCAGAAACTGGTTGCCTGCACTGCAAAGCGCAGGAGGTTCAAGCCACGTGATATAAATTATTTCCAAAAACTATACAACAGCTGTATCTGCAAAGATCGCCCCAAAAACTGCTCGCTCCAAGGTACACTGTTGATTGTGAGCTATCAGGGTACACCTTTATCAGGCAAAATCGTCTTAGCAAACGGCTCCCGCGCATGGGCAGTGTACACGGGAACCTGTGAGGAACAATTTGACTTCAAGCAGAACTACCTGGTTTATTTTGAGGGGATGCGTTGGGCAGCCTCAAAGGGATGTCTGAGTTACGATTTGGGCGGCATTCCCGATTATGACGAAGCATACCTGGAAGCAAATGCATGGAGGACAGAAGGTACATGGGGACTATATCGCTTTAAACGTGGTTTTGGCGGGAAAATTGTTCGCTCTGTTGGCGCGTGGGACCGTGTCTACAACCCGCTAATGTATCTTCTTTACCGTTTGTATATACGGGCTTCTGGGCGTTATCGGGAAGATCATATCTGAACCCAACCCAAAAAGAAATAGTACATCATGGAACTTTCAACCGTCATTTCCAAACAACTTGAGGACCATGAGTGGGATCAGTTTGTAGCTGCCACAACCGGAGGGCACTACTCGCAAACCAGTCTTTGGGCACGAGTAAAGATGTTGAAACGCTGGGAGCCTTTGCGCATCAAACTATTTGATGGGGAACACCTCATCGCTGGCGCACAGATACTCATGCGTCCCTTACCTGTCCCCTTTTTGGGAAAAATAGCGTATCTATCAAAGGGCCCATTGTTTGCGAATGGAAGAGAGCAAGAAGAAAAAATCCGCTCATTTATCCGTCAAATCATTCTTGCCGCGAAGCAGCACGGCATTACCGTGCTCTTCCTGCAGCCACCAAACAACGGAACGTACATAGAAAAAGTGTTACCTTCGATGGGTTTCTTTTATGGCGTACAGAACATTACACCCCCCGGCACCGTTTTGATTGACTTACAGCAAGAACTGGATGTCATCCTGGCTAAGATAAGACCCAGTACAAGACGCAATATTCGTCATAGCAAACGCGACGGCATACAGGTACGGATTGGCTCATCCAAAGAAGATCTGGATACATTTTATCACCTCCTAAGCGCCACCGCCGAGCGACAACAGTTTGAAAAAGAAGATAAAACCCTTTTTGAACAAGTGTGGAAATTGTTTGCACCCCATCAATGGGTACAATTTGCTTTTTCCGAATACCAAGGGGAAGCGGTTTCAACCGTGTTTGCTTTCGCATTTGGCGATACGGTTACTTCATGGCGTGGCGGGTGGAGCGGCAAATATCGCAATTACCACCCCAATGACGCCGTGTATTGGGGATTGATTGAATGGGCAAAGCAAAACGGGTATCGCTATATGGATATGGGCGGTATCCAAATTGGCGCAGCGCAGGCACTGCTAAGCGGCAAGGAGCTACCTGATTATTCAAAAGACACGTTTACTTCCTTCAAAACAGGTTTTGGCGGCGAGGTGGTAATTTTCCCGCAAACTTATGGCTTCGTTCACTGCCACTTTTTGGCGAAAATCTTACAAGTAATCGTTCCCAAAGTGGCTGATTCTAAATTATTTGATCAATTGGTCAACATTCTCAGTCGGTAAGGGTAAAAAATAACAAGGGTACAGGGATGGGAATCTTAACAACCTCTCAATGGTCTGAATTTCTGTTACAACACCCGGAAGCGCACTATCAACAATCCCCCTGCTGGGGAGAAGCCAAATCGGTTGCCGGGTACGCTGATCCCGTATACATCGCAACCCAATCTGCAGGCGCTCAAATCTTGTTTCCAAGATTACCAATGGGGATCAAAATCGCCTACATCCCAAATGGACCAATAGGCAAAGGCTGGCTACCTCTTTGGCAAGAGATTGACCACTTTTGCCGCATCAGGGGTGTTATCTTCCTCAAGGTAGAACCAGACGCGTATGAGCCTCTCCAACAAGACATCCTGGATGAACTGCAAGGCTTTCAGCATGTCGTTGAATATATACAGCCGCGTCGAAACATTGTAGTTGACTTAACCGGCAGTGAGGAGGAATGGCTTGCCCGCATGAGGAGAACAGGGCGACAGAATACCAAACACGCCCTGCAGAGAGGGGTTAAAGTCCGCGAATCCGACGACCTCATCACTTTTTGGCAAATGGTTCAATCAACAGCATTTCGCCGCGGGTTTCAACTTCGTGGGATAAGCTATTTTGAGAAAATTTATCATGGCTATCGATTATGCGCTGAGAACCCTTTAAACTCTTTTCGCTGTGTCATATTGCTGGCTGAATATGAAAACAAACCTTTGGCAGGACTAATGACCATAAGTGGCGGCAGCCGCTGCTGGGGAGTTTACACAGGCTGTACAGCAGAAGAGCGCGAGCGAAGACCTGCTCATCTGTTGCACTTTGAAGCAATGCGCTGGGCAGCACGCCATGGCTGCACCACGTATGATATAGGCAGTGTCCCCGATTATGATGAGGACTATCTCGAATCGCACTGCAATCAAACAGAACAGAGCTGGGGACTCTACCGATTCAAGCGCGGCTTCGGTGGAAAGGTAGTCCGCACTGTCGGCGCGTATGACCGTGTATATACCCCCCCTCTGTACTGGTTATATAAGTTGTGTATCAAAGCCTCTGGTCGCTACAAATACGATAAACTGTGAGGGCTCTTGCCAACTTCTGTGCTTACCCGCTTCCTCAGCAACGTGATTTCCTCTGGACTGGGCAGAGCCTTTACAGTGGCTTTTGGGATTCTCTGCCTATTCATTTACGCGCGCTGGATACCAGCGGAAGAATATGGCGGATTTGTACTGTTGCAAGTGCTAATTGGCTTAGGGTTATACTTTAGCGAATTTGGCATTGATACTGCAGTAACCAGATTCATTGCGGGCACAGAAGACCCAACCGAACGCCGTGTGGTTGTCAACACGGGCTTATACTTCAGAGCTTTGTGCATTCTGTTGATCAGCGCACTGATTTTTGTCTTGCAAGACAGCGTCTACAAGCTACTGGGAGGAAACATCCCCAAAGAGCTGTTGGTCTTTCTGCCCTTCATGCTACTCATAGAGGGATTATTGTCCTTCTACTCGTACACATTAGAGGGTTTATTAAATTTTAAGGTCTTAGCATGGATCAGCTTTATTTACGGGTTGACCAGCTTCATCCTTACAGCTGTGCTGGTCATCCCATTTGGGCTGGGTGCTTATGGCTTGGTTTGGGCAAGACTTGCGCCAAAATTCCTGTGTCTGATTCTGACCATCTTCGCCACAAAAATACCTCTCCGTTTAGAGTTAAACTGGGAGAGACTCCGCAAAATGATTAAGTTTGGTCTGCCGCTTTATGGTAATAATTTGCTAGGGTATGGGTACAGCCGGGCAGATACTATCATCATCGGTTACTTGCTTGGCCCAGCGGAGATTGCTATTTATGAGTTTGCCCGCCGCATTCCCGAAAGTCTGGAAATGCTGTACAATGCTTTCAAGGATGTGTATTTTCCCTTCATCGTCAACCTCTATGCCAGTGGCGCAAGAGACAAAGTAGCCAGCATGGTTAATCACGCTAACCGCCTGACTTGCTTTTTGGGCGGGGCTGCCACCCTCCTGGCTTTTGGCCTCGGCGAATGGTTCTTCCGTCTGGCTTTCTCTGAGCAGTATCTTTCCAGCGTTCCGGCCTTTGGCGTTCTAATGGTCGTATTGATTTTTATTGCAATGGACGCCAACTTAGGCTATTCGCTGGTAGCGATTGGCGATTCGGATAAGCCTCTTTATATTAACCTTGTCCGTTTTGTCGTTGTGCTTGCCTGCTACTTTCTATTCATACCCAGATTCAACGTCGTTGGGGCGGCCCTTTCAGCTCTCATTGGTCTGGCAGTTGTCAATCCAATTAATGTATTTTTCCTGCGGCGGCGTGCACTCCAGATAAGCGCAACCGTATACTTAAAGCCTTTGCTCTTGCTAACGCTTGGCTATCTTGCTCTTTTCCTCTTCGAGCAAAAACTGATCATCACGCCCATTGTGTTTACTGTCTATATGGCAGCAAGTTTATTGCTTGGAGCGTTGCGCACGGAGGATGTTCAAATGGCTTATCAAGAGGCATTTAAAATTATCTCCCGCCTTAAAATAGGGTTAACAAAGAATAAAACCCATTCCTGATATAATTCACCAGCTATGTCCACCGCGCTAATTTCCATTGTTTTGCCAGTTTACAACGGCGCGCGCTATCTGCGCCAATCCATTCAAAGCGTATTAAGGCAAACTCACCAGAAGTGGGAATTGCTGGTTGTGGACGATTGCTCAACAGATTCCACTCCTGAAATCATTGCCGAATACTGTTCACTCGATCAACGTATCCGCTCGTTTCGTCATGATAAAAACCGTCGCCTGCCAGGCGCTCTAAACACTGGTTTTATAGCTGCTCAGGGCGAGTATATGACATGGACATCCGACGATAATCTGTATCAGCCAACGGCTCTCCAGGAGATGGCAGATTATTTGGACGCCCATCCCGAAATTGCCTTTGTATATACCGACTTTGATTTAATTGATGAAAATGGTATGTTGATAGAAACTGTATTGGCTGGTGATTGGAAAGATCTGGGGTTTGTAGATGTAATTGGTGGATGTTTTTTGTATCGCCGAATCATCCACGAGAAAATTGGGTATTACGATGAAAACGCCTTTCTGGCAGAAGACTTGGAGTTTGAGCTGCGCGCCATGGTCAACGGCTTTCAATTTGCCCCCCTGCACAAGAACCTATATCAATACAGGGATCACCCTGGTGCGCTCACCAGCACCAAAGCCCGCCAAATCTATCGGGCACATGCCGAGATCAATCAGCGTTACTTTCCCAAAATGCCCTGGATGAGCAAAGAGACCAAAGCCCGCGCTTATCTTCATCTTGCACGCAAAGCATTGGCAATCAGAGACTTTACCGCAACGTTAAGGTTTATTCTCAGTGGGGTTTCCTGCTCTCCGCTTTTCACTATTGGCTATGCTTTGCAGTACCCCTTTAGAAACCGTTCATCTACAGACAGTTCGTCTTCTCCATGACTGATTCTTCCTATAAGCTTTCAAACTCAATAAAACAATCCCAAAAGCACCTGCTTTGGATCAACACAGATCCACTTGAAACACTGGGGGTTGGCACCTGGCTGTATACGACACATGAGCTTAGACAGCTTGGCTGGCAAGTAACTCTCATCGCGCCTGATTCAGCAGGAATTCACAAAAAATTTGACATCGAGTATTTGGGTATTCCTATGCCCAAAGTTTATCTTATCAGGCAGATCATCTATCACCTTCGTATACTGTCATACCTGTTTCGATTGCCTGAAAAGCCGCAAATCATTTTGTTTCATGAGATGTCAGTACCTGTTTTCTTTCCAGTCCTTTTGCTACGGAACCTGATTGGGAAACAAACTCCTCTCTTTGTTTTGGACATCCGTTCCCTGCCAATGCAGCCAAAAGAGATTTCCAGTTGGAAAGACCGTCTGCGAAGACGATATTTCTATGCTATCAATTGGCTGGCAAATCACGGCGCAGTAGATGGGCGCGTGGTAATTACACAGCCCATGGCGCGGGTGTTGAAAATCCCCCCTCAGAAGCTTTGGGGGGTATGGACATCTGGTGTTCAATTAGAGAAATTTGCGGAGGCATCCTCAAAACGGAATTGGGGTATTGCCCGTCAGCAAGTGCGCCTAATGTATATCGGATCAATGAGCGACGGGCGCAATTTGACGGTTTTCGGGCGCGCTGTGTTAGCCGCCTGCCGCCAAAACATGAACTTTACCATGACCTTCATCGGCGAAGGAACAGAAATGAACGACCTCCTGCTTCTGCAGAAGGAATCTGAGGGTATTATCCAGGTCATCGCACATGTACCACACCAGGAAATACCCGATTGGCTGGCAAAAGCGCATGTTGGCGTACTACCCTTTCCTGATGAAATCAAGTTTAGGGTAAGCAGTCCAATTAAGCTATTTGAGTATATGGCTTCCGGTTTGGCGATTCTGGCAACCCGCATTGAATGCCACACCAGTGTCATCGAAAACGCCGATTATGTATTCTGGGCAAAAGAATCCAGTATAGACAGTTTCCTTGAAACTTTGCACCTAGTATGGGAAAACAGAGAACAGCTTGCCATAATGGGAAAACGCGCTTCTGAAGCTGCTTATCAATGGACGTGGGCAGAATCCGCCCGTGCCCTCAGCCAGGCTCTTGAATATGGAATTCGTCAGTATGGATAAACAAACCTTGGGCTATTTTGTGCTTTCTCTAGATACCGAATTGGGTACCGGGCTGTTTGATAAAGACAAGGAACGGGCAATTACCTTTTCTCCAGACGGATCACGCGAACGCTGGGCTATTCGTAGCCTCCTGGATCTGATGGATGAATACAACATTCAAGCCACATGGGCAATTGTCGGTCACTTATTCTACGAACGCTGTGAGTACTGCAAAATTTGCCCTCTGATGGAATGGAAAGGGAAATATCGCAGCTTCGAGGAGGCTTACGGCACAAGCCATCCCTTGTGGTATGGAGCGGACGCTGTGGAGGAGATCTGTCGCCGACAACGACATGACATTGGCTTCCACGGTTATACACATAAAATTTTTAACCCGAAAACCATGAGCAAAGAAGATGCCAAAATAGAAGTACAAGAGTGGCTACGTGTTGCCAGCCGAAAGGGAATCGTCCCCAAATCCGTTGTCTTCCCTAGAGACAAAGCCGGGCATCTAGACGTTTTGCGCGAATACGGCTTTATCTGTTATCGTACCGAAGAACCAATGTCTATTTGGATCAGAAATCGATATTTTGGCGCTTACATCAAAACGATAGATCATTTGCTGGCAATCAGCACGCCGCCGCTGTTCACCCTTGAGAATATCAAAAAAGATATCCATGGCATGATTGCTATACCCGCATCTATGCACTTTAAGGGCTTCAACTGGGGTTTAGAGCGCTGGTTGGATAATGCCGGTCTACATTTGCTGCGTCTGCGTCGTATGGTCAATGGAATACACAAAGCCGCTGAACAAAAAAAAATCATCCACTTTTGGCTGCATCCATGGGAAGTCCAAACGCCAAAGGATCTCGAAAAGATGCGTTATGTGTTTCAAGCTGTCGCCCAAGAAATTGAGCGAGGGCGTATGCAGTCTATAACCATGTTGGATTTAGCCAACAAGATAAATCTATCATGTTGAGAGTCCTTGTTATAGCCCATATAACCAAAAAGGGAAACGATTTTGCCCATCCGGGCATTGTTGATCAAATTGCAGCTTTGGAGCGGCAAGGTGTTTGCTTTGAGCGCTGGGGGGTGCAGACCGGTAAAAAGCTCTCCTACCTCAAAACCGCGCTTAAAGTTTTTCTTCTCAACTTTCAAAAGAGCCGCTTTGATCTGATACATGCCTTTTACAGTCTCAACGGGATACTGGCGCGCCTGCAGTTCAAATACCCCATCGTCGTAACTCTGATGGGTACAGACCTGCTCAGCAATGAAAGGTTTTACCAGCAAGGCGGGCGGGACGCTATTATTGGCAAATGGGTCGCTCGCCTGGTTAGCGAGGTGATTGTCCGCACACAGGAGATGGCAAAGGCTCTCCCTGAAAGAAAAGAGCACGTTCATGTCATCCCTTCAGGGATTAACACCGACATTTTCAAGCCTTACCCCCTCGAAGCCGCACGCAAAGAATTGGGACTACCGCTCAATGAAAAATGTATCCTTTTCCCATGGGATCCGGCCAGAAGCGAAAAACGCTTCTCTCTTGTTCAAGAGGCAGTAGAACTTCTCAAAGGACAATTTCCCACTCGCATAGAGGTCATATACCACCAACCACGCGAAATATTGGCTAAATACATGAATGCCTGTGATGCCCTCGTCCTCGCCTCTGCTTATGAGGGCTCCCCCGTAGCCGTGCGTGAGGCTTTAGCTTGCGGGCTGCCAGTTATTTCCGTGCCAGTTGGAGATTTGATAGAATATCTCCCAAAGATAGAGGGATGCTATCTTTGTGAAGATACACCGCAAGACATTGCCGACAAATTACAACTGGTCTTTGCACGTAATAAGCGCATTGCCGATCAGACAATTTCTCTTCTGAGCGCGGACAAAACAAGCCGTGAAGTTCTTAAGGTGTATCAATCTGTCCTTAAAAAGCAAAAAACAGAAAATGCTAAAGATTAATTGTCTTCGCGTGTGTATGCTTGTTCATCAGGACTATTACATGGACGCCCGGGTGCGCCGCTACGCCGAGACTCTGGCAAGTGACGGCGCTCAAGTAGATATCATCTGTGTTCTAGACCCCAGCCTTAAATCTCATCCCCCCATTACAGACAACATCCACATTTACTCTATTCCTTTTAGCAGAAAAGGCGCATCACAGGGAAATTATCTGATCGAGTATACCATTGCTTTTTTTCTGTACTTTGCCTACACCACCTGGCTGCATATCCGGCATCGTTATCATGTCATTCATGTTCATAATATGCCAGACTTCCTAGTGTTTGCCGCTTTCATTCCACGCTTGCTAGGAACGCGGATCATTTTGGATATCCATGACATCATGCCAGATTTTTATATGTCAAAGTTTCGGTGCGGATCAAATCACTGGATGGTCAGGCTACTAAAACTCCAGGAAAGGCTCTCGACTGCTTTTGCACACACTGTCATCACAGCTTGCCGAGGGTTCAAACAGCGCCTCATCCAGCGTGGTCTGAAGCAGGAACGGCTCACTGTTATTTACAATACCCCCGACCGCGAGATATTCAACCGTCATGCCTTTGCAAAGACTATTCAACAAACACACGTCAGTTTCACATTGATCTACCCGGGCACCCAAGCCCCACGTTACGGTCTTGATATCCCCATTCGCGCCTTGCCGCTCATGATTGCAGAAGCTGCAAATATTCGCTTACAAATTATTGGCCCACATACAGATTACACGGACGAACTTATCCAACTGGCAAAAGCGTTAGGCGTGGAGAATTATGTTGAATTTAGACCACCTGTGCCAGTAAAACAAATCCCGTCTTTGCTGGCGCTGGCAGATGTGGGCATTTACCCCGCGTTGCGAGAACCCTACATGGATATCGCAGTTCCAGAAAAAGTGTTTGAATACGCTCTTATGGGGTTGCCCATTGTGGCAACCCGTTTGAGTGTTTTGGAAGATTTCTTTTCAGACCTGGCGATACTCTATTTTGAATCTGGCACAATAGAACAATTCGCTGAGCGCGTTCTTCGCCTGTACCGCGACCCACAGCTTGCTAAAAAAATGGTCAACCAGGCAGATAGAGAGTACGTACAAAACTTCGGTTGGGAAAAAGGCAAAGAAGAATATTATCAACTCCTAGGAAAGTTACTCGCTTTCAGGTGACATCCTTATTATGAATGCCCAAACTTTAGCACCAGGCAACGCACGCTGGATGGAATTCATCAGCAAGCAACCTGCAGCAAACATTTTTCACCATCCTTTTTGGTTGCTCAACCTCGAAGACAGCTACCAGTACCGCACTTTTATAGTTGCTGTGGAAGATGAGAGTCGTCAGATTGTTGCAGGCGTCCCATTAGCGGAAGTGAACAGCAGGATAACGGGCAGGCGCTGGGTTTCCTTGCCGTTTAGCGACCATTGCGCCCCGTTGTTCGAAAGTGAAACCGCACTCGATGCCCTCACAAATGCTCTGATTGCGCTTTGGAGAAAAAATAATATCCCAAAAGTAGAGCTACGCTGGGCATACCCATCTCGTCCAGAAATACAGGCGACTCAACAGCACGTTCTCCACACCGCACAATTTTGCAAAACGACAGAAGAGGACATGCTGGGGCAGTTCCGCCGCAAGATACGTTACTGCATTCGCACCACCATCGAGCGCGGGGTGCGGGTTGAGATGGGAACCACAAAAGACCACTTGCAGCAATTTTACCGTCTCCAGACAATCACCCGAAAACGACATGGCATTCCTGTACAACCCTGGCATTACTTCGAAAATCTGGGACGTAACGTACTGGAAAAAGGGCTGGGAGGAGTCCTGCTGGCGTATGCAGGTGATGCTTGTATCGCCGGAGAAGTTTTTCTTCACTTCCAGCAAACGGTTACCATGAAATACGGCGCGTCTGGAAACATTAACCTCACTGATCTTCACCCCAATCATCTGCTGGACTGGGAAGTGATCAAGTGGGGATGCACACACGGCTACAAAAACTTTGACGCTGGAAGAAGCGCTATTGACAACGAGGGGCTGCGGCAGTACAAGGCAAAATGGGGATACATGGAGCAACCTTTGATATACTCCTATATTGGCAGTATGCCTAAAGAGGAAGGAAAAATGATAGATATTATCAATGCCGTTATCCGCCGCTCCCCACTCTGGGTCTGTCGTTTGGCCGGTGAGCTCTTATACAGGCATATCGGATGAGCAACTCTCTCTGGAGTGCAAACCACCCGCGCAACTTCTGGCTGTGCATGCCCGATCAAAGCGAAGACATCTGGCAGCAAGCAGTGCTACGTGCCCTGCCTATCCTGGAGATATTCCCGGAGAATCGCTTTACAGATATAGACGCCCTGCTCGAATGGGTATTGGGCGAAGGTCAATTTGGCAAAAACAGGTGGCGGTTGGGAACTGCAAAAAGGCTCTATTATCATCTTAAGCCCTTTATCCCACAGCCTTTGGCATGGCGGATACGCAGCTGGTACAGCAAGCCCGAGCGGCTAGACTTTCCTTTACAATGGCCACTCGAACCGCGCTACCCGCAGTTTCTCTGGGAAGTCATGCGGCAAGTCATGCTTCTGATCTCTCAAGTTGAGATGCGCTTTGCTTACTTTTGGCCAGAAGGGAAACCTTTCGCTTTTGTTTTAACCCACGATATCGAAACTGCGGAAGGGCAAAAATTTGTGGGTCGGGTAGCCGATTTAGAACAAAGCCTGGGTTTTCGCTCTTCATTCAATTTTATTCCAGAACGTTATCCATTAGATCGAGGTTTGATAGAAGAATTGCGTCAACGTGGCTTTGAGATCGGCGTCCATGGCCTAAAACACGACGGTAAACTATTTTTCTCTCAATCCCAATTTGAACACCGCGCAGCTCGCATCAACCAATATCTTAAACAACTGAAGGCGTCTGGTTTCCGTTCTCCCCTCACGCACCGACAACCACAATGGATGCAAATGCTGGAAATAGAGTATGATCTTTCCTTCTTTGACAGCGATCCCTATGAACCAATGCCTGGGGGAACGATGAGTATCTACCCCTTCTTCATTGGACACTTTGTTGAGCTACCATATACTCTTTTGCAAGACTATACCCTCGTTTCGCTTTTAAAACAAAACTCGCCGCAAATTTGGCTTGATAAGGTCAACTTCATTGAAAAATACTCGGGCATGGCATTGCTCAATTCTCATCCCGATTATCTGCGAGAAGAAAGAACATGGAATATTTACAAACAATTCCTGACAGAGATGAAACAACGCAATTCTTACCATGCCTTGCCGCGCGAAGTGTCACAATGGTGGCGCACCCGCCACAAGCAAGAAAGTAACCCTCAAACAGGAAAAATTGCCATCGTGGACAATGCGCTCCAAATTTCGCCATTGTCTTAAGTCATGTCAAAAGCAAATTCTCAGAAAGGTAATCCATGAGCAACTTCTATTCCCATCCTACTGCTCTTGTCGAAACCAGCACGATTGGAGAGGGTACACGCATTTGGGCTTATGCCCATGTGATGAACAACGTGTCTATTGGAAAAAATTGCAATATTGGTGATCACTGTTTCATCGAGTCTGGGGTTATTATCGGGAATAACGTCACCATTAAGAATGGCAATATGATTTTCGAGGGGGTCATGTTAGAAGATGGTGTTTTCGTGGGGCCACATGTGTTTTTTACCAATGACCTTTACCCGCGCTCTCCAAGATTGCCGCAGGCAAAAAAGCGCTATGAGACCCAGGACTGGTTAAAAAAGACACTGGTCAAACAGGGCGCCACACTGGGGGCAGGCGCAATCATTTTAGCAGGCAATACAATTGGGGAATTCAGCATGGTTGGCGCAGGCAGCGTTGTTACACGTGATGTTCCTGCTTATGCTCTTGTCATTGGAAATCCAGCAAAACGTATCGGGTGGGTGTGTCAGTGTGGGATTAAGTTAAAACAGGATGGGCAAAAAGCCATTTGCCCATCCTGCCATCTTGTTTACCAGATACAGGAGAATCGAATCTCCCTGCTCTAGAAGCTTCTCCCACCACGCGCGGTGCGAACAATCGCAATCACAAGGACAATCAACCCCGCCACAATCAAGGCAATCAGTAAATACCTGCCAACCATTTGCGACACTGGGTTTTCCGCTGTGATTGTTGACACATACTTAGAGGGTTTGGTTGGCTCTGGCAAGGCAGTTGTAACCTCAGTAGGAACAAGCTGCAATGCCACTTGCGTACCAGAAACCCCAGAACTAGCCAAATCTAATGCTACTGGAATACCTTGAGTGTTAAAAGCCCGCAAAGTTTGCTTGCCGATGAAAATCAGATCGCCAGCCAGCTCGGCTAGATTTGGGGAAAGGGTTAAGCGGTCATAAACATACTTCTGCCCTTCCTCGGTTGTGCCGCTGATCAACGTCAGCCCCATTTCGGGATTGAGAGGAGAGTTAATCACCTGAATCAAACCAATACTGACACCGGGCGGAATCTGATATGCCACATCTCCTACCATCTGCTCCAGCGTATCTGACCCGGTTACAAACCGTTGGGGCAAATCCTTATTAACGCGAGCAATTTGAGGATTGACAGAAGGTCTGCCTATCATCAAAATATTGTAATTGCTCTTTTCTGAAAGATCCTCCTCAAGCCCCAAGCTGACATGAAAATTCACCGTCGGAAGCCTCATCGCACTAAACAGAGAAGCAAAGCTCAGCAACATGTTCATGTCATCATAAGTAGGATTGGTAGGCATAGAGACGTGAATATCGGGTCTGGTGCCCATATAATAAATGGGATGCGCAATCGGTGAAAGCTGTTTGGGATCTGTGATGATTGAATGGGGCAGCAAAAGCAAGCTGGTATCCTGCACATTCATAAAGAAAGAACGCGGGTTATACAAACATACCAGACGTGAGGTAATGTTGGCTTCGATGCGAAGCACATTCAACCAACCTGGGCGAATATCAGCTTTGTTGATGGGGATAGTGATCTCCTTCTCACCAGTTGTTTTAAGCTCAACGCGCACAGAGCCAGCAGGCTGATCGTTGACATAGACCACCAGCCCTGAATTGGTTTCATCCAGGTTATCCGAATTGCGATATCGCAGCACCACTGCTGTTCCATCTTCCATCTTCCAATTGCGCGGGACATAGAAAAAGATATTGCGAGAAGCCGTTCCCAAACCATAGAACGTGGCACTGGTAAACCCTAAGCTCCTGAACGTAACAACATCATTCAGCTTATATTCGGGTATCTTAAAACTTGAGCTGACAACAAAGCCAGACCCCACCTGCCCAAGCGGTGGGGAAGAAAGCCCCCTCGCCGCCTGTTCAACGCCCTGATCTGTGTTACCCGTTACCACAAGGTAGGTAAACCGCTGGTTGCGGTTGCTTTGCATCATCTGAACAAAACCCTCATCATCGTTGAGCAGACGATTGGCACTATTGATATAGATTTTGCCGCCGCGCAACGTAGAGGGCAACCCTATTGTGCCGGGAGTATATTTGTACAGAACATCCCGCAGAAATCCGTTTTTGGAGGGTGTGCCGATGATAACCACATTGGCTTTATCAGGGATTTGCAGACGATCCGCTTCCTTAAATAGCTTATATGTAATTGTCGAAACAGAATTCTTGGTGATCATTGCTGCGGTCGTTGCCGCAGCTGCTAGATCACTACCGCTGAAATTATCAGGAATGATAAAGTAAATGGTTTCAGGCAAAGAGGAGTTCTGTGAGATTGGTAACGGAAATCTCGAAAGATCCAGCGTGGGCGGCATCAATTCAAAGTCTACGTTATAGAACGAATCATCATGTATCTTCAAGATACCAACATAATCGCAGTAAATGTCATTAAGGTTGACATAATCAAAGCGAAATGTGAATGAGTTAGGTGGGTTAATGACAACTCGATCTGTCGTCTGGTAAGGTATCTCAAAGGTAAAATAATGATCGGGCCCCGGCTGAGGAGTAAAGGTGGCTGCCAGCAAATCATTCACATAAACCTCCATCGTTGGAGGCTGATTACGAGAATACGAGTCTGTTGAAGAGCCTGATCTGGTAATCCACTGGTCGTAAAGGGTATAGTGCAGCGTGAAAAAGCTGGAGCCTCTCACTTGCCATTGGTCCGGAAGCGCAACAAAAACCTCTTCCGTATCCGGATAATTCATAATAATTTCTGTGTAGCCTAGCTGAGCAAGGCTCAACCGAGCATTTCCCGGATACACGCTAAAATCGCTAAGAGTCGGGTACAGTGTTGGGGTTGGACCGGCAGTTGGTCTTTTGGTTGGCGTAACCGAGGGCGCCAAAGTAGGCGTGCGCGTCGGTACAGGGGAAGGAAGCGTCGCAGCAACCGCCTGGTGTGAGAAAATCACTTCGCCAATCATAATCTGAAGGGCAAAAACAACAAGAAGAACCAACGCCACAGAACGATAAATGGGTCGTATTTTCTTTGTGCTCATAATAGCTTCCTTTCCTATCTCAGATCAATCATCTGATTGCACCTTATTATCCGATAAAGAGCCTTCCAAAGCTTCTTCTGCTTTTGCTACCAAAGTATGGAAGGTTGGCGCTTCTTTCGAGGATGAGGCTATTCCCCACCTCACTTTGATCCCCAATATTTCCTCAAACTGTTTTTGTAACCTGTCCGCCAGCGCTTTAAGATTTTCTGCTTGTGTGTCAGGGCAAATAAAAATCAGCTTATAATTCTCATCTGGGCAAACAACCAAATCAGATTTGCGAATGTGATCATCCACAGTTTCGAGTAAGCGATAAAGCAAATAACGGCTCCTAATCCATTCCTGTAATCCATTCAAGAGCGCTTGAAAAGAGAGATCGTTTTCCAAAAGCCCTTGTTTTGGGTCAAAACTCACGGAAAGCGCTGAAACGGGGTAACCAAATCGTCTGCTACGGTAAAATTCCTCTTCAATTAGTTGAATATCTTCACGAGCGCTCAAAATCTTATGACTCAGCGGCGGTAAGATAAGCGCTTGAATGAGCTTTTCAAGAGCCTCTTGCTCACGCGCCAGGCGGTAGGACAGCGCGATGGCGCCAAGAAGACATAACAGCTCAACAATCAGCATCAATGTGGCGTCCTGATCTTCCCAGCGAAGGGAAGAGGTCAGAAATATCAACACCCCATATACGACCACTCCGCCTCCCATGATAACAACCAGTGGGAATTGGTGTAATCGCGAAATAAAAAGCAAAGAGAGAGAAACCACTATCAACAGCCCATAAAAGAACGGATGAAATTCAAGCAGTCTCTGCCCCCCCACCATCACATTCCCTAACAGATAAAGTGCAGCATAAAAGGCAATCAGCGATGCCACAGCGTTTCGATAGCGTTTCATACCACATTCCCCTCTTTTCGAGCGCGGTAGCTATAGATGATCGCCTCGCTTAGTCCAATGATGACTGAAATGACTGGCACCCACTCCAGCTGCATACCGAAGGGATGGATGTTAGCGCCTATCAAAATCACCAAACAGCCAAGCGCCGACCCAAGCACAAAACCACGATGCGAGACCAGCGGTATAGCCCGCCATTTCATCAAAGCATGCCATATAAAAGCAATAAAAAACCATAAATAAAGGGCAAAACCCACTAACCCTGTTTTCATGGCAATCCACAAATTGGAGTTGTGAGAATACGTCCAACCCTCAAAGGTCTTGTGATCCACCGCAAGAACAGGGCGATACTGAGCGCCCATGCCAAGTCCCATAAGCGGATGTTTATATATTTGAGGAATTCCATATTCGTACTCAAAATTTCTCCACAGAAGCGAACTTGTCCTTTCATTCGTGTATAAATCACCAGCTGCAACAGAGACAAAACGTCCCGCAGCAGCATAGATAAACTGTGCTGCCTCGCCATCGGGGCGCAAAAGCACAATAAAAGCCGACACACTTATCAGTAAAAATATCACAACCACTCCCCACAATATAATTCGCCTTCGCTCCTCCCTTCTAACCAGAGCCACCGTAATCAAAAGAGCAATCAAAACCATCAGCCAATGTGTGCGGTTGAACGTGGTTAACAACCCAGCCCCAATAACCAGCCACTGCGCCAGATCGATCACTTTTCTAAACCGCAGGCGATCAATAAACATGGTGACCGTTTTCAAAATAAACGCTGTGGTTACCAGCCCTTCGCCTACAGTTCCCTGGACGCGCGTAACAGTCGGGGCTCCACCTTCAGAAAACTGATAAATCTTACCCGAAGAAAGAAAAGGTACCTGCGCCCCCAAAGCATATTGAGCCAACATTGCAAGCGCCGCTATGGAAGCCAAGAAGTAGAACGAATCAAGTAGAAACTGAATTTTAGGCTTGGAGCGAATGAGATACAATACGCAGAACGTGGTTAGGTAATATAAAGAAATACGGGTCTCAATCACAACATCATTGCGCGAATTGCCAAGAAAAAAATAACCGCGCAAAGACGAGAGCAATACCCAAAGCAAAAATAAAACAAGAGGCAAAGCCACCGGTGACCGAAAAAGCTTATAGGTGCGGTCAGCAAGCAAGCGAATGACAATGAGCGCCATCAGACCGATAATCAGCAAATCGGTAATCCAGATTTTAAAACTGCCAGCACCAATGCGCGGGAGTTTCTCCTCTGCAATCACAGAGGAAAGCAAAACCAGAATCCCTAAAACGGCAAACTGCGGTGAGCGAATTGCCAGAACGACCAGAAAAATAACAGCAACCGCCACTGCAACATATACAGCCGGAACATAAGCAAAGGAAAAGCCAAGGATCACCCCCAAAAGCCCGGCAAGCAAAAGCTGTAGCCGCCCTTCGATGTCAATTCCCTGGCGCAATGAGCGTTGCATGTCGATACCCTATTTGTACCTCAATCTCATCTGACCAAAGCCGCCTTCATGCACGACTTGTTACCCGGAACAATCTTGCCCGTGCTCCCTGGTCAGTAACATTTGAAACAACACCTATAAAGTTTGCATCCACATTGCTCAAATATTTAATCGCCCGCATAAGCGACTCACGCCGCACCCAGCCGTGGCGAACAACCAGCAGAACTCCATCTACCATTGGCGCCAGAACAGCTGGATCGGTTACAGAAGTGGACGCAGGAGAGTCGATCAGCACAACATCATATTTTTGCGTCAACTGGCTAATCACTTCTCTCATCTCATCCGAATCGAGTAACTCAACTGGATTAGAAACAGACTGACCGCTTGGTACAACGCTTAAGTTGGGGTATCTGGTAGAGCATACCACCTCAAAAAGCCCTGCCCGATTTTCCAACACGTCACATAAGCCGCGTTCGTTCTCTAAATCGAAATATGTATGCACCTTTGGATAGCGTAAACTTGCATCAACCACACACACTGAACGATTAGATTTTGCCAGGCTGATAGCAAAATTAGCCGTTACAGCAGTCTTGCCGTCGCGTGGAACAGCGCTGGTAATTAGAATGGACTTAAGCTGTCTGTTGACAACAGGAGAAAACACATTGGTGCGCATTCTCCGAAAAGCCTCAGCATGGATATGGCGGTCAAACAACATGGCATCCGCACTGCCAGGACGCACCCCCTCAGGAATGTTACCCACCACCGGCAAACCGGTCAGGTCCTCAATCTGCTTATCAGCATACAGTCTGGTATCCAGGCTCTCAAAAACAAACGCCAGACCAATACCACCCAACAGGCCAACAAACGCTGCTAGGGCAATGATTAACCACGGGCTAGGGCTGGAAGGCAGCGTTGGCAAAGCGGCTGGTTCAGCAATATATACATTTACTGGTGTTTCAGAAGTGCCTCGCGACCTGGCATCCACAATAACCAGTTCAGCGATCTTATTTGCAGCATATTGTGCCAAACCGGGGTCCGGGTCCTGCACAGTGATTTCAAACAGCTCTGAGTTCTCAATCGCTTGCGCCTTAATTTTAGGCACACGATCTACATAATTTGCCAAATCACGCTTGACAGACTCTCCATTTGCCAGTTCAACATACGTTCCAAGAAGCCTTTGGCCAAGGTCAGTATTATAATCCACATAGTCAGCACTCCCTGAGCGCGGGCTTGTAACCCGTACAACTGCCCTTGCCGTATACTGGCTGGGCATCTGCGAAAGAACCGAAGCCACAATCAGTAAAGTGAAAAACAACGTCACCAACACCACCCAGCGACGGCGAATGATGACCATAAGATAATCCGCAAGTTCCGCCCCGCGCTCTTCCACAACCTCTTCAGCAGCTTCTGCCTGTAATTTTGCTGGAAAAACGGGCTGGGTCGGCACACGATAAGAAGCTGATGGGCGTATCAAAACTGGTTCAGCGGGCGGGTAGGATACAGCCTCCGCAACGACAGCTGGTGCAGCTTCTTCCTGTATGACCTGATTAAAACCACTCCATCCAAGCAATTCCCCACTTTCACTGCGTTTGGGTGAAATGTTAAGATTAACCACGATCAGTTTTCCATTGGCATGTTCAAAACGAACAACCAGATTGCCACCTGACTGTGACTCATTGAGGTAACGCTGCAACTCGCTTGCGCTTTCTCGCGTTAGACGAAACGAGAAGAGCGATTTATCAATAAAAGCGCTGGCAACAATTCCCAGATTATCAAAAACCTCTGGCGAACAAGAAAGGTATTTTCCTTTTGAGTCACACTCCCATGACCAGCCGGGAAAATATTGTACGCCCCTGTCTGATGTTTGCGCTTTGCCATTAACATCAATGGCGTCCACTATTTTGTCAATACGCTTGTTTAACTCTTCTTTCCGCTTGGACATGGTCTAGTACCTCCTTTGCCAACGCACGATACTGTTCAGAAGCTTTCACTTTAGGTGCATAATACACAATTGGAACACCCACAATCTGACTCTCACGCAACTTGCTGCTGGTAGAAATAACCGTCTGATATAGCTTATCCTGCATGACGCTGGATAACTTTTCCAACATTAGACTATTTGTCTTATTCCTCTTATTAAACATGGTAATCAAAACCCGATACGTCAAAGCCGGGTTATGTTTTCGTTGTATCTCAGTCATCCAGCCAATCGTACGGCTCACCGCCATAATCGAATACACATCCGAGAGTGTAGGTACAATCACCAAGTTGGCAGCGGCAACCGCATTGGTAGTGATGGCGCCCAATAAAGGAGGACAATCCAGAATAGCAAAATCATAAAAAACAGAAACTTCAGCAAGACGGTGCTTGAGAAAGAGCTGATAGTTTCTGTGGATCGGGAGATACTGCTCAGCAATGATCATCCTGTTTCCGGCAGTAATGACATCCAGACCTCGAAATTCCGTGTTCTGAATCGCTTTCGCAATAGGTACCTTATCCAGCAAAACGCTATCCATGTTGTACGAGGAAAATTCCCCCCTCAAGTTGAAAGAGATGCGCACATGTTCTTGTGGATCAAGATCAACCAAGAGCACTCTCTCCTGACATTCCACCAGAGCCGCCCCCAGCGAAACCGCTGTTGTCGTCTTGCCCACCCCTCCTTTTCCTTGTGATATGGCAATCACATACATTTTCTTGTTCCTCTGTGTGTTTACTCAGGAAAGTTTTAAGAACTTGTTTCTGGAAAATCTGCGCGCGAGAAATTATTATATTATTTTATAATAAATTATATAATTTTACAAGTGCCAAAAAAGCAAGCGGCTACACCGAATCTCGTAACAGCAAGAAAGCGCCAAAAATCGGACCGTTTAAGACCACTATTTGAGAAAACCGCTAAATTATAAAGAGACTTTTACAAGTTTATGGAGCGACCGACATGATACAACTCGCCACATGTTCTACCATCGGGCGCGTCAGTTCTGCATACATTGGCAGCGAGAGAATTCGATCCGCAAGTTCTTCTGTAACAGGGAATGCACCCTTCTTCAACCCAAGATGGGCATAAGCTTTTTGAAGATGTATGGGAATCGGGTAGTGAATCCCAGTGGATATTCCCTTGCTTGAAAGATATTCCTGTAACCCTTGACGATTATCCACCTGCACCACGTAAAGATGCCACACCGGTTCGGCATAGTCAGGCACAGAGGGGATCTGACAACAGCTGTCCTCTAATAGCTGAGAATACAGTCTGGCATGTTGCCGACGAGCCTCATTCCAGCTATCCAGATATTTGAGTTTTACACGCAATACCGCCGCCTGCACCGTATCCAGGCGCCGATTGTACCCCAGCTCATCATGATAATATTTTTTGCTTTGACCATAATCGCGCAGTCTGCGAATCTTTTCTGCAACCTGTGCATCATTGGTGGTAATTGCGCCCCCGTCACCATAAGCACCTAGATTCTTTGCGGGGTAAAAACTAAAAGCCGCCGCGTCTCCCATCGAGCCAGTGCGTCTCCCTTTATACCTGGCGCCATGCGCCTGGCAAGCATCTTCTATGACCACTAACGAACGCTGGCGGGCAATTGCCAGGATGGCATCCATATCTGCTGGCTGCCCGTAGAGATGCACAGGGATAATGGCTTTTGTTTTGTCTGTGATGGCTTCCTCTAGCTTGGTTACATCCATGTTATAGGTGATAGGATCGGGCTCGACAAACACCGGTTTGGCGCCTGTATAGCTGACCGCCAGAGCTGTAGCAATAAAAGTGTTCGCCGGGACAATCACCTCGTCACCAGTGCCGATACCAAACGCCCGCAGCGCCAGCTCGAGTGCGGATGTGCCCGAATCGACCCCAACAGCATGCTGCGCCTCGCAAAAAGCTGCAAATTCCTCCTCGAAAAGCCGCACATCTGCACCTAAGATAAAAGCGCTGCTTTTGAGCACCTCTTCAATTCTTGCAAGAACTTCTTCGCGGAGACTGTTATACTGCGCTCCCAAATCCACAAACGGCACTTTGGTGATTTCCTGTAAAGACATGATATTGTATCCTTACCAACGCAATGATATTGGCTTGCCATTTTCCTTAATCGAAGCATCAACCGCCTCAAGCACCTTAACCACGTTGACACCAGATTTTCCATCCGGCAACGGTTTTTCGCGCTTTTGCACACACTCTATAAAGTGAATCAGCTGCTTCTTCAAAGGTTCAACGCTGACAAAACTAGGGCTATAGATATCTCCATCGCGTAGCGAAAACTGATAATCGCCATAACTCAGGAAAGGCAAAGAGGATGCTGCTATTCCCTTTTTGTAGATGGTTACCTTTTGCTGCGGGGAAATGTCGTTAAACAGAACGCGCTGCTCGCTCCCCACAACAACCACTTCGCGTACCTTGTTCGGGTCAGCCCAAGAAACATGAATATTGCCAAGAATGCCGTTGGGATACCCAAGTACAATAAACGCCGCATCAATGCAATCCTTACGCAAAAAGCCCGCTCCCGTAGCGCTAACCCATTGCGGTGTTGCATCCATGAAAAAGTTGAAAATGGAAATATCGTGCGGCGCCAAATCCCAGCACGCATTGACATCATTGCGGATGGGACCAAGATTCGTGCGCCGCGCATACAAATAATAGATATCGCCCAGCGACCCCGCCTCAATGTATGCCTTGACCTTTTCGATGCCCGAATTGAAGAGAAAGATATGCCCGACCATCAGCGTAAGATTTTTCTGCCCTGCCAGGTCGCACAGCTCCTGCGCCTCTGTTGAACAAGTGGTGAGAGGCTTCTCAACCAGAACATGCTTTCCCGCTTCCAGGAAACGTTTGGCAATGGCATAATGGCTGGAAGGATTTGTGCAGATTATTGCGGCGTCAAAATCGTCCTCCGCAAAAACGTCATCCAGATTCTCGAAAAGTCTCACACTGGGAAAGCGCGCGGCAGTTTCCTCAAGACGCTTTTCGGACTGCTCACACACCGAAACCAATTCCGCGCCGGGAAAATGCGTAAGCAAGCGCACATAATTGATCCCCCAATACCCACTTCCTACCACAACCGTTCTTACCCGCGTAGTCATCCCGCCCACCTCCCTGTTATATTAAAATATAACAAAAAATTTCTCAGACGGCTTCGATAGAGAAACGCATTTTCTCTACTATTTGCTTTAATCACCCAGCGTGATCTAGCGAAGTCGGCGTATGTATATTATAGCACAATATTATTTTATCTTCTCACGTGAACCCGCAATTCAATCACATAAAAATATTGGTGCATGGCAAGCGGCATGAGGACGTCAACGGGCAATACCATATCGAGGCTACGGACACCTTGAATACTACCAGCCAGTCCGGCGCCAGTTCGTATGACGACATGGGCTGTGGTGGCTAAGCTAACGCCACCGCAAAGTGGACACAATCTCTTCAAAGACTGCTGTCTCTTCTTCCCAGTTGTATTCTGGCGGCGGATTGTCGTAATTTGCAGGATTTGTGGAATGGAGAACAAAGATAAGACTGAGACAGATGTCCTCTTTTGTTGTAGAGTAGCTAATGTAGCTGAAAATATTTCCAGCGCCAGCATCGTGCCCGCTTTCTTTTGAAAAGCTGCTTCCGCCAAGGGTCACCATCTCGGGCGGGGATTCAGAGGGGCTAAAGCCAAGATACGCCTCGCCGGAGCATGACTCCGCCTGGTGACGGGGAGCAAGAATGAGATACTTTTCGCTCAGGTTGGTATCAGGCTGGACAGGAAGATAGATGCGCGCCTCGCCAGAGGTGTCATCAAAGGTTGAATTGGGCGGATAGGATACTGTAAAGCCGAACTGGTTGTCTGTATACATTTCCCATCCGGGTTGACTGGCATTAGCAGGGGTAAGGGTATGGGGTACAGGAAAGGGGACAGGGGTCTCTGTGACAGCAGGCGGGGCTGTGCTGCTAGGTGCAAGCAAAGATGCCTCGCGGTCGGGAATCATCATCTCGCTTCGGCAAGCAACAATCAGCAAGCCGATGATAATCAGAAAGATGAGACGGGCATCGCGCTTCATGAAAAGAAAACCTCACTCAACCGCGGGAGAGACAATAGCCAACATCATCAGCTGCCGCCCCTGTAGAAAAGTGGCAATGAGCACAACCGCCAGCCAGATGATTGCTAGGGTAACCGCGGTAGCAGCCGTTGCCAGGTAGGCTGGCAGCCGTTGGTGAAGATCGTTGAGACGCTGACGTAGTGCGGTTACCTTTGCCTGATAATCGCTCACGGCTCCTTGCACCACCGCGATGCTGGATTGGATGTTATCCAGACTTTTGGTAAGCTCCTCAACATCTTGCTTCAAGGACTTCAGGTCAGCGGCAGCGGTTTGCATATTGCCTTTCATGCGCGTGAAAACAGGGTTGAGAGTATCCAGATCGCTCGAAACGCCCGCCACTGTTTGGCTGAGGGGAACCTCGGGAGTGTAACGGGCGCCAATCAGAGGGAGCATCCCGATAAAACTCAGCGTATCATCCACCAGACGGGCGCTGCTTTCCATCGCCCCCAATGAAGTTTGCAGACTTTCCACCAGGGAGGGCAATTCACGACCAGAGAGGCTGGCAAAGTCATCTGCGATGGCAGATGTCGTCTCAATTGAAGAGGCAATGTTCTGGCTGGCGCGCTCGATGATGGTTACCTGACTGTCAAGCGTATCCAGAGTGGAACGGGTTACTGCAAGAAGCTGGTTGGTTGATTCGAGCGTCCTATCCAGGCTTTCCAATGTGTGTTGCAGTGAAGTGGCAAGCCGGGGGACACCATACCAAATGGCAACCAGCCCGGCAGCGCACATTATCCACCCTACTATAGCTGCGGAGATGAGCAAGACGCCTAACAGGCGAGTCAAGAGAATTTTTGTCTTCACACCAAAACCATTACGGCTCGCTAATTTCCAGCCAGTTAACTTCAACTTGCACGGGTACTACCCCTTCTGCAGAGACGTTGAATCCTACATTGCCTTCATCAGGAATCTCTTCATCCTTCACTTTAGCAATTTCAACACCGTTGACAATATAGATCAAAGTTTTGCTGTTGCAAACGGCAGTGAAGACGTTCTTCTTCTTATCACCAAACTTGATCGAGCGAATACCACCTTGCGCCAGTTCTTCATCGCCGTCCTCATAATAGCGCATGATGCTGTAATACCCGCCGCTGGTGGCAATAAACTCATACCAGCCATAATCCGTGTTGCGGCAGAAGAGGCTGATGTTGTTGGTGTTGACGCCTTTGTTTTCCACTTCGATATCAATGCGCACATCTTTATAAAGATGAGGGTTGTAAATGCGATAGACATACAACCATGGGCTTTCGATATAGAATTTTTGTGCCCCGCGTTCCTGCTCAATGCTATAGATGGGGGTTGCTTCCTCGTCTCCTTCTTCTACGTCCTCATCCACATAGAAAAAGTACTGGGTTGACCAGTTTACCTCATCCAGGGGGCCTTCAAACTCATCGCGGAAGAAACGGGGTGCATTTGGATCACCAGCGGGCGACACCGCTTCGGTTGGCGTTTGCGGCTGTTGCTCTTCCTGCGCTTCCTGTGTGGGTTCGGGCTGGGATGGTTGCGCCGGTTCTTGTTCGGTTGTTTGCTCTTTGGCAGGCACTTCCTGCACTGGTGGTTCTTTGGTTTCCTCTTCCTTTCCTGAGAGTCCGCACGACAATGTCAGGAAGAACAGGGCGATCACAACGGGCAGTATTTTTTTATTCATTATTTTCCTCAATTCCAACGCTCTTTTGATTCGGCGTTCTTCCACAAAAATAAGTTTAAAGGACAACCCAGGACATTTAGTGTCAAGGTCAGTCTAGCATGGAAAAAATTTCATGTCAAGCAGGGGGCGTCAGCAGCAAATCTGCATAGCACTGGAACATCTTCTCTAAACAATAATGATCTCTGACATGCTGGCGGGCGGACTGTGCCAGACGCTGGCGCAATGGATGATCCTCCAGCAACCGAACAAGCGCGCTGCCAAGTGCATGGGGATCTTCCGGCGTGGCAAGCAAACCGGTGATGCCATCCTGGATGATCTAGGTTTGCCGGTCAATGTCAGCCGCGCTCCGATACAAATCGGCGATCCGCTTTGAAACCGCGTCAAGCTCCGCCATTTTCTGTTTGCGCTCCGCTTCAAGCCTGGCTTTTACCTCCGCCTGCTTTTTTGCTCTTTGGATTGATTCCGCCTTTTGCGCTTGCTCAATTTGCCGGGTCAGCTCGTCATACTGTTCAGGGTCAGTCGTGTTTTCGCGCTCAGCAATCAAAGTTTTTAGGTCAGTCAGCATATCAAACATGGTTATTTCTCCCTCTGGTAAAGTGGAATCTCGTTCACGTTCAAACCGCGCCGTTCGTATTTTTCACGAATGGAAAGGATTTTCTGCCTATTACCGCGTGCGGCTAGCATCTCTTTTCTGTATTGCTCGACAAGCGGTCGCTTGATTAGGCTATCGCTCACGCTTGGCAGGACATCCTCCAAAAACTCTTGCGCCGTGATTTGTCCCAGTGCGCCAGGATAGCCTAAGCCGGCATCCTGATACCGTTGATAAGTATCCTGAATAGCCTGCCGGCTTGCGCCTTTTTTACGCAAAACAGTAAGCTCCTGCTTGAATTCGTTCATCATTCGCTTGTGTTCCGCCATGCCGCTCTGCTCCAAATGCTCCGATACTGCCTGGTCAAGCGCCTCCATAAGCCGCTCTGTGTCGGCATCTGAAAGCCCTTGCTGTCTGGCGATCTGCTCAACGATTTCGCGCCCGTCAATTGAATTTTGATTTTCACTCATTGTTACACCTCCAAATCTAAAGTTTCTGATTTTTCCTTTTGCGGCTTTTGTAAGCCGCTATTGCACATTTAACTTTGCTTGCGTCAGCCTCTATGCCGATTGCCTCCAACCAAACTTGACCGTCAGATATAAGCCATTCCGCCGCCGACAAATCGTCATGTCTGGCATCCTCGAAAGCTTGGATGACGACCGCCACAATCAGCCGCCGCTCATTCACCGGCGCCTCCGAATTATCCGCATGCGCCATTTACCGCCGCTCGAATAAATTGTCCTGAGACCGTTCGCCATTTTTCACCTCCTATCTGTTTGGTGTGAATGCTGTGAATGGTGTGAATTTACTATGCAATTTCATACCAATTATTTTGGTGTGCTGCTTGCTGGGAATTATTTATAATTCCCAGCAAGCAGCACACCAAATTGGCATACCAAAATCAAACCAAAGCATAAATAGCACTGACACCCTGTCCTCTTTCTTCGGAATTTACACGGTAAATTTTTCGCTGGCTTGCCAAAAGATAAACCGCTTTCCGGGCTGCTTCAGCCGTGCACACATCAGCATTTGCCGCAATGTCTGGTAATGACATCTGCCCGCGCTCTTTAAGAATCCTCAAAACATACTCTGCGCTTTTCGGTAAAAGCTCTACGCGCTCCGTTGTCTCCGCAGCAGGTATCATATTGAATCCGTCATCCTGGAATGAGCAAATTGCCGAAAAGCGTTGCGGCTCACCATCCCTGTTTTTTATGGTTTCAAACTCGATTGCCGTGCTTTGCGGCTTGCTTTCGATGAGCAGCATTCCATCCACCGCGCCGAGAATGGCAGATGACCCGCGATAGCCACCTGATTTACCGCAATGGTGAATGACGATGACCGCGCTTTTTGTGGTTTCGGCTACATTGCGCAGACTTTGAAAGATAGGTTGCGTGTCCTTTGTGGAATTTTCGTCTGCGCCTGGCATGATGTCTGCCAGCGCATCAATGATCGCGAGACCTGCGCCCACCTCTACTATCAAGTCTTTCAGCCGATTTTCGTCATGACGCAAGTCTAGTCTCAACAGGCAGGTGTAGGCAAACGGCAAATCATCAGGTGCGCCCAGCCGCCGCATGATACCAGCCAGCCGCCGCTCGAACCTGTCGCGCCCTGACTCCTCATCCACAAACAGGACGGGTTTCCGCTCCACTTCGCGGTTCAGCCAGGTGCGACCTGCCGCAACGCATGTGCACATGTGCATCATAGCAAATGTCTTTTTTGCGCCCGGCTGCCCTACGGCAACATACACGCCGCCGGGTTCAAAAAGACCGTCAACGACATACGTTTTTGGCGGTTTTGGAGCCAAAGCAGCCCGCGCCCAAAAGTAGGGCGGAATTTTTGGTCGCTCTTCTAGACCGACAAGAGTGTAGCCCTCTAAATTTTCAAGACTCATTGTGCATTCTCCAGCAATTGGCGAACGAATTCTGAGAGCGTGAGACCTTGCCGCTCCGCTTTTTGCCGCCAACGCTCACGGTCGGCTTCAGCCACTCGAATTGTCAAGAATACATTTTTGTTCTGCTTCATAAAACCTCCAAATGTTAAAACGAAAAGCGAGCAACATTCTGTTGCTCGCTTTTTAGTCGGGTGCACCCTGATTGCCAGGTTTCACTCCGTGAGAAAAGCTTTCAACCGCTTTTGGCAGGTGTATCCTAATTTAGGCTTCACGCTGCTAGGTGAGTACTATTTATTTGTAATTACATCATACGTCAAAATCAGCCGCTTGTCAATACTTTCTAATCTTAAAAAAGCAAGTGTCATTTGTCATTAGTTTTGGCGCCAAATGTCATGAGTTTTGAATGGCAATCGGCAGCCTGGATTTATGACATTTGGCGGTTCGGTTTATGCCCGGTTTTTGCCAAAATAAGACAGTAGCTTTCGCGATTTTGAATATCTTTTTTCGGATTTTAGCGCATTAAAAATCGGCATATCTGGCGGTATCAAGGCGCGATACCACCATATTTGGCATCTAGAGCGGGCGACCGGACTCGAACCGGCGATGTCAGCTTGGAAGGCTGATGCCTTACCACTTGGCGACGCCCGCATAACCGCCCCTATTATATCATATTCTCCACAGCCAGCCGGGTAATAGATACAACAAACATCTATCAGCGGTGTTGCCGCGTCAAGAACAACCAGTATCCAGGATAGCATTACCAGAGCGCATGCCCTAAAAAGTCTCCATCATGCTTTGATTGTACCCCAACATTAGCAGCCATTCAAAGCGGGATTTCGGGTCTTCTGGTATACTATCCCCCGTTATGTGTGGTATTACGGGATTCCTCGACACCAAAGCGCAAAGCACTCCCGCAGAGCTGGAAGCGCTGGCACGACGTATGGCAAACACCATCACCCACCGCGGGCCAGATGACAGCGGCACATGGGCTGATGGCGAAGCGGGCATCGCGCTGGGCTTTCGCCGTCTCGCAATTCTTGATCTGACCCCCACCGGACATCAGCCAATGGTTTCGGGCGACGGGCGTTTTGTCATTGTCTTCAACGGTGAAATCTATAACTTTGGCGAGCTGCGGCAGGAACTGCAAGCGCTGGGATACACCTTCCGCGGCACGTCAGATACCGAAGTTGCCCTCAACGCCTTCAGCCAGTGGGGGATCTTCAAGGCGGTTCAGCGGCTCAATGGCATGTTTGCCTTTGCCTTGTGGGATCGCCGCGAACGTCAACTGCACCTGGTGCGCGACCGGCTGGGCATCAAGCCCCTCTATTATGGCTGGATGGGAAACACACTGCTGTTTGGCTCAGAACTGAAAACCCTGCGCGCACATCCTGCCTTTCAGGGCGAGATTGACCGCAACGCGCTTGCCCTCTATCTGCGCCACAACTACATTCCCGCCCCCTATTCCATCTATAAAAATGTGTTTAAGTTGTCTCAGGGAACGATTCTGACCATTTCCAGCGATCAACCCGACCCCGAGACAAAGCCCGTGTCATACTGGTCAGCGCGTGAAGCCGTCGAGCGCGGCATCTCTAACCCCTTCACCGGCAGTGAACAGGAAGCTATCGCAGAGATGGACGCCCTGCTGCGCGAATCGGTGCGGCTGCGGATGATCGCCGATGTGCCGCTGGGCGCCTTTCTCTCCGGCGGAATCGACTCCTCAACTGTGGTTGCCCTCATGCAGGCGCAAAGCAACATTCCAGTCAAAACCTTCACCATTGGCTTTTACGAACAGGAATACAACGAAGCCATATATGCCAAAGCGGTTGCGCAGCATCTGGGCACCGACCACACCGAGTTGTATGTTACCCCGCAGGAAGCCATGGATGTCATTCCACGCCTTCCACGCCTGTATGATGAGCCTTTTTCCGATTCATCCCAGATTCCCACCTTTTTGGTCTCTGAACTCACCCGCCGTTATGTTACCGTCAGCCTTTCGGGAGATGGGGGTGACGAGCTTTTTGCCGGATACACCCGTTATCCCACAGCAAACCAACTCTGGCGGCAGATTGGCTGGCTCCCGCCTGTGGGGCGCAAGGTCATCAGGAAATCATTAAGCCTTCTTTCGCCTGCCCAGTGGCGCGATTTGGGGAACGCCCTGCCCGCATCCCTTCCACTTGGCTTTCGCCCCTCGCTGCTGGCAGATAAGGCGCAAAAACTGGGTGAAATCCTCTCCTTTGACAGTCCGCAAAGTTTGTATCATCTGGTGGTCTCGCACTGGCAGAACCCAAGCAGTCTGGTCATTGCCAGCCACGAATACCCTACTGCGCTGACCGACCGCAGCCAATGGGCAAATGTGCCCGACTTCACCCGCTGGATGATGTACCTCGACCTCATCACCTACCTGCCGGATGACATCCTGGTCAAGGTTGACCGCGCCAGCATGGGCGTCAGCCTCGAAGCGCGTGTGCCTTTCCTGGACGATCATCGTGTTGTTGAATTTGCCTGGCGCATCCCGCTCTCAATGAAGCTACGCAACGGACAAACCAAATGGTTGTTGCGTCAGGTGCTTTACCAGTATGTTCCACAAACTTTAATCGAGCGACCCAAAATGGGTTTTGGCGTGCCGATTGACTACTGGCTGCGCGGTCCGCTGCGCCAATGGGCGGAAGAACTCCTTGATGAGCAGCGACTTGCCCGCGAAGGGTTTTTCAACCCGGCGCCCATTCGCCAGAAGTGGGCACAGCACCTTGCCGGAAAACAGAACTGGCAGTATTATTTATGGGATATTTTGATGTTTCAAGCCTGGCTGGCTGAAACACACTGACATTTTGGAGGCAATATTTTGAAAAAAGCGTTAATCACCGGCATCACCGGTCAGGATGGCTCTTACCTCACCGAACTGCTGCTAAGCAAAGGGTATGAAGTTCACGGTCTTATCCGCCGCGCCAGCACTTTCAACACGCGCCGTATTGACCACATTTATCACGACCCGCACAGCAACGGTGAGCCGGTCAAACTATACCTGCATTACGGTGATGTCACCATCGCCGAATCCGTTCTGAACATCATTTATAACGTCCAGCCCGATGAAATTTATCATCTTGCCGCGCAGAGCCACGTGCGCGTCAGTTTTGATATGCCTGAGTACACTGGCGAATCCACCGGATTGGGCACCATCCGCATCCTGGAAGCCATCCGCAAGAGCAACATCAAAACCCGCTTTTACCAGGCTTCCTCCAGCGAGATGTTTGGCGGTGCCAAACCCCCACAAAACGAGCTGACCCCCTTTGAACCACGCAGCCCCTACGCAGCTGCCAAAGTGTATGCATACTGGGTAACCCGCAATTACCGCGAAGGCTACAACATGTTCGCCTGCAACGGGATTTTGTTCAACCACGAATCGCCGCGCCGCGGGGAAACCTTTGTTACTCGCAAAATCACCCGCGCAGTAGCATCAATTCTGGCAAAACGGCAAAAATACCTTTATTTGGGCAACCTGGATGCCAAACGTGACTGGGGCTACGCGCCCGAGTACGTTGAAGCCATGTGGAAAATCCTCCAGCAGGAACAGCCAGATGACTACGTCATCGGCACCGGCGAAGCCCACACCGTGCGCGAGTTCTTGGATGAGGCTTTTGGATATGTTGGGTTGGACTGGAACGAATACGTCCGCATTGACCCACGCTATTTCCGCCCCACTGAAGTGGACTACCTCCTTTCTGACCCCAGCCGCGCCCGAAAACAGCTGGACTGGCAACCCAAGGTGCGCTTCCATGAGCTGGTGCGTATCATGGTGGATGCCGACATGGAACTGCAGGGACTGACACCGCCGGGCGAAGGGCTACGCATTCTCAAAGAGAAATTTGGCGGCTGGCATCGCTGGGAACACCAGGTTGTCAGCATGGAAAGGTAAATGACCAACACCGAGATTGCCCGGCTCTGGCAGTACGCCGGTGTTCGTATCGTTGCTTTTTTCCTGGCTGCCTGGCTGGTGTCTTTGCTTGCCAGGTTTTTTGCACGCCGTATGATGTTTCTCTTCAGGCTATCATTGCGATCCGCCAGAGCACCCTCAGAACGTTCCAGGACGCTCGAAAGCCTGCTGACCAGCGCTATCCGCACCCTGGCATTCATAATCGCAATTCTGGCTGCCATCGCCCAGTATGTGGAGCTTTCCACACTCGTTTGGGTCATCGGTCTCTTCAGTGCCGCATTTGGGCTGGCAGCCCGCCCGATTATCAGCGATATGCTGACCGGTGTTGACTTCATCTTCAGAGATACCTTTGCCGTAGGCGAGAAGGTAATGCTGTATGTGCCCCATGAAATTGAGGGCATCATTGAAACCATCAACCTGAGCAGCACCTGTCTGCGGGCACCCAGCGGTGAGCTGTATACGATCCCCAACGGCGAAATCCGTGTCGTGCGCAATTTCAGCCGCGGCGACTTTTCCAACGCCACCATCAGCCTCTACCTTAACTCAGAGGATTTGGAAAAGGCATTGCCCCTGCTAAAAAAGCTGAGCAATGAAGCGGTTGTCCTCATCCCAGACCTGCTTGAACCCTGCCAGGTGATCAACACCAGCGGCAAGATCGGACAGCAAACCGAACTCACCCTGCTGGCAAAAGCCCGCTTTGGCAGAGCGGCGGATGTGCGTGTGCAGCTTCTTACGCTTGTCCACGAGCGCCTCAGCGAAAACGGCATCTCTTTTGCCAACTAGCCGCAAATAAACCTGGCAAGCTCTATACCCCCTCAAGAGCGAAGCAAAATCAATATCCCCATCGCCGTAACCAGTAACGCCAAAGCAAATTGAAATTTCTTTGCCTCCAGCCGGTGATTCAACCAGGAACCTATAGCGATCGTTACCAACACAAACGGTAGCGTCATCCACGCAAGTCGAATTATCTGCGGCGTCCAAAAACCAGCCACAATATGGCTGATAAATATGGCGGCGGTGCTGGGTAAGAAATAGCCGCTCAACGTGGCGCGGAAACGGGCAGGTGACCAGCGGCGCATGGCATAGTAAATAATGACCGGCAGCCCGGTGAAGTTGTACGCCGCGCCGACCACGCCAGCCAAAACACCCCAAACCACATCCCAAAAAGCCCCCTGCAAATAGGGCAATTTAAGCGGCATAAGAAAATACAAACCAAATACAATCAACAGCACCCCCAGTATCTTAACCCCCACATCCATCGGCACATATATCACCAACAACAATCCAAGCGGCAGGCTCAAGATTGTCGCAAGAAGCACACGCCACACCGCCTTGAATTCAATCTGCCGCCAGTCAGAAGCCACAATGACAATATTGGTTACCAAAAGCACCATTGCCACCAGCGGTGTGGCAATATTTAAACCCGCCATCATGGTAATTAAAGGCATGGAGATCGCCGGAGAACCAAAACCAAAAGCCGATTGGCTGAAAGCCCCTGCACAGGCAGCAAAAATCACCAATATTGTCTGTAATGTCGCGTCCACAGATGCTCCCAAAGACTAGGCAACCAGCATGAGAAGCCCCATGAGGATGACCAGCAGGTAAATATAGATATCAAAACGCGCAGGATCAAGCCGTCTGTTCCAGCGCCCGCCCAGCCATATCGCCAGCAGCACGGCGGGCAAAGAAAACAGCAACAACATCCATACCTGCGAAGTCCATAACCCACTCAAACCGTGCCCGACGACCACTATCAACCCACTGGGCAAAAAATAACCGCTCAATGTCGCCCGAAACTGCTCCGGCGGCCAGCGGCGTAAGGCAGCATAAATGACCACTGGCGGGCCATTCACATTATAGGCAGCCCCCAGCACGCCACCCAGAAAACCAAAAGGATAAGCCCAATTCTCACTCTTGACCGCTGGCAGCCGCAATGGTAACAGAGAATACACACCATAGCTCACCAGAAGGACACCCAAAACACCCTTTGCCAGCTCGGCTGGCGCATGAAGAATAAGCAATAACCCCAAAGGCATCCCTAGCGTAGAAGCCAGAAGGATGCGCCAGGTTGCCCGCCAATCAATCTTGCGCCAATCGCTTAGAACAATGCAGACATTGGTCAGCAACATCGCCAGCGCCACCAGGGGCGTGGCAACATGCAACCCCATCGTAAGAGTAATAAGCGGCATGGCGATCACCGCCGAGCCAAAGCCAAAGGTTGCCTGTGTCAGGACACCCGCAGCAACTGCCAACACCGCCAAAAATGCAGCAGACAAAGGCTTTACACAACACCCAGTTTCTTGCCGACCTTGGCAAACTTCTCCAGCCCCTGATCTAAATCATCCCTTGTGTGCGCCGCAGATACCATCACACGAATGCGCGCCTTGCCGCGCGGCACTGTCGGAAAGCCTATTGCCATCGCAAAGACACCCTCTTCAAATAGCTCGCGGCTGAACTGCTGCGCCAAGGGCGCTTCTCCCAACATGATTGGAGTAATTGGGGTCTGGCTCAAGCCAGTATCAAAACCAAGGCCTTTCATTTCGGCTTTAAAATAACGGGCATTCTCCCAAAGTCTATCCACCAATTCGGTGGATCTTTCCAAAAGATCCACCGCAGCGATCGTCGCTGCCACATCTGCAGCAGTAACAGCAGAGGAGAAAAGAAAAGCGCGGGCGCGCTGCCGCAGCCACTCCACCAGCAAGGCATTGCCAGCAGCCACACCCCCGACCACGCCAAACGCCTTTGAGAATGTTCCAATTTCAATATCCACCTTGCCATGCAGATGATAATGATCGACAATACCCCGTCCGCCGCGCCCGACAACTCCCTCCCCATGGGCATCATCTACCATCAACATAACATCATTGGCACTGGTAACCTCATAGATTTTATCCAGCGGCGCCAAGTCGCCATCCATGCTAAAAACACCATCCGTAATGCACAACATACGCCGATATTTGGGCTTGTTTTCTTCAATAACCCTGGCGAGGTCTAGTGCATCGGCATGGGCAAAGCGAACAATCGTGGCGCCCGAAAGACGGCTGCCATCAATGATGCTGGCGTGGTTCAACTCATCCGAGAAAATCACATCTTCTTTTCCAACCAGGGCAGGGATGGTCGCCAAATTTGCGCAATAACCAGATTGAAACGTGATCGCCGCCTCCACCCCCTTGAAGGCTGCAACGCGCTTTTCCAACTCAAGGTGCAGGTCCAAAGTGCCCGCAATGGAACGCACCGCCGCCGGTCCGACGCCATATTGCTCCAGATATGTTTTCGCCCGTTGAACCATCTCAGGGTGATTCGCCAAACCAAGATAGTTGTTCGAGCAAAAATTCAGCACACGCCTGCCATCTACAACCAACCAGGGTCCCTGCGCCGAAGAAATCGTGCGGATGCGATTATACAGCCCCGATTCTTTCAACAGGTTAATCTCTTCTTGTATCCAATCCAGCCGTTTTGACATATTTCTCCTTCAATCAACACACAATTAGATAGACCCTTCTTGCAAAAACTTGCCCTTCCTCTTTCAGATTATACACCTTGCACCGCCGAGAAGCGCTAAAAAGTAAAGGTCAAAACCCTCCATCTGTCCTGTCTTCCATCTCCACCTCGCCAGGTAAATAACCAATCTCCAGCAGCGCATCGCGTACGTGCGCCGCTCCACCCGCTCTGACAATGACAACCGTCGGTGTAAGCTGCTCACCCAAAAAGCGGGCAGCGTGGGTTTTGCGCAATGACGTCAAAATTTCGGGGGAAGAAAGACGCAACAGCGTTGCCTTTTGAAAGTGCGCCTGCACCCCCAGACGATCCCAGCGTTCAAGCGCCTGTATCAACAGCGGCGGGAGCGGCGAGGCAGCATGCCGTTGCAATAGAGTGATCAAATGACGCAGCTGAAGCCCCTGCTGTTTCGCACGTTGCAGCGCGCCTGGCGTGAGGCGATAACGGTATTCATCTGCCGCCGCCATCTCCCAATGGCAAAAACGCGAGAGTTGATAGCGTACTGAACGGGGCGTAAGCCTCTTGAGCCGCAGGTAACCCTGAGAACTGATCCACAACGGTTCTGTTTCAGCAGCAAGCCCATCCGGCGGATTGCCCTGCCAGAGCGCCGCCGACCAGGACGAGGGGCGAAATGCACATATCCCCCCCCCTTCTGTGGAAGATGCCAAATCGTACAGCCCCAGCCAGTGCAGCGGACCAGTAATCATAAAGCGAATCAAAGCGCCATCCACCTCATCCCAGGATGAAAAACCTCGCAAATAATTGCCGCTGCTTTCGCTAAAGATAAACCAGCTGTCATAATCACCCGCCGGACGTTGAAAATCCGGGTGGCGGTCGCGCACGGCATGTACAAACGCCGACAGGCTCCACCAGGATTGCTGCGGGAGAGCGTTGATCATCTCTAGCAATGCCTGACGGGTGCGAAGCGGGTCATTTTGCCAATCACCTTCAAAACGCAGCCCTGGCAACAAAAGCAATTCGTTGAAAGAAGCACTCTGCATCCAAGCGTCTGCCAGAATCAGCAAGGCTTCAGCGCGCCGCGCTTCAAGAAATTCGCGCGTCTTTTGCGCAACAGGCAAACCATCCTCCCCCACCAGCCCAGAGGCGCGCAGCAGCGCCAGCAAAACCGGCAAAGGAATTTTCAGCCAGTCAGGATACAATTTTGCTGGGTCAAGCCCTATCCGCAACGCAGCCAACAGGGTACAGGTCTCATCCAGTATCCCATCATCTGCCAGCTTGGGATATGCAGTCTCCAGCGGCGAAGCCGGGCGACCCAGCGGGGCAGTGGAAGCATTGGTCAGAGATGTCAGATATTGCAGCAGGTCGTCAGGAACATACGCGTACTCCTGCGGTTCAGAGGCAAGGTCTAAGAAATCGCGCCCGATTAGCGCCCGATACCACAGATATTCCGCTGACGACACCGGGTTAAGGTCTGGGCGCTCACGATCGCGCTTTGCCGCCCCCATGCTGCGCACCTCACCAAAACGGCGGGTGAAAAATGACCAGGATAAACATCCGTTGTTTTCGAGCAATGCTTGCAGCGCCTGGCGCGCTTCTTCCGGCAAAGCCTGCACAACTTCCATCACCAGACGCTCATCGCGCATTGCGGCAACCAGCTGTGATCGCGCCACGCGTACATCCGGCGCGCTCATCTCAATCCCCCAGGCGTTTGCCACCATCCGCAAAAACCCCAGATCGTTCCCCTCAAGCACATGCGCCAGATCGGGCATCACTCCTCCGACAAATTTGCCAGTGCCTCCAGCGCCACACGGAGCATTCTGCGCTTTCCCTCATCCACCACCGCACGATGAGGGTCATACTTATCTGCATCTGCCTCTTTGGTCAAATTGCCATCCGAAGTAAAGATACCCCCCGCTTTCACCCCCGCCAGCGTCGCCATCACCAGCAAAGTGGCAAATTCCATCTCCACCCCCTGCACTGCGCCAGACTGAATATACATTGTGGTGGAAATCGGCAGGATGCCAGGATAAAAAAAGCCCTGAGTTAGAATGATTCCCGTATGAGATCTGGCATAACCCTGCCCATTGGCAGCAGCTTCCAGCGCAGCCACCACATGGCGGTCTGCCACCGCCGGAAAATTGAGCGGCGCCAGATACTCTGAACAGCCGTCCTCGCGGATTGCCGCCGTGCCAATAATCAAGTCGCCATCCTCAATCTCCGGTCTTAACGCCCCGCAGGTTCCAGCACGAATAATATAGCGCACATCGCAGCGAAACAACTCATGAAAGCACATGTTGGCGCCTGCACCGCCAACCCCGTGCGAGCTGATGGTAATTGGCTTGCCACGATACACACCGCCAAATGTGCGGTATTCACGAAAATATGCCAGCTCCTGTGCATTTTCGAGCAGGTGAGCAGCCTGCTCAGCGCGAGAAGGATCACCCACAACCAGCACCCGCCTGGCTATCTGGTCAGGGCGAACACGCAACGTGGGCAGCTTTTCATCTTTCATTTCTCTCTCCTTGTGGGAAAATCTTTCTCTGTGATTCTATCCCAATTCTCACCCTACAACGGCAGATGGCAAAGGACTTTATGAAAACCTATTATTAAACAGGCGTCGGAGAAGATATGTCTCGTTTATAATATCAGCAAGCGGAAACTCCCGGCTACACATAGTCACCAAAGCAGACACAGTCAGGGTATTTTTTACAGATATCAGAGGAGAAACAGCCATGACCATGACCCCTCGCGAGCGCGTGCTTGCCGCCATCAACCATGAAGAACCCGACCGCGTGCCCATTATCATGGGCACCAGCAACACCACCAGCATCAAAATGCCAGTGTACCAGAAACTCAAAAACCTGATTGGCGTTGATGCCCCCGATGAATACATCTATAACTGGCCTGAGTTGGGCACCGCCCGCCCGGACGAAGCCACCCTCCTGCGTCTGCGAAGCGATGCGCGCGGCATTCTTGACCGCTTTCCAGCAGCGGTGTACCAACGCAACAAAACTCGTCCGCCGCACAGCCCCTTCATTGACGACTGGGGCAGCGGTCAAAAGGAAATCGAGCCGGGCAATTGGTATCCAGGCATTCATCCCATGGCAGAAGCAACGACCATTGAGGAGATCGAAAAATATCCCTGGCCAGACATGGACGACCCCACCCGGGTAGCGCATCTACGCGCCGAGGCGCAAAAACTGCGCGATGAGAACCAATACGCCATCATTGGCACACCCTGGTTGCTTTTTCCTCTTGAGCGCGCTTTTGCCATGCAGGGAATGGACACTTTTCTGGCAAATATGGCGCTGTATCCCGACTTTGCCGAAGCACTGCTCAAAAAAATCGCCTCCCTTTGCAAGCATCTAATGGGTAATTTTCTGCGCGAATGCGGCGATTTGATCGATATCATCAAAATTGGCGACGATCTGGGCACGCAGGAGCGCCTGCTCATTTCGCCACGCATGTATCGGCGCATCCTCAAACCCATTCATGCGGATTACATTGCCTTTATCAAGGAACGCACCAAAGCCAAGGTTTTCTTTCACACCGACGGGGATGTCTTTGATCTCATTCCCGACTTTATCGAGATTGGGGTGGACATCCTCAACCCCATACAGACTTCAGCAGGCAAAATGGCAAACCTGGCAGAGCTAAAAAAGCTCTACGGCGACAAGCTGACCTTCTGCGGGGCAGTTGACACGCACAACATCCTTCCCTTTGGAACGCCAGAAAAGGTACGCAACGAAGTCAAACGCGTGATCGAAATCCTATCGCCGGGGGGCGGCTACATGGTTTCTTCCGTGCATACAATCATGCACGAGGTGCCGCCAGAAAACATCCTCGCTATGGTGGACGCAGTGGAAGAATTTGGCTATTACAAATAAACGACGGCGTTACTCTTTTTCGTAAGGGACACCGCCTGCAGCAGGCGGCTGCCCGCGCCCAACAACACCTGCCAACACGATCATCGTGGCAATATACGGCGCCATCAGCATAAACTCTGATGGAATGCGGATTTGCAGGATCGTCAGACGTGTGGCAAGCGCATCCGCAAAGCCAAACAGCAGCCCAGCCCCAAAAGCACCCAGCGGCATCCAGTTGCCAAAAATCATGGCTGCCAGAGCAATAAAGCCACGTCCGGCGGTCATCACCTCGTCAAAGCGCCCCACCGAACCCAGCGAGAAATACCCGCCAGCAAAGCCAGCCATCATGCCGCTGAGAATCACCGCCATATAACGTGTACGAATGACGTTGATGCCCAACGTGTCCGCTGCTTTGGGATGCTCGCCCACAGACCGCAAACGCAAACCCCAGCGCGTTTTGAACAGAGCCACCTGCAGAACAATCAAAAATACGAACATGGCATACACAAACAACGTATTCTGGAACAGGATCGGCCCGAAAAACGGTATGGCAGAAAGACCAGGAAACGACCACTGCGGAAAGATGCCCGGGTTGTTGAGTTCCGGATACGGCTGCATAAACTTGGCGGAGATATACGAAGTGAAACCGGTAGAAAGGATATTGATAATCGTACCGGAGATAATCTGATTGATTTTGTACTTAATGGATAGAACCCCATGCAGTACGGCTAACAAAGCGCCCGTGCCGATCGCTGCCAGCAGCCCGATCCACAAACCAGCATTTGGAATACCAATTTGCACGTTCTTTGCCAGGCTGCCCACCAGACAGCCAACCATTGCCGCCGAGAGCATCATCCCCTCTATAGCAATATTGAATACACCCGCGCGCTCGCAAAGGATACCGGACATAGCGCCCAGCGTCAAAGGCACTGCTTTGACCAGCGTGGTGGAAAGAAGTCCTGCCATGTTGAGCGACTTACCAGCAGCTGCCCAGGTAAGAAACGCCAGGATGAAAAACCCCACCACCGCGCCAAGTATCCAGTTTGTCCAGCGCTTAAAGCCGCGCGCAATCTGCACGCCCCCTGCCACCGCGCACAGAACCGCAAAAAGATACAGCGCAGGCTGAACAGCCACAATCAGGGGAGGCAATTCAGGTTTTGCCCCGCCGGGTGTCAGTCCAAAAGATGCCCGTTTGGCAGCTAAATCCTGCCCGGAGATAAAAAAGACAAAAATAGCCAGCGCAAAGAGCAGAAAGACAATTCCCATCACCCGCTGCCGTAGTGGGGAGACCTCTTCCAGTTGGCGATGATAGGATGAGCGATTGTTCATGATTTGCCTCCCCAGCCGCGAATGGTTACCGCGCCTTCAACCTGTACCTTGAACCTCAAGCGATAAATCGTGCGGATAATCGCCGGGGCCGCAATAAACATCAGAATCATCGCCTGCAGGATAGCAATAATATCAATGGGAATCCCCGCCGCTACCTGCATACGTGTCGCCCCGTTACGCAATGTGCCAAAAAGCAGCGAAGCCAGCACAACCCCCAATGGGTGGTTGTTCCCCAATAAAGCCAGTGCAATGCTGTCAAAACCATATCCTGACGAAAACGCCATCGCCAAGTTATGATTAACGCCCATCACCTCATTGGCGCCAGCAAGTCCAGCCAAAGCTCCTGAAAGTGTCATTGCCAGAACAATGTTACGGGTAACATTGCTGCCAGCGTACCGCCCGGCGTGAGGGTTGGCGCCTACCATGCGCAGGTCAAACCCCCAGGTTGTCTTGAACATAAACCAATACACCAGATATGCCACTGCCAGCGCAATGAAGAACCCCAAATGAAAGCGAATTGGGCTTTCAAAAAAGCGCGGCAACATGGCAGTTTCAAGAATTTTTGGGCTGACCGGATTGTGTTGTCCCGGCGCCTTCATCGGTCCACGCAACAGCCAATCGCTCAGGCGAAACGCAATATAGTTCATCATGATGGTGTTGATGACCTCATGTCCGCCCGTCTTCGCCTTTAACCAGCCAGGGATGAACCCCCACAAGGCGCCGCCCAACGCCCCGGCAAGCAGCGCCAGGGGAATGTGGAGAATAGCAGGCAAACCGCTTACAGAATATCCCACAAAAGCGCAGGTCGCTGCGCCGATAAAAATCTGCCCTTCAACGCCGATGTTGAAAACGCCCGCTCGAAAGCCCAACGCCACCGCCAACCCGCCAAAGATATAGGGTGTCGTATTGACAAGGCTCTCAAGGATAGGATTAAACGCGCGGCGAATTTCAAGACCATCACCCGATTGAAGCGCTGCCACAATGCGCGCCGGGTCCCCAATCGCCCCGGTGAACAAAGCAACATAAGACTGCCACGCTGCCCGCCAGGCTGCAAGCAGCCCGCTGCCAAACGATTGGCGAAAAGCTGCGTAAACTTCTTCGCTGGTCAGGATAATGAAAACGCCGCCCAGTAATAGTCCGGTTACCACCGCCAGAAACGGAATAGCAATCACCTGCAAAACACGGCTGCCTGCTTTAGGGTGCTGGATGGGCTTTTGGATCTCCTCAAGCAGCACCTTGCCAGCATCTTGTTTGGGGTTTTCCTGAGCGTTCAATAGAGCTCCCTCCCTCTAACCGCTTTGGCTTCAATCGGTCCCACCTGTTTCCTTGCTTCATCCTGCGGCACACCTGCCATCAACAAACCGAGATACTCTTTCGTGGCTTCTTCAGCCAAGACCTCAGCCACAATCTTGCCGCGATACATCACAGCAATACGGTCAGAAAGCTGCATAATCTCGGCCAGCTCGGTGGAGACCAATAACACCGCCACACCTGCATTGCGCCGATCGAGGATCTGCCCATGAATATACTCAATTGACCCCACATCCAGCCCGCGCGTCGGTTGCGCTGCTACCAAAAGCTGGATCGGGCGGGAGAGCTCGCGTGCCACAATCACCTTCTGCTGATTCCCCCCCGAAAGCGCCCCAACATTGGTCAGTGCTCCCGGGGTGCGGATATCAAACCGGCTGATTAATTCTTCCGCATTTTTCAAAGCAACGTCCCATTGAATAACGGGTCCTTTAGTAAAGGGCGGCTTATAATACGTGCACAGAAAGAGATTTTCCATAACAGAAAATGGCAGCACCAGCCCATCGCGCTGACGGTCTTCGGGAACATGCGCGCTGCCCAGCTCGATGATGCGGCGGGGGGACACGTTGGTAATGTTTTCGCCCAAAAACGTTACCGCTCCGCTGACAACTTGCCGCAGACCGGTCAAAGCCTCTACCAATTCTGTTTGCCCGTTGCCCTGTACACCTGCAACTCCCAGCACTTCGCCCGCACGGACTTCAAACGAAACGCCGTCCACTGCAATCTGACGGCGGTCATCCGTTACCAGAATATTATCAACTTTAAGCACCACTTTCCCGGGTTTGTATTCGGGTTTCTCCAGCACCAGTTCCACCTCGCGCCCCACCATCATGCGCGCCAGCGTGCTTTCATCAGCTTCCTGCGGGCGTGTGGTGCCGATCACCTTACCCGCCCGAATAACCGTGATGCGGTCGGCAATTTCCAACACCTCGCGCAGTTTATGGGTGATGAAGATAATGGACTTTCCCTGCTCGGTCAAGGAACGCATGATCTTGAACAGCTCGCCCACTTCCTGCGGGGTCAATACCGCCGAAGGCTCATCCAAGATGAGAATATCGGCTTTACGGTATAGCAGCTTGATGATCTCAACCCGCTGCTGAACACCCACCGGTAGATCCTTGATATAGCTGTCAGGGTTAACCTCCAGACTGTACTGTTCGGATATCTGGTGTATTTGAGCGGCAGCCTTTCGGGTATCTAGAAAATCCCCATATCGGGTAGATTCCTCGCCCAACATTACATTCTCGGTTACCGTAAACACTGGCACTAGCATAAAGTGTTGATGCACCATGCCAATACCTGCAGCGATCGCATCATTGGGAGAATGTATCTCCACTTTTTTACCCCGCACCAGAATCTCACCCTCATCGGGCTGGTACAAACCATAGAGAATGTTCATCAGCGTTGTCTTCCCCGCCCCATTCTCACCTAATAAGGCGTGGATTTCCCCCGGCATCAAGTCTAAGTTAATATGGTCATTCGCCAGCACCCCGGGAAACCGTTTGGTAATCCCGCGTAGCTCAAGGACAGGCTCCATAGAAATCTCCCTTCTGGCTTAAGTATGACAATATTTTACCACCGTTCCTGACAAAAAAGCTGGCGCAGTTCATGCGCCAGCTTTACCAACACTTTTAACAAAACCTACTTGACTTCAGCCATCGGGTCAATGATGCCGCGGGCAATATCCTTACCAACCTGTTCAACCTCCGCCTTCAGCTCAGCGGGCACCTTGTCCTCAAAGGCATGATAGGGCGCCAGACCAACACCACCGTTTGCCATATCAGCAACATAGGTCGTCCCGCCGGGGAAGTTGCCTCGGGCAGTCAGGCGGGCAGCTTCGAACACGACCTTATCCATGTTCTTGAGCACAGAGGTCAGCAGAATGTCGGTGTATTCCGGCGCACTGATGGTCATATCCGTGTCCACACCGATCATCATCAAACCGCGTTCCTTGATCGCCGCTGCCGAGCCAAGCCCGCACGGACCAGCTACCGGGAAGATCACATCCGCACCTTCGTCCATCAGCGTCTCCGCCATCCGCCGCCCGTCATCCAGACTCTCAAAATTGCCCGTGAACAGCCCAGTCTTGGTCGCAGGATCCCATCCCAGTACCTCAACATTCGTGCCCTTCTGCTTGTTGTAGTACTGCACACCATTGTAAAAGCCCGTCATGAACGGCTCCAACGGCGGGATCTGAATACCTCCGTACGTGCCAACCTTCCCCGTCTTGCTCATCCCTGCCGCCAAGTAGCCCGCCAGGAAGCTCGGTTGATCCACCGCATAGTACTGTCCCATCACATTCGGAATCTGCGGATCATACGTGTAGTCCACAATCGTGAACTTCTGCTCCGGGTTGGCTTCAGCGCCCGCCTTGGTCGCCTCTCCCAGCAGAAAACCAACCGTTACGATCAGATCACATTTCTCCTCAACAAAGGTGTTGATGTTCTTCTCATAATCGGTTTGCTGCTGCGACTCAAGGTATTTGCCTTCAAAGCCCAGCTTTTCCATAGCATCCTGTACGCCCTTCCAGGCTGTCTGGTTGAAGGTCTTGTCGTCAATCCCGCCAACATCCGTTACCTGGCAGACCTTAATCTTCGCGATTTCTTCAGCCGTCATCGGATCAATCTTGCCGTCTGCGATCTGCTTGCCAATTTGTTCAACCTCTGCCTTCAGGTCAGCAGGCACCTTGTCCTCAAAGGCATGATAGGGCGCCAGACCAACACCACCGTTGCTCATCGTAGCAACATAGGTGGTGCCGCCCTGGAATTTATCTTCAACAACCATCTTTGCGGCTTCAAACACGACCTTATCCATGTTCTTGAGCACAGAGGTCAGCAGAATGTCGGTGTATTCCGGCGCACTGATGGTCATATCCGTGTCCACACCGATCATCATCAAACCGCGTTCCTTGATCGCCGCTGCCGAGCCAAGCCCGCACGGACCAGCTACCGGGAAGATCACATCCGCACCTTCGTCCATCAGCGTCTCCGCCATCCGCCGCCCGTCATCCAGACTCTCAAAATTGCCCGTGAACAGCCCAGTCTTGGTCGCAGGATCCCATCCCAGTACCTCAACATTCGTGCCCTTCTGCTTGTTGTAGTACTGCACACCATTGTAAAAGCCCGTCATGAACGGCTCCAACGGCGGGATCTGAATACCTCCGTACGTGCCAACCTTCCCCGTCTTGCTCATCCCTGCCGCCAAGTAGCCCGCCAGGAAGCTCGGTTGATCCACCGCATAGTACTGTCCCATCACATTCGGAATCTGCGGATCATACGTGTAGTCCACAATCGTGAACTTCTGCTCCGGGTTGGCTTCAGCGCCCGCCTTGGTCGCCTCTCCCAGCAGAAAACCAACCGTTACGATCAGATCACATTTCTCCTCAACAAAGGTGTTGATGTTCTTCTCGTAATCGGTCTGTTGCTGCGACTCAAGGAATTTGCCTTCAACACCCAGCTTTTCCATGGCATCCTGTACGCCCTTCCAGGCTGTCTGGTTGAAGGTCTTGTCATCAATCCCGCCAACATCCGTTACCTGGCAGATTTTCTTCGCCACCGCCGGTTTTTCGGCGGGGGGCGCCTCCGGCGCTTTGGTGGGCGGGGGTGCCTCAGTTGCCGGAGCCGGTGGCTGACAGGCAGCCAGGAGCATCGTGGCAATCATCAGCAAAGCTATCAAAACAGAAACCTTTTTTGACATACTGATCTCCTCCTAAAGCATAGAATTGAAATGCAGAGCCGATATTAATTTTCTGCTCTGCCGACAAGGAAATTATATCGCAATTCAGTTTTAGGTACAATCCCCTTTTGACACCTTTCTCTTAAGCGCTTTCTCATATCCACCCCGAATGCTTTGAAAGATCAAGAGCGTTATCACAAAAGCAAAACTGCAAACAACACCCTGCTTAACCCTGCGTATCCGTCTGTCCTTTGATCAACTTTTCCAAAAAGGCGCGGTCCTCTTCTGATAAATCAGCTGATGCCAGCAGGTCAGGGCGGCGCTGATAGGTGCGCAGCAGAGATTGTTCGCGCCGCCAGCGGTTAATCTGCGCATGATTGCCGGAAAGCAAAACTTCCGGCACTTCCCACTGTCGAAAAACCGCCGGGCGGGTGTAATGGGGATACTCCAACAGTCCCGAAGCATGCGAGTCGTCTGCGGCACCTTCTGGGTCATTCAGCGCGCCAGGCAACAGGCGCGCTACTGCATCCATGACAATCATCGCTGGTAACTCGCCGCCCGTGAGAACATAGTCGCCAATCGAAATCTCATCCGTAACCAGATGCTGCCGCACGCGCTCATCCACGCCCTCATAGCGCCCGCAGATGAGCGCCAGGCGGGGAAAAGCGGAAAGCTCTTGCGCCACACGCTGGTTAAACACCCGCCCTTGCGGTGTGAGCAGAATCAGCGGACAAGGCAGCGGAACGCCAAGCACCGATTCCACTGCGGCAAAAATCGGCTCGGGTTTCATCACCATGCCTCCGCCGCCGCCAAAAGAATAATCATCGGTAACATGATGACGATCGGTTGCCCAATCGCGAATATTATGCAAGAACACCTCGATAATCCCTCGCTGACGGGCGCGCTGCAGGATGCTGGAATCCAGATAGGGAGAAAAGACTTCGGGAAGCAACGTAAAAACGTCAAAACGCATGGCATTAACCAACAACCACTTCATTACATAATCACGCGTTTCATTTTACCATTCATCCTGTGGTATACATAAATCATTCCTTGTGCACCGCACAGGCGCTTTATGATAACAACAGGAGGTGTGCATGAAACTGGCAATATTAACCGGCGGCGGGGATGCCCCCGGATTGAACGCGGTGATACGTGCGGTAGTCAAAACTGCCATTTATCAATTCAACGGGCAAGTGCTGGGCGTGCGCGACGGCTTTGACGGCTTTGTAACCCCAAACGGTATTTTCCCGCTGGACGCCAGAGCAGTCAGCGGCATCTTGCCGCGTGGCGGCACGATTCTTGGCACAGCAAATCGAGGCAACCCCTTCGCCCGCAAAGTTATTAGGAACGGGGTAGAAATCATCGAGGACATCTCACAGCAAATCCTCGATAATATCCATGCCCTCAAACTGGATGCCCTGATCGTGGTCGGTGGAGATGGTACTCTGCGTATTGCGCGCGAGCTCCACGATCTGGGGGTGCCCATTGTCGGCGTGCCAAAGACCATTGACAACGACATCGGGGGAACTGAATTCACTTTTGGGTTTGATACTGCCGTCAATACCGCCACAGAGGCACTTGACAAACTACACGCCACCGCCGAAGCGCACCACCGCGTGATGGTTCTGGAGGTCATGGGGCGCGATGCAGGCTTTGTGGCGCTGCATGCTGGCATTGCCGGAGGGGCAGATGTCATCCTCATCCCAGAGATACCCTTCAGCTTTGACGCCATCTGCAGCAAAGTGCGCCAGCGCATCGAATATGGCACCCATTTCAGCATCATTGCCGTAGCCGAAGGCGCACGCCCTAAAGGGGGGGAACAGGTATATGCCATCGCCGGTGATAGCGTTTACGCCGCGCGTCTGGGCGGGATCGGGCAAATGGTTGGTAAACATCTGCAAGACAGCTGCGGTTTTGAAACCCGGGTAACTGTACTGGGGCATCTGCAACGCGGCGGCAGCCCCAGCGCCTTTGACCGCTGGCTTGCCACCCGTTTTGGAGCAGCCGCAGTCCATCTGGCAGTCGAGGGTAATTTTGGCAAAATGGTCGCTCTGCAAAGCGAAAATATTGTGGCTGTTCCGCTAGAGCAAGCTCTTTCCATCCCTAAACGAGTCAATCCCCAAGGGGATATCGTCCGCACAGCCCGCGATCTGGGCATCTCGTTTGGTGATGCGTAAAAAAACCTGCTGCATCCGGCAAATAGACGCGATGAGACGCCCGTTTTCGGGCGTCTCATCGTTTTGGCGCGCTGCAGCCCCTTTATCGGAGACCGAGGAGGGGTGCTGCAGCGCTGCGTTTGGTACTACTATCTTTCATGCACACCACCTCCTCATCGATGGGATGGCGAAGAAAAACCGCTTTGAGGAAATGCAACCTCCTCACTGTTTTTATTATAACAGACTTATCCCATCATAAAGCCTTTTAAGCTTAACAGTTTTATAACAAACACAAAAATCTGCCCTGTCCAGGATCAGCAAGGAAGCACCTCGGCATGACAAAGCGCCTCAGACAGTGTAAGAAAGCAGCGGGCGCCAGCGCTTTTCAGCGTCTCAACCTTAACCGGGTGATGGGCAACCCCAAGGTATTCAGGCTCAAGCACGATCCCCTGGCGTTGCAGCAATGCACAAGCCTTTCTCAGGCTTTCTATCCCCCCCACCGAGTCCTCAAAAACCACCACACGCGCCCCGTCCAGCTCTTTCCAGGCAGCACCCGCCTTCCCCTCAAGCGCCAAAGCGGCTGCGCTTTGCAGGCTTTCTGCAGATGGAACACCAATGGCAAGCAGCAAAGCAGCCAGAGCATGCACAGGGGACGGCTTGACAAAGGATTGTGCATCCGCCCCAAGGCGCTCCGCAAGCCATTGCAGTTTCCCAAAGCTGGCAATCGGCACAGCTTGTAGCCCCAGGATTCTCACCCCGATTTCGGCTTCCGGGGGACTGAACACAGGCGGCAAAGACTCTCCAGGGCGGGCTGTCAGAATACTGGCAAAATGCCCCTTGCGACCAAGCCAGTTTTGCAACATTTGGGTTTCACGTTCATTCAGCATTGGGCGATCATACATCGCAAGATAACTTTCACTGCCAAAGGCAGGCGGCAACCCATACAATTTCTCAAACAAATTGGAGCCAAGCGCCAATTCCTGAAAAACCTGATACGTCGGTGCAAGCGGCTGTCGTGCCTGAGCCAACATTTCTTCTACAATCACACGCTGCGCCAGGGTGAGTTCATCTTCTCCGAGAAACAGCCGCCGGGCGCGCGACAACGGGCTGAGCGACGCCAGCTGTGGCATTGCCAGACAATGCGCAAGTGTCGCAAAATCCGGTGCAGGGAGATCGAGCTTCTGCGGCAAAGGGTCAAAACGCCCCACCAATTGGCGCGCCCCGTCCACCGACCATGCAGACAGAAGCATCCACGCTGCACAAATGGCAGACGTATCCCACTCGCTGGAAACCCCCGCCGCCTCAAAACGAGCAATGTCATCTGACGTTAGAACAGCCTTGGCAAAGCCAATTGCCCGCCCTGCCCATAGAACCGTATCCTGCAAGGCGCGATGATAGCCATGCGGCTCGATCAAAACGCTGTCCATGTCAAAAAGCAAGATGTCCATCGCCAAATCAACCCGCAAGATGCCGCCGCTGCAATTCACTGTTTATAGCTTCAGGGTTTAACCCACGCCAGGCAAGCAACACAAGAACGTGGTAATACAGATCAGCCAGCTCTTCTACCAGACGGTTATCTCCCTGTCCCCTGGCAGCAAGTATCACTTCCACCGCCTCTTCGCCAATCTTCTTCAAAATTTCATCTTCTCCCTGTTCAAAAAGCCAACAAGTATAAGAACCCTCTCTGGGGTTTGCTTTGCGATCCAGAATCACCTCATACAGGTATTGCGGCATCATGACTGTCCTCTCCAGCAGTGTACAAGTTTTGATAAAAACACGTGCGGGCGCCTGTGTGACAGGCAGGTCCATAAGGCACCACGCGCAGCAAAAGACTATCAGCGTCACAGTCTGTGCAAATTTCTTTGACCTTCAAAAAATTACCCGAAGTTTCGCCTTTTAACCACAGTTTTTGACGGCTGCGCGAGTAAAAACAGGCAAACCCTCCCTCCAGTGTGCGCGTCAGCGCTTCGGCGTTCATCCAGGCAAGCATTAATACCTCCCCACTGTAAAAATCCTGCACCACCGCAGGCAGCAACCCTTCCTGATTATATTGCAGCGCAACGTCCATCAGACAACCTCACAACCAGCAGGGCGAACAGGAACACCGTGTTCCGCAAGATACCGCTTCACCTGTGGTATGGTCAGGATTTTATCGTGAAACAACGAAGCCGCCAACGCCGCATCAGCTTTTCCATCGGTCAATACCTGCAAAAAATGGGCTGGTTCCCCTGCCCCACCGCTGGCGATGACCGGCACCGCAACAATCTGCGCAATTGCGCGGGTCAGTTCCACATCAAATCCCAGACGCGTCCCATCAGCATCCATGCTGGTCAAAAGAATCTCGCCAGCCCCAAGTTCCACACCGCGCACTGCCCATGCAAGAGCATCCAGCCCGGCAGGTCTGCGTCCGCCATGCGAAAACACCTCCCAACCGCCCTCGCGTCTGCGGCGAGCGTCAATGGACAGCAATACACACTGGCTGCCAAAGCGCATTGCTGCTTCACAAAGCAATTCAGGGTGATAGCAGGCAGCCGTGTTGATACTGACTTTATCCGCCCCCGCCAGCAGCGCAGCCCGCACATCTTCCACCGTGCGCACTCCGCCACCCACAACCAGCGGCAAGAAAACACGGTCAGCTACCCGCCGTACCATCTCCAACGTTGTACGCCGTCCCTCCGGGCTGGCAGAAATATCCAGAAACGCCAGTTCATCTGCCCCCATACGGTCATATATCACCGCCTGTTCAACGGGATCGCCAGCATCCCGAAGGTTAACAAAGCGAACACCTTTGACAACTCTCCCTTCTTTAACATCCAGACAGGGAATAATGCGTTTTGCCAGCATCGCAATCCTCCAAAGCCTGAGAAAGTCTGAAACATCCCTCATACAGGGCGCGACCGACAATGACCCCCGCCAGATCAGCCCGGCGCGCGGCTGAGATATCGCTTAGCGAGGAAACACCGCCAGAAAGGATCACCCGTCCCTGCGTAGCCGACGCCAGTGCAACAGCCGCAACAACGTTACAGCCTGTTTGTGTGCCATCGCGCGAAATGTCCGTATAAATCAGTGTCTCCACGCCTGCCGCACACAGGCTACGTCCCAGCTCCTCAGCCGAGCTAGAAAGGGTGCTTCTCCAACCCTCCACTGCCACCCTGCCAGCGCGGATATCTAAGGCTGCTGCCACCCGCCCGCTGCCAAAACATTTGACCGCTTCAGCAGCCAGATCAGCCGATGTGGCTGCCATCGTCCCCAATACAACACGTTCAACCCCCGTTTGAAGAACCTGTTCGATCATCGCCAGCGTGCGCACACCGCCGCCAAACTGTACAAAACGGGGCGGGCAATAGGCACGCGCCATTTTGAGGATGGCGTCCAACGCAAGCAGATTAGGATGCTCTTCCTCCCCAAAAGCGCCGTCCAGGTTAACCACGTGCAGCCAGCGTGCACCTTCTTCCAGCCAGCGCGCAGCAATGGAGGCAGGGTCGTCGCTATAGGTAGTCTGGCAGGCAGGGTCTCCCCGCAACAGGCGAACCACCTTCCCGCGGCGCAGGTCAATCGCAGGGAAAACAGTAAAGTTGCTCATCTTGCCATCTCCACAAAGTTACGCAGAATACGCAGCCCAATCTCCTGGCTTTTTTCGGGGTGAAACTGGACGCCAAAAACCCGCTCACAACCTACCGCAACCGGATAACGGATACCATACTCCGCATGAGCAAGCACAACCTCCTGCGCAGTGGCTTGGCAAAAATAACTGTGATTGAAGTAAACATAACAGCCATCAGATAAGCCTCCCAGCAGGGGATGCTGCTGTGCAAACCAGAGGCGATTCCATCCGGTCTGAGGTATTTTTAACCCCGTGGCAGGAAAGCGGACAACCCGCCCCTCCAGAAGCGCCAGCCCCTCACAAAATCCCATCTCCTCGCTGCTTTCAAACAGCAATTGCATTCCCAAACAGATGCCCAGCAGCGGCTTGCCCTGTGCTGCCACCATGCAAATCACCCTATCCAGCCCTTGGCGGCGCAACTGCGCCATGCCATCCCTGAACGCGCCAACGCCAGGAACTACCACCCCGCCCGCATCAAGGATAGTCTGCCCGTCGCTGGTAACCACCGTCTGTGCGCCGACCTGTTGCAGTGCCTTTTCAACAGAACGCAAATTCCCAACGCCATAATCTACGATCGCGATCATGTCAGACTGCCCTTGGTGCTGGGAATAAGATTCTGGCGGCGCGAGTCAACACGGACAGCACAATCCAGGGCGCGCCCCAATGCCTTAAACAGCGCCTCTGCCCCATGATGATCATCACGCCCATAGAGCAGGCGCGCGTGCAACGTGGTTCTGGAAGCAAAGGCAAACGACTCAAAGAAATGCGCAATCAGCGTGGTAGAAATCCCCCCCACCATTGGTGATGCCCATACAGCCTCAACAACCGCATACGGTCGTCCTGAAAGGTCGAGACTGACAAACGCCAGCGAGTCATCCATGGGCACATACGCGCTGCCCATACGGAAAATGCCAACGCGGTCACCCAGCGCCTGATCCAGCGCCTGTCCCAGAACAATGGCGCAGTCTTCCACCAGATGGTGTGGGTCTATATAGAGATCGCCTGAGGCGCTGATCTCGAGATCAAACATACCATGTAAAGCAAGATGATCCAGCATGTGGTCAAGAAAGCCAACGCCCGTTACCACAGAGCGCCGCCCGCCCCCATCCAGGCTGATACGAACACAGATATCAGTTTCTCTGGTTTTACGATGGATTTCAGCATTTCTCATGTTTCACACTCCTGTTCAATTCATCTCCAAAAGAGCCGCAAGCAGGGCATCCATTTGGTCTGGTGTGCCAATACTGATGCGGATGCTGTTCTCAAGGCGGGGTTTGTCAAAATAGCGCACCAAAATGCCGCGTTCAGCCAGCCGCTGTCTGACGGTGCGAGCATCCCTACCCTTGACATGGCACAGGATAAAATTAGCCTGTGATGGAAAGGGAAACAACCAGGGAACTTTCTGCACCTCCTTATAGAATCTTTCCCGTTCGGCGACAATGCGGCTGGCAAAACAGCACAACGCATCCGCATGTTCGATGGAAACAACCGCTGCCACAGACCCCGCCACAGACAGATTATACGGCTGCTTCATTTTCCACAGGTGTTCCATCATCCAGGCTGGGAAGACGCCATACCCCACTCGCAGCCCTGCCAGCCCCGCCCACTTGCTAAAGGTGCGCAAAACAACCAGATTGCTACGCCGCGGCACCTCGTTAATCATCGTGCAGCCCGGAGCCGCAAATTCCACGTAGGCTTCGTCCAGCACCACAACCACCGGCAATGCCAGCAATCGCTCCAGTTCGGCGCAGGGTAACAAACTGCCATCCGGATTATTAGGAGAAGCGAGAAAAAGTAATTTGGGACATTCTTTCTCCACCACTGCTTCCAATGCGGGCAGATCAAGGCTGAAATCGGGACGGCGATAGACATCCACCACACGCGCCCCCTGTAAGTTGGCATCGAATGCGTACATTCCAAAGGTAGGCGGGCAATTTACAACTGCATCCCCAGGCTGTAAGAAAAGACGCATGAGCAGGTCAATCAATTCATCCGCACCGGCACCAGCAAGTATGTTCTCGACTGGCAAGGCATGATACTGCGACAATGCCTCGCGCAGTGCCCGCTGCTGCGGGTCTGGATAACGGTTCAAATTGTGGGTCTGCGCCAACGCGTGACGCACTGCTTCCACTGGCGCATACGGGTTCTCATTGGCGTCCAGCTTGATAATATCCTTCGACGCAAAACCAAGTCGGCGCGCCAGCACCTCCGCAGGTGTCACTGGTTCATAAGCTGGCATCATCTGAATATGGTCACAAACGTTGGGTAAACTTTCCTTCATCGCTCAGTCCTTCAGCATTTTGAGCATCTGGCAATATTCATGTGGCTCTTCTTCAAAGATGTACGTAACCGGGGTAACCACAACACCACTCCCGCCCACCTGACGCAACCCGGCAATTGCCTGCACAAGCTGGGCTTTACGCACAATCAGATGCACCGCATACCACTTGCTCCCATCGCGGGAAACCACCGGCGAAATGGTTGGTCCCTGCAGCCCACCCAGCAGCGGCTGGGTGAACATCCGCTCAGCAATAACATCCGGTGTCTCACCGCGCATGTTGGCAAAAACCGACACACACTCGCTGGCGCGCAGATGTGCCACAATAAATTCCAGAAGCTGCCGCGCCAGTGCTAATGCTTGGGGACAGCTTTTGAGACTTTCTCGATTGGCAATCAGACAAGCCTGCGAGGCAAGCACCTGCCCATCCTTCAATTTTTTGAGACGGTTATCATGCAAAGTAGTACCCGTCGAAACCAGGTCGGAAACTACATCAGCAAACCCAACGGCGGGGGCAATTTCCAGCGTCCCCTCGGCAAAGATCAGCTCAAACTGCGCGATCTCGTGCTCCAAAAGATATGCCCGCGTCAGGTTGGGGAATTTAGTCGCCACACGCAGCGGTCTGTTAAGTGCTTGCTGCCAGGCGCGCAGATCAGCCATCGTGTTGACCTGCTCGAGCACCTCAGGCACAATAACGTTCAGCGTACAAAAACCATAACCCAGCGCAGGGTGAATCGGTAAAACCCTGCCATTATCACCTCGCCGCTCCGAAAAAACGTCCCAACCGGTAATGCCAAAATCCAGGCTGCCCTCGCGCACGCTGACCACAATGTCCCCCGGACGCTGGAAGAGAATCACCAATCCCGGCAGGGCGGGTATCTCAGCGCGGTACTGGCGCGGGTTGGGCTTGTGTACCGCAAGCCCGGCGCTCGCCAGCAAGTTAAGCGTGGGTTCATACAAAGGGCCCTTACTGGGCAAACCAAGCCGAATTTCTTTTTGAGCCGTGATCATTGCTACTCCTTAAGCAGAAAAATAAAACGCTCCCCTTCCGGGGAGCGTCTGGATGAACCTGTATGCAACAATGCCTGTCTTACATCAACGCCCAACAGACCTGCCCGGAGGGGAGGTTAAAACCACATGATGATGATGCAGGCAAGAAAACAGACGGAACGGCATAGGACAAGATTATATCACAGATTTTTTCAAAATCGTCAAAACCCCCAAGTCAAAAAAGCGCAATCTCGACAATGTGCTGTCAGGCAACCCTGCATAGATGTTGCATATATCGTCCGTCTGCCCAGCCCGCTTATCGAAAGATGATTTAATTTCCAGTCCGAAAATCAAGTATAATTCTCACCAGAAACGCGTTGGCAGTTCCAATTGAGGTCTGGTATGACAAAACAAGACATTTTTGACAAACTGCTGAATTACTACGAGATCATGGTGGGTAAGATCAAGAATCGCGAGGCACTCAAAAATGCCATCCAGAATATACTGAGCGAAACAGACCTGCATGTTTATTTTCTGCTGCCGTTCAGCGGTCATATCAGCCTGCAACAACTGGAAGCCAAAGCAAAACGGGCAAAGATAACCGCCTCGACATTTCAAGACGCGCTGCAAAAACTCCACAGCGAGGGTTTCATTTACTCTTACAACCTCCCTGAAGACGGGAAGCGCGTGTATGAGCGCACATATTCGGCTTTCGTTGCAGAGCATCAGGTGCGCAAGCGCAAAGGCAGCGAGCAAGCCAAAGTCTTTGCCGAATTCTGGAATGACCTTGCCGAAAACGCTTCGGAAAATTTGCCCACAAAGACCCCCTATTACCGTGTGCTGCCCATTGAGGCAACCATTACCGAATCAGCCGGGAAGATCAAGTTGCCTATCTATGTCCCCATTCCTGACCCGCGCACGGTTCTGCCCATTGATGTCATTTCCGAAATCATCAAAAAAGAACCATTGATTGCCGTAGCGGAATGTTATTGCCGGTTGGCTGCCAGAGAACGCGGCAAGGGCTGCCAGCATACCACTGAGTGTTGCTTTATGTTCAACGAAGCCGCGCAATCCCTTATCGAAAGCGGTGTGGCTCGCCAGGTAACCTACGAAGAAGCCATGCAAATCCTGTATCAATGCGAGGAAGAGGGACTGGTGCACAATGTGGATAACTGCGAGGGCAAAATCAAAGCCTTGTGCAACTGCTGTTCCTGTTGCTGCCCGGTTTTGGATGCTCTTCAGTATCACAAAAAGAATATCGGCGCTCCCTCGCGTTTTATGGTCGTGTATGACGAGGAACGCTGTGCGCACGATTTTGCCTGTGTGCGCGTTTGTCCCGCCTTTGCTGTAAAGGTGGCAGGCAGTGCCCGCAAAGTTGACTATGACTCGTGCATTGGCTGTGGGCTATGTGTTGCCGCATGCCCGGAAGGCGCCCTGCAAATGGTGTTGCGCCCCAATCCGCCCAAGATGGCGCGCACCAACCAGGAATTGTGGACAAAACTTCGCAATGAAGCTATTCTGGGGACAATCAAAAGAAAGCTGCTCGGCAAGAAAACAGCCTGAAACTAACCAGGGTAATCATGTGAAAGAAAATTTGATAGCCCGCAATCGCTATCTGGTGTATGCCAGTCTGATTGTCCTGTTCTTTGTCAACTATCGCCTTCCCACCCTGAGCGGATATTTCAACCTGACCAGCCCCTCGATGGGCGTGGCAAATGTGGATTTTTACGCCTACTATCGCGGCGGTCAAGCTTACAATCTTGGCAAAGAGCCGTACGCAGGCACAAGAGACGGGCAAACATACAAATATCCGCCGACGATGGTGCCATTATATGGCATGCTGGCAAAGATGGATTATGACAGCGCCCGCCATCTCTGGCTGGCAATATACCTGTCTGTTTTTTCTCTCGTCCTGGCGTGGGCAATATGGTCTTCTCCTGTGCATGACCGTTTTCCTATTCTGGCTTTGGTATGCGCCATGCTGTTGATTTCCTACCCCTTTGCATATCTTATCCGTCAGGGGCAAATTGACCTGCTGGTTGGCAGCCTGAACTTTGCCAGCCTGATTGCATATATGCAACGGCGCAAGAACATCTCTGCCCTGTTGCTGGCTCTGGCGGCATTGATAAAACTCAACCCCGTTTTTCTTTTGATTACCTATGTCGTTTTTCTGCGCGATTGGAAGTATCTGATCCGTTTCACAGCGGCAATTTGCTTGCTGATATTGATCTCCTTTCTCTTTGTCAGCCCCGACTGGTACCGCGCCTACGCCCTGGAAGTTTTACCCGCTCAAACCAAAAGCGATCCCTTCGCTTACAACCAGACCCCTTTGCGCTTTTTTGCCGGGGATCGCTATCTCCCGCGCCTGTTGACGATATGCGGCATGGGTATCCTGGTTCTATTTGCGTGGTGGTCAGGAAAAAGACAGACCGCTGTCTCGGGCACAACCACCAATGATTTTCAATCCCCTCAATCCAGATTCGCCATCATGGCCTTTTTCACCATCAATACCGCCTTCACACTGCTGTTCTCGGGCTATGCTTGGATCATGGCTTACGTCTGGTTCATCCTGCCCCTCGCCACACTGACACCTTACCTGATTAGAAACAGCCGCTGGTGGACAGCGGCAGGGATGAGCCTTGCCTTGCTGGGAACAAACAGTGTGGTTATGGAAGGAGTGATCTTAAACGCAACAAATATGCTCGGGGCAACCCTGTGCGTTATCTTTCTGGGCGCAACACTGGTCAAACCGGGTGCTATGCTTGCTCTGCGCCAATCAGTTCGAGCTTCCTGATCCGCTTCTGAGCGTACATCAGCGCATCCGCTTGCGACAGCAATCCATCAATGGTCTCGCTCTGCCCCGGCGAGCAGGGGATAATCCCCCTGCTCATGGATAGGGAGTATTTGCGCCCAGGCGTCCGGTTGAGCATATCTATGTTTTTCGTAAGTCGCTCCATGACAATATCCAAAGAGTTTTCCGAAGCGGTGGTAACAATCACCACAAATTCATCTCCCCCGATACGGGCAATAATATCCGACGCTCGGAAGGTTTGCCTGAGCACATTTGCAGCGTCAATCAGCGCCTGGTCGCCTTCCTGATGCCCAAACGTATCATTAATGACCTTGAGACGATCCATGTCAATGAAGATAAGATGGAAAGGGGTCATTAAGCGTTTGGATATCTTCAATTGCTGTTCTGCCAGCATGAAAAATCCGCGGCGGTTGTACAAACCTGTAAGCTCATCATGCAAAGCCTGCTTCTGCAACTCGGCATAGAGGCGGCTGTTTTCTAATGTTACTGCCGTCTGGTTGGCAAAAATCGAAAAAGCTGGCGCATCCTGCTCATGGATATCTTCCCCCCACACACAAACCACTCCCAGCGCCTGCTCCTTGACCGTCATCGGCAGACAGAGCACTCCCTTACCTCTGGTGACCCCTAACAGACGCATCACACGCCGCAGAGAATCGCGAGACAGGTCAGCAAAAACACCCTGATAAAACAAACGTGCATCAGAGATATACAGATAGCCGCCTGTGTTCAAGACACCTTCCGCTGCCAGAGCAGCTTGCGGGAAGCGCCATCCCACAAGCGCAATACCTAAATCTTTCTCAATTTTTGTCAGCGCTTTCGCCGCCGCAGAGACATACTGCAACGTTAGATAGGGTGTCTGATTCTCCAGCAAGGCAATCAGGATATCAATTCCCATCTGCTTTAGCTCAGAGCCAACGGTCTCCATCATCTGTGAAGCATCTAAAGTAGCCTGCATTAACGTGCCAACCCGGCTCAATGCCGCAACAAGACGATTAGAGCGCTCCAGCGCATAACTGCGTTGGCGCTCTTCTTCGTACAAACGGGCTTTTTCCACCGCCAGTGCAGCCTGATGAGCAAACAACCCCACCAGACGGATATCCTGTTCGCCAAACTCCTCGATGTTTACTTCGTCGCTAAGGCTAATTACCCCAATAACTTTTTCTCCCAACTTAAGCGGCACCGCCAGCGCACGGCGCACCAGCGCTCCTCCCAGAGAAACCCGCGCCCGCCCCTTCCAACCGCCCTGACCGCCGCTCAGCACAGGCACACCAAGACTGGCTGCCCGACCTGTTACTCCCTTTCCCACAGTGAGCTTGATACCAATAAACACCTCCGGCATATTATACCCCACCACAAAACGCAGGGTTTTATTGTCCGGCTCGATCAGATACAACCCGCCAGAAGAAGCCCCTGTCAGCTTGACAGCACGTTCAATGATAGCGTTAAGCAACGCCTTCAAGTCGCGTTGTGAATTGATTTCGGCGACGGTGGCATATAACGCAGCCAACTCCTGCGCCTGGCGCGCAACTGCTTCAGAGGTCATTGCTACGGTTGATGTTGTAAAATTATTCACAGCGCTATTATAAAGCATATCCGTCGCATGGCTACACCATCATTTCAACCCTGCAAAACCGCTTTTTCACGTCAAACGGCTTGTATGAAGGTGACCAATGTTACTTTTCTATTCTCGTATTTCCCTCTAACATAGTACCCAACCCCCTGCTGTTGTGTGAACCTCTGGTATTTCACAAATCACCTTACCCTTCTAACAAATTGGAGATGATGAGATGCGTATACTCAACCGTACCCGGCTCGAAGAACTGCTCAAAGCAGAGGAAGAGCGCTTTCTAAAGGAACATCCGCGTTCCCAACACCTCTACCGTCAGGCACGCGCCCATTGGCAGGGCGGCGTGCCCATGCTCTGGATGGTGCGCTGGGCAGGCAATTTCCCCGTTTTCGTCCGTGAGGCAAAAGGAGCCCATTTCAAATGCGTGGATGGGTTTGAATACATTGACTTTTGTCTGGGCGATACCGGCGCCATGACGGGGCATGCCCCTGCAGAAACAATCCAAGCCATTCGCCAGCAGGCTGAGCGCGGCATCACCCTGATGCTACCCATTGAAGACATTATCTGGGTCGGGGAAGAATTGACACGGCGCTTTGGACTTCCTTACTGGCAGCTTGCCCTGACCGCAACGGACGCCAACCGTTTTGCTCTGCGCATGGCGCGGCACATCACCCAGCGCCCAAAAGTGCTTGTTTTCAATTATTGCTACCATGGGACAGTGGACGAGAGCTATATTACCCTTGACGAATATGGACAGCCCTCTTCACGGCGCAACAACCTTGGACCACCCATTGACCCCACGTTGACAACTAAAGTGATCGAGTTCAACGACCTTGCAGCGCTGGAACGCGCCCTCGCGCCCCGTGATGTGGCAGCCGTGCTCGCAGAACCGGTGATGACCAATATTGGCATCATTCATCCAGAACCAGGATATCACGAAGCCCTGCGAGAAATCACCCGCCGCACGGGCACAATCTTGATTATTGACGAAACACATACCATCTGCGCCGGACCTGGCGGGTACACCGCCGCCCACAATCTTAAACCCGATATGCTCACCCTGGGCAAACCCATCGCAGGCGGCATTCCAGCTGCCGTCTATGGATTTACTGCCGAAGTCAATGAAAAGTTCATGGCAAAACTCGAAATTGAGGACGCCGATGTGGGAGGGATTGGCGGCACACTTGCCGGTAACGCCCTTTCAGTGGCGGCCATGCGCGCCACGCTGGAACATGTCCTCACGCCCGCAGCATACGAAAAGACTCTGCGTTTGGGAGAACGCTTTGAAGCCGGGGTGGTTTCCATCATTCAGGAATGGGATCTGCCATGGGTCGTTAAGCGGCTTGGTGGGCGGGTGGAATACTGGTTTCGCCAGAACCCACCGCGCAACGGCGGCGAGGCAGCCGCGGCAATTGATGCCGAACTCGATCGGTATATGCACCTCTTTGCCCTCAACCGCCGTATTTTGATGACTCCCTTCCACAACATGGCACTGATGTCGCGCGATACCAGTGAGGAAGACATAGACTACCATACGCAAGTGTTTGGCGAGGCAGTCAAGACACTGTTCGGCTGACCCGGCTTTCAAAGTGCATACACGGCAAACATGCAAAAAGCTTTGCCATATCTTGCCCTGGCAAGCGCAGTGATCGCTACCGCTATCGGCGCCATGTTCATCCGTTGGGCAAACGCGCCTGGCAGCGTAACCGTATTTTATCGCACCAGTATAGCCACCCTCCTGCTTTTCCCAGTTTTCCTGCGCCAGGCAAGACATGAGAATTCCCTTTTTGCCTTGCCCGTCAAAGGGCTGCTTTTTGCACTGCTAGGCGGGTTGTTTATCGCCCTTGACCAGGCGGCCTGGAGCGCGGCAGTGCTCACTACCAAAATCGCCAATGCCACCTATTTCAACAGCATGGCTCCCCTGTGGGTTGCCCTCTTTGCCCTGCTCATCCTCAAAGAAAAACTGAGAGGAATTTTCTGGGCAGGGCTGTTCCTGGCGCTAACCGGCGCGGGGATCATCCTGGGCAACGATCTGATCCGTCATCCACACCTGGGTTCAGGTGATATTCTTGGGCTGCTATCCAGCTTTTTCTATGGCGGTTACTTCGTCGCAGCCCAGTTTGGTCGCAAATATCTGCACACCGTCAGTTACACTTGGATTGCGACGCTGATGTGTGCCCTGACCTTACTGGTTCTCAACTCAGTATCGGGCGCAGCGTTAACGGGTTACCCGCTGCAGACGTATCTAGTTTTTCTGGGAGCGGCACTGGTATCTCAAGTGCTTGGCTACTACAGCATGGGATACGCCCTTGGTCATCTGCCCGCATCTACCGTAGCACCGTCCATGCTGGGCAAGCCAGTCATTGCGGCACTTCTGGCGATCCCCTTATTTGGCGAAATGGTTAACGCCAATGAGATCATTGGCGGGTTCTTGATCCTGGCAGGTATTTATATGGTCAACCGCCGCTAGTTTTGCCTGTTATCCAATCTCCTTGAGTTTCACGGGGCGGTTCTCGTCATACGATTTGCGCGCTGCCATCGCCATCACCACCGGCACGCGGGCATCCAGCCCGCCAACCTCGATGGGCTTATCATGCAAAACCGCATCCACAAAACTGCGCATCTCAGCCACGTAACTATCCATATAACGCTCGATGAAAAAGTACAACGGCTTATCGCGCCAGATGGCTTCCGCCGAACTGACGACCGCAGCATTGGGGTAGTGGTTGTCGATACGTATTGCTCCTTTGCTGCCAAAGACTTCCACCCGCTGGTCATAGCCATAAACCGCCTTTTCGCTGTTCTCGATGGTGGCAACCGTCCCATCGGCATATTTCAAAACCACCAGTACGGTATCCAGATCCCCCACTTTGCCGATTTCCGGGTCAATACGCACCCCGCCTGAAGCATACACTTCCACGACTTCACTATCCACCAGATAGCGCGCCATATCAAAATCGTGGATCGTCATATCCATGAAGATCCCCCCCGACGTTTTGCAATATTCCGGTGTGGGCGGTTCGGGATCGCGGCTGATGATATGCACCAGATGCGGAGTACCCACCTGACCATCCAGCACCGCCTGACGGACGCGGCGAAAACTTGGATCAAAACGGCGGTTAAACCCAACCTGCAACTTGACCCCTGCTTTTGCCACAGCCTGTAATGCCCGGTCAATTCGCTGTAAAGAGTAGTCAATCGGTTTTTCACAGAAGATATGTTTGCCAGCAACAGCAGCTTCCTCGATAATCATTGCATGGGTATTACTTGAAGAGCAAATCGCCACCGCATGTACATCCGGGTTCGCCAAAACTTCACGGTAATCGGTAACTGCTTGAGGGATGCGGCACTGTTCAGCCACCTGGCGGCTGGCGCTTTCGTTGATATCCGCTATCATCACCGCCTGGGCATCTGGAATTTTAAACGCCAGGTTTTCAGCATGTACCCTGCCAATGACCCCGGCGCCAATGACTGCCACTTTCAGTCTGTCTTTCACTTCTTACCTCCATAAAAAATCACGATTGGCTTGTCGGCTGTGTCCAAACATCCCCCACGCCCTATGGCGGGGGGGGAGCAGTACTGCCGCGAACAATCAATGTGGGTTGAATGACACTATTGCTGACAACTCCACCAGCTTTCAGCGTCAGCAACATATCCATAGCAATTTGCCCCAACTGACGCTTGGGCTGGCAAATGGTGGTCAGCGGTGGAGACAACACCTGACACAGAATCGAATCGTCAAAGCCGACAATGCTCATCTGGTCAGGGACGGTAATCCCCATGTGGCGGCAGGCGATCAAAGCACCTGCTGCCACCGTATCACAGTAGCAAAAAATTGCCGTAACACGCGCATTAATCAAATCAGGGAGTTTGTGCCGCCCTACCTGAATATCGCCATTGAAATCCTCACTGATCATTGCCTCACTGATGGCAATCCAGCCTGGTTCGATTTCTATGCCAGCAGAGGATAACGTCTGATAATAGCTCTGAAAGCGGCGCTCATTCGATCGCGGACGGTTGCTCACCCCAATATACCCAATCCGACGATGCCCCAAGGCAAGCAAATGTGTCACTGCCATGCGCGCCCCATAGGCATCGTCAATGGAGACTGAGTAGAGATTCTGATACTCTCCAACCGCCTGGTTGTTAATCAAAACCACTGGAATACGTATCTGCTCCAAACGGTTGGTATATTCCGTACCCACCCGTGAGGCTGCCACGATGATACCATCCACCCGACGGCGGTTAAATGTCTCGATCACCTTGATCTCCTGCTCCGGGTCGTTATTCGACATTGCCAGAAACACACTGATCCCGGAAGCCCGCGCCATTTCCTCCACACCAGCTACAACATCCACAAAAAACGGGTCAGAGACAGAAGTGATCACCAGCCCAATCGAATTAGTGCGGCGCGCTTGCAAGCTCTGCGCCAAAGCATTTGGGGAATATCCTCTCGCCTGCGCCAGCTCCTGAATACGGAGACGCACCTCGCTGCTAATCAGCTGGTTGACTTGCGGATTGGGGTCTAACGCCCGCGAAACCGTTGAATAAGACACCCCTGCCTCACGGGCAAGATCTTTGATAGAAATTCGACGCACGTCCGGCATGGAGGATATCCTAAAATCAGCCTTTACCCTGTCTCTGTCCTGCTATGTCCTGCCCTTATGCCGTGATTTCCGCAAGCCTGACAGGGCGGTTCTGATCATACGACTTTCTGGCTGCCAGCCCCATGACAACAGGAATACGCCCATCCTCCCCGCACACTGGCGTCGGTTTGTCCTCCAGCACGGCGTTGATAAACGCCTGCATTTCAGTAACAAAACTCTCTGTGTAACGATCCATAAAGAAGTTCAGCGGCAAGTCGCGATGAATACGCTCAGCGCCGCTGATAACCGCCGCATTTGGATAATTGTTTTCCGTGCGGATTGCTCCCTGACTTCCAAACACTTCCACACGCTGATCATACCCATAGACCGCTTTCCGGCTGTTATCAATCGTCCCTAGCGTGCCATCCTCAAACTTGAGCACAATCAGCACAGTATCCAGATCACCTGCCTTGCCAATCTCAGGGTCAACCCGCACCGCGCCGCAGGTGTATACTTCCTCAACCTCTTTGCCAATCAAATAGCGCGCCATATCAAAATCATGGATGGTCATATCCAGAAAGATACCGCCCGAAACCTTGACATACGAAATTGGTGGGGGAGATGGATCACGGCTGATGATGTGCACAAAGTGCGGTTCGCCAATCTCACCGTTTACCACCGCCTGACGCACACGGCGGAAGTTCGCATCAAAACGGCGGTTAAACCCAACTTGCAATTTGACACCGGCGCGCGCAACCTCCACCAACGCCTGGTCTATCTTCTCAAGCGAGTGGTCAATGGGTTTTTCGCAAAAAATATGCTTTCCCGCCCTCGCTGCCTCTCCCACGATTCTGGCATGTGTATCCGTAGGCGAACAGATCACCACCGCCTCAACTTCTGCGTTTTCCAGCACCTCATGGTAATCAGCAACCACAGCGGGGATACGGCAACTGTCCGCTACAGCCGCAGCCGCCTGCTGATTAACATCGGCAATCACCAGCGGGTTGGCTTGCGGGATACGAAAGGCAAGGTTCTCGGCATGGACTTTACCAATCCGCCCAGCACCAATGATACCCACATTCAATCGTTTCATTGTTACTCATCCTCCAAATTACAGCCCGATTGACCTGAGATATTCCCTGTTGCGTTTGGCGCTCTCCTTTGGAGACCCCATGCCGGGTAACACATCCTGCTCCACCAATACCCAACCCTCATAACCACGCCTCCGCAACCAATCCACCACGCCCTTGAAGTCCACACAACCTTTGCCCAATTCGCAAAACACCCCTTGCTGCAGCGCTTTGAGGTAGTCCCATTTTTCGCGGCGGGAGCGTTCGGCAATTTCAGGGTGGCAGTCCTTGAAGTGGATATAGGAAATACGCTCTTTAAGCCGCTCCAGCGCCGGTACGACATCCCCGCTTGCTCCGGCGCCGGCACCAAACACATAATGGCCAGTGTCAAAAACCAAATTGACCAGAGCAGGATCGGTCATTTCCAGAAAGCGATCAATCTCAGCTGGTGTCTCAACAAACCCGGCGCTGTGGTGATGAAAGAGACATGGCAACCCTGTTTCACCTTGAACAGCTCGGGCAACCTCCCCCACATTACGAGTAAAAATTTGCCATTCCTCTGGGCTTAGCCCCATCTCGTCAGTAGCCCGCCCGGCATGCAAGGTGCGCTGGGGGTCGGTCGCATTGTCATCAGCAAGGATGAGATAAGCTTTTCGTTCCGGAAAAGCCGCTGCCAGCAAATGGGCTGTTTTAAGCGCTTGTGCCTTGCCTGCACTGATGTCCGGGTTCCTAAAAGCCATCTGGACAAAAGCGCCCAGCATCACTAAATTGCGGCTGAGGATTTCATCTCGTAGCCTTTCGGGTTCTGTGGGCATAAATCCCCAATCACCAAGCTCGGTAGCTGTGTAGCCAGTCTCTACCAGCTCATCCAGCATCTGCGAGTATCCAATTGGGTTGGAATCGTACCCTTCAAACTCAAGCGTTCCCCAAGAGCAGGGAGCATTTCCCACTTGTATGGTGTTCATATATCTCCTTAATTTTGAAAATTAAATCAACAGTTCAATAAAAACATCTATCCTGAGTGTCTAAAAGAAATATCTTTCTTTTTTCAGCATTTCTTCGTACTGCTGGCGTGCTGCCTTCACTTCTTCCATCTCCGACACCTCAGCAATGGGCACATCCCACCATGATTCATATCCCGGTACACGGTGCGAAGTGTCCGTATGGACAACGATAAGCGTGGTGCGGTGATTGCGCTGCGCAACCTGCAAGGCTTTGCAAAACTCTTCCAGGCTTTCTGCCTCTATCACCTCTGCACCAAAGCCGCGCCCCAGTGCGGCAAAATCGAGCGGCAGATACTCCCCTGTCAGATGCCCCGTCTTTGCATCCCGTTGGCGATACACTGTGCCAAAACCACTGCTACCGATGGAGCCACTCAAACTGCCAATGCTGGCATAACCTCGATTTTCAACCAAGATAATGTTGAGCTTATACCCCTCTTGAATAGAAGTAATAATTTCGGACGGCATCATCAGAAAAGTGCCATCTCCAACCAGCGCATATACCTCGCGGGATGGATCTGCCATTTTAATCCCCAAAGCGCCAGGGATCTCATACCCCATGCATGAATAACCATATTCCATGTGATAGCTTTTTACATCCCGTGAACGCCAGAGCTTATGCAAATCGCCCGGTGCAGAACCGGCAGCGTTGATGATCACATCCTGTGGACGGATTAACTCATTTAACGCCCCGATGACCTCACTCTGCGCAGGTCTCCCTGTGGTACCAAGATGGTAGAGACGGTCTACCTCCCTGTCCCACGCTTCACGCCCGCGGGCGATTTCATCCGCATAAGCAGGCGGAATACGATAATCAGCCACACCGGCAATCCACTCTTCCAGCGTGAGACGGGCATCAGCCACCAGCGGTAAGGCGGCATGTTTATAAGCGTCAAACTCCGCCACATTGAGATTGATAAAGCGCACATCAGGATTCTGGAAAGCGGTTTTAGAAGCTGAGGTAAAATCAGAGTAGCGCGTGCCGATCCCAATGATCAGGTCGGCAGCGTGTGCCAGCTGGTTTGCCACCAGCGTGCCGGTAACGCCCACTGCGCCAACCAGTTGCGAATGCCCCCATAGCAGCGCCCCCTTGCCAGCCTGCGTCTCCGCCACCGGTATCCCCGTACGGGCAGCAAACTCCGCCAATGCCTGATACGCCTCGCTATAATGCACCCCGCCACCAGCGATGATCAGCGGCGACTTGCTGGCGCGTATCCATTCTAACGAACGTTGCAACAGCACACGGTCGGCTGGCTGGCGCGGGATATGCCAGACGCGCGGCTCGAAGAACTGCACCGGGTAGTCATACGCCTGCGCCTGCACATCTTGCGGCAGTGCCAGTGTAACCGCACCTGTATCTGCTGGCGAAGTCAATACGCGCATTACTTCCGGAAGCGATGCCAGGATTTGATCGGGACGGTTAATGCGATCCCAGTAGCGCGACACCGGTTTGAAACAATCATTCACCGAAATATCCTGTGAGAAGTCTGCCTCAAGCTGTTGAAGAACCGGTGCAACGTTGCGGCGCGCAAAGATATCACCCGGCATCAGCAAAACGGGAAGATGATTGATCGTGGCTACCGCCGCACCTGTAATCATATTGGTCGCACCCGGACCAATTGAGCTAGTGCAGGCAAACGCTTTTAGACGATTATTCATCTTTGCATAAGCAGCTGCCAGGTGAACCTGCGCCTGCTCATTGCGCGACGGGTAGAAGCGAAAATCCGGGTTCTGCTGTAAAGCCTGCCCCAAACCAGCCACATTGCCATGGCCAAAAATTCCCCAAACACCGCCAAAGAACTGATTTTGTTTTCCATCGCGCTCAACATACTGATTTTTAAGATAGCGGATCACCGCCTGTGCCATAGTTAGACGAATAGTTTTCATCCAGAAATTTCTCTCTTTCTACTTATCACAAATTGAAAGCGCAAACCTTTGCAAATTCCACAAAACAGACTCTTTTCAAAACAGCCGTGCAAGTCCTGCCTACACCATCCGCTGCGGGTTGACCGGATAAACTGGTACCCGCCCATCTTTGGAACGATAGGTGTCCATGACCCACTGATAGCGCGGATCATCAAAAGACGTCAGCTGCTGTGCGCTGCCCGCCAGCACATTGAGATAATAGGTGATATACCCCGGCGGGCTGACAACCGGGTGGTAACCTTCTGGCACAAGCACCAGGTCGTTATCCTGCACCAGCAGTAACGCATCAATTGGGTAACCTGCCTGATGCAAAGGCGAATGTTCGTCGGTATACACCCGCTGATAAGCGTATCCCTCCGGGCGGTTTATTTTATAATAATAGACCTCTTCTAAATCGGCTTCCAGCAGCTCTCCTCGCTCATTGACACGGTGCACATCATGTTTGTGCGGCGGGTAGCTCGACCAGTTCCCACTGGGCGTGTACACTTCGACTACAATCAAACGCTGGCAGCCAAAACCGGGCGGAATGATACGGTTAATCTGCCGGGTTACATTGTCGCCGCCGCGTATTTCAGTGACAATGTCCTCCTGTTGGATTCTGCGCGCCGGGAAATGCTGTTCAGCAGACGCCCACGCCACTGCAAACTCGCTATCAAGCAGGGCGGAAACTTCCAGATGGCTATTTGCTGGCAAGTAGACTGCCTCAGGTAAACCCTCGAAAACAGATGCTCGCTTCCCAAGCGCCAAAAAATTGCCATGATTGGAAATCACGTCCAGCGTTCCAGAAAGCACCACAAGAGCTATCTCTGCTCCATCAATGGAGAAAGCCCATTTTTGCCCCTTTGAAAGGCGCATAGACCGAAAATGAAGATATTCCCAGCCTGCCGTCGCCGGGTCAAGCTCCAATATCACCTGCGGGTCAGCAGAAGTGAATGGATGAATAATCAAATTCTCTGCACTGTATTTCATCGTTAACTCTCGTTAATACTCACGGTCTCCGGTAATCAAATCGGCGATATCATCTTCGCCTAACTCACCTTTATAATATGTGCCCACATGCTGCCCATGACGGATCACTGTATAGCTATCCGCCACCATATATACATGATGGACATTATGGGTGATAAAAATCACTCCCAAGCCCCGTTCTCTGGCATTGGCAATATAGGTCAGCACCTTGCGCGTTTCAGCCACCGAAAGCGCCGAAGTGGGTTCGTCAAGAATAAGAACCTTAGCGCCAAAATATACCCCGCGCCCAATCGCAACTGACTGACGCTCCCCTCCCGACAGGCTGCCCACCCGTTCCGAAGCGGAACGTATCTCAATCCCAATATCATGCAGCGACTTACGGCAGATTTCGTTCATCTTGCGGATATCCAGCCAGTGAATCGGACCAATGCGTTTGACCATCTCGCGCCCCAAAAAGAAATTACGCGAGATGCTCATCAGGTTGACCAACGCCAAATCCTGATATACCGCCTCAATACCGATGGCGCGCGCTTCGCGCGGCGAATTAATCACCACCGGCTTACCTTCAAAATAAATCTGTCCACTGGTGGGCTGATGCACTCCCATGAGTATCTTGATCAACGTGGACTTTCCAGCGCCGTTATCCCCCAACAAAGCGCGCACCTCACCACGCTCAACACCAAAGTCCACATTGGAAAGGGCTGTAATCGTCCCGAATTTCTTGGTGATTTTCTCCATACGGACGATATAATCCCGATCTGGAATTGTTGCGATATGATTCATACCAGCGCTCCACTCAAATCAAAAATGCTTTCAGGCTCGCTTGCGCAGCCAGTTGTTTAGAATCACCGCCAGAATAATCGTTACCCCCACAACGGCTTCAAAATTATCCGCGGGGATGAAGGGAATATTCATCAGCACGACACCGGTTCGCAGGGTACTGATGGTCAAAGCGCCAATCAAAGCGCCAAAGATATTACCATAGCCGCCGGTGATCAACGTGCCGCCCACCACCGCCGCAGCGATGGCGCTCAGCTCCATCCCATCCCCCGAAGCCACCCGTACTGTGGCATATTGACTAAAAAGAAGAATGCCGGTAAACCCTCCCAGCAACCCCGTAATGGCAAAATTGACCACTTTTACGCGTTTTACATTCACGCCCTGCCCGCGGGCAGCACCGGGGTTGCCCCCCACCGAGAAAACGTGATTGCCATAGGCAGTGCGCGTTAACACATATTGCATGATGAGTCCAATTCCCAAAAGCCAGAACAGCGAGGTGCGGAAGTTCGCGCCTTTAAACAAATCGTTGATCACATCCAAACGTCCATTAAAAACATTGTATATCCCCAGTTTTTCAACTGTCTGGAGCATGGCACCGCCTGAAATAATCCACAACAAACCGCGGTAGAGATATTTTGTGCCCAGGGTAACGATAAATGAGGGGATGTTGGTACCAACCAGGATCAGCCCATTGACAGCCCCCAGCAACGCCGGTATGAGCAGAGCCAACATCAACCCCAGCAGCGGTTTTCCGCTCATGCTGAAGTGCCCAAAAAGGTAACCCCCAACTGCCATGACAGAACCCACCGAAAGATCAAACTCGCCGGAGATCATCAGCATGGTAACGCCAATGGCAAGCATACCGCTCAGCGTTGCCGCATTAATAATGCCCGTCACAGAGCGCAGGGTAAAAAATTTGGGGACAAAACACAACAATGTAAACACAACCACCAATACCAGCAGTGGTCCTGCCACACTTGAATACGCAAAGGTTCGCCTTAATTTTTCCTGCCAGGTATGCGCATCTCTCATGATTAATCACCTATATACGGCTTGGAGCAACAGCGACCCAATCCCGCCGCTTCCGCCCCACCCCGCTTCTTCAGGGAAGAAGGGGGTGAGGCAAAAAGTCAGCACAATACGTTTAGCGGTACGTTCCAGCGAGCTTCTCAACAATTTCGACGTTGCTCTTATCCACAAAACCGGGGCCGGTTGCCATAACTCCCAACGCCGGGGTAATGTGATAGCGCGTGTAGAGCATCAACGACATCACCGTTCCATAACCAATCAGATACGGTTGGGCATCCATGGCAAACAAGGTCTGCCCTTCCTTGATCATCTTGATGATATCAGGACTGATATCAAAGGTGGCATGAATGAGAGTGCCTGGTTTGATGCCCTCGGCCTCCACGAAAGCATAGTATGGCGTTGCGCCAGCTGGACCGAGGGTCATGAAGGCATCCGCATCTGGGTTAGCAGCGTAGAAGTCGCTGATTGTCGTCTGCACCTGTGCAGCGTCCTCACCTTTAACACCCAGCACCTCCGCCTTTACTCCCTTCTCCTTGAAGGCATCCACAAAGCCATTGCAGCGCGCGTCCAGCCCTGTGTGACCAACCTGATGGTTGACACAAACACCCCGCTTGGCGCCCGCATCTACCATGCGCAAACCGCCATAATACCCCTGGATATAATCCTCCGCGCCCCAGAAGGTCAAGTACGGAATCCCATCCTTTTCAGGCCCCATGCCGGTATCATACGCCACAACCGGGATACCCGACTGGATCGCTTTTGTGATTGGCTCCTTGAAGAGCGTATTGTCCGTTACCACCACACCCATACCATCCGGCTTGGTGGCTGCTGCCTGGTCAATCAGCGCCGCAGTCTTTTCCAGGTCAAACTTATCAGGGCCATAGATGGTGAACTCAATGCCCATTTGAGCAGCAGCATCCTTCATACCGTTTTCAACCACACACCAGTAGGGGTCATACGCGCACATGGCATGTTGCACCATAGCGAACTTGAGCGGCTTGTCCGGTTCAGGCTTTGCACCCACCAGATTGGCGTCGATGAAACCAGGTCCTGTGGGTGTTACCGGCAGAGCAGGCAAAATACCAAAGCGTTTATTGAGCATCAGATAGGCTACAGTGCCATAGCCCTGCAGGAAGGGCTGCTGGTCAATGGCAAACATGGTTGTGCCATCCTTAATCTTAGCTTCAATTTCAGGACTGATGTCAAACGTGCCGTGCAGAACGCCCTTGACCCCTTCAGCCTCCAGGAAGGCATAGAACGGGTTGGCACTGCTGGGTCCCAGTGTCAGGAAGGCGTCTGCCTGGGGGTTGGCAGCATAGTAATCGCTAATCGTTGTCTGCGCGGCCGCGGTGTCTTCTCCCTTCACGCTCAGCACCTCAGCTTTTGCGTTCTTCTCTGCAAACGCATCAGTAAAGCCTTTGCAGCGTGTATCCAGGGCACCGTTACCCACCTGATGGTTGACACACACACCATACTTTGCTCCCGCCTCTACCATGCGCTTGCCAGCCTGATACCCGCCCTGGTACTCATCCTGCCCCAAAAAGGTCAGGTAGGGGATACCATCTTCGATGGGGCCCTTGCCATTGTTGTATGCCACAACAGGAATGCCAGCTTCGATGGCTTTCATGATGGGTTCCTTGAAGAGGGTCACATCAGTCACTGTCACCCCCAGCCCATCCGGCTTCGAGGCAACTGCCTGTTCAATTAACGCCGCAGTCTTCTCAAGGTCAAACTTGTCTGGACCAAGGATGGTGGCTTTGACGCCCATTTGCTTGGCAGCGGTGTTAATGCCATCTTCCACTGTGCACCAAAACGAGTCCCAAGCGCACAAGGCATGCTGCACAAACACAAAATTCAACTCTCCCTGAGCGGGAGCTGCGGGTTCGGCTGGGGCGGCCGGTTCGGCAGGTGCCGGTTGTGCAGGTGCCGCCGGTTCAGCTGGGGCGGTCGGTTCGGCAGGCGCCGGTTGTGCAGGCGCCGCCGGTTCAGCTGGAGCGGCCGGAGCCTGCGTCGGCGCTGGCGTTGGCTGGCAGGCTGACAAAAGTACAACCAGCACAGTGACAACTGCTATGATTAAATTCACCTTTCTCATGATTCTCTCCTTTTCATCACAAGTACAGATTTCATTGTTCAAATTAACTACAGTCCACTGGAGAACTTTTGATCCGCTGCAACCACCTCCTTCTTGACTACACAAGCGCCAATCATTACCACATCGCCTGCTTATTCTTTTGTATCTAATCAGCCTTACCTAGATAGGTATTACTGATCACCGCGATAATAATGATTAGTCCAGCTGTTGCCTGAAAAACCTGGATAGGTATCTTCATCAACACCAACCCCTGATCAAGCATCTGAAGAAGCAGCGTCCCCATCACCGCACCAAAAATCGTGCCATAGCCGCCTGTGAGACGCACACCCCCGATCACACTGGCTGCTACAACGATCAGCTCCATCCCATCCCCGCGCAAGGGATCGACACTCAGGCGATAGGCAAATTGCAGAATGCTGGCAATACCCGCCAACAAGCCGGTGATGGTAAAAGTAGCCAGCTTAACCATCTTGACATCCACCCCCTGAGCACTAGCAGCTTCCGGCGCCCCGCCGGTGGCAAAGACCCAATTGCCAAAACGAGTACGCATCAGCACCAGTGAAGCGATAATGGCAACAAGGATAAACCAGATGAGGGAGACGCGAAAATTTGACGTTGTTCCAAAAAACTTGTTGAGCAGCACAAAATCCCCGTTCAAGTAACTAAAAAGGGGAATAGGCTCGCCTTTATAGGTGGCAAAATCACCCTTGCCAATGGCACGCACAATCCCACGATACGCCAGCATGGTACCCAGCGTGGCAATAAACGAGGGTATCTGCGTACGGGTTACAATCACACCATTCAGAAGCCCTAGGAGCGAGCTGACCAGCAACGCCAGCGGAATGGATATCCACACCGGCCACCCGGCAATCAATGTCAGCGCCAACACATAGCTGGCACAAGCAAAATTCGAGCCTACCGAAAGATCAAATTCCCCACAGATCATCAGCATCGCCACCCCGATGGTAACAATGCCCGTGATACTGCCAAACGTCAAGATATTGCCGATGGACATGGCAGTCAGAAAATTGGGCGCGGCAATATAGAAAAAGACAAAAAGGAGAAAAAAGCTTAAAAGCGCAACAGCTTCAGGGAAATAGGACAAGCGATGACGAGCTTCTGACCATTTATCTGCCAACAACCCCATAAAATCACCTCAGCGATATGCGATTTTGAAGAACTTTTTGGGAAATATCAACATCGTTTATGCAAACATTTGCATAAACCAGTGTAGCATAAATATTGACCTGTGTCAAGAAGTTTTTTTTGAAAATAGTCTCAATCCCCCACAAATCGCCTTTTAATCAGGCTGTCGGTGCATCGCCGCGGATAAACGCCTCTGTCAACTCAAGCGCCATGTTATCCCTGTACTGCTTTGGCGGTGTCTTCATAAAATAGGACGAGGGGGCGTACAGGGGTCCCCCAATCCCACGGTCAAGCGCCAGTTTGACACAGCGGATTGCATCAATAATGACACCTGCCGAGTTCGGCGAATCCCAGACTTCCAGCTTGGCTTCCAAGTTGAGTGGAACATTGCCAAACGTGGTGCCTTCCATCCGAATATAGCACCACTTGCGGTCCGTCAACCAGGGAACATAATCACTGGGGCCAACATGCACGTTCTCCTCCGCCAGTGGGTAGGGCAACATGCTGGTTACCGCTCCGGTTTTGGATATCTTTTTAGATTCAAGGCGCTCGCGCTCCAGCATATTGAGGAAATCTGTATTGCCGCCAAAATTCAACTGATAGGTACGGTCAACCTGCACGCCGCGGTCAACAAACAGACTGGTGAGAACACGGTGCAGGATGGTAGCGCCCACCTGACTTTTGATATCATCGCCAATGATTGGCAAGTTGCGATCCACAAACCGCTTCGACCAGTACTCTGAACTGGCAATAAAAACAGGAATGGCATTGACAAAACCACAACCGGCTTCCAAAACCTGTTCGACATACCACTTGGTCGCCATCTCCGACCCCACTGGCAGATAGCTGACAACCACGTCCGTCTTGGTTTCCTTCAATATGCTCACAATATCATCCGTTGGACCAGGGGCTTTCTTAACAATCTGTGAGAGATATTTACCCAGCCCATCATGCGTCATCCCCCGATGCACACGCACACCTGAACGCGGAACATCTGCAAATTTATAGGTATTATTGGGAAACGCAAAAATGGCTTCTGAAAGATCTTTGCCCACTTTGGTATCCACCACATCAAATGCTGCCGAAAACTGGATATCTCTGATGTGGTATCCTCCCAAATTGACATGCATCAAGCCAGGGACACGGTCGGTATCCTTTGCGTCACGGTAATAGTGGACGCCCTGGACAAGGGAGGAGGCGCAGTTCCCCACGCCAATGATGGCAACGCGTACAGTATGTTCTTTGCTCATAAGCATTCTCCTTTGAATAATAAGTTTTTGCCGGAATATTTATATGGAATCTTTGTATGGTTGTCAAGACGCACCCCGGCAGGCACGTAAAAACCCAACGCCTTTCAACATTTTTCACAAACCCAGACGTTCAGCTACCTTCATCAATCAAGCGCACAAGTGCCGGGTAAGCTGCCCTTAGGGCACGTGCACGATGGCTGACATGGTTTTTCTCCTCCATACTGAGTTCAGCCATCGTGCGATTAATATCCCTCAACAAAAAGATCGGGTCATACCCAAAGCCATTCTGCCCCCGCTCTTCAGGAATAACTTCGCCAAAGCAATCACCGTCAAAAAGTCTTACCGTACCACCAGGCACCACCACAGCCACCGTGCAGTGAAAATGCGCCCGCCACGGACGCGGCTTGTCGCTCAACTTTTGCAGCAAATATGCCCGCCGTTCAGCATCCGTCGCATCTGGTCTGGGCAGATAGCGTTTGGAATAAACTCCCGGCTCACCCCGCAGGCAATCAACCGCCAGGCCCGAATCGTCCGCCAGCGTAATTAACCCGCTCGCCCGGCTATAAGCGCCCGCCTTGAGCGTGGCATTCTCGGAATACGTGCTTCCCTCCTCCTCAACATAGATATCCAAACCAAGTTCCGCAGGGGAGACCAGTTCGGCGGGAAGTGACGCAAGGATAGCGCGCATCTCGCGCAGTTTACCATCATTATTCGTACCCAAAAGTATTTTCATTGATTATTATGATAAATATAAATTTATATTGACTTTAACGATTCAACATGCTATAATTTCGTATATATATACGTGCCTTCAATTATATACCTTTTCTCACTGCAATCCTACACTGTGAACGCCCCTCATCAGAACCTGTTGCGCATCAATGTTGGGTTTTTACTCAATCAACCTGTTGGCACAACACGCGACATCCACTTTGAAACCCAAGACCTGTCCTTTTCTAATGATCTGACTCTCATCGGCTTTTCGGGAACATTAAGGTTAGGGCGCACCCCCCAGGGGTTGCTTGCCCAGGGAGAGTTTAGCGCTTTCCTCGTCATGGAATGTGTTCGATGCCTTTCGGAATATCAACAATCCCTGCATATCCATTTCAGCGAATTATATGCCTTTCGGAACAAACCCATTTCAGACTCAGGTCTGATCATACCTGGTGATTGGAAAATTGATTTTTCACCCCTGGTACGTGAATATATGCTGCTGGAAGTTCCCATCAAACCCCTTTGTCAGCCCAATTGCAAAGGGCTGTGTATCGAATGTGGTGCGAACCTGAACGAAACCCAATGCGAGCACGTGCTTGTGAGACCAGATTAAGTGGTGCAGTTATTCCCTCAAGATGGGAGGTGAAGAAGCCTTGGCTGACCCTGGAAGACACAAAAGGAAACTAAGCTCTATACGGATGTTACTGGATAAGGCAGATGTGCAGGGATATCTGACCACGGATGACCTGATTGAAATCTATCCAGAGGTCAGTAGAGACGCCGAACACCTGGAAGCCATCCTCCTTACCCTGCGCCGCCGCGGTGTTGATATCCTCGACCAGGAAGCCATCGAAGTTGGCAGGGACGATGAAACCTTGCCCATCTCTGACCTTGACCCCAACGTATCACTGGATTCGTCCGCCAGCGACGATGTCATTACCCTTTATCTCAAAGAGATGTCACTCGTCCCGCTGTTGAACATGGAAGAGGAATTTGAACTTGCCAGACGTATTGAGGAAGCAAAAAAAGCCAAAGAAGAATTGAGCAAGCTCAACGGCGGCTGCAAAAAGCAACGCCGCAAAGAGCTAGAAGGAATTATCAACAGTGGCACACTGGCACGCGAACATCTGATCAAAGCTAACACGCGTTTGGTTGTCAGCATTGCCAAGCGTTACATCGGGCGTGGTGTTCCTTTCCTGGATTTAATCCAGGAAGGCAATCTTGGCTTGATGAAAGCGGTAGAAAAATACGAGTACCAGCGCGGCTTTCGCTTCTCCACATACGCCACCTGGTGGATACGTCAGACCATCACCCGCGCCATTGCCGATCAAGGGCGGACCATACGCGTGCCCGTTCACATGGTTGACCGCATCCGCGGTTTGTACCGCACATGCCATGAGATGGAACAGAGGCTTGGGCGTATGCCAAACTCCGAGGAACTGGCAGAAGAACTCAACATCCCCTGCAGCAAGGTGAACTGGATGCTGCGCGTTTCATGGCTGCCCCTCTCACTGGAAAGTCCTCTCAATGATGATGACGAAGATTCGGAACTGGGGATGTTCATCGAGGACGAAAGCTCGCCCACGCCCATGCAATCCACTTACAGCAAATTGCTCAGCGAGAAAATCGAAGAAGTCCTGGACACATTGCCCCCCCGCGAAGCGCGCATTCTGCGCCTGCGTTTTGGGCTTGAAAACGGACATACATACACATTGGAAGAGGTGGGGCAAAAATTCGGTTTGACCCGCGAACGCATCCGCCAAATCGAAACCAAAGCCCTCAGGCGCTTACGCCATCCCCGCCGTTCCCGCCAGCTCAAAGAATACCTGTAATCCCCAAACAATTTCTCCAACCCGAACCTGGTACACGCCGCCCAGGTTTATATCTTGTCAGACGACATGCTCTCTGTAGTATACTCACGGAACAGTAAAATGCGCGCTTTGTTTCTTTTTCTGACGCTCGCGTTCATCCCTCTGGCAGGATTATCCGCTCAGGATAACCTGACCATCGAGCACCTGCAAATTGACATCTGGCCTGAGTACGACCGTCAGGAAGTGCTTATCATTTACCGTTTATCCCTTGCGGAAAGCACACCCCTGCCTGCCAAGATGAAGCTGCGCATTCCCCAGGCATCCGGCGCGCCTTTCAACCTCGCCATGCAGGATACAGATAACCGTCTTTACAACCTGGATTACACCATCAACCGTTCTGGTGACTGGCTGGAAGTCTCTTTCACCACCCCCTCGCCCACCATCCAGCTTGAATATTACGACCCGCGCCTGATTAAAGATAACGTCCAGCGCACATTCGAATACCAATGGCCTGGTGATTATGCCGTCCACACGCTTGCCATGCGGGTGCAGCAGCCAGTCAATGCATCCCGGATGCACATCCAGCCCGATCTGGGCAGCGGAAAGACCGAACAAGACGGGTTGAAATACTACATGGCGCTTTTTGGCTCAATCGAGAAAGGCAAGCCTCTCACCATCCAGCTCAGTTATCAGAAGCCAGACAACACACTCAGCTCAAATCTACAACCCGTGCAACCAATCCAGCCTATCAATCAACCTATCCCCAACCCAATTAACACAAACTCTCTCCTGCCATGGCTGATGGCTGTCATCGGGTTGGTTTTAATTCTCTCCAGTTTCCTGTGGTATTTCCGCACAGAAAAAACGAAACTTCATCCCAAGCGCCAGCAGAACGATGCCCTTCTGGAAAAGAAAGCGTCGCAAACCAGCAGCACAACGGCATCATTTTGCCATCTGTGCGGAAAGCGCGCCCTGCCAGGCGATTTGTTTTGCCGCTCATGCGGCGCCAGACTGAGATAAACATGGTCAACGCCTCTCGCAATATCCCTTGGAAAGGTATACGTCAGTACGCCTTTATTCTATTTGGATCTCTGATACAGGCATTGAGCATGCGTCTGTTTCTCATCCCGGCCTTGCTCACCAGTGGGGGCGTTAGCGGCGCGGCGCAAATCGTCAATCATCTGGCAGGATTGCCGGTAGGGGTTTTGACCTTTGCTGGTAACCTGCCGCTTTTTCTGCTTGGCTGGCGCTATCTGGGAGGACATCGTTTTGCCATCCGTACCATCGTTTCAATCGTCTCGTTCTCCGTGTTTACGGACATGCTGCTTCTCGTTGTTCCCCAGCAAGGGTTAACGACCGACCTGGTTCTGGACGCCTTGTACGGGGGTGTCATCTTGGGAATTGGGCTGGGATTGGTCTACCGCGGACAGGGCACCAGCGGCGGCACTGATATCCTCTGCCGCGTCCTCAACCATAAACTGGGTATTTCCATTTCGCAGGCTTACTTGATTGCCGACGCTCTCATTGTACTGCTCAGCGGCTACTTCTTTGGCTGGGATCGCGGTCTGTATGGGCTTGTGGTAATTTATGTGAGTGGGTTGGCGGCCGAAATGGTTTCTGAGGGATCAGGAGCCTTTCGAACTGCCCTGATTATCACCAGCCAACCACAGGAAATCGCCCAAAAGGTCATGGACACGCTGGAGCGGGGGGTGACTATCCTGCCTGGCACCGGTGCGTATACAGGTGCAGCGCGCCCGGTACTGTATATTGTCATCACCCGCGATGAGGTCAACCCACTCAAAACGCTGGTCAGCGAGACTGACCCGGGAGCGTTTATGGTCATTGGGCAAGCACATGAGGCATTTGGTGAGGGATTTAAGCCCCTGAAAAAATAAGCGCGCCAAGTACCAGAAACACCTGCCCCACATGATACAAACCAATTACCCACACATTACCCCACTTCAGCGGGCGGACAAAGCGGTTATACGCCAGCAGAATATCCGAAGCAAAAAAAAGCCCGGCACCAAGCGACACCAGCCAGGATGCCTGTAATGGCCAATCCGCTCGTGCCCGCGTTGAAACTGCCGAAAGCAGCATCAAGGTTAAAACCAGGCTGTATGCGAGAAGCGTTACCCTCAGTCGGGTATCGCGGCGGGTTCGGCTTACACTGCTATCAATCTTTCCAAGCACAAAACCCGCCAGCAGGGCAGCGCTCGAAAGCAATAACAGGTTGGAGAAAGATGCCGAAAAAGTCCAGCGCAAATCCGTCCACCAAATATCCTGATTGAAAGCCAGCAAATAGCAGACATGGGTCAACAAAAACGCAAACAACCCTGTCATAAACCAGCGCGCCGGAAAAAGCAGACAGATATCGCCTAACAACGAGAAGAGCAGGGCAACACCAAACCACATCATCCTGCCCTGCCAAAAATCACCTGCCGTCCACGACCAGATGATCAGCATCAGCAGCGTCAGCGGTTTGGTGAAGACAATCAGGCGCTGCCAGCCCCTATCTGGCTGCGCCTGACGCAACGCATAAGCACACAAATTGATCAGAAGAAACGCAAGCGTCAGATAAAACCAGATATTCAAGATCATTTCCGGTTCTCTTCACGCACGTACCCCAAAAACCGCAAGGCTTGCGGATCATTGCGCCAGTTCTTACTAACCTTGACCTTCAGTTCGAGAAAGACTTTGCGCCCGCTCATCAGTTCAATTTGTCGACGCGCCGCTGCGCCAATTTTCTTTAGCATTTCTCCCCCCCTGCCAATCACAATCCCTTTATGAGAATCGCGCTCCACAAAAATGGTGGCGTGAATAAAAGCTCCGCTATCTCCCCGTTCGGTATACTCATCCACCCGCACAGCAAGCGAATATGGCACTTCCTCGCGCAAATATTCTAACGCCGCCTCGCGCACCAGGTCAGCTGCGATATCGCGTTCATACAAATCCGTTATCTGTTCCGTGTCATAAAGAGGTTCTCCCGGGGGAAGAAGCGCTATCAGTAAATCCAGCAATTCCCCCTGTCCACGCCCATCCAGAGCCGAAAGCATCACCGTATTGACGCAGGGAAAAATTGCCAGAAACGCTTCCCGGCTTTTAGCTCTCTCTGCTTCGCTCTTCACCAGGTCAATCTTATTCAGCGCCAGAATCACCGGCGGCGCCTTCAGAGCTGCCAGATGTGCAGCAACCAGTCTGTCCTCTTCATGTGGGGGCTGGCTTGCATCCACCAACCACACAATACCATCCACATGCTCCAACGCTTTGAGAGATTCCTGATTCATAAACTCCCCCAGCTTGTGCAACGGACGATGAATACCGGGGGTATCCACAAAAACGATTTGTGCCTGTTCCAGAGATAAAATACCCAATTGCCTTCGCCGCGTTGTCTGCGGGCGCGGTGAGACAGCAGCAATTTTTTGCCGCATTAAGCTGTTCACTAACGTAGATTTGCCCACATTAGGACGCCCTACCAAAGCCACAAACCCTGAACGATAGGCAACTGTAGAAGAAGGCATTTCCATATATCAGATTGTACCTCCAACCGAAACTTCTGGCAAAATCAGGATATGATAGAATGTACTCACCATCTAAACGATGAAAACGATTCGTGATTTGTATCGCATTGGGTATGGGCCATCCAGCAGTCACACCATTGCCCCGCGTGCAGCCGCTCTTCTCTTCAAACAACGCAACGACCAGGCTGCAAAATATCGAGTCACACTATACGGCAGTCTGGCAGCCACTGGCAGGGGACACGGCACCGATGTTGTCATCTACCGTGAACTTGCCCCGGCGCCGACCGAAATCCTCTGGCAGCCCGAAACGGTGCTGCCTTACCATCCCAATGGAATGCGCTTCGAGGCACTCAGTCCGCAGGATGAAGTAATATCTTCCTGGGTGGTTTTCAGCACAGGCGGAGGAGAATTGCGTGAAGAAAACCAGCCTCCGCCGCCATCCGTTTACGAGCTTCACAGCATGCGAGAAATCCTGCAGCACTGCACACAAAACGGGCTGGCTTTCTGGGAATATGTGGAATCTAGAGAAGGCAATGAAATATGGGAATATCTGCACCAGGTCTGGCACACCATGCAGGCTGCTATTGAGCGCGGCGTTCGTGCAGAGGGCGTGCTACCCGGCGGATTAGGGCTGGCGCGCAAAGCCTGGGCTTTTTATCGCCGGGCGCGTCTGGCAGGGCCAAAGCTCATGGAAAATGCCTTTTTATCCGCCTATGCCCTCGCAGTGGCAGAGGAAAATGCCTCTGGCGGGTTAATCGCCACTGCCCCCACCTGTGGTTCCAGCGGTGTGCTGCCTGCCATCCTGCGCTACATTCAAGAAATCCTTGACTGCCATGAAGACACCATCCTGCACGCATTGGCGACCGCTGGTCTGGTTGGCAATTTGGTCAAACACAATGCTTCCATCTCAGGTGCGGTGGTTGGTTGCCAGGGAGAAATCGGCACAGCATGTGCCATGGCTGCCGCTGCAGCAACACAACTGCTCGGTGGCACAATCCGACAAATTGAATATGCCGCCGAAATGGGACTTGAACACCATCTCGGTCTGACCTGTGACCCGGTGGACGGGCTTGTGCAGGTTCCGTGCATCGAGCGCAATGCTTTTGCCGCCACGCGCGCTCTAAGCTGCGCCAATTTTGCCATGTTTTCGGATGGCAGTCACCTGGTGCCATTCGATGAGGTGGTAGAAGTAATGGAACAAACTGGACATGACTTACCCTCCCTGTATCGTGAAACCTCCTCGGGTGGGCTGGCAAAGAGCCGTCTGGAAAAAGACCTTTAGGAGAAAAGAGGCGATATGTCACGCTGTCCATGGGCTACTTCAGCGCTGATGATTGCTTATCATGACGAGGAATGGGGAGTTCCTCAACATGACGACCGCACTCTGTTTGAGTTTCTCATCCTGGAGAGCGCGCAGGCAGGATTAAGTTGGGAAACCATCCTCAAAAAACGAGAACATTACCGTCTGGCATTTGACGATTTTGATGCAGCGGCTGTTGCCCAATACAGCGAGCAAAAGATCGCCGAACTGCTGCAAAACCCAGGAATTGTGCGCAACCAGCGCAAAATCCGGGCTGCCATCCAGAATGCTCGGGCATACTGCCGTATTCAACAGGAATTTGGCAGCTTTGACGCCTTTGTCTGGAAATTTGTTGGAAGAAAGCCCATACGCAACCGCTGGCGCACAATTCAGGAGATACCAGCCTTCTCGCCAGAATCCAATCAATTGAGCAAAGAACTGCAAAAGCGCGGATTCTCCTTTGTCGGGCCAACCATCTGCTATGCTTTCATGCAGGCAGTCGGCATGGTGAACGACCATCTCATCACCTGTTTTCGATATGATGAGGTCAACAAATGAGCAAAAGAGCGAACTGGCATCTCTTACAACGGGGCATTGTCAAACGCAAGCAGACTCGAAAAGCTTATTACGAGCGACAAAACATCCTCAAGGGTATTTTTGACAACACAGAAGTCATCTGCTTCCTGGTTGAGGTTACCCCCGATGGAGAATACGTCTACAGACAGGTCAACGCGGCATTTGAAAGACAAATCGGACTATCAGCAAACGACCTGTGTGGCAAAACGCTTGAAGAATTCTACCCGGAGGATAAATACAACACCCGCGAGTTCATTCGCTCCAATTACAAGCGTTTGCTGGAGAGCGGACAAACCATCACCTTCGAGGAAATGGTTCCCTTTTGCGGAAAAGAGTACTGGTGGCTGACTCAGCTATCTCCGCTGCGCGATCGCAAGGGGCGCATCAGCCATATCCTTGGCATCGTAACCCCAATATCTGACCGCAAAGAGTACGAAGAAAAACTACGCCAAAGCGAGGAGCGCTTTCGCAGCCTGTTCAACGATTCCCCTATCCCTGTATGGGTAGAGGATTTTTCAGAAATCAAGAAAAGGCTCGAAGAAATTAAAGCTTCCGGCGTCAAAGACCTGAAAGAATACTTTTCAAAGCGTCCGGAGCTTCTCCAGCAATGTCTGCGCAGCATACGTCTGGTGGACGCCAACCAGGCTGCTGTCAATGTCTATCATCTGTCGAGCCTTGAGGAACTGTTAGAAAAATTCAGCATCCTGTACAACCCCGAAGTCACTGAAAACACCTTAGACGAAATCATTTGTATCAGCAATAACAAACGCGAATTTGAAGGCATCGCCGTCAATCATAAACCTGACGGTGAGAGGATGTTCTTGAACTTCAAGTGGGTTGTTGCGCCGGGTTGCGAGACCAGTTACAAGAAAGTCTTTGTCTCGGTCATTGATATTACCCAGAGAATTAAAGCAGAGGAAGATCTGCGCAAGAGCGAAGAACGCTATCACAGGTTATTTGAGAATGCAGTGCTGGGAATATTTCGTTCTTCCCTCGATGGGAAGAACATTGAAGTCAACCCGGCACATGCCCGCATGTTTGGCTATGAAAGCCCGGAGGAAGAACTCTCACTCGCTGCAGATATTGCTCATACACTCTATGCCGACGCCGGTCAATTTGCCAAAACTTTAGAAAAAACCTTAAGCAGTCTAACACCGATCAGAAGCGAAATTCTGTACCGGCGCAAGGATGGCAGCCTCTTCAACGGTATTGTGCACGCATGGAAAGTAAAGGACGCAGCGGGTAATCCTCTATACATCGAAGGGTTTATCGAAGACATCACCCATCATAAGCAAACCGAAGCATTGCTGGAGCGGCGCTTCAAGGAGCAGATGGTGTTATATGCCATTGCCAGCGCCAGCACAGAAACCAGCTCTGAAGATGCCCTCATTGCAGAAGCCACCCGCATTGTTACGGAGACCTTCGACTACAATGACTTTGGCGTCCTGCTGCTCAACGAGCAAGACCAAACCCTTTACATCCATCCCTCTTTTCATACAACGCTGCCAGTCGAAAAGTGGGTCAAACGCGTTCCTCTTGGTAAAGGCATCACCGGCAGGGTAGCAAAAACCGGCAAGCCCATCCGCTGCGGAAATATATCCCAGTCAAATGATTATATCGTCAGCCACCCAAATACACGTTCCGAGCTTTGTGTCCCCATCAAGGTTGGAGGAAGAGTTTTAGGCGTTATTGACAGCGAAAGCCCTCAAGAAAATCATTTCTCTGAAAGCGATGAGCGTTTCATCACAGCAGTTGCCGACCAGCTGGCAACCGCAATTACCCGCGTACGGCTGCTAAAATCGCTGGAAGAGAAAATATTCGAACGCTCCCGCCACCTCAACGCCCTCTCTGAAATTAGCGCCATCGCCAGCCAGCCAGTAGAACTGCCCCAGATGCTTAAAGCCTCTCTTGAAGCAACGTTGCAAGCCATCCACGCCAAAGGCGGCAGCATCTATCTGTCACAAGAAGAAACCTGCCATCTGGAACAAAGAGCCAAAAGCGGATATATCCCCGAAAGCCCAGTCTGCATCAAATATCAAAAAAAGATTATCAAGAGCGGTCAGATGCTTTACGTCCCTTCCCTTGCGCCAGATACCTCCCCTCCAGCATCCTATCTTGGCATTCCCATTTGCTCAAAAGGGAAATGTGTGGGGGTGATGAGCTTTTTCTCTCACGAAAACCATCTCTACGCCGAAGGAGACCTGGCTTTGCTCGATACTATCGGCAAACAAATTGGTGCAGCGGTGGAAAACGCCCTTCTGCGCAAGCAAAATGAAGAGATTGCTTTGATGGAAGAACGCAACCGCGTGGCGCGCGAACTGCACGACGCGGTCACCCAGTCACTGTACAGCGCCAGCCTGATCGCCAAAGGCGCTTATCACATCGCAGTCGAACACCAGGATACACAGCTGATCAACTATTTGAAAGAACTGGGGGATATCTCGCAACAGGCGCTAAAAGAAATGCGCCAGCTGATTTATGAGCTGCGACCATCCACATTGGCAACCGATGGACTGGAGCAAGCGCTGCGAAAACGTCTCGCTTTTGTGGAGCAGCACACCGGCACAGAGGTCAAGGTGCAGTTCGATCCTTCCATCTCTCTGCCGCTCCGCATTGAAAGCGGGTTGTACCGCATTGCACAGGAAGCCCTTAACAATATCCTCAAACACTCCGAAGCAACATGGGTCAGCGTGCGCCTGTACCGCGAAAACCGGCATATTTTCTTAGAAATTCGAGATAACGGCAAGGGTTTCAATCCCAAGCAGCAAGGTGGTGGGGGTATTGGATTACAATCTATGCGCGAGCGAGCAGCAAACATTGAAGCACAAATTTTCATCCAGTCACGCCCAGGCAAAGGAACACGGCTACTTATTAGATTACCAGAGGATAAACGATGAGCGAGGATGCGCGCCTACAGCAACGTATCAAAATCATGATCGTAGATGACCATGCTGTGGTTCGAAAAGGCGTAAGAATGCTGCTGGCTACCGAAAAAGACATGGATCTGGTAGCCGAAGCAGAAAGCGGTCTGGAAGCGGCAGCGCTGGCTCGTATACACCAGCCAGACGTTATCCTCATGGACATGGTCATGCCTCATAAAGACGGCGTTGCAGCCATCCAGGAGATTATAAGAGAGAATCCTCGCACACGCATTCTCGTGCTTTCCAGTTTCTCTGATGATACGTACATCCTATCAGCAATCAAAGCTGGGGCATTGGGATATTTGCTCAAAGACTCTTCACCGCAGGAGCTGATTGAAGCCATACGGGGAATTATGCAAGGGAAGTCCTCTCTTTCGCCAGTTGTCGCGCGCCGCTTGATCAGCGAAATCAAACAGGAGTACCCAAAACAACAACTTCCTCAAAGCCGCCTGCTGAGCGAACGCGAAGAGGAAGTGCTCAAACTGGCTGCGGAAGGGCTTTCCAATCAGGCAATCGCCGAAAGGCTATGTCTTAGCAACGCCACCGTGCGTTTCCACATCAGCAACATTCTCAAAAAACTGGGGCTATCCAATCGCACCCAAGCCGTTCTATACGCCATCAAAAGCGGTTTGGTCAAAGACAAAAAAGCCCCGCAGATTTAAGCAAACCAGCGGGGAAAGGCAAGAATGCTCCCAGAATTACCAGGAATTATAACGCACGCGCTCAGGCAAATAGCGGTCTTCGGGCGGAGGTGTTTCCTCCGCGTAACCAACTGCAACCAGCGATAGCGGCAAGATATGCGGCGGCAAATTGAAAACGCGGCGTGTGCCTTCCACACGTCCCGCATCATGCATGATGCCCAGCCAGACCGCACCCAGCCCCATCGCATGAGCAGCCAGCAGGACATTCTGCGTTGCCGCTGAGCAATCCTGAAACCAGGTATTAGGGCGCTTTTCCAGCGTCTGATCCCCGCAGATCAGAATACCCAGCGGCGCCTTGTGCAGCATTTGACTGGAAGAGTGATATTCTGTTACCCGTTCCAGTTGCTGACGGTCGGTAATCACAATAAAATGCCATAGCTGCTGGTTCACCGCCGAAGGCGCCTGCATCGCCGCCCGCAAAAGTTTTTCCACCATTTCAGGGGGAATCTGTCTTTCCAAAAACTTGCGCACACTGCGCCGCGTCATGATCGCTTCAATCGTATCCATTCAGCTGTTTTCCACCTCCTCGATAGCTTCCACCGCCGACTTATTGCCATACGAAACGGCAAGAATGCCAGGCAGGTAATGATCCAGCGTCCATACGTTGGCATAGACCATGTTAGAAATTAATGCCGAGGTTAACTCCGCCCCTTCCACGTCCACACTGGTCTTATAGCGTACTTCCCCATCGCTAAAATCCATCTCAAAGTTGCCTATCTTCAGCCCATAATTGGCACGCGTAAGGTATTCTGCCACTGCCAGGCGGCGTTCTTCAGGGATATTTACTGGACACACAGAGTAGAAAAAGAAAAGGAATTGATCCTCATTGACCTGAGCGTAGCACGTCCATTTACCATTTTTACCCTGAAAGCCCATCTGCAACATTGAGCGGTTATCCATACGCACAAAATACCACTCGTCATCTGTAAAAAATTTACAAACCGTCTCATATAATGTTGCCATTGGAGTAAACCCTTTATTTTATTGTATCACATTGACCACCCCAGCACTGCAAACAAAACCAAAACATCCGGCACAAAACCAAAAATTTCCTATAATATATTTATCTTCTATTCACGTGAATAAACTAACCGGATATTTCCGCTTATAAACACAAGGGAGAATATGTGATGAACACATCTGAGAAAATCCGCTTCTGGGATTCGGTTCGAACAAAGATCTTTGTAAACTTTCTTATGCTCACGCTGCTGCCAATGGTCATTAGCGGGACGCTGATTACATTGCAATCACAGCGTCAGGTAAAAGCCAGCGCCTCCGAGCAATTCAATACCATTGCTGAGCTTCAGTCCAAAGCCATTGCCGACTGGCTGGATGAGCGGGTTGACGACGTGATTAGTCTGGCAGGAACCGCGCGCGTTCAATCCATGCAGCCAGAAAAGGTCAAGGATTCGGTTGATCAGTATTTTGAGCAATGGAAAATCTATCAAAACATCTTTGTCGCCCTGCCCGATGGTAGCATACTGTACGACACGATGGGCAGCACATCAAATATCAGCAGCCACAACTACTTTCAGCAAGCCATCATTGGCAAAACAACCATTTCGGACCCAATCGTATCTGAAAACTCGGAGGATGTGTTTATCGTCATTGCCACGCCTGTCAAACAGGAAGGCAGCATAGCAGGCATTCTGGCAGCTGCTCTACCAGCCAATCAGCTCAATGCGTTTATTGACCAGGGTGGCACAGGAAGCCAGGAAACCTATCTGATCAACAAGGACAGGTACTTTATCACCCGCTCGCGTTTTGATGATGAACTGATCAGAGAAGGCAAAGTAAAGAACGGCGCTCAAATGGAACTACAAATAGACACCGTCGCAGCGCGCAAAGCTCTGGCAGGAGAGAGCGGCATTGAGGAGTATATCAACTACCGCGGGAAGAAAGTTCTTGGGGCTTACCGTCCTATTCGTAATCTGGGAGGCGGCGCGGGGATATTGGTGGAACAAGAAACCAGCGAGGTTTTTTCCACAGTCAGCGCTATTCGCTGGACAATCATTGGCGTCGCCGCATCATTTATCATCATCGGCGCCGCACTGGGCTTTGTTTTCAGCCGCAGCCTCACTGCGCCCCTGCTGCATGTTACCACAGCGCTCTCCAGATTATCATTTGGCGACTTGAACCGCGAAGTTTCAGATGAGGTCAAGCAACGCAATAATCGCCGCCGAGATGAATACGGCAAGATGGGGCGCGCTCTGGGCAGAGCGCAGGCTTACCTTATGGAAGCTGCCAGCATCGCAGAACAGGTTGCTAATGGCAATTTGAGCCAAAATATCACGCCCCGCTCCGAAAAAGACGAGCTGGGGCAGGCACTATCCAGAATGATCAGCGGCCTCAAAGAACTGATTGGCAGCGTGTTGAAAAATGCCGGGGAGCTGGAAAAAGCCGCCGCAGAACTGGCAGGGTCGGCACAGCAAGCCGGGCTGGCTACCACACAAATCAGCACGACCATTCAGCAGATATCTCAAGGCATCACACAGCAAACCGTCAGTGTCAATAAAACAGCGCAAGCTGTTGAACAGATGGGAAACGCCATACAGGTAGTGGCAGATGGAGCACAGGAGCAGGCAAAAGCGGTCAACAGCGCCATTGCCGCCGCAACAGAAATGAACAAATCCATTCAGCAAGTAGTCAATAACATCGAGACAGTAGCGCAAGAAGCTACCCAGACCGCTCAACAGGCACAAGAAGGAACCAAATCAGTCAACCAGACTTTACAGGGTATGTCTGTTATCCAGACAAAAGTGGCTGAGGCCGCGCAAAGAGTACAGGAAATGGGGGCGCGCTCAGGCGAAATCGGCATCATTGTCGAAACCATAGAAGATATCGCCTCACAAACCAATCTTCTGGCGCTCAATGCCGCCATTGAAGCCGCCCGCGCAGGCGAACAGGGAAAGGGGTTTGCCGTCGTGGCAGACGAAGTGCGCAAGCTGGCAGAGCGCTCAGCAGCTGCAACGCACGAGATTGCCAATCTTGTCAAACACATTCAAGATACTGTCAAAAAAGCCACCAACGCAATGGATGAAAGCGCCGCCGAGGTCGAGAGCGGGGTATCCAGAGCGATCCAGGCTACCGAGATATTAGGAAAAATTACCCAGGCAGTTGAAGGGGTGCATCATCTGGCAGGCGAAGCAAACATTACCAGCCAGCAAATCACCTCTGCCTCAAATGATTTGTTGGATGCAATTGAAAAAATGTCCGTTATAGTGGAGAAAAACGTTGCCTCGACCGAGACAATGACCTTCAATGCATCTCAGGTGACGCAAGCGATTGACAATATCGCCAGCGTTTCCGAAGAAAACAGCGCCGCAGTTGAGCAGATCAGCGCATCCGCCGAAGAAATGACCGCTCAGGCGGAAGAGGTATCGGCGTCGGCGCTTTCGCTGGCAAAGATGGCGGAAGAACTGAAAATCTTGACTGCAAAATTCACCCTTCAGAACGCAGACCAGACCAGCGAAAACCCCGGCGACTGCACAGCACCACTGACTGAGACTGCAAGCACAACAGAACAACCCAAATGACACAAGCGGTGGAACTTTGCACAACATAAGCAAGACCAAAGCCACAGACTTTCAAAATGGAGATATCCCCAGATTTTGACGAAACAAAGGCAACATGTTAAAATAACACCACATGATATTGCCGCTTTCGTCAAATATGCAAAACGGCCAACATGCTGAGTGAAATTGCGATCTCATCATCAGGTTAAGTTGTCAAATCCCTGACCCGGGTATTTAGCAATGTACACCGGGTCTTTTTTTGAAGGTGAAAGTGAAAAAAAATCATCCATTAAGAATTATCCCGCTGGGCGGCTTAGGCGAAGTCGGGCGCAACATGATGGTATACCAATACGACGAGGAGTACCTAGTTGTTGATGCGGGGATGATGTTCCCCGACAACAATATGCCGGGGGTGGATTACATCATCCCAGATATGCAATTTCTGCTCAGCAAGCGGCAAAAAGTGCGCGGTATCATCATCACACACGGACATGAGGACCACATCGGTGCGCTTCACCATCTGTTGAGCGAAGTTCAGGCTCCTGTGTATGCCACACCACTCACACGTGGTCTCATTGAAGTCAAACTTGCCCGCAACGGGGTATTATCCAAAAGCACGCTCCATACTGTACGGGCGGGTGAGGTGATCCAGGTGGGATCGTTTCGGGTGGAGTTTTTCCATGTCTGTCACTCGATTCCAGACGGCGTCGGGCTGGGCATCCAGACTCCAGCGGGGCTGATCGTTCACTCCGGAGACTACAAGTTTGACCATACACCGGTGGACAACTGGCCCAGTGATTATGCCAAACTGGCAGAATTCTCCAGGCGCGGCGTTCTAGCACTGCTGGCAGATTCGACCAATGCTGAATACACGGGTTGGACACCCTCCGAAAGAGTGATTGACGACGCTCTCGATCAGGCTTTTCGCGAAGCAAAGGGGCGCATTTTCGTTGCCAGCTTTGCCTCTCTGATTTCCCGTATGCAGCAGGTCGCCAATGCCTCGCTCCGTCACGACAGAAAGATGGCATTTGTTGGCAGCAGCATGGTGGACAATGCCAAAATTGCCCGCAAACTGGGATATCTGGATATTCCCGATGACCTGCTGGTGAACATTGACCAGGCATTGCGTATGCCCGATGACCAAATCACGATCATGTGTACGGGGTCACAGGGTGAACCATCCTCCATTCTCGGGCGGCTTTCAAACGACAGCCATCGTCTGCTGAGCATCAAACCCGGCGATACGGTGATTTTATCCTCGCGTGCCATCCCCGGCAACGAGGAAGCAGTCTATGGCACCATCAACCGGCTCTTTCAACTTGGTGCGAACGTTATCTACGAGTTAATTGCCCCGGTGCACGTTTCGGGTCATGCCAGCCAGGAAGAGATCAAACTGCTGATCAACCTGGTCAAACCCAAATATCTCATACCCATTCATGGCGAGATTCGCCACCTGAAGCAACATGCACGGCTGGCAACGCAGGTAGGAATTCCACCGGAAAACGTTGCCGTCATCGAAGATGGGCAAGTCATTGAAATTGACAGCAATGGAATGCGGTTGGGCGAGCGTGTTCCCGCTTCGATGATTTTTGTTGATGGCTCCGGAGTGGGGGACGTTGACCCAGAGGTGATGCGCGAGCGTGAGGCGCTGGCGCAGGGGGGAATTGTTATTATCCATCTCAAAGTGGACAAAGACAAGAAAAAACTGCTCGAGGAGCCTGAGATCATCAGTCATGGTTTTATCCTGGAAGGCGAGGCGGACCAGTTGATGCTCCAGACCCGCAACAAAATTGGCGAAATCGTTGCCCAAGCCAACGGAAATGTGCAAAGGGATGTCGAAAAAGCCATACGCAACTATCTTTTCAGTGAAACGCGCCGCCGTCCGCTCATCTTTGTTACTGTTAGCGAGGTGTAGATGAACTTGCAACGTCTCAAACTCATTATAGCTCCCATGCGTTTACAATTTCTGATCCTCACCCCAGCCTTTGCCTCTATTGGCGTAGCAACTGCCTATTGGCGCACAGGATCGCTGGATGTAGGGCTTCTCATCATGGTTTTGATTGGCGCCATCGCTGCCCATATCAGCGTCAACGCCTTCAACGAATATTTTGACTTCAAAAGCGGGCTGGATTTAATCACTGTCCGCACCCCTTTCAGCGGAGGCACAGGCACCCTACCGGGTAATCCGGACGCGGCGCGCAGCGCGCTGATTGTGGCATGGATAACGCTCGGCATTGCTGGGCTGCTGGGTATTTACTTCGTTTTCAGACGCGGTGTAGAACTTCTCCCCTTGGGGATTCTGGGGATGCTGATTATCTACGGCTACTCGCCGGTTGTCACCCGCAACCCAGTTTTGTGCCTTGTTGCCCCGGGTCTTGGGTTTGGGCCTCTCATGGTAATGGGCACGGATTTTGTGTTGAGCGGGGAATTTTCTATATCCTCTTTCATTGCCTCACTCATCCCTTATTTTCTTTTGAACAGCCTGTTGCTCGTCAATCAAATCCCGGATGTTGACGCCGACCGTCAGGTAGGACGCCGTAACATCTTGATTGCGATCGGCAAGCCAAAAGCCCTGATTATCCTGGGGGTTTATCTGTTTGCAACATATATTGCCATCCTGATTGGAGTTCTAACCGGACACCTCCCACCCATGAGTTTGCTCGGTTTGGGGGCACTGATCATTGCCATCCCGGCTTATCTGGGTGTATATCGCTATGCCAATAACATCGAGAGATTAATCCCGTATATGGCAACAACTGCCCTGGTCAACATTGTTACACCTATCCTTTTTTCAGCGGGGATATTTCTGGGTTAGCCCTCCATATAGCTACTCTTGTAGAGCTCAAAATTTTTATAGCCATAAAAATCGTCTAGAAGAAAGAAACCATGAAACAGTATCCATCACCCCTGCTCCCCCTTTTTGCCCGACTCGCTCTGTTCACCATGCTGGCAATTGCTGTCAGCGGATGCAACACAAAGAGTGTGGAAAAAACCGTTCTTGTGCCGCAAACAGTCGTGGTGCGCGAGACCATTGTGGTTACTCAGGTACAAGAAAAAGTCATCACGGCAACCCCCTTTCCGCCAACAGCCACCCAACCGCCACCAACCCAAGTCGAAAGCACGCCAACCACACTACAAAGTACAGAAGACCTCTCAGTAGCCAGCAGCGAGATAACCGCCACACCAGAGCCGCTACCACAGGGCTTCAACGCCTGGTGTGCAAAGATTGACAGCGAACCAGCTGCACAAGCCTGGATTGCCCCGCAAAAAGCCTATCATGCCGTGATGGTTGACGGCAAACCACAGTTGATCTTCCCCAACCTTTCGTGCACATTTATGTTCACGCTGGAACAGCCTTTGGTGGAAGGAACCCAACTGTGGATTTACGACCGCAACCCATCACCCTGGCTAAAGAAAAATCTGACTGCTATACCAGACAACCCCAATCAGGGCTACATCGTGCTGAAACACTCCTATATCACCAACCCGCCATTTTGGATGTTTGATTATCGTTTTGAGGTGCGCCTGCCAGACGGCTCAGTCGCATGGCAGCATGACATCAGCTTCAAAAACAGCAAACAGCCCACATGGCGCTGCCGCACCAACAACTTGGGGCTGGGAGTTTTCCCGAACGCCGACACCGGAAAATGCCCAGGCGAAATTGAACTTCACCCCTGGGACGAAGGGTTTGGCACCCCAGGCCCAGAATGGACGGAAGGATTTTAGAAGCAACATGCTCCCCGGGGAATACCCTCGGGGAGTTTTTCTTACTGAACGGGAACCAGCCAGTAATTGCTGCCATCCCCCTCAGCTGTCCAGCCGCTCAACCCCGTATCCACGCTCTTCACCTTCCACCACACCCAATTATCTGCACACAGCGGCCCCGCCAGGATTTCAACAATCTCGCCAGGTTCGATCTGCCCAATCACTGTGGCTTGCCGACCGGCATCATCCCGCACACGATTTGCCAGGGGCGGGTCTGGGTTGACCATCGCCTGCATGCCCACCCGCATTTTGGATTCATAGCCGCTGGAACAGGGATGCCAGGGGGTGTCTCCAGCATCCAACGGCGGGGGAGTGGGGCTTGGCGTGAGACGCGGCTTGGGCACATTGCCTGTCATGACGCCTTCAGACACGCTGCGGTTTGTTAGATCAATCGAATACACCTGCGCATCCATGCGGCTGAGTGCCCAAAGCACATCACGGTTTAGATAGAGATTGCTCAATCTGCCGCCAGCCTTAATTGCCTCAGTGATCTGCTCAGTAGATGGTTCAATCCGCAACACCGTCCCGCTACGCAGCGCCACCCAAACAGAATCCTCAGTTGCCAGTATATCTGCGGCACTGCCCCCAACCTGAATAAATGATTCGATTTTCCCATCTTCAGCATTCATGCGGTAAATAAACTCGGTATTATCCTCCAGCGGTGTTGCCCAGATGCCAGCGTGATTCAGCGCGATATGACCAAACTGGTGAAGATACTCGTCCATGTCAGGGGTTTCGGGCAGAGAGCGGATGACAAAATCCCTCGAAGCAAGGTCTATACGATCAACGTAAGAATACAAAAACATCCACTCCAGCACCCACAGGGCGCGCTGGTAATACACCACCTCGGCAGCAACTGCCCCTGTCTTGATATAATGGGTAATCTGATTCGTTTGTGCATCAATACGCACAACACCACCGCTCTGTGCGTATTCTATCCCTCCGGACGTTTCATGAAGGGAAGTCGGCTCAGCGATCCCCACCCACACAGCGCCCTCGCCTGTCGTCAGCGAAAGCGCTGCACCATAAATAATTGGAATACTGGCAACCACAACATTGGTGTGCCGGTCAATACGCAAAATGTTGCTGCGGCTTTCATCCACACCTTCAATCACCCAGATGGCATGCTCATCCACAGCCACATCCAGCGGTGTGCCATTGATTACGATCTTATGCTCAATTTTCTGGCTCTGATATCCAATGCGCAGAATGGCATGATCATCCTCATTCAACACCCAGACAGAAAAATCTGTTTCCCCTACAGGGGAGGGGGTATCTTGCTGAGCAGGCACCCCCTCCCCTTGCGGAGTCCAGGTGGCAGGGAGTTGCTTGAGAACCTCAGGGGATGGAGAGGGTATCGCCACAGCCTCTACAGATGGCTGCGTGAGCGGATATGGCAATGCCAGTTGATGACACGCAGTAACCATGATAAGAAGGAAGAAGCCCACTGCTCTAAAGCCAGACATGAAACCTCACCGTATTCAATTGTAATATAAACAGACTGAGAACATTCCGTAAAACATCCCAAACAAATCAATTTTGGCTTGCAATCTTTTTTTTCTATCCGCTTGTGGAGTAGAATAACAACATGAGTGTCATTGACGAAATCAAATCCCGCATTGATATTGTTGATCTGGTCTCCGAAACGGTCAAGCTGCGCCGCTCTGGAAAGAGCTTCACGGGTTTTTGCCCCTTTCACAGCAACACGCGCACTCCCGCCTTTGTCGTCTTTCCAGATTCGGGAACCTGGCGTTGCTTTGGGCAGTGCAACGAAGGCGGCGATATCTTTCGTTTTATCATGAAAAAAGAGGGGTGGGACTTCAGTCAGGCGCTGAAATATCTTGCGCAGCGTGCGGGTGTCCCACTTGAGTCTCCCTCTCCAGAAAAAACAGAGGCTGACGAATACAACGAGCGTCTGCGCACCCTGCTGGAAGAAGCCGTAACATTTTATCACCACCAGCTGATGCACACTCCCGCTGGAAAAGCAGCGCTGGACTATTTGCAGCAGCGCGGGCTGTCCGAAACCAGCATTGAAAGCTTCGGTCTGGGTTATGCCCCTGAAAGCTGGGACTCTCTTATCCGTTTTCTGGCATCTAAAAGCTACTCAACCGAAGATATGCTGGCTGCCGGTCTGGTAAGCGAACGCCAGGAAGCTGGGGGGGTATACGACCGTTTCCGTAACCGCATTATGTTTCCTATACGCGAAATGAACGGGAAGATGTGCGGTTTTGGCGCCCGACGTCTCAACCCAGCTGATGAACCCAAATTTCTCAACTCTCCGCAAACCGCCCTTTTTGACAAGGGACGCCTGCTGTATGGTCTTGATCTGGCACGTAAACCCATCCGCGAGCGCGAACAGGCAGTCATTGTAGAAGGATATCTTGACGTCATCGCCCTGCACCAAGCGGGTTTTCGCAATACGGTATCGCCTATGGGTACGGCGCTGAGCGAAGACCAGTTCCGCCTGCTCAAGCGGTTCACCCGCCGTATCATCCTTGCCCTGGATGCAGACGCCGCCGGTCAACACGCCACCCTGCGCGGCTTGGAATTAGCCCGGCAGGCGCTCGACCACAGCAACGAACTCATCTTTGACGCCCGCGGTTTGCTGCGTCAGGAAGCACGCCTCAACGCTGACCTGCGCGTGACCACCCTGCCTGAAGGGCTTGACCCAGATGAAATTGCGTTACGCGACCCAAAAGAATGGGAAAGCATACTGGCAAACGCAAAACCGATTGTGTTGCATGTCATGGAAGTATCCATCGCTGGGCGCGATCTAGAAGACCCCAAAACCAAAAGCGAGATTGTGCAACGTATCATCCCCCTTATCAATGATGTGCCCAGCGCAGTGGAACGCGACACATACCGCCAACGTCTTGCCCGCCTTCTAAAACTGGATGAGCGCACCCTGATAGAGGGAACAGGCTACCAACCCAGAAGCCGACCCGGGCGGGGCATCGCACGCCCCACCCAAATCAGTCAGGCAATCGAGGCACACAGCAAAGCCGAAACACTTCCCCATGCCCTCGAAGCACACTGTCTCAGCTTGCTGATACGCAACCCCGAAGCGCTCTACCAGCTCGACCGTGCCCTGCAGGCAGCCGGGCTTAGCCGCCTGGGTGTACAAGACTTTGAATACAGCGACCATCAAATGCTGGCGCGCTTGATACAGGAATCGCTCGAACAAGAAGACCTCGCCCCAAACGAGTACCTTGAAACCAGATTGCCTGATACACTGCGTGCGTTGGTAGATGAGTTAAAACAACAACCCATTCACAGGGCATTAAAGGACAAAGCGTTGGTCGAAGACCTGACGCGCTCCATGCTGCGCTTGCGGCTGGTGCGCACCGAAGCCGGTCTCCAACAGGTACGCATGCTTCAACAGGATTTGCAGGAGCAGGGGGAAACCAGTCCGGAAGCTTATCAGGGAATTATCGCCCAATACACCATTACCAAATCCCGACTCAACCGCGCTCTGGCGCAACCCTTTCGACTGGATTAAATCATCACTTTAGTATATGATTAACCGCATGGCAGGCAGAAAACCAAACACCAAAACCGCTACAGCGGCAAAATCTCCCCCGGCGCGTCGTTCATCCAAAACTTCCAAAAGCAGCCTCGATCCAGTCACCAATACTTTGCTGTCCGCGAAACAAATTGCCAACCATGAGGACAACGAAGAACACGCCCTCGAGCTTTCAGCAAGCGAATGGGGAGAAATCCCTCTTGAAGACCCGCTGGAGCTTCTTGAAGACCCCACCATTGCTGTAGAGCTTTCTGAAGACCCGGTGCGGCTCTATCTAAAAGAGATTGGGCAAATTAATCTTCTCGATACAGACAGCGAATTTCGTTTAGCGGTGCGCATCGAAGCCGCGCGTTACCTGGAGACACTAAGCCACCATGTACAAGCTAAATGCAAGCCGAGAGACTTGCATCGTGCCCTATATGCGGAGATTATCCAGGATTTATACACTTCATGGGAGCGTTTGCAGCAAGATGTTCAACGCCTCAACCAGAATGAAATACCCGATCTCAGTCTAATGCTCAGCGAAGCGCAAATGCTGCGGCATCAATGGCAATCGGATGTGCCTTCATACTTCCGTAGTTATCTGGACAATGGCTTGTGGGGCAAAGACGCACTGTGGGACGGGTTGGTGCGTAACGCCTTTACCGTCTTCATCTGCCTTGCACTCCTGCCTGAACGTGTTGCCAAACCTTTGTTTAACTATTTGAAAGAGCATGAGTCCTTGCCTGATCGCTCCTTTTTTGAGCAACATCGACTCTCCGGTCAGGCTTTTGCTCAGGAAAAAGAACAAGTTCTCAAACGCGCTGAGGAAGCCAGTCAAACGCTGACGCGCGCCAACTTGAGGCTAGTGGTCAGCATTGCCAAGCGCTACCTGGGGCGGGGTATCTCATTCCTCGATCTCATCCAGGAGGGCAACATTGGGCTGCTGCGAGCGGTTAATAAATTCGATCCAGCACGCGGCTTCAAATTCAGCACCTATGCCACCTGGTGGATACGACAGTCCATCAGCCGTTACATCGCCGAACAAGCCCGCACCATCCGCATTCCCGTCCACCTTTTTGAATCCATCACCCGTCTGTTGCGCGTGCAACGCTCGATGGTGCAACAACTGGGTCGCGAGCCGACCAACGAAGAATTGGCGATCGAGGGGGGGTTCTTATCGGAGGAAGACCGCCAGGCAATTGAGAAAGCCAAAACCGATCAAAGCGCGCTCAATCCCGATGTCCAGCGCCGCTGGCTTTGGGCAACCGCCAAGGTGCAACGCGTGCTACAGTCTGCCGAAGAGCCTGTTTCACTGGAGCGCCCCATCGGTGATGAAGAGAGCAGCCAGCTGGGTGATTTTATCGAGGATGATGAAGCACTTGAGCCTATGGACGCCGCCGCCCGCGAAATGCTGCGCGAACAGGTGCAAAATGCCCTTGCCGCTCTTTCAGAGCGCGAGCGCCAGGTGCTCGAACTCCGCTTTGGATTGATTGACGGGAAAGATCACACTCTGGAAGAAGTGAGCCGCTATTTTAACGTAACGCGCGAACGCATTCGGCAAATCGAAGCCAAAGCCTTGCGCAAGCTGCGTCATCCTACCCGCAGCCGCAACCTGCGGGAGTACCTGAGCTGAGATTGGTCATGGCACTGCGTGTGCTAGTTGTTGAAGCAAAACCAAAAATCGCACAGGTACTGGCAAGCTTTTTTGAGGAGCGCGACGACGAAGTCTGGCATGCCTGGAAACTAGAAGAAGCTTCCGCTCTACTGGATTTAATTCGTCCCGACCTGGTTTTGATGGACCTCCATTTTCCAGAGGAGAGATGGATTGACTTCTTGCGCTCGGTGCGCCAGCAGTATCCAGACACGAAGATTCTGATCACCACAAAACGGATTGACCTGCAACGCGAAATCCAGGTCAAACAACTGGGCATTCAGGCTTTTGTCCGTCAGCCCTTCACAAAATACTGGCTAGAGCAGTCTTTATATCAACTGGGGATGATTCCCAAACAACCTCCTTCGCCACTTCACCCCCCTCTTTCGGTTTCCACGGCGCGTTTCCCATTGCAGACAAAAATGACCCTGCCCTACTTTCTGATCGGGCTGCTTTTTGCCCTCGCCGGTGCTTATATCGCCCGGCAAATCACCATCAGCGCGCTGGATGACCAATTCAACCAGCGTCTGATACAGGCAAATCACACCGCCGCAAACTGGATGGCGCGCAGGGAGGATAAAATGCTCACCTCGCTGCGTCTGATTGCCAATGCCGAAGGGCTGGCAACAGCCATAAAGAAAAACGATACCGGCGCTCTGCAAGCCCTTATCACCCCCCTGGCTCTCAATGCCTCTGACCACGCCGTGCACGTTCTGAATCCAGAAGGCATCAGCTTGCTGTCCATGCGCAGGTCAGCCAAAGATTCGTCGCCAGCGTATGATACATCAAGTGGTGAAACCACCTTTCAACGTCTCGATTTCGTTCAAAAAGCCCTGATGGGATTATCTGACCAACAAGGCGATAAATTTATTGGACTGGCAAAGACAGCATGGGGGGACTATATCTACTTGGCTGCCCCCGTCTATGATGGCGGGCAGGTTGCCGGCAGCATTCTGGTCGGGCAATCACTTCAAAGCCTGGCACAGGAATTCAGCAGGGAAACCGGTTCCGAAATGACCATTTATGATATAAGCGGTGCCCCTCTGGTTTCAACACTCTCCCTAATAGAAGACCACCCCACAGGTAATCAGCTTGCCACGCAGATCATTTCGCGCCAGAACACAGGCGGTATCAAGCGCGGTCTGACCATTGATCAGACCCAGTATCAGGAGCTGCTAAGCGTTTGGGAAGCACGGGGAGGAAGTGATCTGGGAATTCTCGGCATTGCACTTGCGCCAAAATACACCCTCAACAGTTCGTACCTGTTGCGGTTAGAGACCGCTCTGTTCCTCGCTCTGCCCGTACTCTTATTGTTATTCGTAGGAAGAACGATAGCCGCCACCATCAATCAGCCCGTCGCTTCTCTCATCAAAGCGGCAGAAGAGATGGCGCAGGGCAACGCAGCCATAAAGGTAAACAGTCAGGGCAACGATGAAATCTCGACTCTGACTCGCGCCTTCAACACGATGGTAGTCAGCTTACAGGAAAATACCTTGTTTCGCGATCTGATGGGATATGCGCCAGGGCGTGAGATGTCTCAGAGGTTACGTCAGACATTCAATGTGCGCGATCTGCATCTGGAAGGGCAGAAAACAACCGCCACCGTTCTGGCTACGGACATCCGCAACCTCACCCAGATCGCCAGCGCCATCAACCCCGACAAGTTCTTTGAGCTTCTCAACCAGTACTTTAACCTTCTATCCCCCATCGCCGCCAATCATCACGGCATCATTAACAAGCTGGACGGTGATGCCATGCTGGTATACTTTGGCGTCTTGCCAGAAATGATCCCCCCAAGTGAAGGTGCATGGCAGGCATGCAAAGCCGCCACTACCATGCTTCAAGCGATTGAGGCATTCAACAGCATGTGCCAAAAACTGGGATACCCCCCCATGATCACCGAAATTGGCATAGATACCGGCACGGTAACCATCGGCGGGCTAAGTATCAAAGACCGTATCCACTATACGGTCATTGGTGATGCGGTTAAGAATGCGCAATATCTTGAATCGCTCTCACGCACGCTGTTCGACCACAGTGTCGTCCTGGTCAGCGGGAACACCATCACGGAACTGATGGATCGCCAGTTCGATTTTCATTTTGAAACCATCGGCTTATACCAGCTGCGCGGCAAAGCAGAGACCACCACCGTGTACAAAATGCTGCCCCGACAGGCTGCTTCTTAAAGAGGCTCTCATGGATGAGCATGAATGAGATAGAAGAAACTTCCTATCTGCATACCCACAGACTTATGGTAGTATTTGTCGTACTGCTTCTTACACTGCTGCTGGCAGGTCTGTTATGGTATACCATCAACCAACGGCGAATGCCAGAAAACCGCATGGAGGTTCTACCCCTAGATACCTACACAATCCTCAATCCCGACTATTCCTTCAACCCTGCCATGCACAGTATGCCCGCTGAAAAACCCTCTCTGCTTAAGCAGGCGTTGTATGACCGTTACCCAAACGAAATTTCGCAGCCGCTGGAGTGGTTATCCAGACCAGCGCCAACCATAACCCCTCAAAATTAGTATTCCGAAAGCCCAAGAATGCAAAATGAGGCAAAAGATGATTGTGAGTCAAACGCCCAACAAACTAAACCTTCAAAGACACTCACAGAATGGGTGTGGACTAACTTTCATCGTATACTCTAGCCCATGGAGGACACATGCTTGATATCAACCTGATACGCGAAAACCCCGAGCTGGTGCGCCAATCGTTGCGCCTGCGGCACATGGAGACCGACCCCGTCGACACCGTGCTTGAACTGGACACCAGCCGACGTGAGCTTTTAACCAGAGTCGAAGCGCTCAAAGCTGAGCGCAACGCTGTCTCAAAGGAAATTGGGAAACTGAAAGATGCCGCCCTGCGCCAGCAAAAAATTGACGCCATGAAGCAAGTCGGCGATCAGATTGCCGATCTGGATGAGCAGGTGCGTGTGGTGGAAAACCGCCTGCAATCGGTGCTGGCAACCATCCCCAACATCCCCGCCGCAGACACACCCCCAGGCAAGGATGACAGCGAAAATGTGCTTCTCAAAACGGTGGGGGAAATCCCGCAATATAACTTTACACCCCTGCCGCACTGGGAACTGGGCACCCGACTGGGATTGATCAATTTTGATCAAGGTGTCAAACTCACCGGTTCGCGCTTTTATGTTCTCAGCGGCGCCGCAGCGCGCCTGCAGCGCGCCCTGATTGCCTGGATGCTCGACCTGCACATCCGTCAGGGATACCTGGAAAAATACACTCCATTTATGGTGCGCAGCGAGATTTTGTATGCCTCAGGGCAGCTGCCAAAGTTTGCCGATAATCTCTACCACGATGCCGAAGAGGATTACTGGATGGTGCCCACCGCCGAGGTACCTCTTACCGGTCTGCACAGCGGCGATATTCTACCCGAAAGCGACCTGCCATTGCGCTATACAGCCTATACTCCCTGTTTTCGGCGCGAAAAAATGAGTGCTGGGCGGGATGTGCGTGGCATCAAGCGCGGGCACCAATTCGATAAGGTGGAAATGTATATTTTCTGCAAGCCGGAAGACTCAGACAAAGAATTGGAGAAAATGCTGGCAGATGCCGAGCAAACCTGCCACGCACTGGGTCTGCCCTACCGCGTCAAACGCCTGTGCGGCGGCGACCTGACTTTTGGCGCGCGCGCCACCTACGACATCGAAGTCTGGGCAGCTGGCTGCAATGAGTGGCTGGAGGTATCCTCTGTCTCTAACGTTGGCGACTTTCAGGCGCGCCGGGCAAATATTAAGTACCGTCCGGAAGACGGCGGCAAAACCCGCCTGGTGCACACGCTCAACGGCTCCGGGCTTGGGCTGCCGCGCACCCTCATCGCCGTCCTCGAAAATTATCAACAACCCGACCAAAGCATCCTGGTGCCTGAGGTACTTCACCCATGGATGGGCGGCATTGAGCGCATCACCCCGCAAAAATGATGAGCGACACTGGCTTACTGCTTCTGCAAATCGCCGTTGCCATAACAATGGCTGTGGGGCTGGTTGGACTGATCATCCCTGTCCTGCCAGGGCTGACCATTATCTGGGCGGCCTCTCTGGTATATGGGCTGGTAACAGGCTTCACCTGGCAAAGTGCCCTGATTTTTGCACTACTGACGTTGATCATGCTGGCTGGCAATCTGGCAGACAATTTCATCATGGGCGCCAGCGCCCGCGCCGGCGGGGCAAGCTGGCTGTCAATCGTCATTGCCCTCATCGCTGGCGTCATTGGCACCCTTCTGTTGCCACCCATCGGCGGCATCCTCGCCGCGCTGTTGGGTATCTTTGTAGTGGAGGTCATCCGTATGCGGGGCGACTGGCGCAAGGCGCTTGAAGCCGCGCGCAATATCGCCCTTGGCTGCGGCGGCGCTGTCATCGTGCGCTCTGCGCTGGGCATGCTGATGATTCTACTGTGGGTTGTATGGGCTTTTCTTCTTAAATAAGCGCAGAAGTGGTAGTTTTTTTTCTGTGTTTATGTATAATGACTATTACCACTATATTATTCCTGTTTTTCTATGGAGGTAAAAAATGGAGCGACAACTGGTAATCTTTGAACTGGGAGAGGAAAACTTTGGCGTAGATATTTCTGCCGTCGAGAGCATCATCAAACTACAGGAACTCACCAAAGTGCCTCATGCCCCTGGTTTTGTGGAGGGCATTACCAATTTGCGCGGCACCGTTCTGCCGGTGATTGATCTGCGCAAACGCTTTGGTATGGAAAAGGCAGAAGCCACCAAGGAGACCCGTATTGTGGTCATCAACATGGATAAAATCAAAGTGGGCATGGTGGTCGATTCGGTATCAGAGGTGCTCACCGTTCCAGACACAGCCATCGAGAGCACACCTGCCATGGTCAGTACGGTTGATACTGCCTTCATTGTCGGTATTGCCAAGGTGGACGACCGCCTCATTATTCTTCTCGACCTGGAAAAGGTTCTATCCACCGGGGAACAAGCCAGCCTGCAAGCACTGCCCGAAATGAGTTCACGCTAAAAAGCACCTTTTGCAGGGAAAGCCCCTACTCTCAAACTGGAGGAAGTTATGAAAACCCGTCAACAGTCAATACGCTGGACAATTCTCTTGATTGTGGGGGCAATGCTATTAATCATGGGCATCAGCCTGGCAACGTATGCCACACTGACACGGCGCAGCGCCGACATCGCCGCTGCCAAAAGTGAGGCTCTCTCACTGGCAGAGGCACGCGCGGGCGCCATTGACGCCGAACTGGAAGTAGCCATGGACAGCGCCCGCACATTAGCGCAAGTTCTCAGCGCCATCAAAGAGAACAAAATCTTTGTACGCCGCGATCAGGTGAATGCCTTCCTTAGACAGGTGCTTAAAGAAAATCCCTCTTTTCTGGCTACATATACACTCTGGGAACCAAACGCCTTTGACAGTGGGGATAATTTCTATGAAAACGCCGAAGGACACGACCAAACCGGGCGTTTCATCCCTTACTGGGCACGTGACGCTCAGGGAAATATCGTGCTTTCGCCACTGGTGGATTATGAAGTCGAAGGCGCTGGGGATTATTATTTGATCCCCAAGCGCACAAAAAATGAAGCCATCATTGATCCCTATGTCTACAACGTTGCCGGAAAAGATGTTCTGATTACCTCTCTGGTCGCCCCTATTGTGGTGGATGGGACATTCTACGGTATTGCTGGGGTGGACCTTGGGCTGGAGTTTATCCAGAAAATGGCGGATGAGATAGACATCTACGATAATACGGCACAGGTGGCAGTTTTGAGCCACAACGGCACACTGACTGGCGTGAAAGGAAAACCCGATCTGCTCGGCAAGCCTCTCGATGCATTTGACACAGATGTAGAAGCAATGCTTAACAACATACGGGCAGGCAAGCTCAATGCTTACGAGTATGAAAACGCATTAGAAGTGTATGCCCCCATTCTGGTTGGCAAAACCACCACCCCGTGGTCGGTCAACATCATCATCCCCAACGAAAAAATCAACCGCTCCGCCAACATCGCCATGCAGCAGATGATCATCATCGCGGCTGTGCTGCTGATTGCAGCCCTGATTGTATTATGGCTGTTTTCCAATCAAATCGCCGCCCCGATTCGCATGATCGCCGAGGGCGCGCAAAGGCTCTCAATCGGCGATGCTGAAATGGTAGGCATGGATCAAAATGCAATCGCTCGCATCAACGCCCGTAAAGACGAACTGGGACTAATTGGGCAGGCATTTAGCAATCTGACCAATTACTTCCGTGAGGCAAGCGACGCAGCGCAACACATTGCCGCAGGAGACCTGACCGTCCAGATAACGCCAAAGTCGGATGCAGACCTGCTGGGCAACGCCTTTGCCCAGATGGTTGCTTCGCTGCGCAGCCAGGTCGAACAGCTTGTGCACACGGCAAAAGAACTGGAAGAAGCCTCTACCCAGCTTGCGCTTTCCTCCTCACAGGCAGGCACAGCCACCTCCCAAATCGCATCCACCATCTCGCAGGTTGCCAGAGGAATCTCGCAGCAAAGCGAAGCCACGTCCAAGACCGCCTCCTCGGTAGAGCAAATGTCGCGTGCGATTGACGGCGTTGCCCGCGGTGCGCAAGAACAGGCGGTAGCTGTCGCAAAAGCGTCTGAAATCACCGGCAATATTTCCACAGCTATTCAGCAGGTCAGCGGAAATGTCCAGGCGGTCAATCAGCGCTCTACCGAAGCCACCCAGGCAGCACACGAAGGTACGCGGATTGTCGAAGAAACGCTGCAAGGGATGCAAAGTATCAAATCCAAAGTTGACCTCTCGGCACAAAAGGTGCGCGAAATGGGACAGCGCTCGAACGAAATCAATGCCATCGTTGAAACAATTGACGATATCGCCTCACAAACCAACTTGCTCGCCCTCAATGCCGCTATCGAAGCCGCCCGCGCTGGAGAGCACGGCAAAGGGTTTGCCGTTGTCGCTGATGAGGTGCGCAAACTTGCTGAACGTTCATCTCAGGCAACCCGAGAAATCGGCGAGTTGATCAAACGCATTCAGAACACCGTCAGCGAAGCCGTCAGCGCCATGGAAGAGGGCGCCAGCGAGGTGCTGGCAGGAGTTGGCAAAGCCAACCGCGCTGGAACAGCACTGTCTGCCATTCTGGAAGCCATTGAGGCAGTGGAAAAAGAAACCGAACAAGCCGCCCAGGCGGCTCAGCGGATGAATACCGCTGCCTCAGAACTTGTCAGCGCGGTGGATATGGTCTCTGCTGTCGTCGAGGAAAACACTGCCGCCACCGAGCAAATGACCGCCAGCTCAAATGAAGTCACTCAGTCCATTGAGAACATTGCCTCCATCTCGGAAGAAAATTCTGCCGCCATTGAACAGGTCTCAGCTTCCACTGAAGAGGTATCGGCACAGGCAGAAGAGGTCACCGCGGCGGCACAAACCCTGATGGAAACTGCAAAAGCGCTTAAGCAGCTGGCAGATGCGTTCAGGCTTGCTGTGGAGCAAACACAAACAACACCTGACGGAGAGACAGAATAAAGCTGACAGACCTGCCGCTGTTCACCAGTTAGAAGATAAGGAGCGCAAATATATGGGTCACGTTGAATTTCCATCGCGGCGGGCAGCCATATACGAGAATATCCCCAATGAGAAGTGGAACGACTGGCGCTGGCAGCTTAGTAACCGTCTCAACACAGTAGAGGATTTTGAAAATCTTTTTGCACTAAACGACAGCGAGCGTCAGGCGCTTCAACAGAGTCATGGTCTGTTGCGGATTGACATCACACCCTACTTCGCTTCGCTCATCAACCCCGAAGACCCCCACGACCCCATCCGCAGACAGGTGATACCCAGCGCGGCGGAACTAACTGCATTTGATGGCATGATGGAAGATTCGCTGTCCGAAGACCAGCACTCGCCGGTGCCAGGGCTGGTACACCGCTATCCTGACCGCGTGCTGATGCTGGTTACCACCCAATGCGCTTCTTATTGCCGCTATTGCACGCGCGGGCGTATTGTAGGTGATCCAAATGCCACTTTTTCCAGAGCAGAACTGGAGCAGCAGCTTGCCTACATCGAGCGCACACCGCAGGTGAGAGACGTGCTCTTGTCCGGCGGTGACCCACTAACGCTGGCGCCCAAACTGCTTGAAGACCTGCTCAGCCGTCTGCGCCGCATCCCCCATGTTGAAATCATCCGCATTGGCTCGCGCGTCCCCGTTTTCATGCCCATGCGGGTTACCGACGAGCTGTGCGATATGCTGCAAAAGTACCATCCTCTGTGGATGAACATTCATGTCAACCACCCCAACGAGATCACCGCCGAACTGGCACAGGCTTGTGACAAGCTCAGCAAGGCTGGTATTCCCCTTGGCAACCAGTCGGTACTGCTGGCAGGAGTCAATGACTGTGTACACATCCAGAGAAAACTGATCCATGACCTGGTACGCATTCGGGTGCGCCCTTACTACCTCTACCAGTGCGACCTGGCAGAAGGCATCGGGCATTTCCGCACCCCCGTAGCAAAGGGGATTGAGATCATCGAGGGACTGCGCGGGCATACAACCGGATTTGCTGTTCCTACCTACGTAATTGATGCCCCCGGTGGCGGCGGCAAAATTCCCCTCATGCCCAACTATCTGTTAAGCTACTCCGACCATCGCATCATTGTGCGCAACTACGAGGGTTTTATCACGACATACGAAGAGCCGCTTGACTATCAAGCCCATGACCCCAGCCGCTGCACCTATTGCCGCAGTAAACGCCCTGAAGCTGGTCAAACAGGCATCAGCGGGTTGCTGCAAGGTGAAAGCAAAACCATCAAACCCGAACACTTTGATCTGCTCCACAGCCGCGGCGGAGCAGCCCACCGTTTGCGTCCTGGCGAAACAAAACGCCTGAAAGATGGAAAAGACAAGGCAATCGTTGAGCGGTAAATTTGTGAAAGGAGTTTGAGATGCACTACCGCCGTTTGGGACGATCTGGGCTCAAAGTCAGTGAAATCTCCCTGGGCGCCTGGATTACTTTCGGAAATCAGGTAGACGAGCAACTGGCAGACCAGCTAATTCATGCGGCTTATGAACAGGGCATTAATCATTTTGACAATGCCGATGTATATGCCAACGGTCAAGCCGAAATCATAATGGGAAAAGCCATTCGCGGCTTACCGCGCGAAGCTTTGGTGATTTCCAGCAAGGTTTTTTGGCCCACCGTGCCCGGACCGAACGGGCGCGGACTTTCCAGAAAACATATCTTTGAAGCGTTACATGCTTCGCTGCGCCGAATGGGTTTAGAATACCTTGACCTGTATTACTGTCACCGCTACGACCCTGATACCCCCATCGAAGAGGTTGTACGCAGCATGGATGACCTCATTCGTCAGGGAAAAATTCTCTACTGGGGCACATCCGAATGGGAAGCGGCGCAGATCGCCCAGGCGTATGGGGTAGCTCGACAATACAACATGCAGCCGCCCACAATGGAGCAGCCCGAATATAACCTCTTCCGGCGTCAACGTGTTGAAAATGAACTGGCGCCACTGTGCAAGGATTTTGGTCTGGGCTTGATCACCTGGAGTCCACTGGCGGGAGGGATTTTATCCGGAAAGTATAACGAAGGCATTGTGGAAGGCAGCCGCGCCGCGCTGGCAGATATGGGCTGGATGCGCGATCAGATCACCCCAGCGCGCATTGCAATGACACGCCAGGTAACCGCCCTAGCGCAAGAGATAGGCGTTACCACCGCACAGCTGGCGATTGCCTGGCTGCTACGGCGTAAGGAAGTCAGCAGTGTGATCACCGGCGCGAGCAAACCGGAGCAGCTGGATGAAAACCTGGGTGCTTTGGATGTGGTGGATCGCCTGGATGATGACCTGCTGGAGGAGATTGAGAAAATTTGCGATTTTGCCAGCGAATCTGGCTGATTTATTAGGAAAATTAAATCAAAAAGTCCCTTGGCAATGACCTACTCTCCCAGGGGGTCGCCCCCCAAGTACCATCGGCGCTGGCAGCCTTAACGACCGGGTTCGGGATGTGACCGGGTGTACCCCTGCCGCTATCGTCACCAAGAGACTTTGTTGACTGATTTTATGAATAGTATGTAGAAAAATCAAAGAATACTCGATTCTCCGCACCATATAGAGAAGCCCTCGGTCATTAGTACGGCTAAGCTAAACACATTACTGTGCTTACACGCGCCGCCTATCAAGCAGGTAGTCTACCTGCGACCTTACTCCCTTATGGGAAAACAGGGATCTCATCTTGAGGCAAGTTTCCCACTTAGATGCTTTCAGCGGTTATCTTTGCCAGACATAGCTACCCAGCAATGCCGTTGGCACGACAACTGGCACACTAGAGGTCTGTCCACCCCGGTCCTCTCGTACTAGGGGCAGATCCTCTCAAATCCCTTACGCCCACAGCGGATAGAGACCGACCTGTCTCACGACGGTCTGAACCCAGCTCGCGTACCGCTTTAACGGGCGAACAGCCCGACCCTTGGGACCTTGTACAGCCCCAGGATGCGATGAGCCGACATCGAGGTGCCGAGCGAAGTCGTCGATGTGAACTCTTGGACTTCACCAGCCTGTTATCCCCGGGGTAGCTTTTGTCCGGTAAGCCACGGCCCTTCCACTCAG
>JABLWW010000015.1 GCA_013178295.1 Anaerolineae bacterium | reverse complement strand
AGGGGAAACTCCCTCTGGGAGGGGCTGGGGGAGGGGATGCTCCCTCTGGGAGGGGCTGGGGGAGGGGATGCTCCCTCTGGGAGGGGCTGGGGGAGGGAAAGCTCCCTCTGGGAGGGGCTGGGGGAGGGAAAGCTCCCTCTGGGAGAGGGCTGGGGGAGGGGATGCTCCCTCTGGGAGGGGCTGGGGGAGGGGATGCTCCCTCTGGGAGGGGCTGGGGGAGGGCGAATTGCCCCGCACTCCCACATGTAGGCTGGGGCTTGCCCCATCGCTTGCCCCATCGGGATACGCCTGGGGTATAATCAAGCATATTCTCACAACACCATCACAGTATGGAGGGTAACATGCGTATCGCTGTATTTGGTTCGGGCGGTGTGGGCGGCTACTTTGGGGCGCGGCTGGCGCAGGCGGGCGAGGAGGTGGTTTTTATCGCCCGCGGGGCGCACCTGGATGCCATCCGCAAGCATGGACTGCGTGTGGAAAGCTATTTGGGCGATTTCACCGTTGCCGCGCGTGCCGAGCAAGACCCGGCCGCGGTGGGTGCGGTAGATGTGGTGCTGGTGGCGGTCAAAGCCTGGCAGTTAGACGAAGCCGCTTCGGCGATGCCGCCGCTGGTGGGCAGTCAGACGCTGATCGTCCCGCTGCTCAACGGGGTGGAGGCTGCTCCGCGCCTGGCAGAAGTTTTCGACCCGCCCGGTGCGCCCGTGCCGCATGTCATCGGCGGGCTGTGCCGCATCTCGGCGCTGCTTGCCGCCCCGGGCGTGGTGCGCCATGCCGCCATTGAGCCTTCTATCGCCTTCAACCGCCTGGATGGGCAAGCCGATGCACGCGTCGAACGTCTGCGTCAGGCGTTTGACCGCGCGGGGGTCAAGGTGGACGTCGCGGCGGATATCCACGCCGCGCTGTGGACGAAGTTTGCCTTTATTGCGCCCTTCTCTGGCTTGGGGGCGCTGACGCGCGCCGATGCCCACACCTTGCGCAGCCTGCCCGAAACCCGCCGTCTGCTGCAGGCGGGCATTGAGGAGGTGGTGGCGGTGGGTCGGGCGCACGGCGTGCAGCTGGCGGATGACCTGCCGCAGCGCATTCTGCGCGGCATTGACGCCATGGACGGGGCAACGGTGGCTTCGATGGCGCGCGACATCATCGAGGGGCGCCCCTCCGAGCTGGAGGCGCAGAACGGGGCGGTGGTGCGGCTGGGGCAGGCCGCCGGGGTTGAGACGCCGGTCAACGCCTTTGTCTATGCCTGTCTTCTGCCGTACGAACTGCGGGCGCGGGCGGCGGGCGGGCGCTGAAGCCGCGTTTGCCACAAAAACGGATGTCTTTTACTGTGTGGTAACACTTTCCGGCGCGCCCGACGATACCAAACTCAAAGCCGTGTGGACGGCGGTGGAAGTGGAGGGCGAAGCGCCCAACACGCTCATCTATGAAAAGGAGTACGTCGGCGGGGCGAGCACGGTAACCTTTGACCTTTCCAACAGCCAGCCCTGGCCGCCGGGCAAATATAAGGTGGACCTGTATCTCAACGATCAGCTCGACCGCACGCTGGAATTTGCGGTGGTGCCAAGCGTCCAATAATGACCCGCTTGAGGCAGACAGGAAAGGACGGAAAGACAGCAGACCCGAGCAGCGTCACTCGCCCAATGACGTAGTGGTCGCCGCACTGCCCTCTTTGAGCGCCTGGACAAAGGCGGCAATCTCCTTTGCTTTTTCTCCCACCGCATCCGAGAGCCGCCGTATCTCCTGCGAGATGACGCCAAACACCTTGCCGGTTTGCCCCTGATAGTGATGGTACTCCTCGCCGCGCAGCCCCACCTGGACAATGCCCGGCGCATCCTGCCGCGCCACGCCCACATATTTGAAGATTGCCCTGTCCAGACTGCGCGGCTGAAGGCTTTGGCACACCGCCTGATGCCCGCCCGCCAGCAGCGGACGGAAGACGCTCGCCTGCTCTTTGGGGTCTTCGGGGAAGCGCCAGCCGATCAGCGGGTCGTAGGTGGTCATGCACACCACGCCGTCGCCGTCGGTAACGTGAATCTCGGAGATGCCCGCCCGGGCGGCAAGCTCCTTGAGAAAGTCGCTGCTGCGGTGTGCTTCCACCTTGAGCAGTTCGGCAACCAGCCATGCCTGCGATTGCATCAGGTCGTCGAGGATGGTCTCGCTCAGACGTTTGATCACCAGTGTGGCGTGGGCGGCTTCGATGGCGGAGTTAATTGCCAGAAGGTGGGTGTCGGCGGAGAGGTCTTTCATGTCGCGGGCGATGTGCTCCAGCCAGGCGATGTGTTCTGGAAGCTCCAGAGATGCATTTGGGGTCATGCTGCTGACTCCTTCTCGCAAGATTTGCCCGGCGGCGGGGGTCTGTTCGCCTGCCCCGCCATAGAGCGCCCCAAACAGCCTGTGTGTGGCTGCCTCTCCGTTGCGGGATGTCAAGCGATACCGTGCCGCGCCGTTAAGTTGTTTTGGATTCTACAATAAGCGATGGGTGATGGCAAGCAGATTGTGTTAATTGTGTGTTAACGCAGCGGCGGGGAGCGGTTTTTTGCCCTATGTATAAACTAACATTCGGTATAATGGACACGTATTCGCCATGCGGAGAAGGTTCACATGAATGCTGCGGCAGCCATTCAGGTGCAGGGGCTTTGCAAGGCGTTTGGCAGCCTGCAAGCCGTACAGGACGTCAGCTTTGATGTGCAGGCAGGCGCGCCTTTCAGACCATTGGGCATCTTTCGCCAATTGCCTGGGCGATGGACGGGTTCAAAGCCGTTGCCATCCGCGGGCTGGGGCTGCCGGGTGTGATCATCCCCTCGCTGGCGCTGCTGGGCTATGCGGCGCTGTTTTTCTTTCTGGCGTGGCGCAGGTTGTGCCGCGAGTGACACCGGACGGGCGTTTGCCTGCGGTGCGGCGGCATGGCAAAAATCTCCATAATCTCTGGCGCAGACCTCCATCATTTCTCCACAATCTTTGGGTATCTTAAGGGTAATCAGCAAACGTTTTTTTCTTATGGAGGTTACCATGTTACGCAAAGGTTCTTTTTGGGTTGGTCTGCTTTCGGCGCTTCTCATTCTTGTTGTGCTGGCAGGGGCGGGATATGCCGTCTTTCGCTGGGGCTATGCTTATGGCGTGGCACAAAGCGCCAACTGGCAGCCGCCAAGCGCTGGCTGGCAGCCGCCAAGCGCCGAAGACCTGCAGGAATGGCGTCAACAATGGCGTCAGCAGTGGTGCGAGGATGACGATGCGTGTCTTCTGCCGTTTATGCTGCGCCGTTCGTATGGGATGATGCCGTTTGGCGGGATGCAACGCCGCTCGTACAGCATGATGCCGTTTGGGCGTTTTCTGCCGTTTGGCGGGTTCGGCGGTTTTTCGCTCATCGGTGCGCTGTTTGGGGTGGTAGGGCTGGCGCTGCTGGTGCTCTTGATTATCGGGCTGGTGCGTTTTGCCTTCCGCCCGTGGGGAGCACCGCCGCATGCGCACAGCTACCCGCCGCCCTGGACAAACCAGCCGCCGCAGAGCACACAGCCGCAGTCACCGCCCGGCGAACCGCAGCAGAGCGCCTGATCGTATCCCTTCCTTCCGCCGCCGCCCATTCTCCCCTGCTGGGCGGCGGTCTTTTGCACGTGTGATGTGCTAGAATATGTTTGGGAGCTGGCGCAAACATGCAGGAGCTGATTCTTGTGGTGGATGATGAGCCGCGCGTGGCAAAGCTGGCGCGCGACTATCTGGAGAAAAACGGCTTTCGTGTGCTGACTGCTTCTGACGGGCACACGGCGCTGGCAATGGCGCGCCGCGAACGCCCCGACCTGATTGTGCTCGACCTGCTGCTGCCGGGTATGGATGGGCGCGAGGTGTGCCGCATCCTGCGCCGCGAGAGCGACGTGCCCATCCTTATGCTCACCGCCCTCTCGGAAGAGAGCGACCAGGTAGCCGGGCTTGAGCTGGGGGCGGATGACTACATCACCAAGCCCTTTTCGCCGCGGGCGCTGGTGGCACGCGTGCGCGCTGCTCTGCGCCGCGCCCAGGGCAGGGTTGCAACTGCGGCGGTGATGCGCCGCGGACGGCTGGAGATTGACAGCGAAGCATACCGTGTACTGCTGGATGGCGAGCCGCTGCACCTGACGCCCAACGAGTTCAAGCTGCTGGCAGCCCTGGCGCGCCACCCCGGGCAGACGCTCACCCGCCAGCAGCTGCTGGATGAGCTGCACGGGGCAGCCTTTGGCATTGTGGACCGCAGTGTCGATTCGCACATCAAGAATCTGCGCCGCAAGCTGGAAAGCAGCCCCGCCGCGCCGCGCTTTATCGAGACGGTGTACGGCGTTGGCTACCGTTTTCTGGAGCAGGATGAACACTGACGGCGGACACCGCCCAGCGCACCGCGCTCATGACCACCCCGCCGCCGAGCGGGAGGGAGTGCGCGGCGCGGCAAGCGGGCATCTCCACCGCGGGGCGGATCGGCGCCGCTATCTGCTGCTGCGTTTTTTGTTCCTCTTTGGCGGGCTGGTGCTGCTGTTTGTGGTCGCCCTGGCGGTGCTGTGGCTGCTGCTCAATGATGTTTCTCTGCCGCTGATGCCGCGCGATGGGTATCCCATGCCGATGATGCTTATCATGCGCCGCCGTATGTTGTTTGCCTGCCTCACGCCGCTGGTGTTCACCTTTGTGGCGTTTGTGATCGGGCGCTGGTTCTTTGAGCAGGTTGCCCCGCCGATTGCCGATCTGATGGACGCCGCCGATGCGGTGGCAGAGGGCGATCTGGCGGTGCGTGTCCCTGAGGAGATGGGCGGTGAGTTTGGAAAGCTGGCGCAGCGCTTCAACCGCATGATTGCCGAGCTGCAGCGGGCTGAGCGTCAGCGGCGCAACATGACCGCCGATATCGCCCACGAACTGCGTACTCCGCTGCACATCATCCAGGGCAACCTGGAAGGCATGCTGGATGGGGTGTACGAGCCGACAGCCGAGAACATCCAGACCACGCTGGAAGAGACGCGCCTGCTGGCGCGCCTGGTGGAGGATTTGCAGACGCTTTCGCTGGCAGAAGCCGGGCAGCTGCTGCTGCACCGCGTGCAGTTTTTGGCCGACGACCTGCTGGCGGATGTTGCCACCAGCTTTGCGGTGCAGGCTGAGGAGCAGGGGGTGACGCTGGAGGTGGAGACGGCTGGCGCGGCACAGGCGCTGCTGCTGTTTGCCGACCCGCAGCGGCTCGATCAGGCGCTTTCGAACCTGGTGAGCAACGCCCTGCGCCACACCCCGCGCGGCGGGCGCATCACGCTGCATGCCGAGGGGCTGCCCGGCAGGGTGCGTCTGTATGTGGAAGACACGGGGTCGGGCATCCCTGCCGAAGACCTGCCCTATATCTTTGACCGCTTTTGGCGCGGCGACCGGGCGCGCACGCGCTCCCGCCTCAGCGGCAGCGGGCTGGGGCTGGCGATTGCGCGCCAGCTGGTGGCGGCGCACGGCGGGACGATCGAGGCGCAAAGCCCTTCCCCCGCCAGCGGCGTGGGGGCGCGCTTCACCATTGACCTGCCGGCCGCGCAGGGGTGATTGGCGGTTGGGATGGGGTTCGCCCTCCCCTGTCCCCTCCCAGGGGGAGGGGGTTGCCCCAATGCCCATGTGCCCCGCAACCCAACCGGTGCGGGCGCCGCTTGCAATCTACGGCATCACCCAGATTGGGTCGCCAAAACTCTGCGCCAGGTCGGGCGTTTCGATGGGCGAAACAAGACGGGGGACAAAATCCTCATCCAGCGCGGCGAGATAAACGCCGTCATCGGCGATAAACAGCAGGGTTTCGCTGCCCGGCTGCCAGCTGACGTGATAGACAGGCGATTCAAACACCTTGTTGCCGGGGTTGCCCAAATTGCCCACCCACAGCCCGCTGTTTCCCGCGGCGTTGTTGCCCGCATCTGCCCAGCTTGGACCGCCAAGCGCAATCTGCGGGTTGCAGGCGGGGTAGGGGCAGGGGAAGCCCATAGCGCTCAGGCTGCCGTCCTTTTGGATGAGCAGCACCTCGTTTTCGCCTGCCGCCGAGTAGAGGTCTGGTCCTGGCCAGAAGTTGATGGTGTAGCTCTCGCCGCTGGAATGGATGAATTTTGCCTCGGGGACGGCGGTGTTGGCAAACAGCAGCCCGCTCTCGCTCAGCGACTGAAACTCCGCCAGCGACTGGTCAACGTAGGTCAGCAGTGTGCCGTTGCGCGGGTCGGCTGCAAACTCGGCAAAGCAGTTCTTCCACAAACGGATGGGTTTGGCGCGCGCCAGGTCAAACAGCCGCAGGTCAGAGCGTCCGCACAGGGACGTCCAGGTATCCACCAGCAGGCTGGTCTCGGAAGCCCAGAAAATCAAATCCTCGCCGCCGCTTTTGGGGGAGATTTCATACAGGTTGCGCACCTTTTTGGTTGTCAGGTCTGCCACCAGCACCCCTTTGACGGCGTAGCCCGCCCCAGTGCCCAGCGTTTCGACTGCCACAAAGGCAATCTGCATCCCCTGCGGTGACCACAGCGGGTGGATGCCCTGGCTTTTGAGCGTGCTCAGGCGGGTGATGCTGCCATCGTCAAAAGAATAGACGTACAGGTCGGCAAAGGGCGTCTCGCTCACCGCCATGAACGCCAGCGCGCTGCCATCCGGTGACCAGGCGACGCTGCTGCCCTCTGCCACAGCGCGCACGGCTTCAAAGGCGGGGTCTCCGGGCGCGGCGTCGGCGGCTGGTTCATATTGCGGGGCGACCAGCGCGGCAATCTGCTCCACCTCGCCGCCCGGCAGGGTGAGCACATTGAGCGTGAGCTGGCGGTAGCTGCCCGGCGGGTCGTCGGAGATGAACGCCACCCGTCCGCCGTTGGGGGCGACCAGGCGCGGCAGTTCGAAGGGGCTGATGTGCTGTTCAAGCAGACGGGTGAGGGCGCTGCCATCGGCGTTGACTGCCCACAAGGTGTCTGTGGCGGGCAGCAGCCACCATGGCCCGTTGCTCAGTTCGGCGGACGGCGGCAGGGTGGGGCTGGGCACGGGCGTGGGCGGCATCTGCGGGGGAGTGACAGGGGTTGGGACGACTGGCAGTTCAGCGGCGCTGGTTGGCGTGGCAGACAGCGGGAGCGGCAGCTTGCCGCCGTCTACCTGCGGGTAGAGCGCGGCAAAGCTCGCGGCTGCGGCGCAGCAGACACAGCTCACCAGCAGGACAATCAGCCCGATCAGCCACAGCGTGCGGCGTTTGCGCAGCAGACCGATGACCAGCAACACCGCGGCTGCCACCCCGATCAAAAACATCAACACTGCCAGCACCGCCAGAACGATGCGCAGCGGCGGCACGGCAGCGGTCAACACAGCCGAGAGCGGAGAAACCCACATGACAGACCTCCTTTACCAAACAAACGGAAACGGATACAGTCATTGTACACCGTTTTGTGTTTGGGCGGCAACGGGTCGCTTTTGTGGCAGTTTGGGTTCTTGATTTTTTTTGAAGAACCATTTATAATTAACTGTAAGAAAGTATTAATGGGGAGATCCGTTATTCATACCGCTGGAGAAGGAGAGACTGCACGTATGGCAACTGTTGACAAGCCAGCCGTAGACAGCGCTCCGCTGTTGGAGCGCAGCCGCCAGTCGCGCGATCGTTTGATCAGCACGCTGACCCTGGCGCTGATTTTGGGGGTGTGGATTCTGGTCACCTCGATGAAGTGGGTTGAACCGCTGTTTTTGCCCTCGCCGCAGCACCTGTGGAAGGCGCTCAACGGCTTGCTCCCCAACCTGCCGGGCGATATCTTTGCCAGCCTGGTGCGGCGCATTGTACCGGGTTTTCTCATCGGCGTTTCGCTGGGGACGGTGCTGGGGGTGCTGATGGCGATGAGCCGCATCGGGCGCGCCATTTTCAACCCGATTGTCGAGATTCTGCGCCCGCTGCCGCCGCTGGCGCTCATCCCGCTGCTCATCCTCTGGCTGGGCATTGGCTATATCACCCAGATTCTGCTCATTGCCTATGGCAGTTTCATTATCATGGTCGTCACTGCCTATGAAGCCGTGCGCAACGTCCCGCCGATTTACATCCACGCTGCCACCACGCTGGGGGCAAAACCGCAGCAGATTTTCCGCCGCGTTATTATCCCGGCTATCGTCCCGGATATCTTCAGCGGCATCCGCGTTTCGGCGGCGGCTTCGTTTGGCTATGACGTGGCTGCCGAGCTGATGGGGGCAATGACCGGACTGGGCTACCGTCTGGTGCTGGCGCGCCGCTACCTGCTCACCGAGAACATCATCGTCATCCTGGTGGTGATTGCGCTGCTTTCCTTTGCTATTGATTATCTTATTCGCCGCGCCAATGCGCGCATTACCCGTTGGAAATCGCGCTTAGAGGAAAAGTAAAGCCTTGTGTGAGTGAGAGGAGGTGATGGGTGGGCTGTCTTTTGTGATGCAGGATGTTGTTGTTGCGAACGGTCAATTTTTTAAACGATCATAAAAGGAGAAGTAAAACATGAAGTCGAAACTGCTGTTGGTTGGAGTGTTGTTGGTCATGCTGCTGGTAGCCTGCCAGCCTGCGCCGACACCCGCGCCCGCCGAGCCTGCCAAACCGGCTGAGCCAGCCGCGCCTACCGAGCCGCCTGCGCCCGCGCCTACCGAGCCGCCTGCGCCCACTGAACCGCCTGCGCCCGCCGAGCCTGCCAAGCCCGAGCTGGTAACGCTGCGCTTTGGCAACATGCCCTATCTCGATTATGGCCCCTGGATCGTAGCCGAGAAAATGGGATATCTGGAGGAGCAGGGCATCAAGCTGGAAACGACCATGTTTGAGGTGGAACAGCCATTGATCGAAGCCATGCTGGGCGGTTCGATTGACGCCGCGGCGGGTGCCGATTCGCCCTTTATCATGCTGGCGCCGCAGTCCAAGGATAAACTGCTCATGGTTTCGGTGCACAGCCTCTTCACCGGCTATTCCATCATGGGACGCCCGGATCAGGTCAAGACCTACGACCAGTTTATTGCCGAAGGCAAGACCCCCGAAGAAGCTCTGGCAGAAGCCGCCAAACAGCTCAAGGGCAAGACCATCATCCTGCCCGGCGGCGCTTCCTTCTACCCTGTTCTGGATACGGCGCTGGGCTATGCCGGGCTGACGAAAGACGACCTCAAGATCGTGGATATGGACCCGGTGGAGGGCGCAGCTGCCTTCCTGCAGGGCACCGGCGACTTTTACAGCGACGGTCTGCCGCAGCGTTTCCGCCTTGAACAGGAGGGCATGGTCAACGTGCTCACCGGCGTTCAGATGGGCGGCGGCGCAATGGATACCGCCGGGCTGTATGTGACCAAGGAACTGTATGAAAAACAGCCCGAGGTGGTCTATGGTCTGCTCAAAGCCTGGTACAAGGCAGTGGATCACGTCAAACAGAAACCCGATGAAGCCATCCCGATGATGATTGACTGGATCAATGAGATGTCGGGAGCGGGGATGACGGTGGATGACGGCAAGCGCTTCCTCACCGACCTGGTGCTGTTCCCCACCTATGACGAGGTGGGCGAGTGGTTCTTTACGGAGGGCAGCCCCTATTACTGGCCTGAGCGTCTGAGCTTTGTCAAAGCCTATAACGAGGCAAGCGGCACGGATTACAGCGGCGTTGACCTGGACGCCATGATCCCCGCCGCAACGGTATACCCGAAAGTCAAACCGTAACCCATTGCAAAATCAGCGGGCGGAGCAGGGAAGCCTTTTGGGACTTTGCTTCGCCCGCCCTTATGCGTATGCCGATGTTCATGCTGCAATATCTGGAAGACAGCCCCGAACTTGACCGCTTGGATTTGCAAGCGGTGCTGGAAAAACTGCGCCGCGCGCTGGACTGCCTGCCGCTGCGCAGTGTGCTCATCGGCTGGCGCTTGCCGCCGGGCTGGCTGGAAGCCTGCCGTCAAGTCTGTCAACAGGCGGGGGTGCGGCTGCTGCGCTGGCATCCGCTGCTGACCGGCGACGGCGTGTTCATGCCCCGCCCGCAGTGGCAGACGCTTGGTCTGGACGGCGCCCCCATTGCCGGGTTTGGCGGGATGGCCGAGTTCACCTTTGTCTGCCCCAATCACCCCGAGGCGGCGCAGGCCTCTCTGCGGCATGTGGAGGAAATCTGCGCCGCGGGGGTGTATGACGGGCTGTTTCTCGACCGCATCCGCTTTCCCTCACCGGCGGCTGACCCGCTGCGTCATCTGGGGTGCTTTTGCCCGCACTGCGTCCGCCGCGCGGCGCAGGAGGGGCTGGATTTGCAGGAGGTGCAGCAGCATCTGCGGCGCATGACGGAGACGCCGCAGGGCAGGGTGGAACTGGTGGGCGGTTTGCTGGCGCCCGCCGTATCTAATTCCCCGCAAACGCAGGCGCTGGAGGCTCTCATCGCTTTTCGCCAGCGCAGCGTTGCGGATTTTGTTGCCCGTGCAGCGCGCCTGGCAAAGGACTCTGCCATGGAGGTGGGGCTGGACTGTTTTTCGCCCGCGCTGACGCGCATGGTCGGGCAAGACCTAACAGCTCTGGGCGGCTGCGCCGATTGGATCAAGATCATGAGCTACGCCCACACGCTGGGACCGGCCGGTCTGCCGTTTGAACTGCTGGGGCTGCTGGATGCGCTCACTGGCGGTGCCGACCTGCCGCAGACCGATGCCTTGCAGCTGCTGGCGCGGGCGCTGGGTTTTGCGCTGCCGCCCGACCGCCGCACGCTGCAGAATGCCGGGCTTGCCCCGCAGGCGCTGGCAGAGGAGGTGCGGCGCGGGGTGCGGGCTGCCGCTGTTCCCGTGCTGGCGGGAATTGAGCTGGTTGAGATCGCCGCGGTGGCGCATTTGGATGAGACAGGCATCGCCGCGGATGTGCGCGCCGTGCGTCAGGCAGGGGCGGCAGGGGTGGTTATCTCGTGGGATTTGCTGCACATCCCCCTCCGGCGCTTGGAGATATTGCGCCGCGTGTGGCTGGAAGATTCATCTGCTGAAAGGGAACTATGAACAACAACGTCGAAATGATCAAACTCGAACATGTCTCGCGGGTCTATGACCTGGGCAAGGGCAGCCGCGTGGTGGCGGTGGATGATGTTTCACTCTCGGTCTATGCGGAGGAGTTTGTCTGCATTGTGGGTCCTTCGGGGTGCGGAAAATCCACCCTGCTGTACCTGATTGCCTGTCTGGACTTTCCCACCTCGGGGCAGATTCTCATCGAAGGTCAGCCGCTGCGGGCGCCCAACCCGCGCGTGGGGATGGTCTTTCAGCCCGATTCGGTGTTTCCATGGCTGACGGTGCGCCGCAATATTGCCTTTGGCCCAGAACTGCGCGGGCTGTCTGCCGAGCAGGTGGATCAGATCGCCAACAGCTACATCCGTATGGTGGGGCTGGAGGGGTTTGAAGATACCCTGCCGCGCCAGCTTTCGGGAGGGATGAAAAAGCGTGTGGATGTGGCGCGGGCGTTTGCCAACAACCCCGAAATTCTGCTGATGGATGAGCCTTTTGGCGCCCTGGATGCCATGACCAAGGAGCGCTTGCAGCTGGAGCTGCTGCGCATTTGGGATAACGAGCGCAAGACGGTGCTCTTTGTGACCCACGACCTGGAGGAGGCACTGGTGCTGGGTTCGCGGGTGGTGGTGATGGAGCGGGCGCCCAACACCATCCAGACGGTGATAGACGTTCCCTTTGAGCGCCCGCGCGATCTGCTGCTCAAGACCAGCGCCGAGTTTCAGCAGTACCGCCGCATGTTGTGGGACATGCTCCACGTCAGCGCCCGCTGAGATACGGCGCGGGCAAGCCCGCTACTGTACCAGCACCTCCACCAGCCGCCTGTGGTCGCCATCCCAAATGCCGCGGTCGGTGACTTTGGCGCCTGGGGCGGCGGGCAGCGAGAAGATGGCAAACGGCAGGATCGGGCTGGACGGGTCAAGCCCCAGCGCGCCGATTGCCTTGCGGAAAGCCGCTGCCAGCGGTGCCGCCTCTGCCACGCTGCCGGGGCGCATGATCCCGCCCACCGGGAAGGGGATGCTTGCCAGCACTTCGCCGTGCTGTACAGCCGCCATACCCCCGCCGCTGGCGATCACCTGATTGGCGGCTGTGAGCATATCCTGCGGGTTGCTGCCCAGCACCACCAGATTGTGCGAATCGTGTGCCAGGGTGCTTGCCACCGCCCCGTCGCGCAGCGTATAGCCGCGTATCAGCCCCAGCGAAGGGACGCCGCTGCCTTTGCCGTAGCGGTTGAGGGTGGCGATGGTCACATATCCGCTGGTATCCAGCCAGCCGTCCACCACAGGCACATCTTCTTCCACAAGTTGAGGGAAGGGCAGCTCGGGCGGTTTGGGGAGGACGAGCACGCGCGCCCGCGCCGTGCTGCCGGCCGCCTTTGGCACGGCGATGCGCAGGTCGTCCAGTTTGAGCCGCTCCAGACGCACGGTCTCGAGCGCCGCGGCCGGGATGCCCGGCGGCGGACAGGGCTGCAGCACCTTGCCGTTCTCTGCCACCACCTTGCCCTCGTGCAGCACCAGGCGGATGTCGAATTTCCGCAGCGGCTCCGCCGCCAGAACAATATCTGCCACACAGCCCGGCGCCAGCGACCCCAGATAGGCTGCCTCTGCCATCCCCGCCAGCGCCAGCCGCTGGGCGTTGTTGAGCGTGGCAAAACGCACCACATCGCGCGCCTCCAGCCCGGCGGCTGTCAGATCGCGCATCACCCCCACCAGCCCGCCTTTTTCAAGCAGCTGGTCAGGCCAGATGTCATCGGTGCACAGACCAATGGCATCTTTGTAGCGCATCCGCCGCACCCCCTGCAGCAGCAGCGGCGTCATGGGGGCAAACGAAAACACATGCGAGCTGAGCATCAGCCGCATGCTGTGGTCGAGCTTGACCTGAAGCTCGGGTCCGTAGGTCTCGTGGTCGGCGGTGATGCCCAGCGCCGTCAGATAGGCGTTTAGGGCAGGGTAGCTGGCGCGGCGCAGGGCTTGGGCAAGGATGTTGTACGGCAGCGCCGCCAGCCCTGGCAGACGCAGCCCGGCGGCTGCCAGCATCCCGCCAAAGACGACGATCTTCTGCAGCGGGTTGAGCTGGTTGAACACCCCGCCCAGCACGTCAAACATGGGGAAGTGCGCATCGCGCGGCAGCCCGAGTTCCCAGCCAGTTTTGACCACCTCTGCAAGCACCGCGTCGTTGGCGATGATCTCCTCATAGCTCATCAGTTCGCCCAGTTTGCGCCCGCCGCGCTGTGCCATCTGGCGCACTTCCGCCGCGCCAATCTCTGCCCCGCTGCTTTCTGCCTGACGTTTGGCGGGCACACAGGTGGGGATATCGAAGAAGAAGCGCACCGGCAGATCGGCGGCGTTGTCTGCCATCAGTGAAAACCCCTCCACCCCCATGACGTTGACAATCTCGTGCGGGTCTGCCAGGATGGTGCCGGTGCCGTTTGCCGCCGCCACCTCGGCATAGGCGGGGGGCAGCACCATCGAGCTTTCGATGTGCACGTGCGGGTCAATAAACGCTGGTAGGGCAATCAGCCCGGAGATATCCAGGCTTTCCTTTGCGGCGATGTTTTTGCCCATCACGCTGGTGATAAAGCCGTGTGTGATGCCGATATCGCCGCTGAGGATTTCGCCGGTCATCACGTTGAGCATCCTGCCGCCGCGCAGTGCCAGATCGGCTGGGGCGTCGCCGCGCGCGGCTGCCAGCAGGGCATCGTATACCTGAAAGCGGGTTTTGAGAATGTTCATGGGGAGCTCCTTAGGGGGAATAATATGAATATTATAGCAAAATAGCTTTCTGTATGTGCCGCTTGGCGCGATAATCAAGATGCAGAGAGACAGGAGGCAGTAAGCCGTGCAAACCAGAAACATCCTCACCCGTACGCTGACCCTGGCGGGGTTTGTATTGGTGGCTTTTCCGCTGATTGCGCCGCTGCTGCTGGGGGTGGCGTCGCTGATCCTCAGCGGGGTGTTTCGGCTGGATATTCTCATCCCGGGCGAGCTTGGGTTTTTTGCGCTGGCAGGGGCGGGGATGCTGCTGGCGGCGGCGTGGCGGCTGCGTCTGCGGCGGCGGCTGATCGGCGCGGGGCTGGCGGCGGCGCTGGTTGGGCTGTTGGGCAGCCAGGCGGTGGCGCAGCTGACCGGGCTGGCATCCGGCGAAACGCCGCCCGGCGGGTGGCAGTGGGCGCTGGTGCTTGCGCTGTTTGGCGTGTATCTTGCCGCGCTGGCGGCGGTTGCCGTGGGCGGGGCACTGCTGCTGGGCAGGGTCTTTGCGCGGCGCTAGGGGAAGGCAAGCCCCATCCTAGCTTTTGCTTCTCAATTGCAATCGCTGTGCGGCTGGTGTACAATAAAAGCGTAACGACAAAAACCGATGCTGTTGCCGGGCGGTGCGGCGGCAGCGGCTGAACCCGTATACAGGTGGAAGGAGGGCAGGCTGATGAGCGATAGCCGAAACCAGGAAGCGCAGTTTCATCACATCCTCGATGGGCTGATGGATGGGGTGGTTGTGGTGGATCAGAAGGGGGGAGTGCGCTACCGCAACCCCGCTGCCGAGCCGCTGCTGCGGCTGCTGCCGCCCACGCTGTTTGAAAAGGACACCATTTGGAAAGCCAAGGTGGGCAAAACGCTGGAACTGCTGCGCGCCCGCCCGGAAGGCGGCAGCAGCGTGGTTGAACTGCGCGTTGCCGCCACGCGCTGGGAAGACCAGCCCGCCTATCTGGCGGTGCTGCGCGATATCAGCGAGGAAAAGGAGCGTGAGCGCAAACTCCAGGAGGAGCTTGACCAAAGCCAGGCACGCGCTGCCCAGCTGGAAGCCATGCGCTTTGTCGCCGACCAGCTCAACCAGGCGGTGATGCTGGATGAGACCATCCAATCCGGGCTGCAGATGATCCAGGCGCTCACTGGTGCCATGGCGGTGTGGGCAATTTTGGCGGAGGAGGGCAAATCGCCCCAGCTGGTGCTGATCGAAGACCGTCCCGGCGCCGCCCCGCTCGTCCAGCGCGATACCCTCAACCTGCCGCAGGACTGCACCTGTCTGACGCGCTATCTGGCGGGCGAGATCACCGCCCCGCTGTTCATCGAAAACTGCGAGTGGATGGGCGCGCTGTTCAAAGACGCCCGCCCGCCTTATCGCCATGTCAGCTTTCCGCTGGCAACCGATGTCAAGGCGCTGGGGGTGCTCAATGTTGCCCCGGCGGAGGGCGAGGAGATGAGCGACGCCACGCGCGATCTGGTGGCTGGTCTCAGCCGTCAGCTGGCGGTTGCCATTCAGCGTGCCCGTCAGTATTCCGCCAGCCTGCAAATGCTGCGCCAAAGCGAGGCGATCAGCGATGTAACCCGCACCATCGGCAGCACGCTGGATTTGCCCACCATGCTGCAGAACGTCCTGCGGCTTGCCGTCGAACTGACCGCCGCCGAAGCCGGGTCGCTGGCGCTGCTTTCGGAAGACGAGGAGTACCTCAACTTCCCCTTTGTCTGCGGTCTGCCGCCGGATGTTGCCCTGCAGCCGCTGATGCGCGGCAAAAACCTGTTTTGGGATGCCATCCTGAGCAAAAAGCCGCTGTTGATCAACGATTTCAGCGAAAGCGGCGAGGGGCTGCTGGGCAGTCTCATTCCCGATCTGCGCGGGCTGCTGATGGCGCCCATCCTCACCGCCGAGCGCTGTTATGGGGTGATCGCCCTCTACAATCTGGGCAGAGAGGGGCGCTTCAGCGATTTTGACCTCTCGCTGGTCGAGTCGCTGGGACGACAGGCGGGGATGGCGGTGCAAAATGCACAGCTGTATTTTGAGGTGCAGCAGCTCACCACCACCGATGCGCTCACCGGGCTTAACACCACCCCCAGCTTCAACAATCTGGCGGTCAAGGAGGTTGAGCGCGCATGGCGCTATGGACGTCCGCTGTCCATCATTCTGGTGGATATTGACGGGATGAAGGGCATCAATGCCAGCGCCGGGATGCCAGCCGGAGACCTTGCCCTGCAGGCGGTGGCGCGCGCCTGTCTGCACAGTCTGCGGCGGGTGGATATCCTCGGGCGCTATGAGAATGATGCTATCGTCCTGCTGCTGCCCGAGACGGACATCTTCCGCGCCCACGATGTCGCCGAGCGGCTGCGGCTGCAGGTTGCCAGCACGCCCATCGAGACCGATGCCGGTCCGGTCACCGTTACCGTCAGCATGGGTGTGGCGGGGATCGCCGGACGGCAGGAGGTTGACCTGAGCACGCTGATCGAGCGCGCTGAAGCCGCTCTCTTTGATGCCCGTCTCAAAGGACCCAACAGCGTTGCCGTGTGGCACGAGGAGGGATAAAACCCGCCGGGCGTTTTTCCTCTTTTTTGACAATCTGTGAGGTATAACGATGAACGCTACCCCCCCTCTGCAGCAAGCCACCCTGGGCGGCGGGTGTTTTTGGTGTTTGCAGCCGCTCTTCCGTGCCCTGCGGGGCGTGCACGACGCCGTAGCAGGCTACGCTGGCGGGCGCACCCCCAGCCCCACCTATGAGCAGGTGTGCAGCGGCTTCACCGGGCACGCTGAGGTGGTGCAGGTAACCTTTGACCCAGACGTTCTCCCCTACCGTGCCCTGCTGGAGGTCTTCTTCGACAGCCACGATCCCACCACGCGCAACCGTCAGGGGGCTGATGTGGGCACCCAGTACCGCTCGATCATCCTCTACCACGACCCGCAGCAAGAGCAGACCGCCCGCCAGCTGATCGAAAGCCTCAACCGTCAGAATGTGTTTGGCAAACCCATCGTTACCGAGTTGCAGCCGCTGGCGGGCTTTTACCCGGCGGAGGACTATCATCAGGATTATTATCTCAAGAATCCCCATGCCGGTTACTGTCAGATGGTGATCCGTCCCAAGGTTGCCAAGTTCAAGCAGCACTTTGGTGAGTGGATGAAGCCCGAAAGCGGTCTGTGAGGGCAGGGATGAAGAAGCTACTTTGAGGAGAAAACAGCATGTCGCAGATGGAGCAGTATCTTGGTTTTTACAATGATGAGCGCAACAGCGCTTTGCTGTATCAGGCAATGGCGGATGCCGAGAAGGACGAGCGGCTGGCGCAGGTGTATCGGCGCATTGCCCAGACGGAACTGCGCCACGCCGAGACGTGGGCGGAGAAGATGCAAGCCGCCGGGGCTTCTGTGCCCGGGTTCCGCCCGACGCTGCGTACGCGCATTCTCATCTGGCTGACGCAGCGTTTTGGCCCGGGGGTGGCACTGCCTGCGGTGCAGGGCATGGAGCGCGACGGCAACGCCGGTTACACGGGGGTGCCGGGGGCGGGGGCGATGGCGGCTGAGGAGCGCTCGCATGCTTTTCTCTTCCGTCAGATTGCAGGAACGCTGCGCGGTGGGATGGAAGGCGGGGCGCTGGCGCAGCTGGAGGGGCGTCATCGCAGCGCGGGGGGCAATGCCCTGCGGGCGGCTGTGCTGGGCGCCAATGACGGGCTGGTTTCCAACCTCAGCCTGGTGATGGGTGTGGCGGGCGCCACGCTCAACGAGAAGACCGTTCTCATCACCGGGCTGGCGGGGATGCTGGCGGGCGCTATCTCGATGGCGCTGGGCGAGTGGCTTTCGGTGCAAAGCTCGCGCGAGCTGTTTCAGCATCAGATCGAGGTCGAGCGGGCTGAGGTGGAACAATCGCCTGAGGAGGAAGCCGAGGAGCTGGCACTGATTTATGAGGCGCGCGGGCTGAGCCGCGAGAATGCCCGCACGCTTGCCGGGCAGATTCTGGCAAACCGCGAGAGCGCCGTAGAGACGCTGGCGCGCGAGGAGCTGGGGATTGACCCCGGCGAGCTGGGCGGGTCAGCGTGGGAAGCCGCCCTGACCTCGTTTGCCCTGTTTGCTGTGGGTGCGGTCATCCCGGTGATTGCCTTTACCTTTTTGCAGGGGCTGACGGCGGTGGCGGTCAGCATTGCCTTCAGCGTGGTGGGGCTGTTTGTGCTGGGGGCGGTGATCACGCTCTTCACCGGGCGGGGGGTGCTCTATTCGGGGATGCGCATGGTGGTGTTTGGTCTGCTGGCGGCGGCGGTTACCTTTGGCATCGGGCGGCTGATCGGTGTCAGCATCGGCGGGTGAGGGGGCAAGCCCCATCCTATCCGCTCTTTTCCAGCCAGTCGCACACCGCTTTGAGGTTATCTCTGAAGCTCCCCTGCGGAACAAATTTCTTGTCGAAACACGCCGTGCCGATGGTGAACCCCCACGCCCCAGCACGCCACACCTCGGCAATGCGGTCATACGATTCGATGGAGCCAGCCGAGACCACCGGCACGCTCACCGCCTGTACCACTGCCCGCAGCAGGGCGGGCGCATCTCCCGTGTAGCGGTAGGTCAGCAAATCCAGCCCTTCCACCCCTTTGCTTTCCAAAAAGCGGGCATGGGCGACTACCTCATCCAGCGTCCCATCTAGAATGCTGGGGTGACCATACACCTTGCCGGGGAAGGGATAATAACGGGTGGGTTTGGTGCGCATGAAATCGTTGATCGAGTCAAAGAAGACCGTACCCATCAGGACGTCAAAGCCAGCTTCCACTGCCAGCTGTGCCCCGCGCAGTCCGGCTTCCTCTGTCAGGCTGACCACCTCCAAAAAGGTGGTTTTGCCAGCATCTTTCATGGTCTTCACCAGCTGTTTCATTTGATCGGGGGGCAGCCCCACGTCTTTGAATCCCCAGCAGCGGATGGGCAGGTCTTTGCACTCGGCAAACAGTTCAAAAGCGTTGTGCACGGTCTCATCGTTGTAGGTCAGCATAAAGATAAATTCCGGTTTCATGGTAAGCCTCTCTATCCCTGTTCGGGCAGTGATGTGAAAATCCTTGTGTGAAAAGTCTTGACTCTGATGAAAAAATTTGCTATAGTATGAAGAAGTTATGATGTCAGACATCTTGACATCCGATAACACAATTATAAAACTTTTCTCCAATCTGTCAAATGTTCCACATATTTTTCAACAGGAGGCACGGATGAGCAACCCAAAAGCAACCATCATTCGCGAACTGGAAGCCAGAACCTTCATGGAAGGGCCAGAGTTATGCCGCGAGTACGTCAAGACCCCCAAGATGTGGCTGGGCACCTCGACGCTCCAGCCCGGACAGCGCGGCGCCATTGACCCCGGACATGCCGTCTCGGAAGAGACCTTTTTCTGCTGTCAGGGGCATGTCCTCATCTATGATGAGAACCATTACTACGAACTGTACGCCGGGGATGCGCTCTTTATCCCCGAAGGTGTGCCGCACACTCTGATCAACATTGGCGACGAGACCGCCGTTATGGTTTGGGCGGGTGCGCCGGGAGCATAAGTGCCATGAGCCGTGAAGCCATCCTCGCCTTTGATCTGGGCACGACTGCCCTCAAATGTGCCTTGCACGACCTGCAGGGCAATGTGATTGCCAAAGCCTCCGAGGAGTATCAGCTCATTACCCCGGATGCCGACTCGGTCGAGATGGAGGTGGAGACCTACTGGGAAGCCTTCAAAAAGACTGTGGCGCAGGTGCTGGCTGAGTCGGGGATTGACCCCAAAGCCATCAAGGCGCTGGGTGTCTCGGCGCAGGGCGAAACGCTGATCGTGGTGGACAAGAATGGCAAACCGCTGCGCCGCGCCATTGTCTGGCTGGATAACCGCGCCCACAAGGAAGCCGATGATCTGGCAGCGCAGTTTGGCGACCATCATGCCTACGAAATCACCGGGCAGGTTAAGCTGGTGCCCACCTGGCCGGCCGCCAAGATTCTCTGGCTGCGGCGCAATGAACCGCAGGTCTTTGAACGCGCGGCCAAGTTTTTGCTCATTGAAGATTATTTTCTCCACCGTTTGACGGGCGAATATGTCTGCGAGGGGTCGCTGGTTACCTCAACCTGTTACTGGAATTTCCGCACGCGGCAGTGGTGGCCTGAGATGCTGGCTGCGCTGGGGGTGCGTCCTGAACAGCTTCCTGCCTACCGTGAATCCGGCGAGGTGGTGGGCAAACTGCGCCCGGAGGTAGCTGCCGAGCTGGGGCTAAGCCCCGAAACCATTGCCTGCACCGGCGCGCTGGATCAGGCTTGCGGTGCGATTGGGGTGGGCAACATCCAGCCGGGCATCTTCAGCGAGAACACCGGCGCTGCGCTTGCCATCTGCGCCACCGTTCGTCAAGCCACCCTCGACCCGCAAGACCAGATGCCCTGTCACTATCACGGGCTGCCGGGGCTATATATGCTGCACACCTTCACCGGCGGCGGGATTGTGCTGCGCTGGTTCCGTGATGAGTTTGCCCGCATGGAGATGGAAGTGGGCAAATCCAGCGGGATGGATGCCTATGAACTGTTGGGGGCTGCGGCGGGGCGTGTGCCGCCCGGCTGTGAGGGGCTGGTTATGCTTCCCCATCTGCAGGGCGCCATGGCACCTGAAGCCAACCCCAAAGCCACAGGCGTTTTCTATGGCTTCACCCTGCGGCACGGGCGCAGTCACTTTGCCCGCGCCATCATGGAAGCCGTTGGCTATGTGGTACGGCGCAACATCGAAGTCATCGAGGGCATGGGGGTGCCGGTCAACGAGATCCGCGCGCTGGGCGGTGGCGCACGCAGCCGCATCTGGAAGCAGATCGAAGCCGACATCACCGGACGCCCGGTGCTGACCACCGAAAACGAAGAAGCCGCCACCCTCGGCGCTGCCATCCTGGCGGGCAAGGCGGTGGGGCTGTACGCCAGCGTGGAAGAGGCTGCCCGGCAAATGGTGCAGATCAAGGAGCGCTTTGAGCCTTCCCCAGCTAATCGAGCCATCTATGATGAAGCCTTCCAGACCTATGTTGGGCTGTACGAAGCCCTTTGTCCGCTGTTTGACAAGGGTAAGGGTCAAGGGTGAGCCACGCAGTGGAAACCCGAACGCTGCTTTCGCGCCCCGAACATCAGACGCTGACGGAGATGACCGCCGCCGCTATCAGTGAAGCTATCCGTCAGGGCAAATATCCGCCGGGCAGTCAACTGCCTCCCGAAATGGAACTGATGGGGATGCTGCGTGTTTCACGTTCCACCCTGCGCGAGGCGCTGCGTTTGCTGGAGGAGCAGGGGTTGATCGTCCGCCGCCGCGGGCTGGGCACCTTTGTCTCCGAGCATTCGATCATCAAAGACCTCAGCCAGAATTTTGGCATTACCGAGATGATCACCCAGGCGGGGATGACCCCCGGCACGCTTGACGAGACTGTCCGCCAGGATAAAGCCAGCAAACATGTTGCCGAAATGCTCGACATCCAGCCCGGTGATGCGGTGCTTGTGGTTGACCGCATCCGCACCGCTGGCGGCGTTCCCATTGTGTGGACGATTGACATCCTCCCCGTCGCCCTTTTTGGCGGCGCTCTGCCGCAGGGTATCAGTATCAAGGACGCCTCGCTGTACGATTATGTATATAAGCAGCTTGGTGTGCGTGTCATGCACGGCGTGGCAACCCTGCGCCCGGTGGCGGCAAATCAGGAGATGGCGCACAAGCTCAACACCCGTCTGCGCGACCCGCTGCTGCTGCTGGAGCAGACCGATTATGACGAGCAGGGACGCCCGGTCATCTACTCGGCGGAGTACCATCTGCCGGATAAGATCACCTTTGTTCTCTACCGCAAAGGACCGCACCACTTTGGTGCATCCATCTGAGGCAGCATTCAATCGTTTTTGATACAAGGAGGAGGTGGCTGATACGATATTTTTGCAACAAACAAGTTGTTTACACTGATACGTTTTGCAAATTATTTTTTGACGAGGAGATAGTTTAGAATGAAAATCAAAGCCATTGCATTCACCATGTTGTTGATTTTTGTGGTCAGCGCGTTTGCTGGCTGTGCCCCTGCAGGTGGTCAGCAGGGTGGGGCGGCGGATGAAATCCGCTTTGGACTCAACAATGAGATCACCGGCGATAACCCGGTCATCGGCGCGTCCTCGCGCAAAGGCGTTGACCTGGCGCTGGAAGAGATCAACGCCGCGGGCGGCGTCAACGTGGGCGGCAAGAAGTACAAATTGGTGGTTGAGGAGCTTGATAACGAGTTCAAACCCGAATCAGCCGCCGCCGTGGCACAGAAGTTTGCCGACCGCCCCGATATCGTCGCCATGATTGGCCCCAACGATAGTGCCGACGTTATGCCCACCATCCCCATCATCGAAAAAGCCAAACTGCCCTCCATCACCCCCTGGGCAACCGCGGTAGACATCACCAAGAACAACGACTACTTCTTCCGCGCCTGCTTTACCGATGACTTTCAGGGTGCAGTGATCGCCAAGTTCGCCTACGAGGATGAGGGCGCCCGCACCGCTGCTGTGCTGTATGATATGTCCAACGACTATAACGTGGGCATCGCCACCATTTTCCGCAAGACCTTTGAAGAGATGGGCGGCAAGGTGGTTGAGTTTCAGAGCTACGGGCGCGGCGAGAAGGACTTCAAGAGCCAGCTGACCAAGATCATCCAGGCAAACCCCGACATCCTCCTGCTGCCCAACTTCTTTGCTGAGGTGCCCCTGCAGGCAGAACAGGCGCGCAGTCTGGGCTACAAGGGCAAATTCATTGGCTCGGATACCTGGGGTGATGTCGAGTTGCTGCGGCTGGGCGGCGAATACGTTGAAGGCGCCCTGTGGGTGGGGCACTATGCGGTGGATATCGCCTCCGACAAAGCCAAAGCCTTTATCAAAGCCTACGAGGCAAAATACAACGAAAAGCCAAATGACATTGCTGCCCTCAACTACGATGCTGTTTATCTGCTGGCAAAAGCCATTGAGAACGCTGGCAAGATTGACCGCGTGGCAATCCGCAACGGTCTGGCGAGCATCAAAGAATACGAAGGCGTGACCGGCAACATGCAGTTCAACGATACCGGCGACCCGGTCAAGACCGCCGTGATCATCAAGATCGAAAACGGTGCCTTCAAGTACTACGCTACTGCCAAACCATAATCTGTAGCCACCGCGCGGTGTTATCTAAGCTGGTTGAGGGGCAAAAGTCTTGCCCCTCAACCGCACCCGCGGCGAAAGCGTCCCTCTTTTTGGGATCACCGCGTTGCATGATTAGGTTATCATCAGTCATTCGCAAGGAAAAACGTACATGGGTGTACTTCTTCAACAAGCAGTCAACCTGTTGCAGCTGGGCAGCATCTATGCCCTGCTGGCAATCGGATTTTCGATGGTATATGGCATTGTCGGGCTGGTCAATTTTGCCCATGGGGATATTTTCATGGTTGCCACCTATCTGCTGTTCTTTCTGGCAACCTGGCTGTTCTCGATGACCTCTTCCAGCTTTGCCGTTCTGCTGGCTTCCACGGCGCTGGCGGCGGCGGCAATCGGGCTTCTGGCAATGATCATCGAGCGCGTGGCATACAAACCGCTGCGCGGGGCGCCCAAAGTATCGCTGGTGGTTACCTCGCTGGCGGTGGGGCTGCTGCTGCAACACCTGGTGCTGGAATTTTTGGGACCAAACTCACAGCGTGTGCCGCGCATGGTGCCGGATATCAAGTTTACGGTCGGCACGGTCAATTTTGAGTTCTACCAAATCTTGATTATCCTCTTTGCGCTGTTCATCATGCTGCTGCTCAACCAGTTCATCCGCCGCACGCGAACGGGTGTGGCAATGCGCGCTGTCTCGCAGGATGCGACTGCCGCCAGTTTGATGGGCATTTCCAAGGATTTTATTATCAGCGTTGCCTTTGTCATCGGGGCAGCCATTGCCACCGTCGGCGCCAGTCTGTACGGCATGGCATACCCGATTTTTGACCCGTACATCGGGCAGATGATTAACTGGTGGTCGTTCACGGCTGCGGTGCTGGGGGGAATCGGCAACATCCGCGGTGCGGTGCTGGGCGGGTTTTTGCTGGCGGCGGTCATGGTCATCTCGCCGATGGTGCTGCCGGTTTCCAGCTACCGCGATATTGTGGCCTTCAGCGTGCTGATTCTTGTCTTGCTGGTCAAACCCAGCGGTTTGCTCGGCAAGCGTTCCATCCAGAAAGTGTAGAGGTGGTGCCCTATGCGCGTTAAGAATTTTGCTACCCCGCTGCTGGTCGTTATCGGCATTGCCATCACCTTTGCCCTCAGCTACTATGGGCTGGTGAACGCCTATTATCTGCAAATTGCCCAGTATGTGGGCATTTACACCATCATGGTGCTGGGCATCAACCTGGTCAACGGCTATCTGGGCATCTTTTCGCTGGGTCACGCCGGGATTATGGCGGTGGGCGCCTACACCTCCGGGCTGTTGAGCAAGTACGTGCTGACCGACCCGGCGCTGTTTCCGCTGTGCATTCTGCTGGGGGCAACCGCCGCGCTGATCTCTGGTTTTGTGATTTCTATTCCCTCTTTCAAGGTGCGCGGTGACTATCTCGCCATCATCACCCTCGGCTTCACGCTCATTCTCAAGAGTCTGTTGCAGAACATGGAGTTTGTCGGCGGGGCGCGCGGTTTGCGCAACATCCCCGGCAACACCAACATCATGTGGGTCTTTATCTGGCTGGTGATTGCCATCGCTGCCGTCAGGCTGTTTATCAACTCCAAATACGGGCGCAGCACCATGGCAATCCGCGAGGATGAAATCGCCGCCGAACTGGTCTCGGTCAATATCAAAAAGACCAAGATTGTTGTTTTTGGCTTTTCCGCCTTTCTCATCGGTGTTTCGGGGGGGCTGCTCAGCCATCTGCTGAGCTATACCAACCCCAACACTTTTGGTTACGCCATGATTGCCGAAGGGTTGATCATGGTTTATCTGGGCGGGATGGCGAGCATCAGCGGGTCGTTTTTGGGGGCGGCGCTGTGGACGCTGCTGGTGGAAATCCTGCGTCCGCTGGGTGTATGGCGCTGGATTGTCGGTGCGGTGCTGCTCATCATCATCATGATTTTCCGCCCGTCGGGATTGCTAGGCGGCAGGGAACTGAACATTGGGGCGTTTCTGCGGCAGATAACCCGCAGGGATTCAGCCAAAGCGGCGCTGGAGGTGGCAAATGGCGGAAAGTAATGCAGCCCCCATCCTCACCCTGCAAAACGTGTGCATGTACTTCGGCGGCGTGCGGGCAGTGGACGATCTCTCGCTGGAGGTGTACCACAACGAAATTGTAGGCATCATTGGGCCAAACGGCGCCGGAAAGACTACCGTGTTTAACGTCCTCTCGGGAGTATATATCCCCACTTCAGGCGACATCTTTTTCAGAGGTGAGCGGTTGAATGAACTGCCACCGCACACCATTATCTCCAACGGCATTGCGCGCACGTTTCAGAATATCCGCCTTTTTGCAAAGCTGAGCGTGCTGGATAATGTGCGGGTGGCTTTCTTTGGGCACATTCGCTACAGTCTGGTGGATACATTTCTCAACACGCGTGCCAAACGCGACGAGGAGGCAGCCATCCGCGAGGAGGCGCTGCGTTTGCTGGAGGTCTTTGGGCTGGCGGACAAAGCCGCTCTGCCTGCCGCCAATTTGCCTTACGGCGACCAGCGGCGGCTGGAGATCGCCCGTGCCCTTGCCTGCAAGCCGCAGGTGCTGCTGCTGGATGAGCCTGCTGCCGGTATGAACCCCAACGAGATAGATGAACTGAACCGTACCATTGTGCGTCTGCGCGAGCGGTTTGATCTGACCATCCTGCTGGTTGAGCACCAGATGCGGCTGGTGATGGGCATTTGTGAACGCGTGCTGGTGATGAACTTTGGCAGGAAGCTTGCGCTTGGCACACCCGTAGAAATCCGCAACAATCCCGAAGTCCTTGAAGCCTATCTGGGGAAGGTGCGAAGATGAACAGCAAAGACAGAGAACAAAAGAACCAGCCCATCCTTGCGGTGGAGAACCTGTGTGTTGCCTACGGCAAGATCAAAGCCCTTAAAGAAATCTCATTTCAGGTCTATAGCGGTGAGATTGTCTCGCTGCTGGGATCCAACGGGGCGGGCAAGACCACCACGCTGAACGCTATTTCGGGGATTGTGCCTGCCCAATCGGGGAAGATCGTTTTCAGAGGGCAGAACCTGGTGGGAATGCCGACCCACAAGATTGTGCAATGCGGAATTGCACATGTGCCGGAAGGGCGGCGCATCTTTCCTGAACTGACCGTTGAGGAGAACCTGCACATTGCCGGGTATTTGTTTTCCAACCGCAACAAGCCCCTGCTGGAACAGCGTATGGAGTACATCTTCTCGCTCTTTCCGCGGCTGAAGGAGCGCCGCCAGCAGGCGGGCGGCACGCTTTCGGGCGGCGAACAGCAAATGCTTGCCATTGGCAGGGCGCTGATTACCGGCGGTGACCTGCTGCTGATGGATGAACCTTCAATGGGGATTGCCCCCAACCTGGTGGAGGAAATTTTTGCTACCATCCAGACCATCAACCAGAAAAACGGGCTGACCATCTTTCTGGTCGAACAGAATGCCATGATGGCGATGGAGATTTCCAACTACTGCTACGTGCTCGAAACGGGTGTGATTGCCCACGAGGGCGTGAGCAAAGACCTGATGCAGGACGACAGCGTCGCCCGTGCTTATCTGGGCGAGAGCATCTAGGGTGGCACAGGGGCGAGCTTACGCGGGGAGATATGCCCTCCCCCAGCCCCTCCCAGCTCGCTGCGGGAGTGCTGCGCGGCTTACCCTCCCCCAGCCCCTCCCGGAGGGAGGGGAGGAGTGATGGGGCAAGCCGCATCCTGCGGGTGCTCGTAGGGCGGGGTTTTACCCCGCCGTTCTCATTCAGCAGTGGCGTAGGCTGGGGTTCACCCCAGGCAAGCGATGGGGCAAGCCCCATCCTACGGGTAGGGGCGTGATTTTTTAACAATTGTTGTATAATGAATCTATGAAACCGCAAACTGCGCTGCGGTGTGTGGCGGGGCTGATGTGTCTGCTGCTGCTGGCAGCAGGCTGTGCCCCGCCCGCGCCGCAGACCGCCGGGCGGCTGGTGCGGGTGGGGGTATATCAGAACCCGCCCAAGATTTTTACGGATGCAAACGGCAACCCTTCCGGCTTTTTTGTTGACCTGCTGGGAGAGATTGCCGCCCGCCAGGGCTGGCAGCTGGCTTATACCCCCTGCGCCTGGACGGTGTGTCTGGCTTTGCTGGAGACGGGGGAGATTGACCTGATGCCGGACGTGGCATACTCGCCCGAGCGCGATCAGAAATACGACTTTCACCGCATCCCCGCCGCCGAAAGCTGGTCGCGGGTGTATGCCGCCCCGCGTTCGGGCATCCAGCGCATTGACCAGCTCAACGGCAGGCGCGTGGCGCTGCTGGGCGGCTCCATCCAGCAGGGCGAGTTTGAAAGCCTGATGCAGCGCTTTGGTTTTGCGGTGGAGATTGTCCCGACCGCCTCTCTGGAAGAAGCCTTCCGCGCTGCCCAAAGCGGCGCCGCCGATGCCGCCATTGCCAACCACTTCTTTGGTGATTACTTCCACCGCGATTACGGGCTGACGCGCACTTCCATTGTGCTCAGCCCGGCGGTGCTGTATTACGCCGTCCCGCAGGGGCAGAACGCTGACCTGTTAGCGGCGATTGACCGCTATCTGGGCGCGTGGCGGGATGATAGCGCATCCATCTACTACACCATCCTCAGCCGCTGGGAGGAAAAGAACGTCTTCTACCGCCTGCCGCCGTTTGTGCGCTGGACGCTGGCAGGGGTGGCGGCTCTGCTGGTGCTGGCGGGGGTGTGGGTGCTGTTGCTGCGCCGTCAGGTGCGGGTGCGCACCGCCCACCTCGAGCAGGCAAATCGTCTGCTGTGCGAGAGCGAGCAGCGCTATCAGCTGATCTCGATGCTGGCTTCGGACTATGTCTTTTGGGAGCGGGTGGAGGAGGACGGGCGCGTGGTGCAGGAGTGGGTGGCAGGGGCGCTGGAAGCCATCACCGGCTACACCCCGCAGGAGTTTGCCGAACGCGGCGGCTGGCGCGCCGTCCTGCATCCCGACGACCTGGCGCAGGATGATCAAGACCGCCAGCGGCTGTTTGCCAACCAGGCGGTGAGCAGCGAAGTGCGTCTTGTGCACCGCGATGGCCAGACGGTGTGGGTGCAGGTGTATGCCCTGCCGCAGTGGGATGAGGAACACGGGCGGCTGGCGGGGATTTATGGGGCGGTCAAAGATATCACCACCCGCAAACGGGCAGAACTGGAACTGCACCGCCGCGTGGAGGAGCTTTCTGCCCTTAACTCCCTCAGCCGTCAGGTGAGCCAGAGCCTTTCGCCGCAGAGGGTGATTGCCCACGCGGTCAACGAACTGCATGCCGCCTGCAATGCCGATCTCACCTTTCTCTTTCTGCGGCAGGGCGAGCGGCTGATGCTGCATGGGGTTGCCCCGCCGCATGCCCGCCAGAGCTTTGGCGAAATTCCCGAGCACCGCGTGGGCGAATGTATGTGCGGGCTGGCAGCGCAGGAGGGCAGGGCGCTGTATTCGCGTGATATCTTCAGCGATATGCGCTGCACCTGGGAGGAGTGCAAACAGATGGGGCTGCGTTCGTTTGCCGCCCTGCCGCTGATGACCGGCAGCGAGGTGTTTGGGGTGGTGGGGCTGGCGGCAGAATCCGAGCGCGATTTTGAAACCCAGGCGGATTTTTTGGAAACGCTTGCCTCACACGCCGCGGCCGGCATCCGCAACGCCCTGCTCTATGACGAGACACAGCGGCATGTGCGCGAACTTCAGGCGGTGCATCAGGCTGGGCAGCGGCTGGCGCGCCTGCATGACCTGCCGCAGCTGACGCAGGAGATTCTGGCGGTGCTGCAAGAGACGCTGGGATATGACCACGGTGCGGTGTTCTTGATGGAAGAAGACGGCAAGCGCTTTGTTCCCTTTGTCATCGGCGAAGACCGTCTGGGGGGCGCGGCGGCAGAAGAAGCCCGCTGCAGGATCAACAGCCTGGGGCTGCGCCGCGGGCGGGGGATTGCTGGATGGGTGGCGGAGCATGGCGAGAGCGCCCGCGTGGGGGATGTGCGCCGCGACCGGCGCTACCTGCCGCTGCGCGGCGAGAGCGATGTGCGTTCTATCCTGTGCGTGCCGCTGCGCTATGGCGAGACGGTTATCGGCACGGTGAGCGTCGAATCTACCCGCCAGGATGCCTACAGCGAAAGCGACCAGCGTCTGCTGGAGACGGTGGCGGCGCAGATGGGTATCGCCATCCAGAACGCCCGTCTGCTGGAAGAAATCCGCACCCACGCCGCCCGCCTGGAGGAGCGCGTTGCCGAGCGCACGCGTGAACTGGAGATCGCCCGCGACCGTGCCCAAGCCGCCGACCGCACCAAGTCGGCGTTTTTGGCGACCATGTCGCACGAGCTGCGCACGCCGCTCAATTCCATCATCGGCTTCACCGGCATCCTGCTGATGGGGCTGGTGGGCGAACTGAACGATGAACAGCGCAAACAGCTCAGCATGGTGCAGGACAGCGCCCAGCATCTGCTTGAACTGATCAACGATGTGCTGGATATCTCAAAAATCGAAGCCGGACAGCTGGAACTGGCGCATGAGACCTTCGATCTGCGCGCCGCACTGCAGCGCAGTGTTGAGAAGATGCGCCCGCTGGCGGAGAAAAAAGGGCTGGCGCTGCGCTGCGAGATTGACCCCGCCCTGGGCAGCCTGCGCGGCGACCGGCGGCGGGTGGAGCAGATCGTCCTCAACCTGCTGAGCAACGCCGTCAAGTTTACCGAGCGCGGCGAGGTGTCGCTCTCGGCGCGCATCGAGAACGGCTGGCTGGTAACCCGCGTGCGCGATACCGGCATCGGCATCCGCCCTGAGGATGTGGAAAAAATCTTTCAGCCCTTCCGCCAGCTGGAAACGGGCATCACCCGCTCCTACGAGGGCACCGGGCTGGGGCTTTCGATCTGCAAACGGCTGGTGGAGGCAATGGGTGGTACAATACAGGTGGAGAGCAAAGCGGGGCGCGGCAGCTGTTTCAGCTTCACCCTGCCGCTGACGCAAGGAGCATGAAGTATGACGGCAACCATTTTGCTGATTGAGGATAACGAGAAAAACCGCTATCTGGCGACCTTTATCCTTGAAAAACGCGGTTACCGTGTGGTGCAGGCAGAGGATGGGCACCTCGGGCTCGAACTGGCGCGCCAGATCAACCCCGACCTGATCCTGCTCGATATCCAGCTGCCGGGCATGGATGGCTACACGGTGGCGCGCCACATCAGCGGCGATCCGTTGCTGGCGCACATCCCGATTGTGGCGGTTACTTCGTATGCCATGCCGGGCGACCGCGAGAGCGTGCTCGCCGCCGGATGCCGCGGGTATATCGAAAAACCCATCAACCCAGCCACTTTTGTCGGCGAGGTGGAACGCCACCTGCCGCCGCATCTTCGCCCAGAAGGAGCGCAGTCGCCATGACCAGAGTGCTTATCGTTGACGATAAAAGCGAAAACCTGTATTTGCTGCAAACCTTGCTGCGCGCCAAAGGCTATACGGTGGAAAGCGCCGCCAACGGCGCCGAGGCGCTGGAAGCCGCACGGCGCAGCCCGCCGGATGTGATCGTCAGCGATATCCTCATGCCGGTGATGGACGGCTTTAGCCTGTGCCGTGCCTGGCGGGCGGACGAGTGCCTGAGACACATCCCGTTTATTTTCTATACTGCCACCTACACCGACCCCAAAGACGAAGCTTTTGCGCTCAGTCTGGGGGCTGACCGTTTTATTACCAAACCCATCGATCCGCAGCGCTTTCTGGAACTGCTGGTAGAGGTGCTGGAGACCCATACCGCGGGTGAGTATACCGTCTCGCAGGAGACGCAGGAGAATGATATGACCTACTACCGTGAGTACAGCCAGGCGCTGGTGCGCAAGCTGGAAGATAAAATGGAACAGCTGCGGCGCACCAACCAGCGGCTGGAGATGCTCTATCAGGCGGGGGTGGATTTGGCGGTGTTTGCCCCGCCGCAAACGCTGATCAAAACCGCCCTGCAGGCTGCTATCCGTGCCTTTGCCGCCGAGGTGGGGGTATATTTTGTCTATGAGGAGCCGCACGCCCGCCTGGCGTTTGCCCAGTTGGCGGGGGCAAGCCCTGCCCTGCAAGATGCTCTGCAGCAGCTGCCGCCGCTGGAGGTGCGTTTGGACGGCAGCGCGCTCGAACGCTGTGCGCGCTTGCAGTCTGCCCTGGTGCTGGGCGAGGATGCCGCCCATGCCTGTCATTTGCCCGCGGATACAGCCGCCGACCTGCGCGCCGCGCTGATTGTGCCGGTGCTGTGCGGGCAGCGTCTGCTGGGGGTGCTGGCGCTCTTCAGCCGCACGGCGAACGCCTGGGAAGAGGAGGACGAACGCCCCGCCTGCCTGCTGGCTGGCAGTCTGGCGGCGGCGCTGGAAAATGCCCGTCTGATGGATCAGGTGCAGACCTCCGAAGCGCTCTACCGCACCGTCCTCGAGACCTCCGGCGAGGCGATCATCTCGTTCAACACTGCGCTCGAGATTCTGCTGTGGAACCGCGGCGCCGAGCAGGTTTTTGGCTATACCCGTCAGGAGATTCTCGGCAAGCCCTGTGATATGATCTGTCCGCCGCACAGCAAGGGCAAGATTGCCGAGGCGCTGGGCGAGGTGCGCCAGCGGGGCACGCTGTTTGGGCTGTCGGTAGAGTTGCAAGCTAAGGACGGGCGTATGCTGCCGGTGGAGATGTCGCTCACCTATCTGGAGCGCCAGCAGGGCTATACCGCCATCCTGCGCGATATGACCCGCCAGCATCAAGCCGATGAGGAGCGCGAAAAGCTGCGCGACCAGCTGCAGCAGGCGCAGAAGCTCGATTCGATCGGACGGCTGGCAGGCGGCGTGGCGCATGACTTCAACAACCTGCTGGGCGTCATCATTGGGCACACCGAGACAGCCCTCAACCGTTTTGCCCCCGACGAAGCCTGCTATCCCATCTTTGAAGAGATTCACACCACCGCCCGCCGCTCGGCGGAGCTGACCCGCCAGCTGCTCACCTTTGCCCGCCGTCAGACGGTCAACCCGCGCGTTCTCGACCTCAACCACACGATTGAAAACATGCTGCGCATGCTCAAACGGCTGATTGGCGAGGATATCGAACTCGAGTGGGTCCCCGCTCCCGGCGTGCTCAAGGTCAAGATTGACCCGGTGCAGGTGGATCAGCTGCTGGTCAACCTGCTGGTCAATGCCCGCGAGGCGATTGACGGTGTGGGCAGGGTGAGTGTTGAGACGCATGACCTGACCCTGGAGACCAGCTACTGCGATACCCACATCGAGGCGCTGCCCGGCAGGTATGTGATGCTGGCGGTCAGCGACAGCGGCAGGGGGATGACGCGCGAGACGCTGCTGCACCTGTTTGAGCCGTTTTACACCACCAAAGAAGAAGAGCAACACAAGGGCACCGGGCTGGGACTGGCAACGGTATACGGCATCGTCAAACAGCAGGGCGGGTTTATCAACGTCTATAGCGAGGTGGGCGGGGGGACGACCTTCAAAATCTATCTGCCCTGGGCGGATGAGGAGGTGGAGATGCCCGCCGCCCTGCCGCAGGAGGGTCAGGCGTTTGCGGGCGGCAGCGAGACGATTCTGCTGGTGGAAGATGAGGAGGGACTGCTCGAGCTGTGCCGCGAAAACCTTGAAGAGCTGGGCTATACCGTGCTGGCGGCAACTTCCCCCGTCCAGGCGCTGGAACTGGCGCGGCAGCACGGCGGCCAGATCCACCTGCTGATGACCGATATGGTCATGCCCGGCATGAACGGCCGCCAGCTTGCGGAGGCGCTGACGCAGACCTACCCGCACCTCAAAACGCTCTACACCTCCGGCTACACCGCCAATGTGATCGTGCATCACGGCGTGCTGGAGGCGGGCGTGCACTTTATCCAGAAGCCGTATCTCTTCCGCGAGCTTTCCGCCAAAATCCGCCAGATGCTGGATGCGTGAGGACGGGCTAGTAGCTAGTAGCTGGCGCGGGCGTCTTCGTCCAGCACGGCGGGCGGCGCTGCCCAGGGGGCATAGGCGGCGTGCCGGGTGTACAGCCAGCGGTGCAGGTCTGCCAGGCTGTGAATTTGGGCGCGCAGCTGCTGCACCTGCCGCAGGGCAGAGGCTTCTTTTTCGCCGCGGGCAGAAAGCAGGCGCGGGTCAATCCCGGCGTCGCTCACCGCTTCGAACTGCAGATGATAACCGCCCGGCGGCGCATCCAGGCTGAAGACCCAACCGAAGACGGCGGTAGTGCGTGCCAGATGAAACTCTGAGGTGATCACCAGCAGGCGGCGCAGCCCCAGTGGGTCAACATGCAGGCGGCGGGCAAAATAGGCGTTGCCGATGGTATCGTAGGAGCAGGTTTCGGTGAGGATGCGCTCGGCAGGCACGCCGTGCGCCAGCAGCCAGCGGGCGGCGGCAAGCGATTCAAAGATGGGAAAGCCGCGCCCATCCAGCGGAGGCGGTTTGTGCGGCGTTCCGGCGCTGAGCAGGATGAACAGCGGTCTGCCCTCCACCTGCAGGGCGCGCTGCAAACGGCGCAGCGTCCACTCGGGCAGTTCCCCTTCTGCGCGCACCCCGCCGCCGGGGATGAGAATGGCTTCGGGAGGGGACGTTTCCATGCTAAAAATTCTAGTTTTGGATTGAGGCAGATTTCTCGCCTGCTGTCTGCATGCGGCGGCTTTATCGGTCGCACGCTCTTATAATGTGTAAGGAACCCGGATGCCTGCCCATTCCGGCTTGAAGTCTTTGGTGTTGCGCGTTACCAGGTCAGCACCGTTCACCTGCGCCGTATCCCAGATCACGGCATCCGGCAGACGCAGGTGGTGTTGCCGCCGTAAAAGCACCGCCGCCTCGGCAATGGCGTTGTCCAATGGGATGACCTCAAAATTGGTATCCAGAAAATCGCGCAGTTGTTTTTCCTCGCTCGCCTTTGCACCTACCATCACTTCGATCCACGTGATACAGCTAATAAGGACGCGTTCATAGCGGCAGTACTCTGCATCGGCATTGGCGACCCCGTTCAGGGCGTCAATCAGGATGTTGGTGTCGAAAACAGCGATCATACGCTGATTGCCTAATGGGGCGAATCCCACTCGGCGCGCAAAGATTGTTCGTAGCCTAGAGCGTTGATGTTGCGCTCTTTCCACGATCCGAATGCCGCGTGCTGGCGCAGCGAACGGGTTTTGTGCGCCTTGGCTTTGGATGAGGTGGATCGCTGCAAAAAGGTGACAAAATCGAGCACTTCCTTCTGTTTATCCGGCGGAAGTTGGCTCAGACGCTGTTGTATTTGATCCAGCAGGGTCATGCACACCTCTCAGCAATATCTGTGTTTATTATAATAGCACTTTTTACAGACTTGGACAAATCTGTTCAGGCAGCAGCACATCATGCTTGGCGTACTTGCGGATGCAGCGCAGCCCTGGCTGCGGTGTGCGTGGGTTATACAGCAAGCGGAGCTGTCTAGGCGAGTGCGGCTGCCCAGCGTTCGATCTCGTCCCAGCGGCGGAAGTCTCCGCTGGGGGCTTTCATCATCTTCATCAGCGTGCGCTCCAAAAAGTTCAATTTGCTGGAATCCATCACCCCGGCAAACATGCCTTCGTGGGCGGGGGGGAGCATGGCGCGCAGCGGGTCGAGATAGGCGCTGACGGTTTTGCGGTTTTCTGGGGTGTCGTCCTTGAGCGTCAGACAGACGATAAAGGCGCTGAAGGGTTTCTGCGCCAGTTCCTGGCGGTGGGTCTCGATAAACTGCATCGCCTTGGGCAGAAGATGCCCGGCGCGGATGGCGCTGCCAAGCACGACGGCGCTGTAGGCGCTCAGGTCTTTGACCTCGGTCACGGGCTGAACGTCGACGCGCTGCCCGGCATCGGCAAGCACTTTGCCAATGCGCTGCGCCACTTCGGCGGTCGAACCGGCTTTGCTGGCATAGGCGATGAGGATGTGCTGGTTGGTCATAGTATTTTCTCCATACGATGTGGTGGGAAGATCAATCGGCGGGCGGTAGGTGGCGGCAAACGCCCCTCCGCCGCACAAAACGATGCCGCCCGCGGCGGCGGTGATGGCGCTGGTTTTGAGAAAGGTGCGCCGTGAGATTGGTTGACTCATCTTGTTATCTTTCGTTATGGCAGGTCTATATCATATACGCCCAGGGCGGCTAAAGGTCGCGCTGGCGGATAGATGTGCTGACGTCCACGTTGTACTGGATCTCCTCAACGGTGAACACCGCCCACGGCTTGCCGTCGTTCATCCAGATGGCAGCCCCGCTGACCATGAACGGTTTGCCATCGCGCTCGCCCCACTCGGCGCGGTTGAGCCACAGCACTTTGGCAGGGCTGCTCGCGCCCTGATAGCGCATGGATTCCATCCAGGTGATCAGCCCGCTTTGGGGGTCAAAGCGCACCACATAGTGCTGGGAGGCATCCTCAAAGGGGACGACCAGGATGGCGGTTTCGTCATCCACTGGCAGCCAGCGCACGCGCGGGTCGGTCAGATAGATGGCGGGGAACCATCCTGCCTCGCTCCACATTCCCAGGTTGGCGCCCTGGTTGATTTTCTCGCCCTCTTCGACGCCAAAAGGCAGTTCCATGCGCCCTTTGCCGTCCAGATAGCGCTCGTTGACCTTGAGGATGGGGATGCCGAAGAAGGTGGCTTCGATGTAGTGGCGGTAGCCTTTTCCGGCATCGTGGGTGAAGCGGAAGCGCGCCGGAAGCGAGAGCGCGCCAAACGGGCGGATGGTGGCGCGCCCGCTGATGACGGCTGAGGTGATGACCGGGATGTGATCGCCATACACCGTGCGGTAAAAACGCTCAACCGGCGGCGGCAGGTTGGGCGGCAGCGGCACGGTCTGCAGGGCAGGGGTGCGCTGCGGATAGGGCGGGAAGGCGGCTGGTTTGATTTTCAGCCCCAGCCAGCCAAGCGCCAGCAAAATGACGAGTGCAAGCAGCACAAACAACAGAATTTTGGGCACAGCAAGTCTCCTGATAAAATAAAAGTGCGCCTGCCGCAGAGGACGGCGCAGAGAGGATTGTAACACAGGTTTTGGGGTGCAAAACTGCCCCATCTGTGATATGCCCAGGAAGGGAATAATGTCACCCCAATCATAGATGGTTGTCCAGTGTGTAACGCCGCCCTTTAACGGTAAGATAGAATAACATTGTCAGACAAATTTTTATTGGAGGCAGTATGTCAGATAGAATGAAGGTGCAATCGTTCGACTTTTTGCTGCGCTGGATTCTCAAAGAATATGAGGAGAACCACTCGATCTTTGGCATTCACCGTGCGCAGTTTCACGTCCCCCAAAAGGACGCCCCTTATGTTGTGGATGACCTGTTCGGCAGCCGTTTGGGCACGCCCATTGGTCCAGCCGCCGGACCGCACACCCAGCTGACGCAGAACATCATCGCCGCCTGGCTGTGCGGGGCGCGCTTTATCGAGCTTAAGACGGTGCAGATCATGGACGAGCTGGAAATCCCGCGCCCGTGTATTGACCTTGCCGATGAAGGCTACAACGTCGAGTGGTCGCAGGAACTGCGGCTGAAGGAATCGGTGGGCGAATACATCAAAGCCTGGGCGCTGATCCACATCCTCAACCGTCTGCTGGGGTGGGAGGAACTGGCGCCGCTGGGGACGATCTTCAACATGAGCGTGGGGTACAACCTGGAGGGGATTCAATCGCCGCCGATGACGCAGTTTATGCAGCGGCTGGCGGATGCCGGGGAGGAGATCGCCCTGATCCGCGACTATCTCAAACGGGAGCATCCGCAGTTTGCTGATATCGCGATCCCCGCCCGTCTGACCAACAACGTGACTCTCTCCACCATGCACGGCTGTCCGCCGGATGAGATCGAACGCATTGCGCGCTATCTGCTGACGGAGTGCCGTCTGCACACCACCGTCAAGCTCAACCCCACCCTGCTGGGCAAAGACCAGGTGCTCGATATTCTCCACAACCATCTGGGGTTTGAGGAGATTGTCATCCCCGACAAGGTGTTTGAACACGATCTGCGCTACGACCGCGCTGTGGTGCTGATCGGCAGCCTGCAGCGCACAGCGGCGGAGTGCGGGCTGAGTTTTGGCGTCAAGCTGAGCAACACGCTGGCGATGGCAAACCACCGCGGTGTGCTGCCGGGGGATGAGATGTATATGTCCGGGCGGGCGCTTTATCCGGTGACGATGAACCTGTTCAACAAGCTGGCGCACGAGTTTGGCGGGGCGCTGAACGTCTCTTACAGCGCCGGGGCGGATGCGCTCAACGTCGCCACGATCCTTTCGTGCGGGGCACTGCCGGTCACAGCGGCATCCGACCTGCTCAAGCCGGGCGGGTATGCGCGCCTGGCGCAGTATGTGGAGAACATCGAATCCGAGATGCGCGCCCGCGGGGCAAACAGCCTGGCGGAACTGGCAAAGGACAAGCTGACCAACCTGGAAAACGCCGCCCAGGATGCCCTCACCAACCCGCGCTATAAGAAGCGCTATCATCCCTACGGACTGCCCAAGGTGCAGTCGGCGCTGGATATGTTCGACTGCGTAACCGCCCCGTGCATGGAACCCTGCGCGGTGCATCAGAACATCCCCGAATATGCCTGGCTGATCAGCCGCGGCGAGTTTGACCGCGCCCTGGAGGTGATTCTGGCGCGCAACCCGCTGCCGGGGGTGACCGGCTATGTGTGCACGCACCTGTGCCAGACGCGCTGCACGCGCAACAACTATGAGGAGCCGGTCGCCATCCGCGCCCTCAAACGCTTTGCACTTGAGCATGGGCACACACAGCTGGCAGTGCGCAAACCGCGCCGCGGGCGGCGTGTGGCGGTCATCGGCAGCGGTCCGTCGGGGCTGGCGGCGGCGGCTTTTTTGGCGCTGCAGGGGGTGGATGTGGTCGTCTTTGAGGCAAAAGACCGCCCGGGCGGGATGCTCAACATGATTCCATCCTTCCGCCTGCCGCAGGAGGTGATTGACGAGGATATCGAACGCATCCGCTCGCTGGGGGTGGAGATCCGTCTTTCGCAGGCGGTGCGCACCCCGCCGGAGGAGCTGCTGCAGCAGGGGTTTGACGCGGTGTATGTTGCCGCCGGGTTTCAAAAGGACGTCCCGCTGACGATTGAGGGCGCCGAGGGCGAAGGTGTGTATGCCGCCCTGGATCTGCTGGGGCGTGTGCGGCGCGGCGAAAAGCCTGACCTGGGGCGTCAGGTGGCGGTGATCGGCGGGGGTGATACGGCCATGGATGCCGCCCGTGTGGCGCGGCGGCTGGGGGCGGGGGTGGTTACCATTGTCTACCGCCGCAGCCGGGCGGAGATGCCCGCCAGCCCTGAGGAGGTGCAGGGGGCGCTGGAGGAGGGGGTTGAAATCATGGAACTGGTGACCCCGCTGCGTGTGCTGCGCGAGAAGGGGCACGTGGTGGCAATGAAGTGCGTGCGCAACCGTCTGGGCGAGCCGGATGCCAGCGGACGCCCGCGCCCGGTTGCCATCGAACACAGCGAGTTCAACCTGCCGGTGGATGCGGTCATCACCGCCATCGGTCAACAGCCCGACCTGGACTTCTTGCAGGGCAGTGCGGTGGCGCGCCTGCCCAACGGGGCGGTTGCCGTGCAGGAAGCAACCCGCTCGGCAGGGGTGGAGGGCGTCTTTGCCGGGGGGGATGTGGTCGAAGGACCGGAGAGCATCATTGCCGCCTGCGCCGATGGGCGCAAAGCCGCTGAGGGCATCTGCGCCATGCTGGGCATCCCCTTTGAGGAGTATGCGCCGCAGCCGCCCGCCCTCAGCGAGGAGGAAATTGTGCAGGTCAAGCGTGCCCGCGCCCGCCGCACTCCCAGCCGCCGACCGACGGAGCTGGAAACCCCGCTGCGGGTGGACTTCAGCCTGGTGGAAGCCACGCTGGCGGAGGATGTTGCCCGCGCTGAGGCGGCGCGCTGTCTGCAGTGCTCCACCTTCTGCGATAAGTGTGTGGAGGTGTGCCCCAACCGTGCCAACTATACCTACACCGTCCAGCCGGTGCATTGGAGTCTGCCGCTGCTTACGGTGCGCGGCGGGGTGCTGGAATTCAGCGGGCGGACGGAGGTGTTCCGCATCGAGCAGGCGCGCCAGGTGGTGCACGTGGACGACTTTTGCAACGCCTGCGGCAACTGTGCTACGTTCTGCGTCCACAACGGCGAGCCGTTTGCCGATAAGCCGCGCCTCTTCCTCGATCGGGAAGACTTCCACAGCGAAAGCGATAACGCCTATCTCATCGAGCGCGGCAGCCGCGGCTGGGTGATGCGTGCACGCCAGGGCGGGGCGGAGGCGCGCCTGGAATGGCGCGCTGGCGGCAGCAAGGCGCGCTATGAGGATGACAAGATGGTTCTGGTGATCAAAACCGATACCTTCCAGCCGCTCGGAATGCGCCTCAAACACCCCTTTGAGGGCGAACACTCGCTGCGCAGCGCGGCGCTGATGTATGTCATCCTGCGCGGGCTGACCCAGTCAGCAAAATACCTGCCGGTGCTGTGAGGGGGCTTGAACCCCACCCTGCCCTCCCCTTTATAGGGGAGGGTTTTGTGCCTGATCATGTGGGTAGGATGGGGCTTGCCCCATCGGGATTGGTTTGCCCCATTGGGAACGGCGGGGTGAACCCTGCCTTACGCCCCGCGGGTAGGATGGGGCTTGCCCCATCGGAATTGGCTTGCCCCATCGCTTGCCCCAGGCGCGAAAATTCCGGTACAATGGGGAAGAAAGGGCATGCGCTTCACCCCCCGCGGCGGCAGAAGGATTGAAGGATGAAAAAAGGCTCAAAAACCAGCAGCTTTGGCACGGCTTCGCGCATCAGCCACGATTCGTCGCAGTACTACAATTCCAGGCTGTATGCAGACCTGGCGGGTGATCCCGGCTGCCCTCCTGTGGCGGATGCGCCCTTCCCCGCCGAGTATGAGAACACGATCCTGCAGAGCAGCGCTGAGAACATGAAGGAAATCCCCGATCACTCGCTGCACCTGATGGTAACCTCGCCCCCCTACAATGTGACCAAAGCATACGACGAGAACCTCTCGCTGAAGGAATATCTGCACCTGCTCAAAAGCGTGTTCTCCGAGACGTACCGCGTGCTGGTGTATGGCGGCAGAGCCTGCGTCAATGTGGCAAACCTGGGGCGCAAGCCGTATATCCCCCTTTCGGACTATGTTTCGCATCTCATGCTCGAAATCGGCTTTCTCATGCGGGGGGAAATCATCTGGCACAAGGGCGCGGGCGCGGGTGTTTCGATGGCGTGGGGGAGCTGGCAGTCGGCAGCCAACCCGGTGCTGCGCGACACGCATGAATACATCCTGGTGTTTTCCAAAGGGTCGTTTGCGCGCAAAAAGCCGCCGGGAAAAGAAAACACAATCACCCGCGAGCAGTTTATGGAGTGGACAAAATCCGTCTGGACGCTGAACCCCGAATCGGCAAAGAAGGTTGGTCATCCTGCTCCGTTTCCGGTAGAGCTGCCGTACCGCTTGATCCAATTGTATACCTACACAGGAGACATCGTGCTTGACCCGTTTATGGGCAGCGGGTCAACGGCAATTGCGGCACTCAAAGCCGGGCGCAAGTACATCGGCTATGAGGTTGACGCCGGGTATGTAAAGCTGGCTGAAGAGCGGCTTGCGCCTTATAAGCTTCAAATGGCTTTGAATTTTTAAAAGTGCTCTCTGGCAAGCCCGCCGCGCCCAAAACTGCCCCTTGACAAAATAAATAAACACTGTATAATTATTATTAAATAAACAGTGTATATTTATATGAGAGGCAAACATGAGTCCAAGACCCCACCGCGAGCGGCAAATCCCCAACCTGCACGAGCGCATCCTCCACACGGCATGGCAGCAGATCGCCGCCGAGGGCGCCGCGGCGCTCAGCCTGCGCGCCATTGCCCGCCAGCTGGGCATCACCGCCCCGGCAATTTACCGCTACTACCCCGACCGCGACGCGCTGGTAACGGCGCTTATCGTGGACGCGTTTACCTCTTTTGCCGCATGGCAGGCGGCGGCGCTGGAGGGCACCACGCCGCATGACCACGCCGGGCGGTTGTGCGCCTTGGGGCTGGCATACCGCGCCTGGGCGGTAGCGCACCCCGAACGCTACCAGCTGATCTTTGGCACGCCCATTGCCGGGTATCATGCCCCGCTGGAGATCACCATGCCTGCCGCGCAGCGCGGGCTGAGCCTTCTCATTCAGGTGCTGGCGCAAGCCCATGCCGCCGGAAAGCTGCGCCCGCTCTCCCCCGTGCCGCTGCCAGCCGTGTTTGACGCCGAAGGGGTTGACCCGCAGGTGCTGTTTGCCGCCCTTACCCTGTGGTGCTATGTGCACGGCATGGTCTCCAATGAGATCGGCAGGCAATACCCGCCCGTCCTGCGCGATGCCGAAGTTTTTTACCGCCATGCGCTGCAGACGCTGACTGCTCAATATTTGCTTTGACCGCCGCAGTGGCAAAGCGGACTTAATCCATAATGATTTGTTTTTAGATCAATTTATCAAGATAAAAGAGGTGTAAAATGTCTGAATTCAATGTGGTTTTTGGCAGCGGACCGCTGGCGCAGAGTGTGGTGCACGCCCTGCTGCGGCGCGGCAAACAGGTGCGCATGATCAACCGCTCGGGCAGCCGCCCGGCGGGCATTCCCGAGACGGTGGAAATTCTGCCCGGCGACGCTTACCAGGTGGAGTTCACCCGTCAGGCAGCGCGCGGGGCGGCGGTGGTCTATCAGTGTGCCCAGCCGCCGTATCATCAGTGGGTGGAGAAGTTCCCGGCGCTGCAAGCCGCCATCCTCGAAGGCGCAGCCGCCAACGGTGCCAAGCTGATTGTCGGCGAGAACCTGTATATGTACGGTGATACCAACGGCGCTGTCATCCATGAGGGGCTGCCGCATGCCGCCCGCACGCGCAAGGGCAGGGTGCGGGCTGAGATGAGCGCCGCCCTGCTGGAAGCCCACCGCGCCGGACGGGTGCAGGTTGCCATGGGGCGCGGGGCAGATTTTTACGGTCCGGCGGTGCTTGGGTCAATGCTGGGCGAGCGCGCCATCCTCCCCCTGCTGCAGGGGAAACCCGCTGAGGTGGTCGGTGCGCTTGACCTGCCGCACACCTACACCTACATCGGCGACTTTGGCGAGGCGCTGGCAATCCTGGGCGAACGTCAGGAAGCGCTGGGTAAAGCCTGGCACGTGCCGAACCCGCCCACGCTCACCCAGCGGCAGCTGCTCACCCTGTTCTTTAACGAAGCCGGTTTGCCGCCGCGCTTCAGCGTGATGAGCAGGCTGATGATGGCGTTCGGCGGGTTGTTCATCCCTGCCGCCCGTGAATCGGTTGAGATGATGTACGAGTTTGAGAAGCCGTTTGTGGTTGATTCTTCGCCCTTTATCCAGACCTTTGGCGATATTGCCACCCCGCACGAACAGGCGGTCAAAGCCACGCTGGCGTGGTACCGCCAGTGGATGGCGGACGGCGCGCACGGCGCGGCGCGCTGACCCTTGTTGTTGCGTGGTCAGGCTGTGCACAGCGGACGCAGAGCACGTGCTCTGCGTCCGCTGTGGTTTCATAAAAGCTGTTGCGGGGTTACTTTTTGCCGTTGCCGTTGCCGTTGCCGCCGGGGTTGGCTTGCGGGGCGTTCTGCTGGTCTTGCTGCTGGTCTTGCTGTTGCTGTTGCTGCTGTTGTTGAGCGGCTTGCGGGGTGATGAGGTTGCTGCCGTGCGGCGGCTGGGCGGTTGGTGTGTGGTGTGGTCCGCCGGGGGCGATGCCGGTCGGAGCGCCCTGCGGGGCTTGGGCGTTGGGAGTATTTTGCAGTGCGGGCTGTGGCTGCTGCGATGCCGAAGCGTTGATTTCAGGCTCGGCAGACGCTTCAGGCGTTACACCGCCTGCAGTTGGTTCGGCAGGGGGCGTTTCGGGCAGCGGTGTGGTGTCGGTGGGCGGCTGCGTATCGGCGGGGGTGGGGAGGATGCCGTTCTGCACCTGATGGCGGAAGCGCTCTGTGTTTTGCTGTCCGTCCTGCACCAGTTGCAGCTGGGCGCGGAAGACATTCTGCGCCTGCTCCATACGCTGCACGGCTTGCGGGGAGGGGGGCAGGTTCTGATGCAGCTGGGGACATGCGGCGTCTGGCGTTTCCAGACAGGTGCGGATCTGATCCATCTGCCGCAGACGATCCTGCAGGCGCAGTTCCAGCGTTGCCAGCGCTGGCTGCAGCTGGGCATCGTCAAGGCTGGCGGCGGTTTGCAGTGCGGCACGCGTGTGGGTTTGCAGGCGTTCCAGCGTGGCTTCGGGCGGCTGTTCGCCCTGTTGCAGCATGGTGTTGATTTCCTCCATCCGCCTTGCCGAAAGCTGCTCGAGCAAATCCAGCCGCTGGATGGGGTCGCTGGTCAGCTGCAAGACAAGCGCCTCGCTTGCCAGTTTGACGGGATACAGCGGCGACTGCGGCAGGCTGGACTGCGCCGCATAGACTGTGCCGCCGGTGATGCCTCCCAGCAGGGCAATCAGGGTAAGCAGGGTAGTGATGAGGGTCATGGCAAAACGTTCCTTTCTAAACAGCAAAAAAGATGTTCGGGAAAGAAATCCCTTTTGCTGAATAGGACGCAGATTGCCGCTGCGAGATACGGGTGTTTGCAAAGACTGCACCTGTGCGAGAAACTGCTGGCGCGTTTGCTGCGCAAGCTGCGGGTTGCGCGGGGGCACGGCGCGCAGCGCCTCGAGGTATTTTGCCACCTCAGGGGGGCAGGCATCCTGCGGGTGGTTTGGAGTGGTTTTGGGGTTCATGCATCACCTCCGGAATTCAATAACCGCTGGAGCGCAGCCAGGGCGCGGTGTTGCAGGGCTTTGACGGCGCCGACGGGCTTGTTGAGCGCCGCGGCGATCTCCTCGTTTTCCCAGCCGTGCAAAAATTTGAGCATCACCACCTGCCTCTGGTCAGGGGTAAGGCGCTGCAGGGCGGAGCGGGCGCGGGCTTGCAGGTCGCGCAGTTCGGCGGCATCGCTTGGGGAAAGTTGGTATTGGTGGTCGTTTTGTTCATCCTCATCTTCCAGCACGTCCCATTGTGTTTGTGTGGCGGGCTGGCGGCGGTATAGGTCGCAAACCCAGTTATGTGCCACGCGGTAGAGGTAGGCGCGCAGGTGGCGGCGCGGTCCGCCTCCTGCTTTGAAGCTTGCCAGCAGGCGCGTGAACGTCTCCGAAAGGCAGTCTTCTGCCTGCTGTGCGTCACCCAGCAGACGCATGGCGTAGGCATACAGTTCGGCGCTGTAGTGGTCGTAGATGAATGTCAGCGCGCTGGGGTCTAGCCGCCGCGCCGCTTGCAGGAGGGCATCCTCATCCATTGCGGTTTAATGATAAGACGCAAAACTGGCGCTGGCGATACGGGGCATTCTGTCTGTTCACGGCATCAGCAGCAGTGCCAGGTCGTTGACGTTGGTGCGGGTGGGGGCGGTGCGCAGCAGGTCGCCCAGGGCATCAAAGAAGTGATAGGCGTCGTTGCGGCGCAGAAAATCCGCCGGGCGCATGCCAGCCTGACGGGCGCGCGCCAGCGTCTCGCCGCTGACAGCCGCCCCGGCGGCATCGGTCGGTCCATCGCCGCCGTCGGTTGCCAGGCAGATGAGCAGGGTGTTGGGCAGACCAGCCAGCCCCTCGACTGCTCCCAGTGCCACCTCCTGGTTGCGTCCGCCCAGCCCGTCGCCCTGCACGGTAACGGTTGTCTCTCCGCCCAGCAGAACGCACGCCGGACGGGGGACGGGTTCGCCGCTGGAGGCGATTTGGCGGGCAATGGCGGCGATCAATGCCCCCGCATGACGGGCTTCGCCCTGCAGGTGGGTGGTGATCAGCAGGGGATGAAACCCCTCGGCTTGCGCCTGCTGGAGGGCGGCGCGGGCGGCGTGCAGGTTGCCTGCCACCACCTGGTTGTGGACGTTGGCAAACAGCGGGTCGCCGGGTTTGGGCGTTTCGGGGAGGAGGGCAGCGCGTCCCTCTTCCAGCCTTTGCAGAATGGCGGGTGGGGTGTGCGGTCGCAGGGCGTAGCGCTCGAGGATGTCCAGCGCATCACCAAAGGTGGTTGGGTCGGGGACGGTCGGACCGGAGGCGATCACCTCCAGCGGGTCGCCCACCACATCGGAGAGGATGAGCGCCGCCACCTGTGCCGGGGCAGCCAGGCGCGCCAGGTTGCCGCCTTTGAGCGTTTCGAGGTGTTTGCGCAGGGTGTTGATCTCGTGGATGGTAGCGCCGCAGCGCAGCAGCAGCCCGGTCAGTTCTTGCAGGTCTGCCAGGCGGATGCCCTCCGCCGGAGAGGTGAGCAGAGCCGATCCGCCGCCGGAGATCAGACACAGCAGCAGGTCATCGGGGCGGCAGTCGGCAAGCAAGTCGCGCACCGCGTCCGCAGCGCGCAGGCTGCGTTCATCGGGGACGGGGTGCCCGCCCGTGTAGATTTCCACTGCCGGGTGGCAGGGCTGCGGCGGGGTATGTCCTTCTTTGGTGATCAGCACGCCGCGCTGGAGGGGGAGGGTGGGAAGCGCGCAGACCGCCTCCAGCATGGGAGCGGCGGCTTTGCCCACTGCCAATGCCAGCACACGGCGGATGCTCTGCAGGTCGCAGTACCACGAGCCGATGTGCAGCTGGCTGCCGGAGAGATGCAGGGCGCTCTGCACGGCGCGGTATGGGTCCACCGCCTGCAGAGCCGCCTTGAGGATGCGCCCGGCGGCATCGCCGCGCCCAAAGGTGCGCACGGTGTGGCTGTCGATTGCAGGGGGGGCAGGGGGCACGGCGCTTACCAGGCGTAGGCTTCGGGCGCTTCTCCCCCCGGTCCGGGGAAGAGCGCATCCAGCTGCTGCAGCGTCTCCGCAGAAAGCTGCAATTGCACAGCCCGCAGGCTGCTGTGCAGCTGATCCACGCTGCGCGGTCCGATGATGGGGGCGGTGACGCCCGGCTGGTGCAGCAGCCAGGCAAGCCCGACCACGGCAGGGGATTCGCCCATCTGGCGGCACAGGTCTTCATAGCCCTGCAGGGCGGTGCGGCGCTTTTCGATCAGTTGCGGCATCCACGTTTCCAGCGTTTGGCGTCCCTGTGCGGACGATTTTTGCAGCACGCCCGCCAGCATCCCCGATTTGAGCGGGCTCCACGGCAAAAACCCCATGCCATATTCGCGGCAGGCGGGCAGCACTTCCAGCTCCACGTGGCGGTCAATCAGGTTGTAGAGGCTCTGCTCCGAAACCAGCCCCAGCAGGTTGCGCTGCACTGCGGCGCACTGGGCGCGGGCGATGTGGCGGGCGCCAAAGTTGCTGCTACCCACATAGATGACCTTGCCCTGCTGGATGAGGGTTTCCATTGCCTGCCACACCTCTTCCCAAGGCGCGCTGCGGTCAACGTGGTGCATCTGATACAGGTCAATGTGGTCGGTTTGCAGCCGCCGCAGGCTGTCCTCGCACGCCTGGCGGATGTGATAGGCAGACAGCCCCTGATCGTTGACGCCCGCGCCCATCTTGCCATACACTTTGGTTGCCAGCACAATCTGGCGGCGGCGGGCGGGGTTCTGCGCCAGCCAGCGCCCGATGATTTCCTCGGTCAGACCGCTCTGGCTTTCGCTGTAATAAAAGCCGTACACATCGGCGGTGTCGAAAAAGTTGATGCCCGCCTCAAGGGCGGCATCCATGATGGCAAAGCTGTCCGCTTCCGAGACAAACGGAGGGTTGAAGTTCATCGTCCCCAAACACAGACGGCTGACCTTGAGCGCCAGCCTGCCCAGATGCGTGTATTCCATGCCTGTCCTCCTGTGGGTGAGATATGGTTAATTATACGTCAGATTTTGGGCAAAGAAACCGCCCGGCGTTTTTGCAAATAGGACAGTGTGCCGACGGAGCGTTTAACGGGTGCGGCGGGTGTCCGCTTGGGCTGTCGGGCTGTCATCAGCACGCGCACCAGCATGAGGATGCTGACGAAAAAATTATCCCCGCCAGCCCCTCTTGAACAGCGCCGTATTTTGAAGTATATTCAAAAAAAGAAGCCCTTACGTTGCTTTTGGGGTGCGGAGCTGTCTGCGGGGCACAGTGCATTGCGCGGTACAGGGGGAGCAGTGTTTTTCTCCGTTACAAATCCCACAGACACGCCGTGAAAGGCGGGCGCGCAGCAACGCTCCGCCCAGCGAAAAGCCTTGCAACACCTGCCGGTTGAGCAACACAGCGTAAGACCGTTTCAGCCCCCGGTACATATTTTGTCAGAGAGGTCGCAATGAACGCAAGAGGCTATCTCGTGTGGTTGGTTTTGGCGCTGCTGGCTGCCTGTCAGCGTCAGATGCTGGGGCAGCGGGCGGTGTGGGTGGATGTGCCCCTGGATGGCGCGCATGCCCCGCCCGGCACGGCTGTGGTGGTGGGGGCGTATGCCTCTGCTCCCGGCGGGGTGCAGATGAATCTGTATGTCAACGGCAGTCAGAGTGCGGCGCTGACGGTGGAGCAGGTCTCGCAGGGGTTGTTCTATGGGCAGGGGACATGGCAGCCGCCGGGCGCCGGGCGCTATCTGATCAGCGTTGAGGCGCTGACGGCAGAGGGCGGGCGGATGATGTCGGATGCGGTGGCGCTGACGGTGGATGCGCAGCCTGCGCCGCAGGTGTCCCCCTCTCCCCAGCCGCCGCTGGATGATATGTCATTGCGCGCTGAGCGCACAACGCTTGCCGCAGGCGAGTGCACCACCCTGCGCTGGAAGGTCAACATCCCCAACCCGCAGAGCATTGACCTCAACGGCAGCCCTGTTCCGCCGGAGGGCAGCCAGGAGATTTGCCCCTGCAGCAATATGCAGTATGACCTGATTGTCTTTGCCAATGGCGAAAAGTACGCCCGCTCGGTGGCTGTGCAGGTTTCGGGCAGCTGCGTTGCCACGCCCATTCCTCCCCAGCCGACCGGTGCCGTCGAATTCTGGGCAGACAGCACCCAGATAGCCGCTGGCGCGTGCACCACGCTGCGCTGGAAGGTTACCAACGCCAGCCGCGTCTTTCTGATGGGCAAGGAGGTAGCAGCCGAGGGGCAGCAGCAGGTGTGTTTGTGCGCCAGCGAGACCTATACACTGGGCGCCGCGCTGACGGATGGCAGCAAACAGGAGCGCAGCGTGCGCGTCTCGGTCAGCGGAAGCTGTGTTACTCCCCAGCCTGAATTTGTGGCAACCACGCCTGCCCCGCCGCCGACCATTACCTCACAGCCTCCTCCTCCGCCAGCCCCCCAGCCGCTTAAGCCCGGTTCAACCGACGCGGCAAACCCACAGCAGCTGGCGGATTGTTCGGGGGTTGTTCTGCGCTGGACGCCGGTTGATTCTCCGCTGGGGATTCAGGGCTACCGCGTGGGGCTGCTGCGCAACAACAACGGGCAGTGGGAGAGCGTGCCGCCCTACGATCTGCTCCCCGATCCATCGGCAGCGGTGGGGCAGTATCTGACGGCTGGCTGGGGCTACCGCTGGAATGTGTGGGCGGTGGATGGCAGCGGGCGCAATGGCGACCTCTCGCCGTGGATGTATTTTGAATGTCCGCTGCCCTAAAGGAGGTGCGCCATGAAAAAACGAGGCAACAGGATGTGGATGGGGTGCGCTCTGGCGGTGCTGCTGGTCTGTCTGCTGGTGGGGGCGGGGTATGTCGCCATGTATCACGTCCTGCCGCGCGTGCAGACTGCCCGCCGTGATGCGCTGCGCCCCACGGTGGTGATTTTTTCCCCGCAACATGGGGCGGAGGTGGCGAGCGGCGGGCGTGTGGTGGTGCAGGCGCAGGGGGCGGCGCGCGGCGATCAGGTGGTGCTGATGCAGCTGTGGGCGGATGGCGTTTTGCGCGGCGAACAGCGGGGGGCGGCTTCCCAGTTGAGCGCCACGTGGACGTGGGTGGTGCAGTCGCCCGGCAGCCACACGCTGACCGTGCGCGCCTACAACGGGCGCGGCGATTCCGGGGTGGCGATGGTGCGGGTCAATGCCGTCGAGGCGGCTGATGCGGATGCAGATGGGGTGAGCGATGCGCAGGATGACTGTCCGCAGCAGCCCGGTCTGCTGCAGATGGATGGCTGTCCGCCGCTGGGCGGTGTGGAAGGCGTGGCAGAGCAAGGCGGTATGCCGCAAGCCGCAGAGGGGGCGGCGCAGGAAGATGCCGCCGGACAAATCGGCTGGGTGGCGCCCGAAGAAGAGTTATCTGAAGCAGAGGGCGGACAGATTGTCGGCGCAGCAGGCAGTATTCAGGGGGAACAGCAGCGCCCGGCGTGGGGCGGCTCTGGGATTGCGCCCGGAGAGGTGGCAATCGAAGAGAACTGCGCCATTTGCCGCTGGTTGGAAGACCTGGCAGGCGGGGATGGTCTTTCGGACGCTGAGGTGGAAAGCGGCGCCGCGGTTGAACTGGAAGTCCTCAGCCTGCGCACCGCGGGCGGTTTGAGCGACGTTGCCTGTTATGTGCGTTTGCAGGATGATGACTGGCAGCGCGCTCCGTCCGATCAGGATGACTTTTTTGCCCCTTCCGGCGATGGCTTTTGGAACATTGCCGCCTATCTGGGCGGCGAGCATGGGCGGGCGGTGGTGGTGCCCGCCGGGGATGTGCTGCGTCTGCAAGTACGCTGTCTGGGGCGGCTGGGTGATATGCTCACCCCCTCGCTGCATCTGGGCGAACTGATCCGCGAGCATGGGGCGGCTGACTGGAACGGCGAAACGTTCACCGCCCGTGCCCAGCAGGACGCAAACTGGTTTGACCTGAGCTATCGGATCTGCGCCGTCCCGTGTGAGCAGAACGTCATCCCACCCCCGTATCAGCTGACCATCACCCGCAACGCGGGGGCGGTGACCACCTACACCCTTGCCTGGCGCTGGGATGGCAACCCGGCGGATATTGACGGCTTTAACATTTACCGCAACGGGGCGCTGGTTGACTTCAGTGCGGCGCGCTACGCCTTTTTGAGCGAAAACACCGCCCGCCCGCAGTGCAGCGAGGAATACCGCTTTGAGGTGCGGGCGGTCAAGCGCCCGGGTGCGGAGTCGGCGCCCAGCAACCCGGCGTTTTCACCCGCGCTGGAAGCCTGCCGCGGGCGCAATGAGCTTGAAATTGCCAATGCCGATCTGCCCACGCCGCAGCGGGCGCGCCTGCGGCTGGAACTGAATTACTGGTACGATGGCAGTCAGGGGAGCGAGGTGCAGGTGGTTGCCCTGCCTCTGCAGGGCGGGCAGCTGGCGGGCGGTGAGGCGGGGATGTATCAAAATTTCTCGTTCAGCAGCGCTGCCATCCGCCCCGAGACGGGCAGTGCCTTTGTTGATATCTATTACGGCGGCGGACAGCAAATCCTCACCGACGGCGTGCGGCTGATGATGATGAAACGCGACAGCAGCGGGCAGACGGTGTATTTTTACAGCCGCGATGTTCCCCTCAACGTGCTGTGGTATCCTTCTGGCGTTGACCTGCGCATTGAGAAGGTGGACATGCTGCAGCGGTCGGGGTCGGGGGATATGTTTATTCCCCTCATCACCGTGCGCAACAGCGGCTACCGCACTATGTGGTGGCGGCCGGAGATCCTGGCGCGGCGCAGCGATGGTAGCGAGGTGATGCGTTTGCGCGATGGGCACACGCTGGGGCTGACGCCCGGCAGCAGCAGTGTCATCCCCTGGCTCATCTGGAGAGAGGAGGACATCACCTCCCTGGGGGATGGCTTTGAGATTATCCTCGACCCGGACAATGTGGTGGCGGAGTTGGATGAGGGCAACAATCTCTATCGCGGCAGTTTGCGGCGGGTGCGCATGACCCTGACCGATATGGACGTAAAACACCCCGGAGAAGTGCCGCTTAGCCACCTTTTTCCGGATACCAGTCCTTGCTTCGTCGGGCTGGGCGGTGTCTTTCAGGTGTGGGTCCCAGGCAGATCGATCCATCGGCTTGCTTTTCATGGCGGCGCACATGATGAATGGATTGATAACTATGGGGAAAATGATTTGTTTGAGTGCCATGAAGAAGGCCTAATGATTGACCAGGATTACAGCTTCCGGGTGGCTGAGGCGTTTGCTGTCATCAACAACTGCAGCCCGGTTATCAACCGACCGCCGGAACCCATCTGGTTCAACGGACGCCCTGCCATCTACCGATCGGGGACGGCACCGCGCAGTGGGTGGATGAGTGATCATGAAATGGGTGAGTGGTGTACACATCTGGCACAGCAGGGTTTTGCCCCGCAGTCGCCCTCTTTCGAAGTCTACGTCCAGCCCGATTATCCACTCAACCTGTATCTTTACCTCTATGACCTGGATGTGAATTATGACTTTTGGGCAGTCTCGTGCGAGGACGAATATGAAGAGATCTGCACCATCCAGGCGCAAGTTCAGCCGCAGGAGTTGCTGGGCGCGGCGCATACGCTGACCCTCGGCCAGCAGAGCCGCGATGGCTGCAGCCTGACTGTGCAGGTGGAGGAAGTGCCGCTGCCGTAAGACAACATCCATCACACGCGTGGAGGTTTTGATGAAACGCTTGATCGTCTGGTTTTTGCTGTGTGCTGTATGCTTGATCAGCTTTGGCTGTCATCTGCCCTCAGCCGCTCAGGAGGAGGGGCAGGAGGAGGGGCAAGGGGAGGGGGTGGGTGTTACGCCCGCCGTTCCCTCGATCGCTTCCCCGTCTGCTGTTCCGTCGACTGTGTCTCCGCCTGCCGCGGGGACGGGCAACACCTATTATGTTGCCCCGCACGGCGATAATGCCAATCCCGGCACGCGCGATCAGCCCTGGGCAACCCCGGGATATGGCTCGCGCCAGCTGATGCCCGGCGATACGCTGGTGATCCTTGGCGGGCACTATGTGCTTGCCGAGTACGATGCCGACATCCTCACGCCCCCCAGCGGCACACCCGATGGCTGGATCACTATCCGCGGCGAGGAGAACAACCGTCCCGTCTTGGAGGGGCGCGACAACTTGGTGACGGCTGTCAATCTGAGCGGGGTCAGCTATGTGCGTGTGGAAAACCTCGAAATCACCCATCATCCGCAGGGCAGCGGCGAGGCGCTGTGGTTCCGCGATGGGATTGAAATTCTGGGCGCACCGGCGAGTCATATTGTCCTCCAAAATCTCTACATCCACCATGTGGATGAGTTTGGCATCAATATTCAGGATGTGGACGACCTGCAGATTTTGGATACGCACATCACATACGCCGGGTTTGGCGCGCTGGGCGGACCGGGCGGCGAGCATGGCGGCTGGCGCAACGTGGTCATCCGCAACAGCGCCCTCTCGTGGAGCGGACATTACTATCAGGGCGGCGATGGGACGGGACGCCCCTACGACCGCCCGGATGGCTTTGGCATCGAGGTGTCGCAGGGTCCAATTCTGATCGAAGATACCATTGCCGAGCACAACTACGGTGACGGGCTGGATTCAAAAGCCGCCAACACCGTCATCCGCCGTGCGGTGGTGGCGAATAACTCCTGCGACGGCGTCAAACTGTGGGGCGAAAACAGCCGTGTTGAAAACACGCTGATCTACGGGCGCGGCGACGGCAGCCGCGAGGTAACCCCGTGGGCGGCGCTGGTGATTGACCAGGTAGAGAAGCCCGGCGCCCGTTTTGAGATCATCAACACCACGATTGACGACACGCTCGGCGGCAACTATCTGATGTACGTCCAATACGACAACCCGGTGGCGGTCAACCTGGTGATGCGCAACACCATCCTGCGCGGGGTGGGCAGCGATTCTCCCATTTATATCGGGGCGACCTCGCAGGCGGATATCCGCTACAGTCTGTTTTATCTGCCGCAGAGCGCGTTTGTGCTCACACACGGCGATCGCACCTACCGCGCCGAAGATGTGGCCGCGCTGGGGGAGGGCAATCGCTATGGCGACCCGCTCTTCCGCGCGCCTGCATGGGGCAGCGATGGCGATTATCACCTGCAGGACGGCAGCCCGGCAATTGACGCCGCAACGCCGCAGGACGCTCCCGCCGAAGACCTGGAGCGCAACCCGCGCCGCGGTCTTCCCGATATTGGCGCTTATGAGCACCCCTGAGCGGGGCGCGCGGGCGTCTGCGCAGGGGTGTGTGTGAGCGGCAGGGGGGGGGATTAATGCGCGTGGGGCGGCTTTAGCCCATACACACCCGCCAGCGGGATGACCGCCAGGATGCCTGTATCGGGGTTGCACAGGCTGCCGGTGATGCTTTCGGTGGCGGCAACCACACGCTGGACGATTTCCTGGCTCTCGACGATGGAAAAAATGGTGCGGTTGAGATGTTCGATGTGGTTGAGGATGTTTTCCATGCTGGGGATCAGCGGCAGGTCATCGCGGATGGAGTGCTTTTGGCGGATGTGCGAAAGACCGGTGCTGGGCAGGATGGTGATGCCGCTGACACCGGCGTTTTCCCAGGCGTCGAGGACTTCTTCCAGCAGTTCGGGGTCGTGAAGGACAAACAGAAGCATGAACATTAGATATCTACCTCAGGGGAGGGTTGTACGACTGGCTGCATCTGCGGTTTTTTGGCGCGGCGGAAGGCAGCCCGCAGCAGCGGCGGGGTGATCAGTGTGGTGACCAGCACCATGCCGATGATGGCGGAGTAAATGGCGGGGGTGAGCAGACCGTTGGAAAGCCCCACGCTGGCGAGGATCAGCCCCACCTCGCCGCGTGAGATCATGCCGATGCCCAATTGGAGCGCCTCGCGCCCGCTGAAGCCGGAGAGCTTTGCTCCCAGCCCGGCGCCCAGCACCTTGCCCAGCGCCGCAAGCACGATGACCCCCAGCACCGTCCACAGAATGGCAGGCTGGATGTCGTGCAGGTCAATCCCCAGCCCAATGGAGACAAAGAAGATGGGGACAAAAAAGCCGTAGGCGATGGCGCGCAGCCCCGGCTCGATGAGCGTTTTTTCGGGTGTGCGGGCAAACATCAGCCCGGCGATAAATGTGCCGGTGATGGCAGCCACCTCGCCCAGCAGTTCGGCTGCCACGCCGTAGACCAGCATGATGACGATGGCAAAGGTTACTGCGCCCTGACTGACGGAGGTCTGCGCAACAGCCCGCACCAGGCGCGGCAGCACCCACAGCCCAAACGCCAGCGAAAGTATCAGAAAGAGCAGCATTCTGCCCAGCGTGATGAGGATTTGCAGTGTGCCGCTGCCGCCGCCCGAGATGATGGCGAGGAAGGAGGACATGAAGAGGATAACCAGCACGTCATCAAACACCGCCGCCCCCAGCAAGCCAAACCCGACGCGGCTGCGCAGGGCTTTGAGTTCGATCAACGTTTGGGCGGAGATGCTCACGCTGGTTGCGCCCATGGTCAGCCCCAAAAAGAGCGCCTGATCGCCGCCCAGACCGATGAGACGCCCAAACCCCCAGCCCATCCCCAGCGGGAAGAGCACCCCCAGCACACCCGCATAGGCGGAGACGCGCGTATTGCGCGCCAGGTCGGAGATGTGCAGTTCCAGCCCTGCCAGAAACATGAGCAGCAGCACGCCGATCTCGCCCAGCTCGGTGATGACTTCGTCGAGATGCCCGCTGGTGATAAAGGGCAGATGGGTCACATCCACCAGCGAAGGACCGACGAGGATGCCGATCAGCAGTTCGCCCAGCACGGCAGGCTGGCGCAGACGGATGCTGATATAGGCGGAGGTCTTTGCCAGCGCCAGGAGGATCGCCAGTTCGAGCGCCAGCTGCAGAAAAGCGGTCATGCCCCCGATTGTACCATCATTTTTTGGGGCGGCGGCGGGGGAGGCGGAGGGGCGGAAGGGTATCTATGTTTGTAGGTTTGCGGCGTTGCCATCGTGCTCTCCCAGGCAGGCAACCACCCGCTGCGGAAGACGGTCAGCTCGTTGGCTGTGTGCTGCTAAAACAACCTGAGAGCTTGTGCATTATCGAACTGTTGTAAATTTAGACGATTTAACACACTGCTTTTTATAGGGCGTTTTTCATCCCAAAAAATAAGTGTTGAGAAAAAGTCGCTTGCTAATGGTGAAGACAGAATGTTGAAAATTCTGATTGCTTCTTGCTCGTTATTGAAACTTAAGAAATAAACTGTATCGTCAAATACAGTGGGCTTTTCTTCAATTTGGCGGACCAGCCGAAAGGCCAATTTTTTGTAAAGACCGCAAATTGCAATTTTGTAAGGAGCAAAGGTGTAATCGCCAACGCCAAAAATTGAAAAGCGGGGATTGTCTTGGTATATGCGGCTTTTCCGCGCATCCAGATATTTGGCGTGAGCTTCCAAATAAGCCCAGGTTCTTGGAGCAAGTTTTTTGATCGGAGTTGTTGGCTCTCCAATGGACTTTTGGGTTACTAAAACGTAACGGTCTGTTTTGTCAACACGGTTGTTTGCGACATCGGAGCCTTTCAATAACGGGTAAAGATATGTGGATTCAATTTCTACAACCTCGCCTAGCCCATTGATAAAACGATCGCCAACTTTTTGGAGTTCCATGACATGTGAACAATCGTGCTTAATGCCTGATCGCCACTTTGTTTTGCTATTTCCGTAATATTCGCTTAATCTCTCAAAGGTGTCTAAATCTCGAATTGTGATCCCGTTTCGATGACCTGCTCGATAGCCCCCCAGGCTATCGAGATCATTGTAAACATCATAATCGTAATTGTGGGACTCTGGATCAAATTCACAGAACAAGAGACATGCCTCTGCTGAAACGTCAAAGTATTTTTTTGTGTCAATGCCGTAGATCGAGGAACGTACCAGAGGCGTTTTTTGCATGTAAAGGTGGTTTAAAAACTTTCTAGCCACAGAGGTTTTTACCAAGATTGCGAGGTGGCCATGGCGATTTCGAAGCCAATTAGAAACCTGAATTAACATCCATTCTGAAATATCAAAATTGCTTTTTCCCGTCATGGCGTCAAAACCGCCGCGATTGTGAAAGTTTGTCTTTAACGGAAGATTTGCTCCACCAATTGTACCCTGTTGGGAGTTCGTGACCCAGGGAAAGTTACCAATAACTAATAAAGAGCCTTTGGTATCGAGAAGACTTTTCCAACTAAAATTAAAAAAATTCCCCTGGTACAGAAGTATGCGCTCGCTTGCGGGAAACCGCCCTTTTCGCTTTTCCAGCTCAGCAAGATAAGAGGTGTTGATTTCAATGCCAAAAATTTTCTTGGCAGATGGAAAAGCTATCGCAGAGGCTTCAATAAATGCACCAACGCCGCATGTCGGTTCAATGATGACATCTGGTGCTACCCCTAATACGTGTAGCTTTTCACAGACCCTTTTGGCTAGTTCAAAAGGGGTTTGGAAGTCTCCGTATTCTATCTGTGCTTGTCTTGACCCTTCACTCATTGATAGTTTATCCGATAAATTCCTTCCACTTGCCCTGCTTGTTCAATGACTCTGCTGTATTGTAGCCGCCATTGTAAGGCATTGGAAATGGTCAAATAACCTTGCTTGGGCGGCTTGTTTAATACTTCATCGGCTATTTGGTTAACTTCCATCTCATCTGCTGGTAAATTTTTGTCGAGCAGGAAAGCAATAATGTCATCCCGGTTACCTTCATTTGCCAGAATCTGAAGGATGCCTCTTGTGATTTGAAAATCGGCTGTCCTGTCCGCGTTGACAAAAATCGTATGCAGAATTTTCAAGGATGCTGTCTGTGCGTTGACGTTGTCCGTTTTCTCGTAAACGAACACGAGAAGCGAATAGCCTAGGCCGTAAATTTTTTGCCGGGCGGACTTGAATGGGCAAGATGATTGGGGCTGATGGATGTTTGTGACTTTAATATCGACTAGTAAGTTTGGAAAATCTATGCCGCTAGCGGAACTGCTGACTTCAAGTTCATAACTTCTCTGTAAATGCGTTTTAAACCTGTGTTCGAGATAAGTCCCAATGGCTTTGCCGTCTGTTATGCCAAACAATGTTTTTTCCACGCGGTGTGACTCGGCGGTTGAAAAGGCGGCAGCTTCTTTGCGTAAACTTTCGATGGTGAGTTTGAGCATGGCAAGGCCTCTGCAAAATCCTTTTGTTGATTTTACCTCAATAAAGTAAGAGATTTAGCCGCTTTTTGACGTAAGAGCAGCGATATCGAAGTATCCTCTGCAATTTCTTTCAACTTTGCTCTCTCTCCTAATTTACGCTTCGTGTGTGCGCCGCGCGCCTCATGTGTCTTCAACTGCCCAGACGTGCACCACCGGCTGAGCGCCGTCAGCGAACAGTTCGAGCACGTAGAGCCTGCCGCCGCTGCGGTCGTAAGCCGTCTCGCCCAGACGGAAGCGGCGCTGAACGCCCGTGCCGAGCATCTCGCTTTCCACCCCGTCGGGGTTGTGATAGAGATATTCTTCGATGTTCAGAACGGCGTAGGGCTGCGGCTGCCAGCTTTCCAGCCTGCCCTGTGTCACGCCAGCCAGGTCTTCGGGGTTATAGAGCAAAAACTGCGCCTCAAAGCGGGTGCTCCACCAGCCGCGCGCGCCGTTGTGCCCGCTGCATTCCTGCATGTGCTGCGGCGGGCAGAGACTGCCATCCGCCATGCGGCAGGCGGGGAACTCGCCCACCGCTTCCTGATGCACACAGGGCAGGTCGGGCGACTGCGGGTTGACAAAGCCGTACCAGTAGGCTGTGCCGATGGACTTGGTGCCAGCCAGCAGCACTGCCGATTTGCCGCCGGGCGTGGTCAGCCATGCGCCGCCTTCCCACTCGTCGGGGTGCTGATAGCCGTTGAGGGCGCCCTCGATCTGCTCGCTGGCGGCGGAGTCGATATAGTGCAGCAGGGGGGCGGCTGGCAGGGCGCTGCCGTTGGGCGGGGCGGAGCCATCCGGCAGCCATGGCGAGTAGGCAAACAGCGCTGGTCCCATCCCCCCCAGCCCGCCGTCGCGGAAGCGTCCGCTGGCGAGGCGCATCCCGTTCACATAGCGCTGTGCCCAGTCAGCGGGGATTTCAAACAGATAGCCGTTGACGGTGTAGAGCGGTGCGCCCTGCAAAAACCAGACGCCCTGCGGGTTGGGGGCGCTCAGGTTGGGGTCGAACCAGGCATGGGTGGGGCGCGGCGGGTCAGGTTCCAGGTGCTGCCCCCATGCCAGATGAATCTTGCCGCCGTTGGGGGCATCGAGATAGCACATTGCCAGACGGGGGATTTCATCCAGCCCGGCAAAGAGCGTGCCCGCCACGTCGCTGAACGGCTGGAGCAGTTCGGCGGTGGGCAGGTCGGCAACGTTGGGCGCGCGCACGGGGGCGGGGATGCTGACCTCGGCAATGCGGCTGCCGTCGGGCATCTCACCGTAGGGCAGGCGGTCGTGTCCGCTGATGAACAGCGATCCGCTAAAGCCGTCGGCGCTGCCCTGCGGGTCGCCGTGCGGGTAAAAGGTCATAGCACTGCCGCCGTAGGCAAAGGTGAGCGGGCGTTCCCCGCCCTGCGGCAGGCGGAATGCGCCCAGATAACGCAGGCTGGCGGGGGAGATTAGCCCGGCGGAGGGCGGCGCGGCGGCGGAGGGGGCGGCGGGGGGTGCGGGCGCTGTGGGCGCGGCGGGGGCTTCTTCAAGCGCGGGCGGGGTGGGGCTGAGGGCGGCGGGTGCTGAGCGCTGCGGCAGGCTGCAGGCAAGCAGTGCCAGCAGTGCGGCTGCCAAAGAGAGACAGCGTGTGTACATATCTTTATCATAGGGGGTTTTTGTCGGCTGTCAAGCGGGAGATTTGCCCCTTTGCCCCCACCCGTATTTTGCGCATAGCCGTAGGATGGGGCTTGCCCCATCACTGGGGTGAACCCCAGGCTGTAGGTTGGGTTGAGCGCTCTTGGCGAAACCCAACATTTTTGACCCCACCCCGTCCTTCCCCTTGCAGGGGAGGGTGGTTAGCCCCATCGCTCCATGACCCCATTGGCTGGTGGCGGGTGTGCAGGGAGGGGGGAGGTGACATCATGAATCTTTTTGTTCACACTGGATAACCGTGCTATACTTTGACAAGATGACGAAGATATATCTTGATGCCTGTTGTCTGAACCGCCCCTTCGATGACCAGAATCAAGCCCGTATTCGTCTGGAAACTGAAGCGATTATCCTGATATTAGAAAGACTTCACCAACGCGAATGGGTTTGGATCAGTAGTGAAGTGTTATTTTTTGAGCTAAAGCAGACAGTCGATATAGAGCGCAGGGAACGTTTACTGCTCCTGGCAAGGCAATCACACCAGGTGGTTGAGCTTACTCAGGAGACGATGACACAGGCAGAAAAGTTGGCGGCACTGGGTTTTGACAGCTACGATGCGCTTCATCTTGCCTGTGCACAGCAGAGTAATGTGGATGTATTTTTAACCACCGATGATGAATTGCTAAAGGTGGTCAGGCAAAATAAAGAATCTCTCCCCTTTCTGGCAGCCAATCCTTTGAGATGGTTGCAGGATATGCTAAAATGAGAACGAATATGCTTACTCTGTATGAAATCCGCACGATTGGTTTTGAGGCTCTGGTGCGTGAGCTTGGTCCCGCAGGTGCTGTTCGTTTCATTCAGCAATATGAGAGGGGGCATGGGGATTATACCCAAGAGCGCCGCAGCCTTTTGCCCAAAAAGTCTGTCGGCGAAGTGGGCAGACAAATCCTTCGCGAACGGGGAACGAAGAAATAGCCTCGGCGGGGTGAACCTCGTGCAGCACTCCCGCAGGGAGCCGTGCCGCGCCTGTAGGATGGGGCTTGCATAAGCGGGGGGATGGCGGTTAAACGGGGGCGGGGCAAAGAACGCCCCGCCCCTGCCGCCCCCCGCTTTCGGGGTGTGGCGCGGGGCGTGAACGCTTTGCGCCCCGCAAGCGGAGCGTTCTTTGCGGAGCGACAAGCGGGGCGCAGTGAAGCCCCGCAGGGGGAGGTTTGAGGCGGGGGTGCAGGGGGCGTTCTTTGCCCCCGCTGGGGGTTTGGGGGCAAAGCCCCCATGGAGATTGTTGGGAGGGCTTTGCCTGACCTACCTTTTCCCCTCCTCCTGGTTTTTCGTGGCTGTTGGCGGGTCGGCATGGCGCGCACCTGCGTGGCTGTTAGCCTGCCGGGATAGCGTGCGCCTGCGTGGTACTTCCCCCCCTCCCCCCCTCACTCCCCCCCTCCCCCCCGCAGGGGGGAGGGGGGGAGTGAGGGGGGGAGGGAGGTATGCGTTTACACGTTTATTTTTGTGTGTAGAATATTTCGCATGGGTTATATTTCTTGTCGCGAGGTTGATGTTTTCCGCTTGCTGGCTGGTGGTTTTACTGTCAATGAGATTGCTTCTGCTCTTGGTATAGCCCCTCGTACTGTTTACTTGTATATGTGGCGTGTGCGTAGTAAGCTTTGTGTTTCTAATGCTTACTCTGCATTGTTTCTTTTGACGGCTCACGGTTATCTTACGCTTGACGGGGTGCGGTTTTCTCGTAAGTAGAACGTCTGTTCTACTCGAGTGCTTTTTTTGCACTCTGGGGGTGGTCTTTTCCACTCCCCCCCGTGAGGGGGGGAGTGGTGCGCGCCTGCGTGGCTGTTGGCGTGCCGGCATGGCGCGCGCCTACATGGCTGTTGTGAGGGCGGAGCGAACGGAGCGGTTTTTGCGGAGTGAGCGGAGCAAGAGGTTGTTATCACTGGGTCTTTTTCCACTCCCCCCCGTGAGGGGGGGAGTGGTGCGTGCCTGCGTGGCTGTTGGCAGATCAGCATGGCGCGCACCTGCGTGGCTGTTAGCCTGCCGGCATAGCGTGCGCCTGCGTGGCTGTTGGCAGATCAGCATGGCGCGCATCTGCTTGGTGTTTGGTAGGGTGAGATGTTGGCGGAATGGTTAGCCCCTGCTGGTGGGCGTCCAGCAGGGGCTTGCAACGTGTGGTGTCTTTATTTTAGCTCATCTGTTCTATAATTTCAATCAATTAATGGGGGTTTGGGGGCGAAGCCCCCAAGTTAGATAAGCCCCGAGTAGTGGGGCGCGTTCTTTGCGCCCCACACGAGGCGAAGCCGCAGCCATAATCCCCCTGATCCCCCCCGCTTTATGATTTACATTTATCGGGTGTGGGGGTGTGGGGGGGGCGGGGGGGAGGGGGAGGGCGGAGGGGCACTGCGAAAGCGGGAGCGGAGGGAGCGGGAGCGTTCTTTGCGACCTTGCGACCGTAGCGACCGCATGAGCAGATACCGCTAATCTCTTTGGCTTGCGGGCGGGCTGGCAGATCGACATGGAGCGCTGGGGTATATATAATTTTGGTGTGGCTGTTCCTCGTGCTGTGGTTTTTTGCTTTGATGACCCTCAACTCCATCGTTCTGCGGTGGCTGTGTTTGACGGCTTGCCTGTTGACATTGAGGCTGTTTGCTCTATGTTTGGCTATTCTGCTTCTGATGTGGTGCTTCTCAATGTTGGGTGTGTGCTGTTGGTCGTGCTTTCTACTTCTCAGATTGTGTTGCCTAAACATACTTCCATTGATGTAAGTGTTTAGATGTGTTTCTTGTTGTGGGCTTGTATCACTGCTATCGTGTATGTTTAGCTCCGCATGACACAGATATTGACACTAGCATTGATGCTCGTAGGCATACGATTGTATTTGCCTACGTGGTTCTTAATAAAAAAAATGATTGTTATTACCTACATGTAGGATGGGGCTTGCCCCATCACTTGCCCCATCGGATGCTGGGGTGAACCCCAGCCTACGCCCTGGGTGATGTTTGGCGGGGTGAACCCCGCTCTACGTGCGGCACTGCTAGGATGCCAATGTTAACATCTGGTTATCAGGGCAAAAATCTTGCCCAAATCCCTTGACAAATATCACCCCATCAGTATAATGAATGTCAATATGTTAGCGCACACTGCTTTGTTCATCAGCCCTAAGCGAAAGCCAGCCACATCCCTCCACTTTCCGGGAAAGTGGGCGTTTGGCGTTTAGGAGAGAACAAGCGTAAGCGGTTTTATCCCAGGCAAACCAAAAGAGCCTTCCGAGTACCGGAAGGCTCTAATTTTTTACGGAGGTATCGTCATGTCCAATCATCAACCCACCTGTCCCGAATGTGAAGCCGCCCTGCAATTGAGCGGGGTTGTCGTCGGGGAAATTGTCGTCTGCCCGGATTGCGGCGTGGACTTGGAGGTTACCAGCCTCGACCCGTTGACGGTGGAGCTGGCGCCGATGGAAGAAGAAGACTGGGGCGAATAAACCCGGTCAAGGAGCGTTCTATGAAGGTCGGTATTTTGCTTTCGCGTGTGCGTGTGGAAGAGAAGTGGCTGCTTGCCAGCCTGGAGCAGAAGGGTGTGCCCTATGAGCGGATTGACGACAGCAGCGCCCATTTTGACCTCAACGACCCGCAGCCGTGGTGCGGGCTGGATGTGGTGCTGGAGCGCAGTCTGTCGTTTTCGCGCGGGCTGTATGCCTGTCAGATGCTCAACGCCTGGGGCATCCCCACGGTCAACATGGCGCAGGTTGCCATGACCTGCGGCGATAAGCTGGCAACCTCAGCCGCGCTGACGCGGGCGGGCATTCCCCAGCCGCGCATCAAGGTTGCCTTTACTGCCGAGGCGGCGCTGGAAGCCATTGAAGAGCTGGGCTATCCGGTGGTGCTCAAACCGGTGGTCGGTTCGTGGGGGCGTCTGCTTGCCAAAATCAACGACCGCGACGCCGCTGAAGCCATTTTGGAGCACAAGGAGACACTTGGCTCGTACCAGCATTCCATTTTCTACATTCAAGAGTTCATCCAAAAGCCCGGACGCGATATCCGCGCTATGGTGGTGGGCGATCAGACGGTGTGTGCCATTTACCGCAACGCCTCGCATTGGATCACCAACACCGCCCGCGGCGGACAGGGCGAGGTATGTGCGGTGAGCGCCGAACTCAATGACTTGTGTGTGGCGGCTGCCCAGGCGGTGGGCGGTGGTGTGCTGGCGGTGGACGTGCTGGAAGACCCGCAGCGCGGCTATCTGGTCAACGAAATCAACCACACCATGGAATTTCACACTCTGGCGCCGGTAACCGGTGTGGACATCGCTGGCGTGATCGTCGAATATGCGCTGGCGGTGGCAGAGGGCAGGACGCGCGTCAACCTGCCGGGCGCCGGGCGGGTGCGGGCGGCGGCTATCACCCCCTGCGGCGGGCAGATGTGGAAACCGGGCGTGCTGGCGGGGGCGCTATGAGAGTTTCCATTGTCGGCGCCTCGGGGTATGCGGGCGGCGAGCTGCTGCGCCTGCTGCTCGAACATCCCCACGTGGAGGTGGCTCAGGCGACCTCCGAAAGCCATCTCGGCGAGTATGTCTATCAGCAGCACCCCAATTTACGCAAACGCACACAAATGAAATTCACCTCGCGCACGCAGCTGGAAGCCTGCGATGTGCTCTTTTTGGCGCTGCCGCACGGCGAAAGCCAAAAGCACATTGACCACTATGCCTCTTTGGCACCGCGTCTGATTGACCTGGCGGGCGATTTTCGTCTGCGCGATGCCGCCCTGTATCAGCAGTACTATGGCGAACCCCACGCTGCCCCGCACTGGCTGGAGAAGTTTGTCTACGGGCTGCCCGAACTGCACCGCGCCGAGATGCGCACGGCAAACTACATCAGCGGGGTGGGGTGCAACGCCACCGCCTCCATCCTTGCCCTGTTGCCGCTGGTCAAAAATGACCTGCTCGACCGCAGCCGGGCGGTGATTGTGGATATCAAGGTCGGATCGTCGGAGGGCGGCGCCTCGCCCAATCCCGGATCGCACCACCCCGAGCGCAGTGGCGTCATCCGCACCTTTTCCGCCTATGGACACCGCCACACAGCCGAGGTGATCCAGGAGCTGGGGCTGGAGGATGTGCATCTGACCATGACCTCGGTGGATGTGGTGCGCGGGGCGCTGGCGGCGGCGCATGTCTTTGTCAAAGCGGGCGTGAGCGAAAAAGACCTGTGGCGCGCCTACCGCGCCTGGGCGGAGGAAGAGCCGTTTGTGCGTCTGGTCAAGGATAAACGCGGTATCTACCGTGTGCCCGAAGCCAAGATTCTGGCGGGGAGCAACTACGTGGATGTAGGCTTTGACCTCGACCCTGCCAGCGGGCGGGTGGTGAGCCTGGCCGCCATTGACAACCTGATGAAAGGGGCGGCCGGTTCGGCGGTGCAGTGCATGAACGTGATGTGCGGCTGGGAAGAGAGCGCCGGGCTGACCTTTGGCGGTCTGCACCCCATTTAAGATTGACATCGAGGAATCAGAGGAGAAAGCAAGATGATTGTGGTCAAAATTGGCGGCGCGCAGGGGGTCAACCTGGATGCCATCTGCGCCGATGCCGCCCAACTGGTTGCCAGCGGGCAGCAGCTGATTGTGGTACACGGCGGTTCGGCCGAAACCAACGAGATTTCGACACGGCTGGGTCACCCGCCGCGCTTTGTTACTTCCACTTCGGGCTACACCAGCCGCTACACCGACCGTCAGACGCTGGAAATCTTTGCCATGGTGACCAACGGCAAGATCAACACCCTGCTGGTGGAGCGTCTGCAAAAGGCGGGGGTGAACGCCTGCGGGCTTTCGGGGCTGGACGGGCGGCTGATGATGGCGCGCCGTAAGGATGCCATCCGTGTGGTGGAAAACGGGCGGCAGATGATGCTGCGCGACGACTACACTGGCAAAATCGAACAGGTCAACAGTCTGCTGATCAGCTTGCTGCTTTCGGCGGGGCTGACGCCGGTGATTGCGCCGCTGGCAATTTCGCCCTCCGGGGAGGCGCTCAACGTGGATGCCGACCGCGCCGCGGCGATGGTGGCGGGGGCGGCGGGGGCACAGCAGTTGATCATCCTCACCAATGTCCCCGGGCTGATGCGCAGTTTTCCCGACGAGAGCACGCTGATTGACCGTCTGCCCAAAACCGGGCTGGAACAGGCGCTCTCGTTTGCCGAGGGGCGCATGAAGAAAAAGGTGCTGGGTGCCTGCGAGGCGCTCGATTTGGGCGTACAGCAGGTGATTTTTGCCGACGGACGCATCGAGCATCCGCTGCAAGCCGCCATGGCGGGCAGGGGCACGGTGATTGCCTGAGGGCAAAGGAGCGGAGAGATGAGCGCAAGCGCGGCGATACAGGAAATGGAGCAGAACTACACCAGCGGGGTGTATACCAAACGCGATGTGGTCATTGTGCGCGGCAGCGGCGCCAAACTGTGGGACGCCGACGGCAATGAATATATTGACTGTGTGGGCGGGCACGGCGCGGCGAATGTGGGGCATGCCCACCCGCGCGTGGCGCAGGCGGTTGCCGAGCAAGCCCGCCAGCTGATTACCTGTCCGGAGATTTTTTACAACGACCGGCGGGCGGAATTGGAGCGGCGGCTGTGCCTTGTGACCGGGATGGGGAGGGTCTTTTTGTGCAACTCCGGCACCGAGGCGGTGGAAGCAGCCTTCAAGTTTGCCCGTCTGATTACCGGGCGCAAGGAGATCATTGCCGCCATGCGCGGCTTTCACGGGCGTACGTTTGGGGCGCTTTCGGCAACCTGGGAGAAGAAATACCGCGCCCCGTTTGAGCCGCTGCTGCCGGGGGTGCGGCATGTGCCCTATAACGACCCATCCGCACTGCAGGAGGCGGTCAGCGCCGAGACGGCGGCGGTGATTCTGGAGGCGGTGCAGGGCGAGGGCGGGGTCAACCCAGCCGATGCCGAGTTTCTGCACACGGCGCAGAAGGTCTGCCGTCAGCATGGGGCGCTGTTGATCCTGGATGAGGTGCAGACCGGCTTTGGGCGCACGGGGAAGATGTTTGCCTTTGAACATTATGCTATCCAGCCCGACCTGCTGTGTGTGGCAAAATCCATTGCCGGAGGGCTGCCGATGGGCGCCGCGCTGCTGCGTGCCGAACTGGGCAAACTGCCCGGGCATGTGCACGGCTCGACCTTTGGCGGCAATCCGCTGGCGTGCGCCGCTGCGCTGGCGGCGCTGGATGTGCTTGAGGACGAGCATTTGCCACAGCGGGCGGAGGAGCTGGGCGGGTGGTTCCGCGCCCGTTTGGCGGAGATTGACTCGCCTTTGGTGCGCGAGGTGCGCGGGCTGGGGCTGATGGTGGGGGTGGAACTGCGCTGCAAAGCCGCCCCCTATCTGCAGGCGCTGATGGCGCACGGCGTGCTGGCGCTGCCAGCCGGAATGACGGTGATGCGTTTTCTGCCCCCGCTGGTGATTGCACAGCAGGATTTGCAGAAAGTGGTAGAATCGGTGCAGAGCGTCCTGGCGGCGCCGATTTCCACGGCGGAGGGTGAATAAGACATGTATAACGAAGAAACGCTGCTGACGGGTTTGGTTGAGCGCTACAGCCCAACCGGTGCCGAAGCGGAGGCAGCTGCGTTTTTGGTGCAGGTGATGGAAGAGTGGGGATTTTCTGCCTATATGGATGAGGTGGGCAACGCTGTGGGAATGCTGGGCGACGGCGAGCGCGAAATTCTGCTGCTGGGGCACATTGACACCGTGCCTGGGCAAATCCCGGTGCGGCGCAGCGGCGATGTGCTGCACGGGCGCGGGGCGGTGGACGCCAAAGGCGCCCTGGCGTGCTTTGCCGCCGCGGCGGCACAGGCGGGGGCGCGCCGCGGCTGGCGGCTGACGGTGGTCGGTGCAGTGGGCGAGGAGGGCGATTCGCGCGGGGCAAAACACCTGCTGCAAACCCACACCCCCCCGCAGATGGTGATCATTGGCGAACCCAGCGGCTGGGACCGCGTCACGCTGGGGTATAAGGGCGGGATGTGGTTTGAGTATACGGTGCGTCAGCCGCTGGCGCATACCGCTTCCCAACAGGCAAGCGCCTGCGAGCAGGCTGTGGATTTTTGGATGCGCTTGAGCAAAGCCGCCGATGATTACAACAAGGGGCGCAAAAAGCTCTTCACCCATCTCAACCCCTCTCTGCGCGGCATGTTCAGCGAGGATGACGGGCTGTACGAGACCGCCCGTCTGCGCATCAGCCTGCGGCTGCCGCAAGACCTGCCCCCGTCTGAGGCGCAGGAGTTTGTCCGTAACCTTTCCAACGGGGGGAGCTTTCAGTTTGAAGAGGGCGTTCCGGCGTGGAACGACAGCAAAAACACCCCGCTGGTGCGCGCTCTGCTGGCGGGTGTGCGTGCCCAGGGCGGCATCCCGTGTTTTTCGTTCAAAACGGGCACATCCGATATGAACCTGGTGGCGCCGGTGTGGAAATGCCCGGCGGTTGCCTACGGCCCAGGCGATTCCAACCTCGACCACACCCCGCACGAGCACGTGCTGATTTCGGAATACAAAGCCTGTATTGCCGTGCTGGCGCAGGCGCTGACGCAGCTGACGGAGACCTAGCCCATGCCGTACAACACCGCGTTTGAAGCGCTGAAGAAAAGCAAGAAGGAGAAGAAGCCGGATGCAAATCTGGTAAGCCGCGTTTTCGAGTGAGACGCAACCACTTGTTACCCAGTCGGGCTTACCAGAGAAAAACGGTAAGCCCGATTTTTTTTGGAGGATTTGTTGATAGATAAAAAAGGAGAAAACAGCATGAGTGTCCAGCAATTTGCCATTATTGATTCAACCCTGCGTGAGGGAGAGCAGTTTGTCAATGCCTTCTTCACCACCGAGCAGAAAATCCGCATCGCCACCCTGCTGGATGCCTTTGGCGTGGAGTATATCGAGCTGACCACGCCGCTGGCATCACCGCAGAGCGAGAAGGACTGCCGGGCGATTGCGCGGCTGGGGCTGCGCGCCAAAACGCTGACCCACACCCGCTGTGCGCTGGAGGATGTGCGTGTGGCGGTGGAGACCGGTGTGCAGGGCGTGGATGTGGTCATCGGCACGTCCTCGTACCTGCGCAAGTTCAGCCACGGCAAGAGCATCGAAGCCATTGTCGAGATGGCGGGCGAGGTGTTTGAATATCTCAAAAAGTTCAACGTCGAGATGCGCTTTAGCACCGAGGACAGCCTGCGCAGCAACGTGGAAGACCTCTACCGCGTCTATGAGGCGGTGGATAAAATGGGCGTGCACCGTGTGGGCGTTGCCGATACGGTGGGCATCGGCACGCCGCGCCAGATTTATGACCTGGTGGCAAACCTGCGGGCGCGGGTCAAGGCGGATATTGAGTTTCACGGGCACAACGACACCGGCTGTGCCATCGCCAATGCCTTTGCCGCCCTGGAAGCGGGCGCCACGCATGTGGATACCAGCGTGCTGGGCATCGGCGAGCGCAACGGCATTACCCCGCTGGGCGGGCTGATTGCGCGCCTGTATGCCGTCAGCCCGGCGCTGGTTGCCAAATACAACCTGCCGCTGCTGCGCCACCTTGACCAGGCGATCGCCAGCCTGGTGGGGGTGGATATTCCCTTCAACAACTACATTACCGGTTTTGCCGCTTTCACCCACAAGGCGGGCATCCATGCCAAAGCCGTGCTCAACAACCCCTCGACCTATGAGATTCTCAAACCGGAGGATTTTGGGCTGACGCGCTACATCCACATCGCCAGCCGTCTGACGGGGTGGAACGCGGTGCGCTACCGCGCCGAGCAGTTGGGGCTGAAGCTGAGCGATGCGCATCTCAAAGCCATCACCGAGGAGGTCAAACGGCTGTCGGATCATCAGCCGCTGACGCTGGACGAGGTGGACCGCCTGCTGTATACGATGCACGAGGCGCTGCTGGAAGAGGAAAAGACACCCGAACCCAGCGGGGGAGCATAGGAGGCGGCTATGGGACGGACTTTATCCGAGCAGATCCTTTCGCAAGCCGCCGGGCGGGCGGTGCAGGCGGGCGATTTTGTGGTGGTTGCGCCGCATGTGGTGATGAGCCACGATTCGCTCACCCCGAGCATTATTCAGATTCTACGTTCTGAGCTGGGAAAGGAACGGGTGCACAACCCGCAGCAGCTGGTGTTTGTTTTTGACCACGTGGTACCTGCGGCGACGGTGGGGACAGCCAACGCCCAAAAGACGGTGCGCCGTTTTGCCGCCGAGCAGGGCATCCGTCTGTTTGAGGGCGGGTGCGGCATCTGCCATCAGGTGCTGGTGGAGGAGGGGATTGCCCAGCCGGGGCAGATTGTGATCGGCGCCGATTCGCATTCCACCAGCTATGGGGCGGTGGGGGCGTTTGGCACGGGGATGGGTTCGACGGATGTTGCCCTGGCATGGGCGACCGGGCGGACGTGGCTGCGGGTGCCCGAAACCCTGCGTGTAGACATTACAGGGCGCTTTCCGCCCTTTACCGATGCCAAAGACCTGGCGCTCAAGCTGGGCAGGCTGCTGACCATCTCCGGCGCCAATTACATGACCATCGAGTATCACGGGCTGGAGTGGCTGGAGCTGGGCGGCAGGCAGACGCTGGCGAGTATGGCGGTCGAGCTGGGCGCCAAAGCGGGCATCGTCCCGCCTGACGGTCTGCCGCGGCAGTATGCCGTCCCGCACTGGCTGAAGGTGGAGGAGGGGGCGCGCTATGCCCGCCGCCTGGAGGTTGACCTGGCAGACCTGCAGCCGCAGGTGGCGCTGCCGCATGCCGTTGACCGTGTGGTGGACGTGGACGCAGCGGCTGGCACAAAGGTGGATGTGGTCTTTTTGGGCACCTGCACCAACGGACGGCTGAGCGACCTGCAAACCGCCGCGGCGCTGCTGCGCGGGCGGCGTGTGGCTGCGGGTGTGCGCCTCATCGTCACCCCGGCTTCCAGCCGTGTGCTGGCGCAAGCCGCGGCGGACGGCACGCTGCAAACCCTGCTGGAGGCGGGGGCGGCGCTGACTACCCCCGGCTGTGGGATGTGCATGGGACGTCATCAGGGGACGCTGGGCGAGGGCGAGGTGTGTCTTTCCACCGCCAACCGCAACTTCCGCGGGCGCATGGGCGACCCGACCTCGCACATCTATCTGGCTTCTCCGGCGGTGGCGGCGGCTTCGGCGCTGACCGGTGTCATCACCGACCCGCGCAGTCTGTAAAACTGGTTTGACAAGGAGCAAAAACATGGCAAGAGTGTGGAAATTTGGATCAGATGTGGATACCGACCAGATTGTGCCGGGACGCTATGCCCCCTATATGCGCCCGGATGCGGATGTGGGCGAGGCGGCGTTTATCGAAGCGCGCCCCGAATTTGCCAAAACGGCACAGCCGGGCGACGTGATTATTGCCCTGCACAACTTTGGCTGCGGGTCTTCGCGCGAGTATGCCGTCGAAGCCCTGCGCCGCCGCCAGGTAGGGGCGATCATCGCCCTGGGGTTTGCGCGCATCTTTTACCGCAACGCCCTCAATCTGGGGATTCCGCTGTATGAATCGCCCGAGATCGTGCACGCCCTGGAGGACGGCGACGCGGTGCGGCTGGACGTGGCGGGCGGCACGCTGGAGCGGCTTTCGGGAACGGGCGGGGTGTTTGCCCTGCCGCAGCTGCCCGAGTTTGCACGCCAGATTTTGCAGGCGGGCGGGATTGTGCCATACGTGCGCCGTTATGGGCGCTTTCCGGGCGAGGAGGGGTGAGATGCGGCGTCAGGTGTGCGTCATCGAAGGCGACGGCATCGGGCGCGAGGTCATCCCGCCCGCGGTAGAGGTGCTGTGCGCCGTGCTGGATGGGGTGGAGGTGGTCTCTGCCGAAGCCGGTTGGGAGTGTTTTCAGCGGCGGGGGGGTTCCGTCCCGCCGCAGACGCTGGAAGCTGTGCGCGCCTGCGGGGCGGCGCTGTTTGGGGCGGTTTCTTCTCCAGCGCGCAAGGTGGAGGGCTATCGCAGTGCCATCCTCACCCTGCGTCAGGAGCTTGATCTCTACGCCAACCTGCGCCCGGTGCGCGGTGTCTTTGCCCAGCCGCCCGCCGCACAGGTGGATATGATCATCGTGCGCGAGAACAGCGAGGGGCTGTACGCCGGGCGTGAGCGGCGCGAGGGCGATACGGCAATTGCCGAGCGGGTGATCACGCTGGCTGCCTCGCGGCGCATTGGACGGCGGGCGGTGGAGATGCTGACACGGCGCGGCGCGGGGCGGCTGACCATCGTCCACAAAGCCAACATCCTGCCGCTGACGGATGGTCTCTTCCGCCAGGGGGTGATGGAAGCGGTCGAAGAAGCCCGCCGCGGCGGGCAGGCGGTGGAGGTGGAGGAGATGCTGGTGGATAACGCTGCCTATCAGCTGGCGGTGGACGCCGGGCGCTTTGCCGTGCTGGTGACCACTAATCTGTTTGGCGATATCCTTTCGGATGTGGCGGCGCGCTGGTGCGGCGGGATGGGGCTGGCGCCTTCGCTTAACCTGGGGGATGACTGCGCCGTTGCCGAGCCGGTGCACGGTTCGGCGCCGGATATCGCCGGACGCGGCATCGCCAACCCGGCAGCAGCCATGCTGAGCGCGGCGCTGCTGGCGCGCTATGTGTGGAAAGAAGAAGATGCCGCGCGGCGCATCGAGCTTGCCGTGCAGCTTGCCCTGCAAACGCCGGGCGAGAATACCACTGCCGCCATCACCCGGCGCGTGCTGGCGGCGCTGGAAACCAATGCGATGACAGGAGGAATGCAGGTATGAAGATTGCAGTGTTGTGTTCGCGGGTGCGGGTGGAGGAGAAATGGATTTTTGAGGCGCTCGAGCGGCGCGGGATTGACTACGACCGCATTGACGACCGTGAGGTGTGGATGGATGTGCTCGATGCGGGCAGCTGGCGGCAGTATGACATCGTCATCGAGCGCAGTGTGAGCTATAAGAACGGGCTGTATATCACGCGTGTGCTCAATTCGTGGGGCATCCCTACGGTCAACATGGCACAGGTGGCGGCAGTGTGCGGCGATAAGCTGGCGACCTCTGAGGCGCTGGCGCGGGCGGGCGTGCCGCAGCCGCGCGTGTGGACGGCTTTTACCCCCGAAGCGGCGCTGGAGATCATGGACCGCATCGGCTACCCGCTGATCCTCAAACCGGTGATCGGTTCGTGGGGGCGGCTGCTGGCAAAGGTCAACGACCGCGAAGCCGCTGAAGCCATCCTTGAACACAAGGAGGTGCTGGGGTCGTATCAGCATTCGGTATTTTATATTCAGGAATACATCTCCAAACCCGGGCGCGATATCCGCAGCTTTGTCATCGGCGACCGCACGGTGTGCGCCATCTACCGCAGTTCGGCGCACTGGATCACCAACACCGCCCGCGGCGGCAAGGCAAGCATCTGCCCGGTGACGCCGCAGCTGGATGCTATCAGCGTGGCGGCGGCGCAGGCGGTGGGCGGCGGGGTGATTGCGGTGGATGTGCTCGAAGACCCCGAACGCGGTTATCTGATCAACGAGGTCAACCACACCATGGAGTTTCACTCCACCGTTCCGCTGACGGGGGTGGATATTCCGGGGATGATTGTGGAATATGCGCTGCAGGCGGCGCGGGCGCGCTGAGGGGATCGGCGGGCGCACCTCACCCCCGGACCCTCTCCTAAAAGGTGTGAGGGGGCGCGTAGCCAAAACCGATGGGGCAAGGCGCATCCTACGTGCCTGGATCAGGTCCTTGCCACCTGGTAAATCACCGGGCGGTAGCGCGGCGCGGGGATGGGTTTGCCATTTGCCCGGGCGGAATCAAGCCATGCCTGTTTTGCCAGCAAGACTTGATGCAGCGCTTCTTCGGGGGTGTTGCCAAATGCCGAACAGTGTTTTAAATCAGGAATATCGGCGATGTAGCCGCCATCTTCCTGGCTGTAGAAGACGTGGACATGTGCTCTCATCCTTATCCAAATTATACTATTGTCTGCGTTCCTGCCGGATGGGCAGATTGCGCTGGGGCAAGGCTACATGCCCTCCCCCGTCCCCTCCCAGAGGGAGAAGGGGATATCCGCAGGGGCGGGGGAGGGACACAAAAAAGAGGGCTGCGCTTTGGGGGCGCAGCCCTTTGATCTTCTGGTTTACTTCTGCGTGCTCTTAAGAAGCGGTTGTTACAGCAGGGTTTTTACTTGATGAACTCGTCAACGTTGTCTTTGGTGATGAGGACGAAGTTGAGCAGAATTTCTTTTTCTACCTGTTCGCCCTGAACGATCTTGTAGCAGGTTTCCATGGCGGTCAAGCCCTGGGCGGTTGTGTTCTGAGAGATCGTAGCGGCAAGTTTGCCTTCTTTGACCGCTGCCAGGGCATCCGGGGTGGCGTCCAGACCGTAAATCTTGATCTTGTCAAGCAGTTTGGCATCTTCCACTGCTTTGAGGGCGCCCAGCGCCATACCGTCGTTGTTGGCGACGATGGCGTCAATCTGTGTGCCGGTCTGCAGCCAGTTTTCGACCACCGTCAGGGCTTCATCGGTCTTCCAGTTGGCGGTTTGTTCAAAGACAACCTTGATGTCGGGATAGTCCTTGAGGACCTCGTAGTAGCCTTTGGTGCGCCCGAGCTGGGCATCAGAGCCCATTGGTCCGAGCAGGAAAGCCACATTGCCCTTGCCGCCGAGGGCTTCAGCGGCGGTCTTCATCTCGAGGATGCCGCCATCCACATTGCTGACGCCGACAAAGCTGCTGGCAACTTCGGGCTTGCTGATTGCCTGGTTGACCACCACCACCGGCACGCCGGACTTGGTGGCGTTTTCGATAGCGGGCACCAGACCATCCACCGAGGCGGGTTCAATCACGATGCAGCTAATGCCCTGGGTGACGGCTGTTTCAACCTGGCTAACCTGTTTGGCGGGGTCATGCTCGCCGTCGTATACGGTCAACTCAACACCGAGTTCTTGGGCTTTGGATTTCACCGCGTCCGAAAGTTCGATGGTAAAGGCATTGGTCATGTGGCTCATAAACAGCCCGTACTTGGCGGCGGGCTTGGCGGGCGCCTCGGTAGCTGGGGCGGCGGGCGCCTCGGTAGCTGGGGCGGCAGGCGCCTCGGTGGCTGGAGCGGCAGGCGCCTCGGTGGCTGGAGCGGCAGGCTGGCATGCGCTTAGTGCAAATACCAGCACTGTCAAAACAGCGAACAGAACAGACAGTCTCTTTTTCATATCTTTCTCCTTATGAAGTGAATTTGGTGTGAGAAGTAAACCATGAGAGGATAAAAGCGTGTGCAATGCTTATCTCCCCGCTTTGCCTTTGATATCCATCAGCACCGCAACGACGATAATCAGCCCCTTGATGACCAGCTGAAAGTGCGATGAGACGTTGAGAATATCCAGCCCATTGCTGATCACCGCGATCATCAACGCGCCGATGACTGTACCGTACCATTTTCCGGCCCCGCCCGACATGCTGACGCCGCCGATGATGACCGCCGCAATGGCATCCAGCTCGTACGCCTGCCCCGAGGTGGGGTTGCCGGAGATGATGCGCGAAGCCAGCAGCAAACCGGCAATCCCGGCAAGAAAGCCGCACAGGGTATAGACCGCCAGTTTGATCTGCTCGACGTTGATCCCCGAGACTTTGGCGGCGGTTTCATTGCCGCCAATGGCGTATACCCGCCGTCCGAACACGGTACGCGTCAGCACAAACGCCAGCACCAGGGTCACGACGATGAAGTACACTACCAGGTTGGGGATGGTGTTGAACACAAACCCGCCGGAGATTCTTTCGAACTGCTTGGTAACGTTGAAAACCGGCTGACCGTTGGCGGCGATTAGGGCGATGCCGCGCACGATGGTCATGCTGCCCAGGGTAACAATGAAGGGGGGGATGTTGCCATAAGCCACGCCGATTCCGTTTGCCAGACCGACCAGCGCCCCCACCACCGCCGCCAGCACAATGGGCACGATGAGGGGATACTCGCCCGGGTGGGCAAAGCTGGCGGCAATGACGCCGCTCAATGCCACAATCGAACCCACCGAGAGGTCAATCCCGCCGGAGATGATGACGTACATCATCCCAGTTGCCAGGATGCCGTTGATGGAAGCCTGTTTGAGGATGTTGATCAGGTTGGCGGGACGGGCAAATGCATTGGGGGAGAGGATCATCAACACCGCCAGGATGATTAGAAATGCAAAAAAGATTCCCAGTTCCTTGAAGGAGCCAAGCTGCACGCTTTGTTTTTTCTCACTCATCTTTATTTGCCTCAAATTTGGATGCCAGCCGCATGATATTTTCCTGCGAAAAGTCTTTGCGTTCCAGTTCACCGGCAAGCCTTCCGGCTGCCATTACCAAAATTCGGTCAGAAAGCCCCATCAGTTCGGGGATTTCGGAGGAGATCATCAAAATGGCTTTGCCCGCTTTTGCCAGCTCGCCCATGAACAGATAAATATCCCGCTTGGCGCCCACGTCAATGCCGCGCGTGGGTTCATCGAGGATGATGATCTCCGGTTCGGTCAGCAGCCACTTGGAAAGCACCACCTTTTGCTGGTTGCCGCCGCTGAGGGCATTGACCATGCTTTTGCGTGAAAAAACTTTGATGCGCATCCGGCGGATGTATTCTTCGGTTACCGCGGCTTCTTTGCGGGTGTTGATGATGCCGTATTTTGAAAGGCTTTGGATGCCGACCAGCGAAATATTGTGCTCGACTGAAGCCTTGAGGTTGAGACCGGTCAGTTTGCGGTCTTCGGTAACCAGCGCCATGCGGCTGCGGATGGCATCTTTTGGGTGGCGGATGCTGGCTTTTTTGCCGTCCAGCAGCACCGCGCCGCTGGTGGGGCGGGTGATGCCAAAAATGCACTCCACCAGTTCGCTGCGCCCGGCACCCACCAATCCGGCAATCCCCACAATCTCGCCGCGGCGGACGGAGAAGCTGATATCGTGAAATTTGCCTTTCTGGCTTAGCTCTTTGACCTGCAAGACAACTTCACCGGGTTGCACTGTCTCTTTGGGGTAAAACTCTTTGATCTCCCTGCCCACCATCATGGTGATCAGGCGGTCTTTGTTGAGGCTGGCGGCGTCTTCAGTGGCGATCAGCTGTCCATCGCGCAGCACGGTGATGCGGTCGGCGATTTTGAAGATCTCGTCAATCTTGTGCGAGATGTAGATGATCGCCACGCCCTGCGCCTTGAGTTTGGCAATCTGGTCGAAGAGCGTATCTACCTCTTTGTCGGTAATGGCAGAGGTCGGTTCGTCCATGATCACCACTTTGGCGGAGAGCGAAAGGGCTTTGACGATTTCCACCAGCTGCATCTGGGCGACGCTCAGGCTGCGCATCAGACGTTTGGGGTCAATCGAGATGCCCATTTTGGCAAACAGTTTGGCGGTTTGCAGACGCTGCTCTTTTTTGTTGACCAGCCCCAGCAAACCTGCCTGGCGGGCGGCGATCTCGCGCCCCAGAAAGATGTTTTCAGCCACTTCCATGTCCATCACGGGCATTAATTCCTGATGGATCATCGAAACGCCGTGCGCAATGGCTTCGCGCGGGTGATGGAATGCCACCCGCTGCCCGTCGAGGATGATTTCGCCGCGGTCGCTGGTGTAGATTCCCATCAGGATTTTCATCAATGAGGACTTTCCGGCGCCGTTTTCGCCAACCAGGGCATGTACCTCACCACGCCTGACCTGAAAGGTGACCGAGTCCAGGATTTTTACCCCAAAGAAACTCTTGTCGATGCGGTTCATCTGCAGAACGTCATCTGAAACCAACGCACCACTCCTGTTTTCATAGATGGAAACAACCCTGAATGCACACGTGTGCATCAATCATAACACATCCTTGCCTGCAATTGCAATGACTTTTTTCTTAAATTTTCTTGATGTGAATACATTGATTATAATACCAATGCCGTTTTTCTTTTTCTCCCCCAAACAAGGAACACAAGCCATGCCAAAAACTTCTCTGTATCACAAGCTGGTCAATGCCTCTGCCCTGATGTTTGGCAAACTGCCCGGCGAGGAGCGCATCCTGTGGGCGCTGAGCCAGACCATCCCCGAAGAGGATTTGCGCATCTATTTTCTCATCCCCTTTGGCAGCACCATCCCGCTGGAAAAGCTGGCGCGCAAAGCCGCCCGCCTGGGATATGACCGCCTGCGGCTGGAGGAGACGCTGGAGCGCCTCTATCAGCAGGCGTTTGTCATGCGCCACCACACGCCGCAGGGCGTCGCCTACGAAAGCTGTCCGCTGAGCATGACCGCCGAGCAGCAGGTGCGCATGCGTAAGGGCAGCGAGCTGGGCAAAGCCTACGCCGATTACTGGCTCTCGCTGGCGGAGGTGGCTGCCTATCAGCTGCCGACGCGCACGCCCTATTTTCGCATCCTGCCGGTGGAGCGTACCATCCAGCCTGCCGAAAAGGTGCGCATCGAGATCAACCACCCCATCCCCGACCCGCGTCAGGTGCTGCCGCTGGATGTCGTCTCGCAGATGGTGCGCCAGCAGAAGCTGATTGGTGTGGCGGAGTGCTACTGCCGTCTTTCGCGCCAGATGCAGGGCGCGCCGTGCAGCAAACCGCATGAGACGTGTTTTGTCTTCAACCAGTTTGCCCAAAGCCTGATTGATTTGGGAATCGCCCGCCCGCTGAGCCTGGAGGAGGCGCTGGAGATCCTTGAGGCGTGCGAAAAAGAGGGGCTGGTGCACAACATAGATAACTTTCAGGGTGAAATCCGTGGGCTGTGCAACTGCTGTGCCTGCTGCTGCCCGGGGATGAAAGCCACTGCCGCCGGAAAGAAGAACATTGAAGCCGTCTCGCGCTACCGCGTGGTCTTTGAGGCGCACAAATGCGCCGCCGACCATGCCTGCGTGGAGATGTGCCCGGTGCGGGCGGTGCGGGTGGGAGAAGACGGGCTGCCGCAGGTGGATCATGCGCTGTGTTTGGGGTGTGGGCTGTGCGTCAGCGTTTGCCCGCAGGGTGCACTGCACCTCGAGCTGCGTCAGAAAGCCCCTGCTGTGCCGCCCTCTGCCAAAGCCCTGCAAAACAGCCTGATGCGTGAGGCGCTGGTGGGGTTTGTGTGGAAGAAAATCAGCGGCAGGTGAGCGGGTGCGGCGGCGGCAAGCCGATGGGGCAGGGCGCACCTCACCCCCGGACCCTCTCCTAAAAGGTGTGAGGGGGCGCGTAGCCAAAACCGATGGGGCAGGGCGCACCTCACCCCCAGCCCCTCTCCTGCAAGGAGAGGGGAGCGTGTAGGGCGGCTGTCTGCGGGAGTGCTGTGCGCGGTTGACCCCGCTAACCCAATGGGGCAGGGCGCATCCTACGTACCCCCCGGAGGGAAGGGGAGACTTCCGCTGGGGCAAGCCGATGCGGGCGGGATTGATCCAAATATGCAAAAATCCCCTCTTGTAATCCGATTTCGAGTGTGCTAACATGATGGTGATCGTTTTGGTGACACCACCGAGGCAATACCCAGGGGGTTTTGGGGGAAAGTTTACGCTGTTGAATTAAGCCTTCTCTGACAGATAAAAAAGGAGGTGGATATGAGGAGTCAGACCGGGAAAGCGGCGCGGTCCGGCAAAGGCTGGATCGCAGGGTGTGGGCTGGCGGCGGGGATTGTGCTGCTGGCAGGGTTGTGCGTTGCTGTGGTGCTGCTGGCGCGCTATGATTGGCGGCAGGGCATTGCGCTCAACGCCACCATCCTTGCGCCGCTGGATGGCAGTCAGACGCCGCTCAACAGTGAGGTTGTCATTGAGGCAGGGGCGGTTGCCAGGCGCGGGGTGACGCGGCTGGAAGTGTATGCCGACGGCGGGCTGGTGCTGGCGGAGAACGCCAGCCAGAGCGGGCAGACGCCGCTGGCACTGGCTGGTCTTTGGCGTCCCGAGAGCGCCGGGCGGCATGTGCTGGTGGCGCGCGCCTACGGCACGGAGAACGATTTTGTCGACTCGGCGGCGGTGTATGTGGACATACTGCCGCCCTCCGATACAGCGTCGATTAACGTGGACGACCTGGCTGCGCAGCCAGGCTCGCCCAACCCCAGCCTGAGCGACCTGGCAACGCTGTATGGGGTGACCCCCGAGCAGCTGGTGCAGAGCAACCCCGGCTTGAGCGGAACAGACCCCTACGCCCCGCTGCCGCCCGGAACGACGGTCGAGGCTCCGGCGTCTTCTTCCCCTCCCTCGCCCCCCTCTCCGCCCTCCCCGCCGTCTCCTCCACCCCCGCCTCCGCCAGGTGCCCCGGCGCCGCCCACCAATCTGCGTGTCAGTGCCGACTGCACCAGCGCCACGCTGACATGGAACGACAGCCCGGAGGAGACAGGCTACCGCATCTACCGGCTGGGACCGGGCGATGTGCGTCCGTTGGTGATTGCCTCACCGCCTGCCAACACCACCTCCTTCCGCGATGCCCTGCCCGCCCTGCCGGGGGGACAGGTCTTCCGCTATCAGGTGGCTTCTGTGCGCAGCGGCAGGGAAGGTGCGCCGAGCCTGATGGCAGCTGCCACCACCCCGGCGGGGTGTGTGGGAGCGGGGGCGCCGCCCGGCTCTGCCAGCGACCTGATGCTGACGGTTGCCATGGTCAACACCGACGCCGCCTGGGACGGGGTGTACTGCTACCTCTCGATCAACGACCAGCCCTACGAGCGCATCCCGCTGGGCGATTCAAACCTGCTCTCGCCCGACCCAAGCAACCGGCTGTATTACAATCTGACACGCCAGCCGGGCGGCGGCAGGGTCAACCTCAATGGACACCCGGTCAGCAACCCGGTTATCCTGCGCGGCGAGTGCCGCGGGCGGCGCGGTGCGCGCACCGAACAGCTCGGACGGTTTGAAGTCAGCCATCGCCAGCCCGAGTGGGATGGCAGCCTGCGCAGCACCCGCGCCGGGTCGTTCCGCTTTTCGTACTGCATTGGTCCGGCGGCGGTTGCCTGCACACCGGTCATCCCGCCTGAGGCGCCTGCCACGCTCACCCCGGGCGGGTATCTCAACGTGGTGGATTTGATCGAAGTGCTGCTGTATCTGCCTCCCCCGCACAATCTGCGCTTTGGGGCAAGCAGGGAAGCCTGCGACCAGCTGAGCGAGCCTGTTGCGCGGGCGGCATGCAGCCTGAACATGCTGTTTGGCGGCGGAAGGGAGACTGCGCTGCTGTGGGATTGGACGCCCACGCCGCTGGTGCCCGAATCGGATCTGACTGCCTATACTGTCTATCGTACGGAGGTTGACCTGGCAAGCGGGGCGATGTTCACCATCAGCTGGGATATTCCCCGCGGCGCAGACGGCAGGCTGCTGCGTATGACCCTGCCGCGCGATGCCGGCCTGCGCTGTAACAAGCGCGTCGAGTACCGCGTGCGTGCCCGGCAGGGCGCCCGTCAGTCGCGCATGAGCGACCCGCTGACCTTCACCTCTCTCGTTTGCCCCAGCGCGGCGCGGGTGAACATTGATTTTCAAACTCTGCGTCTGGATAATGTGAATGACATCGGTGACCCGTGCATCTTCTGTCCGGCGCGGGATACCGAGCTGGAAATCAGCGCCTATTTCTCAGCAGGCGGCGGGTCGCTGCCCTGGTCGCTGCGCTCGCTCTATGCAGACCTGGAACAGGGCACTTACAACCTGCGCTCGCTGAGGATGGGGAGCTGCCCTGGGGGTGGCGCACCGTGCATCACGGCTGCCTACGGCTTGAATGTGTTTGAGACGGTCATCAGCGACCCGTCGGATGAAGTTGTCTTTGGGGCGTGGCTTGCGGATGATGACCGCAACTGGTGGTCAGGCTGGGCAGAGGATGTGTTCTGCAACGTGAGCATGCGTCTTGCGGGGCGTTCGATTGAAGACTGGTCGCGCATCAACCAGACCTTCACCCTGCGCGATACAACCACGCCCAACCCGCAGGCGGACTGCACCATCACCGTGCGGGTGAGCGGTGCGCCGATTACGCCTTAGATATGCGCCAAAGTGGAGGTGAAAAGATGAGCGACAAGACTTTGCTGACCGCGGTGATCGTGGTGATTTTTGCGCTGAGCGCCTGCACGCTACAGGCTGGAGGCGGGGGCGCAAGTAATGCGATGCGCGTCTGGCTTGACCAGCCCCCCAACGGGTATGCGCTGCCGCTGGAGCCGTTCCCGCTGGTGGCGCACGCCCGTCAGCCGGGCGGGGGGGTGATGATGATCCGCTTTGTGGTCAACGGGGTGGAACTGGGCAGTGCCTCGGCGGATGCCAGCCTGGAACTGACCCAAGCCACGCTCGAGTGGAACCCCTCGGCGCCGGGCGTGTATGTGATCCAGGCGGTGGCGGTCAACACCGCCGGGCAGGAGGCGTCCTCTGAACCGGCGCGGGTGTGTGTGGGCGACCCCGAAAAAGCCGCTTGCAGCGGCATGGTGTCATCAGAAGAAGGGACGGAGATCACCGTTACGGTACAGAGCGGTGGAGAGATGAAAGTCGGCGCCAACCCCGACCGACTGGCGATCGGCGCCGGGTGCACGCCGGGGACGACCACCATCAATTTTGAGGGCTATGTGGCAGACCTGCAGGGCGCCATTGAGGTGCATATCCTTGGCGTGATGGTCAACCAGAGCGGTGAGCGCCGCGAGTTTTCTCAGATGCTCACCCCCGGCAGCGGGGGCAGTTACAGTGGTGCGTATATCCTCTCGGCGGGAGATATGGCGTTTTTTGCAAGCGGGGAGGGCAAAATCCTCTACCGGCTGGCGCTGCTCAATGACCAAAAGGAATGGTTCCGTCAGAGCGATGAGCGCGTGATTGCCGTCGAACCCTGCCAGGGAGAGCAAGCAGGCGGCAAGATGATCAAGATCGGCGGGCTGCCCAACCCGGTCTATATCGGCAGCAAGTGCACCGCCAGTCAGCCGACCGCCATCAATTTTGAAGCCGGGACGGACATCGCCGCGGCGCAGATTGCGCGCGTTGACCTGGGGTATGTGTGGTTTGACCAGGCGGGAACGTGGATCGGCACGGTGGGTGTGGAGAACCGCGCTGCCATGACGCCCATCGGCGGCGGGGGCTATACCTACCGGCTGAACACCTCCAGTGCCCCGGCGCAGCTTGCCTCGGGCGGCAGTGTCAAGTACCGCGCCATCGTGGTCGGGACGGGCGGCACGGATATTGCCTTCTCGGAGGTGGGAGAAATCCAGATTGTCAGCTGTGCGGCGGGCGTGACCCCACCGCAGCCGACGCGCACCCCCACCAAACCCGGGCAGCCTCCGGCGCAGCAGCCGACGCCCACCTTCACCGTTCCCGCGCCTCCTCCGCAGCCAACGCCCACCTTCACCGTCCCGCCTCCTCCCCCACCTCCTCCTCCGCCCAGCCCCGGCGCCATTCAGGGCATGGTGTATTATGACAGCAATGGCGACGGCAAATGCGATTCGGCATGGAGCTTTGGCGGCTTCAGCGTAACCGCCGACGGCGGATATTCTGACGTCGGCAAGGATGGGTTCTATTACATTGGTCCGGTTGACCCCGGCAGCTACACGGTTACCCTCAATCACCCCGGCTACAGCACCATCGGACCGGATTCGGTCAAGGTATCGGTTGGTGAGGGGCAAACCGCCACGGCAGACTTCTGCGTGGCAAGTATTGGCTAGTGTTTTTTGCTCGGTCAAAGGAGGTATGTACTATGAAATTCTTCGTACCTTCACTCAAAAAACTGACCCTTGTGGGTCTTATCTGTGTCTTTCTGGCGGGGTGCAGTTTTGCTGCCCGGCAATCGGATGCCAAAGCTGAGCTTCCCCCGCCCACTGTGGCGCCCCCGCCCCCTACGCCTCTGCCGCCCACCCTTGAACCTACCGCCATTCCGCCTACCCCGGAACCCACCGAGCTTGCCCACCTTGCTATCCCCGTCACCGGCGAGGGCAAGCGTCAGATTATCCACGATCAGGTGAGTGAGGAGGTTGCCAAACAAAAGCGCGCCTATGGAGGCGACAAGTACAAAGAAGGCATTTACGAGCGTCCCTTCACACAGGAGGAGATGGTGTATCTCCCCTATTTGGATCTCTCCGGCGCCGTTCTGCAGAGAAGCGACCCTGAGTGGGTGTATGTGACCCTGCGGCTGGTGCAGGCTCCCCCGGCGGCAGACGAAGTCCCAGCCGCCTACGGGATTGAGCTGGATACCGATCTCGACGACAACGGCGATTACATCATCTGGGCGGTCAACCCCGAGGGACGTGAATGGGACGCTGGGGTCATCCAGATCGTCAGTAATGCCGATAAAGACGTGGGCGGCGACGGCTACGAAACAGTCTTCTTTGACATACAGCAGGGCATCGGCGATGACCCCGATCTGGCGTGGGGGCGGCTCTCGCTTGAGGACTCGCACTATGTCGAAATTGCCTTCAAAAACAGCCTGATCGGCGGTGAGAAGGGCAAATTCCTGTGGCGCGCCTGGAGTTCGGGGCTTGCCCTGACAAACGATCTGTTCCACCCCAGCGACCACTTCCCCTACGACCTGGCTGGCTCCCCGCTGAAAGAGGAAGGTGCGTTCTACCCGCTCAAAGCCGTGCACTCATTGGATAACACCTGCCGTGTGGCTTCCGGCTTTGATGCAGGCGGAAAAGAAAAGGGGCTGTGCCCGTTAGTCCCTGAAGAGGGTCCGGAGAGGGAGGATAAGTTTATCCCAAGCCCGGGCGGCAATCCACCGCCTCCTCCTTTTCCAAACCATCCGCCAACGCATGGGTGATTTTCCCGATGGGGCAAGCCTGATGGGGCAAACCCCATCCTGCGGGCGGGTCAGGCGGTGAGCGCCTGCAGTACCAGCAGCCAGGTCATCCCCAGCAGGGCACCGCCTGCCAGCAGCGCCAGCGCAGCCAGCGCCAGCCCCAGCAGGGTGCGGCGGTCGGGGTGCGGTCTGGCGTTGGAGCGCAGCATCTCCAGCCACTCTGCCAGCTGATTGCCGTCCACCAGACGGATGGGTTTGCCTGCCGCCCAGCTGCGCGCCGGTTCGGAAAAGCTGCCGCTGGTTACCAGATAGGCTTCCCAGGCGGCATGGTGCGCCAGCACGCCGTACAGGTCGCGCACCACCGGCTGCCCCACCGGCTCGCCGGGCTGATAACGTTTGCACTGCACCACCGAAAGCCGTCCGGCGCGGCGCAAAAACAGGTCAACGCCCTGATCGCCGCTGGAGGGGGTGGGGGTTACCTCGTATCCCTGCCAGGCAAATAACTCGCCCACCAGACGCTCAAATTCGGCAGGGGTGAGGGCGGTGATTTCTTCCAGGCGGCGCAGACGGCTGGCAAGCGGCATGTCGGGTTTGCCCGGCGGCAGCAGCCCATCCAGCAGGGCGCGGCTGCGCAGCACACCCACGCACAGCACCATCACCACCAGTCCCAGGGCATAGCTCAGCACGATGGCAGCAATCTGCATGGGCGCATTATACCATCCGCCGTTGGGGTGTGTTATGATAGCAGGATGAGAAAAATCGTTATCCTTGCCGCCGGTTCACAGGGGGATATTCAGCCGTGTTTGGCGCTGGCAAAAGGGATGCAGGCGGCTGGCTGGGCGGTGTCTCTGGCTGCCCCGCAGGACTTTGCTGGGTTTCTCCAGGCGCATGGCGTGGATTTTTCTGCGCTGCGCGGGGATGTGCGGCAGATCATGGCGAGCGACACCGGGCGGGAGTTTATGGAAACGGGCGGCGGCAACCCCATCCGCTCGATCGTTGCCATGCGCCGCATGATCGCTCCGATCGTGCGCAGTTTTTCGGAGGACGCCTACACCGCATGCCGCACGGCGCAGGGGCTGATCTGTTTGGGTGTGTTTGCCGCCTTTGGGCAGACGATAGCCGAGGCGCTCAAAATCCCCGTGATGCATGTTGAGCCGACTCCGCTGCTGCCGACGCGCGCCTTTCCGGCGGCTTCATGGCCAATCCAGCGCAGTCTGGGAGGGTGGCACAATTATCTTTCAGGGTGGGTGATGCTGCGCGTGCCCTGGTTGTGGTACAGCCCGTTTGTCAATGATTTTCGGCGGCGGCTGGGGCTTTCCGTCTTCACTGCTGCCGATTTTTACCGTGTGCTCAAAACCACGCCCATGCTCGGCGCTTACAGTCCGCAGATTATCCCACGCCCGCCAGATTGGCCGCCGGGTGTGCATGTCAGCGGTTATTTCTTTTTGGATGCGCAAACCGCATGGCAGCCTTCCCCATCACTGGAGGCGTTTTTGCAGGCGGGCGACCCGCCGGTGTCTATCGGCTTTGGCAGCATGGCGGGACGCAACCCGCAGAAGCTGGCAGGGATAGCGCTGGAGGCGCTGGCACAGTGCGGACGGCGGGGGGTGCTGCTGACGGGGTGGGGAGGGCTGCGCCCTGAACAGCTTGCGCGGCACGTCTTTGTGCTGGATGCCGCCCCGCACAGCTGGCTTTTCCCGCGCATGGCGGCGGTGGTGCATCACGGCGGGGCAGGTACCACTGCGGAGGGGCTGCGCGCTGGGGTGCCCTCGGTGATTGTCCCTTTTATCCTCGACCAGCCCTTCTGGGGGGCGCGTGTGCAGGCGATGGGGCTGGGTCCGCCGCCTGTTGCGCAAAAGAACCTCACCGCCGGGCGTCTGGCGGAGGCAATTGAGACGGCAGTAACGGATGCCGCCATGCGGGCGCGGGCAAGCCGGGCGGGGGCTGCCATCCGCGCTGAAAACGGGGTTGCAAATGCGCTGGGTGTGATTGAGAAACATTTTGGCTGATGGGGACAGCCGATAGGAAGTGTGCGATGAAAACAAAAGATGTGATGAAAACTGTGCAGCCCTTTCCCAGGAATCGGCTGCTGATGGTGGATGGCGGCAAACTGGCGCGGCAGAGACACACCATCCACGGGCTGGTGGAGTTTGATATTACCGAAGCGCGTCAGAAGCTGCGCCGCTACCGCCAGCAGACGGGGGAAACCCTCTCATTTTCGACCTTTTTTCTTGCCTGCCTGGGGACGGCAATTGACCAGGATAAACAGATGCATGCCTGCCGCGACGGGCGCGGGCGTGTGGTGATCTTTGACGACGTGGACGTGAATATGCTCTTTGAGGTGGAGGTGGACGGGGTCAAGGCGATCCGCCCGCATATTCTCAGGGGAGTGAACCATAAGACGCTGGGCGAGCTTGAGCAGGAAATCCGTGCGTTTCAGCAGGGGGGGCACGCCGCCAGCCGCGAGGCGGGGTTTATCGAATGGTTTGTACGCCTGCCTGGTTTTGTGCGTCGTCTGTTTTTGCGGTTTTTGCTCAAGAACCCGCAGTGGATGAAGGAACTTTACGGCACGGTGCTGCTCTCCTCGGTGGTGATGTTTGGCAGGGGCAGCGGCTGGGGAATCCCGCAGCCCAACCATGTGCTCCAGGTAACGCTGGGCGGGATGGCGGAAAAGCCGGGGGTGGTCAACCGCCGCGTGGAAATCCGCGAGTACCTGAGCGTTACCGTCAGTTTTGACCACGATGTCATTGACGGTGCCCCGGCGGCGCGCTTTATCCAGCGTCTGAAGAAGCTGGTCGAGGGCGGCTATGGGTTGGGATAGCAGGCTGGGGGTGGGGCAAGCCGATGGGGCAAGCCCCATCCTACGTGCTGGCTGTCGGGTTGGTTGTAGGGCGGGGTTCACCCCGCCGATGCCGATGGGGTGATGGGGCAAGCCCCATCCTACAATGTGCAGGCTTAACGGCGCGGGATGGAGCGCTCGATCTCGCCCAGACCGCCGCGCGCTTGCGGAAGCTCACCGCGCGAAAGCTGATGTGTCATTCCCTCAATCTTGTTTGCCAGGTTTGCCATCTCGGGAGCCTGGAACTGTTTGACGCTGGCGCTGGCATTGGCGCCCAGCTGGGCAATGACGTTCATCTCGTCGCGGGTCAGTTTGTTATCCTGCAGCGCAGAGCGCACTGTGGCAAGATAGTCCTTGCACATCTGGATCGAGCCTAAACGGTCTGCGGCGATCTGGTTGGGCTGCAGACTGCCGAACTGCTGCTCGAAGCGGCTGATTTCGTTTTTCACTGTGGTCTGCCATGCGCCAGCCTGCTCGTGCATCTGCTGGGCGTTGGCTGCTGCCTGCTCAACCTGCTGCTGTAACTGCTCGATGTTCTGCTGGGTAACTTGTACCCCTGCCTGGACGTTGGCGTAGATTTCGTTGAGCGTGGCGGAGGCGGCTTCTGCCGCGGATGCCATGGCAGACAGGTCTTCCTCGATGGCTGTCAGCAGGGCAATGGTCTCTTCGCCAAGCTCCGCATACAGCGCCAGATATTCGTCTGCCAGCGCCAGAGCGGCTTCGATCTCGTCTTCGGCATAGGCGTAGGCATAGTATGCCGCTTCCAGTTCTTCGGAAGACAGGCTGCCGTCCTGATATGCCTGCTGGGTGGCGGCGGTTGCCGTCTCGTAGGCGCTGATTGCCTCGTTGACCGACTGGTCAATAATGGCTGCCAGCTCTTCCTCGCTGAGGGTGTAGGCATCCACAGGGGTTGGGGAGGGGATGGGGGTGATGACGATGACGGCGGTGATCACCGAGGTTGGGATGAGTGAGGCAGTGCTCTGGACGGCTTGATCAATGGTTGCCTGCATCATCACCTGTGCCGCTTCGGTGGCGGCAACTGCCGCGTTGACGGTAGCGTTGACATCTGGCGTTGGGGCGGTGGTTGGGGTAACCCGCTGATAGGTGCATCCGGCAGACGCCAGAAAAGCAAAAACGAGCAGGATGGGAAGGATAAAACGCTGCAGGGGTTTCATTTTTATTCTCCTGGTTTAGAGTGGATATGACCCTGCTGGTAATATTTGCCCCCGCATGCCCGCTGTGCGGCAGGAGAGAATTGCGAGCGCCTTTTGCCTGGCAGTATCTGATCCAGTATGGTCATTGGGTAATTTTATAGTGAAAACCACCAGCTGTAAAGCAAAAGCTTGGGGGGTGCATCGGACGCACTCCCCAAGCCTGTGATGATGGGCTTGGGCGGGTTATACGCCGAATTCGCCGACCAGCGCCGAGGGCAGACGCTTCATGCGCTGTTCGCTCTGGCGGGCAAGCTCGATGATGTGGTGCATGACGGTATCGGCAACGCTGCGCACGCGGGCGTGGTCTTCCACACTGCCGCTAAAGTGCAGCGGCTTGCCGCTGGTGATGTAATACGGTCCGCGCAGATACCAGCGTCCGGTATCCTGCTGCCCGCGCACGGTGGACTGAATGCTGTGCAGACGCTGGCGGTCAAGATGGATGCCGACCGGGATGACCGGGGCGCCGCTTGCCAATGCCAGACGGGCAACGCCGGTGCGCGCCTGCTGAAACCCGCCTTCTTCAGGGCTGAGGGCGCCTTCGGGGAAGATCATCACCGTCCGCCCGGCGCGCAGATATTCCAAGGCGGCATCTACGGCGCGCTGTCCTTTACCGGCTTCGACGGGGATGTGCCCCGAACGGCGCAGATATTCGCCCAGCAGCGGCACCTGAAAGAGCAGGTTATTGATGAGGATAAACGACTGCTGGCGCAGCATGGCGGCGACAAAAAACGGGTCGGTGGTGCTGGGGTGGTTGGCGGCGATGATTTTTGCCCCCTCTGGCAAGGCTGCCTCCCGCCGCACATCCATTTGCAGCATACTGCCGGTGTAGGAAAGCACGACCGGCTTGGAAAACCAATAGATTAATTTTTTTGTGAGTGACATGTGTTCTGTTTGTCCTGTCTGTTTTTTGCTATCGTACCGCAGGATGTGCGGCTGCGCATCCCCCGCAGGACACAATTTGCTCGTGTGCATGGGCACCATTTTGCCGTGTTGCGGGCTGTGCTGGTCATTATGACCCATGCACAGAGGTACATGACTGATAACCCCGCGGCGCCCAAAGAGTTACGCTGCGCCGGGCGGGGGCTGTGATGTTATAATCAACGCCTGGGCGTTTTGCGCGCTGGGTTTTGCACACTGTGGAGATTGCTTTGACACGTCAACAGATTACCTATATCACCTGGGGGATTCTGCTTTCGCTTTTTCTGGCTTCGATGGAGGGGACGGTGGTGGCAACCGCCATGCCGACCATTGTGGCGCAGCTGGGGGGGCTGTCCATTTACAGCTGGGTGTTTTCGATTTACATGCTTACTTCGACCACCACCGGGCCGGTGTATGGTAAGCTTTCGGATATCTTTGGGCGGCGGCGGTTGTATGTGTTTTCCATGCTGCTCTTTTTGGCGGGGTCGGTGCTGTGTGCCCTCAGCCGCACGATGGAGCAGTTGATCGTCTTTCGTGCCATCCAGGGGCTGGGGGCGGGCGGGGTGCTGCCGCTGGCGTTCACCATCATCGGCGAGATTTTCACGCTGGAGGAGCGCGCCCGCATGCAGGGGCTTTTTTCAGGGGTGTGGGGGGTGTCTTCGGTGATTGGTCCGTTCATCGGCGGGTTTCTGGTTGACCGCGTGGCGTGGCAGTGGGTGTTTCTCATCAACCTGCTGCCGGGGGCGCTGGCGGTGGGGCTGGTGTGGCTGGCGTGGCGCGATGGCGAGCGCACGGCGGGCAGACGCAGGGTGGATTATGGTGGAGCTGCCCTGCTGATGCTGGGCGGGGTGTGTCTGCTGCTGGGTCTCAACCAGATAGGGACACCTGCCGGATGGTGGGCGCTGGGGGCAAGCGGTCTGCTGTTTGCCCTGCTGGCTTGGGTGGAGGGGCGGGCGGCTGATCCCATCCTGCCGCTGTATCTCTTCCGGCGGCGGTTGTTCAACGTCTCCATTGTGCATGGCTTTCTCTCCGGCTGGGCGATGTTTGGCAGTCTGTCGTATGTGCCGCTGTTTGTCCAGGCAGTGCTGGGCACCAGCGCCACGCGCGCCGGGATTGCCCTGACGCCCATGTCGCTCAGCTGGACGCTGGCGAGCATCTTTGGCGGGCGGCTGCTGCTCAAGATGGGTTACCGCACGCTGGCGCTGATTGGGATGCTGGTGATGACCGCTGGAAACCTGCTGCTGGCGGGGGTGGGTGTGCATTCGAGCGAGATTGGCGTCATGGTGTATACGGGGATGATGGGGGTGGGGATGGGGCTTTCGGTGCCTGCTTTTCTGATCGCTGTGCAGAGCAGCGTGTGCAAGGCAGACCTGGGAGCCGCCACGTCCACCATTCAGTTCAGCCGCAACATTGGCGGCACGCTGGGGGTGAGTGTGCTGGGAGCGCTGCTCAGCGCCGGGCTGGCGCAGCACCTGCTGGCAAGCGGGTTGGATGCGGGCAGTGTCAATCTCAACAGCCTGATTGACCCGCTGGCGGGCGGCGGCGCTGCGTTTACTATCCCACTGCGTATAGCGCTGGGGGCGGCGATGGGCAGGATGTTCTTTGCCGCGTTTGTTGCCTCGCTGGGCGGGCTGCTGGCGGTTTTCTTTGCACCGGGCGGCAAGATTGCCCAGATGGAGCGCATCGAGCGCCCGGCGGAGGTCTGAGAGCGGCGGTTGTTAGAACTGCGGGCAGAGACGGCGGGGGGAAATGTGGCTTGTGTGTATTCTGCGTGTAGCCAATATATATCTGACAGGGATCAGGGATATACCCAAAACACACCACAAAAGCCCCTGCCTGTCATTTCGAGGGATCACAGCGACCGAGAAATCTTACTTGCGGATGCGAAAGATTTCTCGCCGCTCTGCGGCTCGAAATGACAAAAAGGGGGAAGCGGTGCACGGGGTTGCCCTATCGATTGTCAGCGGGTGATGGGACTGTATACCCTCCCCCAGCCCCTCCCACAGTGAGGGGAGTTTTGCGGGGGTCACGGTTTTGCTTTATCACTCGTTGTGCCCCCACGGGAAAGCGAACATCGCCCCCTGACGGGGGTCACGGTTTTGCTTTATCACTCGTTGTGCCCCCACGGGAAAGCGAACAACGTCCCCTGACGGGGGTCACGGTTTTGCTTTATCACTCGTTGTGCCCCCACGGGAAAGCGAACAT